>PLWQ01000032.1 GCA_003165595.1 Fibrobacterota bacterium | reverse complement strand
GTCATTTTTATTTCGCTCCTAACAGATATTAGACCTTAAACGGCATACATAATTATGTCGTCAGTCGACATAATGCCTAACTATATGGGCTACAGCACCCGCTCTTCAGCCGTGTGCGGTGCCGGCATTCACCTGACAGTTGCCTTGTCATGGGCTGAATCAATGCGATGTCTTTACCGTTCAACTGCCCTTTCAATGGTGCGCGCTTGTGTTAGTCTATTCCCATATTTTCCCCGCCTCCCTTTAGGAGAGCCGGCGCGCCCAACGGGAAGGGCGCAACAGCCGGGGTAAGGTTTTCGATCTCGCAACAGCACCACCCACGCTATTGCTCGCGCCCAACAGCAGGGGCGCAGAAGAGCCACGCGAAGCTCCCAAATGTATTCAGATTCAATTATTAATTGCTTGGCAAGACTAAGAGAATTCGGCTACGCCTTCCCCACCCTGGTCATTGCCTCCCGCTCATCCTTGCAGCATATCACGAATTCGGTGAGGCTCAGGATGTCGAGAAGTTCCCGGATGAACTCATCGCCGCCGTAGGTGACCGCGGTGCCGCCCTTGTCGCGAATGGAGACGAACAGCTGGGCCAGAACATGGATGCCGGCGGTATCGACCATCTGGAGGCCGGTGAGGTCGAAAACGTAATGTTTGACCTTGTCCTCGGGGGAAAACGCGGCGAGCGCGGAGAAATCCTGTCCCGTGCAGAGCGCACCCGACATGTTGATGCGGTACAGCCCGCCTTCAATTCGCGCGACAAAGACGAACCCGCCGCTCTTGCGCGTCATGGTCTCGCTCAGAACGTCTTCCTGGGAAATCTCGAATTCCACGTCGGTGGCATAGGTGGTAAAAAGCCGCTCCAGGTTTACCGAGTCGAGCATGTCGGATATCTTCCGGGCGACGTTGACAAGAAAGAGGACTCCGCCTTCGTCGTTGATCCGCTGGCGCAGCCGGATAAGCAGGCCCAGGCCCGAGCTGTAGAGGCTTGCCGTCGCGCTCAGGTCGAGCACCACCCGGGGCGGCGTCTCGGTCAGCGCGGCGCTCACTTCCTGCTCAACCTTTACGTAATTGTCCATGTTGAGGGAGTCGGGAAGCTTGATCCACACAAACCCGTCTTTCTTCTGTACATGCAGGCCGGCTGTTTTTCCCATGTCGTTATCCTTCCGCCACAACGGCGCCGTCTCTAATGTGGAACATCTTGTTGACAAGATGCGCCCTTATCACTTTCGACATTCCGTAAAGGTTCAACTCCGTACCCGGATACACGTCGCCTGTTATCTTGATGTAGCCGCCGTACTGCCGCGGCTTCTTGAGTTCGGCCTGCAGGCCGGCTGTTTTCTCCTGCACGTATTTGAGCTTGACGGCAAGCTTGTTGTAGACGTCGAGCCACTTCTTGAGTTCCTCGGCCTGCCGGGGAGACGCCTGCGTCCCGGCCTGTTTCAGGATGGCCGCCTTTGTCCTGAGCTGTTTTTTGATGGGGTCGAGGTCGGCATTGAGTTTCTGTTCGAGGATCGATAGCTCGCGCAATTTCTCGTTGATGGCCAGCTCCTCTTTATCAAGAACGAAAATCTTCGTCTCCACTCCCTTGTCGTTGCCCGTCACGCCGATCTCCACTTTCGAGAAAGCCGTGAGGCTGCCGCCGATAAATGCCGAGTGTGAATCGGCGCCCACGGCCGTGTCGCAGGTAACGTCGCAGTGAAGGCAGTACTTCTCGATGGTTACCGCGGCTTCCGAGGTCACCACCGCGGCCTGGGCGAACACGATACCCACGTCGTGCTTGGCCGACACGATCATGTCGCCCTTTCCGATGATCCCTTTTTCTATGGTTACGGAGCCGTTGCGCGAGATGATCTTTGCCGACTCAGCCTCTCCCTTGATATGAATGTTTCCTTCGGTCTCAACGGTGAACCCGGACAAAACATTCCCGAATATCTCCACGTCGCCCGAGTACTTTATGTTGCCCACCGAGAAATCGACATCGCTCTTGATGGTGAGAAGCTCGCCCACGTTCACGAGATCGCCTTGTTTGTAGATATACCCGCTCTTGGTGGCAAGGAGATACTTTCCGTCCTCCGACACCATGGTGTTCTTCCCGGCCTTAATCGCCGAGTCCTTGCCCGGGGTCGCGGGAATTTCATCGCCGCGGACGTCCCTGCCCGGCGTCCCGGCCGTGGCAGGCTCTTTGCGGGCGATTGCCTTTCCCTGGCCTATCTGGGCTATGGAATGTATGTTGCGATAGTCAACCTTGCCGCCGCGCTCCTCAATGGGCCGCGCGTCTTTTTCCAGGTCGACCTCAAAGACAATCTTCGCGTCCTGCCCGGCAACGGGCTCCACTCCTTCGGCAACCACCACTTCCTTATCGTACATGCCGTTCTGAGCGACATCGCGCAAGACATCCGGCTTGAGTCCAAAAACGATTCCCTTGCGCTTGAGGCAGAACGCAAGCGTCGACGCGGTCGGCTTGATGTCGTTGGAACTCGCGATCGAGCTGAATACCATGCCTGCCTTCAGCGGCGTCACGCTGAGGTCCACATACTTGTCCATCTCGGGATTGTAATAGTCGAAGGGCGGGCCTATTTTCTCGAATCCGCCGCGCGCCCGGGTGACGACGTCCCGGATGGCTTGGACGTCGTAATTCGTCACCATGGCATGGTCGAGCTCGGCAATGATCCGCTCGACGCCGACAGCGGCGCTCACCTCGCGAGTCACTCTGATGTAAACGCCGTCTTCACGGTCTTCAACGGGACATAACTTGGAAAGTGGATTGTCCAAAGGCGGTTCCCCGGGCTTTTTAGACGAGCTGCTTTCGGTCTTTGCCGAAAAGGCGCGGCACGGCAACTATAAATAAGTATAAGAACAAAGGGGTGCGTTGTTCAAGCGAAATATGAGGGCGGTGGCGATCCGAGTTTCTCTATTTCCCTCGCGCAGGTGAGCGCTGCGCCCGAGGGCAGGGGCGCGGGTTTCCCCCGCCGCTGTACCACATCCAGCGCGTCCGACCAGGCGAGGCTGTAGAAATTCTCCTTCGACAAAAGGTAGCCGTACCCCCAATCGGACAGGGCGGCATGCAAAACGGGGAACTCGGCGAATCCGTCCCGGGGAAGGTAGACGATGGGCAGGCCGTTGAGGAGACATTCCGCGCAGGTGCCGTAGCCGAGTTTGCTTATCATCACATCGGCGGAAGCGATGCAGTCCTGGTAGCGGAAAAGGTTCTTTTCTATCCGGTGATAATTCTTCGGCGCGCCCGGCAGGGGATACAGCCCGAAAAATTCCCAGTCCCCTAAACGCTCAAGGTCTTTCCATGCGGCTCCGTCCATGCCGAAGTTCCCCGTGTAAATGAGCCCCAGGCGCTTGTCAAAGGCGATGCCGTTTTCCTCCCGGAGGCGGCGCCGGATGTCCGTACCCACCCGGCCCACGGGGCCCACGTTCAACGCTGCCGGGAAATACGGCATCGGGCAAGCGGGGAACAGGGCGAGCAGAAGGTCGGCCAGAGCGTACTGTTCTCTTATTTTGTCAAGATACGGCGCGAATCCGGGCCGCCCCGCGGCATAATCTTCGTAAATGGAGTACCAGGTGAAATTTGTCGCCGCAACCGACGGGATCCCGGCCGCGCGCGCAACCTCAAACGCAAAGGGCACGATATCGCTTGCTATAACAGAAACGCCGTTCTTCACGCACCACGCCGCCTCCGTGTCCAGGAGTCCCGCGTTGCGGTCCGCAATGCTCCGGTACGCGCCAAGCGTCTCCTCCACGTCCACCGTAACCCCGTCGGTCTGACGGCACCCGCAGTCAAACTCGGCCGGCGCGTGGGCAAACGGCCGCCGGATTTCTTCGGCGAAGAATTCGGGCGGGACCGTTGTGCGGAACAATATTTCCGTATCAGGCGAGAGAAGGTTGCAGATAGTTGCCGTCCGGGCGGCATGGCCGTAGCCATGCGAGGTTATATAATAAAGAAGCTTCATCTTTTTTCGCATCCTTAACAAGAATTCGGGCGTTACCGTTTTTGCAGAGGCGCATTCATCCCCCGACAAAATCGGGGGCCTTCTGGGTAGTGGGTAATTTAAACCGGACCTGTTCTTCGTAATATCCAGGAAGCCAACAATTGTTATTGCTGCACCGTCCAGCGACACTTCGTGCGTGCCCCCCAACCGAAGACTGGATTCTTGCCCCAATTCCTCCCTTGGGGGTCACGCCGCTCAGCGATCCAGATGTATTTGATTTTCCATTTTCTTAACCACTAATTTACGTTTTTCACCTCCCCCTGTTCAACAAACTATTTTTTTTACCCGCCCATTCATCCACATAGTATTTTTGATCAGTTTTTTTCCGCCGAAAATATCACGGCCGCTCTGTTGTTTTGGCCTCCCTCGCAGCGCCACCGCACAGATTACCCGGTCCGAAGCTTGGAATAAAAAGCCTGTGATAGATTTGCAATGGTAGTATTTTAGTCACATAATCTTCAGGTTCTCGAGGAGATCAGCGTATTATGGCATTCGACATTTCAACAATGCGGAACATCGGCATCAGCGCCCACATCGATTCCGGAAAGACCACTCTTTCCGAGAGAATTCTGTACTACTGCAACAAGATCCATGCGATTCACGAGGTAAAGGGCAAGGACGGCGTCGGCGCCACCATGGACTCCATGGAACTGGAGCGCGAGCGCGGCATCACCATCGCCTCGGCCGCCACGAACGTGGAATGGCGCAAGCATTCGATCAACCTGATCGATACGCCCGGACACGTGGACTTCACCATCGAGGTGGAACGCGCGCTGCGCGTGCTCGACGGCGCCGTGCTGGTACTGTGTTCGGTGGGAGGCGTTCAGTCGCAATCGATTACGGTAGACCGGCAGCTCAAACGCTACAAGGTGCCGCGAGTCGCTTTTATCAACAAGTGCGACCGCGCCGGCGCCAACCCCTACCGGGTAAAAGAGCAGCTGTGCGAGAAGCTGGGCCACAACGCCGTCCTCATGCAGGTCCCCATCGGCCTGGAAGAAAAATTCGCGGGCATGGTAGACCTTGTCACCATGAAGGCGCTGTATTTTGACGGCGACCACGGCGAGGACATGCGGGAGGAGCAAATCCCGGCCGACCTCAGGGAAGAGGCGGAGGCAAGGCGCGTGGAACTCATCGATGCCGTCTCCATGTACAGCGATGAGCTTGCCGAGGCATACCTGGAAGGAAAGGAAACCGAGGAGCAGATCCGCACTGCCGTGCGAAAAGGCGTCCTCTCGCTCGACCTCACGCCGGTATTTGTCGGCACGGCCTACAAGAACAAGGGCGTGCAGCCGCTTCTCGACGCCGTGGTCGAATATCTGCCGTCTCCGCGCGACCGGAAATATTTCGCGCTCGATCTCGACAACGACGAAGCCGAAATTCCGCTCGAGGCCCTGGACGACAAACCGACCGTGGCTCTCGCGTTCAAACTCGAAGACGGTCACTACGGCCAGCTCACCTATATCCGTATTTATCAGGGCTCGCTCAAGAAGGGCGACGAACTCACCAACATACGCAGCGGGAAAAGCTTCAAGGTGGGCAGGCTCGTGCGCATGCATGCCAGCGCCATGGAAGACATACAGTCGGCCCCGTGCGGCGACATCGTTGCGCTGTTCGGCGTCGACTGCGCGTCGGGCGATACCTTTGCGCAGGGCGGTCTCAACTACTCGCTCACGTCGATGTTCGTTCCTGAGCCGGTCATATCCCTTGCCATCAAGCCCAAAGACAACAAGTCGGCCGATAACATGTCCAAGGCGCTCAACAGGTTCAGCAAGGAGGACCCCACCTTCCGGTCGCACGTGGATGCCGAGTCAAAGGAAACCATTATCCGCGGCATGGGAGAGCTGCACCTCGACATTTACATCGAGCGCATGAAGCGGGAATACAACGTTGAGATCGAAACCGGCCAGCCCCAGGTTGCCTACCGGGAAACCATTACCCAGAGGGTCGAGTTCGACTACACTCACCGGAAGCAGAGCGGCGGATCGGGCCAGTACGGACGCGTGGCAGGCATCATGGAGCCGATTCACGACAGGGACTACGAATTCATCGACGAGATCGTGGGCGGCGTTATCCCCCGCGAATTCATTTCGTCGTGCGACAAGGGATTCAAGGCCTGTCTTGCCAGAGGCTCGATAATCGGGTTCCCCATTGTGGGCGTCAAGATAACCATCAACGACGGCCAGTCGCACTCGGTTGACTCATCGGATATGGCGTTCCAGCTCGCCGCCATCGGCGCGTTCCGCCAGGCCTATGCAAGGGCCAGGCCCGAGATCCTCGAACCCATCATGAAGGTGTCCATAGAGGGGCCGGCCGAGTTCCAGGGAAACGCGCTCGCCTCCATCAACCAGCGGCGGGGCATCATCATCAGTACCTCGGAAGACAATACGTTCTCGCGGGTCGACGCCGAGGTGCCGCTCGCCGAGATGTTCGGATTTTCAACCGTGCTTCGCTCCATTACGCAGGGCAAGGCGAATTTCACCATGGAATTCGCCCGCTACGGCAAGGTGCCGGCAAGCAAATGCGAAGAACTCATCAAGCAATATCAGGAACAGGCGAAAAAACGGGCCTAACGCCCCCAGGATCGAAACCACGTGATACGGAGGAATAGAGCATGGTGAGGAAAGAATTGATTAAGAGAAGCCCCCTGAGGATTCTCGAAAAATCAACGCGCGGAGGCTTGGGCAAAGGCAATATCGGCGTGATCGCGGCGCGAAAAGGCGTCGGGAAAACCGCGTGCCTGGTGCACATCGCCACCGATCAGCTGTTTCAGGAGAAGCACGTCATCCACGTGTCGTACTCGGGGAAAATCGGCCATATCGTGCAATGGTACGAGGACATTTTCCAGGAAATAGCGAAGCGTTATAAACTTGATTGCGCCATGGATGTTCATGATGATATAATAAGGAATAGGCTCGTAATGAATTTCGAGCAGGCCAACGTAACGGTTGCGAAAATCGAAAAGAACATCCGCACCCTTATGGAGAAGGGCAGCTTTTCGGTCGAAACGATCGTCCTTGACGGGTACGATTTCAACAAAGCGACGGTCAAGGAATTCGGGGAGTTCCGGCGCTTCGCGCGCGACAACGCTTTTGAGCTCTGGTTCAGCGCGACGCTCAAGGAAGACACGAACGCAAAAAGCCGGGTTCCCCCGATGCTGGCGCCGTACATGGACGATATCGCCATCCTCATCTGTCTTCAGCCGCGGGGAGAGTTCATTCATCTCGACCTCGTCAAGGACCATGATGCCGAGATGGTGTCGGATATGCACTTGAAGCTCGACCCACGCATTCTGTTGATCGCAGAGGAGAATCAGGCGGAACGGGTGGTGTGAGCTGAAACACGAAATGGGTAATCGTGGTTCATCAGATCCTACTCATCGCAATGATTGCGGCGATTTCGCTTGCCGGCGCCCAAACTCCGGGAAAACGCACTCCCTATGGAATTCCACTTGCAAAGCTGAGCGTCTCCTTTAACGATCAAACCAACCAGTTCGAAAAAGTAAAGGTGTCTTTCGGCAGCTCCGACGACGACGAATCGTCCTACGACATCATCGCCCCGATTGCCGACTTCGAGATCAAAGTAACCAAAGACGGGCGCCAGAAAATCGTGCATAACGAATTGCCCGACAAGGCGTACATGATCTCCGATTTCGAGGCCGACGTTCTCAACAGGGTGTGCAAGACCATGATCCCGACGCTCGAAACCTTCGAGCGCGACCTGCAACACGAGCGCTGGGACAAACTCCTCTACCTCGACTCGTTCTTCCCCCGCTTCCTCAAGGGCTTCTACTACCTGTACTGCGCCGCGCGGAATTCGCCCTATGCCCTGCCCAAAAGCGTCTGCATCCCGGATTCGCTGTACGATATCTCGCTCACCTCTCCAAAATCCGACGAGCGAATACGGATGTGGCAAACCCAGAACAACCAGATCATAAAGCTCCGCATCGTTTCGAAGGAGCTGGTGTATCAGATAAAGGAATGGCAAAAGCAGGAGCTCGACAACCAGAGGCGAAACCCGGAAGTGTCCAGCGGGAAGAAGTTCGAAGAGGCATTTACTCTTTTTGTCAAGCTCTATTTCAATGTGCAGCCGCTGCCCGACATTCCGCCCGAGGGTCAACACCTCTAGACTCAAATAATCTTTTTTTTGGAGGGGAAACCGCTGCGCGTTTCCCCCTGGCCCCGAGCCTCCTCGCCGCGAGGAACGCGTCTGCGGGGTCTCGGGGCACACCCCCTCCAGCGGAAACGTGCGCGAGGCGCAACGCTTGCGCATTGCGCGCGTCACGTTTCCGCAACGCCTTCTCAATGGAAAAAAACTCCCCCGCCTCCGGTATTTCGCCATGCAAATTGGGATAGAAATCGAACACGGCATTTTATTTGTCGGCGGGCCGTGGTCGGGCGGCACTGCGCTTTGGCGCACCATTCCGGTCGCCCCTAACGCGAAAACAAAACTACAAGCACAACGTCAGCGCATAAGCGGAAGTCTCCAGGTGCCACTGCACGTGAATTGACAATTGCAACTGCTCTTTGGATTGTAAATTCTCAAATCCGCAATCTTCACCGTCGCGCTAATCATTGCTCTAATTGTGACATGCAGGCTCTGTCTAAAGAAAATGTAGCCGCAAGCGTTCTCCCGAGCGTATCTTAAGACAAAGACAATTGTTGAGGGGAAGAAAAAGGCATTCATTCATATGGACAAGGCTGCAGTTCAGGCCGCACTCAAAGAGATCAATTCCACGCAAGACCTTCTCGAAAGGGGCCTCAAACTCGCGGGATTGATAAGCACCCTTTTTGCGGAACAGGGCACCGAATTGGTAGTTGTGGGCGGTGCCGCCATCGAATTTTATACCGAAGGAAATTATATGTCCGGCGACATAGACTTTTGCCGGAAAAAGGGAGGTCCGGTTCCGCCGAGAGTCCAACAAGAAATAATCGGCTCCCTCAACGGCTCCGGAGGTCCGCGGTCCTGGAAAATCGGCGGTCTTTTTGTAGACCTGCTGGGGACGCTGGAAAAAGATTCCAGGACGCCTTTCACCCGGCTTGCCACCAAATACGGGACCATATCACTCATTCCGGTGGAAGAACTGCTTGTCGAGCGGATATTGATCGCATTCTACCCCCGGCGGGACAAAGAATCGGAACTCTGCGCAAAGGTGCTCCTCGCGCAATGCGTTTCGGGAAAAATCAAGGCCGATTGGAAGGAAGTGGACCGTCTCGCCGCCGATAAACGATATGCCATCACCGAACGGGTTCGCGCCCTCAAGAAGGAAGTCGCCGATGGCCTCAAAAAACAATAAACCCGCATCTCGCATAATCACTTGGGAAGAATGGCGGTCCCGGCGGCCGGAACTCAGAAAGATTTCGAAAAGAATCTGTCCAGCCGGATTACGGCGCAAAGAGAGCTCTTCCGACAAGCGCCTGCGCGCGGCGTTTGACGGAGAGAGGGCGCCGTTATATCCGAAAAAACCTCGGCAAGGCGCAACTTGATTCTCAGATTTTCCGCAAAAGTCCATCCCTCATCATCGAGCAGAGAACACCGAGAAAAAAAAGACTCACCGCAAAGACGCGCTCGCAGTGGGATTCAACCGTAAAGATCATCAAACACTTCTTCTAATAAAACCCGCTAATTTCTATTCTTCCCTGTCTTTGACAATTGCAACGTTGGGAAAGCTTACGGTTCAGCTGTCCTTTCTGGGTGCCCCCGCACATGAGTATGCGTTGCGAGCCGGATCACAGGAAGTGCGGAGACGATTGCCGATGGCAGCCCGCAGGGTGCGCCACTAATAGCTGATATCAAGAAACAAAGTCAGAACCAACCCGCGAATGCCGTCGTTGACATTTGTGCCAACATCTTATGCGCCGCGTTAGCTGGACCGGAGTGCGCGCTAAAGCGCGTTGACGGCCGACCCGGCCGCGGCGGCGCGGCATAGGGCGGACCGGCAACGAGGCCAATGGCCGAGCACGTAGGGAGAGCGACCCTCGCGAAGCGAGGGGAACGCCCAAACCTACTGTCAAGATTTGAGACAGGCCGAATTTCCCCACCAAAAGATTTTTATTCAAACAGTCTATTTCAAACCGCCCTTGAAATTGAACAGACAAGACCCCGGGTACTTCCTCAGCTCCCGGTAGCAAGATAGGATCTCGGCGAGAGTCTCGCCATCCGGTTCCATGAAGCTCAGGTCGATGCAAAACGTGTTGATCCCCTGCTCTTCGAGCCTTTCCCTTTTGTTAAACAGGCACACCGTCTCTTCGGCCACCAGGTAGTGCAGCCCGTGTTTCTCGGCGGTGAACGCCGTTCTGCCCAGACGGTCGGCTATGCGGCTCCCGGCGGGAATCGCGGGCCGCATGCGGGAAATAAACAGCGGCGCGTGCGTAAACAGATACAGCATGCCGTTTTGTGAAGCGCAGTCGCGGATGTTCATCGAATCGTCTTCGAGCGAGTAGGAGAAGAACCGCATGCCGAGGCCGCTGTATGCAGCCTGCGCCGCCCGATTGAGGCACCACAGACCGTAGTCGGCGCGCACCCGCTTTACGCCATGCGTAAGCGCGGCATGACCCGGGTTTCCGCACATGAGGCCGAAATCACCGTCCACGCAGAGGCGCGCCACGAGCCGCCGCCATTGCCCAAGGTCCTCGTCCGATACGAACGGCGGCGGCTCGATGTAGGCTGCGCGGCCCAACTGCTTTTGCGCGCCCGGATCCTGCGCGAGCCGCGCCGCATCGTTTTTGTCAAACGCGCAAATAACGCCGCCCACCTCCGGCCCGGCAAGCATGGGCAGCCATCCCGGCGAGTCTATCTTGACAAACAGCCGCCGGTCGCGGTTTGCGTCGCGCTCGCCGGCCGCGCCCTGCCGGCGCACGATGCCGCGCGCATCCCGGCACTCTTCGTTGTAGCGTGCGGGCCGGACGTTGAACCTGCTCTCGGTTGCGATCGCGTCACCGGCAGTACCCACCCGGTACACGGCGTCGCCGCGCCCGCAGGCCAGTTCCTTGTCAAGCACGATGCGGGTTGTGCCGTTGTCCCGGGAAACGGCCGCGGCGGCCGCCATTATCCCTTCGGTCCCGATCTTCGGCTGGACTCGCAGCAGGTCGCCAACGGCGAGGCTTTCTTCTGTTTCGACAAAGATCGCGGGCCCTACCACCTTGTCTATCGTGCCGATCGCGGTTCCGGTTCCGGGCGGGTTCAATGGATCTATGAGACTTTCCTGGACAAGGCCGTCCATAAACAACCGCGTCTTGCGCCTGGCCATGTCGCCCGCCAGCAGCAGTTTGGCCTCATCCGTCTTTTCCGGATGGTCAAGAGCCATGCGCAGCGCGCGCACCACGGTGCCCACGTAGGCGGCGGGCTTCATGCGCCCTTCGATCTTGAGGCTCGCCACCCCGGCCGCCGCCAGGAGCGGCAGGTGGTCCACAAGCGACAGGTCGTGCGCAGAGAAAAAATATCCCGGCAACGCGTTGGGATCGGCGGGCTGCCTGTCGAATGCACGCCTGCACACCTGGGTGCACCTGCCTCGGTTGCCGCTCGAGCCTCCGAAAAAACTCGACGCAAGGCACATTCCCGACAGCGAGTAGCACAACGCGCCGTGCACAAAAACTTCTATTTCGGTGTTTCCGGCCGCGCACACGCGGCCGATTTCCTTGAGTGTGAGTTCGCGCGCGACAACAACGCGCCTGATGCCCAGCCGCCTGCAAGCCTCGGCGCCGGCGCTGTTGTGCACGCTCATCTGCGTGCTCCCGTGCAGGCGCAGCCGCGGGAACTCGGCGGACGCGATGCGGATTATCCCGAGATCGGCAACGATGACCCCGTCCACGCCGATCTGGTCGAGCTGGTACAGGAAATGCACCGCGCGTTCGAGTTCGGCCTGCTTGACAAGTGTGTTGAACGTCACGTACACCTTCACGCCGCGGCTGTGGGCAAACGGCACCGCGTACGACAATGTCTTCATGGTGAAGTTGCGGGCGCGGAGCCGGGCGTTAAAATCCGTGAGCCCGAGGTACACCGCGTCGGCGCCCGCGTCAATGGCCGTCCGGAAGCTTTCAACCGAGCCTGCGGGAGCGAGGAGTTCCATTGCGTGCGGCTTTTTAGTATCTTTCATGATGCAGGGAAAATATATGGCTCACCGCAAGAAAGTTGAAAAGTTGAACGGTTGAAGAGTTGAAAAGAGTAGCTTTTCCGTAACTTCGTCCCTTTGCCACTTTCTTGACTTTGTTGCTTCGACAATTTGTAACTCCTTCACTTCTTTGAACTCCGGAGGCTTCCAATGCCCATTGCAAAACTCTCGATCGTCGACCTGCTGCTCCGTACCGTCATCGGCGACAACGAATGGGAACGCGACGTCCGCCAGGACGTTGTCATCAACCTGTCGCTTGAGTTCGACGCGTCGAAGGCCGCGGCATCGGACGCGCTCGCCGACACGGTCAACTACAAGCAGCTCAAGAGGAAAATTATCGCCGAAGTGGAGAACTCGCGCTACCGGCTCATCGAGAAGCTTGCCGCCCGCGTGCTTGCCATCGTCATGGAAGACTCGCGTGTGACAAGCGCCACCGTGAGGATCGACAAGCCGCAGGCCCTGAGGTATGCCAAAAGTGTGGCGGTTGAGATGAGTAATAAAAGAGTAGTTTAGAAATCTGGGCGCCCCGCCGAGGACGGCGGCGGCCCTCCTTGCAGGCTCGGCTTTTCGCCTCGGTGCCGGTCCGCCCTATGCCTGCGGCCGGGTCGGCCGGCCCCGCGCTCTTGCGCGCCTTTCAGTCCGGCCTGGCGCATGGCAGCGGGATATTTCCACATTTGTAAAGTCTGCTGCGCGGTCGAAGCCGACGCTTGCGCTCGCGATAACACAGAATATCAATGGCTTTCTATTGCCGCGAAGCGGCATACCTACAGGAAGGCGTTGCGGGAACGCGACACGCGCAATGCGCAAGCATTGCGCCTCGTGCGTGTTCCCGCTGGAAGGGGTGTGGGTGCTTATGTAGGGGCGCATCGCTATGCGCCCCTACATTGCACCCCAGGGGAAACCACTTCGTGGTTCCCCCACCATAGAAAACATCAAGAAAAATAATCCGTCACATTAGCGGAAACTTGACCCCGACCCGTATGCCGACATTCGTTCCGGGTGTGCTGTAGGGAGGATCGCGGTCCGTGGCGTTTGTCTGGTAGTTGATGATCTGGTTGTTCCAATCCGTCCCGTCGGGATAATTCGAATTCGTTATCGTCCGCTGCGAAGTCATGAAATTCATGACCTCGCATTGCAGTTCCCCGAAAACAATGATCGACCGGGTAATGGGATAATCCAGTCCCAGCGAACCCTCGAACGCGAATGCCGGCCACTGTCCGTCGTCGGCCCGGGCCGACAGGTTTACCCCCGGACCAACGTCGGTCCTATGTATTGTCAACCATGCGAAATCGAGACCGATGCCGAAGCCGGTGTATACGGTGAACAGGTCGAGCACCTGGAACGTCGGCTTGACAAGCAGCTTGATACCCAGCGTCGAATACGAGTACTGGTCGGTGGTCTTGTCGCCGCCGGCATATTCCACGACTTTGTCGATGCCCCAGAGTCCGTTGCCGTAGCAGAGCGCCGCCTGGCCGTACAGATGCTGCATGATCCTGACATCGGCTCCGCCTTCGAGCTGGAGACCGCTTCCGAAATTAAGGTAATTGTCGGTTGTCTTGGTGAGATAGCCGCCCACCAGAGCCGACCATGATTGCGAGGCCCCCACGTCCAGGCCGCCGACACCGATCCCCGCCCCTGCAACGGCATACACGTCCAGCATTTCCTTCTGCTGTCCAATGGCGGCGCCGCTGATACACAAAACGGCAACGGCGAAAAATGCGAATGGTCTCATGCCACGCTCCTTTGTTGCGGGGATAGCTTTCGCGAGGTGAATTTCCGGGACACTCTAGGCGTAGACCCGGTAATTGATATGAGGAAAAATATTATTGTGCGACTCGAGAAGCGACAGAAAGTTTTCGTCTATCCGCTCCCCCTTCACCTCGTCGTACAGACGGTTGAAATTCGCGATGTGCTCTTTTGACCGGCGTACGGCATACTGCACCATGGTGCCGGTCTTCATGATAAACGCCCAGTCGCTCGACTGCGCGAGCAGGAGTTCGCGCGCCATCTGGTTGAGGGTGCGGCGCAGCACGTCGCCGGCCTCGGGATGCTCTTGCGCCGCCTCCACCATGCGCTCTTCCATTTTGTGAAGATGGCGGTACAGCCAGTCGTTGCTTCCTTCGAGCCACACCTCCGAATATCCCTTGAAGCCCCAGCTCGAAAACGACGGGCTGCAGCTCTGGTTGCGCGGATTGGCCGTGAGGTAATCCGACGCAGTGCAGAAAGACAGCACGTTCTGTTCGAACGCAACTTTACGGATAAGATAATTGAGCCAGTCGGGACCTTCGTACCACCAGTGGCCGAACAGCTCCGCGTCGTACGGGGCGACGATGATCGGCTTGCGGTCCATGATGGAGGCGAGATATTCGATCTGCTTACCCCTGTTGAACAGAAAATTGCCGGCGTGCTGCGAGGCCTTGTCGAGCGCGGCCTGCTGGTTGTAGGGTTCCTTGTGGTCGGTCTTGCCCGTTATCCTGTAGTACTTGATGCCGGTGTTGATGCGGATGCCGATGGGATCGATGTACGGCCGGATATAGTCGATGTCGAGGTCAAAGCCGATATCGCGGTAGAATTCCCTGTAGTCAATATCTCCCGGATACCCTTCCTTGGAACTCCACACCGATTTCGAGGATTCGATGTCCCTCCCGAAGGCGGCGACATGCGTCCCCTTGCAGTACACGGGAGCGAAGACGCCGTATTTGGGGCGCGGCTCGGCAAACAGGATGCCGTGCGCGTCCGTAAAGAAATACAGGATGCCCGCGGCCTCCAGAAACTTTTCGAGCCCGTTGTAGTAGCCGCATTCGGGAAGCCACATTCCCACCGGATTCCTGCCGAAGGTCTCGTAATACGATTCGACCGCCACCTCGACCTGCGCTTTTACCGCATGGGGATTGAATTGCATGTTGGGCAAAAACCCGTGCGTCGCGCCGCAGGTGATGATTTCGAGGACGCCCAGATCCTGGAGCTTCCTGAAGTTCTTGACTATATCGCATTTGTTGACGTCCACGAATACGGACCTGCACATGGTGAACTTATCGAGGTACATGTGCGCGGTCCGGTTGAACGCCGGGTCGTTCTTTGTGCGGACGCATTCCTTTTCGGCAAGTTCAATGAGGCGGTCGATGTGGCGCACATACCGTTCCTGCAGCATGGCATCGGTGAGCATGGAGACCAGCGGCGGCGTCATCGACATGGTTATTTTGAACGGGACCCGGTCGGCTACCAGGTTCTCAAAAACGGCAAGCAGCGGAATGTAGGTTTCGGTGATGGCCTCAAACAGCCAGTTTTCCTCGAGGAAGTATTCGCACTCCTGGTGGCGCACATAGGGGAGATGGGCGTGGAGCACGATGCACACGTGCCCCAGCGGATCTTTTTTTCGGGAGGCGATTTCCATCGTGTTCCTTGATTGAAACGCTGCGCGCCGCGCTTACGACATCGACCCCGAGCCAGAACCGGATGCCAGCCCGCCTGCGGCCTGGGCGGTGGAGAACTCGGAGGAGTTCTGGCTTGCCCCGAGCATCTTGCCGGTTGGGAATCCCGAAAGCCGGATGAGTTCGTCGGTGGAGGCGGTGGTCCATTCTTCGTCGAGCACGGACGACACCGTGTTCCTGGGCATCTGCGCGGCATTTGAATTGACAGCAGAGAAGAACCGGTTGTCCGGAGTGACGATTCCCACCTGGAGCATGTACGACCGGTCCGGTTCCCACACTTTTACGTACCAGGTATTGGCATAGGGCGCCAGAGCGATGTCGATTTGGCGCCACCCGTTGGACCCGTTATAGACGATGTCGGTGACGTCGAGTACGCGCAGTACCCATTTCGATTTGTTGAAAACCTCCTCGCCCACATGCCGCCGCAGGAGTTCCACGGTCTCGCCCGAGAGCTCCCAGTATGCAAAGAGCCACACGGGGTCTCGCGGAAGGGCACGCAGGTATGTTTCGTGGTACTTGTCGGGAATTTCGGTGGAAAAGAAATACTTTGGCCCCATGGCAGGCTTGGCGGCAATGGAGAATCCGGCGCCGAAGCGAGGGCCCACCTCTTGCCGAGGCACCGCAACCGGCCGTCGCACAGCGGTGACAACGGGCTTCTTCACCTGTTGCTTCGCCCGAGTCCTGCGCGGCCGGGTCGCCGGCTGTTTCCGCAAAACGGGGCGCGGCTTTGGCGCGGGGCGGGCCGCAGCCTGCGGTGCGGACGTTCGGCGACGCCGCGGAAGGGCGGCGGCTTTCTTTGCAGGTTTCACCGGGTGAGGCCGCTTCTTAGCCGCAGCTTTGCTCTTGCTGTTCTTCTTGGATTTGACTGCCACAGAGACCTCGTTTGCGATAACGCCGGGCTAGTGTGATGTCCCCTAAATTCCCTCACTATATCCTGCTGGTGTCATGCCCGTGAAAACGGGCATCCAGTGATAAACAACGGCTGGATTCCCGCTTTCGCTGGAATGACATTTGTGTAGGTATTTCCGGGACACTACACTAGTATGTGCTCTTGGTGGACTGCACCCACTTGTGTCCGCCGTTGAACCCGAACACCAGATTCAGGAAATCTTCGCTGTAATTTGCATACTGTTTGCTATCCCGCCTGCCAAGCTCCACGGCGACATCGAGAATCCCGGTTCCTTTACCCATAGGAAGCCCGGTCCCGAGACTCAGCAGGTATTCGTAGGAATCCCGCGCCGGCAGCTGGGTGAATCGCACGCCCGCGCGATAGCGGATAGTTTCCCAGTATTTCGGTGTCAGGAGATTGGGCGCGGGAATGTATTGCGCGCCCAGCGAAAACCCGGTTGCGGTGGCGTTGTCCGGTTTCGATATCGGCCCCCCTAGGGTGGCAAAGCGCCAGAACACAAACGACGCATCCCCGGCAACGAGCCATTCCGGCGAAATGTCGTAGCTGAGACCCACCAGAAGCGAAGGCGGAAGCCGGAGGTTAAACGAATCGACCGTCGAAGTATTCGCCACCGGCGTGGTGAGCCCGTTTGCATAGAGTCCCGCGGTAGACATTGCGGTGCTCATAAGGAAGTATTCGCCGCTTATTCCTATCCGGAGAAGGCCGACGGGCACATCGATGCCCGCGCGCACGCCGTTGCCGCTGCACAGCACGGTGGTGCTGTCACGCGAATCCGACGACTGGACATGGTCAAGCAGATACAACTGGGATACCATTGTCTGTTCGTCAAACAGGTAGAACCGCTCGTAGGAAATTCCTACTTGCCCATATTTCCCTATCGATCTGCCCCAGCCGGCCTGCCACGCGTAGATGCCGCCGTGCGACGACAGCCCCTGCCTGAGCCACCAGGTGTCGTTGCCGTTATAGGTGAGCGACATGGAGTCGTTGTAGAATGCGGTGCGGTCGCTGCGCTGTTCAAACGAAATGCCGAACGTGCCCACGACCCCGAACGGCACGCCGATGGAAACCTGTACGGGATTTGTGGAATAGAAATACGAGTGCGACGAAGATCCGTCTATCCGCGTAAAATCGAAGGAATATGATGCCGACAGCACCGTCCTGTCGATGGTTCCCAGGTTGGCCGGATTGAGCAGCATCACGTTGTTCTCGCTGGCGACCGCGCACCCTGCGCCGCCCATGGTGAGCGACATGCCCGAATTGGACTGTACCGGGAGGCCGAACGGATAGGTAAGCCCGAGCAGAGACTGGCCGAAGGCAGCGGAAGCAAACCCGGCCCAAAACACCACACAAAATAATTTGCTCTTCATGTAATCCCGCTATTGCTGTGGATTGGTGAACAAGGCCGCGCACTTGACGGTTTTTGGCTTCGCTATGGCAATCCGCCCGAATGGGAAATTGCTGGGAACCCGCTCAAATACGTACAAATAAGCTGTTGACGGTCGCGGACTTTCCTCGTATAAACTCTGCATGAATATCGTGACGGGCAGTTGTATCTGCGTCGGCGTCTGAAATACGCTGTCGTTGGCAAGGCGCCCGCTTGCGACAAAGCCCAGCAGTGAATCGTATGCGGCAATGCTCTGAGCCCTTGCCCCTGTTATCGGGTGATCAAGCAGACCGTAAACAATATTTCTCTGCTTCCGGTGGTTGGTGTCGTTTCCCTGCAATTCGACGCCGGGAAGCGATGCGTTGAGAAAGAATGTGGCATTCTGAACAACCCTGTACGCAGTGCCATTACCGCCGCCGGTTGCGAATTTCCAGATCGGCGTGAGGTCTATGGGAATCTCCGCAAAGCGATCGGCCTGCCAGGAAGCGACGAGCGAGTCGTTGGCGGACGCGGAGAGACTTGCGCTGTCGGTTTCTTTGACGGTCATGTCGAAGTAGTAGTTCAAGGCACTGCTGGTGACTGATCCTTTGGAGGAGGCGGCGGTGTCGCAATTCGAGTCTCTGTACCGGATATAGAACACCGGAGGCCCCAGAAAACGCACCACCCCGGGGCCGGCGGAGGCGTATATGTGGAGAGCGGCAACGTATTTGTCGACGGAATCGTAGACAAGATGCTGTCTGAGCGTTCTCAGCTGCAACGCGGAAAACTGCACTATGGTGGAGGTATCACGTAATGTATCATGCAACGTATCTTGTATTGTTACCGTGTCATGTGTTGTTGTTGAAACGGAGTCTTTAATGGTGTCGCGGAATGCCAATGACACGGAGTCTACAACGGTGCCGAGCAATGCCGTCGTGTCTGCAAGAAGAATGGTGTCCGCTTTGGAAACCAGGTCGGCAACATAGTTGACAAAGGCAGTATCTCCACTCCTCCTGCCCTGGAAGCCGGTAATTTTCCTGACGCCCGGCAAGGTGTCCGCAAATGCAAACGAGACGAGCCCGGTGTCCGGAACCCAGATCGTGTCGGCTTTCGTGCGCTTTGCGGTATCACCGGCAACCCGGCCGATAAGCGTATCCGTTTCCGCAACGTGCGGCTTGTAGTAGGTTGTGTCAAGTTCCGCAGCCAGCATCGCATTTACGATGTCGGGACCGAGGCGCAAATAGAACGTCGTATCGGTTCTCTTTCTCGAAAAAGTCACCGAATCCGAAAAGGCAATATCGGGCGTCAAAAGGCTGTTTTGAACCCTGGGAAGAAACTTGCGCTGGCACGAGTACACCCGGACATGCACCATGGTGTCTGTTTGAAAGCTCTTGTATGAGGTGTCGTTGATCGATGTCGTGTAATGCAGAAGAAGATAAACGCTGTCCTGCCTGTTTGCCAGATTGCTGCAACCGGTGCGAAGCGTCGTGAGATTTCCTGAGGAAAGGTGGAATTCCTCATAAGCAATAGCGCTGTCGTTTCCGATCCTTCCGGCCACAATCTGATTCACGTGTTCTCCCGAGTGGAGCACGTAGGCGGTAGTGTCGCCCCCCGGCACAACCAGGCTTCGCGCGCCCGAGACGGTGAGGAACACGCTGTCGAGCTTGGCAAACCCGCCCTTGAGGTTCGTTACCGTGGAATCGACGCTCTTGACAATATCGCTGCCGCTACTGGTGTCCGGCGAAAAAACCGAACACGAAAAACCGATTGCAAGGAGCGTCATAAGGACAAACGACACGCAGACACGTTTTTTGTTCATTCGCTTTGCCGTAGTAGAGATGGAAAACCGATGAAGGATCGGTCCTGAACCGGATTTGCTATTTAATTAATATAAGTCTCATCGGCCGGCCGAGGTGTGGAGCAAGACGTTTGGGATGGTATTATGCTTCATCCGCCGTCGAACAGACAGACATTCCCACTCAAGACCGATCAAAAGCCGTTCTAAGTAAAGAGCCACGGCCATTGGCCGTGGCTTTGATGAGGGGTAAAAGGGCAAACGACATAATGAATGGTGCGCAGCACCACTACCAAGCCCTTAGGAAACTATTGCGAGAAACCCCCGAAATCAAAGAAAGCACGTCAGTGCTTTTTCGTAACGTTGTGCTCCACGCCCAAAGGGCGTGGTCTCTTTTCAAGAAAACGCCGCAGGCTTCTCTCTCTCGCTTATACATGCGGCACAAAATAATTGTGATAATATAGGTTAGCTGTGTAAAAATGTCAAACCCATTGTTGTGGGACAGACGTAACCGAGGATTACGATCGTGCGCGGAAATTCTTCTCTCCTCTTTTTACCGTGGCACCGGCCGGCAATTAATTACTATATTATTCGAGGATGAAAGCGCCTTTCTATGCGCATCCCCCGCAACTTTCGCATTGGTGAGAACCGGAACAGTTCCTTTCTATGAGCACACTGGTCAAACGCCCGAACGAATGTGAACTTCTCGTCGTTGACGACGAAGAGACCATCTGTTCACTTATAGAAACCGCACTCCAGGACCTGTGCAGGGTTTCCACGTGCGCCAACGCCGCGGAGGCGCTGTCGCTCATCGAATCCCGCGATTTCGACGTGGTTATCAGCGACCTCAAACTTCCGGACGCGTCCGGCATCGACGTGCTCAAAGCCGCGCGCACAAAGGACGATTATACCGAACTCATGATCGTTACGGGCTTCGCTTCGCTCGAGACCGCGGCAGAAGCCATCGAAATAGGCGTATCTTCGTACCTTATCAAGCCGCTTACCATGGTCGATCTTCGTTTGCAGGTCGAAAAAGCCATTGCCAACCGGCTCTTTCACCTTAAAAGTATCATGCTTATGCAGCGATCCAACGACATCGCTCCAGACATCAAGGACCACGTATACGACATCACTTCGTTGTTCCGGTTTTCCAAGAAGCTCATGCTGTCCCTTGAGGTACCGGAGGTGATGCGCGTGATTCTCGATGAAATCAACGATCGGACGAACGTGCTGTACAGCGTGGTCGGTGTCGATTGCCGCGACGTTCGCGAGCTGTATGCCATGCCGCGCGTCGGCACAATGGGCATCGCCGATGCGCGGCAGAGCATCCTGGAGGCATGGGACAACGCTTTCCCATTCATGGACAAAATCTCATTTATCAAAAACGAGCTCCCGCTTACCGTGTTCGGCGGCAGGCACGATGCGGCGTTTACCTTTGAAAAGTCCCAGCCGGTGGTGCTGCAGCTCAGCGTCATGAACAAGCGCATCGGTTCCCTTGCCCTGTTCGGGAAACAAGGCTTTGCCCCTACCGCCGACGAATACCAGTTTCTCCACGTGCTCACGTCGTTCATCTCGTCGATTGTGGAGCATTCGTGCCTCGACATGCATGCCAAGCTCCAGGCAAGAACGGACGGGCTCACGGGCATTGCCAATCACCGGTCGTTCCACGAATCCCTGTCGCGCGAGATCGCGCGCGCCGACAGGAACGGGTCCACCTTCGGCCTGGCGCTCATCGACATCGACGACTTCAAAAAAATCAACGACACGCACGGCCATCTGGTGGGCGACGCCGTGATTCGCGACCTCGTGGGCCGCGTGCTCGGCATGATCCGCCGCGCCGACACGTTCGCTCGCTATGGCGGTGAGGAGTTCGCTCTTATTCTTCCCGAAACGGGTCCGGAAGGCGCCCGTATCCTCGGGCAGCGCATATGCAGGGAAATCGCGGCAAAGCCGTTTGTGTTTTCACAGGTGAGCGTGCCGTATTCGGTGAGCATCGGCCTCTCAATGTACGAAGGCAACCGTCCCCGGCTCAAAGACCTTCTCATCGGCGATGCCGACAAGGCCATGTACGCTTCGAAAGCGGCCGGCAAGAGCAGGATAACAGTAAGCTGAAACCGGCCTATGACCATTTTCTTTCTCCGCGCCCTTATTACCGTCTATAGTTGCATCATGGAAACCGCCGGCGTGCTGGCCGCAGTTGCGCTCAGGTGGTCGCATCTGTCAAAATCGTGGAACATCCGCCAGCGCAGAAGCATCCCTGTTCCAAGGAAACCGGGCGCCCCGCCGTCCACGGTGTGGCTCCACGCAGCCTCAATGGGCGAGGCAAAGCTGCTCCTGAAGTTCCTCGACATCCTCAAGTCGAAGCATCCCCGCCAGGCGTACCTGCTCACCGCGACCACGCGCACCGGCGTTGAATATCTGCAGGCTGCGGAGGGCGGAGACATCTATGCCGCGGGGTTTCTACCGCTCGACACGGTGCGCCTCATGAGCTCCGTATTGTCCACCTTTCGCGTGACCCGTGTGTGGCTTCTGGAAACCGAGCTCTGGCCGTGCATGCTGTGGAGTTGCTTTACAAAAGGCGTTCCCGTGGGGCTCGTCAACGCGCGCATCGAAGAGGCGTCGCTGCGCTGGTACCGGCGCCTTGCGTGGCTCGTGGGCCCGCTGCTGGCCCACCCCGACACAATCCTCGCGCAAGACCAGGCCTACGCCGACCGCTTCGCGCGGCTCGGCGTTTCCCGGTCGCGCATCCGCGTCACGGGGAACCTCAAGCGCGATGTATCGATCCATCCGCTTTCCAAAGAAGAACGCGCAAGGCTCAGGGTTCCCCTGCGCCTTGCGGAAAACGACCGGTGCATAACGGCGGGCTGCGTGCATCCGGGCGAAGCAACGGTGATCGCCGAAGCGCTCGCCGCGCTCAAGCGCATGTCGGTTCCCGTCAAGTGCATCGTTGTGCCCCGGCACCTCAAAGACGCCCCTGTGTTGGCCCGGGAACTGGGCAATGGTGTGGTGCGCCTGGGCGAACCGGCCGCTGCCGAAACCTGGGAGGTTTGCATGGTGGAAAAAATGGGCGTGATGGAGGCAATGTACAAGATTGCCGACGCGGCCTTTATCGGCGGCACATTCGACGACACCGGCGGCCACAACATGTGGGACGCGGCGCAGTTCGGCATTCCCGTTGTCTTTGGTCCCAACTTTCGCACGCAGAAGGAAAGCGGCGAATCGCTCCTTGCCGCGGGCGTCGCATTTTGTTCTCCCGACGCGGAAGGCCTCGCCCTGGCTCTTGCGGCGGCGCTCCGCGACGCGGTACCGGCCTTTGCAAGCGCGCAATCGGCTTTTGCAAAAGCCGTCAACGCGGCGCACCACAACATCGAAGACCTTATCCCATGAGCAAACTGTTTTCCGAAGACGGCGATTTGCTGATGCGGTTTGTTCTGCTCGCGGGCGACGATACCACGAGCAGGGACATTGCACGCGACGAAATAGTTGCAGCAGTCAAGAAGCAGCAGCCCGCCGCCGACACGGAACGTTATAATTCCGACAACGGCGATTTTGCCGCTTTCTTCGAGCGCATTATTTCGCCGTCGCTGTTGTCTCCCCTCCGGGTCTTCCTCATCCCGGACGTCCATACGCTTGGGGACAAGGAATTGGAGTTGCTCGCAACGCTGCTCGACTACGACGTCCCCGACGCATGCGTGGTCATGGAGACCGAAAAACTGCGCGCGGCGAAGAGAAGCAAGGAAGCGGCGCTGTCAAAAAAATACGCTGCCTGGCTGGGCGCGTTCGAAGAGCGCGCCGAAAAAACGCCGTCGCGTTTTGTGACGGAACTGTTTCCCATGCCCGCCGAATACAAAATGGCCGAATGGGTGGAACAGAACACGCTGCGAATCTGGGGCAGGCGTATTTCGAGGATGGACGCCGAGCACCTGGTTGATCTTGTCGGCGCCGACACTGCGCTCTTGCATTCGGAACTCTCGAAGATCGATCTCTTCCTTGCGCCCGGCGAATCCATCAGCGCCGGCGTCATCGACAAGGTGGCCGGCGCAATGCGGCAGTCCACCCAGTTCGAACTTGCGCAGGCGCTCGGCGTCAAAAATATGGCGCGTGTTCTCGAAATTATCGAGACCGTCTACGCCGGCAGCGTCTACCTTCCCCTGTTTGTCGGCGCGGTATTCAGGCATTTCTGGTCGCTTTTCAAGATATGCCAGTTTGCAAAAGAGAATCCTTCCCTGGTGAGAAGATACCGTTCTCCGGGCAGGCAGCAGCAGAACGACGCGGCGCTCGCCATTGCCGTGGGCGCCGGTATCCTCTTCGAAAGCCAGGCAGGCAGGCTCTTTCCCGCGGTCATCAAGCCCAGGCTCATCGACCAGGCGCTGTCGTTTACGTTCGACCAGTACAAGCGGATCTTCGCGCTGCTCGCGGATTTCGACACCGGCATCAAGACGGGCAGGTTCGACGATTCGAAGACCGGATTTCAGGTGTTCTGCTACAGGATTGTGCGGGGGGCATAACGGGCGGGGCCGGAGGGGATGGGCGGGAAAGATGGTGATTTGGCAACGCCCTATGAGGGCCCGCGCAGAAATACCTTGAACATTCTCGCTTGTCCTTCTGCCGGATATCGGAGTTGCATCCTCGGCACATAGCTCCGTTCCACTATGCCCCTGCGGATGCGCCTGGAACTACGACAAAAATCCTGCGCGATTCTGTGTCCAATTTATTCCTGCGCGGACCCTAAATAGCCTGGATTACAGATCCAGGGCACACGGTAAGGATGAGCAAAAGTCACACAGGGCACCCGGGCGATGCTTTAGACGGCAATACGTTTGCGGACCAAAAGCCTCTTTGGGCGTCGCCTTTTGATTATTGATACAAGGGAGCGAAGCGACGTATTCACCGATTCATGATCCGGAAAATATTCCGCAACATCAGGATCTATGACAACGACATTAGTTCCCTCAGAATACCGCTTCGCATATTTTCCCCGCACTCCTTTGCTGAAGTCATATTCAACGAGCAGGTCAGGGTCATTTTTCATTTTCTTCATAATACCTTCTTTCCTTCCGTGTGGCAATCCTCGCGCTAATAATACGGATCCGATCACCTCGATCTGTATGAACGACGACCAATACCCGGTTCAGCCGGGAGTTACCAAACAGCACAAACCGATCCTCTATCGAGGAATGCAAAGGATCATGAATGGTAATTGATAATTTGTCTTCAAATGCCGTGCTTGCTTCATCGAATGTTACACGGTGTTTTGTCAGGTTGTTTTGAGCTTTTACCGGGTCCCATTCAAATAGTATCGGCATTTTAAAACCGCTCTTTTATTGGTTGCTAAATATAAAAATAATCCATTGCAGAATGTTGCATTGAAAATATACCAATCCGTTCGGGCGCTATTCTGGACTTTGACAAAAACAACAATGTCATCGGCATTGAATTTCTGCATGTTTCTTCCCGAACTAACAAAGACGAATTGAAGAACTCCGAAGCACCACGACTACGACTGCATGCAACACCAAAGGAGTAGACGCTCTTGCGAACCTGCGGGGACCGAGAGTACGACCGGATGTACACCCCAGTGAGCAGCCTGCAATGCGCTCGCTGTGGGATTCAATGCTTCTTGGGAAACTCCGATTGCCTGAACTATTTTTAGAGGAGTGAAGATGCCTCGCAGCAAGCTGCGAGGCATCTTCCATCCCCAAAGAAGAAGAATTTTATAGTCGTTTGCTAACCCNNGAAGCAAGCTTCGGGGAATCCGCAAACTTTGGGATTGGACCGGAGCTGCTTTACGCGGCGCGAGCACGGCATTTTCACGGCAGGGACCGATGCGCTATTTCTTCCGGGTCGAATACGACGGCACGCGCTACGGCGGGTGGCAGTCGCAGGAAAACGCGCCGAGCATCCAGGACGCGCTGAGCGCCGCGTTCACCACGGTGACGCGCGGCGAGTGCAAGGTGACGGGCGCGGGCCGCACCGATGCGGGCGTGCACGCGGCCGGCCAGGGCGCGCACGTGGACATCGACGCGGCCGTAGACGCTGCGCGGTGCGAGCGTTCGGTAAACGCCGTGCTCGACGACGACATATGCGTGTACGGCCTTGCACCCGCGGCCCCGGACTTTCATGCGCGCTATTCGGCGGTTGGAAGACGGTACCGGTATTCCATGGCGCTCAGAAAGCGGCCGCTTCTTTACAAGAGGGTCTGGATGGTCTTTTACGAAGTGGATTGGGACAAGGTGAGCGCGAACATCCCGGGTCTTCTGGGCACGCACGATTTCTCGGCGTTTTGCGCCGCCGGCACATCCACCAACAACATGGTCTGCACGGTACGGGACGCGTCGCTGGCCCAGGAGCGCGACCTGCGGGTCTTTACGATAACGGCCGACCGGTTCATTTACAAAATGGTGCGTTCCATCGTGGGTACGCTTGTCGACATCGGCAGGGGAAAACTCACCGCCACAATGCGCGACATCATCGAAAGCAAAGACAGAAATGCCGTGGGCGAAACGGCGCCGGCGTGCGGGCTGGTGCTCGACCACGTGGAATATCCTCAAAAGTAAAGGATCAGGAATCATGCCGAAACGTTGTGTGCGGTCCGACTCCGGCAAGGCCGGCTTGTATGCTCTGCTTCTGCTGCTCGGGCTTGTCGCGGGCGGCATAACCGGGGTAGAATTCTTCCGCAGGTTCTATTTGCCCCAGATGGCACAGCCGGCGCAGTCCGGCGCTGCCGATGCCGCCGCAAGCGTTTCGGGCAGAGAAACTGCCGCGGCGATCGCGGCCGACAACGTCACCTCCTCCCGCAGCAACGCCATCGTGCGGGCCACCAGACTGGTGTCTCCGAGCGTGGTGGGCATCGTGGTGACGCAATTGCAGGTGGTGCGCCGCGCGTACTCGTCCGACGAGTTTTTCGATTTCTTCTTTAGCCCCGAGCTCGTGCCCCGCGTGCGCGAAGTGGAGCGCATGGGATCGGGATTCTTTTTCAGCAAGGACGGATACATTCTCACCAACTACCATGTCGTCGAGCAGGCGCAGAAACTGTTCGTGACGCTCTCCGACGGCACCCAGATCGAGGGGAAAACCGTGGGCGTCGACCCGCAGACCGATCTGGCCGTTATCACCGTGAAGGGCGCAAGCTTCCCGTCTGCAAAGCTCGGAGAATCCGACAAGCTCATGATCGGCGAATGGGCCATCGCCATCGGCAATCCCTTCGGGTTCTTCATCAACGACGCGCGGCCAACCGTGACGCTGGGGGTGATTTCCGCGGTAGACCGCAACTTCGCGCCGAGCGAGGGTGTCTACTACCAGGGCATGATACAGACCGACGCCGCGATCAACCAGGGCAATTCGGGCGGACCGCTCGTCAATGCGCTCGGCGAAGTGGTTGGTATCAATACCTTCATCTTTACGGGAAGCGACAACTATCGCGGGTCAATCGGCATCGGATTCGCCATTCCCATAGACCGGGCAAAGCGGGTGTCAAAGGAGCTCATCACCTACGGCAAACGGCGGCTCATATACACAGGCATATCGGTGCAGGACCTTACCAAGCCCATCGCCCATGCGCTCGGCTACGGGAAGACCGCGGGGGTTGTCGTATCGGAAATATCAAAAAGCAGCCCCGGCGAAGCGGCCAGGCTCCTTCGAGGGGACATCATCGTCCAGATGGGCAACCGGCCCATCAACAGTTCGGCCGACATCGGAGGATTCTTTCTCGACTATTTTGTGGGCGATTCGGTTGTCATAGGCTATGTTCGCAAGGGCAAGCCGATGCAAAACACCATTGTGCTTGGCGAATACAAGGAAAAACGGTGAAGCGCCGCGGACGGGAGTCGCGACTTGAGCGAGTGACCGGTTAAAAATTCGTTGAACAAACCCGGAGAGGGCAAAGAAAAGCGGGGTAAGAAGTATATTGTTGAGGTACCGCAATCCGTCGGCCGGTCCGCGCCCTGATTTGCGCACAACGCACACACTCAAACCCCGAAAAAGGAAGATACCATGGCAGTAGGCCTTAAGGAACGCAATTTCTGGACCCTTGTCCTCATCGTTATCGTGGGAATCCTTATCGGCTCATATCTCGGCACGCTCGTTGGCCTTGTTCCCGGAGGCAGCAATGTCGTGAAGACCTTTTTCACCTACAATTTTATTTCCTTCGGATTCGGTGATTTTGTCAACAACAAGCCGATGCTCATCGATCTCGCGGCCATCAAATTCCAGCTCGGATTTCAGATGAAATTCAATCTTCTGTCGGTGATCGGCGTCTTCGTGAGCCTCTACCTCTTCCGGTGGTACAAGTAAACGCAAGGACCGTTCGAATGACTTTTCTTACGGAGCCCGCGGCCGGCACGGCCGCACAATGCCGCAGGGGCACGGTGACGGCGCGTGAGCTCGTAAAGCGGGCCCTCGACCGTATCGCCGCGCAGGACGGCGCGCTGCACGCCTTTATCTCGACACAGCCCGAAGCAGCGCTTTATCGAGCCGAGTATCTTGACAAACTCCCCTTGGCAGCCAGGGAATCAATGCCGCTCTTCGGCATTCCCGTGGCGGTCAAGGACAACATCGTCACCGCGGGCGTCGCCACCACGTGCGCGTCGAAAATCCTCGAAAACTTCGTTCCGCCCTATGATGCCACGGTCGTCGAGGCACTGGTTGCGGCAGGCGCCGTCATTGTGGGAAAAACGAACCTCGACGAATTCGCCATGGGGTCGAGCACCGAGAACTCCTATTTCGGCGCGACCAGAAATCCCAATAACCCGGACCATATCCCGGGCGGATCGAGCGGCGGCAGCGCGGCCGCTGTTGCGGCAGGCATGGTTCCCCTGGCGCTCGGCTCGGACACCGGCGGATCCATTCGCCAGCCGTGCTGCCATTGCGGCTGCGTCGGGCTCAAGCCCACCTACGGGCGCGTGTCGCGGTACGGCCTGGTTGCGTTCGCATCGTCGCTCGACCAGATCGGCCCCATCGCATCCGACGTGCGCGACATCGGCCTGCTCCTCTCGGTGCTTTCGGTTCCGGACAAACGAGACTCCACCTGCGCCGGCAAGCAGTTTACAGACAGCGACGATCTTTACGCGGGAGCGGTAAACGGGCTCGCCGTCGGCGTTCCAAAGGAGTACTTTGCCCAGGGCCTGTCACCCGAAGTGCGCGGACCCATCGAATCCCTTTTGGCAAGACTTGCGCAGGCCGGATGCAAGACGGTTCCCGTCTCCCTGCCCAACCTCGGCTATGGCATAGCTACCTATTACATCGTGTGCACGGCCGAGGCTTCGAGCAACCTTGCCCGTTACGACGGCGTCAAGTACGGGTACCGGAGCGCAAACCCGAAGTCCCTCATCGACATGTACCGGACCACGCGGCGTGAGGGATTCGGCGCAGAAGTAAAGCGCCGCATCATGCTGGGCACCTATGTGCTTTCGTCCGGTTACTACGACGCGTACTACCTCAAGGCGGCCCGCGTGCGCACGCTTATCGCCCGGGACTTCGACAATGCATTTACCCAGTGCGACGCGGTGGTCTCACCGGTCGCACCCGCGCCCGCGTTCCGGATAGGCGAAAAGTGCAACGATCCCCTCCAGATGTACCTCACCGATATCTACACCGTTTCGGCAAACCTCGCCGGCATTCCGGGCATTTCCGTTCCCTGCGGAAAAGCCGACGGCATTCCCGTGGGCGTGCAGTTCATGGCGCCCAAGTGGCGCGAAGACACGCTGTTGAAATTGGGGTTTGCGACCCAGGAGTTGACGAAGAGTAAACAGCTGGGGTGACTGGGACCGTCGCGCTTCCGTTCGTTTGCCTCCTCCGACGCGAACGCGGCGCGAGGGAGCGGTTCCGCCGAGAGGTGCTTTGGTGTGAAAATCGGATTTCCCACGGAACCGCGGCAGCGCGACTTCGGCATCAGCAAATCACTTGGCTTTGATGACCAGGCCCTTCCTCAGAAGATCGCCCACAACCAGGTTGACGACGTCCCGGTTCATGTCTTCGAGCGTGGTTGGTTCCGTCGTCTCGCTCACCGCGCTCCAGATCGGCCTGCTGTCGGCGCCAGCAGTCCATACGTCAATCGATCGATTGGCGACTTTCTGGGTGTCAATGTACCCCGGATGCTCAACGTCGTGATAGTAGGTTCTAAATTCCTGCCTGCGCCTGCTATATTTTGTTTCGGACTCCGTGCTGACATAGCCCGCCACATAAGTCGTTGAGACTGTTTTGGGAAGCCGACGCGTAACGATAATTCCGTTAAAGGCGTATTGCGCCACGGCCGCGGGCATTTGACTGGAGTCCGGTATTGCCTCGGGAAACAGCCGGTAGGACGGCACGGCGTTCACCGCAAGTTTGGCCAGCCCTGCCACGAAAGCATCTTCCCATACGCGACGCTTCACGGGGTCTTTAGCGACAGCAACGACAAGAATATTGGAAAGTGATGGGCCACGAAATGAAGTGTCACTCCACTGTTTCACGAGTCCAGAAGTTGCGCAGCCTTGCAGCAGCGCAATGATGCAGAACAGACCTACGGCGACCGTAACGTAGCTGCGCATTTTCATCGCAAACCTCTTTCAAAATGGTTTCTTGATTATTGTCAATCGCATGCGGGGTTGGGCATTCCGCCATTCCTAAAATATACCGTGGCAGGACCAGTGAAGCCCCCCGCAGCAAGCTGCGGGGGGCTTTCGCCGGGGCTACGCCTCCCCTGCCAGCCCGGCCAACCCCTGCGACGCTGTAAACAATGCGGGGACGCCGCTCAGAAGGTACGCAACGCGCACGGCTTCCACGATTTCCTCTTTTGTCGCGCCGGCCTGCATTGCCGAAGCGGCAAGCGACTTCACACCCAGCTCTGCGCCGTGCGCCGCGTCGAACGCCAGGGCGATAATGAGTTTGTATTTCCTCGGAAGCGCGCCTTCGGAATAAACAAATTTGTTGACGGCATCCATGTGAGACTGAAGGCCTGGGTCCAGTTTGTACATGGCAGACAGCGGATTCGGCATGATCGGCTCCTTTTGCATAGGTTGCGAACACCAGCGGAAACGTTTGCCAACAATATCGCATTTTGCGAGGGCGTTGCGTTTACTTTTTTGATTTTCCGCTGCGCACACATCTCGCGCGTGTTCAGGAGTTATTTTTTAAACATCCTGCCGCATTGGAAGTCCCGGTACGGATAATGGAGGGTCGTTCATGCCTTTTTACGAATTCTATTGTCCCGACTGCAATGTGATTTTCAATTTTTTCTCTCGCCGCGTCAATACCGAGACAATCCCGGACTGTCCCAAATGCCGTGTACGAAAGCTTGAGCGACGGATTTCCCTTTTCGCAGTAACCGGGAGAGCGGCAAAAAGCGGGGGCGAGGATTCAGACGGGCGTAGACGGGACGATCTGCCCATCGACGAGGCAAAGATGACAAAAGCAATGGAAGCCCTGGCCGGTGAAGCCGAACACCTGAGCGAAGACGATCCTCACCAGGCGGCCAATCTTATGAGGAAGTTCTCGGATATGACCGGCTTGCACTATACCGAAAAGATGAATGAGGCTCTCAGCAGGCTGGAAACCGGAGAGGATCCCGAGGCGATAGAGGCCGAGATGGGCGATGCGCTCGAAAACGAAGATCCGTTTGTCCTGCCGGAAAAGAAGGAAACTGCAAGAACCGGCGCTCTTCGCAAAGCGCAACCAACCCGGGACGAAACGGTGTACGAACTATGAACGCCAGGCAGCTTCGCGCAGACGCTCATTTTTCTTCCGAACAGCCGCTCCTCGGGGCGGCCGGAACCGGCGAGGGCCGGCGGCCACAGGTACCGGTTGTTCTCCTGTTCCTGTTGGCAAGCTCGGCGTGCGCAGGAGTGAGCGAAACAGGGCTGGTTACGCCTCCCGCAATCGAACGCCAGGCAATGGGCAATCCTGCATTTACCGATACGACTTTGTACAATGAATGGAACCTGTGCGGCTCGCCGCTGGGTATGCTCGACGCGGAAAACGCAGACATGCGCTTCTCGCTGGGATTCAAGAGCTACAACGAATCGGGCTCTGGCGATAGCATGTCCCGCAATGCCCAGGTTGCCTCACTGCCCGACATCCTCGTCGGCAAGCGCGAGGTCATGTATCTCCGGTTGTTCTACGAACCGTCGTGGCTGTCCGAAAAATCCGATGCCGCGGGAACCGCGCTGTCTCCGCTGCACCGGTTCGGGCTGATGTCGGCCGCGCAAACCCCGGGCAAATACTTTCGCTTCGGCGTGCTTGCGCAGGGATTTGTCGGGACGCAGCAGGGTACCACAGGACAATCCGCAACGAGAACTCACCTGGGCCTTACCGCGCTGTCCGCGTATCTTGGAAGTCAAGTGCATCCCCTGGTGCGAATCGGCATACGGGGCGGAGTGACCGCCGCGCTCGATTCTCTGCGCGATACCGTCGGCCTCACCGAGGACCGTTTCTTCTACGGCACCATACCCACCTATGGAGGCGACATCAGCGTTGGCGGAGGGTCACTGCCGGTGCGAAGCATCTTGTCGCTGGACGTTGCACAGAACCATTTCGTGTATGTCGCAAAACCGTCCGCCGCACCGGACGGCAACGAGGACGCGGTTGTTGCCGACAGCTTGTATGCCTCGTGGAACACGGTCGGCAGCATCCCGGCGTTTGCCGGTATTGTGTGTCAACCTGCGCTGTCTCTCGCCTTCATGCGGTCGGCGGTGAACCGGCGCGTGCCCGGCGACAAAAACTATCCGCTCGACTACGGTCCCGTACGCAGCGACAGCGGCTGGACTATTTCGTGCTTCACCCTTGGAGCAGGCTCGGCAGTAACAATGTGGAACTACGGGCGGGCCTTTCTGGAGTACGGACACGACTTCTTCGGGCTTTCGTACGAAAAGGGTGTCGGATACCCCAATTCACAACGGGGATTCGACCGCATCGCTCTGGGACTCGAGGCAAACATCCATGCGATTCCCGCGTTGCGTATTCCTCAGTCAATTGAGATTTTCGGCCGGCTCGGCTATGTCAATATCCGCACCGACAGCCGCTTCGGCGCGTATTACGGCGACGAGTTCAGGGATTTCACGGCGCTGTCGTCCGGCGCGCTCAGATCAGGAAGCGAAAGCCCGTACCGTCCGACGCTCGGCGGCGACGTGCGGATCAGCCGCTTTACAATTGGCACCGGGGCGACCTTTTTCAACCGGACCGCGGGCGTGGACCTTCTGCTTGGATTTTGTTCGCTTATGCAAAGCAGGCCCGAAGGCGCAATGGAATTCGGGGTGAATGCTTTTTACGCGATAGGCGCGAAGAAAAGCGGAATGTAGCCGGTGCCGGCCGACCAATTCGCGGGCGATCTTCCCGGCACGTACTTCCCAGCTTTCCCCGTCAGCAACCGGTCCCTCTTCTATGATATTAGAGCCATCGGGGTTTTGTGTGGGTGACAGGGTGATGCCCCGAAAGGCCCTTGCAGAAGCGACCCGTCCACACAGGAGCGGTATTTCGCGCAAGCGCTTTTCCTAAAGGGTGTTTGGGCACTCACAAGCTCCTGTGCGGACGGGGTGCATTTTCGCATTGCAAGGGCCGACAGGGGCGCACCCTGGCGGGACCCGCACAAATCACCAAAGCGCCTCTATTATATTTGTGTCATGCGCATGGGCAACAAGTCCGCTGTCGTAACGCGAATTATTCTTTGTGCCGCTCCCCTGCTGTTTGCCCTTGTTGTTTCCTGCGCTTCATCGTCCCGCCTCAGCCCCGCCGGCCGGGGAACATCCGGCGAGGAGACCTCTTCGGACGCAAGCGGTGGCGAGATTCGCACAGCGTTCGAAGACAAGCTCCGGAAGGTCGTTGACTCCTACCTCGGCGTTCGGTACAAGACCGGCGGCATGGACCGGCGCGGCTTCGACTGTTCCGGGTTCGTGGTGACGGTGTTTCGCGAACTGAGCGGCGTCAGGCTTCCGCGGTCGACCAGGGACCTCAAGCATGTTGGGCGGGAAGTTTCCAGGAGGGACGCGCGGCCGGGAGATCTTGTTTTTGTCAAGGGGGGCGCGTTCGGTTCCATCAACCACGTGGGCATTTACCTGGGAAACGGCGCGTTTGTTCATGCGAGTTCATCCAAGGGTATCCGCTACGACAGGCTTGACGACGAGTACTACACAAAGCATTTTGCAATGCTACGGAGGGTTTTCCGATGAAAATCGCTTTTGCAGGTGAACGAGGCGCGTTTGCCGAGCTCGCGGCGTCCCAGTACTTTGGCGTCCGTAACTCGCTGGTGCCCGTTCCCGAGTTCGACGACGTATTCGCCGCAGTGTCCCGGGGAAAGGCGGTGCACGGCATCATTCCCATTGAGAATTCGCTCACGGGAAGCATCCACCAGAACTACGACTTGCTCCTGAAGAGCAATCTGTTTATTACCGGGGAAATCTTCCTGCGCGTGGCACATTGCCTCATCGCCAATCACGGGGTGCGGCCGCGCGATATCCGGCGCGTGTTTTCCCATCCGCAGGGACTTGCTCAATGCAAGAGGTATCTGGACAGGCTCCCGCGGGTGGAACGGGTCCCTGTCTCCAACACGGCGGTTGCCGCGCGGACGATACGCGACAAACGGCTTCTTGACGCGGCGGCAATTGCCTCGCTGCAGGCCGCCATCGACTACGACATGAACGTGCTCGCCCGGAACATAGAGGACAACAAAGCGAACATCACACGGTTTCTCATTTTGTCGCGGCGCCGGGCGGCCGTGTCCAAAGGCGCAGGAAGCCGCAAGACGACCGTGGTGTTTTCGCTCAAGAACATTCCCGGCGCGCTCTTTAAGGCACTCAGCGTGTTTGCGCTTCGCGACATCGATCTGCTCAAGATCGAGTCCCGGCCGGTGCACGGCAAGCCCTTCGAATACCTTTTTTATCTTGACTTTGCGGGAGATTTCGGCGACGAGCGACAGCAGAACGCGCTCAACCATCTCAGGGAAATCACCATGTTCCTGCGGCCGCTGGGCTCCTACGATCGCGGCAAGCTGGTTGAGCCGGATTGCAAGAAGAGATAAGAAAGGATGAAGGATGAAAGAACTCCCTTATCTAGCCTTCACTTTTTTGCGCAAGTTACATTATTGCCATTATTTCGTCCGCCTCGACCGCTATGGGATGACCGCGATCCATGCCACATCTCCATGACCAGTACGCGCGTTAATTGCATTCTTCTCTTTCGCATCCGCTCATATTTCTGCCCCCTGTTTTCTTCCGCCTTCATCTTTCTTATTCATCCTTCAGCCTTCATCCTTTTTTTCTAAGCAATTCCTCTGCATGCTTCCTCGCGATCGCGGAATCGCCGCCCAGCATCCGTGAAATCTCGTCAATCCGCTCCTCTTTGGTAAGCTGCTTCACCATGGTGACGGTGCGGCCCGCCTGTGCGTCTTTGTACACGTGGTAGTGATGGTCGGCAAGAGAGGCGATCTGGTGCAGGTGCGAAATGCAGAGCACCTGATGCGAAGCGCTCAGCGAAACGAGCGCAACGGCAACCTCCTTGGCAAGCATGCCCCCGATGCCGGAGTCGATCTCGTCGAACACGAGAATGGGAATGTGGTCGTGCGAGGCGAGCACGGTCTTAATCGCCAGCATGAGCCGGGAAACCTCCCCGCCCGATGCTATCTTGACAAGAGGAAGCAGCGGTTCGCCCGGGTTGGTGCGCACCAGGAAACGCGCGTCCTCGAGCCCGAAGGCCTGCGGCGAATCAAACGGCACGAACTCCGTTTTCCATTCCCCCCCGGTAAAGCCAAGCTTGGCCATTTCCGCGGTTATCGCCCTGTCGAAAGCGGCCGCCTGTTTCCTGCGGCCGGCCGAAAGCGCCGCCCCTGCCTTGAGACACGCGCCGCGGGCGGATGCTTCCTGTTGCGCCAGCAACTCCCTGTCGGCCCCGGTGTTTCCAAGCGCCACGAGATCGGCAGCGAGCTGCTTCTCTTTTGTAATAAGACCGTCAAAATCGCAGCCGTATTTCTTCTTGAGCCTTTGGATTTTTGCGAGCCGGGCATTGATGGCGTCCAGCTGCGACGGATCGAGCGCGGCCCCTGCTTTCTCCAGGTAGGATCCGCAATACGCTTCCAGCGCCGAAAAAACCGAGGCGGGCGGCTGCATATCGGTGAGCCACGGCAAGGCCGACGGATCGAACCTGCCAAGCGTTTCGAGGCTCTTCCTGATGGTACCGATGGCGCGGTTGATGCCGGTTTCGTCGTCGGCCAGCAGGTCATTGATTTTTGAGACACACTCCAGCCGCTGGGACGACGACGAAAGAAGCGCAAGCTCTTCTTCGAGCCGCGATTCCTCGCCCGCGGCGAGGCTGAGGGTCTTGATTTCGTTGTGGGCGAACTCGATGACGTCCCTGCGGGCGGCAAGGTCTGCGGCCCGCCTGTCATGCGCGCTCAGCGCTTCCCGCGCGGCCGCAAGCGCGTCATACCTGGCGCCGTATTCCGCGGCAGGGCCGGCTACTCCAGAGAGGCCGTCAATAGTGCGGCTCGGGTTGTCCGGATCAAGCAGCGACTGGTGCTCGTGCTGGCCGTGGAAATCCACAAGGTTGTCGCCCACGGTCTTGAGCACCGACAGCGGCAGCGGCACCTGGTTGATGTAGACGCGGTTCTTCCCGCTGCGGGAAATCACGCGGCGCACGATGCACTCGCCCGCCTCGCGAGGGATGCCGTTCTGTTCAAAGACTTCGGCGAGCGGCTTTCGCATGTCGTGAAGCTCGAACACGCCGTTTACTTCTGCCTCGTCGCTGCCGCTTCGCACCTGTTCGCTCGACGCCCGCTCGCCCAGAAGAAGCCCGATGGCGCCTACAAGTATCGACTTGCCCGCGCCGGTCTCACCCGTAAACACCGAGAAGCCGCTCGAAAACTCCACGTGCACGTCTTCGATGAGCGCGAGATTGCGAATGCGCAGTTCCCGGATCATGCGTCGGTTACCTCGCCGGCCTTGTGGTCTTTTCCCCATCCCAGCTTGGAACGCAGCAGGTCGAAATACGAGCGTCCCGAAAGCTGCACAAGATTGGTCTGATCGCCGCAATAGGTAACGATCACTTCGTCGCCGGTCTTGAGGCGCATGTTGTCGATGCCGTCGGCGCTGAGCACCATTTCGGCGTTGTCCTGGCTCATCAGGATGCGTACCGGCAGGTCGCAGGGAAGGATAAGCGGCCGCTCGGTGAGCGAGTGCGGGCAAATGGGAGTGAGCAGCAGCGCCTTTACACGCGGGTGCACGATGGGGCCGCCTGCGGCAAGCGAATACGCGGTGGATCCCGAGGGCGATGCCACGATGAGGCCGTCGGCCACAAATTCGCTGATATACTGGTCGCCGCTCCAGGCCTTCACCGACATGAGCTTGGGCTTGTCGCACCGGTTAATAAAGATGTCGTTGAGCGCGCGCATCACCTTGATTTCGGCGCCGTCCCGCAGAACCCTGGCCTCCAGAAGCATGCGCACGAACGTGGTGAAGTCGCCTTGTGCAATCCGATCAAGGTCCTGCTCAAGGGTTTCGGGCCCGATGTCGGTAAGAAACCCCAGGCCCCCCGTGTTGACGCCGATAACCGGTTTGCCGGAGAAATGCGACAGGTGCACGGTAGACAGGAACGTGCCGTCGCCGCCCACCGATACGAGCGCTTCGCTCTTGACAAGCAACTCCGCCTCGGTGGCGCACACGTAGGCGGCGTTGCGGATGTAGGATGCGAGCGCGGGATGAAAAAATACCGGCTTGCCGCTCTGCTCCGACCATGCGAGAATCCGGTCGAGGGTGAACCGGACCTTGTCCGATTTCTTGAAGGCGACGATGCCGAAGGAGGTGACGGGTTTCATGGGAACCCCGGGGTTCGGGTCAAAGGAAATTCCAGATTCCAGATTGCAAATTACAACGGGCCAGTTTGCGCCGAAGGCGACCAAGGGGCGGTCCGGCACCGAGGCCGACAGGCCGAGCCCGAAGATTCAACCCGCCCAATAGGAAGGGCGGATTATAGGTCGGCATTTTGTAGAGGCACAAAATTTTGTGCCCCTACTCGTAACCCCCTTTAAACAAACCTTTCTTTCTCGAAATGTCAAGAAGTACTCTTATTCCCTGAATTGGCAAATCGACAACAGCATCTCCGCAAACCTCGGCCACTTTCTCAGTATCGCCTCGTCGTTCACCATCGTCTTTCCCAAGCAATGCAGGCCGGCAACGGCAAAGCTGGCTGCAAGATGGGCGGGAACATGGTCCGGCAAATCGAACCCGTCGAACTGGCGGCCGCCGTCGATCACGATGCCGTCCGGCATTTCGCCGTGGCGAGCGCCCAAAAGGTTTACGCATGAGAGAATCTGCTCGATGCCGTCCGGTTCGTCGTTCCTGAGGTCGGCACATCCGCGGAACACCGACTGGCCGGCGCCGTACGCCGCAAGTACCACCATGGCGGGCAGCTGCGGCGCATACTGGAACAGCGGCACGCATTCAACTTTCCGGCCGCTGTGGCCGAACTTGGTGAACGTGACGGTTCCGCAGGAGCCGAATGACGTGGCGCCGGTCTCCTGCATCGCGACCGCGCCTCCCATCTTCCGGAACAGCGAAAGCGTGGCCATGCTCCACGATTCGAGCCCCGCATTTTCTATAATGAGGCTGCCCTTGGGAACTATGCATTTTGCGACCGCAAAAATGGCGCACAGGACGTCGTCGCCGGGAAGCGTAATGACGGGAGCGATGTCTTCCCTTTTGGAAAGATCGGCGGCAACGGTGAACAGCACCGGGCCTTCCGATTTCTTACCGATCTGCATAAAACGCATGCGACGGATAAGCGGATCTTCGTTCTTGTCGCGCAGGTTGTTGGTGACCGACAGCGTGTAGCCGAACGCGGTGAGCGCATGGCGGATGGGGCTCGTAAATACTTCGTCGGTGACAAACGACACCTGCCTGGCTAGTCCCAGCGCCAGGCCCAGAATCGGATGCACCTCGTCGATCGGCTTTACCGTGTCGCGCACCCGGAAGTTATCCCCTCCGTCAAGCTTCAGGGCCTGCTTCCCGTTGAAATCAACCGTGTGCAGGTTGCAGCCAAGGTCTGCCGCGCATTTCGTCCATACCTCGACCCTGGCCCCGGGCAGCGGGTCGATGAACATGGTCTTGCCGAGCCCCAGAAGCGCGAACACCACGAAATCGCGGTAGGGTATCTCGTCGTACGACAGGGTGATGGGCTGCGCGCCGGGATCGTCCACGGGTTGCACAATGCAGCTGTCGCCTTCGCAGGAAAAAGCGGCATGGCCCGCGAACACCTTTTCCCACCACGGCACGAGAGGAATATCCGTGACCGGCGATATCCTGGTTGTTGTTTTCGCCGCGAGCGAAGCCACAATGCTCACAAAAAAAAGATCCCCGCTCGGCGGAATCCGCACCGATCCCCGTATTTCCCTGGCCTGTTTGATTTCCAGCACGTTACTCCCTTTCCCACGCCGTGACGCCGATGTTCCTGAGGAGTTCCACGGCCCGACGCGCAATATCGCGCGTCTCGAACGCAAGCCGGATTGTCCCTGCCTCGTTTTCCCGTACCTTGAGTACCTCTATATCCTTGATGTTGATGTTCTCCTTTGCGCACACGTTGGCCATGAGTGCGATCATGCCCGGTTGATCCTTGACAATTACAAATACTTCGTACAGAGCGCCGATGAAACCCTTGCTTGACCGCGGAATCTTCGCGCGCGTCTCGGCTGCGGCGTTGAATGCGTCGCCCAGCCCGTCGCGAAGCAGTTCGTCCTTCATGACGTTCAGGGTCGCCGCGAATTCCCCGACCAGCGGCGCGATGCGCGATTTGTTGGTGGCCAGGATGTCGCGCCACATGGCATAGGGCGACGAGGCGATGCGCGTCATGTCGCGAAATCCGCCCGCAGCCAGGGCCAGCGTGCCCGGCATGCGGCCATTCATCGCCGCGGCAGTGTTGACAAGAGCTACTGCGAGGAGATGCGGGACATGGCTCACTGCCGCGGCGATAGTGTCGTGCGTGTCGGGGGAAAGCAGGACGTGCCTGCACCCGAGATTGGACTCCAGGAAGGCGGCAAAACCGCTCACCATGCCGGCAGGAGCGTTTTCTCCTGGTGTCAAGACATAGATCGAGTCCTGGAACAGGTACGGGTCTGCCGCGGACGGACCCCGTTTTTCAGATCCCGCCATGGGGTGGCCGCCGATAAAATGCACCTGCTCCGGCAGGAACCGCCGCGCGGCGGCAACGATTTCGCTCTTGGTGCTGCCCACGTCCGTAATAATGCAGCCGACCGGCAGCGAAAGCGATCCCAGCCGCTCTATCGCAGTGATAATGGCGTGAATGGGCGCGCACAGGAACAGGCAATCAATCGATTTGACGATAGTGTCAAGAGAATCGTACCCATGGCCTTCGTCGATGCAGCCGAGTTCGAGGGCGGTTTTGATCGCCGCCGGCGATGAAAAGCCGACAATCCGTCCCTTGTGCCCCGAGGTCTTGAGCGCCAGCCCGATGGAACCGCCGAGCAGACCGACGCCGTAGATGGCCACTGTCTTTGGAGAGAATACGGCAGCATGGCGGTTCATTGCTGGTCCAATGTTCTGTTGAGAAGGTACAGCACTTCGCCCCGTTTGGTAAGCGGGATAACGGCGGCGCGGTAGAACCTGAATACAACGCCCGAATCTATCACGTGCCTGCTCGTTCGGTTCACGTTAGCCTGGGCAAAATCCACTTTGTCGCGTATCCGCACCATGATCCTGTCTTCCACGCCGGGCCTCGTGAGAAGAGAAATGAGACCCTTGACGTCCTTCTCCAGGATCAACCGCGTGTAACGGCTGCGGTCGTGCAAGAATTTACTTTCGGCAACATAGAGCGCGCCGTAGTGAATCCGGCGTGCGATTGCCTGCAAAGCGTAGACGTCGTGCTCGACGCTCGAACCATAGTGGCCGTCGTCGCCCTTCCTGCAAATCCTGGGCACAAGGTCCAGATAGGTCGAAAGGATCTTCCCCGACAAGTTTACCGCATTGATGTCCTCGATGCACAGTCCCGTGGGCGGCAGCGCCGCCGTGCGCCGGGGTCTGGGCAGCCTTGCGCAGAACGGACGTTCCTCGGCAACGCAGAATCTGCCGAACCGGGCGTCCATCTCCTCTTGACTGCGCAGCCTGAGGGAGAAAAGGCTCTGCTGCGCCGCTCCCGCGAAACCGCTCTGGCCGGGCATGTATACGGCCGGATTAAGCCGGAATTGCGCTCTGTCAATGAGTTTGAAGATAATGGTTTCTTCAAGGCCTTCGAGCAGCGAGGTTATTTTTTCGAGGTCGAAATTTCCGCTTGTCGTCATTGGTCGTCCGGGTTTTGTTGTCAGCGAGCGCAAACAATAAATATAAGTGTTGCTGTTTGGTCGAGGCGGTTTGCCGGGGACCCGGGGGCATCGGCAGGTGAATAGGGACTGCTGTTTCCGCTGATATTATTTTATGAATCCATGATCGCATCGGCAAGACCACCTCTGTTTCGCAAAGCGCAAATCCGGCACATGCCCCTGCTGCGGGCAGGCCTGCATGTCGTGCTCGCGCTTGCAGCATTCTGCCTTGCCCAGACCGGCGTTGGTCCCACCCTCGCCATCCTCGACCTCGACGCCCAGGGCGTTTCCCGCCTGGAGGCGAGCGCGGTGAGCGATGCTCTGCGAAACTCAATAGCGGAGTTAAAGGAATACACCGTTGTCGAACGCGGCCAGATGCAGGAAATTCTCAAGGAGCAGGGCTTTCAGCAGACCGGGTGCACCAGTTCGGAATGCGCGGTTGAGGCGGGAAAACTGCTCGGCGCAAAATTCCTGGTCGCCGGGGGCATGGGAAAACTCGGGCAAACGTATGTGGTAAACGTACGCGTTGTCGATGTGCAGTCGGGCGTGGTGGTTCGCGTTTCGTCGGAGAAGATCAAAGGCAAAATCGACGACATCCTCACCATGGCCATACCCGTGGTGGCGGCAAAGCTCTGCGGGTACGATGCGAAACGGCTCGACGCTTTTGCAAAGGAACACGGCTATCGGAACATGTTCGTGACCGGCCCGTCAAAACAGGTACGGGTTCTGCGCGCGTCCCTGTTTATTGGCGGCGTGGTTGCCGCAGGCGGCGCCATCGCCGGCGCGCTGTACGCCAATTCGTCGTACGACAGTTATCGCGCAGCGGTCGACCCGCATCGCGTGGAGCAGTTCCGCAACGCAACGACCGGGGGCGACATCGCGGCATACGTATGCGCCGGGCTTTCCGCGATCATGCTCATCGGCGGAGGGATCACCTTTGCGTTCTAACCGCTTGCTCGTTGCGCTCATGACCATTGTTTGCATCGCCTGTTTACAGGGATGTGTGGGCGATTTCAATAATCCTGCCGACCCGAAGAACAACGGAGGATTTTATGGCGGAATTGATCCGAAGATCGCGGGGACATGGGACGAGATTTCGCCTTTGCATGATTCCCGTGCCTTGGCATGCGGCGGGGATTCCTTTGTGTATAAATCGGGCAATTTTGGTCCCACAAGTCCCATGAATGCCCGTGACGGCCAGGTCTTCGCTTACTACGCCAATGCCACCGAACCCTTTTATATTTACGACTATAGCTTGAGCGCGGAAGCAGACACGCTTTACATGGTGGAGGATAACACCTCCAGCTATACCCCTCCGTTGAGCGTGTTCGGTTACACCATTTTCGTTCGCTCACACTAGGCGCTTGGATAACGGACAATTTTGCCAAAGGAGAATCCGCATGACCAGACTCGTTCCTGCCCTCGTTGTTGGCGTAATACTCGTCGGCCTCATCAGCTGTTCCAAGAATTCCAATCCCACCAGCACGTCCGGCAATGGCAAGACTTTTGTTGACGCCGGCGTAAGCGCCAATCTGATCGGCACATGGGCATTCTATCTTCCGTCGCTTGACACCGTCATGGACAGTATGACCTGGGTTTTTTCCGCGAACAACATCACCTTCGACGGCAGTTCCATCCTTGCCACCGACTCAAAGCCAGTGGCAAATAACGGTAACATTGGGTATGCAATGTCCTCCATGACCGGCTATATCTTCGACTATTCGCTGTCGCCCGACAAGGACTCGTTGTACGTTGTTTCGGAAAACTCCGCCACCGCGCACCCGGTGTGCCGCGACTCAGCCTTGGCCGGCGCAGGGATTTACGTGAAACGATAGGAATTTTTATTTCCCCGGAGGCAGCATGAGAACCGTCCTCATTGTCCTTGGCGCAAGCCTTGCCCTCGGCCTTGCCGCGCTATGGAATTTCGGCGCGTTTTCCACCGTGACGGTTTCCGAAAGAACCATGCCGCGCGCCACCATCGTATATGCCAAGCACATCGGCGATTACGGGAAAATCCGGTCCGTTATAGATTCGACGTACCTGACCCTCCTCACAAAAGGGAAAATTGCATCACCCCGCGGCTTCGGGCTCTACTACGACAATCCTCGCGAAGCGCCGCAGGAAAAGCTCCGCAGCCTGGGCGGCTGCATGGTGGATTCGCAGGACGAATCCAGGGCCGACTCACTCAAGACGAGAGGATACAAGACTGCACACCTGCCGCCGGCAAAAGCGGTGTACGCTGAATTTCCGTATAAAGGGCCGCTGTCGATACTTATCGGCGTGGTCAAGGTCTATCCGAGGATGATGAAATACGCAAGTGAAAGGAAAATCGATCCGCGCCCGGTCATGGAGATTTACGATCTGTCCCGAAGGAGGATCGAGTACGTGATGGCATACGAGATTCCCATGGCCGCCTATCTCGACTTGCTACGGTAGGGGCGGCCGCGTTGTCGCAAAGGAACATTCTCCGTTTTCCGCGATATATTATATTTAGGCTTGTTGTGAATCCCAAAGTTTGCTAACCTCGAAGCTTGTTTCGGGGTTAGCAAACGACTATAAATTTCTTCTTCCTTACGGATGGAAGATGCCTCGCAGCTTGCTGGGAGGTTCTTCACTTTTGTCCTGGAAGTACCCACGAAGGAGCCACGATTCATGAAGAAAACGCTCGCGACACTCTTTGTGATGGCAATGCTGCTCGTTGTACCCGCTGCCTGCAAGACCGGCCCTATGATCTCGGTTGATTCCGAAGAAGTCAACCTGGGCACCATAAAGCAGGGTACGAAGGCGTCGGCCAAGTACGTATTCAAGGTGAAGAATACCGGCGACAGCGTGCTGGTCATCAGAGACGTGAGGCCTGGCTGAGGATGCACCGTGGTGGGTTTCGATACCACCATCCTTCCCGGTCGGGAAGGTTCCATTACACCGGAAGTGAATCTCGCCAAGGCGCACGGCGGAACGTTCAGTAAATGCGTCACGGTCAGCTCAAACGCCAGGAACAAGCCCGACCTGCATTTGTGCGTCAAGATGACGCTCAAGGTGCCGCTCGCGGCGAACCCGGACTATATCCAGATGAGGCGGAGCAAGAGCGGCAAGTTCGAAGTGGAGATTACGCTCTCCACCGACAAGCCCGATCTCGTGGTGAAGGAAGCGACCTTCAAGTCTTCACAGGGAACCGGCCCCAATCAGGCGGCATGGTTGTCGTCGTTGCCCGACCACCTGATGTTCACATTGACAAAGCCGGACAAACCCACGGCCGACGGTTCGTGGGACTACAAGCTCAAGCTCTCGGAAGATATTGTTGACATAAAGGAAAACAGGTTCGGCGAATTCACCATTGTCTCCAACCATCCGGACATGCCGGAACTCAAGGCAAACGGATTTATCGACGTGAGCGCCGAAACAAAGAAGTAACGATACCGCGTCACGTTCTTTTCGATCCGGGCCTTGAATTCCAGGGCCCGTTTCTTTTGTGCGGAACCCTATGTCATACACCTATCTTTTCGGCCCCGTTGCATCGCGCCGGCTGGGGCTCTCGCTCGGCGTCGACATCGTTCCGGCAAAAGTGTGCAATCTCAACTGCGTGTATTGCGAATGCGGAAAAACCACGGTCCTTTCGGCCGAACGCAAGGAATGGGCGCCGCCGCTAGCCATTATCGCCGAGCTTTCGGATTTTCTCGCAACCTCGCCGAAGCTCGACGTGGTGACGATAACCGGCTCGGGCGAGCCCACGCTCAACACCGGGATCGACGCCGTTGTCTCTTTTGTGAAGCAATCCTTCCCCGGGTATACAACCGCGCTGCTCACCAACGGCACGCTGCTTTCCCTCCCGGAGGTCCGCAGGGCGGCGCACCTGTTCGACTGCGTGCTGCCCTCGCTCGACGCGGTATCGGATGAAACATTTTCTAAAGTAAATCGCCCTCTTCGCGGCCTCGATAGCGCCGCGATCATCGCCGGCATAGCGCAGTTCGCCCGCGAGTACAAGGGCCGCCTGTGGCTTGAGGTGTTTATCGTGCCCGGCGTCAACGACTCATTGAACGAATTGGCGCTGCTCAAAGGCGCGATCCTGTCGATAGCGCCGGGCCGCGTGCAGCTCAATACGCTGGACAGGCCCGGCGCGAGCGCCTCGGTCCGGCCGGCCACGACCGCCGAGCTGCTCGACATTGCGAACTTCCTGCGACCCGCGCCCGTTGAGATCATCTCGCGCGCCTATACCGCGCCCGCGGCATCCGTCGGAGACTCGGCGCTGGCGTCTACCATCCTCGCCACCCTCCGCCGCCGGCCCTGCACCGTGGAGGATCTTGCGGTTACCACCGGCCGTCCCATCAACGACACCGCATCGGCGCTGTCGCTTCTCGTCAAGCGCGGCGGCGTATCGGTTCGGATTGTGGCGGGCGATCGGTTCTACGGCGCCGCCTGACGCTCGCGTGGCTCGTGGTGTAACCGAAACACCTGCAAAGGACCCGTGGCGCTCCCCGCTATTTTGTGATGATTTTCACCCCCCCGACCGATATAATTAGGGTACGGCGCAAACGTGGCGTTTTGCTGCGCGGCGCGCTCCTGTGACGCGTTCAGGGTAAATCGCATGATGTCCACTAATGCCCGTGTCGCCTGGCTTGCCGGCTGTCTTGCCGCAACGTGTTTTTCGCAGACGTCTTCGCCGCTCACGTGGTTTGAGGACCTGCGCGGCCAGAATTCCGGCCACACCGTGGTGAATTCGCTGGTGTTCCCGGTGAGCGCAGCGGTCCTTTCCATGAGCGATGCCGCCTCCACGGGCATGATGGACGCAACCGACATTCCCGTGTTTACGTCGAACACGGCTTTGTTTACTTTTCAGAGCCTTGCCGCCACGCATTGCGAATGGCTCATGGACACCCGGCTCGAATATGCGGGCGCCTGTTTCCCCATTGTCGACGTGGGCACGGTGGGCGGCTACGCCCGCATTTTTACGCCCGGGTCGTTCGACAATGCCTACACCATAGACCAGGAACCGTCCCACCCCACCATGTTCGATCTCGCCGCGGGCGTCTCGTTCGCCCGCGCTTTCTTCCGGAAATCGCTGTCTCTGGGAGCGTCAATTTCCTATGTGGAAAGCAGGCTCGACGTCAATGCCGTGGGCGGCACCATGTTTGCCGGCGCCGACGCCTCGTACCGTCCCTCTCCGATTGCCGGCGTGCATCTGTACGCGGACAATATCGGGCCGCGCCTCACCTACTGGGACGTGGGCGAGCCGCTGCCGGCGCAGGCCGGCCTCAGCGCGGAAGTGATGCCGTTTGCATTGCGCGAGGACATCTCGGACATTATCGGGCTCAGGATCACGGCCGGAGCAAAAAAAATCGCCGACATGCCGCTTGTTGCCGGCGGGGGCATTGAGGCGCGCATGTTCAAACGGTTCGTCGTCCGCGCCGGCTACGATTACTCGCTCGATCGCCAGCCGTTTCCCGTGGGACTGGGTGCCGGGGCTGGCATCGATGTGGGACATTTCGGCGCCGACGCGGGGTGGAAGTACGAATCGGACGATCTTGGGTCGGTGTGGGCGGTGTCGGTGCGCCTCAACCTGAGAGAAGTGGTGCAGAAAACCGCGGAAGACTACTACACAACGGCGCAGCGCTTCTATCAGCGCAACCGGAAGTTCCTGTGCGTTTACAATGCGAAAAAGGCCCTTGCGCTCGATCCCAACATGTGGAAGGCGCACGCGCTCATCGCCATGGTTAACACCCGCGAGCGGCGCGAAAAGAATCTTGAAATAGGAATTATCTACACGGGAAACACGCGTGCGCAATTCCTTCCGATGCAGCTCGAAAAGGGCGCTCTGGGCGGGCTGGCCCGCATGGCCACGATCATCAGGATTCTGCGCAGCCAATTCCCCACCAGCGTGCTCGTGGACGGCGGCAACATGGTGACGGCGACCGCGCATCCGCTCAAATGCCAGCTCGCACAGACATTCTGCAACGACATGGGCTACGACGCAGCCGCGGTCGGCGACCAGGAATTGGCCTACGGTCCGGCCGCATATTTCGCTTTAGTCAATAACCACACCACGGGGTTCGTGGCCTCCAACCTGGCCGACCGTTCCGGTCTGGAGAATGTTTTTATCAAGAAAATCATTTTGACAAAAGGATACAAAATCGCGTTCCTTTCGGTTATCTCGCCGTCGCTCGTTCCGCAGCAGGACCGAAACAAGCTGCTGCCGCCGCTCGATGAGCTTCGGCGAACTCTGGGCGCCGGTGACGTGACGGCGGCCGATGTCCGCATAATCGTAGTCCACGATACCTGGGAAAACATGCCGCTCTACGCCTCGTGCCTCCGCATCGGCGACATCATTCTCTGCGCAAGCATCAAGCAGGAGTTCGCGCAACCCATGAAGGTGGGGCCGGCCATGGTCGTGTCGGCCGGCGAACGGGGCGCCTACGTGGGAAACCTCGTGCTGCGATTCTCACCCGACAAGAAACTCGTCTCCACCGAAAACCATCTCATCCCGGTTACGGAAGAGATCCAACCCGATACCGCCGTTGAGGCAAAAACCCGCATGATCGCCGCGAAAACAGATCTCGACTCGGCCGGCGCGGGCAACCAATCGCTTCAACGCTCCACGGCCGCAGGCGTATTCGCCTTCTGCTCAAAACGCCGCGGTACAGCCTCGATTTACCTCAAGGTACCCGAGAAGAACGCGGAATTTCCTCTCACAGGCGGCAAGCTCGATTGCGAAAGACCGGTTGTCTCGATTTCGTGCAGCCGCGTGGCATACTTTGAGCGTAACCCGGATTCCGCCTGCCCGACACTGCGAATCATGGACCTTGCGGGCACCAGCAAGCGGGACGTGCCGCTCGTGGCGTGCGCTACCGTGGCAGCCTTCTCGCCCAATGGGGCGTGGTTGTATTTCTCCGCGCGGCTGCGCGACAGCACGCAGGGAATTTTCCGCATCAAGCCCGACGGCGCGACCGTGAACCCGGTGGTGACCTGGAAGAACGCGCTTGAAGGCGACATCGCGTTCTCGGCCGACGGCGCTAACATGGCGTTTACCTCCAACGGCAACGGCAAATGGCAGCTGTTCCTGTCCAATCCCGACGCTCTCAAGCCGGTGTGCCTCACCGACGGCACCGCCAATTACGTGTCGCCCGGCTTTGGCCCGGGCGCAAAGAAAATCGCGCTCTTGTCCGATAAGACAAGTTTCGGCGGCAGCCGGGACCTCTGGGTCTACGATTTTTCCGCCCCCGTTTTCCGGCAGCTCACCAAAGACGCAAAAGTAACGGCCTATTGCTGGGTCAACGCGGGGACCATTGCGTACAGCGCGGGCGGCGACACGAGCCTGCTGTACAGCGTCGATGTCGAGTCGAAAACCTCCGGGCCGCTTATCCCCGCCGCAGCGCAGAAACAATACCGCGAAACTTCTCCCCGTTTGATCGGGACCGGCACATCCGCCAGGATAATTTACACCCGCGAATACAACGACGGCACGAAACGGATTTTCCAGGTCAAAACGGACGGTTCGGGCGATGAAGCGGTGGTGAACAGCGGGAGCCAGGATTGGCTGGAATGAAAAGAAAAGTTGAAGAGTTGAAAAGTTTAGAAGTCGAAAAGTGAAGAAGAGCCCGCCACCGTTCTCACATAGGCGGGTGGATTAGTTGGGCGCGTGCTTCCGGAAGCCCATGACAGGTGCGAGACCCGCGAAGAATCCGCTTTCCTTTCGGTTGACATAATTGTACAATGTGGGCGTACGGTGGTTTGCAGGGAGGGTATGTATTATTTTGGAGATGGACGGTAAAGGTTCCTTTACGGGAGAAACGGTATGAAGAAAATGCTGATTGCGGCGGCGGTCCTGTGTTCGCTTGTCGGTTGCGCCAACGATAACCAGCTGGTTATTCGAAATGATGCCGACGTGAATATAGACGTCACTTTCATTGCCACACTCTATCAGATCAACCCGCATACCTCCCAGACAATAGCCAACATTCCAAACGGGACCTACGACTACGGCATCTCCGCGATTGTCCCGGTGGGAGATACCCTGGCGTCCACTCCGCCGGACGGATCGATTCTGTTTCAAAAGGAATCCACGAAATGGCTCTTTGTGGTCACATCCACGGTGTCCGGCAACACCTATTCCCTCTTGCTCGCCAAATCATCTTCAGATGCAACTTCGGTGACCAGTCAGTAGACAAGATGCGACTGCGGCGCCACTTTATCCCAGGCGTTTCGGGGCAACTTCGAGCCATATCGTCCTACCGCTGGCGGACCCTCACCACCGTCGCGCCTTCGCCGCCCTCTCTTGGTATCGCTGATACATAGCTCCGTATCTTCCCGGCATCGGAGAGTTCCTCCAGATACTGCTTCACCGAAGTCTTGAGCGCCCCGCCTTCTCCCGGCTTGGAATGAAGCCCGTATCCGTGAATGACGAGCAGTTCGGCAACGCCATGTGAAGCGCATCTATCAATTTCGTCCCGAAGGGTCGCGATCGCCGCGTCCACCGTGAGTCCGTGCAGGTCCAATACTCGCCTGCCATTTTGTATCTTGCCGCGCAACGGTTTTGTTCCCTTCGCCGACGCCGCGGCCACAGCGTCCTTGTCGCGCACGCCGTAGCGGGCAAGATGGCGAAAGATGATTTCGCGGGGATCGGGCTTGGGAGGTACGGGCATTCTATCTCACCTCACGCGTTGCCGGGCCATCGATGACTCTGGGAGGGCAAGGTTTCAAGTGGCTTGGCACAAACGCCTTTTGTCAACAAGATACTATGCCCGGGCCGAAATAACAATGGTTGATTCATCATCTGCCAAGCGTTAGGAAGGACCGCAGTGCGCGCCAGAGCACGGTGCCGGTCGGCCCAGCGCCGCAGGCGCATAGGGCGGTCCGGCACCGAGGCCATCGGCCGAGCACGGAGGGAGGCCGACCCAAGACCGCGCTTTAACGCGGGCGAAGGGGAACGCCCAAACCTACTGTCAAGATTTGAGACAGGCTGAACTTCCCCCACAAAGAAAAAGAACTTCTCGTTTTATTTTGTCAACTTCTTCATCTCATCCGTAATATACGTCACATGCTTCAATTCTTCCTGCAGGATCCGCTCCACGTCGTTTTTGCCGAGGTTGGCGGGCACCAGGTTCAGAAACGTGGAATACAGGACCACCGAGTCCTTTTCGAAAGTCAGTGCCATGGACAGCGCGTCAATCGCGGTCTTGCAGCGCGAGACGAGGCCCGCGATATCCACGCCGGCTTTGAAAATGTGAGAATCGGAAGCCGCCTTCAGGTACAACGGAAGCTCGTCCGCCGGGTCAAAGGAAACGTGTTCGCGCGCACCGTCCGGCAGACCGGCCTTGAGTCTCGAAAACAATTCGATGTGTTTTGCCTCCCATTTGGCAAGCTTGCCGAAGAAATCCTTTACGGTAGTCTGCTGCGTCGTGTCGGCGGCCGCCTCATAAAACGACTTCCCATTCTTCTCTATCCCCACGCCTATTTCGTAAATTTCATCGGCGCTGTAGGAAATTCCCATGTGTTCCTCCTCGGATGATGGTTTTCGTTTGGTTCCAAGTCAAAAGACTCATCACAGAAACACGGAGATTTCAAGACAGCGGGCTTTTCTCTGCAATTTCTTCCCTGCGCCCTCTGTGGTGATTTCACAGTCCCCGTCTATTCCGGAGCGCATTCCGTCGCATAGCGGTCGAAATCGATCCAGTCCACCGGCAGCCCTCGCGGCGGCAGGCTTCCCTTCGCGTAGGTGCCGCATGGCCCTTTGTCAATGATGTCGTCGAGCACGCGCCACGAAAGCTCGGTTTCCTCGGAGCTTACAAACAGCGTGTGATCCCCGCGCACTGCGTCGAGCAGCAGTTTCTGATATGCGTCGGGGATCTGGGCGGCGAACGTGTCGCTGTAACAGAACGTCATCTGCGCGTCGGTGAGGCGGATGTCGGTGCCCGGGTTCTTGCTTGACAATTTCACGATGATGCCGGGAGACGGCTGGATGTTGAACACGATCAGGTTGCTCGACACCGCCCCCGACTCGTTGAACAGACTTTTGGGCAGGGCCCTAAACCTGATGCCGATTTCCGTGCCGGTGCGGTGGAGAGCCTTGCCCGTGCGGATGTACACCGGCGTCCCGCGCCACCGGTCGTTGTCAATCGACAGCGACAGCTCCGCAAACGTTTCGGTGCTCGAATCCGGGGCCACGCCCTTTTCCGCGCGGTATCCTTCGTATTGGGCGCGGCGGCATTCTCTCACCGCGAGGCAGCGCAGAACGTCCATTTTCCGACCGCGAATGTCTTCCGCCCCTAGTGAATCGGGCGGCTCCATGGCAACGAGACACAGGAGCTGCATCAGGTGGTTCTGCACCATGTCGCGGACTATCCCCGCTTTGTCGAAGTATTGCGCACGGTCCGATGCCGTATATTCTTCGCACGCGTTAATTTGTATCGACTCAATGAATCCGCCGTTCCATACCGGACCGAACACGGAATTGGCAAACCGGAACACGAGGATGTTCTGCACCGCCTCCTTGGCAAGATAGTGGTCGTTGCGGAAGATCTGCGACTCGTTGAAAAATGATACAAGCTCTCTGTTGAGCGCCGCAGCGGACGCGTAGTCCGAACCGAACGGTTTTTCGATGATGATGGAGACCTCGCGACCGAACCCTTCGGCAACGAGTTCCTGCGCCGTGGGGGCATAGGCCTCGGGCGGGAGGGCGAAGAAGAAAATAAGACGGGAAAATTGCCCGCGCGACGCAAGGTACTTCTTGAGTCCCTTGATTCCCTGATGGTAAGAAAGCAGACGGCCAAAGTCGTCGGCAATGGCAAATCTCGCGCGGAACTGTTCGTCGGTAAGTGCGGAACGCCCCTCCCCGACCACCAGGAAACAATCGGCCAGCTCGCCGCGGCGGTACAACATGTTCAAGGCGGGAACAAGCTTCTTTTTTGTCAAATCCCCGGACGCGCCCAGGATTATTATCGCATTGCACGCCATGTTACCGCTTTCTTTTGACGCGGCGCTTGCATCCTCGGGAGCAAGCGCCCTTTTTGCGCCTGCACTCGCCGCACCGCGACTCCGCGCACCATTGGCAAAAATGGCAATCGGCGCACGGGTATTTCTTCGCTGCGCCGTCTTCCAGGGAGGTTTTTGCAGTACCGGGCACGCGCGGCTTATTCAGGCGAAAAATCGTCTTTGCCGACTCCGCATTGAGGACACACCCAATCGGCGGGAATGTCTTCGAACGCGGTACCGGGAGCGATTCCGCCGTCCGGATCACCGGTTGCCGGATCGTAAATCCATCCGCAGGCGTTGCAAACGTAACGTTTCACGCCAGCCTCCTTCTTTCTCTGTGTCCTCTGTGTCTCTGTGGTGAAAGGCGTTTCCTTTTGTACTACCAGTTCTCGGCCAACAACTCAAAATAGCCCTGCGGATGATTGCAGGCAGGACAGATTTTCAGGGCTTCGGATGCCTCGTGAATGTATCCGCAGTTGCTGCACCGCCAGTAGACTTTCCCGTTCTTCTTGAACGCGGTTCCCTGCTCAAGGTTCGCGAGCAGGCCCCGGTATCGTTTTTCATGTTGCGCCTCGGCAACACCTATCATCTTGTACATCGTTGCCACTTCGGGAAAGCCTTCTTCGGCAGCGGCCTTCGCAAATGAGGGATACATCAGGGTATGTTCCTCTTGCTCACCGTCGGCGCTCGCGGCAAGGTTCTCGGCCGTTGTGCCGATTTTGCCCGCCGGATAGGACGCGGTGATTTCCGCCGTACCGCCTTCAAGAAATTTGAACATACGTTTGGCGTGCTCGCTCTCGTTGGCGGCGGTTTCCCCAAAAATATTGGAGACCTGAATGAACCCTTCCTTTTTCGCAACGCTTGCGAAATACGTGTAGCGGTTGCGCGCCTGGGATTCGCCCGCGAACGACATGCACAGGTTCTTCTCGGTCTTCGAGCCTATGATGGATTTCATGACACCATCCCTTCTTAGTGTTGTTTGTAGTCAATCGGCTTAAAATACCTGGCCGGACAACGCGGATCAAGAAGAATTGCGACACTGCGCAGCCGCGCACCGGGTTGTTTTATGCAATGTCCGGTTTCGCCGGACGAGGAACGACGCGTGCGTCCGGAATCCCGGCGCTGAGCATGATCGCCTCGGCCGTGGCCTTGTCCTGCTCGCGAATCTCCAATGCAATGCCGCATCCCGTCGAGATTTCGCGCGGCATGGGGATCGCCTGGCACAGGAGCCCTGCGGCAAGACATGCACGTTCGGCGCGTATCGCGGCGCGCGTGGATCCGAAAACGACAATCACCTTGGTCATGGATTCCGGCCTACGGGGCTATCACGCTGCCCGCAGCGCTGAGTGTTTCGAGGATGGTAAACATGTTCGAAACGGTGCCGACCGCCAGCTTCGCCTTGAGGCCGAAATAATCGAGGCACGTGCCGCAGGCGAGGATCGCAATTCCTTTCTTCTCCAGCTCGGCAAACGGCTCCACCAGCGGCGAGCCGTTCACCACGAGATGCACTCCCGTATTATAGAATACCAGGTGGCCCGGCAGGGGGGAAATCTCTTTGATGGTGTTGACAAATGCTTTCATCAGGATGCCGCCGAGTTCCTCCGGCCCGTTGCCCATGGTGCCGCTGCGGAAGACGATAACGTGCGGTTTCCGCTGCGCCTCCGGGGCGCAGTATACCTGCTCGGTTGCGACGATGGTTCCCGCGCCCCGCCTGGTAAGCGAGAGTGTAAACACCGCTCCCTCCGCGGCCGCAGAAACCTCGACGCCGTTGTCGAGACAGAACCGCTCCACATTCTGTTTCGACGTCTCGTTGTCGATGAGCACCGTAAGGCGCCCGCCGGGGCCCAGCTCATTGAGGGCTTTCTTTGTGAGAATAAGCGGCTTGGGACAGGCCATGCCGCGCGCGTCAACCGTTTTCATCGAGTTTTGTCTCCTGCGCGTTTCGCGCGAAAAATGTTTGTACGAGCGACGCCCGAGCTTCTCCGCATTCGTCGGGTGTGAGCGCTTTCCCGCACCACGTCGCCAGGTGGGCGGGCAACACAAACAACGTGAGCCTGTTGAGGTCGGCCAAGGTGCACTTGTCGAACAAATTGCATTCAATCCCGACGCGCAGGGCGGAGCTCAGATTGAAGAATTCGTCCACGGTAAGGAGCTTGGCCTGGCACAGAATTCCCCACGAACGGCAGATCTTGTCGGTGAGCTCCAGCCGCGCGTCCGCCAGGATCCGCTCGCGCGCCTTTCGCTCGAACTCAATCACCTGCCGTACCACCGCATCGGCGTTGTCCACGAGCTGGCTCTCGCTCGATCCCATGGCCGCGCCGTTGCTTAACCGGAACAAATTTCCGGTCACGCTCGAATTTTCCCCGAAGAAGCTCTTCGTTGCCACACCCATCTGACTCGCGGCGTGCAAAACAGGGTCCAGTGAACGCGTGAGCGCGAGCCCGGGCAGGTGCACAAAGACCGACACGCGAAGACCGGTTCCCGCGTTGGCGGGCCGGCAGGTAAGGAAACCCGTTCGATTGTCAAATGCGTAGTCGAGGTGCGTGCCCACGGTATCGTCAAGCGCGTCGAGTTCGGCCCACAGCTCCCGCAATCGCAGACCCGCATCCAGGGCCACGAGCCGCAGATGGTCCTCCTCGTTCACCATGACGCCGACGCGGCTATTGCGGTCATGCACGATGCCGCGGTCGCCGTCGCCGGAGGTAAGCTCCCTGCTTGCGAGCCCCTCTTCAACGAGAAATTCCTGCTGCCGCTTGTCCAGATTTCCGAACGCCACAGCCTCGTATGACCCGCATCCGGCGCAGGCCGTAAGCGCAGCCGAGGTTTCCTCGAATACCTGGGTCCGCTCGAACAGCGATGCGCGCCAGGGAAACTGGTGATGCGCAAGGTTGCGCGCGAGCCGCACCCGCGTGGAAAGCACCACGTCGCTGTCCGGGCCGTTGCCGGAAAGCCAAGGAGGCATGGGGTGGGACAAGATTGATTGGATCATGATCCGCCGTATTCAGGATTCACCGCAAAGACGCAAAGTACACAAAGGAAGCGCAAAATTGAGATGAATCGTCGAGGAGGATGAGAGAGACTGGCAAGTTGTCCTCTCTGTAAACCAATATTTATGCCTTTTCTTTGCGTTCTTGGCGCCTTTGCGGTGAGTCAATTTTTCCCGTCTGTCCGGGGCGCCTGCAGCCCCCGCATCGTATCCCGCAGGAGTGCGGCAAGCTCGAACTCCTCACGGCCGATCGCATCGGCCAGCTCGCGGCGCAGCTTGTCGAGGTCGGCACCGGCCATGAGACTCGCACCGCGGCGCGAATACCGTTTGCCCTTGTGCAGGTGCTCGCCGTTGACCTGAGCGAGCATCGAGGCTATATCCTTTTCAAACTCCTCGTAACAGCGCGGGCAGCCGAGTTTTCCTGTGGCCTTGAACTCCGCGAACTTCGTGTGACAATGGCTGCATTCGCGGGCATCTTCCCGGGCCGCGCCGGGCGCAGCCTGCGCCTGCCGCTGAATGTCGATGCCGATTTCCGGCAGCAAGCCTTCCTGCCGCACCTCCACCATGATCCCTTTCTCCCGCGCGCATGTTTCGCACAAGTGGGAGACCGTGGCCTCGTTGTTTGAGATTTGGGTGATATGCACCGTCGCCGGGGACGTATGGCAGTGTTCACAGGGGGTCATGGCAACATTTCCTTTGTTGACTATTCTGACGATTTCCTAGCTGTCAATAAGCAGAGAGCCTTTTTACGCAAATCTGGTTGGTGCTTTTGCGTGCATCGACCATTTGGGGATTCTGGACAACATGTATCTGTGACTGCTGCCCGCTTGCCGAACCGCAGACGGTATTTTTGTTCTCTTCCGCGCCAGGCCGGACTGGAGCGGTGCGCCAAGGCGCAGTGCCGGTCGACCCCGCCGGCAGGCGTGGGGGCGATCCGGCACCGAGGCCGAACGGCCGAGCCCGTAAGGAGGGCCGCCGCCGCAGGCGGGGCGCCCAAATTCTTCTCTCATGACAATTTAATATGCATCGCTCATTTGCTCACTATCTTCCCATCCTCAATGTAAATCGTCCGGTGCATTCCATGAATGAGTTCGGCATTGTGCGTGGCAACGAGGAATGTCTGCTTGAGCTCCCGGTTTGCCTTCTGGAACAGCTCAAGCAGAAGCTGGCCGTTCTTTTTGTCAAGATTGCCCGTGGGCTCGTCGGCCAGAATGAGTGCGGGACCGTTAAAAAGGGATCGCGCCAGCGCAACGCGCTGGCGCTCTCCGCCGGAAAGCTCCGAAGGGTAATGTGTACCCTGCCTCGTGAGTCCCAGCAGATCGAGCAGCTCGCGGCCCCGGGCGATGCATTCCTGATTCGATTTGCCTGCAATCATCCCCGGAATGATCACGTTCTCAAGTGCCGTGAAATCGGGCAGCAGATGGTGGAACTGGAACACGAATCCGAGTCGCAGGTTGCGGAACGCGGCAAGCTGGGACGCGGACATTGCGGAAAGCGACTGGTCGTTGATGCGCACCTCGCCCGACGTGGGCTTGTCCAGCCCGCCCAGGATCTGGAGCAGGGTGGTCTTACCCGCGCCCGAGACGCCCACGAGCGACACCATTTCACCCCTGTCAACCTCAAAGGAGGCGTCGCGTATCACGTCAAACGACCCCGCGTCGTCCACGAAGGTCCTTGTCAGATTGGAAACAGCAACCATGCTCACGGCCGTCCCCTACTCTATGCGGATGCTTTCGGCAGGAAGCACGCGTGAGGCGCTCCATGCCGGATACAACGTGGCGAGGAAACAGATGACGTTTGACGTTACATAAATTGCGATCACGTCGGCCCAGCGGATGAGGACCGGCAGCCGGTCGATGAAATAGATGTCGCCGGGGAGCGGGATAAACTTGTAGTGGTATTGCAGGAGGCACAGGAGCACGCCCGCGGCCACGCCGAGCGTGGAGCCGAGGATGCCGATAACCACGCCGTTGAACATGAATATGCGCATGATGGCGCCGCTCGTGGCACCCATGCTCATGAGAATGCCGATCTCCCGACGCTTCTCGACGATCATCATCACGAGCGACGACACGATGTTGAACCCCGCCACGAGGATAATGAGCGATATCACGATGAAGATCACAAACCGTTCGAGCCGCATCCAGTCGAACAACGACTTGTTCTGCGATTTCCAGTCGATGCAGCGGTAGGGATATCCGCCCAGTGAATCCTTGACGGCATGCGCAATGGCGTCGGCCCGGAACATGTCGTTGGTCTTGATAGCGATGCCTTCAACGCCGTTCATGGAGAAGAGCGCTTCGCACGACTTGATTGAGATGTACACGAGGTTGAGGTCGTATTCGTACATGCCGGTTTCGAAAATGCCCCGCACCACAAACCGCGCCATGGGGATGGAGGTGATTTCGCCGTCGGCTGCCTCGGCCGTGAGGCCGCCCACAACCACCTCTGCGCCGGGCCGGACGCCCATTTTGTCGGCCATGCCGATGCCGATGACGATGCCGGGCAGCTTCCGGTTCTTGTTTGACAAAGCGGAATCTAGCGCGAATTTCCCGAAGGTGATCTTTTGGCCGACTTCGGTAACCGTGGTTTCGGTCGCGGCGGCGGCGCCCATGATCATGACGCCTTCCTTCACCGATTCGTATTCTATTCCGCCCTTTTCCATGATGTACGGAGTTGCCGCGACCACGCCCGGGTACTTGATAATGCGGAGTCGCAGCGAATCGTAATTCACGATGGGCCTGCTGTAATACTGGAGAATCTTGGCATGCGCGGTAATCCCGACGATCCGGTCGCGCACTTCCTTTTCGAACCCGTTGGCAAGCGAGAGCGCCACCACCAGTACCAGCGCACCGAGAAACACGCCCGCAGCTGATGTCCAGGTTATAAACGAGGCGAACCCCATCCTGCGCTTGCCGCGCAGGTATCGCATGGCGACAAAGAGTTCCATGGATCGGGCCATTATTATTCCGGTCTCATGAGCGGGAACAGCACTACATCGCGCAGGTTTGGCGCGTTTGTCAATAGCGCAACGACGCGATCGATTCCCATGCCCCAGCCGGAGATGGGCGGCATGCCGTATTCCATGCACAGCAGGAAGTCGTTGTCCACCTCCATTGCTTCGAGGTCGCCGTGCGCGCGCGCCCTGGCCTGTTCTTCGAAGCGCTGCGCCTGATCCAGGGGATCGACAAGTTCCGAGTAGGCATTGACGATTTCCCACCCGTTCACCACGAGCTGGAAACGGTCGACCACCTGCGGGTTTGCGTCGTTCTTTCTCGCCAGCGGCGACAGATCGAGCGGGTGGTGGATCACGAACACCGGATTGATAAGCGCGGGCCGCGACACTTTCTTGTACAAGAGGTCCACCAGGTTTCCACGGCCCGCGTGCGCGATGTCGACGTCGCCTTCGAACGCGATGCCCTTGGCCTTGATTTGAGCAAGAAGGTCTTCCTTGGTTGCGCACGTGTTGATGTCGATGCCGCAGTCCTTGAGGATCAGGTCGCGAAAAGAGATCCTGGGCCAGGCGCCGTCAAAGGAAACCTGCGTCCCTCCGTAGGTAAGGGTGAGGCCACCGGACACCGTGGCGAGCAGGTGCTTTATGAGCTGTTCGGTAAAGTTCATGTTGTCTTCGTAGTTCCAGTAGGCGCAGTAGTACTCAAGCAGCGTGAAATCGGGAAGGTGCGACGCGTCGAGCCCTTCGTTGCGGAAGCAGCGCGCGAATTCGTAGACGCGCTCGAAGCCGCCTGCGATCGCGCGCTTGAGGTACGTTTCCGGCGCGATGCGCAGAAACACGTCGATGTCAAGCGCGTTGTGGTGTGTGATAAACGGCTTTGCCAGGGCGCCGCACGCCTTGTTGGCGAGCACGGGCGTGTCGATTTCCATGAAATCGTTTTTGTCAAGAAACTGGCGTATGGTACGGATGATCTGCGTACGTTTCTTGAACCGGTCCATGTGCTCGGGCGAAGTGATGAGGTCGAGGTACCTCCGGCGATACACCAGCTCCTGGTCGGTGAGGCCGTGGAATTTTTCCGGCAGGGGGCGCAGCGATTTCGCCAGGAATGTCCAACTCGAGACGTCGATGGTCTTTTCACCGGTCCGTGTGGTGATGATCTCGCCTTCGATGCCCACGAAATCGCCCATGTCAACTGTTTTCATGAACAATTCGAACTGCCCGGACAGCTTATTTTTTTGCAGCGCGAACTGCATGGTACCAGAAAAGTCAAGCAGATGGCAAAACGTGAGTTTGCCGAATCCCCGCACGGCGATGACGCGGCCCGCGGCCCGTACCGGTTTGGTGCCGTCCGCAAGGACCTTGGCCTCCGCGAGCATGTGTGTTTTTTCGAACCGCTCCGCGTATGGCAGGATGCCCGCGTCGCGGAGAGTATTCATTTTCTCTATTCGTACCGACCTTTGGTCGGTTGGTGCTCCGGCTGATTCCACGGAATAACGCTCCTTGTATTGAATGAAGTATCAAGTCTTCTTCCCGGCCATTGCGGGCGGAGAACAGGAAAAATACTTCTTTTTGAGTGACAAACCACGGGGAATGTTGGCCAATCTCGAGTAATTATTGGAATGGAGGAAGTCTTTTATTACGCTTACATCTTCTGCGCGCCAGGCGACGTCGAAGTCTCTTGTTGGCTGGAAAATCGCTGAATTGCCCGCAGGTATGATTCTTCGGGCTGCACGCCGGTAAATGTGGCGACCACTTTTTTGTTTTTGACAAATACGACGAACGGGATGCCGCCGACACCGAACGCCTGCCCGGCCTCGGGCACCTGGTCCAGGTTTATTCTGTAAAAGACAACCTTCCCCTTGCTTGCCGCAGCGACCTTTTCGAGCGTGGGCGTGAGGATCCGGCACGGACCGCACCAGTCTGCATACATGTCGAAGGCGACCAGCGAATCTCCGGATTTGTCGATCACCGAGTCCACTTCACCAATGGCGAGAATGCGGGTCATTTCCGATCTGATTTCTCCCCGCTCTCCGCATGAGGCAATCAGCAATGCCATTGCGATCGAAAATGCTCCTGCAACCTTGTCTTTCCGCATGGCCCAAGCCTCCCTTTTAACCAATATACTGCCTGCACGCCGGTATCATACCGACCACTCACCCCACATCACTATCCGGGCGGTTACTCTTTGGCCCCATTTTACCACAGGGGTATCGCTCCCGCGTAAACCTCCTCGCGTTCGACTCCCACAATTTCACGAGTAATCCTGCCCTTGGTGAAAACGACGATCGTAGGCACGGCAGTTATCCCGTAGCGGCTGGGTATCAAAGAATTTTCGTCAACGTTCATCCTGAATACTGTCGCCTGTGTGCCGGCCTTCTGGGAAATTGTGTCTATAATCGGATCAACTACCCTGCACGGAGCGCACCATGGTGCCCAAAAATTGACGAGAACCGGTATTGGCGAGTTGAGAACGTCAGATTCGAAATTGAGGTCCGTGGTTATCCTTGGCATTTTCGCCTCCTTCGGAGGTAGAACCGCCGCACTTTCCATCTCTCTATGGTATACGTCCCAGATGGGGGTAATAGTTCGGTGAAAGAAAAAGATCGAGAGAATGATTTTACCGCGGAGCAATAACGTGGCTTTGGGGAATGGGGATCAATAAGGATTGCTGCGGGAAAAATGAGACGATGAGGAGCAGGCAGAAACGGAACTATCGGTTACGCCACCAGCTTTTTCACCATATCCCTCATCAGGTACCCGTCCCTGAAATCTTCATAATTCCTTTGGCCGAGTTCGTCTGGCGCGCCTCCTTTTTCCAGCAATCCCAAACAGCTGTCCACCAGTCCTTCGTAGGGCACCAGCATCGCCGACACGCCGGGATAGGGATACACCTCAGATTCCTCCGACACCACGCAGCATGCATTGTTGAACAGGTACGAGGTGCGGATCGCCTCGAAGATCTTCGCGGAATAATAGTGGATGTTGATGACGATTCTGGAGCGGGCAATGAACGCGTCGCGTTCTTTTCCGTAAACTCCGAACAGCGCATGCACCCTGGCCCCGGACGCGGCAAGACCGTCGAGCACTTTCTTTCTGCGCTCGACCATGCTTCCGAAGAACAGCACGTCGATGTCCTTGGCCGCGCCTTTGGGTATCATCTCAAGCGCGCGGTGATATCCAACCGGAAGGTGCTGTGCCGCAATCCCGTGACGTGCGAGAAATGCGATATTTTCCCGTGAATAGTCCCACACTGCCGCGGCGCCTGAAAGGATATTCTTTACGTTATCGGAGAATACGCTTTCGGATGCGCCCAGCTGTTCGAGCTGGTAAGGAATGTACCGGAATCGGCGCAAATTATCTCCTGCGGCAAGCAAATGGTATCCAAGAACTACGTTGGTACGGTCCGAAGAAAAGTCGTTTATTGCAATATCGCATTCCCTGCCCAGGTCCTGCAGCGAATTCTTGAGCAGTAACGCGGCTTCCGTGAAACACTTTGCGTGGGCATAGCCCGAAGGAATTGCGAGAACAACGCGAAATTTCTCGTTCATAAAACGGGCAGCCTTGGAAAAAAGTGATTGCCCCGAAATTCGGGGCAAGGTATTTTATGTGCCGGCAAAAACGAAAATGGTCCCTTCGTCTAGTGGTTAGGACACAGGATTTTCATTCCTGCAACATGGGTTCGATTCCCATAGGGACTACCAATTATCATACAATGAGTTACAAGGTTTGTCCGCAAGTCCTGTTTCGTCCCCGTTGCCATATTTTGCCATCTTGCATCAAAAATCATACGGCAACCCTCCAAAATCTACCTACCATTGATTGAACCGCTCCCAGGGGGATATTGTTCTCCCGCGCCTTGCGTACAAGCTGCTCAACGTCGTCCTTTAAGACCTCACCATCCGCTTGCATGTACCCGGCCATTTGCTGAATTTCTTCCCTGTCCACCTTATCGTACCACGTGAACATGTGGTCTGTATGATGTCCGGTTTGCGCCTTGATTACCGATTTGTCAAACCCTTCCCGGCGCTTCCGCACAGTGTATGAATGTCTCAGGGTATGAAAAACGTATTCCTGCAAACCTGCCGCGTCCGCGTGCTTCCTGAAGGCCTTCTCGAAGTATTCGCGCACGATCATCTTGTTGGTGGATGAAAGGAAAACGTATTCTTCCGCCCTGCACCCGCCGCGCTCCACTTGGATTTCGATTAGAACATCATACAGGTCTTGCTCTATGCCGATTGTCTTGACGTCACTTTCCTTGTCGTCCGTTGCCTGCCGAATTATCAGGCGGTCAACAAGGTTCACGTCCCGCCATTGCAAAGAGATTACTTCCCCAAGCCTCATTCCAGTGCACCACCCGCAAACACACGGTCGGTGCATCCATTGCGGAAAGTCCTTGACCATGCCCCAAAATTGTTCCGCAGAGAAAGTTTGAGTGCGTTTATTCACTCGCCGGAATTCTTTCTTGATGCGGGCATTTTCCAGGTTCATGATTGGATTGCGAGGAATGAGCTCCATTTCCACGCCGTAATTGAAGACCCTCTTGAAATACGCTACAAGCTTTTTGATTGTTGAAATGGCATTCCGTTTCTCCTCTGGCTGTTGAATTAGCCCGAGAATCCACGGCTTCACCTGCCCCGGCGTGATTTGGTTCAACCGCCATTCCCCCCACTTCTCGACCAATCTGCTTATGTAGGAAACATTATCGCTCGCTCGCGTCTTGAGAAGGTACTCTTTGTATGGCTCTGCAAGCTCCCCGAATGTCATCTTATTGAAGTGCTTCGCCCTTGCCCCAAGTTCAGGGGCTATACCCGATCTTTCAAAGACCTTTTGAGCGCAAACTTGTTCGTACAGTTCTTGCGCTTCTTTTTTGTGAAGAATCGGCCGATGTCTCACGCCCGCGGCATCAACCCAAGCGACGCGATACTTGCCCGAATTCTTCCACGGCTTCATAGTAGCCATACCCTGTCCCTTCCGGGCTCAAGGGTATAGTCTGGCAGCGATGAAAATAAGTATTTCCGTGCCCCAAACAACATCTATTGGTTCCCACCGTTCTCAATAAATTCTTTTACAGTTTCCGGCTTCCAATAGATGGCCTTGCGAGTTACTCTCAAATCTGGCGGAGGAATCTTCCCATCATGCCACCATTGAAGCACGGTATCCGTAGCAGGTTTTCCCTCATCCGTGAAGCAGTCGAAGAATTCAGCAAGCCGCCGCAATGAAAAGAGAGGCACTGCTTCCAATAACCTGATTTTGTTCGCCTCACCAAGGTCCCTGTCCGCTAAGGCCGTCGCTGTCGTTTCGCTCATGACTTCAACTCCCCCCTTTAAGAAAAGCACCAGGACGTGACACCATCGGTACCGCCCACTGCCGATCCGGCCAATTCCCAGGCCGCACCGACCGTGGGTTGCGTAGCTTTTTGAAAACGGAAGGTTCTCAACCTCGCAATGTTGCGTGCTTTTTGTTCTGGCGACAGCTTTCTGCATTTTATCGTGTGAACAACATCGGCAACCTCATCAAGGCGAGCGTTCGGGAATTTGAAAACAATCTCCCAACCGCCGTCTTGCGTAATCGTGCAATAATTCGGCAAGTGATTCTTAAGGTTATTGACACCTCTCGCAGACTTGTATGCCTGATAGCAGCAAAGTTCCGACATGCTGTAGGGTTCAATATCTCCGTTCTGACAAAGAATCTCCCATATACCCTCTTTACCGAGCTGCACTTTGTAACTGTCCCCGAATTGCCGGCTGTAGGCTTCAAATGCTGCATTTTCCGGGTTTGTGTATTTGGTCATTCAGCTATCCAAGGTTTGTTGCGGTGTAGCCATTATCGGGAGAACTTTTATGCGCATTGAAATCGTGAATTTTGGGGAATGTACACCACCACAGATGCGCCTTCCTCGCCAGCACATGGAGGAAGCTCGTCTTCTTTGTACAGTTTTGAGATCTTACAAAGCTTATCTAACGCCGCTAGCTTATTCCCGGCATCTTTCAAAGACACGCCTTTTTGAAACGCATAGCAAGATATCTCTGAAATAACCTTCTCTCTACTCACACCAGCAGCGTACAAAGCCTTCTGCTCAAGCTCTTTTATATACCGCTGAATGGCCACTTTTGCTAGCAATCTGCCGGCACACGTACTTGCGGCATGTTTGGTTACCTCGGGATGCGCCTTGAGATATGCCTGAGTGCCATTGTTGCCATTGTCGAGGTATTCAGATGCGAACACCTTTTCCACAGGAGTAAGCCCGCTCTCGTCAATCAGATTGTTCTTCTTACGAGGCATACTTAACCTTCATTCTATGACTAAAGTGGGCCAGCCTCATCCTGCCAGGCACACGCCGTATTCGTGCCGGTAAGGATGGATAGTTATTTTCCTTGAAGCCGCGTTCTCATGCAGTCCGCAATGCGTTCTTGTATGTCATGTCGAAATATTTCTTTCCATGTCCTTTTTCCGAAAACTTGCCCAAATTGAAAACAAGACGCCAAAGGCTATCAGGTGATAGGCCACATTTCACGGACCAGCAGCACAAAGCATACTCGCATCCACTCCGATCGTCCTCGCCCTTCTTCGCATGCTTGCTTCTGGTAAGATACACGTTGAGCCAATATTTCTGCTTTTCCGTTAGCTGCTCATAGGTCTTTGTTCCTGCTTGCCGTTGCATCCAGGGTTGCTGCGTTCCCAGAGACAAACAAAAAGCCTGCAATGCTTCCGGCATGGGCACCAGCGCGTCACGGGTCACGGGCGTGAGCCATCGGTACGGCTTGCCATCGATGCAGGATGGCGGAAGGAAAATCAGCCCGCCATCGTTACGCAGGTCAATACTTGCCATCTTGTAAGAGGTCGTGGAAATAGCCGCGCAATACTGAAAAAAGAAATGGTGTCCGATATTTGCAGTAATCGCCGTAGGTGTCCCGTTAGGAATAAGTTGCAATAGAGCCGGATTTGTGTCGCCTCTTGCGTCGTCGTCGATAACAGTTATTCCAGATACCTTGCCGGTCTTCAAGACAAGGGTGTTTGCGGTTCCCTTGAATAATCTGAGCCATTGCAGGGCGTCTGCAAGATTGGTGATCTCTTGCCACGTATGACCATTAGGACAACAAAGGATCTTTTTCCCTTGGAGGACTCTTACAAAGGACGGTAATGCAACTAGAGATTGTCTCCAACACTCCTGGATGTCTTCTTCTTGGATCATAATTTACCCCTCTTAACGTGTACCCCCTGTAAGGGGGGTTCGTGTTTATATCTTATTCCTTGTTATAATAATTACCTGTTAGAACACCTGTTTATGCGCCACCCTGGCCACTTTTGGCGTTTTTGTGAAGTGTCATTATGACGCATCACAACACGGTTTTCATGGTATCAACATTGACATTATGGTAAATCTTGTGAAGCGTCATTTTGTCCACTTTTTGACTTTTTCTGGAAATGACAAAACCGTTTCCAAGGTGATAGGTCGTACTCGTTTTTTCTCTTGATTGTATTCCGGCCCCTTTTGACAAAATGCTTGTAAGTTTTGATGATAACGAAACAACCCTTTTTTTCAAGTTCAGGCAGCGCCCTATTCACCGATCTGGGCGAACTCCTGGTATCGGCTGCGATAGTTTCAATGCTTGGATAGGCCCGCATGGTGTCCCTGTCCGCACGCACAAGCAGCGCGTGTATGATTGCCGCTTGGATAGAACCCGAAAGACGTTTCCATTTGCTACTACTGAAAATTGTTGGATTGACAACCACTTTAATCCTTCCTACCAAGGAAGACCGGGATGCGGGGAGTGTAGGCTCCCCGTTTTCGCCTCTACAGACTATCCCGGCCAAGAGTACTCGTAATCCAAACCGTACTTACGGTCGTTACCGAGTCATCAATTGTCATTTTCAGCCATCTCCTCAACTAAAAGCTTTCCGCTTTCAATCATTTGTTTCTCAATGCTTGATCGGCGAAACATCCAGCGCGATCCCATTCGAGTGCTACCAGGAATTCTTCCGGCAGCATTGTGTTTTCTCAGGAACTTTTCGGATACGCCAAGCCAGGCCGAAAGCTGCGAGATACTAAGGAATTCACAACCAAGATTGCTCCTAGGTGCCCTTGCTTTACTTTGCATACCCAATCCTCCACCAATAACGTCCACAAACGTAATCTTTTATCAGCAATTACTGATTCACCTATCATACTCCTGAATGGCTTCCTTTGCTTCCCGTGCTTCAATCATAAAAATACCACTTTTATTCCATTTTTCCGTCATGTCAATTCATGTAAACCCTGCATGGATGCAAGCAAGAAGGCATTCTAATGGAGACAAATACGAGGTAATACCGAACTAAAACTTGGACGTTTTTGGAACTTAAGCGGAACTAATTCTTGGAGCGATTGAGAGAGGAGTACATTTTCTTCAGTTGCTTAGGATGGATATCATAACCTCTACTGTCAGGACATTTCTTGATTGAATCTCTAAATAGTGGGTCGTTTCGCTTGTGGGCGTAAAAGGTCGTTCGTGTTGTTGGCCCTATTCCTTTTGGGAATTCTTCTTTCCAAATATCATCGATACACATGAAATGTTTCCCGGTACACTTGGTATGCGCCACTAGCCCGCTGTCTCCGGCCTGCTTTGCATTCTCCCCATGCTGCCTTAGCCACTCATCGTAGCTTTCTAATTCGGACTGAATGTGCTTTACCAAGCGGTAATTGAAGATGTTCAGGAAAGGAATATTCAAGCCGCTCACATCTGTCGGAACACCGCTTTCTGCTGCTAACAATTTCTCAAGGAAGTGCTTCGCACCCTCTGGCTGCATAAGTCCGGAATAGCTGCTAATTGCTTCAGTAACTCCGGCCAAATTCAAGAGTGGTTCATTTACCTGCTCGAAATGGTGAAAAACTCCACCTCTTAGAGGGTGATTTTCTCGCAGTCGTTGAATCCTATTGTGAAGTTTACCAGTCGCTATTTCCAGTGCTTGCGCTTTCTTTTGGGGGGAAGAATCCATAGAGCGTCTCCGCAGAGGTAGGGTCCGCAGTCACTAGAAAGGGAAAGAGAACCGGTACGGAAGTCCGGCTTTTCAGGCCCGACCTTTTCTTCCCCTTACGGTAACCGACTACTCTAGTATACTCTGAAGTTTGCGGCTCGGCAACCCATGTGAGATATTGTGCTTCCCACTGGCGATCCGACCATTTCGCAGGCCGCACCGCATTTGGCATGCGTACGCCTATTTGCCTCGGGTGGCCTCTGTCTCTTTTGCAACAAGCTCAAATTGCTTTTTCCCAGAAAGGCTGAAGAAGTTCTGTAATGCCGCACGTATGATTTCAGCAGCTTTGGGCTCCACGTTACCGCTCTTCCTGATTTCATAGGCGAGGTCCTTAATTCTTTCACGCAAGCCCACGGTAAGCATGGTAGTGTACGGTTCCAGTTCCTGTTTGGATTTCGGTCTTGCCACTTTTCCCGTTTCCTTTCTAAAAACGCCATTTTTATTAACCGCTCGCACGAGCGGTAAATTTGACCTTAAGCTGCCTCGTTTAGAACGCATCCGGTGTCGATTTTGTTCCTCACTGGAATATCTGTCACAATCTTTTTGACGACCTTTGAGTGCCATCTTCCGCTGCCATGCCTAGTGCGAACGCCTCTTCTCTCAAGCTCCCGGCATATTCTTGAAACACGGTACCCTGCCTGGCTCATTTCGAAAATAGCAGCAATGATGTCCTGCTCCTTAGGGTCCCGCACCAGCTTTCCGTCGACCTTCTGGTATCCATAAAGCGGATACCCATTGTATGCACTGCCAGTCTTCTTCTTGTACTCAAGTGCTGCTTGGGTGCGTTCCCCTATTGTCTCTCGTTCCCACTGTGAAATCACGCCCAGAATGTTAACCATCATTCTCCCTGCTGCCGTTCCCGTGTCAATCTTCTCGTTGACGGAAATCAAGGATATACTCTTCTTGTTTGCCAGCTCCATCATGTCAGCCAGGTCCCGGACAGACCGAGTGAGCCTATCCAGCTTTGCAACAATAACCCCTTCGGTTTCTCTTTGTTTCATCATGGAGAGCACCCTTTGAATGCCTGGCCGATTAAGATCCTTCGCGCTTTCCCCACCGTCTGAAATGATTTCAATAATATCAATCCCGTAGAGGTCTGAATACTGTTTTATCTTCATCTCCTGTTCGGACATTGAAACACCCGTTTCAGCCTGCCCGGCTGTTGAAACTCTGATGTAAGCGATTGCTTTCATAGCAAGACCTCCGAGGAATCAAATGGCAATTATTAATTAACTACGTAATTAAATATAATACATAACCCAGGAAATTGCACGATATTATTTCTAAGAATTCTGGAAGGGGGGGATAAGAAGGCAGTAAGACCCCATAGCGAGATGTTTAAAGTGCGAGGTCTAAAAAGAAACGTCATCCATACCAAAATACGGTTACTGATCCGGCATTTCTTCACGCACTTTTGGCACCTCTTCACGTACTCTCACCACCTGCATTTCTCTTAGACCTTGTACGCGCCACGTCACACCAGTTAGACGGTCTGTCTTGTAAACTACGCCGTTACCAGCATTGATCACGGCGGTACGTTGTGTCAATGCATAAACGGAAATGCCAAGGCCCAAGGACAGAGCGCAAATCACAAAGGGCTTCTTTAGCAAAGGGGGAACGACAATCTTCAATCTTGTCCGACCAAGATTCTTTGTGAGTGCCAGTGTGGCTAACGCAACAGCAGAGATACAAACCGTAACGAAGGTTACAAACGGCACCGATCCTTTGTCCGGGCATGGGATGTAGTTCATGTTGCGGCAGCTCCAGTCTGCCACATAGTACCATGTGCGGCCGCCAGCAAGAGCAAGAAGAATAAGCCCAAGAACACGAAACAAACCGAATGGCAGGATGACTACTCCGCCTGAAGGGCGAATCTCCTCCAAAGTCTCATCGTTAACAATCTTTAACCTTTGGCCATCTGGCAATTCAATTATGCTTAGCGTAGGAAACTTGGAAGGCAGGTAAAGCCATTCCAGCCTCTCCATCCGGCTTCTTGAGGAATCCGACGCTTTCTCTTCCATATAGTTCCTCCTGTGAGATACTACCTACGCAGGTCTCGTTGCGCTTAGCTATTTGGTTATCACAAAAGGCAAGGACAGACTTGTATTGTGGCCGCTCACAGACAACAAATACGCGCCTGTTGGTAAACCCAGAGCCGGAATACTCACGGTACCGTTGTCAGGTTGCTGAGTAGCTGAATAGATTCTCTTCCCGGTAACAGTATACATCCCGAGTTTCATTCCACCCACCGAAGCAGGTGGCAGCAGGACAGAGAGGCGGTTGTTGGCAATACAGATTTCTTGCTTGCTGACTTCGCCCTTTCTACTGCTGGCTTGAAAAATGACACGGGAGTTGTCTGCACCTGAAGATAGAATCACGCTCCCCACGGCAACGAACTGATTTTCCCCATAGGTCACAGAATTGAGGCCTGTTCCCGAATTGACGGGCTTCTTGACAGTCCAGGTAATAGCGTCAGATGAGATCAAAATCGCACTGCCGTAGGAAAGGCCCGCGATTCGATAGTCTCCAACGGCCACAAACTGACCATTGCCATAAGTCACAGAGCTGAGGCTGAGAGTCGTGTCGGAATATCTATTTGTCCAGAAAGTTCCATCTGAAGAGGTCCAAATTGCACAATTGTTGCTCGTCCCGGAATTGAAGTTAGAACCCACAACCACAAACTGACTGTCGCCATAGGCCACCGAGGTAAGGCTGTATGATGTACCCAAGTTGCTAGTTGTCCAACTTATGGCGTCGGAAGACGTCAAAATGGTACCAGAATCTCCCACTGCCATGAACTGATTGTTTCCAAAAGCCACACAACTGAGGCTGTAGGATGCATTCAAGTTTCTGATCGACCAGTTCTTGCCATCGGAAGAAGCCAAAATAACAACTCCGACAGCCACGAATTGATTATTCCCATAACTTACGGATTGGAGATCATAGGCCGCAACGCCCGAATTTTGAGATGTCCACACGGAATCGACGGAAGATGTCAATATCGTGGCAGCCCCGCCAGTCCAAGGGCCCCCAACCGCCACAAAGAGACCATCCCCATATGTAACTGAAAGTAGAAATCCGCTTAGAGTTGAATTTCTTGTTACCCATGTTGCACCATCCGAAGATGTCAAGACCAGATTTGCTGCATTGCCTCCCGCGACAGTCTGGCCACCGACAGCCGCGAACTTGCCGTTGCCATAGGTAACCGAATACAAATGAGCTTGGGACAGGGAATATCTCGATACCCAAGTGGATTGGCCGAAACACGCAACTCCAAGAACAAACAAGATCAGGACACCACCTTTTAGGATCGGAACCAATTCCTGTTCTTGAAAGACTGGCATTGTATACTCCTTTCGACTTCAAAGGAACACAACAATCGCCCCCTGATCTTTGGGGGTGCTTCAATCGTCCTGTTGCCTCGCCACCTGATTGGCCATCCTCTGCAAAAAAATAAAAAGGACGCGACAATCAATCGTCCTGTTACGGGGTACTGGCATACCCAACTCTCAAGACGAAAGAAAGCGCGTCCCACTTTGGGACGCACGTTTCTACTCGTTCTGAGAGTTTGAAAACTGCCAGTTTCCGTAACAGAACTAAGCTAGAAATGCGTTATCTTTTTTGATTCATTATCAGTCTTATTTTGTCAAATCATGTATCCTTTGAAAAGTGTGAGAGGTCCAGTTGCTTTCAGTATACATTTTCGCCATTTCGCGCGCAAATTCAATGCTTCTCTTCGCTCCTTTATCCCCATGCCGGCATTGCGCATCTTATTGCATAGGCAAGATACATTCTGGAGAATTGTTTCGGGGATTATTGACCACTAAACTGACCTGCCTAGTAGCGAGCAGATTTGAGGCGAGCGGCTTCAAAAGGGCTTTTATTTTTGCCGTATCCGTTTCGTCCGGGCTCAACCACAGATCGTAGTATTTGGGCGAGAGAATGACCGGCATTCTATGGTGTATCGGGATCATTATTTCGTTTGCCTCGGTCGTTACTATGGTGCAGGTTATTTCCTTTTCTCCTTTGGCGTTCGTCCAATAGTCAAAAAGCCCAGCCATTCCGAACGGCGCCTCGTCTTTCATGTAAATAAAGAATGGCTTCTTCAAAAGGCCGGCCCCCTGCCATTCATAAAAACCATCCGCGATAATCAAGCACCGACGTTTCTTAAAAGAATCCCTGAAGCTCGGTTTTTCATCAACAGTTTCTGATCTAGCATTTATCAATTTATTCGAAATAGTTTCATCTTTGGCCCAGTGCGGGATAAGGCCCCACTTCATGGTGACAATTTTCCTTTGGCCCTTTTCCATGATAACGGCAACCGGCTGCCGAGGGGTAATGTTGTAGCTCGGCAACACCTCCGACTCAACCACCGCTGCTTTGAATAGCGGGGCAATCTTTTGAAGGTCTGACTTTTGAACGAATCGGCCGCACATCTGTGAAGATCCTTAACACTCTGAATCTGAGTTTTTTTGCGGGGACTAGACATGGATCGTGTATCGGTTCGCTTTTACCATTGCCTCAGCCTGCCATATTTCCTTTGCTTCTACCTCCATTACAACAATGTCAGGTGGCTTCGGGTCGTTCTTGATACGATTGGCAATTACCTGTCTGGCATCATCCAAGGTCTGGTACCATTTTCCGGATTGCACATATATGAAAAGGTGGCCAAGGGATGGGTTTTGGTTGGCCCCGCGTTTTACAGGGGTGTAAAGCATACAGAGAGGAATATAGCTCTCGTTCCTTGCGGGGCTTCTCGTTAAGTGTATCAGCGCTCGTAATGCATATTTCCGCGGGAAGCCAAGTAGGACCCCAATCGGAATGACCCAGTGAAAGGGCGAAGAGGCGTCGGGGCCGCGAAAATCACGCATGTGGAAAGCAGCTCCGCCGCGTAGAATCGTGGATCGACATAAGGGTTGTTCATACCCCACCCCAGTGTCTCCAGCATCGGCCACTAAACCCTATGCCCGCTCACGTCAAACAGAATTGCTTTTAGCTGTTTGTCAGTCATTTCCAAAGCTCTATCGACAACGTAGTCGTACCCACAGCGTTCGATGTCATTCCCAAAAGCAATTTTTTCCAGCAGTGCCCAACGATCACCAGGCATGCACCAAGGGGCCAAGGCTTCAAGACGTTTCTTTAACTGGATTTCCTGATCAGTGTCTCTGACTCTGAAGGTTTCTTCTTCTACCTTTTTGATGGGTTCAACGATATCCGTGATTGTGACAGTGGGTATCCTTTCTTTCGGGTTTCGCGTTCTTCTTCGATCGCTAGGCCCCTTCCTAGAGCGGGGATTCGAGCGCTTGAGCCTGAACGGCAGGATGTTCGTCGGCTCCGGCTCCTGGGTCTGCTGACCCCAGTTGTCTTCCTCCTCCTGACTCTCCCCAAGCCTCGGCTGGTCCTCCTCACTCGGCAGCAGAATATACTCCTTCAAGGCTACCTCTCTCGCCTCGTCGACCCTCGACCCCTTCTCTATCATCGTTCCGTAAAGCTCCCCAGCCTTCCGGTCCTGTTCCTTTGCCACCTTCTCCATCTCCCCGCTCTCCACCAGCTCCCGGTACATCTGCGGGCGGTTCTCCTTTAAGTTCGCTTTGTACAGACTTGCCCACGACATTTTGTGCCTCCTTCGGATATTCTTCGCCGAAGACTTTTCCTTGTCCCTTTCAACAAGAGGACTCTATTACGGTAATATACCGAATTTATTACTATTTGTTAAGTAAATCTGCAACAAAATATCAACAAAGACATTCTGTCAGGGGCTTTAATCGCTTCACATGAATTGGTAAGGCAATTTTGGCAGATTTGGGCAAAGGACTGGAGAGCAAGGCCTGCTCTTTACGTGGCAGTCTACTGCTGATACAGGTTTTTCGATCTTCGCTTGTGAGGTTATCAGGATAGAGTTGAGCCGAGAGAAACATGCTTTATCATAGCCTTGTCACCATGCTTTACGACGGGGCTGTCCTTTATGCCTTGGACAATTCTTCTTTTCAAATCGTGAGATAATTTGTCGTCGCCGCATTTCAGTGAAAACGATTTCAATTCGACCTTTTCCTTGAAGATTGCAAGATCCAAGGACATTGCCGAATTGCATTCAACTATTGTATCTGGATCAGGCAAGAAATCATACGTCCCCTCTGGAACCGAAACGAGGGAGGGTATGGCACCAAAATTCTTGCATCTTCGATAATACTCCCTCCGTTTTTCGGCCTTGCTGGTTACCATGCAAACTAGTATGACGGTTTCCTGCCCTGTCGGAACCGTAACCCAAAAATGGCCTTTTGAGTGATCTCTTATTTTGAAATGACAAATCGAGAAAAGGTGCTTTGGAATTTTACCGAAAAGGCCTAGTACAGTGTCCAGGCTAAAG
>PLWQ01000028.1 GCA_003165595.1 Fibrobacterota bacterium | reverse complement strand
CCAATTGAAAGCAAATGGCAAAATGAAAGAAAAGCCATTATCTATTCTGGCGGTTCGGATAAATGGCAAAATGTTGATTTAATGCTCAACGTGATTAGCAAGTATCAAGAAAACTACAACTTTACTATCCTAACTGGAGATTTGGAAACGTTCAAATTGAAACTAATTGAAAAAGGACTAGACAAAAAGGTATTCTTGACTTCTGTAAGCAAGAACGAAGTATATGCTTACTATAAAACATCGGATTTTGGTTTCCTGCTAAGGGATGAAAGCGTGCGAAATTCTGTATCTTGTCGCACCAAATTAGTCGAATATATGTCTTATGGCGTTATTCCCATCGTACTACAGCCTCAAATTGGCGATTTTCAGAAGAAAGGGTTTTCATACATATTACTGGATAGGCTCCACCCTAGCAGTATGCCGGAATCTAACACATTACGCAAAATGCAAATGAATAATTACTCAATAGTAGAAGAATTGAAATTGGAAGCAGCTGAGTCAATAAAAAAACTCCTGAAAGAAGTAGAACAATGGTAGCTTGCTTAACGGTAACCTACGGCAACAGGATTCGCCTGTTGAGCAAAGTAATTGACCGGGTATTGCAAGAGAATGTTGACAAGATCATCGTGGTAAATAATAACGCAAGCCCGGAAAGTGCGAAATGCCTGACTGACCTAATGCGCCAGCATCAAGGCAAGATTGAAGTCATTGACTTGCCACGAAATACCGGTACCGCTTACGCATTTAAGATCGGGCTTGAGCAAGCTTGTCGATCAGACGAATGCGAATACATTTGGCTTCTGGATGACGATAACGTTCCCGAGGAAGGCACATTACAGAAGCTTCTCAATTTTATTAGTACTCCGCAAGGGCGAAGACCCGAAGTATGTTGCCTGACCTCGGACAGAGTGGGATCACATTACATCAATTGCATTCGAGACAATAATCCGATGATTGCTTTAGGCAGGATGAACAGTTTTTGGGGATTTCACTTGATGGAAATGCCGAAGAAGATATTGAAGCGTCTTTCAAGTTACTCCGTTTATGACCGACCATTGCCGAAACCGTATGGTGAAATTCGAATGGTGCCCTATGGAGGTCTATTCATAAATAGGGACATCATCCCCAAAGTCGGCTATCCAGATATCAGCTACTTTATGTATGTGGATGATTATGAATACACGTTTCGAATCTCAAAAGCTGGCTATAAAATCTACTTACTGGGAACGACGCGGATTCACGACATTGAAAAGGGTTGGGAAGCGGGCCTAAAGGGACCTCATTTTTCCCGATTGGCGAAGTCTAGAAATCCCATTCGATTGTACTACTCAGCGCGAAACATGATCCGATTTCAGAGGGAAAATACCGTATCCAATGCATCCATGTATTACCTAAATTTTCTAACTTTCATCACCTTCTTTCTTCTTGCATGTCTGCTAAGACTTAAGTTCAGAAACATTGCAACAATGTGGTTGGCAATATGCGCTGCATTTGGTAATGAACATGGAGAATCCGCAAATTTCAAACTCAACACCTAAAGGGAATGGTATATCTTGAAAATTACAATCATAAAAAACTATCTTATCCCCTACAACATTGGCGGTGCGGAAATTAACGTTCAGAACATTATTGACGACTTTACGCAAAGAAAAGAGATTGATATCCTTTCAGTGATCACGATGGATAGGAATCCTTGGCCGAAAAAGACAGTACTTTCATCCAGGCTTTGCTATTACAAATTCTTTCCTATAAATTTGTATTTTAACTATCCTTTGGAGAAGAAGCGGAACATCGTGTTCAAAATACTTTGGCGGATCATCGAGTTGTGGAATCCGTGGACGTTCATCCAAGCAATTAGAATTCTCAAGAAGGAAAGACCGGATGTGGTGCAATTGCACAATTTCTACGGGCTTTCGATCTCCATTGTATCCGCAATTCAATTTCTCAAGATCCCTATGGTTTTCGTCCCGCACGATTTTTACCTTACCTGCAAAAATTCTTCACATATGAAGAAACATGGAACAATCTGTACGAAACAGTGTCTCCTATGTTCAATGATTGCTGCATTCAATCGCTTTGTTATCAGAAAACCCATTACGACCTTTTTCCTTTCTGAATATTCCGCTACGATATTGCGTCGACATCAGCCCCAGCTTCGAGGGGCCGTCATGCACAATCCCTGCATGATTTCACGGGCGGTTATTCAAGACAACGTGGAATTCAGGAAGGTTGACGACGTTACAAGTGACAGCACGGTTAAATTCCTATTCGCGGGGCGTCTTGAGAGGGCCAAAGGCATTCTAACGGTTCTAAGCGCAATAGACAACCTGAAGGAAAAAAACGTTCGGTTCTCAATTGCTGGCGCGGGTGCGTCCAAAAGAATTGTGGAGGAATTCTGCGCCAAATCGGAAACGACTAAATATTTGGGATTTATCTCCGGCGACATGAAACATCAATGCTTCTTGTCTCATGATATTTTCATCTTTGCCTCCGAATGGTTCGAAGTATCTCCATTGACCATCTGCGAGGCCAATGCGTATGGAATGCCGGTCTTGGCCAGCAATGTGGGGAGCGTTCCCGAACATATTGTTCAGAAAAAAAACGGGTTTCTGTTTGATGCAGGGGATTCCAAAGACCTTTCAGAAAAAATTGCCGGACTCGCCAGAAACAAAAAAGAAGTCCTAAGTATGCGAAAACACTGTTTTGACGCAGCAATTTCAAATAGCCCCAGTGCCTTTTTTGACAAAATGGTAAGAGTTCTTGAAGAAACTGCAAGAGAATGATGCGTGTAAACCTACAAAAAATAAGTTACTCTTTGATAATTGCATGCATAATTTGGTTTCCCTATCAGGACCTTTGTCTTAGCTTTGTTTACAGGCATTTTCCTTCCCCGCTATTGAAAATAGGCCTTGTCGGAAAAGAACTCTGCATCCTTGCCGCTCTTATCATCCTCTGGGTTCGAAAGGCCTTGCACGGTCGACATTTTTCTGGACAACACGCGGAACTTGTGTCATATGTTCTTGTGACGTTTTGTATTCTATATGTATTTGTTACCCAATTGCTGGCTGCTGACGTTCCTTTCTTCACTGTTGCAACAAGTTTTCGAAGCTCAATCCTCCCTATAATGCTGTTTCTTGCCGGGTTCTGGCTGAGCCCGACTCTTCCACAAGTACAGTTTATCCTCAAGACTATCATTCTTATTTCCGTCGTAAATGTCCTCATAGGATTCTTTGAAACAATAGTGCCAGTCTCGGTGTTTTGGAACGGAACCCTGGATCTCTACGGTTATCTTTCCAACATAAAAGGACTCCAGACAGGAACTGGCAGGGAAGGCGGGTTCATCAATCTGGTTCCCGGAAATTTCTGGGCATTTGTCGGTCTGAGGCGAATGGCTGGTGGTATTGCCAGCCCGCTTGCTTTGGGGTATTATCTGGTGCTGCCCATCGTCATCGCCGCTTCTCAGCTAAAAATTCTGAAGAACCAGAATATAATAATCCTACTTGTTGTTATTGGACTCCTTCTAACCCAAACGCGAGCCGCTGTTATTGCCACGCTAATAGGAATATTCGGCTATTACCTGACCCGGAAGAGCCTGTTTAGATTGAAAATCAACAAAAGATGGCTGCTAGTTCTGGTGAGCTGCGTTTCAGTCATCTTAATCTTGACCAGTATTCCAATCGTTCGCGACTTCCTTATTTCAACTGTTACTGCAAAAGAATCCAGTGCCGCGGGTCATTCGGAGGCCTGGGAACAGAGTCTCCAGAGCGTACGAGAGACCCTGGTTGTCGGCAAGGGGTTTGGTCTTGCAGGAGGGTGGGCAGCTACACAAACGGGATCTTCGGCTGCAGGAGAATGTGCGTATTTAAGTCTGATGTACCAAGTTGGTGGACTAGGGCTGGTCATCTTTTTGTCGTGGTGGCTCATGATTGTTATGGGAATACTTAGAAAGAGAAAGCGGACCGCGAACAAGTACTTACGTGAGTTGTATCTTTCAGTTTTATTTATCAACATCGCCTACATGTTTACCGGGCTATTTTCCGATCAACTATTTACGTTTACCTCAATAGGTCATTTTTGGCTGTTGGATGGCATGCTACTGTCCTTGGACAACACGACTATGCACCAAGTCGGGTTACAGATCTTATGAAGATTTTTGTGGATCTGACCTGTTTGGCAAGAACAATGACTGGGGTTGAAAATTACACTTTCAATTTGTTTAAGACTGTTGTGGAAACGGATCAAGCCAATAAGTATTGTCTGTTGTTCAGAAAGAAAGTCCATCCATTCTTTAGGACTCTTGCGAAGCATCAACCAGAATGTTATCTCTCACTATTTAAGTCCCAATTTCTAACGGAACAGATTTTCATTCCTCTCTTCCTGCTCGTGAGGAAATTCGACGCCCACGTTTTCCCCTGTTTTCCTCCAGGATTGCTAACCCGATCTTCGAATCTGTTTACAATTTGTTACGATGCGACAATGTGGCTGTATCCTGATACAACCTCGCTCAAAAACCGGTTGTACTTCAAGCCACTTACCGAACGCGCGCTAAGGAAAGCCCAAAAGATCTTTACAATATCCGAATCATCTAAGAGAGACATATCACATGTTTTTGCCTTTCTCGCAAATAGGATTGTTAACATAGGAGCCGCCCTGCCAGACGGTTTTACGCCAGTTCAGGAAAAAGAGGCTCATAGTGCCAACGCTGACCTGGGAATTAAAGAACCGTATTTACTCTCAGTGGGGTCGTTGGAACCCAGGACAAACATTCTATTTGCTTTGCGAGCCCTTGAGCCTGTTCTAAAGGAAAAGAACATAAGGCTCGTACTTGTTGGCCGAAATGCATGGGGCACGGACGAAATCTCCCACGAAATCATGAACCTTTCTCTTGATAGATATGTGCTTCGAACCGGATTTGTTTCCAAAAAACAATTGCAATTTCTCTATTCCAAGGCAGAAATATTCATTTTTCCCTCGCTCTATGAAGGGTTCGGCTTCCCTATTGTCGAAGCCTTTTCATGCGGGTGTCCGGTGATTTCTTCGAATACTTCTTCAATTCCAGAAGTGGCCGGTAACGCGGCTCTCCTCATTGATCCACATAATGGCGCTCAGCTTAGGGATGCTGTCCTATCGCTTCTGGCAAATCAGTCTCGGCGAGAGGAACTGCGGTTAAGAGGCTACAAACAAGTGATGAAATTCAACTGGGCCGATTGTGCTGCTAGGCTTCTTGAACAGGTCAATCGTTCGCGTTGATGTGTCCTTTTATTAGAATTCCGGGATAGCTTCTTAGGAGGCCTTGTTGAAATTAGACTTTTCAGCACAACCAAGGCCGTTGTGGACATACCGTCTTACCTCTGCAAGGAAGTAAATTAATGGGTTCTCCATTCCTAATAAGACTAGCTAACAGCTCGACACACAGTTCTTTTGCCAACAGATTGCGGACAAAAAGAATGGTAATATTTGAAAACCATTTCACCGCGCTATTGCACCAGAATATCAGTATTCTAGATGTCGGAGGTACTGAAGACTTTTGGGTCCAGATGGGATACCATCACAAGTCCAACATGCGTTTTACACTCTTGAATATAGCGAACACGAATACTCACCACGGGAATTTCACTTCACTCGTCGGAGATGCACGAAAGTTGGACAATCTTCAAGACAGTTCTTCCGATATTGTTTTCTCTAACAGCGTCCTTGAACATGTCGGGACCTTTGACGACCAAATCCTCGCTGCCAATCACATTCGTAGAATTGGAAAGTCCTATTTTGTGCAAACTCCGAATTATTGGTTTCCCGTAGAACGTCATTTCTTATTTGTCGGATACCAATATCTGCCGCTGTCGTTGCGAGCATTCTTTTTGCGGCGTTTTAACCTGGGCTGGTTTTCCAAAGCCCCCGACAAGGCAGAGTTAATAACGACGGTCAGCAGCATAAGGTTGCTCACAAAAAGGAACATGAGGACCTTGTTCCCGGAAGCGGAGATTGTGACGGAGCGCTTTGCCGGATTGTCAAAATCAATAATTGCCGTCAAGTCGATGCAGGTAGAATAGCCAATACCTCTCTGCAGATAACGTCAAACCAAAAGGTTCCACCGAACCGATTCACTGCCGATAAAGTCGTTGCTCCTCAATACTAGCAGACGAGAGCCCTGCTTGACCTTTTCGCATAGCCCTCAAAACCAGCAACATTTTGTGGAACAATCCATGGTACAAGAACAAACTGCCGATTATGGCAATCTCAATTCAGATAATTCCATTTTTGGTATCCCCTATTTTGCAAGATCCTTTTCTGATGCGCTGCAAATCCTTCTTTCTGTTGCATCTGAAGCCAATACCTCAAAATACTCAGTATTCACACCGAACGTTCACCATGTGTATCTCATTCAAAAGAATGAGAAATTCAGGCAAGCATATCAATCCTGTTCGATCTCTTTACTTGATGGCATGCCATTAGTTTGGGCTTGCAAATTATTTGCAAAGAAGAAAGTACACAAGATTTCCGGGTCCGATATTTTTGTCAGGCTCTTTAAGGGCGCAATCAAGCAAGGCCTTAGAGTCTATCTTCTTGGCGGAGCACCGGGTGTGGCCGAGAAAGCGGCAAACATTCTTCTCGAGGCAAATGGGGAGAAGGAATTAGTCTCGACCTATTCTCCGCCATTTGGTTTTGAAAATTCCATGCTTGAAAACCAAAAGATAATAGACGACATCAATCGTTTTTCGCCAAATCTTCTATTCGTGGCTTTCGGCGCTCCCAAGCAAGAGCTTTGGATTAATGATAACATCAGTAGAATAGGGGTTAAAGTTGCAATAGGGGTTGGCGGCTCCTTTGATTTTGTTGTTGGAGTGCAAAAGCGAGCTCCGGTATTCATTCAGAATCTCGGATTTGAATGGTTATTCCGCTTGCTCTGTGATCCCAAACGCTTGTGGAAACGCTATCTTATTACTAACACATTTTTCATCTGGCTGGTAGCACGGGAGGCAATCAAACAAATGATCTGTAGAAAAGCGACACGCGGAAAATGCTTATGACCCTCCGCTATGCTCTGCTTGCTATTCTTCTGCATGCAGGTCTTATCTGGTCTGCGGACGCTCTATTATTTGAAAAAGGAACTCAGTTGCCATGGCTTCGGGTTGACGGCAAAGTCATAACCGATTCCACCGGCAGACCGGTTCGTCTCGTCGGTCACGGGATTTCACCAATCAATCCCGGAGAATGGAACAAGAAATCAATTCAAAAAATAGTTGCCCAGCACAAAGCCAAAGGGCTCAACTCCATGCGGGTGGCGTTTTACCGCAACAACGATTATGACCAAACCCGCGATCAAATCAAAGAACTGGGGCCAGAGCAGTTTATCGACAAATGGATTGAGCCCCAAGTTTTTGAGATAATAAGAAATGGTATGTATGCAATTGTTGACTGGCATGGCTACGAGAACCAACACGATTTTCTATATTCTGAACTAATTCCTCTATGGGTCGCAATAGCAAAACGATACAAAAACGAGCCGGGAGTTGCAATTTACGAATTATGGAACTTACCGAATTGTGGCGGCAGTTCCGGAGCTGATTCACTTAGAACCTGGTACAAGAATGCGATAACCTCTATTCGCAAGATTGACACACAGCATATCATTATGGTTTCCGATTGGAATGCCGGCTGGGGTTGGGCTATTGAACAAATGTGGGCTCCCCATGGAGTTTTGATCGACATCGACCCTCTGACTAAGAAACAAATTGTTTACAGCAAACATATGTCGGCAATAAATGAAAGAAAGGGCGACGGAGTAGATGCGGATAATTTTTCCAGGAAATATGATGTCCCGGTTTTCTGGGGCGAAGTTGAAACCGATCCAAACGTCAATAAAATATCAATACTCGATCAGCATGTTCTATTCAAGGAGATGGTTGACAGACTTTTGAAGAACCACCTTTGCCAGGGAGTTCAGTTTTGGCGGATTTATGATGATGCGTTTGAAATTGACTGGAAACCGCTTGTGGGCGCCGGCTGTCAATGGTGGTGATTTTATTCACAACTGTTGTACCGTAGTGAACGATCGCCACCCGAAGATTAAATGTCTTTGCACAACCGGGGGCGCCCGTGGCCAAGATAGAGCGGCAACTGCCAAGGGGAAAGAAGGTGTCAAATGAAGATGCTCAGGCTGGTCTTTGGGCTAGGGCTCGTGGCACATTTACAGTGCGGGACCGAACCGCGGGACCAACTTGAGCTTGGGCTTCCGGCGCAATACGCTCCCCCAAACAAGGAGTCGGGGTGTTCCGTGACTATCAAACTCACTTGGGATTTCGTTAATGGAGCAGCGGTTTATGAAGTGCAGGTATCGACCGATAGTACTTTTGAAAACAACGTCTTCGTAGACTCAACGCAGCCGGAACCAAATATTACCATTGCCGGCCTGTCAAACAACACAACTTACTCTTGGAGAGTCAAAGCAAAGAATTCCTCTGAGTCAAGCAGCTGGACCAGTCCGTGGAAATTCACCACAATTTTGGGAGTTCCTGTGCTTAAGGCACCTGCAAATGGCGCCAGAGACCAATCCCTTTCGGATACACTTACATGGAGCCGCCAAAATGACGCGGTAACCTTTCATGTTCAGGTTTCAACCGACAGCTCATTTGCAGGTATTGTTTTTGAGGACTCAACGATCACCGTATCTCAAGGGGTTCCCGTTGGCCTAAAAAGAGGAACTGTTTACTTCTGGCGCGTGAATGCGAAAAATGCCGGTGGCGTTTCCTCCTGGAGCAATTCGTGGAGTTTTTCAACGGCCGATTCGCTGAAGGCAATCGCCGGCAGTGACACGACAGTTCCGCAAGGAACGCAGGCAATAATGCTCAGGGGAGACCTGAGCAAAGGTAATATCGTGAAATACGAGTGGGCAATTGACAGTGGTGGTTGTTCCTCGCCCTCCCCTGTTTTTTGCGCGGTTGCTTCTGGAGACACACTCATGCGCCTTCCACAGTTCTTCATCAGGGTGGTTGCGATCCTTAGAGTAACCGATGGCGCCGGAAACATTTCAACCGACTCTCTGACGATCACGAGCGGAGTCCTGAAATTCCTTGGCCAATCGAATTTCACCTTCTTTGATTTGTACTGTCTGTGGATGGTGAAAGACACTGAGATATATTGCCTTGAGGCGAATGTGATGTCAAGGAGCACGGACGGAGGAGTAACGTGGAATTCGGGCCCGCCAAATACGGTCCTCTATTTTGATACACAACACTTTGATTGGGTAGACAATTTGTTTTTCTACAAGAACGCCTTCATTTATTCGGAAACGGAGATTACGTATGATAGATACACCTATTTTTACATCTCTGATGACGGAAATAATTGGAGGTTTCTTGACAGTTTTCCATATCAGGAATTGCATCCATTTATCTACAATGACACTTTCTATGCCTCAAACCAGCTTGCTCTTGTTTCAACAGATACAGGTTTCACTTGGGAAAATATTCCAACGTCCATAAATAAGGATAGTCTGGCTTCCAAGAATAGTTCTCCTATTATTCAAGGCTTGTTAATGAATTTCAAAGTAGGCAATCACTTTTGGCAAATCGGCACGGGCCAGGGGTGTGGTACCGTCTGCCAATCAGTGGATTCCATCACCTGGCAATGTCAGTCATTTGGAGACATTGTTAATCAAAATCGCTGCGCGGTTCTGCGTTTGAGCAACCGAACAATTCTCCTCGATTGCACCAGCGGCAAGACACGCGTATACGAGCTCCACAATTAGCGCTGCCGCCTCTCTCTCAAAGGTGACAACCGCGATCTACCGATGGTACAACAGCTACAACATAGACAAATAGTGTATCGTACGTTAAGCCTATTTCCGCTGTGACATGCGGGGATAGCCAATTAATCTCCTCGCGAATAATGAAAGGCCTGGTTCCATGGAAAAATCCTCCAAACTCTTCATCGCCGGTCACAATGGTCTTGCGGGCTCCGCCCTTGTCCGCAAACTCAGGGAAAAGGGATTTGACAATCTATTGCTAAAACCACGCAGTGAACTTGATTTGACCAATCAACATGCGGTTGAAGTGTTCTTCGCCGGGGAAAACGAACGAAGTAACAATCCCCGCCACTTGGGCGGGGTTCTTCAATCCCACAGCGAGCGACCAGCCTCGCGTCGCGTGAGGTATCGTTAAAGACAAAACGGAGTAGGTCTTCCCCAAATGTGCTTTGAGTTTTATAAAGTTACATTTTATATTTATCATATATGAACTATATTCACCGGATGATCGAATCGCAGATATCTGCAGCGGCAGGCGGGTTCCCCGCCCTTCTTCTTACCGGGCCGCGAAGGTCCGGGAAAACCACCGTGCTCAGGAAGCTCTTTCGGAAAGCGTCATATTACCTCCTCGAAGATCCCGACATAATCGCCAGGATTCGTTCCGATCCTCGCGGGTTTCTTGACGACGTAAAGACCCCCGCAATATTCGATGAGATACAGAATGTCCCGGAACTGCTCAATTATATCCGTTCCCGCATCGATGCGCACCCGTCAAAGAATGGGCAGTGGATAATAACAGGCTCTCAGGATGCGCCGTTAATGAAAGGCGTCAGCGAGTCAATGGCCGGCCGCGTGGCAGTTTTTCAACTGCTTCCGCTTTCAGTGGAGGAAACACCGAAAGCGTCATTGCTTAAAGGGGGATTTCCCGAAGTGCTCGGCAAACCGGCGCTCTCTTCAGTATGGTTCCGGTCATATATTCAGACCTATCTNNTTTATGATGATTCTTGCAAGCCGTTGCGGCCAACTGCTCAATCGTACCGATATTGCCGCACCCTTAGGCGTCTCAGTGCCTACGGTTGGGGCCTGGTTGAGTATTCTCGAAACGACAAATCAGATTCTTTTGGTTCCTCCCTACTATGAGAATTTCGGGAAACGGCTTATAAAATCACCTAAAATTTACTTTGTTGATTCGGGACTCCTTTGCCATCTTTTAGGAATCGACAATGAGACCGCTTTAAAAAAGTCGCCATTTTCAGGACACCTCTTCGAAGGATATGCAGCATCTGAAATCGTAAAGCATCAAATTAACCGGGGGAAGGAGAAACAGCTCTATTACTTTCGCGACCAACAGGGCCTTGAAATCGATTTTGTAATTCCTTCCTCGGACCGCCGCCTCGTTCTAGTTGAAGCAAAAGCATCAAAAACAGCCCTCCCGGCAATGGCTGACCCGATCAAAAGATTCATGCGAAATGTTGAAAAAGAAAAACTATCGGCATTTGTAATTTATCAACCCGATCATCAGTCGGAGAAGGAAACGGCCCTTGTTCCTGATGTTAAAGCCGTTTCACTACGGATGTTTTTAGAAAAAACGTAGCCTACCGCCGGGATGAAACCAATCTCCTCGCGANNCTTGTCCGCAAACTCAGGGAAAAGGGATTTGACAATCTATTGCTAAAACCACGCAGTGAACTTGATTTGACCAATCAACATGCGGTTGAAGTGTTCTTCGCCGGCGAAAAGCCCGAGTACGTCTTTCTTGCAGCGGCAAAAGTCGGCGGAATTTATGCCAACAACACCTTCCCTGCAGAGTTCATATTCAGCAACATGCAGGTCCAGATGAATATCATCAACGAATCCTGGAAATACAAGGTTAAGAAGATGCTTTTCCTGGGGTCTTCCTGCATCTATCCGAAGCTTGCACCGCAGCCCATGCCGGAAGACAGCCTGCTTTCCGGCAAGCTCGAACCGACCAATGAGCCATATGCGCTGGCCAAGATCGCGGGTATAGTCATGTGCCAGAGCTACAACAGGCAATACGGAACAAATTTCATTTCTGTGATGCCCACGAACCTTTACGGGCCAAACGACACTTACCATCCATTGAATTCTCACGTTCTGCCTGCGCTCATCAGGCGGTTTCACGAGGCAAAGATGTCCGGGGCACCGAAGGTGACCATCTGGGGAACCGGAAATCCGACTCGGGAATTTTTGTACTCAGACGATCTTGCGGATGCGTGCATTTTCCTCATGGAAAAGCACGATGGCAACGATATTGTCAACATCGGATCCGGCAAAGAAGTCACTATCCGGGAGCTTGCGCTAACGGTCAGGAAAGTCGTGGCATACGACGGCGAAATTGATTTTGATGTTTCCAAGCCCGACGGCACGCCTCGCAAATTGCTGGACTGTTCAAAGCTTCATGCCATGGGCTGGCGGCACAAGACAGAACTGGAAGAAGGAATAGGGCTGGCGTACCAGGATTTTATCAAAATGCTCGGGGACAAGGGGAAAGCAAATAGATTTTAGCTGCTTCCGGACAACCCTGTTCTTGGAATGACCATGAATATCTACGTTGATCTGACAAATCAATTCAATGACGGTCGCTTACGGGCCATCCTGAGTTCCGGCCAGGCCGTGGTGTTGCATCGCCTTGCGATTATGAGCAAAGATGGCGACTGGATCGTAAGGGAGGAAGTGGAGGCCCTTACCTGGATTTTGCAAGTTCTCCAAAGCCATGGCGCACGCTACCGCTTCGGCGCGCCTCTTGATGCTCGATGGCTCGCCGGGGGCTGGAGTTCCCATTTTGAGTTTACCAAAGACAATCTGCGGGTACGGACAGATTTTGTCTCCCGGCCGCCGCGAATCGACGAGGAGCGTCTGTCTACGATTTGGCTTGAGCAAGAGAATCGGAGACCGCCATTTGTAAACCGTGCCGATCTTGCAGAACTCAAAAAGACCAATCGCGAAAAAGATTATGCAATTATCGGCGAACTGGCCAGAAAGATGGAGAAGCGCGAAGACAGAGTGCGTTACGGCAGAAGCGCCCGTGATATTCTGGACATTTATAAGGATGCGCCAACGCTCGTACTCGGCATTCTACTCAAGCGCGGTATCGAAGAGAGCGCTCTTGCAAATATCGAAACGCTTGAAACTGCCCTTGATGCGGAGCGGCGCAGGCTCATGCACACCAACGAGCGTCGTCTTGAACGCTACTCCGCGGCTGCCCAAAGGTGGGCGGAAAGCTGGAAAGAGGTAGAAAAGGAAACTGTCGGCCGGTCCCTGATGGAAGCACATAAGATCATTCGGAAGAGGGCCGCCGGTGTATTGCCTTTCACAATTTCAACACGAAAGAGCCGTGAGTAAAATGCGGGACGAATTTCTAAGCGAGGAAGACCTTGACCTCGCGGCCATGCCCTATGAGGAGTTGGAGGCCTGGTGGAACGCATGGTTGGAGCAGGCGCAAATTACGAATGAAGAAGACGAAGACGAGTATACACATGGCGTGTTTGCGTTGATGGATAAGAAACACTTGTGAAAATCCTCAAAAAGCGCAAGCGCCTCCGCCGAACGGCACGAGGCCCAGAACGGAGATTAGCTGGGCGAAGGCGTTCGCGGGGATTTTTTGAAGGGTATGCATCACCGGGCTGCAAAAAGGGATTTGTCATCTATCCAGGCAAGGACAGTTTTGAAATCAAGCCTGGTATCACTGCAATTCCGGTGAAAGAGATAGAAGACAACGTACGAAATAATTTATCATAAGGGACAATAGCACTCATGCAAACCACTCCGCGCCCTTGGGGCGTCTTTACCGTGCTTGACGAAAACACAAAGTACAAAATCAAACGCATCGAGGTGAACCCCGGAAGCCGTCTTTCCCTGCAGAAGCATGTTCATCGCAGCGAGCACTGGATCGTGGTTTCCGGAACCGCCCTAGTCACCTGCGGAGACAAACAATACAACGTTAAAACAAATGAATCCACGTTTATCCCGATCGGGGAAAAGCACCGGCTGGAGAACCAAGGAACAACTTCTCTGGTGATTATCGAGGTCCAGAACGGGGATTACCTGGGCGAAGACGATATCGTCCGGTTCGACGACGATTATAATCGCAGTTAATGCAACGGCCTCACACCTTCTTCCATTCTACCCTCACTACCGCCTCTTCGAACACTCCGCCTTTTCCGTGAAACAAGGTTCCTTTTGCCCATGACAGTCCGTGGTCCGCGGTAAGCACCAGCCTGCGCTTGTGCTCCGCGCACGCCTTAATTACGCCAGGCAAATGGCGCGAAAGCACCGTGGAGAGCGTGCCCGTCATGGAGGGCAGCGGCAGGCTCGCGTTGTGCGCTGAAGCGTCAATAATGGTAACCCGCACGACAACGGTTACCTCGGCCGAAAATGGCGGCAGGAGGTCGATCAGCGGCGTTGACTCGTCGCCCTTGACGGAGTGGTAAGAAATGCCGCGAGCTGGAAATTCGTCCAGCGGGTCGCGGGCAGAGTCTATCCCGAACAGCGCGCACAACGACGGAACCGTGTGGGGGCCGCAGGCAAGTCGCGCCCACGAGATCGTGGTGTTTGCAAGTGCGTCCCGGAACTGTTGGGAAACTTCCAGCCAAAGGTCCGGCGGGACCGCATCGAGCACAATCACGAACGGACGGTCGGTCGTGTCGAGGGCGGATACCGGAGGCAGCACGGCGAGCCAGTCGGCGGCAAGGGATTCCAGCGAGGCGACAATCGCGGCCAGAGACTTACGCATGTCGGCCGTACTCCAGTTGTCGGCCCAGAGGCCGGCCGCAAACAGCCGTTGGCGCAGACGATCGGGAAACGGCAAAGAGTTGCATTGTGCAAGAGAGGTAAGAAGATTGAGCCTGTTGTCAATCGATGCCGCTTGGTCGGAATTGCAATGGTGAGAGCGCAGGTTCTCCGCCGGAACGGCGCCGGGCCGTTGCACGATGCGTTTGACCAGCAATTCCCAGGCGGCACAAATTGCGCCGGTATGAAAACGCTCGCCGGAAACGAAACCGGCGAGTTGTTCGTCTGTAAAGTGCATCAGCCGCCTTGACATCTCGCGGGCGGGATACAATTCTTCGAGTTCTGCCTCAAGCCTTCGGGAATCATCGGCTGCGGGACCGTTTGATCCGCCGGCGGAAAGCTCCGGGTGCAACTGTGCCCACCACGTTGGCCGCTGCAGGGCCGTGTCTGCCGCAACGGCGCCGCCGTCTATCGACACAAGCGTGTTTGCGTCGGGGCTTGCAAGCCAGGAATCGATGATGCCGTGAACCTTGGCCGGCGTGAGCCGCCTTCCGGACAGGTCCGCGGCAAGCTTTCCCAGGCTGCGTTGCTGAAGTGTGATGGTACCGGACAGCGCGCGACCTATTTCGGCAACGGTGCGTTCGTCGAGCAGATCCACGAGAGAGGATGTTGCCGGACGCTCTTGCAGAACAGCGCACAGCTTGCCAAGCCGACCGGCGGCATCGGCATCCATGTCCCGAATACCGAATGCCCGGGCTTTGACCGCCTCGATTACCTGCGGCGACGAGAGGATAGACCTGTATGCGGAAAAAGCCTGTTCTATGGCAAAGGTAAAATCCTTTTTCGAAATCGACGAGCGTTCGCTACCCATCTGAAATTCGCATCCGCACGTTGGAGATCTGAGCAACTCTTCTACAACGGGCCGGTTGCAGCGGTGCCGGCCGTCGCCCCGGATTTCGCGCAAAAGACCGTCCAGACCCGGCGGCCTGTCCAGCTGCTCAATGGCGCCGAGCAATTCGAACAGCGCAACCAGCCGCGATTCCGATTTAGAAACCTTCGGCGGAAGCAGCGCCTCGTAATGCAGCGCATGTTCGCGCTGGTACAAGGCGGCATAGGCTTCGCGGAACACGTCGAATGCCGCGCCGAGTTGGACTCCTTCGTCCGGCACAACCAGATGTAGCGGGTCCTTGAGCATTGCGAGCACCGGTTCGCGGCACTGCGCGATTTGTTCGTGAATTTTCGCCGCCTCTTCCACCGACCGATGCCTCACGTAGTGCGCGATGAAAATGAATTTTTCCGCGAAGCGAGAAAAGAACCGGTTGACCGACCGTACCTGCTCCAGTTGGGCCGAGGAGAGCCCGGACGAGCGCCATGCGGAAAGGAACCGCTCAAGTCCCTCGCGGGCTTGATGCGACACTTTGACTTGAGAGAATACCTCACCGAGCAATCGGGAAGTTTCTCGAAGCGAACCGAAATCAAACGTAGCAAAAGCGGAAAATTCCTCACTAGCCGAGAGACGCTTTGCGTTGTCGGACAGCACACTCTCGAACTGCGGCTTGAGCCGCACAAGGGTTTGCCAAGCTTCCCGTTGCTGTCGGAGTCCGAACGACGGCCATCCACCCTGCGGGGCCAGAAACGGACAGTGCGACGTCAGGGTTTCGCGGTCCGCCTGGGAGATAATCTCTCCGGGAACAATGGCGTCGGCCGATTCAACGGCCGTCATCGACAGAAAGTCGAGCGGCACCGCCCTGCCGCTTCGCAAAAGGGAAACAATGCCGCTCTGGGCCAGGGCGGCAAACAGAAAGCATGCGCATTCTCGCGGCACGCCGTAGGGGCCGATCCTAAGGCCGTGGAACAGATCGGTAATACGCGTCTGGCCGGCGGGCCGTATCATTGACATAACATAAACCAAAAACGGCTGATCGTCCATGGCCGGCGCGAGCCTGTATGAGCCCGACTTGACTTCCACGATCCCGAGCGGTGATGCAAGCGCCTCGATAGCCTCCGTAAGCGACTTCGCGCGCGCCTCACTCATGGAAATGGAGCCGGGAGCGACGAACTCGTCGAGCAGGCGCTGGTACAGGCGGATCGACTGCTGCAAGAGTCGCGGCGCAATGTCCTTGAATTTCGGGAACCGTTCCTCAAGGAGCAGCTCTCCGGCCGCCTCCAAAAGGCGGTCGAAGCGACGCACCTGGATGGCCGACGGGTCCACCACAATGGCGCCGCCGTCAAACGAGCCGCCGAACAGTGCATTTAGGACGGCGGCTCTGGCCGCGGGCTCAAGCCGGCGAACTGCGTCGTTCGCAAGCGGTATGAGAGGGGTATGCGCGGGATTCGAGGCATGCAGATCCCGCGCAACAGACCGTGCCGCGAAGTATTCGGCCAGCGTGTCGAGATCCTGGCCCGCAACGCCAAAGCGCCACACAGCCGTATGATTGCAGGAGAATGTGCCGTTTCCCGCAATGATAACCACGGCGAAATCCGCATCGCCATTGTCAATAGCACTTGAAATCGAGGCAGCAAGCTGCGGCTCGGAGCCCGCGGGCGCGAAGGCAACCGATGCCGTGCGTTGCGTCTGCCGCCACAGTATCGTTCGCTCAACGCACCCGCGCAGGATTTCCGCGCCCGGCCAGGAAATGCCGGCGGGCAGCTCGGCCAGCGGATCGAGCACAAGCCGCGAGTCGTCGCGCTTGCAATCGGCCATGGCCTTATCGATGCGCATCCGCAGATTGCCCGCATGGTTTTCGCTTGCGGAGAGCACGTACTGCGCGTCGAGCAAAACGCCGGAAGCTGATTCGCGCTTGGAAAGAAAGCGGCTCGATCCGGCCAGCGGATCGAGGATCGATTTGGCGACAAACTCGGCGTTCGCATCGGGGTCGTGCGGCGCGATCATGACGCCGGCAAGCTCGGCAAGTTTGCGGGCGGATGGCGCCTGCGCGGTCGGATGAATCGCGTACGGCACGAGCATTCTCACCAGCCGCCGCGCCAGCGCCAGGTCCTCCTCTCCGTCAATCACGCGACCGATCACCTCGTCGAGATGAGGCACGATATGGCGCGGGTAAGCCTGGAAAGCGGAAATCTCGGCCAACCGTTGGGAGAAGTGTTCGTAGATCGAATCCGGAGCAAGGAGTTCGCCCGCCGGCCGGTCCAGAACACCGAGGATGCCGCGACTGGGGTCGCCCGCGATGCGGGCATGAACGAAATCCACGATGCCGCGGTGCTGAGAAAAAAGTTCGCCAAGGCCCTCGAGCAAGGAAAGCGTTTCCGGATGCAGGGGATAGGTTGCGATGAATTGTTCCGCTGAGCAATTGAGTCGCGGAAAATTCTTCCGGAGTTCGTCGTACACCGCAAGGAGCTTCTCGCCCGCGCCGTCGCGATGCCTCACGAGCCGCTTGGCGATGAGGTCTCGGATGTGCAGCGTTGACAGCTTAAATCTGACCGGAAACCGGTCTTTGATTTTACGGAATGTCGCCGACGCGATATCGCCCGTGCGCTCGATGCTTTCCTGAACCGCGGCGATGATCCACACCGGATGCGTTGCCGAGAGCTCGCCGAGGAGTTGCAGGGTGCGGGCGTCCTCGTTGAGCGAGGCGGCGTCGGGTTTGGAGCGGAAGAATTCGGACAGTTCGTCGATGATGAGCGCCATGCCGTCGAACGATGCCTCGCGCACGGCTCGGAAGGCGGCCTCGAACGTCTTGTCGCGCTCGTCAATAAGCGCGTAGGGCGACTCAACGCCCTGCGCCGAGAGGAACGCCATGCTTGTTGCCAGCGCGTCGCCGGGATGTTCGGAAAACCAGGCGTTGATCCCGCCGGCGTCGATCCCGGTGGCTTTTGTGAACGCGGCGAGGCGGCCCGGATCGACAAGAATCTCCCTGAGCCGCTCGCGAAACCGCGACAGGGGCGACAGTGCGACGACCGCGCCATGGCGGGCGAGCGCGGATTCGATTGCGGAGGTGATAATGCGTTCCAGCGGCGTGGCGGCGCGATACCTCACCAGAGAGATTTCGACGGGGAGAAGCCGTCTGGCCGAGGCTTTGTACGCCGCAAGCGAAGAAACGCGGCTCGAAAGCGCATCGGCGCCGGGACGGTCGTCGAGCCACGCCGCGACCACGGCGAGAAAATGGGATTTTCCCGATCCGAAGTCGCCTTCGAGAAAGATACCGTTGCCCGTCTCACGCGAAAACGAAGCGGCCAGGACGTCGAGGTGATTGCCCACGTCCGAGGTGCACACAAAGGTGGAGGTAATGGCCTGCGACCGAGAGAGCGCCTCGTCGAGCCGGATGACGGTTTCAACCGGCGGGACATCAATGAGATCGCCGATCTTGAGATTCATGACAACCCGCCTTGTGGGTCGGTATCGCGGGCGGCCTCGGCAATCTCTCTGTCCAGGCGCTTGATCCGCCCATACAACGATTTCTCTTCCGGGTGCAAAATGATAAGCTTGGCGTAGAACCCGTGAGCGCGGTCCAGCGAACCCTTGCGTTTACAGGCCGGAGTATACGCGGCATGAAGGTACATGTCCTTTGGGTCGAGCCGCAGCAGTTCTTCCATAATGGGCAGCGCCTCCGATTCCCTGCCGCTCTTTGCAAGCGCGAACGCTTGTTTGCGAAGCAGATCCGGAGACGAATTACCCCGGGAAAGCCTGGCATACTGGTCCGCCGCCTTGGCGGAATTCCCGGCGCGCTTGCACAGTGATGCATAAATTTCGCCGTACACCGCGGGTTTTCCGGGGATTTTGGCAAGGCGACCCATGTTTGCAAGTACCTCGTCGAGCCCGTCGCGCGCGATTCGAAGTTCGGTCATCTGCCACAACGCCTGCCGGGAATCACCGTCTTCCGAAAGCCACGATTCGCATTCCACAATAGCCTCGTCAAGCCGGCCGAGCCCGTGCAGGGCCTTGACGCGAAACGGCCGCGCGGCGGCGGACAGGTTGGGGGAGGCGCACTCCGTGATGACGCGGTCCCATTGCTTGAGAAGCGTGAGGGCGGAAAGCCGCCCCCAACGAGCGCGCTGAGCAGCGCGTGCGTCAACCAAAGCCTCCTCGAACAGGGGCAAAGCCTCGCCGAGGCGCCCAAGCTTGACAAGCGCCTCCGCCCGGGCAAGCAGCGCCCAAGCGTTGCGCGGTGAAAGAGTGCTGGCTTTGTCGGCTGCGGCAAGCGCGCCTTTGGCATTTCCCGATTCGCGCAGGGCATTGGAAAGCTGGGTGAGCCAGAATTCGCTTTTGTCACCAACAGCCACAAGCTGACGCTCTGCAAACGCCGCCGCCTGGGTAAAGGCGGAACGTTTCATGAGGGCGGAAAATTCGCGGTATTCGTCGCTCATTGGTTTGCAATCCTGCCGGGCCTGCTTCGGACAAGAAGCGGCAAGGCACATAAATGTATATTGATAAGATACATTATGAATGGCTTGCCCCTCAGTCACGATGCGACTCCGGCAGCGGCGCCTGCCTTGGTGGAAATCAAGGGAGACTGCTTCCGGGGCTGGGCGCTCGACAGGCATGTTATCGCCGAGACCACCCCGTCCGGGCTGCCGACAACCCGCAGATCGGATCTGGGCGACCGGCTGTATCGGTTCCGGCATCAGGATGAGCGCGCACTGCTGGACGCGCTGGTGAAAGACTTTTCGCAGGCGATTCAACCGTTGTGTGGTTGCAGCGGACGCACCATCAATTGTCTGGTGGCGGTGCCTGTGGCTCCGGACAGGCACGACTATCCCCGCGTGGTTGAATTCGTCGCGGCGCTCTCGCGACAAACAGGAATTGCCGCGGCACAGTATGCGGTGACCGTGTTTGAAGAACGCGAGCCCGGGACTCGTCCGGGGCAGCGCGAGTTTGCGTTTGCCTCGGCAACCACGGCCGACTGCTTCCTCGGGAAAACCGTGCTCGTCGTGGACGATCTGTACCGCAGCGGCAGATCGCTAAACGGGTTTTGCCGGTTCCTCAAGAACCAAGGCGGCGCGGCCGGCATCTACACTATGGTAGGAACGGTGGCAAGTCGCGCGCCCCGTGGTTGATTTTTTGCGTTCAAGAATGTATGTTATCAGCCTTGATCGCCCGCATTGCGCTCGCATTCGTTCCGGCACAGCGCGTCAATGCCGCTCGCGATTGTTTTGCATCCGGCAGGTTTCCGCCGGTCCATCACCATTCTTTGCGCAACGGGAGCCCCTATGAGCAAAAGTCCTGTCCTCTGCGTTGTCGGCCTCGGCTACGTCGGTCTGCCGCTTGCCGTCGAATTCGCCAAGCATTTTACCGTGTACGGTTTTGACATCAGCGAAAAGCGGATTGCCATACTCAAAAAAGGCAAGGACCCGAACCGCGAGGTGGATTCGCAGGTTCTGTCGAGTGTCAAGATCGAATACTCGACCAACCCCGCCGTCATACGCAAGGCGGATTTCGTCGTCGTTGCCGTGCCCACGCCCATAGACGACCACAAGACTCCCGATCTTACGCCGGTCATAAAGGCTTCCGAAACCGTGGGGAGAAACCTGAAGAAAGGCGCAATCGTGGTGTACGAGTCCACGGTGTATCCGGGTGTGACCGAAGATGAATGCGTGCCCATCCTGGAACGCGAAAGCGGGGGTACATGGAAAAAGGACTTTTTTGTAGGCTATTCCCCCGAGCGCATCAATCCCGGCGACCGGGAGCACACGGTTTCGAAGATCACCAAGGTGGTGTCGGGTGACACCCCGCAAACCCTGGAAACCGTTGCTCAGGTGTACGGCGCGGCCGTGAAGGCCGGGGTATACCGCGCGTCAACCATTAGGGTCGCCGAAGCGGCAAAGGTCATTGAGAACACCCAGCGCGACATCAACATCGCGCTGATGAACGAGCTGCGCATCATCTTTGACAAAATGGGAATATCCACAACCGAAGTGCTCGCGGCGTCGAAGACCAAATGGAACTTCCTGCCGTTCGAACCGGGGCTGGTGGGCGGACACTGCATCGGCGTTGATCCCTACTATCTTGCCTACAAGGCCGAGGAAATCGGCCACCATCCGCAGATCATCATGGCCGGCCGGCGCATCAACGATGCCATGGGCCGGTATTTTGCAAGGGACATTATCAAGAAGATGATCAATAAGGGAATTTGCGTCAAAGACACGCGGGCGCTTGTGCTCGGCATTACCTTCAAGGAAAACGTGCCCGACATACGGAATTCAAAGGTCGTGGACATCATGAAGGAGCTTGCCGAGTTCGGCATCAAAATTGACGTATGGGAGCCGGTGGCGGATGCGGCCGAAGTGCGGCGCGAATACGGGGTAACGCCCGTCGCCAAACCCAGGAAGGGCGTGTATGATGTTGTGGTGCTTGCCGTAAAACACAAAGAGTTCCTGGTTCTGGGCAAACGCGGGCTTGCGGCGTTTCTCAACCGAGGAGGGATTTTCTACGATGTCAAGGAGGCGATGAAATAGGCCTGCCCACCGTTGGGGTCGGTGAAGAGGCGGGCGCTGCGCCCCGGAACTTCCGCCGGCGCGCCGGCACCCGCGATTGCCGTCGCACCAGAGCGGCATTCGGCCGTACGATCAGCTCCTCGTACTGCTTTCGCAACGATGCTCCCGTCGCGACATTTTCTCCCAGACAATCCAAAGCCAAGGCAATCGCCTCTATGGTCGCAAGCCCGTGCCTTTTGGACTGACCCCGAAGTGACGGGTGATCCGGATTCAGCGTGATCCGGTTAAGTTTGAGCAGCCACGGATTCCGCCACCACGTTGCCTTTGCCTGCTTCCACGATCCGTCGATAACGATGATGCCCGAAAAGTGCGAAGTTATGGGCAGAAGCCGGTTTTTGGGGCTGAACATCTCAATCTTGCGCGAAGGCTCTTTGATGCCTTTGAGGAACAATACGGCCCATTTCTCGGCGTCGGCCTCTTCGCCGAGCGCGTGGGCAAGGTTTTTCCACGATAGGCCGACGCGCAACACGCTTCCCTTGAGCGCGAGGTGCGCGAGCATTGCCGAGCTGAGGAGCTTGTAGCGCTCCTGCGGGTGCTGGAGGATAAGGATACGCACCGCAGGAGCAAAGGCGACCGTTGTGCCGCAGATACACTGTGCAAGAGGCCGGAGGCAGGCCGGACAGGTCTTGCCTTTGTCAACCCTCTTGGAGATGCTTGCAGTGCGGTGCACGATTGATGTTGGCATGGGGCGCTACTCTGCTGTGCCGGTGTCGGAAGGGGCGCCCGCATCGGCCGGCCGGGAATTGTCGCCCGGCTGAATCGGCTCCTTCTCGGTGCGCCGCTTCACGAAGATGCGTCCGAACTGGGCCTCCTGGCGGAAATGGATCTCCTGCATCTTAATCAGCTCAAGAATGGCCATAAAGGTCACCACAAGCACGATCCTGCGGACATCGTCGGCAAACAGTTCTTCAAAGGGTATTTCCCGGCCGACGTCGATCATGCCGAGCACGTGCTCGATGCGATCATCGATGCGCACCATGTCGTGACCGATCACCTGCTGGGAGGCGCCGTCGGTGGCTGCCCGGTCGAGCACCCGTTTGAACGCGGTGATGAGATCGAAGACCGTTACCGCCCCGGCGAGCAGTCCCTCGTCCGGCACCGCAAGAGGGATCACCGTCTCGGCATTCCCACGCGTGAAGCAGCCGATTTGTTCGGCTTCAAAATGGCGCAACGAGTGCGCCGCCTCCTTGAATTTCTTGTATTCGAGGAGCTGGGCAATGAGCTGTTCCCTGTTGTAAATTCCATCTTCGCCCTCGATCGGTTCCTGTTCCAACTCCGGCAGGAGCTCGCGGGCCTTAAGGCGGATGAGCGTGCTCGCCATGTATAGGTATTCGGCGGCAATGTCGATGTTGAGCTCGCGCAGGAGATCGAGGTATTCGAGGTACTGCTGGGCGATCTGCGAGACCTGGATCTGAGTGATGTCGACTTCGGCGCGGTTCACGAGGTACAGAAGCAGGTCGAGCGGACCCTCAAACAGGGAAAGCTTGACAAGGTATTCCTGTTTCACCGGCATGCGACCGCCTCGATCTCGACCAGAACGTTTTTGGGGAGCCCCGAGACCTCAACCACCGACCGCGCCGGCTTTGACTCGCCAAGCTCTTCCTCGTATACGGCGTTGAAGGCCGCAAAGTCGGCCATGGAGCGGAGAAAGACGGTGGTCTTGACAATCGCGTTGGTACCCAGCGACTGGGACGAGAGGACCGCTTTGAGGTTTCCGAGTGCTTGCCGCGCCTGCTCGACAACGGTAGCGCCGACAACCGCACCGCTTGCCGGATCCAAAGGAATCTGGCCGGAAACAAAAACCAGGTTGCCCACAGCAATCGCCTGTGAATATGGACCAATCGGCTTCGGCGCTTGCTGCGTAAATATCGATTCCGGCTTCATCTGATCCCCGGTTACTCCACGGTGACGCTTTTTGCAAGGTTTCGGGGCTGATCGATTTCGCACTTGCGAAACGCGGCAATGTGATAGGCGAGCAGCTGAAGCGGAATAACCGACAGCAGCGGGCTCAGCATGGGAATCGTCTTGGGAACATAGATGACATGAGCTGCATATTTCTTTATGTTCTTGTCCCCCTCCGTTGCAATCGCAATTACCTGTCCGCCGCGTGCGTTTATTTCCTGAATGTTTGAAAGCACTTTCTCGTAGACGCTGTCCTTAAGGGCAATGACCACGCTGGGCAAGTCTTTGTCTATGAGCGCGATGGGGCCGTGCTTCATTTCGGCAGCGGGGTAGCCTTCGGCGTGGATATAGGAAATCTCCTTGAGTTTGAGCGCGCCTTCAAGCGCAACCGGGAAATTGTAGGAGCGGCCGAGGTAGATGAAGTTGTTGTGTTTCCAATACCGTTTCGCAATGTCCTTTATGGCTGCGTTCTGCTTGAGAATCTTCTTCACCTGTTCCGGAATTTCCTGGAGCGCTTGCGCAATGGTAATGCCCTCGTCGTGCGAAATCCTTCGCATGCGGCCGAGCAGCAGCGTGAGCAGTGCAAGAACCGTGAGCTGCGAGGTAAAGGCTTTGGTCGAAGCGACCCCGATTTCCGGCCCCGCGTGAAGATACACGCCGCCGTGGGTCTCTCGCGCGATTGACGAGCCCACTGCGTTGCAAATACCCAGGACGGTGGCTCCCTTGTTTGCCGCCTCTCGCAGGGCGGCGAGGGTGTCCGCGGTCTCGCCAGATTGACTGATGACAAAAACCAGCGTGTGCGGGTCGATTATCGGATTGCGATACCGGAATTCGGACGCGTATTCGACTTCGGCGGATACCCCGGCAATTTCCTCCATCATGTGCTCGCCTACCAGCGCCGCGTGCCAGGAGGTCCCGCACGCGACAAAGATGATACGGTTGATCTGGCGAAGCTGCTGCATTACGAGATTGAGGCCGTCGAGTCTGGCGCTGCCGTCGTCCACAAGCAGGCGGCCCCGCATGGCGTTGCGAATGGTGTCGGGCTGCTCGAAGATCTCCTTAAGCATAAAGTGAGGAAACCCGCCTTTGGCAAGGGCCTCGGCTGTGTAGTCGACATGCTGAATCTCGTACGTCATGACCTTTTTGTCAAGATCCATGATGGTATGGTCGGATCGGTTGAGCACCACGAGGCTCGAATCCTTGAGATAAATCACGCGCTTGGTATACCGGACAATGGCGCTTGCGTCCGATGCGAGGAAATATTCTCCGTCGCCCACGCCGACAACAAGCGGGGAGCCGCGGCGCGCTCCGACAAGCACGTCCGGATTGTCCCCGGCTATGACGGCGATACCGAACGTTCCGTCGACTTCGGCAAGCGCCTGAGACACGGCGCCGACAAGGTCTCCTTTGTAATACTTGCCCACGAGTTGGGCAAGCACCTCCGTGTCGGTCTCCGATTTGAATACAACACCCTCTTTCTTGAGCTTGTCCTTGAGGGCGGCGTAATTCTCAATGATGCCGTTATGGACCAGGGCAATTCTGTTTTTCGCGTCGGTATGCGGATGGGCGTTGGCCTGGGAAGGCACGCCGTGCGTTGCCCAACGCGTATGGGCGATGCCGATAGTTGAACCGGGTTTCACTTTCTTTTCGGCAAACGCCTTAAGCTGGGCAACCTTGCCCTTGTTCTTCCATACTACAAGTGATCCCTTGTCGATGAGGGCGACGCCGGCGCTGTCGTATCCCCGGTATTCCAGGGCCGAGAGGCCTTCGATAAGGACGGGAAAAGCTTCGCGTTTGCCAACGTATCCGACTATTCCGCACATGGTATGTCTCCGTTTTCTTGAAAGTAGCCGCACGGGGAGAGGAGAGAGTTGTTCCGGTGATCACAGTAATATAAATGTTTTGAAAAATCCGGGGTTAAGGATAATGACTTTTGTTGGCCTCAGTTCCTTGCTGAGCCGATCACGATTTTGCCCCTCATGTCGCACGAATTCGGTGACCTTACAAAGGTGATGCTATCTAGGCTCGCAATTCTAATGCCGCATTGCGCCGGGCGTTTGTTTTGCTTAGACAAAAGGGCCCAGCGATGAATCAACGGGTCGCACCCTTATTAGGGTGCTCAATTAAGGCTTCCGCTATGCGGGGGGTTCTTTTACGTCTGCCTGTCGGCCTAAGCTTGACCGAAAGTCCACATCCGGTCAATCCTCAACAATCCCGGCCTTTCTCAATTCCTCCAATTTCTCATCAAGCCGTTTTGGCGAAATCGGAAAAAGGGTCTTGATTTCCTGCTGCGCAAAAAGTGAAATCTTAAATTCCTCGACCATCATGCAAAAATCGAAGATAAGCTCTTGATTTTCCAATGGATAGTTGGCGAAGTCTCTCCAAAATGCATTGGACTTCCTCACGTAAGGTATTGCATTTTCAAGCCTTGACAAGTACTTTCCCGGATCGGAAAGAGCGCGCTGAATCCTGAGGCCAAAGCCCTTGAAATACCTTGGATATTGCGTAAGCATATTGAGATTCAAGGTCTTGTTTAAAAACCGATCCATGTAGGCTCCGAGTTCCTTCTTTAAGTCTGCTGCAATTTCGGTGCATCCCTTGGAATTACATGATTTTGTCTTTGTTTTAAGAGTCGATTGTAACTCGATGTATTCGGAAATCACCGAGGCTATCAACGCGCCAAGGCTTGACCCTTGTGAACCAAGAATTACGCGTACTCGTTTCAAAATCGCGTCGAATTCCGATTTTTTCCATACAGAAAAGCTCTCATTCGCAAAACAGTGCCTTTTTACCAATGATGAACCGATTTCTCCGATTCTCTCTGCTTTGTCCGTTGGAAAAAATGCGGCGCCGTGTCTCGTGTCGATTCTAAAATCGCGATCGAGCCAGGCGAAATCCTTTTCCACGGATATCTCTGCGAGCCGTCTTACGCCTGCGGCATGGTTTGTTGCTTGATCTTCCATACGGGTAAAAACAGTGCTATTTACGGCGCCTTCCCGAGCCACAAGCGACGGATATCCAAAAACGGGGAAGCCCCGTGCTGCAGGGATGAGTTCAAGTTTTTGCGGAAGATCTCCGAAATTCCACGTGCGAATATCGGTCTTTGTCCACTGTCGTGATGCACCGCTCCATGCCGCGGCGTTGCCGTTCGGACCAGCGAGCTTACCGCTCTTGTCAACAACAACCTTGACCATGAGGTGCGGTGGCAGGTCGTGGACCGGCAAGCGAGCCTGGTCGAGGTACAGCCCAAGAAGCGCAGAGGCGCTTTCGCACACGCTGTCAAGAAAATCCTCGCCGGAGTAGGAAAGGGATGCGGCTATGGTTTTCGCCGCCTCTGATACGTCTCCTATCCGCTGTTTGGTTGACCTGGGAAGACTCTCCAGAAGAAATCGAATGCGCGGCTCGTACAGGCCGGGAACGATCCAGTCGAACACCGCGTGATTCAGGCAGGTGAGATCGTGCGAAGTAATGCGCACGCTCGGACCGTCAAGCTCCGACGAAAGGTCGAATTCGTAAACGATGGGAAACACCGCCGCGCCTATTGTTACGCTATCGGGAAACAGTGCAGCCACGTCATTTGCAAGACCGGGGACAAGGTCCGAGTCCTTCATGAACAGCGCGTCGGCAGCTCCCGGCTGACGAACCAGTGCGTTGAGTTCGTGAACCGAGGAGATGCCGTGCAGCCGCAATTTGTAGAAGTCCACCATGTTTTCTTCGCCGGAGAAGTCGCTGGCGGTGCGAAGTTTCTTTTCTAGAGATTCGAACCGATGACGTAATTCGAGGTTGTGTTTGTAGAATTTATAGTGAGACTTGAGCCTTCCTGCGCACAGTCCTTCCCGGATAAACACATCCGTTGCCTCTTCCGGCTTTATCCTGCCGTACCCCACGATCCTTCCCGCAACGATGGTGAGCCCGAAAAAAGAGACGGTTTCTTTTGCCTTGACGCCTTCCGATTCCTCGTCGAAAAACGGTTCGCTGTATCGCCGTTTGCACAGGTGCGGGGCAACGGATTCGAGCCAGAGCGGATCGATGGAGGCACAGGTCCTGCTATACACGCGCGATGTTTCCACGAGTTCCGACGATACGATCCAGTCGGGCTTCTTCTTGAAAAGCGATGAGCCGGGGAACAGTGAGGATGTGCGGCCTTTGGCAACCTGGTATGTTCCATCGTCGTTCTTCTTTGCAACATGCGACACAAACCCGGACACGACGCAGCGGTGAATCCGTTCGTAGGTTGCCGCTTCGTGTTCACCTTTCCGATCGCCTCGTGTTTCAACGATTGACGCGAGCTGGTCGTGAACGTCTTTCCATTCGCGCATGCGAACAAAGGAAAGAAAGTGGTTCTTACAGAAGCTCCTGAGCCGGGTGAGCGAAAACCTTTCGGGAGCGTCCCACCCGCACGCGTCCCACAATTTCAGGTAGAAGAGAAAATCGGACAACGGATCGCAAAAACGGGCATGGGCGGCATCTGCCGCCTCTTTCTTGTCTGAGGGTCTCACACGCATGTCCTGCACGCACAACGCCGAGGCAACGATAAGGAGTTCCCGCATGCAGCCTTGCTGATGCGCTTCGAGAAGCATCCGCGACAGGGCCGGGTCGATCGGAAACCGGGCCATGCGCGCGCCCAAGTCGGTGAGGTGCTTCGATTCGTCAAGAGCACCCAGCTCAACAAGAGAACGATATCCCTGCGAAATCGCCTGGCGGGACGGCCCCTGCAGAAAGGGGAAGTTTTCCACCGTGCCAAGACCGAGCGAGGTCATGGACAGTATTACCTGGCCAAGGTTCGCCCGCTGAATCTCCGGAGCCGTGTACTCGGGACGTGACAGCAAGTCTTCCTCGGAATACAGCCGGACGCACATACCGTCTTGCACCCTGCCGCACCTGCCGGCGCGCTGCCGCGCGCTCGCCTGCGACACAGGCTCAACAGGAAGGCGCGTAATGCCCAAGGACGGATCGAACCGCTTGATACGAGCGAGTCCGGTGTCCACGACGAAACGGATATTGGGCACGGTTACCGACGTTTCGGCAATGTTGGTGGCCACCACGATCTTTCTTTTGTCGAATACATGGAATATGGCGGCCTGTTCGGCAAGCGGCATCCTGCCGAACATCGGAAGTATCCGGCAGGCGGTGCCGAGCCGTCCGGTCAGGAGGTCCGTTGTCTCCAGAATATCGCGCTCGGTAGGCAAGAAGATCAGGATGTCGCCGGCATCCGAGGATTCCAGGAGTTCCTGCGCGGCTTTGGCGGCGAGCCCGGCAAAAGAGATTTCTTCCCCTTTGTCGGGCGAGGGCTCGTGATACAGGATGTCGATGGGAAACAGTCTGCCCAAGACCGTGATGACGGGTGCGTTTGAAAAGGCGGCGGAAAACAAAGCGGTGTCGATAGTGGCGGACGAAAGCACGAGCCTCATATCGGGCCGCTTGGGCAGCAGCCACTTCATGTAACCAACGAGAAAGTCGATGTTGAGGCTTCTCTCGTGCACTTCATCGATGATGACAACGTCGTAGTGCCTCAGGTACCTGTCGGCCTGCAATTCACGAAGGAGAATACCGTCGGTCATGAATTTTATCTTCGTGGCCGCCGACTCCCTGTCGGTAAAGCGGACTTTGTATCCGACCAGGGTTCCAACGGGGCACGACAACTGCGAAGCTACATAAGACGCAACCGAGGTAGCGGCAATCCTTCGAGGCTGGGTGATGCCGATCTTGCCGTGCTTTCCGAAACCGGCTTCGAGGCACAGCAGCGGGAGTTGCGTGGTCTTGCCCGAACCGGTTTCACCCGCGACTATAACGACCTGGGAAGACCGGATCGCCTCGATGATGGCGTCCCGTTTGTCATGAATCGGTAGAGCAGAAGAAACAGCGGGGGGGTTCATCGACGTCCTGCCGATGCCCGGTGCAAGGAATGCGGCGCCGGACGCGATGACTTTTCTGGAATATGACGCGCCATAAAAACCAGGCCTCAACGTAGTATGAAAGGACCTGCCGCCGGAAAACGTCCAAAAAGGTGTTGCATCACCGTTGCACGAGTGATACAATATGTAATTACATGGAAAACTTCACAAAGAGGACAGCGGCAATGAACCGCAAGCTTGAAGTCGTCGTGGTCGACGACGAGGAACAGATTACCGAGCTCCTGAAGACATTCATTCTGTGCATAACTCAGGAAATTCAAATTCATACGTTCAACGACTCCCTGGTGGCAAGAGATTTTATTGCCCACAACCCGGTGGACGTGCTCATTACCGACTACAAGATGCCCAGATTCGACGGGCTGCAACTCATGGAGTCGGCTCCGCCCCGCGCCAGGAAGGTGATGATTTCCGGGTACGTTTCGGAAATCGCCGAAGAAAAACTGCAAAAGCTCAACGCCACTTTTTTCGAAAAGCCCGTACCCCTGCGTGCCCTCGCAAAAATAATTTCGGAACAACAGGAAGTAATCAACCAGTAGGCCGGGGCCTTGAGTTCTCCCAGCCGCCCTGCGCCCCGCGTTTATTTCGGGGGTTTCTGACAATAGTTTCGTAAGGGTTTGGTAGTGGTGCTGCGCACCATCCATTATGTCGTTTGTCCTTTTACCCCCTCATCAAAGCCACGGCCTATGGCCGTGGTTCTTTACTCCCGCCGCCGTGTCCCGCGATATAGTTTTTTATCGGAGGGTTTGCGCCATGAAGACGGCGATGCTGTACATTACCGTTGCGGATGCCAAGGAAGCCAGGAAAATCGCGGCCGCGCTGGTGGACGAGCGGCTCGTTGCCTGCGCGAACATCATCGACCACATTTACTCGGTGTATCGCTGGCAGGGCAAGGTGGAGAAGGGCGCCGAAGCGCTCCTGACCGCAAAGACGAAACAGTCGCTGGTAAACAAGGTAATTGCCCGGGTCAAGAAACTTCACAGTTACGAATGCCCGTGCATAGTATCATTCCCTATTGACAAGGGCAATCCGGACTTTCTCGCATGGATCTCCCATGCGACGCGCTAACCGTTTGCACACGCTCCGATTCCTGGGCGCCGTTATTCCCCTTCTGCTGGCATGCTGCGCCGGAAGCTACAAGATGATCCTCTTGAGCGATCTGGACTACAAGAAATGCTGGCTATCCAAGCCGGACGCGGGCGTTTCCGTGTTCGCGTCAAAGCAGCCGCTGTACGAGACAAGGAATACGATAGCCTTTCGGGCTTCCCAGAAAAAGAACCTCGGCGTGTTTGCCGTAAGGATAGAAAACACCGGCGCGCAGCCGCTCAGTATCGACAGCGCCCACGTGCTGGTGCTTGACGAAGCGGGAAACCCGGCGGCGATTGAGAAAGACGCTCTGGCGGCCGCGAAACTGCTTGGCGCCGGACAACCGCTGCGGGACGATCTTGCCTCGAACCCTCTCTGGGGGAACACCCTTGACCCGGGAAAGTCGTACTGCGCGCTCATCGCCGTTGCCACGGCGAAGGATCCTTACTTTGCCACCTACTACCTGAGATTTGTCGGCCCCCACGGCGCGCCATTGACGGAGGCGAGGTTCTGAAAAAAGTCCATAAAGTCGAAAGGTCTATGACGTCTAAAAGGTCAACGCAGAAATTTGTTTTCAAGACAGTACAGACCGTCAACCTTTAAGACTTTTAGACAATTTTTTCCGCACAGACTTCCGCGCTCTATCCCTTCACCACTCCAAGCGGCTTTAGCTTCACCAGCACCTCAACCAGATCCTTCTGCGCGTCGATGACGCGGTCGATATTTTTATAGGCCTGGGGCGCCTCGCTCAGGTCGATTTTGTACCGCGCACATGCCGCAGCCGATGTCCACGCCGACGGCGTTGGGCACGATTGCGTCCTTGCAGGCAATTACCCCACCAATAGGCATGCCAAAGCCCTCGTGGCAATCGGCCATGAGTGCGACATGACCGTAGACAAAAGGGAGTTTCGTCAGGTTGATTGCCTGTTTCATGGCGCCGGGCTCGATGTCCCTGCACCACGATTTTATGGGAATTCGGTTGCCGGATATAATTGAGAGCATGGCTGGAAAATAGATTCGGACGAGAAACTAGATCTTTGCCTTGAGAAGTTGGTGGGGAAACCACTGCGCGGTTTCCCCTGGCCCCCGGGTTGCACCTCACATCCTGTTCGGTGGCCTTTCGGCCCCTGCTTCGCAGGTCGCCTCTCGGCCGTCCAGGCCTTCGGCTCCGGCGCTATGCGCCGGTGATCCCGGGGGGGCACACCCCTTCCAGCGGGAACGCTCACGATGCGCATTGCTTGCGCAATGCGCGTGTCGCGTTCCCGCAACGCCCTCCTGTAGGAGTGTGCATCAACGGAAGATTTCACCCTGTTTCTCCGTGGCATTTGCAGAAGTATGCTGATGAGTTCGCATACAGATGAACCTATCGCAAAGCGGACGATTGCGACAGGACGACGGCGGCACTTGCTCAGAGGGAGGGAAAGCGGCTGATGTACAGAGCCCCAATACGCAAAGTTGGGTAAAAATGTTTTGCACTAGCAAAATTTGACAATAGAAAGAAAATGTCGTATATTAAGAAATGCGCGTGCCGGGATTCGAACCCGGATTTAGTGTTACCCAAAAACGATTCCAGGTCGTTCACGTCTACCAGTTTCGTCACACGCGCATCAAGAGATCAGGAGGCGATTTGAATCACCCCCTGATTTGTTCTTCTTGGTCCAATAAGGGGCTAACTAGCCCGCAAGGCAACTTCCCCAAGAAGTTGCCTTTCTTATTGTTGTTTCCAGTGGCACAGATCGAGAGACCACCCTGCACCACTTGCTGTTAGTAGATGCATATCCACTCCCTTCTATAACGCTTCCCAAAGCATCCTTATGCCATCCGCGTCTGCTTCGCTCTTTACCAAATTTTCCTTCCTGAATCGTGCAAGATTTGTTCGAATATTGTTTGCAAGGCTCTTTTCCTCTTCTGGAGTCCGAACCTTTTTTATGTGTTTTATCCTCTCCAGGATATCGCTAGTGTAGCTTTTGCCGTTTTCCTTGAGGTCGCTAATCAGAACATCTCTCCACGATCCATCGTTATCTTCGTCTCCGCTCAGCACAACCAATTGGGGTAATTCAACAGGATCCTTTTCGGGCTTTCGACCAATCAATTTACAAAGGAAAAGGCTGACCTTCTCAGTTCTTTGCGCAATCTCAGCAGCATCCTGTTGAAGTTTTGCGCACTTCTTTTGTATGGCTACAATCTCTTCTACAGCGGAGGGGAAATCCATTTGGTTCATATTGGTCCTTTCTGTTACGCTCCTAATATAACATATTTTAGGATAAGTGCAAAACAATTTCGCAAAATATTTTGCCATCATGTTTCGCCAGTGCGTAACAAGCATACAAGCAAGCTTCCTCGCTTTTCAAAAAAGCTCTCACAAATATTACGTTTTTATGTTATCTTTTTTCTAAGAATAACAAATGATATTTGGTAAAGCAAAATCAAGGGGGTTATTGTATGGGCAAAAAGAAGGATCAACGAAAGATTTCTCTTGCGCCATTGTCAATGGATCAAGCTCTTGCCGGGGCTATAAAGGTTAAAATACCGAAGAAGAAAATATCAAGGGAAAGGAAGAAATGAACCTATTGGGTTTTCTGGCGAGTGTTTGTGCTATCTCTCTGCTGAATAGTTGGCGGAATTGATCTCTTAATTTGTTCTTGAGAGGCAGTGAAACACAATGTTGTTATTGCTCCACTTACGATTGCAGATATTATAATCCAAATTATCTTTGAAATAAACTCCTTGCGCTTTCTTCTTTTTTCCTCAAGCACCTTCCCTTTCTTGCATTCTTCCAACAAGGGCATTGATTTTAGAAAAAAATCTCTATGGTTTTTCAGTTCATCCAATATTGCCACATAGCTATCAATTATTCCAATGCTCTCGTCGCAGGCAACGTCTTTTTTGGTTCTCAAATCAGCAATGGTAGAATTGACCTGCTCTAACCTTAATCGTTTGTCCCAATATCCAGAGACGACTTCTGTCAGTATTTCTTGTTTATAAGCGCCACACCAATCGACAATTTGTTTTCGGATTGAAATAGAAGCGCCATCTAGCGCGTCAAAAGCCGCTCTATAAACGTGTCCATGCGATTTATCTAGATTCTCATGATAGTATTTTGGGTTTTGAGTTCTCTTGCTACCATCACGGATTATGTCTCCAAAAACCCTCATAAAATGATCGAGGGCGTCGCGCAATTCCTTCCAAATCTGGGGGTTTATTTTTGAATTAGGGTCTATTTCTTCACTAAAAGCGATTAATGCCTTGGCCCTGAAATACAGTTCCAGGGTTTTTCCAAAAAGTTCATTTTCGTCTGTGGACAGAGAATTGATTGGTGGCATTATTGGGATAGCCACCAATCTAAGGGAGAGTAAAGTGGTTGGACTTATCTTCTGCCATTCTTAATTCATCTGAGGTGTAAAAAGAGCGCATAACAAATCTTGCTGAACCCCTATTAAAAGAACCAAAGCCTTCGGCAATTAATTTTTCTTTTTCATCTCTAGGGACACGGTCGTTATAGTCCCTGTCAACTATGTCGTCCAGCGATGAAATGTTGAGGGTGTCTCTGATTATTTTCTGAGACTTTTCATCCAAAGCAATACTATTCATTATCCTTCTCCTGTTACTTATTATCAATTAATGACAACAAGCACCCGGATAAAATACACGATCGCCTGTCAAAAGAAATTGCGCCGAAGATGAGATGAACAAGGTCAATAACTCCCAGAATATAATTGACCTTACCTGGCGGATATTATTTAGTAATATAATTAATCTCCGGGCAATAGTTGTCAAGAGATTTCTTGAAAAATCGCTATTTTAATTCGCCCATATAATACATACCGCAATTCCCCTGCCAATGCTTTAGCCCAATCTGCCCAAATTCCCTCTATTTCCGTGGTTTGCGAAAGGGATAATCTCCGCGGAGCGGCATTCCTTGAAGGTTGCGTTGCGAAGGGGCGACGCCGCGCGAGCGCAAGTCGAGCGCATTTGGCGCGCCCCTTTGCTGGAAAGGGTGTGGGTGCAGATCGCCTCCCGCCGATTTCGGCGGGAGGAAGCTGCACCCCAGGGGAAACCAAGCAGTGGTTTCCCCACCACGAGAGGATCAAAAAATCTGCTGAATTTGCTATAGGAATTACTTTACCGCAAATTCCAATTTGTCATCTGCAACCGAAACCCTAATTGTCTGGCCGTCCTTGAGTTCGCCCGAAACAAGCAGTCTGGAAATCGGGGTTTCCAGCTCCTTCTGAATCGCCCGCTTGAGCGGCCGAGCTCCATACACGGGGTCGAATCCGGTCTGGGCAAGCAGCAGCTTGGCGCGTTTGTCCGCGGAAAAGGAAATGTGCCGGTTCTCCAGCAATTGAGAGAATCGCTTGAGCTGTATGTCGACGATGGCGAGGATATCCTCCTGCGACAGGCCGTGAAACACCACGATCTCGTCGACCCGGTTGATGAATTCCGGTTTGAAATGATTCTTGAGTTCGCCGAGAACGGTTTTCTTGATGGACTCGTAGTCCTGGCTTGTCGCCTCAACAATGTGCTGCGAGCCGATGTTGGATGTCATGATGATGATGGTGTTCTTGAAATTGACGACATGCCCCTGCGAATCGGTAACCCGGCCGTCGTCGAGGATTTGCAACAGCACGTTGAAAACGTCCGGGTGCGCCTTTTCGATTTCGTCGAACAGGATGACGCTGTAGGGCTTCCTGCGAACAGCCTCCGTGAGCTGGCCGCCTTCCTCGTAGCCGACGTAGCCCGGCGGCGCTCCGATAAGCCTCGACACGGTATGCTTTTCCATATATTCCGACATGTCAATGCGGATCATCGCGTGCCCGTCGTCGAACAGATTGAACGCAAGGCTCCGGGCGAGCTCTGTTTTTCCCACGCCCGTGGGGCCAAGGAAGATAAAGCTGCCGATGGGGCGTTGCGGGTCCTTGAGTCCGGCGCGTCCGCGAAGCACGGCGTCGGCAACGGCGTCCACCGCCTCGTTCTGGCCGATCACCCGCTCATGCAGGTGGGCGGCGAGCGACAGGACCTTCTCCTTTTCGCCTTCAACGAGCTTGCTCACCGGAATGTTGGTCCAGCGCGAAACGATGGCCGCAATATCGTCCTCGTCGACTTCTTCCTTGAGAAGGCGGTTGCCGTTGCCGGCCTTGAGCTCCTTTTCCGCTTCGGAAAGCTGGCGCTCGAGCTGGGGGATGGTGCCGTGCTGAATCTGGGCCGCGGTATTGAGGTCGTAGGCGCGCCGCGCCTTTTCGAGTTCAAATTTCGCTTCTTCGAGCTTTTGCCGAAGCTGCTGAAGGCCGGCAATCTGTTTCTTCTCGGCGTCCCAGCGAAGCTTGAGTTTCGACGTCTTTTCCTTCGTCTCGGCAAGTTCCTTGTTTAATTTGTCAAGGCGATCCCGGGAGGCGGGGTCCTTTTCCTTCTTGAGGCCGGTGATTTCGATCTCCAGCTGCATCTGGCGATGCGCTGCTTCGTCAAGCTCGCGCGGGCTGCTGTCGATTTCGGTGCGCAGCCCCGCAGCGGCCTCGTCGACCAGGTCGATGGCCTTATCGGGCAGGAACCGGTCCGCTATGTAGCGATCGGACAGCACGGCCGCCGCGACCAGGGCCGCGTCGCGTATCTTGACGCCATGGTGCACTTCGTACCGCTCGCGCAACCCGCGCAGGATCGATATGGTATCCTCGACGGATGGCTGGTCGACCAGCACGGTCTGGAATCTGCGTTCCAGTGCCTTGTCTTTTTCGATGTGTTTTCTGTATTCGTCAAGCGTCGTGGCGCCGATGCAGTGCAGTTCACCCCGGGCAAGCATGGGCTTGAGCAGGTTGCCGGCGTCCATGGCGCCTTCGGCGGCTCCTGCACCCACAACCGTGTGCAGCTCGTCGATGAAGAGAATAACCCTTCCCTGCGCTTCGGTAACTTCTTTGAGCACCGCCTTGAGACGCTCCTCGAATTCTCCGCGAAACTTGGCGCCCGCGATGAGTGACCCCATGTCAAGCGACACCAACGTGCGGTTCTTGAGACCTTCCGGCACATCTCCGCGCACAATGCGAATCGCGAGTCCTTCCACAATTGCGGTTTTTCCCACGCCCGGATCGCCGATGAGCACGGGATTGTTCTTGGTGCGTCGGGAGAGTATTTGAATGACCCGGCGGATTTCCTCGTCGCGGCCGATCACCGGATCGAGTTTCCCCTTTTGAGCCATGTCGGTGAGGTTGCGCGAATATTTTTCCAGCGCGTTGAAGGTAGCCTCCGGCTCGGGCGACGTCACGCGCTGGTTGCCGCGCACACTCTTGAGCGTTTCCATCACCTTCGCGTGCGTAACCCTGAACTGCTCGCCGGTGTCGCGGCAGGCATTGTCCTTTTCGAGCAGAGCAAGCAGCAGGTGTTCCACGCTCACATACTCGTCTTTCATGCGCGCGGCGATTTTTTCCGCTTCGGTAATTACCTGCGTCAGGCTGCGCGACATGTAGGTTTGCGTGGCGCCGCTTCCCGTGACCGCCGGGATCGCCCGAAGCTTCTCCATGAGCGCCTCTGTTATGTCCTTGACATCAACATCGAGCTTTTGAAGAATGGTCTGTACGAGACCACCCTGCTCCATAGCGAGAGCAAGCATCAGGTGCAGCGGAACAAGTTCCTGATGGTTCATTTCGACGGCGATTTTGTTTGCGCCGCTCAATGCTTCCTGCGATTTGCCGGTGAATTTTTCGGCGTTCATGAAATGCTCCTCTTGGAAAATCTTTTATCATGGATAAGCGCAAAGCAAGTGCCAGATCAATAAATACTGGAAGCAGTGATCTTGTATTTTAATTAATATCAAGAAGTTACTTCAAATATTTTGACTGAACATCCACAAGTCCTAAACGCAAGAGATGTTTCAAATTGGAACGCATAAACATCACAAACTGCAAAATTCTGATGCGGAACCTACAATTTAAATGGCAATTCATAGGGATTAAGATAGGTCACGCGGCTCAGCCATCCAGAGGCATTGGAATTTCGTGTTACTCAATTCAGCCGCAAATATATTTTCTATTGTCATTTTTCATGGGTTGCACCGGCGTTACCAAACCTGCGGACATAAATCCGGGTCAGGAGGAATTCTGTGAAAGAAAAGGACGCACGTGTTGATTTTGATCAGCATCAGGTGCTTCTGTACGTGGAGAAACCCGACGGATCTTTTGGCCCGCTGCAGACAGGCGCATACCTGGTGAAGAACTATTCCGACGATTTTTTCCAAAAACGCCAGAACATCGAAACCGAGTGCACGGACAAACTCAGGAAAGGCGAAATAAGCCCGGTTGTCTACTACAAGCTCCTTTACGACATGACCGATGCCGACATTGCAGTGCGGGTGGGCATTTCCAAAGGCAAGGTGCTCAAGCATCAGACGCCGGCCGGCTTCGGAAAAGCGTCGGTCGAAATTGTGAAGCGCTACGCGGACGTGTTCGGCGTTTCGTTGGCGACCATGTTCCAGCTTATTGTTCCTAAGGAAAAAGACCTGGCCGTTGCCAGCAGGAAGACAAACAATCCGTACCTCTCTGTTCTCGAAATCGGCAAGGGGAATGCATGAGCCAGATTCAGTTCCAGCACAAGATGGCGGCGCATTGCGAATCGGGAATGCTGTCCGCGCTGCTCGCCCACAACGGGCTCACCATGAGCGAGCCCATGGTTTTCGGCGCGAGCGGCGCTATTTTCTTTGTGTTCATCAAGACTCCTCACATGGTTTTTCCTGTTTTCGACATGCGGAACCGGCCCGGCGACATTCGCAAAAATCTCGGAAAGCGGCTCGGGATTAAATTTTCCACGCAGAAATTCCGTGACCCGGACACGGCACGCGCTTCGCTCGAAGCGCTCATCGACAAAGGCATTCCAACGACGGTACAGGTTGACATGTTCTATATGGACTATATCCCTTCGTACATGCGGGTGCATTTCAACGCGCATTTCATCGTGGTGGTGGGCAAGGAAGGCCCGGATTTTCTCGTGAGCGATTGTTACTATCCGTCCATTTCAAGGCTTTCCAGCGATTCGCTTGACAAGGCGCGCTTCGCCAAGAGCGATTTTGCGCCCAAGGGCTTCCAGTTCCACGTGGAGTCGGTTCCCGGGGGCGGGATCAACGAAGACGTGCTCAAGAAAGCCGTTCTGCAGGGGATCAAACAGGCGGCGTCCAACATGGTAAAACTGCCGGTGCCGTTTATCGGCATCAAAGGCATGCGTCGCTTTGCCGACAATATTCCTGCGTGGCCCCAAATCGCCCGCAACACGGACGCGCTATCACACGCGATCATGTCGATCCACATCACGCTTGAAGAACGCGGCACGGGCGGCGGCGGGTTCCGGTTTATGTATGCGTCTTTCCTGCAGGAGGCGGCCAAGCTGCTTAACAGGCCGGAACTTGCCGATATGTCGAAAAAGATCATGGCCATCGGCGACCGGTGGCGCGAGCTGTCGCTGTTCGTGGCGCGGATCGGCAAAGACCGCGACCTCGGCGACAACAGGATGCAGGAAATACGACAGATGGTCCGTGCCCGCGCCGATGAAGAAGAAACATTTTTCAAACAACTTCTTGTAATGGTAAAATAGGACAGGTCTGAATGCAACCCCCTCCGACTCTCTGAGGGACCGGTTTTTGGAGATCCGGTGCCCCCTTAGGGGTTAGGGGGCCCGGACAAACCGAGCAGAAGAAGAAACCGCCCACACGGGCATAACCCTGACAGCGAGCTAAGCCATGGCAGACACAACGACCCCGGTTCCATCTCCGGAACTCAAACTGGAGATAAAGAAGCTGATTCTCGAAACGCTTAAAATATCCGATGTAAAGCCCGAGGACATCGACAACGGCATTTCCCTGTTCGAGAACAACCCCGTGGTCCAACTCGACAGCGTGGATGCGCTCGAAATCGTCATGGCGCTGCAGCGCACCTACGGCGTACACATCGACGATCAGAACATCGGAAGGTTCATCATCAAGTCGGTGGACACCATGGCGGAGTTTATCGCGAAGGAAAAAGCGAAGGCAGGTAGCTCGTAGGGGGAATTTTGTCGGGGGAGGGGTACAGCCTGCTTCAAATCTTGACACTAGGTTTGGGCGTTTCCCTCGCCTGCGTTGAAACGCAGTCTCAGGTCGGCCCTCCCTCCATGCTCGGCCAGTCGGCCTCGGTACCGGACCGCCCTTGTCGCCTTCGGCGCGGGTCGGCCGGCACCGCGTTTTGGCGCGCACTGCGGTCCGTCCTAACGCGTGCGTGCGAGCGACATGCGCAAGATCGCGAGCTAGTGCCCGCCGCAGAAATGACGCGGAAACACCAACTCTAGTTTTGCAATGGAGCAAGTTAGCGGTACTTCTTCATCAATGTCTTCGCGACGTCCTTAATCTCGCTAATGAGCTCCTTCGGTTCGATAACCACAGCGTCGGGCCACGATAGTACCCAGCTGATTAAGTCCTTGCCGGTTGGAGACAGTTGAAACAATGGCTTCCTTCAAGTGCATGTGATCTTCTGAGACGAGAACGGCATCTAGGAAACGTTATCGAGCGTATTCTCCGATGCGTGTTCCAACCTGGAATCGATGATTTGTAGCCTCATCAAATGGGGCGGCGAGTGTCGGTTTCCAAACGGAGAGCCACATTGCTTTCGAGCATTGGAGGCCAATAGTGAATATCAATTGAGATACTCAAATCTTCAATCATTAGTCATCCTTGCCTGGACAGGGATCATTACTGATAGACAATTGCTTTGGGCGGGTGCGATCAATACCAAATCTTCAACGTCGCAGTAGAGCGTTCATCGGGCTTGATGAAATATACTCCTGGGGCTTGTCTCGACGCGCCAAGGCGGTTCGGAGACACCTGAGCCCCTCGAATATCGTAAACACGCCCATTTCCAGACATCTTCCCGATATTCTCAAGTGGAACTGGTTTCTGATGAAAGACCACGGCGGCCGATTGCGAGACTGTGAACTTGCCGATCAGCGCTTGCGCCACCACAAATGAATCGTGCAAACAGGCTTGACCAAAACAGGATCGACATTCCTCGTGCACGAAATATTCTCTTGCCGGCAAAGGCCCTCTTTTGTACGTTGCAACAACAGATACCGGCACAAGGTTGGAGTCAAGGCTAATGGGACATGGACAAACACCCAGCTGGGAGGTCGTAAAGCTTAGCGTGATTGTGGAATCGTTGAGAAGTGTAACAGCGGTTGGATCGCTAGAAAATTGGGTGCAGCAGATTGATCCTCTCTCAAGTATGCTTAAGGATACTGAGTCCATTATCGTCGGATTCGGCGGACTGACGGTAAGCGAATCCGCTGCGATTGACGAACGCACGACTACCAAAGCTAGTGCGAAGAAAAACAGAAACTTAATGAATGGAGACATAAAGATCCCCCCTTCGTCCATCCCCAACAATAATAGTCGCTGAAGAAGAAAATAGGTTCACGCCTGGCGGTCGAAACAGAAGCAACAAGGGAAGAAACCAATCAATTCCAGCGCAATTGTGTCCTCCAGAATCCAAGGCTGTGCATCTATCAACAAATGTGCAGCCCGCAAGTAAAGCGTCCCGACTGCCGTTCGGCTGATATTTTTAGCCGACATGTTGTCTTTTTGGGTCAAAGGCGACCCCGTCTTCCAAACAATAGGCCTTCGCCGCTTCCACCCTGCCTGACACGGAAAGGAGATAGTAGCCGGAATTGTAGTTGATCAACCCGCCCGCTATTGCTTCGCGGAGAGCCGAACAGATGGATTTCTTCAAATCACGTTTTGAACCTACCCATGTGTTATGGGCCATTTCGGTTTTTGCAATTATTTCCGGGAAAGAGTGCGGTTCGTGCCAAAGGCAGGCCGTAATAATGACACGAAGAGTCTCGGACATGTGCGATGGAACGGCACTCTCTAAGGTGAAAATGTTTCCTGTTTCGACCGACATTGCACAGCCCCACATTATTTGACTATCGCGCACCGACAAGCCCTGGTTACTTCTGATACCTGAGCAAGTCCTCTTTGCACGTGATGGTTTGATTCTTGATAATTGCATCACTGAGATGGATATCCGATATATCAACATCCTTGAAATCAATGTTGAAGAATGTGCAATTGATGAATTCGCAGTTTTTGATTTTTGAGTTGATCAATCTCATTTTTGCGGCATGATGGAATTTGAATCCAGCCGCCTTCTTCTTAAATGTGACGCCGGTCAGTTCGCAGTTTTCAATATGAAGGCGGAGTACCGCCATACCGCTTATGACAAGTTCTTTAAGAACAGAATCGACGCAGTGAACGGAATAAACTTTGCTCGCACCCAAGCGAACATCGGATACGGCGGTTTTCGTGAAAGACATATCCGAAACGTTGGAAGCCTGCACGGAGAACCCCGTAATGTTCGACGATTTGAGGTTGATATCTCTCACATTCGAACCGCAGATTTCCAGATTCCCCACTTGTGAGCTCTCGGCAAGGGCAAGGGACCTGCAGTTTGATGACTTGATGGAACATTTCTCTATTCTTGATTCGTCTGCCAGCCTGACGTCTGAGACATTCGAACCTTCAATTGTCGCAGCAGTTATTGTGCTCCGCCCTTGGATTCGTAGATCGTGTACTTTTGAGCCGGCAAACGCACATTCATTGATGATTCCATTCTCGATAGACAAGTCAAACACCGATGCTGCGCTAATCTTGTTGCCTGAAAAGGCACCAACCGCAACTTTCAAATCACCCACAGAAGACCCCGTTATTTTATTTCCCTTCATAGAGGCTTCATTCAAAGTCACGTCCGTCAACTTTCCCATCATGATTTCATTATCTGAGAAGATGTACCGATTGCCGTCGGGTTGATCGACCTTGGACATGACTATCTTGTTGCCGCCCTGGCTTGAACCCTGAATATGTCCTAAAGCTGAGTTGATTTCAGAAAACACCATGTTCATGGCTGAAGAAGCCATATCCGTAGCGCCTCTAGTGAGGTTTTCGACGAATGAACCGTATGGCGGTTTGCCTTGTTCTCCACCTGTGGAGCTAGTCGAGGAACCTTGGGTTCGGTCTTGCTTGGCAATATCGGGATCGTCCTGACCGTTTATCATTCCTGCATTTACTTCCTTGTCATCACGTTCCTCAAGGGCTTCAGTGATTTCATCCGCTTGTTCCGCAGTGAGAATACCTTTATCGAGAAGCTCTTTGACTTTGTTCTGTTCAAGCTGGGTAATCATTTTCCTGTTTCCTTCTTCTTGGCACGTAGAATTTGAACTGCTTTCTTGAAATCTATTTCCCCACTTTCAAGTTGTGACAATATCAGCAAGGCTTCATCGTCAGCTGGTGTCTCAGGTTTGGGTTCGGCACTGCTTTCCAAGGCGATCTTTCCTTCAACAGAGGCTTGTCCGGCAAGGTTAAGTTTCTTCTTCAGATCTGCCAGATGTGCCTTAACGGTAGGATAGCTGACGCCGAGGGCGGCTTCCATGTCGCTAATCCTTCCTTCGCAACGGATGAACACCCGAAGAAGATGAAGTTCATCAGGTGCTAGAGAATTGAACTCATTCTTGATGAATTCTCCCTCGATTTTTATCCCGCAAGAGTGACACAACAGAACACTCGGCTGAAGTTCACCAAGGCAGGAAGGACACCGAATATTGAGGCTGATTTTATTGCTCATGCCTTAAAGATAATATTAAAAATATTAATATGCAATAAGAATTCTTAATATTCTACAAAAAATACACAACATTTAGATATCTTTGCTTAAAATAGACAATACTACTCAGATAGAATTGCAGTAGAGACCAGCAAGGATTCCAGGCTGCTCACTAGGGCGTACATCCGGTTGTAGTCGCGGTGCGGGCTGTTCACTGGCTCCAGGACATCTACATCAAGTCGGTGGATACCATGGCGGAGTTTATCGCGAAGGAAAAGGCGAAGGCTCAGTAGTTGTGCGGACGGGTACGCTATTGTGTCATGCAAGTTCCCAGACGCCGTTCTTCTTAACTTCCTCGTACATTGCATCCGGGGCAAGATCAATCTCGCCGGGCCACTCAACAAAGCCGTGTGTGCAATTGACATTAGCAAAAACGGTAGGGTTTCTCAAAGCCTCAAATACGCCATGCAAATGGCTTGCCATAAAGATCACCTCACCGGCAAGGCCGTCCCTGAAAGTCACCTTGAGACGCAGATGCTCCACGGGCTTAACTTCCACGACATCGTAATCCATACAATATTACTCCAGGGGAACTATCTTCTTGGGCTGTTGCTTGTTCCGGCTGAGCTCCCAATCTTGCCGTAATTCTATTCTGTGGAGCACAGCCCATTCAAGGACTAGGCCAAGGGCGCGGTTCGGTAATCTCCCATCGAGGATTTCCAATGTTTCAATGGATATTTTTGCTTCATATTCGCCATATTCAGCATGAAAATGCGAGGGCACATGATCATCGAAAAACATGCGAATAATGATTCCAAAAAACGCAGAAATGGTTGGCATCTTTGATCCTTCCTACTACAAAACCAAAATACATCCCGCATTGTGCCGTCAAGGATCTTGTACGGCCCTGCGCCCATTGCACGGCAATGGCAGCAGCAGTACTCGAATTTTCATTTCTCGTCACACGGAGCCCCCGCCTCTGATCCGATTTTTGTATATTTCCATCATGTCCATAATAAAACGCCGCTCCATCGCCCTGCAGTTCTTCTTTTTCACCCTCCTATTTTTCTCCTGCCAGCAAAAGCCCCCTCGCCTCGGCATGCCCAAGCACTTTTCCGGAACTATTCCCGACACCATCACGATAGCGTCCTACAATGTGGAAAATCTGTTCGACATGGTCGACAACGGCGACGAGTATCCGGAGTACAAGCCCAACAAGTGCAACTGGACAAACAACACTTTTCAGATCAAATGTTCCAACATCGCTTCGGTCCTTGCGCAAATCAACGCCGATATCGCCGTGCTTGTGGAGGTGGAAAACGAGAACGCGCTTTCCGGGCTTCGCGCCGCGCTTGCGGAAAAGAACTGTCCGTATCCCTTCTACGCCCTTGGCGGTGCAGCGAACAAGGGCAGCGTGATGCCCGTTGTGCTGTCGAAATTTCCCATCCTGGGGGAGAAAACCTTTGAGGTCTCGGAGGCCGGCTCGACGCACGACAGAAACATGCTCGAAGCCGCCGTCTACCTTGGCCGGGACACCCTTACCGTGTTTGCATGCCACTGGCCCTCCAAGACGCACAAGGAGTCCGCACGGATTACAAATGCAAGATTGCTTGCAAGCCGCCTCAAAGAGATTCCGCGCGGCAAAGACTACGTTGTCGCCGGCGATTTCAACGAAGACTGGGACGAATGCGAATCATTCCACACCACGGGGCTGGACGATACCAAAGGCCTCACCGGCGTCAACCATGTTCTCGGTACAGTGGGTTCGCAGCCCGGTACGTTTGTGGCATATCACAAGAAATCGGGCCGGGTGAATGATTCCGCAGTTGCGCTGTATGACCCCTGGCTGGAGGTTCCCGAGGTGCGGCGGTTCACCACGGTGTACAAGGGACGGCGCGAAACACCCGACCACATTCTGCTCCCACCGTCTATGTTCGACAGCACGGGAATCTCCTATGTCGACAACTCATTTTCGCCGTTCACGTGGAACGGCAGGCTCATGAAAGACGGCGCTCCATACCGATGGCAGATGCGGTTTGCCAAGGGTGGCCGCTTCCACGTAGGTGACGGATACTCGGACCATTTGCCGATACAGGCAAGGCTGTGCCGCAAGCCGTACACGGAAACTGAGGCGCCGGACACGGGCGTTGCGGGCAAATCCGTGGCAGGCAGCGCGGGAAACGGGGAAGGTTTTGAAGACGGAGCAGACGGCTGGGTCTCGTGCGTCAAGGGCGTGCGGGTGAACCGCGACACGGTCGCCCCGCACGCGGGCGCCTATTGCCTTGCGATTTCGGGACGCGCCGGCCAGAATGCAACGTCGGCGCGATGCTGCATGCGCGCGCCTGTCGCGTGTGGCGGCATACCTGCGCTTCACTTGTGGGTGCGAGGCCGCGGTACTGCCTGCATTCGTACAAAATCCGAGGATGCGGACCGATGGACGTATTTCAGGGGCGAGGACTTTACGCCTGCGAAGGCCGGGAAATATACGGATTACGTTTTTAAAAGATGGACTGATGTTTCGCTGCCGCTTGCCCCAGCGTCGGAAACTCGCAAGGAATTCGCCGTGGAAATCAGGACGAAGAAGGACAAAGAAGTAAATTTGTTTATTGATGACGTGAGGATTACTTGTAACAAGTAAAGTTGTCCTTGGTGGGGGCACCGCTTCGCGTCGCTGTGCGCGGCTTATAATCTCCGTATCGCCATCATCGTGATGTCATCCGACGGCTCGGTATCGCAGATATATTCCTTGAGTCCCTGCTCAATTTTGCCGAGCACCGCAGCCGCGCTGTGCGGACACGATTTTAGTATGGCAAGCAGCCGCTCCTTGGAGAAAAGCTCCTCCTGCTGATTTTTAGCTTCGGTAACGCCGTCGGTGTAGGCCAGAAGCACGTCACCGGGCGAAACGCGGGCTTGCTTGACAACGTAGTTCGGATCCGTGAGGATTCCCAGGGCCGGCCCGCACAGCTCCAGGGACCAGACTGCGCCGTTTGCGGCAAGGATAAACGGCGGATAGTGGCCTGCCGAAACATAATGCAGTTTCCCGGTGCCGGTGTCGAGCACACCGAAAAGCAGGGTGGTGAACAGGTAACTTTTCTTGAGGCGATGGTGCTGCGTCAGGTAGCTGTTGGTGAGCGTCACCGCACTCAAGACTTCGTCTTCGCCGCCCTTGGCCTGCTCGGCATAAGCGCGGATGAGGCTCCGGACAAGGGACATGAACAGCGCCGCGCCCACACCCTTGCCGCACACGTCGGCAATCACGAAACACAGGCGGTTGTCGCCGAGCATGAATGCGTCGTAAAAATCGCCGGCAACCTCAAAGGCGGGCGCGAACGACACCGCCACCTCCCACCCGAGCGGCTGCGGAAGGGACTCGGGAAGAAAGTCGGCCTGGATCTGGCGGCCCAGCTCCAGCTCGTGCTTAACATGCAGTGTGTAGGCCTGTTCCCGGTCGCGCAGCCGCTTTTTTTCCAGCGACGCGGAAACGCGCGCGTTGAGCAGCACCTTGTTGACCGGCTTGAACAAATAGTCTTCGGCGCCGAGTTCGATGCATTTGACGACGTTGTCGAGATCGTCGATGGCCGACACGACGATGACGGGAACATGGCGAAGCGCGGGGTCGGCCTTGAGCCGCGTCAGCGTTTCGATGCCGCCCATCACGGGCATCATGATGTCCAGAAGCACGCAATCGAATTCGCTTTTGGCAAGGCGCTGGAGCGCCTCTGCGCCGTTGGCGGCGATTTCGGCGGCATGGCCCTGGCGCGAGAGAAGCCGGCACAGCAAATCGCGGTTGTCGGGAATGTCGTCGACCACGAGGATGCGGGGTTGCTCGCTCATGATGGTGTGCCTTTTTTGATGAGGGATTCGACATCCGAGAGCAGACGGTCGAACTCCAGAGGTTTTGTTTCGTACCGGTCGCAGCCGGCATCCAGTCCCTTTGCGCGGTCTTCGGCCATGGCATGGGCGGAAAGCGCGATGACCGGAATGCCCGCCGTGAGGGGCGAGAGTTTGAGGAGGCGCGTTGCCTCCCATCCGTCAATAATCGGCAGGCCCATGTCCATGATGATGCACGCGGGCATCCGCTCGTGCGCCGCGGCAAGGCCGCTTTCGCCGTCGGCGGCGACGGCCACCTCATATCCTTTGCGCACGAGGCGCCGCGAGAGCATGTCGGCGTCCAGCTCGTTGTCTTCGATGATGAGGATGAGAGGCATGGCGCGGATTTCCTTTGTGATTATGGAATATCCCAAAATACAAACAAACCGAGTGAAATACACCACCCAGAACAGGCAATCATCACCATCAACATCCTAGTTCGCATTTGTCTTCTCCACCCTCGCCGGGAGCATAATCACAAACTCCGATCCTTTTCCCAGTTCGCTGCTTGCCGTGATGTCGCCGCCCATGAGCCTGCACAGGCTCCGCGAAATTGCCAGCCCCAGGCCGGTTCCGCCGTAAAGCCGGGACGTGGAGGCGTCGGCCTGGGTGAATGCCGCGAACACGCTTTGGGCCTGCTCGCTGCTCATGCCGATGCCGGTATCCGAGACGGAAAAGCGAAACCAGTCCCCGTCTTCCCGCTGCACGCGGGAGGCGGCCAACCGTACCGAACCTTCTTTTGTAAACTTCACCGCGTTGCCCAGGATATTCAGAATAATCTGCCGCACCTTGGTGCTGTCGGCGAGCATCACGCCCACCGATGCTTCGCACTCGGCGGTGAGGGAAACGGGGCGCCCCGCAATTTGCGGCCGCACCGCATCGGCTGCGTCGCGCACAACCAGCGGCAGGTCGAACTCGGTGAGATACAGTCCCATTTTGCCCGCCTCGATTTTCGACAAGTCGAGGATGTCGTTTACAATTGCGCGCAGATGCGTACCTGCGGAGCGGATCTTTTCGAGATCGGCGGCGAGCTGGACGTCGCTACCGCCGGCAGCATCCTCGGCGAGCATCTCGCTGTACCCCACGATGGCGTTGAGCGGCGTGCGTAACTCGTGGCTCATGCTGGCAAGGAACACGCTTTTCGAGGTGTTGGCGTTTTCGGCGGCCTCTTTTGCCTTGGAGAGCTCGATCTCGGCCTGCTTTCTCTGAAAGACCTCGGATTCGAGGCTGCGGTTGGCCAGGGCGAGGTCGCTTGTCTGGTCGTGAACTTTCTTCACGAGAATCGAGGCGTTGAGGGAAGCGGAAATCTGTTCCGAAAGGATCTCGAACAGGTGCAGCTCCAGAGACCCCGTTTCCAGAAGCAGGAAGCCGAGCAGTTCTTCGCCGGAGAGCAGCGGGACAACAACCATGCAAAACGGCTGTTCCCGGCGCAGCCTGCCCGCGGGAACGAGTTGATTTCCGGGAAACTGGAGCCCGTGAGGAGGATACCGGGTGATTGCGCCGCCTTCGAACGACACGACGAGGAGCGAGCCCGGCGGCCGCGGCCCGGACAGGGCCGACGGCACGGCGAGCGATGCCGAACGCTCCCCGCATACCACGATGTTTCCGTGGGGAATGCCCAGCTCAAACAAGCCGCGGGCCGTGGCCTCGAGCAGGCGGTCCGGGTCCAGCGTGGTAAGCAGGGAATGCGCGATATTGCGGACAATTGACAAAAGTGACTGCTCACGCAGTTTGGCGAAGCCCTGGGCGCGGCGCGCGCTTTCGGCGATCATCGTTGTCCCGCGCTGGAGCAGGTCCTCGCCGCACAGCGCTTCGGATTGCGAGAGGATCGTGTGCGCGTGGGAGCGCAGGGTCCAGAGCGCGTCTTGCCAGGCAAGAACGTCGCCGCCTTGCTTAAAAGTGGTTTGCAAAACTTCGTCGAGAACCTGCAGGAAGACGTTGGTGAGTTTTCCTTTTGTGTCAACGAAAAACGCTTTGTAAAGCCTGCCGGCGAGTTCCTTGAGTCCGGCCTCCTTGTTCTCCTGCGGTGACGCCTCGGCAACGGCGGCGGCCATTTCGGTAACGATGCGCTCCTTGACGGCGCGGAACGAGCCGTCGCGCCGGTGCTTTTCCGGGATCCGGTGACGCTCGTGAATCTTTTGCAGGTTCGCGCCGAACGGGCAGCCGCACGACTGCCGGAGTATCAAGGTGGAAGAGAGAAAAACCCGGCGGGAGACTTCCTTTCCCATCACAAGGTCCAAAACCATTTCCGCGGCCTGCGTGCCGATGTTATAGAGAGGCTGACGCACCGTGGTAAGCGGCGGTGTAACGAAACTGCACTCCTCGATGTCGCCGAACCCGGAAACCGCAATGTCGTAGGGTACGCGCATGCCGCGGGCCGCGAGCGCAGACATCGCCCCCAGGGCCATCTCGTCGTTGGCTGCGACAATGGCGTCGCATTCCACACTCCGCTGGTCGAACAGTATCGATATGGCATGCTCGCCTGATTTTCGGGTCCAGTCGCCCTGCACCACCCGTTTGGGATCGGCCGCGAACCCGTATTCGGTGAGCGTTTCGATGAACGCGCGGAACCGGAGTTCCGCGCCGGGGTTGTCCCGGGGCCCGCGGATGAAAGCGATCCGCTTGAATCGATGCTCGTGGAGCAGGTGCCGCGCAAGGTCCCGGAATCCGGTCTCGTTGTCGACAAACACCGCGGGCATGTCGCCCAGGGCCTGGTCGACGCTCACAATGGGCATGGGCAGGTATCTGCCGTAGAGATTTCTAAATGTCTCTGGCGAGACATACGCGCCGAGCACGCCCGAAATGATCAGCCCGTCGATGTCGGCGGCGCTCACGTGGTCGTACAGCGAATTACGGGCCCCGGGTTGATGCTGCCGTGCTTTCTCCGGGGAAACGCCCGGAATGCAGATGAGACTTGCGCCGCGCTGGCGCGCGATTTCCGCGGCGCCGAAGAACAGCCCCGATTGACGCACGACGGAGGCGCCTTCGAGGAACAGGCCGATTACGGGAGAAAGAGTTTTTTCTTTATGGCTGGTTCTGTGCATGGAGTAGTTCCTGAGTCGCGTGCAGAGTGCCGGCGTGCATCAACATCTAGTATACCAACAAGGCGGCTGCGGAGAAAAGCAGATTGTTACCGGGCAAAAACGTCCCTGAGCAAATGTCTCCCGCCGTCAACAAAAACGATCTCGCCGGTAACGAACGCGCTGCGGGCAAGGAAAAGGACCGCCTGCGCGACGTCGCCGGGCTCGCCGTGCATTTTAAGCGGCACTTTGCGCGCGAGTGCATTCAGATAGGCTTTGGTTTTTCCCGCAGGCGGCAGAATGAGCCCGGGCGCAACGCCGTTGACGCGAACTGCCGGGGCGAATTCAAGTGCGCAGATCCTGGTAAGCGACGCCAGCAAATGCTTGGAAAGAATATAGGCCGCGTGTCCGCTGTCCTTCCCGGCGATTCGGGCGTCAAGCAGGTTTACGATGCTGCCGGAGCGCACCGTTTTAGCAAAGGCCCTGCTCAAGCACAGAGGAGTCCATGCGTTCACGCGAATGTTGCCGCTCAGGTCGCGAAAGGACATTTCGCGCAGCATGCCCTCGGGAAACGTCGCTGCATTATTGACCAGGAGCGACAGCGTGCTTCCGCACAGGGAATTGCTCCTGCGAATCAAGGCCTCACACGACGCCGGGGTTCCAAGCGTTGCGCCCACGGCCCATGCCCCAACGCCGCGGGATGCAATCTCGGCGGCCAGCGCCCGGGCGTCGGCTCTAGACGAACGGTAGTGGACCACGACGTTCATCCCGGCATCGGCGCATGCAAGGGCAATCGCCCTGCCGATGCGTTGCGCGCCGCCCGTAACGAGCGCGGTCGCGTTTGCAAAGGACGGTCGCTTCATGAGAGGCTACTTGCCCGCGGGTGCTTTGGCCGTGTCCGTCGAAGCTTTGGGTTCCAGCGCCTGCGTGGGCTGGGCGGCAGGAGCAGGCGATTGGATTGCCGGCTGAAGCGCTTGAGGCGAGGCCGCGCCTTGCTTTTCGAGCGGTTGCGCGGGTTGTTTGGGCTCGCCGGTTTGCCCCGGCGCCGTGGTTGCTTTTTGGTTCGAGGGCTCGCTTGCCTCTTGGCTTTGGGCCGACTTTTGTTTCTTCTTGTAGCGCGTAATATCGAAGTAGTAAAAATGTTTTTCTCCGACCTTGGGTATTTCCACCTGGACCATGTCGTAGGTTCTGCCGTTTTCAACGACCGTGGTTTTTTCCATCAACCGCCAGTCTTTGTCCTTTGCTCCCCACGCATTGGCAATGAACCCGTTTTCGCAAATCTCGGCATCGGCGTAGTCTTTGCCTCCGTTGATGAGGACCGCCGTCTCGTAGGAATCGCCTGTGCCGCCGGCGACGTGCGCCGCATCGTATTTCTTTGAGGGGTTTTGCTTTACGCTCTCGGTCTGCCTGGAAAGGCATCCGGCCACAACCAAGGCACACGCAAAGCCGACCAAGACTCGAAAGAAAAGGGGTTTCATCCAGTCCTCCTTTTTTAACATACCGCAACCAAGGAAAATAGATTTCAACGGGAGACAAGTCCAATTTTGCAAAAACAAATTTGAGGACGATGCCCGGGTAGCGGGTCCGGCATGGGTCTCGAAAACTGCACAAATCCCACAATAGCTGTTTTTATTTTGAACAAAGATATCTATTTTATGGTTTTGGTATTCGTTAATGTGTGAATGAAAACGTGGTGCGCGTCGAGAGTGCAACCAGTCCAGAACGGATATTTTTTCCCAAAAGGTAGGATCTCCATGCCTAAGGATGTTTTTGCCGGGCGCAGAGAGCTCCTCAGGAGCTTTAGGGAAAGCCTCCTGGCCCTGGAATCGGAGACCAAGGAGTCAAAGGGGCCCAAGCCCAAGAAGCAGAAGGATTCCCCTGCCCTCTGTCCGCAACTTTTTGTGATCTGCGGGGAATCCGGGTCGGGCAAGAGCGCCCTTGTTCGCCGGTTTGTCTCCGTGGCCGGGGAAGTCGAACTTGAGGCCAAAAAAGGTCTGAGGACCGCGGTTCTTGATTTTGAAGACCCGGTATTCACGAGAAACATTCTTGCGTTTACTCCAAGGATGCTTGTTCAATACCTGCATGCCGTGCTCTCCGGTCCGGCGCTCGGCATGGAGGACTGTTTTTCCGAATACACTTCCGTTGACCGCAGGCTCGATCACGTGATCGCTAAGGTGAGTGCGCTGCGCAGAGACGAATGGCTCAAGGAGACCGACAACAACGAGGCTGCACACTTGACGGATGAGCCCGCCCAAAAGGCGGCTTCGCGCACCGCTGATGCCGTGAATAGCGCACCCCCCCACGCGCGCACGGCACGGCAGGAGGCTGAGGCCGCCTTTTTGCGCTGGCTCCGCGAAGAAAAGCGATTCCCCGAAGAGGAATGCGACCTGTTCGAGAACGCGGACTACCGTCTTACCAAGGCTCTTGTCAACGGGCTCGTGACGCTGTCCGCGGAGCACCCTCTCCTGCTCGCAATTGACAACCTCGATCGCGTGGCGAACCCGCTGGTACTGCAGTGGCTGCGATCGGTGTTTTTTGGCCGGCTGTTCGACAGAAAGAACAGGGTGGTGGCGGTTGTGAGCAGCCGCGACGCATTGCTCCGGTCGTACCGCAACGAATTTCCCGAAGAGATCCTGCGCGCCGTGTCGCTCGACGATTATCCGCTGTGTCGCCTGGACATTGACGAATGCAATGAGTCGCTGCACCTCGGGCTCTCCGCTGAAGCCGTCGATGCGGTGGAAGAAGCCACGTGCGGCATTCCCCTGGCGGTGCGCGATGTTGTAACCTATGCCGAGCATGGAGCTGTTTCCGCCGATATCCTCGAAGCGGTGGCAAAGGCCGCAACGGCGCGCGACAAGATGGCGACAGTGGTCACCCGGTTTTGCGCGGAGCCCGGCGACGCCCGATCCAAGGCCCGCGTTTTGCATCTGGCCATGCTCGGGCAGGCCGACCCCAAAATTCTTGCCGCCCTGTGGAATGTCCCCGTGTCGGACATCGGCGCCGAAATCGTCCAGCTCGCGGAGAAGTACTTCTTTATTGACGGAAAGGCAATGCACGACGGCGTATCCGGCTTGTTTCGAAAGTACCTTATCGGCCAGTCGGCCGGGGCGTCGGGCCCGCATGCCGGCATTGTGAGGGAGTTTGGAGAAACCTCCTTTGCGCAGTACGACGAACAGCGTACCCAGCTTGCCACCGCATTACCTGCGCCGGATAAAAGATTTGTCGACGAACGCTACGAAACTGCGCTGCTCGGCTGCGTCGAGGGCCTGTTGTGGCACAACCAGGCCGAACTCAAGCGCGAGCTCCCCGGGTTTTTCTGCGAATGCCTCCTGTATAATCAGGTGCTTGGCGGCAGAATCCTCGCCGCGATTCAGGAGTTTTTCGGCGTGCTGCAACCAGACCTGGCCGCACTGTTCAACGCGCTGTGCACGGGATTTCTGGCATCAGAAGGTCAGCCCCTGTGGACCGGCGAAAAGCCCGCTCCGGCGGAGCTTGCCATGCTCTCGGCGCTTACCGGCGCAAGCGGCGCGCTTGCCCCGCTGCAGCAGGCTATTCTCCGGCTGCGAAGTGCCGGCAGCGCCTACCGGCGTCAGGAGTATCCGGCCGCGCTCGACGAGCTGGAGAAATGCGAACCATTAATTGATGAATCGGACTTATTTCGCGACTCGGTGTTCGATGGCTATTGCGAAGTGGGAAGCGCGTTTTGCTCGGCGCGGCAGTACGATATGGCAATAAAGGCGTTTGGGCGGGCCGCGGAGATCCGGCCCGACAGCCATGACGCCTGGTACAATCTCGGGAGCTCGTACGGGGCGCTCAAACGGCACGCGCAGGCCGAGGATTCGTTTGCAAAGGCTGCGGCCTGCAAACCGGACAGCTTCGACACCTTCGCCGCCCTGGGCGCGGAACAGTTTGCGCTTAAGAAATATGGAGACGCCGTGGGATCGTACGGCAAGGCGGTTGCGCTCAACCAGGGCTCGGCCGAAACATGGCATATGCTCGGCCTCTCGCACGCGGCACTTGCGAGCCACGCCGATGCCGTTGAGGCGTATAAGAAGGCAATCGCCCTTTTTGCCGGGAATGCCGATTGCCGGTTCGACATGGCTGTAAGCCAGGCAGCGACCGGCAACGCCACGGAGGCGATCGATTTGTGCAAAAAGGCTCTCGAGTTGAACCCCGCGCATCAGAAGGCGGCAGAGCTCCTCGGTGACCAGCTGTTTTCCGGCAAGAAGTTTTCCGAAGCGGGGAAGGCATTTGAAACGGCGGCGCGGCTTAGTCCGCAGGACGAAACCATTTGGTACCGTCTTGGCTGTTCCCGGCTCGAAGCCGGGGATACGGCGCTCGCGGTTGAAGCATTTACAAAAGCAACCGACCTCAAGAAAGATTTTGCCGACGCGTACAACAAGACCGGTCTTGCGTTCGCCCGAGCGATGGACTTTGAGGCCGCGATTGCGGCCTACGGCAGGGCAGTGAAGGCGGATCCGGCCCATTTCGAAGCGTTCAACAACCTCGGCGAAGCCTATGGCTCGCTCAAAGAACCGGACAAGGCGCTTGACGCATTTACAAAATCGGCCGGGGCCAGGCCCGAGTTCGCCACCGCCTGGTACAACATGGGGCTCGTATGCCACGAACTCGGGCGCGATGCGGACGCACTGGAACCTTTTTCCAAGGCCGCCTCTCTTTCTCCCGACAAGCTGGAGATATGGCTTGCAAAGGGCCTTTCCCTGAGCAAGCTCGACAGGCACGAGGACGCCGCCGAGTGCTTTGCAAAGGCAACCACGCTTTCACCCCGTTCGTTTGATTCGTGGTACAATCTGGGCCTCGCTCTGGCGCGAGCCGGAAAACACGGGGACGCGGTTTCCGCTTTTGTCAAGGCCTCCGATTGTTCGCCCGGCTCGGAGGACGTGTGGTACCGGCTCGGCCAGTCGTATGCGGCGCAGGGCAGGCACGATCCGGCGATTGCCGCATTCGCAAAGGCCGTTGCAATTAATCCCGCGGCAGGCGAGACGTGGCACCTTTTGGGCGTTTCGAACCAGGAGGACAACCGGTTCGCCGAAGCGGTGACCGCCTTCCGCGAAGCGGTAAAGCTTCTTCCCGACAAACAAGAATCCTGGCACAGGGCGGGTTTGTGCAGTTATTACCAGAACAAGCACGACGACGCCATCGAATTGCTTTCCAAGGCAAAAGACCTTGCGCCCGGCAACAAGGACACGGTGTACACGCTCGGATTGTCGTATCATGCAAAAGGCAACTACGGCGAGGCCGCAAAGCTGTACAGCCGCACCCTGGAGCTTGCGCCCGACATGGCCAACGCCCGCACCAACCTGGCGCTCTCGCTGCACGCGCTGGGCCGCTACGACGAGGCCGTGGCCGAGTACCGGAAGATCGTGGAAACCCAGCCGGCAAACGGGGAAGTCTGGTTCAACATGGGGCTTGCACTCGAAGCGCAGGCAAAGGGCGAAGAGGCCGTTGCAGCCTATGCGAAGGCCGCCGAAATCGAGCCCGAAAAACGCGCCGCCTGGATAAACATGGGGACGCTCCAGATCTCGCTCGAACGGTATGCGGATGCGATTGCGTCGTTTACAAAAGTAGTTGAAGCGGAGAGCGGCAATACCGACGCCTGGGCGAACATCGGCCTGGCATCGTACTACTGCGGCCGCTACGACGGTGCGGTCGCGGCATACGCAAAAGTCAATGAGCTGCGCCCCGGCGACGCGATGAGCTGGGGAGGCCTGGGCCTTACCTACTACACAATGGGGAATTACGCGAAAGCGATCGAGGCGAGCGAAAAGGCGCTTGCGATAAAGCCCGACGAACTGTGGATCCAGGTGAACCTCGCGCTCGCGGCCATCCTGGCGCTCGATCTCGACAAGGCGCGGTCGGCGTTTGAAACCATCATTACGCTTGCCAAACAGCCCGGCGACCTTATGCACGCCATAGCCAGCCTCAAGGAGCTTGTGGCGAGGAACCCGAACCTTTCGCCGGCCAGAGAAATACTTGCGAAATTGGAAGATGCATGGCGAAAATTGAAGAAGTAGTTCTTCAACCGGGGGAGTCGGCGAGGCGGTTTCCTGTTTCACCTGTAGAAAACAATGGATGCGTAGCTGACGCTGTTTGTATAGTCTTTGGCTTTATCTCCGGACAGGTAGTAGTTCAACAGGTGTCCTTTTGAACCTGCGGGAAGGATATTCAGCAACAGGCGAATTGCATTTCTTCCGCAAATCGTGGCCTCCGTCCTGCCAAGGTACGCATCAAAGCCTTTGCCGTCAAGCGCTACTATTTTGTCCACTGCGCCCATATCCAGTTGCGAAATGTCCTGCCTGATGTTCTTACTTTCCCCAAAAGGTGTGTACTCGTAATTGGGCCCGTAATGGGTAAAATCGGAACTTACGACAACGAGCGTCTTGTCGTCGCATTTACTTTTAATAGCTCTGCTGATTTCGGAGCAATCCTTGGGGGAAATATCCCCGACCACTATTGGCACTATGCTGAATTCCTTGAGCACAAGTTGCAGAAACGGTAACATGTTATCAACGGAATGCTCTTTGATGAATGGCGTGGAGTCAACTTGAATCAAGGACCCGTCGCAAAGAGACCTCACGACATCGACATCGATCTTGATTACCCCCAGCGGAGTCTTGTACAAGTCATAATCCAGGAGCCTGATGCCGCGGAAATAGCTGAAATGAGAGGGGCCAAGAATTATTACCTTGTCAAAACTTTTCCCCTCCAGCTGCTTGAACGAGTAGGCGGCACATTGTGCGGAATATTCATAGCCCGCATGCGGCGAAATAACGGCTTGAACCGAGGCTTTGGGCCGGTCGGTCCTGGCGGCACCAAGGAACTGGGCGACCATGTTCCTCAAAATCATTGCATCCTTTGGATACCACGGGCCGGTATTCGGTTGAAAACAACGCTGCTGCTCCGGTTGCTTCTGTGCAAGTCCCGGGGCAAAGAAAGTGCTTCCCAGAAACAAGAGGACGAGAGCGATGTTTCGCCTGTGTCCAGGCACGGTATTGTTCATAAGAAAAATCCTCCGAAACGAAGTTTTCACAGTCTTGCACTCATGCCTCGTTGACTGTGTCCCAGAAACCCTCCCGCATCACAATCCTGTCTTTCTTCACCGCCATCGTCCCGTCCCTCTGCATCTTATTAATCAATCTCGACAATGTCTCGCTCGTGGCGCCGATTGCCCGGGCAATGTCTTTCTTGGGAATGAGAAGCCGGTAGTCGCATTTTCTTCCGTATTGCTCCTCGAGAAAGCGGATAAAGCGGGTCTCGACGCTTCCGGAGGTGAGGTCGTGAATCCGCGAAATGAGGTACCGCTGTTTTTGCATGAGCAGGCGCATGAAATCGTTGCGAAAGCGTTCGTCGGCGAGAAGCCGCAGAAAGCGCCTCTTGTCAATTGAGTAGGCCAGGGATTTTTTGAGGGCTATTGCGCTGGCAGGATACACATTCCGTTCGAACAGGATGACCTCGGCGAATATCTCGCCCGGTCCGAGCGTTTTGATCACCGATTCCTTGTTCTGATGCCCCGACTTGTAGATTTGAACGTTACCGCTTGCCAGGATATACATTGCGTCGCCGCTGTCGCCCTCGACAAAAATGATCTCGCGTTTGGAAAGAGTCCGGGGAACGCAGATTGCCGCGAGCGCAGCCTTGTTCGCCGGCGTGATGCCGCGGAAAAACTCCGAATGATCGAGCAAGAGCGAAATGTCCATGAGAGCCTCGAAGAGGAAAACAATTTTCACCACAGAGACACAGAGGACACAGAGAAAACGTGGATCAAGAACCACGCTTACGAGACCATGTACCCCTTTTTCCGAGCCGGTTGTTTTCCGTATCCGAATATAGGACGTAGAGGCAACCGGTGTCAAGGCAAAGGTCGGCCGTGTGGAAAAAACGGAACTGCGGGGAAACCCGGTTGTCGGGCGCAAGAAACTCCAGGTGAGGTCTGCAAACCTCACGAGGCAGCCGCGGCGTAAGGCATTGATCTTTTGCCGGTTTCCACTGAGTTCCGGGCCAGGGCTTCCAAACAAGGGGTTGACAGACCGCAGGGCCGAGCCGCGTACGGGCTTTTTGGCGGTCTGCAAAAGGCCGCGTCTCTCCCATATAATTTAGTAAGGACGATTGCAAGTCCGGAAAGCGTGCACGAATCTTGCTCCTCTTACTATCTTTTTGTTCCAATTCCGGTTTGTTGGCCCCCACGAACCTATCACACATGAAATCAATAGACGTCCGTTTAAGGACATGGCTCGGTTGCGGGACGTCCGTCCGAAAGGCAGCCAAATCGATGAATTCAGTTTTCATTGGCTCCCCAGAGTCGTCTTTATTATATTATTTCAATAAGGCAACGGGATTTGAAAACTCATGTTTACACGAATAAGTTGCCTCTTGCAGTTGTTGCGAAAGGAGAGTGCGCGGTGAAGAAGATCTTCAAAACTACGGCCGGACTTACTCCGGTGATCCTTGTCCTTACGTTGTTCTGCTCCAATCCGGTCAAGGATGTCGCCTGGCGAACAAGCATAGACCTGCCCATCACGGCCAACAAGAAATTTCTCTTGGGGGCAATGATGGACACGCTGTTCTTCAACAAACAGCAGGTTGCCACGACAACCACCTACGACACCATCAAGAGGACCGGTCTTCCCAATCTGATTGACACCGTCAAAGATACGACGATGAAGATAATAAATGCATACCCAATGCTCGACACTATCAAGCGCGCCGGCAAACCCGACACAATAGTAACTGTTGCCGACACGGTTCAATTCGGGTTTCCAACAAAGGATTCGGCGTCGGACACGATAAGCCAGGACAGTCTTGCCGACAAGTACTACTCTGACGTTTTTGGCCCAATTCCTCTTTCCGGTGTGCCTGCTACTGCGGTGAGTATTCCTCTTTCGGGAGCCTACGCTTCCGGCGCGGCGGTATCAGCTCCGGCAGTGCCGATCAAACTCAAATGGATTTATCACGTGCAATTTAGCGATACCGTGCAATTTCTCACCGTGGGCGTGACCAATAATTCCCCGGCGAATTTTTCCCAGGTCATAATTACTCTGGGAACCCTTGGGACAGATACAATCAACACGCTCCAGGCAAATACCACCGCCACGATTGAGTACAACGTCCGCGCAATGGCTATTGACAGCGTCGTCAGTGTGGCCATGTCTTTTACGCCATCCAACAGTGGCTCGTTCGCTGCGGGAAATAATCTGGCCGCGAGCCTTTCCTTCAATAACCTGTATGCTTCCAAGGTTACGGTACTCGACTCCGCGCTTGCCAGCTACCAGCGGATGTTCACCAACGAGTACAACCTGACAGACACTGTCGATGTAAGTTACATAGACATTTCGGAAGGCGTCTTTGTCTACCGGGTCACAAACTATACCAAGCTGAATTTACTCTTGAACGTAACACACGAGAACCTGTGGTTCACATCCTTTTGCGCTCAAAGGAACATAACAACCGCTGCACAGCTTGCGGGCCAGGATTCCTCTCCGGCAAACTACAACGGGCGCGTTGCGATCACCTCCTATGCAACCCCCGACACGACTCTTGAGTACAGTAACAACAATATTTCGGCAGACCGTTTGTTCCCCGAGTGGGACTCCACCAAACAGAAGTCCGTGACCAAAGTGGATTATCTGGTGAAGTTTCAGATATCCAGCGCAGGGACCCCGATCACCATTTCCTCCGGAGATTCCCTTTCCTTTGTGATAAAGACCAGCTTCTTTAAGTTCAAGCAGATGGTGGGAACATCCATGGATGAATATCACCGCACCGGCACTCCCGGCAACATCCCTGTCCAGCTTCCCTGGAGCAAGGCGGTCACCGATTCTCTCCGGAACCATTTTGTGCTAAACAAGGTCTATGCCAAGACTCTTACTCGGATTACTATTCCGCAAGGAGCACTCATTGACAGGGTGCTCATTCACCACGACATCGCAAGTTCGGTCGATTCTGCCGTCAAAACGTCATCTGACGATACCTTGCTCCACGTCACACGGGATTCTCTCTTCGAGCGCACGGTCGATATAACCAATGTCGTCAACAACTATCCCGATTCGGTGAAGGTGAACATTGCGCTCACCATTCCTGTTGGCACCCAAATTGTGGCCGTGAACGACCTCACCAATCCCACGGACTCGGCATACAACAAATATATAGGGCGCATGGTCTTGCACGGCAACGTCAACTACAACCTTGTCGCCCCTCTCTGCTGGACGGTTGTTGACACGACAATAATGGACCTTGGCGGCACAAAGGTCGATTTGACAGGCGGCAGCGGCGTGCTCAACATTTTCAACGACATGACCGACCGGCACGCGAGCCTGAACGTCAAGGTAACCAATTCAACCAATCTGTACCTGCGGCTTTTCGCGTTGGTAGCGACAGCAGATACGAATCAGGTGGACTCGCTCACCGATACCGGTTACGTGAATGTAAAGGCAGGGACTCGTTATGTTAACACCAACGAATTTACCGATCTCATTAAGAATCCAAAGCCGGGGTTCGTGAATCTTCTAGGTGGCGGACTGCTCATACCGCCCAGAGATTCAACGTATTCGAATTCCATTGCGCTGGGAGACTCTGCGCTGGAGAAGATAACGAGTGCCAAGGAAATTGGCTGGCGGTGGCAGGTTCGGTTCCTGCCCCAGCCCGCGGGAGTCGCCGTGCCCGACGCGCTCTCCAACACCGATTGGATCAAACTGAATTCCTGGATCCATGTCGACGGAGTCAACAGCATTAACAAACTGATCAAGTAGCAAGGTCCGGACGTCGAAACGATTCTAATGGCAATTGACTTATAGAAAGAGGTACAGTGGTGAAGAACACCGTACAAAAACTCGCGATCGCCGTTCTGTTCGCCGCGCCAGCGCTCCTTTTCGCGGCCGTTGACGATGCTCCGATAAGCGCCGGAAATACTACCGGCCGCAACATCACGGGCAGCGCGCCGGAAGCCACGTTTGAGAATCCGGCGCTCCTGGGATGCGACCGCGTTCCCTGGGGCGGACTGCTCCTGCTGCCTATCACCAATTATGGCGTCGGCTATTGGAGCGACAAGCTGGCACTCTCGCCCTTCACTTTTTTGGCGCATCCCCCCACCGACTCGGCTGGCAGAGTTGAATTTATCAAAGACGTGCTAGCCAACACGCTGAATACTTCCGACAACACCACGCCCGACCAAACGTCGCAAAAGGCGACCGACAAGTTCAAGGGGGGGGCGGGAATCTACAGCGGATTCCGCACAACCCTATTGAATTTTGCGTACAAGCGGATCTCGTTCGACGTGACCACGCACATGGACGAGGAAATGCATATTCCAGAGGCGCCCTTCGACATTCTGTTCTCCACAAACCATGGACTGCAGCGCGGCAATACGCTGGACTTCAGCAACTTTAGCCAGCAGGGAATCTGGGCTACTGATTTTACCCTGCAAATGGGCTTGCCGGTCACCATTCCCGCTTTGCACGATTTTTTCAAGTTGCGCTACGGCGCGGGCGGCATCGGCGTCAAGTACGTCATGGGGCACAGCATGCTTCAGGCATCGTCAACTTCCGATTCGAAGATTTCCTACGACTCGGTGAACAATGTCATCTCGATGAACGGACATTTCAACGTTCAGACCGCCGGTTCCGGGTTTCACGGGCCGTGGGAATGGCAAAACCCGTTTGACAACGGTTTTCCCATAAACGGCCATGGCCTCGGAGTCGATATCGGCGGCATTCTCTACGACAATGACGCCGCGCTGTCCATCAATGTGCAGAACCTCGGCGTGCTTTTCTGGACCAACAACGTGAGGTCGGTTACGTACGATGTCAAGAAGAACAACCTCGACATGTACAGTCTCATCAGCGGAATAAGTTCGCACGGCAAGAATGCGGACAGCGCAATTTACTCCCTGTTCGGCGACAGAGCTTCCGGGGAAACCTTCCCCACGTCGCGCGACACGCTGGGCAATGCCGCCAGCGCGGTCACCACGTGGCTGCCGCTTTCCCTCAACATCGGCTACGCGCGAATCTTCGATTTTAGAAAAGCGGACAACAAGAATCTCTACATCCTGGCCGATTACGCCAATGTGGCGGTCAACTACGAACAGGAGCTCACTCCCGGACCCGGCAGATCGTACATTCCGCGCTTGTCTATCGGGTCGGAGTTCGCCATGCTGCACGACTTCTTGCCCATACGAATGGGATTCGTTGCGGGCGGACCTGAGCAATGGGCGTCGGCGCTCGGCATGGGATTCAACTTCAGGTATTTTTCAATACAAGGCTCCTATAAGGCAATCGGAAACTGGTGGTTCACGCCTGATCGCGGATTCGAACTTGCCGCAGGCCTCAACATCAACTGGGGCGTCAAGCCGAAACCTCAGCCCGTGGCAAGCAAGTGCCCGTTTGTTGCCCCCGCCGGCTTCACCGGAAAGCTTGACAAAGACGGTTGCCCTGAAGCGGACCAGGACAAAGACAGCTTGTGCGATCCGTGGGTGTCCGAGCTGCATAAAGACTCGGTCTACGAAAAAGTGTGCCATGGCGTAGACAAATGTCCCACCCAGCCCGAAGATTACGACGGATTCGAGGATGCGGATGGCTGCCCGGATTTCGACAACGACAAGGACGGCATTCCGGATTCTCTCGACAAATGCCCGAATGCGCCGGAAGATTTCGACGGGTTCCAGGATAAGGACGGCTGTCCGGATTACGACAATGACCAGGACGGCGTGCCTGATTCAATCGACAAGTGCCCGAACGAACCCGAAGACATAGACGGATTCGAGGATAAAGACGGGTGCCCCGACTACGACAACGACAAGGACGGCATTCCCGACACGCTTGACAAGTGCCCGAATGAGCCTGAGACATACAACGGCTACAAAGATGACGACGGGTGTCCGGACACGCTGCCCAAGCCGACGGTTAAGGAAGAGAAGGCGCTCAACAAGGCGCTCCGCGCGATAAATTTCAAGACGGCAAGCGCGGAGCTCACCACCGATTCGTACACGGCGCTTATGCAGATCGCAGCCTTCCTCAAACAGTATCCGTTCCTGCGGTACGAAATCCAGGGACACACCGACTCGCGCGGCAACGACGATTACAATCTCCTCCTGTCCGCCGCACGCGCGGCATCAGTGAGGTTCTATCTCGTTGGCCAGCAAGGCATACCGGACTCGTCGCTTATTGCCATAGGGTACGGCAAGACACGGCCTATCGCCACCAACAATACTGCACAAGGTCGCGCGCTCAACCGCCGCGTGGAATTCAAGGTCATCGAGACCAAAGAAGACTACCAGCGGCTCAAGCAGCTTGAAGCCGACTTTAAGGAACGGGTGAAGGCGGCGCAAATCAAAGGCGCCAAGTACTAGCGTCGATAGAGACCGGCATGCTATAACGTGGGGAAGAGTCCAGTACTCTTCCCCTTCTTTTTGGCGAGCGGGGCAGATGTGATGCCCTCGCGCCGCATTGTATATTTTCTATCAACTAGAATCTTCCGGGGGGACCACATGGGCTGTTCCGCAAATCGAGGAATCGCGGTTGTTGTGGGGCTGTTTGCCGTTGCGGTGATGGCGGCGGACATTGGCGCGCCGGTCCAGATCGAGCCCGCCATACGGGACTATTCAAAGCTCTTTAGCCAAAAACTTTCCAAGAAGTTCGTCATCGGCGACGTTGTTGACAAAAGGAAGAATGCAGGGTCCGACACGCTGGGTTCAACGCGCACCGGCCGGTTTGCCATGTCGGCTTTGCTGTGCAAACCCGCGCCGAGCGCGGTGCTCGAACATTCACTTGCAGGAATGTTCCGCGAACTCGGGGTCCTTGCCGAAGATAAGAAGAACGCTGATTTTCAGATAGATGCGGAATTGCTCGACTACACCATCGAAGAGACGAACAAGGTGTTTTCCCAGCAGATCAAGGCAACGCTCAAGTTTCGGGTAAAAGTCCTGACTGCCGAATCTGGCGCACTTGTCAACCAATTCGTGATCCGGGCCGAAGATTCCAGGTCGGCGGTGGATACCACGCCGTTTGCGGTACGTGTCGCAACCAACGCCATGATTTCCGGTCTCCAGAACCTGCTCGAGAGTCTTATTACGCTGTAAGCGGCGTCCCGGCCGAACGCCCTTTTAGCGTATCGCGCCGCGCAACGCCGACGCCGGCCGCGACGATCCTTCCTTGATAATTGCGCGCGCCGCATCGCACTTGTCCCACACGTTAAACAGTAGGATGCCGACGCATTTTCCGTTCTTGACGTAGTATATCACGCCCTTCTCGTATTCCGTCTGCCAATCCTCAACCGTATCGTATGAGGTGTTGACGTCGCCCACCGCTTCATAGCCGTATTCGAACAGGTCGGAGAAAAAATAGGGCATATGCTCGTAGGCCTCGCGCGCGCCCGCCATGTTTCTGCCGGCAAGCCGTCCCTGTGACACCGCGTTGTCCCAATGCTCAACGCGCATAAGCGATGAAAGCGCATGGTAGGGGAACCGGGCAACGTCGCCCGCGGCAAAAACGCCGGGGTTGGAGGTTTGCAGATGTTCATCGACAACGATGCCGTTGTCGCACAGAATGCCGGCTGTTTCCGCGATATCGATGGATGGCCTGATGCCGAGGCCTGCGATAATGCAATCCGAGGCGACGCTCTGGCCCGAAAGGGTCCTGGTAAGGGGACGCAAGCCGGTAAGATCAAAGCCAATTGTCCTATCGTTTGCCAATATATGGATTCCCGCCTTTTCAAAGCGGGCCAGCACCGCGGCTCCGAGCGACGCGGGGAAAACCGCACCGCAGGGATGCGGATCGGGACATATCATGGTAACGTCAACGCCGCACGCGGAAAGCACCGCGGCCATTTCGGAGCCGATAAATCCGCCGCCCACGACAACGACCGATTTCCCCGGCCTAAGTTCCTTTTTCAGGCTCACATAGTCGTCGAGATACCGGTAGTAGGTTATGCCCGCCTGACCGCCGGACAGCGTCCGCGGCGATCCGCCGGTTGCAATGAGCAGCGATTCATACGTCGAGGAACGCCTGCTGGCGCACACAACGGTATTGTTGCGTGTGTCAATGTGCTCGGCCGGATCGGCAGTCACAACGGTAACACCCCTGGCCGCGTAATCACCGGCGGGGTCGGCGAAGATTTCGTTCACCGTCTTCTTGCCCAGCCACAGCCCCTTGGAAAGGGGCGGGCGATGATAGGGAAGATGCGGTTCGCTGCAGATAAGAAGGATGGCGCCGTCACGGTCGATATCCCTGATGCCCGCAATCGCAGAGGCGCCAGCAATGCCGCCGCCGACAATCACGTACTTGAAAGATGTGCCGCCAGATGCCATGAGAACCTCCTCATTTGCAGTCGTGCATGTGCCTACAGCGGTAATAATGCCGCTCACGCCATCCGCATCGGCAGCCCTTTGCCCCGAAGGTATTCCTTCACCTGGCGAACCGAGTATTCGCCATAGTGAAGTATCGACGCGATCAGCGCCGCGTCGGCCTTGCCTTCGGTAAGCACCTGGTACAGGTGCTCGGGGGTTCCGCCGCCGCCGGAGGCGATCACCGGGATGCCGACAGCCTCGGCAATCATGCGCGTGAGCCGTATCTCGTAGCCCTCTTTGGTACCATCGGCATCGATTGAGTTTACTACCAGCTCTCCCGCACCGAGCTGCTCGCCGCGCCGCGCCCACGCAACGGCGTCGATACCGGTGCGCGTGCGTCCGCCGTGGGTGACGATTTCGTAGCCGGACGGCGTCGCTTTCGAAACAGGAACCGCAAGCACATCCATAGAAAGGACCACGCACTGGGCGCCGAACGCGTCCGACGCCCGCGTGACGAGGTCCGGATCGGCGACCGCGGCGGTGTTCACGTTCACCTTTTCCGCGCCGGCCAGCAGCACCTTCTTGCAGTCGTCAACCGACCGCAGGCCGCCGCCAACCGAGAACGGGATGAATATCTGCGCCGCCACGTTGCTCACCACGTCGAGCATGATGTCGCGTTTATCGCTGCTGGCCGTGATGTCGTAGAACACAAGCTCGTCGATGCCGTCTTCGTAATACCTGCGCGCGGTGGTCACCGGGTCGCCGATGTCCTTTGTGTCGACGAACTTTACGCTCTTTGCGAGCTTGCCGTCGCGCACGTCAAGACAGGATATGATGCGTTTGCTCAGCATGGTTTCTATCCTTTGGGCTCCCACGCGGCGAAATTCTTCAGAACCGACAGCCCGGCAGGCCCGCTTTTCTCCGGATGGAACTGCGTGGCGAACAGGTTGCGCAGTCCAATAGCGCACGGAAAGGTAATACCGTAGTCGCATTCCGCAAACACCATGGATGCGTCGCCGGGTTGCGGATAAAACGAATGCACAAAGTACATCCGTGAGCCCGCCGCGATGTCTTTCAGCAGAAAATGTTCCCGGCGGATCAGCAGATCATTCCATCCCATGTGCGGGATCTTGAGAGACGGGTCGCTCAAAAGAAACTTCTTCACCTCTCCGGGGATAAGGCCAAGGCATTCGGTGTCGCCCTCCTCGGAGTGCGATAAAATGATCTGCGTGCCCAGGCAAATGCCCAGAATCGGCACGCCAAGCGCAAACGCTTCGCGCAGCGCCTCATCGATGCCGCGCTCGCGTATCACGGGCAGGGCCGCGGCCGCGTTGCCAACGCCGGGAAAAATAATGCGTTCGCTTTTCCTGAGCACGTTCTCGTCGTGCGTGATAACGCACCCAATGCCCAGAAAATCAAGCGCACGCTTGACCGAGGTGAGATTTCCGGCCCTGTAATCGATAATTGAAATCATAGATCCAAAATACTATATGGACCGCGAAACGATTCTTGAGCAAATAGATGTTTTTGGCAGGGGCGTGCGTTTGCAGCCGGGAGACGATGCGAGGACCGCGTTTATTCTGTTCATGGGAACAAACACGTGGGGCACGCCGGACGACACAACCGGAAAGTTCAGTGTAACGAACATGGCGCAAGGAACCTACAAAGTGAGGATCCTCACAACGCTGGATGCCTATGTNNGTTCCTTCATCGCTCGTGACGACCACATTCACCTGGAGCCTGAATAACGCGATTGGCGATACGGCCAGTATCAACGATACCATAAAAGTCTGCCTGGCGTACACCAATCCAACGAGAAAACAGGTAAAGATCGTTTGGTATGCCGACAGCGTGACGTCGTCCGCAGTCAGGCAAAAACCCGATTCTTCGCTTGCGGGAAAGGACACCCTGGCCTATTCGTGGAAGCAGGCGGGTACCAAGAAGATATTCGCGCGTGTGACTGATGGCGCGGGAACGGTTTGGACAGACACGGTGGCCGTGATCGTTATTCAGGATATGCCGACGGTTCTCATCTCGGGCAAAGACACGGCAGCCATTGCTGTTCCCGTCACATTTACAGTTGAGACAGCGCAGCAATTCGGGCATATCACCAAGCACCTTTGGGACAACGGCGTTGCGCCCGGCTTCGACGATTCAACCGGTTCCGCGTACACTTTCAAATATCTTGCGGAAGGCGCGTTTACCGTTAGAGTGCAGGTAACGGATAATCATGGCAACACCAACACGGCAACAAAGACGATTCTCATAACAAATGACAAGCCGGAGATAACAGGGCTTAGGGACACAACCATCAGCATCAACGACAGCGTTGTGTTTACCGTAAACGCCACCGACAGCAATGGGATACTGCAGAAATACTACTGGAATTTCGGGGATGGAAGCGGCTCGCGGCTGGATACGACAACATCGAATGCCATTGGCCACAAGTTTCCCTCTGCCGGGATGCGATGTTCCGTGACTGTTGCAGTGGCGGACAGCTTTGGGAAACAAGGCGTGGCAAAAGCCGTGGTGACGGTGTTGCAGGATGCACCGGCGATAACCTTTCTTTCGCCGGACACCGTGGTTGATCACGGCGGCACGGTGCGCTGCTCGGTTTACGTACAGCAGCAGTTCGGGACGATGACCGTTGGAATAGATACCGCGAATACCGGCGTGTACAAGGGCCTCGGCAACCTCGGGTTGACGGGCGGCAAGGAATGCTCGTTCTCAACCGGCAATGCCTGTTCATGGGACAGCGTAAAAATTCGGGTGACGGATGATGACGGGAATGTCGCGGCAAAGGGGTTCAGGGTCCGTGTGAGGCCCAGGCCGTTGACAATTACGTCTATCGACAGCACGGTAAGCACGATCACCGTCAGCTACGGCCAATCACAGGAAACGGATTTTGCGCAGTATCGGATTTACAGAAATACAACGAATGGCGTTGACACGACCGGCGAACTATGGGCGACAATCACGGCTGTCGGCTCGGTGAGCTATGCAACGCCGTCGCCAAGCTATGCCTGGCAACCGCGATACTACAGGGTTTTCCAGACAGACAGCGAAGGCGTGTGCAGCGCGGGGAGCAATACGGTTTACGGGAATGTCGTCAACAGCCCGCCGCCCGCGCCGGTGATAAAATTCCCGGTCCACGACGGTGACAGTATATGGGCTGCTTCACCGTTGCGATGGACAAAAAGCGCAGACCCTAACGGCCAAGCCGTTAAATACAGGGTCCTCATCAACCATAATAATTCCGGCTATGTTCAATTCGCAACGGATGTGAAAGATACGTCTGTTCTCCTCGAAGGATACGACATGCTTGGTTTCAAATTCAAGGTGATTGCATACGACAGCGTTGGGGACAGCAGTGAATGGTCGGGCGAGAGGACCTTCTTCATTAAAGGCATATTCCCTTCGAATCTGGGAGTTATTTCCATAGCCATCGATGGCGAGGGCAATAAATGGTTTGGCACAAATGGCGGCGGTGCATTAAAATTCGATGGCTCCACCTGGACAGCCTACACAACGACAAACGGTTTGGCGGGCAATGATGTTTATGCCATAGCCATCGATGGTCAGGACAATAAGTGGTTCGGTACAAACAACGCAATATCAAAATTTGACGGTACCGCTTGGACAACGTATAATGGTCCTAATAACCTGGCAACAATGGTTTATTCCATAGCTATTGACAGGCAGAATATGGAATGGTTTGGCACGGGCGGGGACGGGGCATTCAAATTTGATGGCGCCCAATGGAGCGCCTATGAAATGGCCGATGGCCTGGCAGACGTCAGTGTCAACGCTGTAGCAATTGATAGTCAGGGCAACAAATGGTTCGGAACTCACAACGGTGTTTCAATGTTTAATGGCACCGGCTGGACAACCTACACAACCGATGACGGCTTGGCAAACAATAATGTTGTCGCTATTGCCATTGACGGACAAGGCAAAAAATGGTTTGGGTTTGGGATCGGGAATCATGGCGTATCGATGTTTGACGGCACAACCTGGACAACCTATACAACTGCAAACGGTTTGGTTTGTAATAATGTCACCGCGATAGCCATTGATGGAATTGGCAACAAATGGTTTGGAACACAAATAGGAGGATCTAAGTTTGACGGCACAACCTGGACAAACTACACAATGCCGGATGCCTCGCCATTGGGCAATGATATCTATTCTATCGCTATTGACGCACAGCGCAATACATGGTTTGGAACGGGTAATGGCGTGACAAAATTCGACGGCGCCACCTGGACAACGTATAAATAGGCAACGAGATTTCTTTCCGCAATTCGATTACGCTTTCATAACACACATGATAAAAACCACGCTTGAGAGCGACGGTAGGGTCGGCGTTATTGTGCCGCATGGCGTCCTGTTTCGCGGTGGGGCAGAGGGAAAAATCAGGCAAAAGCTGATTGAGGAGAACCTGCTCAAGGCGGTCATTGGCTTGCCCGAGAATCTGTTCTTCGGCACAGGTATTCCCGCCGCGATACTCATCTTTGACAAAGCAAAGAAGACTACAGATGTGTTATTCGTCGACGCAAGCCATGAATACCAGGACATGAAAAACCAAAACCGGCTACGCGGGGAAGATATAGATAAAATCGTATCTAATTTCAAAGAATTCAAAACAATCGAGAAATATGCATATAGGGCAACACAAAAGGAAATAAGCGATAACGAGTTCAATTTGAATATCCCGCGGTATGTGGATACGTTTGAGGAAGAGGCGGAAATCGATATCCCGAAGGTGCAGAAAGAAATTGAGAAGCTGGAAGGGGCGCTGACGGAAGTCCGAATTAAAATGGGACAGTATTTGAAAGAACTTGGACTTGATAATAAACATTGAAAAACCGAGTAGGCAAGCATATAATTAGCTTGTATTAAGCTAATAGATAGCTTATATTAAGCTATTGGTTAGCGCATTAAATAGGATTGTTATGGATAACATGTTGGATTACAATACATTAAACAAAGCGTTTTCAACGTTAGGCGCTTTGTTGGAAGAAGCTAACGCCGCTCAAGTGAATATTGTTGTTTGCGGAGGGTCGTCATTGATCGCAACCGGTTTAGTGAATCGGTCGACAAAGGATGCGGACATTGTGGCAATGTTGGATTCCGGCGGGAATATCGTGGAAGCACAACCTTTGATTACAGGCCATGAACGAGTCGCTGAAAGCATTTAAAGAAGGGCTGCAAGAATCATTGCTGAACCTTTTGTGGCAGCAGTGGTGCATTTGCGGCGTTCAAGGGCATGCAAAGGAGCCGGGAAACTGGTGTATTGATCCTGAAATCCTGGTATTGCTTACCTGTTCTTTGGGCAGGCGTGAGCCACGCATGTTCGAGGAAATGCTTGATTTATTAAAGAACATGCCGGGAATGATAAACCTCCAACGGCTCAAAATCATCTCTATGTCCAATGCCTTTGACGGCAAGGCCGCTCTTCGCGCGGTTGCGGGATATATTGACAAAGAATTGGGAAATAATAAATGGACAAATGCGCTTAAATCAATTTTAAAATCCAATAAGCCTGAGCCTCTCTTCTCTTTTAAGGACGGACGACCGATGGAAAACTGGGGGAACGTAGATGATACGTTTCGAAACTATGGATTTCTTTGCGGACCGGTGTCTTTGAGAGGCCTTGTGGGCGCATTCGACCTTCGGCACCCAGCCTGTCTGCTTTTGCGGTTACGATCGTTTGTCGGAACGACTTCCCGAAGCGGGATTTGTCTGTATCTTTGCACGCATCCGAACGATCAGGGAGAAAACGCTTCCCGGATTGCAAGAGAAATCGCCCATGCTCAGCGGGTTGTTCAAGGGTCCCTCGTAAACATGAGCAAATCCGGATATGTCGTCCGCCGTGAAAATAAACGGGAAACGCATTACGCGATCCAGCCGGAAATGAGAAAGGCCCTGCTCCAAAACCTTAAGGAGGAACCTTTATGGTGCAATTGGATTACGGTTGGCGGGTTTCTGGAAAAGATGTGGCTTGCGTTTGACGATAAGAAATTTCTCGAGGCCGATCCCATGATTCAATCAATTAAGCTGCGGGATATTGTTGATGACTACAGGCTTCCTATGTCAAGGAGCGGTTTGCCGGTGGCGTTGGATTTGCAGGGGCATTTGGAGGGGGAAGAGTATGTTGCGTGGGTGGTTGAGAAAGTAGGGGAAATAATTAAGGTGCTGATTACAAGAGAGAAAGCGCGGGAATAAGAATGAAGGTGGTGACACGTGAAAGAAATTAAGCTCATCGTTAATGGCGTTGAGATTTCCCTTATGAAAATCCATGATGCCGATTACATTTCTCTGACCGATATGGTGAAAAATTTCGGCGACGATGCAATGATTTACAGTTGGATGAGAAACCGCAACACTTTGGAATTTATAGGGTTATGGGAGCAGATGCATAATCCTGATTTTAAAGGTAACGAATTCGTGACCTTTAAAACGCTGGCCGGTTTGAATAGCTTTAATCTTACGCCAAGAAAATGGATAGAGGCAACCAAGGCAATTGGTATTATTTCAAAAGCCGGACGTTATGGCGGCGGCACCTTTGCTCATAGCGACATTGCTTTTGAGTTTGGATCATGGTTGAACCCGGCATTCAAGCTCTATCTCCTTAAAGAATTTCAGCGGCTCAAGGCAGAGGAACAAAAGCGACTGTCTCTTAATTGGCAGCTCCAGCGAACATTAGCTAAAGTAAATTACCGCATTCATACCGACGCCATCAAAGACAAAATCATCCCTAGCCCGGTCACTCGCGTGCAGGCTCATGCCATTTATGCAAGCGAAGCCGACCTGCTGAATGTAGCACTGTTCGGCCAGACAGCCAAAGAATGGCGCGACAGCAACCCGGGGAAAGACGGTAATATCCGCGACTACGCCGAACTCGAACAACTGGTTGTTCTTTCCAACCTGGAAAGCATAAATGCGCTTCTTGTCCATCAGGGAATGAAACAGCCGGAACGCCTGATGCAGCTCAACGAAACCGCCATTACGCAGATGAAATCACTCGTCGCAAACAAGAGCATCAAGTTGCTGAAATGAGAGAATAAGCGGGGTGGGTGGTAAGTAAGTAAGATAAGAGAGATGGTGAAGGTGTCGGTTGAAAGGGAGAACGCGGGGAAATAGAATTAAGCGGATAGTACGCTTATGATAAGCGGATGATGTGCTTGATAGGGATGCAATAATCTGGAATTGGAAGGATATGATCAAGTGTCCGAAAAAATCGGACGGTTGAAAATGCTGAAGGTGCTGGTTACAGGGCAGAAAGCGCGGGAATAAAATGATGTGCTCGTCGGGATGCACGTATCGATGAAATAGAAGAATGAGTTAGGGTATTGCTGATAACGAGGGAACCTCCGACGCCAACATCATCGCGAGCAAAGCGAAGCAATCTCCGGATAGTCGACAAAAACAAGGTGAGGTCAACGGCAAGTGCCAAACAAGGCTCTTGACAATATGGTTGTAAACCGAAGCGACGGAAGGCTATTTTATGATGTAGTCCCAATCCGCCAAAGAGTGAAATGACAGCCAATTGATAGGGCATATTTTGTATGTTTTTTGGTTCGGGGTATTCAATCAACTATTTGTCGGGTTCTTCGGTTGGTGCGACAATGAATAATCTTAATCATAGAATTTTGAATAACCTGCCAATTCCCCTCCCTCCTCTCCCCGAACAACACCGCATCGTCTCCAAAATCAACGCCCTTCTGTCCCTCTGCGACAATCTCGAACAAAACCTCAAGAATGCCTCCGACAAACAAACGGAAATTTTTAATTCCGTTCTGGCAAAGGTATAGACAGCCCCATGCACTTACAATTGGCTATAAAACACAATGGCAACAAAACTTAAAAATAAAACCAATTGGTACGTCTATGCCATCGAATGCGAAAACAACTCCGTGTATATCGGCCAAACCCATGACGTCATGAACCGGTGGCGCCAGCATTTGTCCGGCAGAGGCGCCGAATGGACGAAGAAATACAAGCCGGTCCGCCTGTTTTATACCGAACGTCTTAATTCGCTTAAGAAAGCAATGTCGCGTGAAAAAGAATTAAAAACCTCCACCGGCAGAAGAATGTTGAAGAAAAAATTGTTGGATTATCTCGGGAGTAACCTGTCCGCCGGCCAGGCAGGGGCAGGGGAACAGGCGGAAGAATTGTTGAGGAGGATTTTGGAGGAAAAAACGAAGTTGGAAGCGGGGAAGAAAGCTAATAAGAAGAAACGCCTCCAGAACACGAGGTTCTGAAAGGCGTCGGACCGGAAGAATGGGCGTTGGCCGCACAAGCGATCAATTATTAGCAATTGGCCGGTCGCAAATCGTATTATTAGATATAGAAACAGCCGTCTGGAAAAACATGTTTTATCGTAAAAGGATCGCAATAGCCCTGCTCGCCTCATTTGACGGGGAGTTAGAGAAACTCCGTTTCCAGAAATTGCTGTTTCTTTTCACCCAAATTCAATCCCGCGCCTCCTATCACTTTATTCCGTACAAATACGGCTGTTACTCCTTTCAAGCCAACGCAGATATGATTGCCATGACGAAAACCGGAATGATTGACGACACCCATTCATCGTGGATCCTAAAGAGTGGACAGCATTCGGATGAAGCATTGACAAAAGAAGATCGGATCGTATTGAATCGTATTGAACACGATTTCGGGACAATGGATACGTCCGAATTGGTCCGTTACACCTACCTCCATTTTCCATTTTATGCCATTAACAGCCTGATCGCGCATCAAGTACTGAGCAAAACGGAAATAGCCGAGATATCGAGCCAGAGGCCAAGAGACGCAACGGCAGCGCTTTTTACGATAGGTTACGAGGGCCGGTCGCTGGAGGAGTTCGTAAATATCCTTATTGCACACAATATTAAAATGTTGTGTGATGTCCGTAAGAATGCGTTCAGCATGAAATATGGGTTTTCCAAGGGGACCTTACAAATTGCCTGCGACAATGTCGGCATCGATTACATACACATTCCCGATTTGGGGATTGTCTCCTCCGACCGCAAGAACCTTGTCACAAAAGCCGACTACGAAAATCTTTTTGCCCGGTACGGTCAAACGGTGCTCAGGGATACCGTTCCGCTGCAGAAGGAATTGGCCCTAAAGGTCCAGTCCGCCGGAAGGGCCGCGCTCATGTGCTTTGAGGCCGATCCTTCCATGTGTCACCGGTCTCACTGCGCTTCGGCGTTGGTTGCAAACACTCAACTCAACATGCCGGTCGTACATTTGTAAATGGGCCTCGAACAAATACTCATTGTCGCACCTGTGCCTCTTATGACCAGACAAAAAAGGTGTGCCACTGTCGTCCTCGACAGTGCTCTTGACCGTCGAAATCCGCTGCCAGGCAATCCTACCGGTGTCTCGTTAGCCTGCGTGCGACATCAAATTTTGCCCGGCCCGCGAGCTTGAGGACGATGAAAAATGATTGAACTTCCTCCTAAGAAGGTCTCGGAACCATCGAAGCATTGTTTCGGTGGTGATTGGACTGTTGACAAACTCGGCAGATTGCACAAGTACCTTGCCGCATACACGAAAATAATGGCAAAACAACATTTTGATTTTGCATACATTGATGCATTTGCCGGTACCGGCTATATTTCAAAAGAGCAAGACGATAACTCGGACAACTCACTTTTCCTTGATTTGGGTTTGGCCGAGCCGCAAACATTTCTCTCCGGCTCAGTCAAAACCGCTCTTGAGATTGAGCCCCGATTCAGCAAATACGTTTTCATCGAAAAAGACGCCGCACACTGCAATGACCTCAAGGCTACCTGCAATGAACACCAGCAACTGTTGCCACGAATCGATATTGTCAACGAAGAGGCAAACACGTTCTTGCAGAATCTTTGCGACAATTTTAATTGGGCAAAGAACCGAGCTGTGCTCTTCCTCGATCCTTACGGAATGCAGGTTGAATGGAAAACAATTGAAAGCATTGCCCGTACAAAGGCTATCGATATGTGGCTGTTATTTCCACTCGGAATGTCTATCAACCGCATGTTAATTAAGGATGGAAAAATTCCTGCAGCCTGGGTTAGGAAGCTTGACCGCTTTTTTGGGACACATGGTTGGGAACAGCAATTTTATGGGCAGCAAACCAATCCGACCCTTTTTGGTGAAGAAATATCAATCGTGAAAACAAGTAATTTTGAAGTCATTGGAAAGTATTTCATCGGGCGCCTGAAAACTATATTTCCCTGTGTCGCGGAAAATCCACTAACGCTTCGCAACTCAAGAAACATCCCATTGTTTCTCCTATGCTTTGCAGCAGGCAATGAAAAAGGCGGAGAAATCGCCAAACGCATCGCAGAACACATTCTCGGGAAATAAATAATGGCCAAATCCTCCATCGAATGGACCGAATCCACCTGGAACCCGATCACCGGCTGTTCCAAAATCAGCCCGGGCTGCAAGAACTGCTATGCGGAGCGCATGGCCCGCAGGCTTCATGCCATGCGGCAGGCCAATTACCTCAACGGTTTCAAACTCACCGTGCATCCGCACACCGTCAGCCTTCCATTAAGCTGGAAAAAGCCCCAGATGATTTTTGTAAACTCAATGAGCGATCTTTTCCATGCTCAAGCGCCCAAAGATTTCATCATGGAAATCTTTGGTACTATGAACAAGGCATGCTGGCACATGTATCAGATCCTTACGAAACGCGCTGAGCAGCTCACCAAACTGGACAGCATGCTTCCCTGGTCAGACAACATATGGATGGGCGTAACGGTTGAAAGCGCGGATTACGTTTACAGAATCGATCATCTCCGCGAAAGTCGCTCGCTCAACAAATTCATATCCTTTGAACCGCTTCTCGGCAGCGTAGGAAGGCCTAATCTCAAAGGCATTGACTGGGTCATTGCCGGGGGAGAATCCGGCCCCGGCGCGAGGTTAGTTCAGAAGGAATGGATCACCGAAATCCGCGATCAATGCATTGAAGCAGGAATTCCATTCTTCTTCAAACAATGGGGCGGGGTTCGGAAAAAGAAAAACGGCAAGATCCTGGACGGCCGTGTTTGGAATCAATTTCCCCCACGACTGGCCGTTGCATAGACATCGGTGCCTTGTATAGCCAAAACAAAAGATTCGTGTAGCGTCATAAATTGGAATCGCACTTTGCATGGCTAAATTTGACATTGTGGCAACGACCTTCTGCCAAGCGCCAGGGCGGACGGCAGAGTGCGCAGGAGCGCAGGGCTGCCTGACCGCGCCGATAGGCATAGCGGCAGGCAGCACCGAGGCCGTGGCCGAGCTCGTACGGAGGCCCGCCGCCGTTTTCGGCGGGGCGCCCAAATCTTATTAATGACATTAAGAAAACCAGCATGCCAAACCCCACCATTCCCGAAATCTATTTCCCCCCACCCTTTGTCAAAAGCGTCATCACCGACGCCCAGTACCGTACCTGGCTCACGAGAAAAGCCAAGTATATTATCGCCGAAGACCGATCCAGAAAACGCGCATGCGTAAAGACCGCCACGGAGCGCATGTACAAGCAGTTGATCCACAAGGCCGTCACCGAAGCCGGACAATTCGATCCGTTCACGGGCGAGACATTGCACTGGGAGCTGGTGTGCATGTGGAACGACGCCAACACCAAGAACCTGGACGAACCCGTGTTCAGGAAATATGCCCTGCTTCCCACCGTGGACCATGTCGATCCGTACGGCAGCAGCATCGATTTCGAGATATGTTCCTGGCATATCAATCGCAGCAAGAACAATCTCACGCCGCAAGAGTTTGTTGCGTTGTGCAAGAGAATCGCCGGCCGCGGAAACGCGCAACTATCCGGAAGCGTAAGAAAGAAGGTGAACGGACCCACGCTGCGCCTCGCTACCGTGTACGGTTCTCCGCAGAAATATTTCCTGCCCGACTTTCTCAAAGGTATTGTTCCGGAGGCCCAGTACAGGCGCTGGCTTCTTCGAAAGGCCTCGCACCTGTACCACGCAGACAAAAAGCAAAACCGGCCGTGCGTTGCTAACGCCACCGGCAGCCAGTACAAGGCCCTTATTCACCAGGCTGTCGTGAACAACGGACCTTTGGACCCGTTCACCGGCCAAACGCTTCGCTGGCGGTTGCTCGGCGCCTGGGACGATTCCTTCACAAAGAACCCGGGCAAAGCGCTTGTCAAGAAATTCTCACTGCTCCCCACCATCGACCACATCGACCCGTGCGAGAATGCGCCGGCCTTCGAAATCTGTTCGTGGCTGGTCAACCGGTGCAAGGCAGACCTTACGCCGGAGGAGTTTGTTGCGCAGTGCAGGCGGATTGTGGAGTTCAGGAATAGGACCAGGTCCGGTCAAGAAAGCGCTCTTGACAAAACGTATGCAAAGCGAAGACGCCATTGTAGATGATATCCTTTTCCCCTCTCTCTTCAGGAGAGGGGCGAGGGTGAGGTCAATAGACAAAAGAAAACCCCCGCGTCAATTTATATCCGATTTACCCCTCCGACGATCGAAGGACGATGTATGTTACCATGTATACTACGCCTGGGACGTTCAAGTCCTTTAACCCGCCGGGAGCACGCGATGTCTTGGATCAATCCCTCACAGACAAGAACCTTCAAGATCGTCAAAGACGCCAATTTCGCCGATGATGATATGAAGTGGATCGGAGCGTTGTCCAATGTTTCCGTCGTTACACTGGAGAAAAACTTCATACGGGTTCGAACCGAACTTGAGGATGCGGTGCCGGGAATTGTCGATTCGATCACCAAGCGGTATTGCAACAGTTCAAATCCGAAACTCAATGCGCTGTTCTGCGTTTACGTTCACCCCACGCCGAAACACAAGCCGTAAAAGATGAGACTCCTGCAATAGCCCGCCTCCGTGTCTCCGTGGTGAGTCTTCTTTTCTTTGCGCCTTCTTCGCGTCCTTTCCGCCTTTGCGGTGAATAACACAGCCCGCGCAGTCCCCGCGACTTAGCGCGGGGTTAGCGGGCGAATATAAAGTAAATTATTTCCATAGTTAAGGAAGAATCCCGCCACTTGGGGCGGGGTTCTTCAATCCCAATGCGTAAAAGTGGTATATTCCATTATCATGATACCGTTCAAACAAATCTGTCTTGCCGTGATTCCTGCATGCGCTCTTCTTCTCTCCGGATGCGCCTTTAAACTTCCGTTCAAGAACCCGACCCCGAACGAGTATTCAATCGCGGATGCCACATACGATCGTTCTCAATTCGGCAATGCGCCGTTTCCGTTCTGGTTCAATCTCAAGCCAGTTGAAATCCGGACCCTGCAAAACGATTCCCGGGCGAAATCGGAAAATCCCGACGAACTGCTCGCCCTGGCGCTGGTCGCATCAGGCGACGTACGGGATTCGATGTCGTTCAAGAGGGATACGGCAATTGTCAAGGGGTTCGTAGCCAGGATCAGGCCGTTGGTTGCAGCCGAGCACGATGCGTGGCACAAGGGACACGCCCTGTTCGATGCGATGCGGAAGGAATTCCTCAAGGCGGATCCCGCGGCCGATCTTGCGGGCTACGACGTGAATCAGGGCGCATTCTCAACGCTCCTTGAAACAGGGAAATACAACTGCATCAGTTCCGCCATGTTGTACATCGTCCTGGCACGGTACTTCGACCTGCCGGCAAGCGGGGTGCTGCTGCCCTCCTACGCATTTGTACAGCTCACCGCGGCGGACAACAAAATCATCGAAATCGAAACAACCGCCGGCAACGGGTTCGATTGGATCCACGACGAGAACTTCTATAAGGCAAAGGCCCTCACCTGGTTCTTATCGCGGGGTCTTCCGCGCTCGACCTATGAGGACTACAAGAAGCGCCTGGTCGTGGAACCGTACCGGCTGGTCTGTTTTGCCATGGCAAGGCGGCACATCGACCCTGCGGCCATGAAATTTGAAGATGTCAACCGGCTCAGGGAAATCACGGGATATGTCCTCGACGACGATGCCGCAACGCAGAAAGAACGGTTCGCACTTTACGCCCTGGAATGCCAGTATTTCCAGAAGTCGGGGGACTTCAAAACCGCGGAACGGATGTTTAAAAAAATCATGCCGGTCGTTCTGGCTCAAAAGCAGCGTTTTGCCGAGAACGGGGACGTGAGGTGGAGCATAGCCGCGCTGGAATACGGTTACGCGACCATCCTTCTGTCGGTTCACAACCATGAGGAGTTCGTCGCAGAATCCAAAGCGGCGCTGGACGGGATGGCAAAATCAGGGATGCCGGACACATCCGAAATGTACAAAGCCGTGTTTGAAAACGTTTCCCATTACATAAACTTCTACACCGATAACATGAGTGATTACGCCGATGCCGAAAGCCTCGCTACCGTATTTGCGCCCTATGCGAAAGGCCAGGAATGGTTCCTCACCAATGTGCAAGCCATGTACGGAACGCAACTGAAGCCGGCCTGGGACAAGAAAGATTGGCCCGAGGCGGTTCGGATCCTCAAGAAGCTGAAGGCGGTTGACCCCCGGGGCGCAAACACCGCCATGATCGCGAAAAACCTGGAAGCTGCATATGTAAACTGGTCGGTATCCTATTCCAACGAGGAAGAGTGGGCCAAGGCCAAGAACGTGCTCAGGCAATGCGTCAACGATTCCGCGTCCACGTCGCAATGCGGCGAAATGTTGGATGATTTGGAAAAAGCTCATCCGCAATAAGGCGATTGTCGCCCGCAGCACAAAAGAATCAAAAATATGGGCGTTCCCCGGCCAAAGGCCGGGTCGGTCTCCCTCCGGGCTCGGCCAAGGCCTCGGTGCCGCACCGCCACTATGGCCCTGCGGGCCGTGGTCGGGCGGCACTTTGCTCTTGCAAACCCGCCGGTCCACCTAACGCTGGGCAGAGGTTCAATGCCCATTTGACAAGATGGCACTTGCAAGAACGGTCTCCTAAGGTATTCGGTGAATTCCAAGGATACGGCTCAATTGGCGCGCGCACCGACGACATGACCGGGTTCAGCGGTTCGTACCGATACATCACAATGTACGGAATCGCCAGCACAACGGGGTTTGGTTACTCGGTGTGGGAATTCGAGATGTACGGGAAATAGGAGTTTGATTCTTGTTTGCCAAGGCATTCGCCGGGAGGATCGCAAGGTTTTTCCGGCGATTTCTGCAGGCTCCTATGTCTTGTACTCCTTAAGCAGTTTTTCCAGAAGGTCCCCAACGCCGCGCGCCGAGCAAGTTCTTGTCAAATAATCCATGTCCAGATGTTCGCGCTGCACTTTCACGACGTTCAACGCGTCATTCCACTGACGTTCGGACACTCCGTCGCCAAGCCTGTACCAATACAGTTTGTGGGCGACAATGTCTTCGGCGCTGCAGACATACATGGTCTGGTCGTCCGAATCAGCCAGGCGGTACCCGACCCGGCGCTTCATTTCGGTTTCGGCAAGCGCGTCGTCGGATAGTACGAAAATATCCAGTTTGTACAGCAGCTCCCTGTCTATAACATTGAAGGACGACCGTCGCATCACCGCGTCTTTCGCCATTTCCTCGTCGACATAAAAATGCTCGGAAAGCAAGGGCAGGATATTTTCGACCTGCTGTACATTCAGATCCGCAACGATATCAACGTCCTGGGTTGACCGCGGTATCCCATGCAACGAACTTGCAAGAGACCCTCCAACAAGGTACCTGATCCCGGCCTTTTCAAAAATATTCGTTGCTTTTCTTACAACGCTGAGCGGGTCGGATAGAGGCATTCAATATCCTTTTTCCACCGGGTCCCAGTTGAGAAACCGTATCATGTCCTTCCGTGGCAGCCAGAGCGCGGCAAGCCGGAGAGTCTCCTCGCGCTCGCTCATGGGCCCGTATTGGCTGCGAAGCCGGGTGAGCGCCATTGTCTGGGCCGATTGTGTGAGCTCGACAACCTGTTGAAGCTTACGGGCAGAGGACATCGCTCCGTACCCCGCGGTGAGGATTTGATCTGATAGTCTGCTGGTGTCATTCATAGAGAGTCGTTTGTGATCTCCCAATTCTTTATCCTTATTTCCTCGCAAAGAACTATAAAATTTTCACCACCAGCACCGTCACATCATCCGCCTGCGGCTCGCTGCCGGCGAATTCCTTGAGCGAATCGATGATGGCGGCGCTTATCTCCCGGGCGGGCTTTTTCCCTTCCGCAACGATAATTTCCTCAACGCGCTGCATGGGATAGCGCAGCCCCGACTTGTTCTGGCTTTCCGCAACGCCGTCGGTATAGAAAACAATGGTGTCGCCGGCCGCGACGCTGGTCGTGGTTTCCTCAAACTGGCTGTCCACGAAGCACCCGATGAGGGGAGCGCCGGTGGTAAGGTAATCCACGGTCCGGTTGAGCGCGCTTGCGTGCATGGCAGGAGGATGGCCTGCGCGTGAAAACGCAAGCACCTTGGTTGTAAGGTCGAGAATCGCCAGAAAACCGGTCACATACCTGCCTTCCGGCATAAAGCGGCACAGCTCCGCGTTCACCTGGGTAAATATTGACTTGGGAGAATCATTCTTGAGAATATACCGTGTAAAGGAGACTTTTGTCATTGCCGTGATGAGCGCGGCCGGCACGCCGTGGCCGCACACGTCGATCATGAGGAAGGCGACGTGCGTGTCGTCGATCTGGACAACATCGTACATGTCGCCGCCCACCGCGCCGCTGGGCAGATACACGCCCGAGAATTCGACGCCGGGAAACGCGTCAAAGGTCTGGGGCAAGAGCGATTTCTGCATGCGCTTGGCGGTCTCGAGTTCTTCGTTGATGCTGCCGAGCGCCTTTTCGAGCTGCTGGGATGTGGTCCGGAGCGAGTCCCGGGAGGCACGGAGCTGTTCGAGCGTCGAAAACCGCTCCATGGAGTACCGGATCGAGCGCTCAAACTGCACGGCGTCGATTTTCCCTTTGACAAGATAGTCCGCCGCGCCGGCCTTCATCGCTTCCATGTCGATTTCACGGTCGCCCTGGCCGGTAAGCATGATCACGGGCGCGCGCACCCCTTTGGCAAGCACCTGCCGCAGCAGATCGAGCCCGTTCTTCGCTCCCAGCCGGTAATCGAACACCAGCACGTCAAAGGACGAGCGCGCTATTTCTTCGATCGCACGTTCGTAGGTGTTGATCCAGGTGATCTCAAAAGCGTATGAGGGAATCTCCGCGAGGAGATCGCGGGTGATCACGTAATAGTCCTCGTCATCATCGACAAGGCAGACGCGGATGGTGGGTCTCTGGTCCATAGACAATTAATACCTTACGAATCGGATGAAAAATCTTCCACTGTTAAAATCCCGGTAATCGCATCTTAAATCCGGAGAATCCCGGTCATGCCTGGGGCGGAAGCTCCACGATTTCGAACCAGTACTTGGTAAGCGTTTTCATGATGTCGACGAGCTGGTCAAAGGTAACCGGCTTCACAATAAACGAATTTACGCCGAGGTCATACGACCGGAGGATATCTTCCTCGGCCTTCGAGGTGGTAAGCACCACAATGGGAATATGGCGCAGCGCCGGATCGGCCTTGATTTCCGCAAGCGCCTGGCGGCCATCCTTCTTCGGCATGTTGAGGTCGAGCAGTACAAGGCCCGGGCGGGGGGAAAGCGCCGGGTCGGCGTATTTTCCCTTGCGGGTGAGGTAATTCATCAGCTCCTCGCCGTTTTCAACCGTGTAGAAGTGGTTGAGGAGTTTTACCTCGCTAAAGGCCTCCTTGGCCATGAGACGATCGTCCTCGTCGTCGTCGGCCATGAGAATGACAACAGAGCTTTTTTTCTGGTCCATGAACTGCTCCTTGACCGGGAAAACACACGGGCCGCACCTATCAAGAATATACGTTACCAGTGCCGGGATTGGAATGAAGATCCATCGGCTGCGCATGGGAGGACGGAAGGCGTACCGTAAATGTTGCACCCTTGCCGGGCTCCGACCGGGCGCCAATGGTCCCGCCGTGTCGGTCGACGATTTTCCTGCATACCGAAAGCCCAATGCCCGATCCTTCGTACTCGCTGCTGCGGCCGTGAAGGCGGGTAAACACCCCGAAGATCTGCTCTGCGTACTGCTGCTCAAAGCCGATGCCGTTGTCTACCACGGTAATGATGCATTCCTTGTCCGTCAATGATACTCGAATGTCAATTACGGGCGACACGTCGGCCGCGTGATACTTGAGCGCGTTGCCCACGAGGTTCTGAAACAGCTGCCGCATTTGCAAAGGATCGGCATCGATGACCGCGGCCACGTCGGTGCGCACCGTTGCGCCGGTGTCCTTGATCTTGGTTTCGAGGTCCACAAGCACGTCGGCCGCAATAACGTGGAGATCGACGCGTGAAAACGGCTGGGCCTTGGTGGTGACCCGGGAGTAGGAAAGCAGCCCGTCAATGAGGCTCTGCATGCGAACGGCCGCGTTTTGCATCCGGGTCACGTAATCGACGCCCTGCTCGCCCAGCACGTCGCAATATTTTGAGGCAAGCCTGGAACCGAAAGCGGAGATTTTTCTGAGCGGCTCCTGCAGGTCGTGTGAAGCGATATAGGCGAACTGTTCGAGTTCCTTGTTGGATCGCGCAAGCTGCTGCGTCCGGGATTCAAGGGCCGCCTCGGCGATTCTTCGCGCCTCAAGCTGCTGGCGAAGGAGCCTGTTGAGCTGTTCCACCCTGCCGATGGCCACCCCGATAAGCGTAAAGATAACGATAGACGCGCCGCCCACCGCGATGTCGAACCATGCATTAAGCCCGAGCGACAATACCTTAACAAGAACAAAACATATTGTCATGCCCGCGCCCGCGGCAACCGCCCACCACGGTCCCAGGAACCAGCCGGAAAACAAAATCGGCACGGTCGATATCGACAGCGTGGCGTCGTCCCCCATCACCAGGAGAAGAAGGGATTGCACCGGCACGAACACAGCCAAAATCGCCAGAAGCACGAGCATGGGCTTGCGGTTATTTTTGCCAAATATCAAGCGAAAATTCGCCATAGGTTTCCTGGGGGTCCAAGAAGGGGCGCGGCCTTTGGTTTGGGCGGCGCGTACTGCTATATTATACACAATGGGATCCCGTTATTCAAAAGGCTTGTGCATGACCCCCTCCACGCCCGCCCTGCGCAACATCGCGCTTCACGGCTCCCCGCTGCCGCCGGACCAACCAAAGGCGCTTGCCGCCGGAGAACTCACGCTCTCATATTGCAACGGCGAAGTGCGCAATTGCGCTCTGCACGGCAGGGAGATAGTCCGGCGCATCTATGTCGCGGTCCGCGACAAATACTGGAACACAACGAGGCCCGAAATTCTCGGCCTTTCCATACGGCGTACGCCGGCCTCGTTTCGCATCGAATTCGGGTGCCGCCACAAACGGGACAAAATTGATTTTGTCTGGCGGGCAACAATCGAGGGCGACGACAACGGCACGGTTTCGTTTGTCCTCCACGGAAAAGCGCTCTCTACCTTTGAAACGAACCGAATCGGGTTCTGCGTGCTTCTGCCGCTCAAGGAATGGAAAAATATCCGCTGCAAGGCCGAATTGACAGATGGAACGCACGTCACCGGCCGGCTCCCCGGTGCGCTCATCAGCCCGCATCAGCCGCTCAAAGACCTGCGCGCCTTGCGCGCGGACTTCGGCGCGCGAACTGCCGCCGAACTCCGTTTCGAAGGCGACACGTTTGAAATGGAGGACCAGCGGAACTGGACCGATGCCTCGTTCAAAGTGTATTGCCCGCCGCTCACCAGCAACATACCGTTTCGTGTGAAAAAGGGGGATCTCTATCGACAGCGAATAGTGTTGAGGGTTTCGTCCAAAGTTGCAACACCAGTTAATCTTCGTGCCGCGGCCGAAAATACGGCACGCTTTTCTCAAAGATCATATGCGATCCCGGAAATCGGGACATCTCTCCGCGAAACATCCGGGCCGCTTTCCGCGCAGGAGACGAGCCTGATCGGCGCGTGCGGGTTCTCGCATCTGCGCACAAACATCAGGTTCGACACTGCCGGCGCCTCGCGCGCTCTCACCATGGCTGCCCGCAACGCGCGCGCCGTGAACCTGCCGCTGGAATTGGCGCTTTACTTTCGCAAAGACGCGCGGTCAATCGGAGAAGACGCCCGGATCCCCGCCGCCGTTGCCGCGCGTGTGACGCGGGTCCTGCTGTTCCGCTTAGGCGAAAAAGTGACCACGCGTGAAACGGTCGCAAAGTTTCGCGCTGCAGCCCGCAAAATCCTTCGCACGGCCGGCATTGTCGCCGGAACCGACGGCTATTTCGTGGAAATCAACAGGAACAAACCGGCGTGGCGCGAAGCGCTAGGTATTTGCTATTCCGTCAACCCGCAGGTGCATACGTTCGACGACGCGGTCATCATCGACAATCTGGAAGGCCAGCATGACGCCCTCCTCACCGCGCATCACCGGTATCCGGGAAAGGCGATCATCGTGAGTCCGGTCACGCTGCGGCCGCGCGGCAATCCATCGGCGCCCCGCAAAGACCACGGGCCGGACGGCCGCCAGAAATCGCTGCTCGGCGGGGTGTGGACGCTGGGCAGCATAATCCGTTCTGCTATGGGTGGCGCTTCAAGCGTTACCTATTTCGAGGCCGCGGGCGACTGCGGCATCATGGAACGGGGCGGACGCCGCGTATTCCCCCTGTTTCATGTGATTGCCGACGTTAACGAGTTTGCGGGTGGCCGGTTGCGGCCGCTGGAATCGCAGGACCGACGTCGCGTTGACGGATGCGTACTCGAAAAAGCCGGTCGGCGCCGCTATCTTGTCGCCAATACAACGCCGGATCCGCGCACCGTTGTCTTGCGTCGCCTCCCCGGGAATCTGCGGATGCGCAGGCTCGACGCCGGATCATTTGACCTGGCCTGCGCTCAGCCGCACGCGTTTCGCAAGGGCGGCAGGAAGGTGACGGCTTCGGGCGGCGCTTGCGAGCTGCGGCTCCCGGCGTACGCTGTCGCAACGCTTGACGCGATGGAATAAACGCGGCGCGAAGGTTCGCACTACGCAACACGCTCAGGCGCCTTTCTACCAAATCCTGCATACCGGTCCCTGCTCGTCTCGATGGTGCAGGAGAACCGTTCCGACAAAACGGAGAATAATCCCGTACCACGAGCGTATTCCTGCAAAAGTCAAATTCGTCAACCTCTATTCTTCCCGCATGCGGCGATGCGTTGCTGCTCCTTTGCGGTCAGGCGCCGCTGTTTCGCGATTTGTCATTATGAAACGACGCAATCTTCTCCTGTTTTCATTGGGAATCGCGGCTCAGGCGTGGCCGCAAGCCGATACCTCTTCGGCCACCGTCGACAAGCTCGTCGTAAAGGGCACACGGAGCCAGACCTCGGAGCGCGTCGATGTTGAAAAAGAAGAGACCAGGACCGGCCTCACCGACGACATCGACAAAATCATCGTGCTCAAGCCGGGCGTCAATCAGGTCCCGGAAGCCGGATCGTCCTTGCTTATCCGCGGACAAAGCCCGCTGGACAATTCTTTCCGGATGTATGATGTCCCGATGTTTGCGCCCTCCCATTTTTCAAACAGCACATTCTGCGACCATAGCGCCACCATGATTACCACGGTAAGCGACTTCCGCGTGATCACCGACAGGATGTCCGGAAGGTATTCCGACGCTTCGTCGTCGGTGATCTCCTGCGATCCCGGCATCAGCCGGCCCGCAGACCCGCGCCTTATTCCACGGCCCGAAATTTCCGCAGGCATGGGCACGCTGTCGCAGGATATCTCGCTGTCCCTTCCGTTCCGTAAAGGCGCGGACATCTCCCAGCTTTCCTTTACCAACACCGACGCTTACAAGATCAGCTTTCTCGGCCTCAATTCCCTGAGTTCCGAACAGGCGGCGCTCGGCTACGGCATGCCGTCAACGTTCGGCGATCTCGTGTACACCGGGACCAATGCGCTCAACCGCATTGCGATAAGGGAATATGCGCTCTATGCCTACGACGTTTACCGGCCGTCCATCCACGGACCCGGCATGACCGTTCCGTGGGGAGTTGCGGCCGCTTCGGCGCAGGACACGCTCCGTAGCGGCATCCTGTCGGTTTCGGCAGGCGCGTCGCAGCAACACTACTACGAAGGAAAGAAATATGTGGAAATAGTCCCGCTGCTGCAGGTGGAGCGGACCAACGCCACCGTGCGAGCGGCATTTTCGTTCGTAAGGAAAGGGTCGTCGTACTACGACGCCGCGGTTCAACTGGAGCGCCTGGACTGGACGGGCAGCCAGACCATTCTTCCCAACCCCGCTTCGGGGAAAATGTCCGCGGCCGACAGTCAATCGGCCTCGGCCGCGGCCGGCAAGGAGACCGAGGTAACGGTCCACGTCGGCGCCACCCGCGAAGCCGGCAGGCTCAGCGCAGGCGCCAACCTTCTTTGCGGCGGCATTGCACCGTGGCACGAGATGTTTGCGGACCCCGGCCTGTGGGCGCGGATGCAGCTCGATCATTCGTCAATGGGTCTTTCGGGCGGCATCACAACCTCGCGGCCCGACATTCGCGGCCTGCCATCGTACAGCTACAGGGGCGAACTGCAGAAGAACTATTCGCTTTCGTCAAACTACGAGCTCATGCCCGCGGCGTGGGCAAATCTTGCGGCAAGCGCGTACATCACGTGGAAAGACCGTTGCGCCGCCCGCTCGCTCGTGCCCGGGAACCTCGTGTGGGACCAGTCTCTCGAAAGTCCGCTGCTCGTGGAGGGAATTTCTTCCTCCGCAACGATCTCGCCGCTGGAACACTGGACGCTCACGCTGTTTCTGGATGTAAACCGGGGCGTCCGGCAGTATCCGGGCGGCCAGGCCGGATACGAATGGAACGTGCCGTGGTCGCAAAAGTCAATACTCAGGTACAGCGTTCTTTCCGACAGGCTCCAGTTTTTTCTGATCGGGTTCTTCTCCGCAGGCCTGCCGTACCGCGAAATAATCCGGACCGACTCCATGCCGGAGTATGCAAAGGACTTTTCCCGCGAACCGCTGTACCGGCGGGTCGATCTCAAGATGCAGGTGAGCGAGCCTGTCAAAGACAACCGGTTCCTCACGCGATACGACGGGTATGTAGAGGTCACCAATATTTTCGACTGGCCCAACGTGCGGGAATACTACTGGGACTACGACATGGCAAGGCTGCCGATCTTCCTGGAACGTTTCGGCATATCGCTCGGAGTAAGAGTCGGGTTCAGGTTGTGAGAGGGCCGGGCATCGTTGATAAGAGGATAAATACCACTCTTGTCGGCAATTACTTTTTCTCCGCGCGTAACTTGTCCAGATTCTCCGCCGCGCCCCAGGCCTGGGTCACCGTCGATTCCACCATGTCGAACGCCTCTTTGCACACATACTGTTTCAGTTTGTCGCGGTACCTGGTGAAATGTTCGTAGGCATCGCGGGTCTTTCCCTTTTCGAGCATTGCATAGATCTGCGAAATATGGCCGGCCGCTTTTTCCCGGTCATCCTTGAGATCGTTAGTAGTAGTGGCCGGCGCGACCGTTGCGATCATGCGGTCGAGGCCGGCTTTCTCATCGCGCCACTGGCTGTATGCCTGGGACACGGACGTCGAAAGCGTGCCCAGTGCGTCCTTGTTGACGTAGGTTTCAAGCGCCACGAGGTTGGCGTTGAACCTTGTAAACGCATCATCGATTTTGCCGCGTTCGAGCAAGGAATAGATTTCCAGGACAAGGGCTTCGGTGTTGCGCTCATCCGCAATCCGGATGCTGTCGGCCTTTGCCTTGGCCTTCTGTTTCGCGCGTTCCCGGATGCCGTCGATGTTTATTTCGGTACCGCTTTTTGCGGCCGACATCTCATCAACTTCGCGATCGATGAGCGAATCACGCTTTACCGGATGCGCGCCGTGACTCAGCACATAGGTGCTTGCCGCGGCCACCTTTTCCTCAGACACCCCGAGCTTCTTGAGTACTTTGTCGATGTAGGCCAGGGCAGCGTCTTCGCCCTTGGAAGCGTACAGTTCCACCACCGAAGCCACGAGCGAATCGTCCTTGCGGGATGCGCCGGCGCGCAACGATTTCCACTGTGTTTCCAGGGAACTCCAGGTGCTCAGCGGCAAGCCTCCCCGTATCTGGTCCAGGCTGGAGCGCACCGACCCGACCGCGGCCCAGGTCTCGCGAAGTTGATTTCTGGTAAGACAATCCCGGCCGCGCTTGAGGTCGGCTTCCAGAGACGGCCTTTTCCTCACGGCTTCCGATTGCAGGCGGATCCGATCCGATAGTGCGTTGTACGAAGCATCGGTGAGCGCAAGAAATGCCCGGTTTCGGGAGCAGTAATCCAATTCCTTGCGCGCGGTGTCGAGATCGCCGTTTGCAAACGCCCGCTCAAAGCGATAGGTGAGCTCCCGTGACACGTTTGTCTTCCGCTGCGCCTGGGAGCGCCGCATTTCGTCGGCCTTGTCCGGATCTTTGAACGCGTCGATCCTGGCAACAAGGCGACCGAGGTTCGCAAAATCGGGGCGCTTCTTCCCGAGTTCTATGTTGAATGTGTCAATACAGGCATTCTTGAGTTTCTGCACTTCGCGGGTCTTCTGCAAATCAAGGTCGTTCTCCTCGAGCCACAGCTGCTGTTCCAGCTCGCCTGCCCGGAACAGGATATACTGCGCATTAGGATCGCCTTCTGCCAGCGATTTGAGCCTTTTTGCAACGCGGCGCGCGTCCTCGATCGCCGCCCTGTGCTTAAAATCGGCACCCGGAATGCTCATCGCTTCATTGAGAGAATTGAAGGCCTGCTGGACCACCGTGTCCACATAGTCCTTCGAAATATAGGCCCGTTGAGCAGCGTGAAGCGAACCGAAAGGGTTTACGGCGCGGCCTCCGGGCAGAGACGCGAAGGAAAGCAGCACAAGCGCCAGCGCACGCACCCGCCGTTTAAGCGTTTTTGCGGTAACGCAAAAGTGAAGCATTACGAAATCAGAACAACGCACGATACTTTGTCCTTAAATCCCAAAGTTTGCGGATTGCAGGCTGCTCACTGGGGTGTACATCCGGTTGTAATCGCGGTCCCCGAAGGTTCGCTGTCGCGTCTACTCCTGTAGTGTTGTATGCAGTCGTAGTCGTGGTGCTGCGGGGTTCTTCAATGCGACCCGCGCCCCAAAGGGAATAACGACAAACATCATTATACAATGCGCGGCGAAAACCCTGCAAGAAGGTCAAGCTTCCCTATTCTCGCGGGCTCGACTGCCGTCGAACCGCAGCCGGTAGGAACAATGCCTGCAGAGGTCTTCAACCGCTGTGCGCTTTGAAAAGCCCAGGTAAATACGCCGGGCGCGATCGGACGCAACAATTTCGGCCATGGATTGCATAAGGATGTTTCCAAGCGCCATGCTGCCGTCTTTGTCAAGGCAGCACGGAACCACGGTGCCGTCAACGAGCACCGCGATCTGCTCGCGCAGCGCCAGGCAAAAGCCGCGGCCGCCCTGGTCCGGCCCCGCAAGATGGGGCCACTCGAAGCGACTTGTGGCATTAAGAAATACGTTTGTACCGAGGCAAACCGCGTCCGCCGACCCGAGGCCGGTCCGCACTTCCGGCAAAAGCCCGAACTCGCCGGCAATTGCATGGAGCATCGCCTGGCGCAAACCGTTGTCGGGCAGCGCATCTTTGTCCCACACCCTTAGCCGGATGATGTGCCGATCCTTTGCCGCGTGGACAAATGCAAAGATCGGGTCAAGATAGTCGTGGATGTCGGCGGCCGGATTTTCCGGATGGAAACTGTGCAGGGAAAACGTCACCTGCCGTAACGCGGGTTTGCCCAGAATTGCGGAACCGGAGTTACCAATAAGAATTCCGTTGGTGGTGAGGTTCACGGGCTTTTCGTGCCTGTGGGCAATGTCCAGAAACTCGGCAAGAGCGGGGTGCAGGAGCGGCTCGCCCAGAACGTGGAAATACAGGTGCGTGGCATGCCGTCCCAGCCTACCAAGCACGGTGTCGAACATGCCGGGATTCATGAATGCGACGCGGCGCGACGTGCCCGGGCAAAACGCGCACGACAGGTTGCAGGCGTTGGTGATTTCGATGTAGGTGCGTTTGAATGATTTCACAATGGACGAATTCTAAGCCGGGAAAGCCGGAATTGAGAAGCGAGGAGAGAGCAACGAGAATGTTGAGCCCCATTCCAAACGAATCACAAACCCAACCCTTCCGTCTTGACGAGTCAACGCCCTCTGCCGTCAACAGAGGATCTTATTCACCAGGGCCTCGGCCTCGGCGCAGGTCTTGTCGAAGGAGAAATTCTCCCGCCACTTGGGAAGCTTCTTGTCGAGAAGTTCAATCATAATGCGGTATTCGCCGATCATGGTCTTGATGGTATCGGTGAGCGCAAACGACGCCTTGATATAGGGCTCCACGTCGGCTATGGTATCCGCCAGCTCCCGGGCCTTCTTCATGTCCTCGGCCGAGGAGGAGAATTCACCGAAATGCCTCACTTCGGAACGGGCCCAGTCCAGAACGAGCTGGCACTTTGTCTCGAACACCTCTCTGTTCATGTCCGCTCCTTGTGCGCTTTGTTCGCCTCTGAGATCCGAAAGCAGCCGGTTTCCGCGCGTGATCGACTCACAGGCGAAAAAACACTGGCAGCCTGCGCAGGTTTCGAGCACAAAGTCCTGGCCGCAATAGTCCTTCTCGGCGAGGAGCAAAAACGATGCTTCCGCGTGAATGGTGCCGAGCAGATCGACGATTCTTCTGTCCATAATTTCTCCGTGTCCAGGGTTCGTGCGGCACCCTCTACAAGCAAAATACTACACTGCCGGGCAGAATAAAAATGGCCCTGCGCCGCAACCCTTGTCAAAGCGCAAGTGACATTCTATTTTAGGATGGTGGCAGCCGGTTGACATATTCCCGGTTCACCCTTCGATCCGATTCCGGCCATGAGCCCGGCACCGTAATCGGGCCGGCTTCCTCGGCATGCAACGACCCTTTTCAGGGAGCCTCAAATGAACTTTGACGCAATGACAAAAGAAGAACTTGTGCAAAAGGTGCAGGAACTCAGCGCTACGCAGGTTGATGCGGAGCGAATGCGTGAAGCAGTGCGCAAACAAGAGGAACTGTATAATGCGGCCCTGGAATCCACCGGCACGGCGATGCTCGTCCTCGAAGAGGACATGACCATATCCGCCGGAAACCACAAAACCGAGATCATTACCGGGTACAGCCAGGCCGAAATGAAAAGCAGGAAACCGTTTGCCGATTATGTTGCCCGGCAGGACCGGGATCGGATGACCGAGTATTTCAAGAAACGCAGGCAGGGTGATGCCGACGTGCCCAGCGAATACGAATTCGTCCTGCTGCAAAAGGACGGCGGAGTCCGCAACATCCTCATCAGCGTCGGCATGATCCCCGGCACGCGGCGCAGCCTCATCTCGCTCACCGACATCACCGACCGCGCGCGTGCCGAGGCGGAACTGCGCGCCAGCGAGCACCGGTTCCGCGACACGGCCCAGCTGCTCCCCGGCAGCATCTGCGAGTGGGACAACGACATGAAATTGACATACACGAACATGAAGGGGCTCGACACGTTCCTGCTCACGCAGGACGATTTCAAGCGGGGCGTGCATCTCTTCGACCTCATCTCGCCGGCCGACCACGAGCGCGCCAGGAAGGACATCCACAACATTTACCACGGCGACTTCGGCAACCCGGGCCAGTATACCCTTACGCGCAAGGACGGCGCGGTGCTGCATCTGCTTGTCAATTCTTCGCCTATTTCAACGGGCAATCGGATCACCGGCATGCGGATGTGCATCATCGACATAACCGGCCGCGTGATTGCGGAGCAAAAACTGAGGGAAAGCGAAAAGCGGTTCAAGAGCATCGTCTCGTGGTCGCCCATCGGAATTGCGGTGTGCGACGCGTCGGGCAGGCTCACGGAAATGAACAACGCGCTCTCCGCTATGTTCGGCATACCGAGTAACGCGCAGCCGTCCGATGTGCCCTTCGACCTGTTTGCCACGCTGGCCCTGCCAAGCGACAAGCAGACGGCCTTGGCGGCCGGCGACAGCGTCGAACACGAAACCAAAATGTCGTTTGGGCCGGAACAGAACAAGGGGACCGGCGACCGTTTCTACCTGTGGCACCTCACACCTCTCGACAAAAAGGCAGGAGCGTCCGGGATGTACCTGGTGCAGGTTCAGGACGCCACCGAAAAAAGGAAAGCCGACGAGGCACGCCTCAAGCAGGCCCGCGAGGAAACGGAAGAGGCCCGGCATGTTATCGCTAACTTGCGAAAGGAGATCATGGACCGGGCGAGTTTTCACAACATGGTGAGCCGCAGCCCGCTCATGAAGGAGATATTCGACATCCTTCCCGTCGTTGCCCAGACGCCGGCAACGGCCCTGGTTACCGGAGAAAGCGGCACGGGCAAGGAGCTGGTGGCGCGCTCCCTTCACGAACTGAGCCCCCGCAAGAACAAGCCTTTTGTGGCCATAAACTGTTCGGCGCTCCCGGACAATCTCCTGGAAAGCGAACTTTTCGGGTACAAGGCGGGAGCATTTACAGACGCAAAGAAAGACAAGCCGGGCATATTTTCCCGCGCAAACGGCGGCACGGTTTTCCTCGACGAAATCGGCGACATTTCGGCCGCCATGCAGGCCAAGCTCCTCCGCGTGCTCCAGGAAAAGACGTTTGAGCCGCTTGGAAGCACCGCGGCGGTCAAGGTTGACGTCCGCATAGTTGCGGCCACCAACAAGGATCTTCCGGCAAAAGTGAAGAAAGGCGAGTTTCGGGAAGATCTGTACTACCGGATCAACATCCTGGTCATCAAGCTTCCGCCCCTGCGCGACCGGCGCAGCGATATTCCCCTGCTGTGCGAGCATTTTGTCGAGCGTTTCAACACGCGCTACAACAAAGAGATCAAAGCCGTCTCCCGGGACGCGCTCAACGCGCTTCTGTCATACGATTTTCCCGGCAATATCCGTGAACTGGAAAATGCCATCGAGCATGCGTTCGTCTTTTGCACCGAGCCGGAGATCGGAACGGCCCATCTGCCGCCGCAGTTTCGCGGCGGAGCGTCCGGAGCGGGATTGAAGGCAATATCTCATGTCAAGGACTTTGACGAACTGGAGAAGCTCTATCTCACAAGCGTACTGGCCGAGATGGGCGGGAGCAAGATAAAAACGGCGCAAAAGCTGGGGATTCACAAGGCGACACTTTTTAGGAAATTGCGCAAGCTGGGGATTGATAAGGATTCTGTGGTTGAGGAGTGAATTAGAAGCGCCGACTTGTCGGCGCATCACGACAAATATTGTGCCGACGGGCCGCGAAAATAAGCGCTTTTCTGCAGAACAGGATCGGCATCCCGACGCACTAAGTCGTCGGCTGCTATTCCTCTTCCCACTTCTCGTTGATCAGGTATTTCGCCACTACCGCTTCCACCGTGCACGCAGCCTGTTTCCCTTTGCAAATTAATTGCAGAGCCTCGAAATCCGTTTTCCATGCAATGTCGCCGGGGGCGAGAATGCAGGCGCTGCCGGGTTCGTGCGAGGTGAACAGCTTGCTTTCACGGTAATAGTAGTGCTCGTCGCTTTCGGTGGTCGCAAAAGGCTGCATGGCGGGCGGAATGTCGTTCGGCCTGAACCACAGCTTTATTTCGCGCTCTGCATCGGCTTCATTTGCCGAAGCGTGAATGAGGTTGTCCATGCGCTCGCCAAGGGTGTTCCCGGCCTCATCCTTGATTGGCGCGAGCGTCCCCAGCGACCTGATGCATCCGGGTCTTTTATCACGCGCATTGAGGGGGTTGGTGGGCCCGGCGATGTCGCGTATCTTCTTGATGGCGTCGGGGCCCTGGTACATAAGTGCAATCACCCGGCGCTTCCATGCATCGTCTGTGTAATGAAGGCGGCCTTCGATGTAATCGATGAGCGAAGCGTAGAAGACCTTGCCACGGTGTTCCGCATAATGCTCTTCCGCGAGCATGCGGTTGACATGAACGACTTTTACTCCGGCAAACCGCAGGCCGGTATGGAATTCCGACAATAGGGACAGAACATAGCCGGTAAGGGAGTTCTTGAGCGCGTCGGGTTTGATAAGAACGAGCGTCTGATCGGTTGGGTTGTGCTGCATGGAAGATATCCTTCTTTGTGAGTGTGAGCGCGAGAATGCCCCGCATAAAATAAATTGTTCCGCGCCTAGAGGGGCCGCCGAATTAGAAGGTTTGCCAGCTCCGGCGAGAGCTCGAGAACCAGCGATGCCAGAAAATCCCTTTCGTACACGTCCTCGTCGACGATTGTTCCGTTGAATACCACTATGTCAAGGTCGATGGTGCGGGGTCCGAACTTGTTTGAAGTGCGGACACGTCCCAGCGAGGATTCAACGCCCTTCAGATACGCCGAAAGCGCAGCGGCATCAAGAGCAGTTTCCACCTGAAACGCGGTATTGACAAAATCCGGCTGGTCCGCATATCCCACGGGTTTTGTGGTGAGCCGACCTGCGCAGGCGACAACCTTCAGGTCCCGTCGCAACAGGTCTTCTGCCTTGTCAATATTGCTGGCCGGATCGATGTTTGATCCGGCGCTGATTATAGCATTGTTCACGGCTTGTAGCCTCGACGGACTGCGAAGGGCGCGATTCTTCTAAATTAGTAGATTCCTTCGCTGTCGACATGTTTTTCCGCATGGCGTTAAAGAACGACTCTTTGGACTGGGCTACACAAAATGAATACACTGCGCAACTATGGATCCCAAGCGAAAATCTCATTTTGAAACAATCCGCGCTCGAATATCATTCTAGTACCAACCAAATCAAGTACTTATGCCAATTGATGCAAAATCGGACAAAAACGGAACGATCGGACCCGAAATCAGAAACTTCTCAAAACGGCGAAAGGCGCTACTCAAGATCATAAGCAATTGTCGATTATTAAATTATGATGACAATCAGATCAAGTAGCCAACTGCGAGAATCTGCTCAACAAAAGATAGGCGTCTTGGGCCGTGGACCTTCACCAAGAGAAATAGCTTGTAACTCTCTATAAGAAAGACTGTTATCATAAAAACCAGATTTGATGGCACGAAGTTTGTTCACTTAATATAAGTACGCAGAAACAGCGACGAGAAAGGGGTGCACAATGAAAAAACTATCGTTCCTTGCTTTTGCAGCCCTTGCAGGGGGGGCGATCTATGCATCAAACGGATTGTTCTTCCATGCGGTCCCCTATGATCCCCAGGCGACGCGCGCTATCGAATATCTGTCCAACCCGGATGTCGACAGGGCAGCGGAGAGTCCGGCGCCTTTTGTAAAGGCCGTGTACTACAGGCTAGCACATCCGGAGCACAACGGATTGTCGGACAAACGGCCTGTTGGCCGTGTGGTGGCGCTGGAACGGCTGCGGGGAGGATTGTAGAACAACCCCAAGGCGTCACCGTCGCAGGAGAAGCATGGTTTCGAGATGATGTGTTTGCGGGTAGCAGTCGAAGAGTGCGGCCTTGTCAATGGCATAGCCGCATTTCTTTATGAGAAACCCCGCGTCCCGCGCCTGCGTGGCAGGGTCACACGAAACATACAACAGCGTCGAAGGCGCGACGGCGGCAAGAAGTTCGCGAACGTTTTTTTGAAGCCCTTCCCGCGGAGGATCAACGACAATGCATTCAGGACGGTCTTTGGCTTGCGCTGAGGCACAGAGGAATTGCGCCGCTGTCGTCGCCTCGGTGGTGATCCCGGCGATGCCGTTCGCCTGAAGGTTTTTTCGTGCCGCAGCAATGTGGCACTGCTCGTTGTCCACCAATACGCCTTTCCCAAAGCGTTTCCCGAGAAACACGGAGAAGAAGCCTGATCCGCCGAACAGGTCCCACAGCGTCTCACCCTCAAGCAGGTCCGCCGCCCACTGGCCCATTGTGCCGCAAAGGAACCGGTTCGATTGGAAAAAGCTCTCGCCGTCCACGACGAATCGACGCCCCTGGGTTTCAATTTCCGTTGTTGGCACGGTGCATCCCGGCAGGACGGGCGACGACGCAACGGCAGGGAAGATCGAGCTGTTGGCCGCGATCTTCGCGCCCGTGCCGCAAATTGCTTTCAACTGTGCTATGCCCTTTGGCAGCGCAGCCATGCACGACGGCAAATGAGCCAAAAGGTTATTGAGCTCTCCGAACAGAATCGGGCAATGCGCTATGGCCACAACCTCCGATGATTTTCTCCTGAAGAACCCGGCCGTGTTCCTCAGTTGATCCACCTTGAATTGCACCCGCCTCCTGTATTCAAACTCCGGCGATTCACAAACGGTGATCTCCGGCGCGTCATCGATTTTTCCGATTCGCTTGAGGCATTCCCGAAAGATCTCCAGCTTCATCGTCACTTGCGCCTTGTATTCAATATGCAGCCAGTCGCAGCCGCCGCAGATTCCTGCGAGGGGGCATGCCGGCTTCCTGCGGAAAGGCGAAGGTACCAGAATCTCGAGAGCCGACGCATGCGCCTGGCCGCCGACCGGCCTTTCCACAACGGCGCGCACGGTCTCGCCTGGCAGGCCGTCGGAAACAAACACGACGCCGTTGTCCGTACGACAAAGCCCGAATCCTCCATGGACCATTTTTTCGACCTTCAGCTTCGTTTCCATTTGAACCCGATTCGTTTTCAAGGGCGAGGGGACCTCCTCACCACGCCGGCATCCGGACAAGGCAGTCAAAAGGTCCCCACGCACGGAGGGTGTTAACTATTTTTGTGAAGGAAAGTATACTTGATGATGGGGAGACATAGCGAACAAAATGCGCGCACTATTGTTTCCGGTGATTTCCTTGCTGCTGTTGTGCGGAAACGCCGGCGCGGCCGGCTTTGCCGTACTTCCTTTTCGGATACCGCCGGGAATGCCGGCGGAGTGTTCCCTCTTCGCAAAGATGGTGTCCGATTCTCTCGCCGCAATTTCCCACTACCCTTCGTTGTATCTTGACAGCTCACAAAGAAGAATTGCCCCGCCGTCCGATACCGCCGTCCGTGCGCCCGAAATTGTCGCAATCGGGATGGCCACGGGCGCCACACGCGTTCTCATCGGATCGCTCTCCCCCGAAGTTGGCGGGCGGCGATATACTCTTACCCTCTATGATGCCGGCAGCGGCATAATCTGCTTCTTCTACAGGTTCGACAGGCCCGACAGCCTCTCTCCGGACCAATTTGCCGCGACCGTTGCGGCGCGCATCGCCCTGGTTTGCCCCCTTCCCGAGGATGTGCGGCCCGAAATCCTCAAACGCGTAGACGCCGGTTCGTTGTACGTGAGAACCAATCCCTCGCAGGCGCAAATCTACGTGGACAGCGCGTACGCAGGCACGTCGCCGAAAGTAATCGAGAACCTGTTTGCCGGTCCACACAGGCTCTTCTTAAAACATGAAGGCGAACGTATGGGCCAGGACGTGACCGTCCGGCCTCATCGTATGGAGAACGTGATCGTCAATTTTCCATCGGCGGGTGTTAACAAATCGGACCAGCCGTCGGGGCTCACCAATGCGCTGCGCATCGCCACCCTCGCGGGAGCGTGCGCTTGCGGTGGCGCGTCCGTGTATTTCTACAACTTCCGCAAGCCGAAGAACAACGGCGACGGTCTGGTATCCGGATGCATCGCCGGCGCCTGTCTTGTCGGATTTATCCTGACGTTCGTGTTCTAACGCAAAGCAAGATACATTTCCAGAACCGAGCCGGGAATCCCGAACATCGGGCTGCATTCGCCCCGCACGTCCCGCCCGCTTCGCGGCCCAGGGAAAGCCGAAAGAGGCTTTTGGACTGGCCTTGACCCGGAGAATCTCCATTTTCCCGCATTAAATAAGTATTTTGAAACGTACTCTCGGAGGATCGAGTTTAGGTGCGGGGGAGAATGAGCCTCTGCCGATACTTTGAGGGGTTGAGGAGTTTTTTGTTTTAGCACGCTATCTCACCTGGCACAAAAGGGAAAAAAGTCTCATGCTGACCCGCATGTTCGCGTTGATGCTTTGCCTGGGATGTTTCGGAGCGTCATTTTCGTCAATCCGAGTGACTGAGAATTCCGCCAAAAGGCTTACCTTTCAATGGACAACCGACAATCTTCGGGTAATCCCGACCGGCGCGGCCGCGTCGGCCATTGAGTTTTCCGGCTCGAACGTGGACCTGGGCGAAAACGGCGAAGCCATTGTACCGGCGTTTTCCCTGCACGTGGGCGTGCCTGCCCGGGGCGCAATTTCGGTGCGGATGGGTCAGGTTTCCTCGCATGTGGAACCGCTGCGCAGTCCGCTGCGCGTGAGGAATGCTCCAAAAACCGGTCCGCGATTCCCGGGCCTCCATTTCTCCGGCCCCTGGATATCCGATGTTACGTACGCGCAGTTCGGCCGGATGCGTTGCGCGCAGCTCATCCTGAGGCCGGTTGTCTCAGCGGCGAAAGGCTCCTCCGCACAGGTTCTCGACAAAGCGGAAATTACAATCGAGTTTCCTGCGGCCCAAACGGCCCCCGCCGCCACGTCGCCGAAATCCGATTATGCACACATGCTGAGAAGTCTGGTGCTCAACTATTCGGTGGCCGCGGGGTGGGCTGCGGCCGCGCCTTCCGCCAAGCGGGCCTCCGCCAAGCAATACCCTTTGTCAACATCCCAGTCCATGATAACCTTTTCGGTCGGCGACGGCCACAGCGGCTACAACGAGGGAACAATCAACGAAAACGGAGTCATCAAATTGCGCGGCAGCGACATCATCTCGCTGCTCGGCTATTCGCCCCGCATCAGCCGGGTAGCCCTGTATGCCTCATGCAAGGGGGAATTGCCGACACAGACGCCGACGCCCGACCAGATTCCCGATGGCCTGAGCGAAGTGCCCCTCGCGCGGTTCGACGCCAACAAGAACGATACGCTTGACGCCGGCGATTACCTGCTTGCCTACGTCAGCAGCATATCCGACTGGCTGTACGATACCACGGTCGCGCCGCGTCGCTTCACCTACAAAATCGACCACTACGACGATTATCGCCATTACTGGATTGCAATCAAGAGCGACTCCGGACTGTCTCTCGCCAGGATGGCGCCTGTTTCTGCCCCGGCGCAAGACACTCTCACCTCGTTCAAGAGCCACCTGCTCCTGAAGAAATCCGTCTGGCCGTCCCTCACCCAGGGCGGCGATGGCGGCCTCGAATGGGCCTGGACAAGTCTCACCTACTACATGCCGTCGTTCCCAATTGACAATCCGGTGCTTCCGTTGGCCGATGCAGCGGCGCCCTGCAGCCTGCAGGTTATCTCGGGATACATGACGGGATCGCCGAACCTTACGATACTCTACGGCGGCTCCGCCATATCCACCCAAGGCCAATATGGCACGTGGTCTCCCTTTACGTACAGCCCCGGCAGCGGTCTTGTTCTTTCTATAAACGCGGGCAAGAGCGACACCGTTGAGTTGAAACAGGTTGAATTCCGGTACATGGAAAAGCTCACAATGACAAACCAGCCCTCCCTCACCGTGTTTTCGCCGGAAGACTCGGGCCTGGTGCGATACAGGCTTTCCGGACTTCCCTCGGATCTGGTTTACATCATAAGAATCGGCAACGCCGATGCTTCGATGTCGCTCGTGGACACGGTACGGAGCGGTGGAACCTACGAATGGACCGACACGGCAGGGATCGGCGTGCGGTACTACGTTTGCACACAGCAGGCGATCGGCGGTTCCCCCACGCTAACGCTTGTTGGTCCCAAGAGCGGCACGGACTTTACCGTGCGGGACCTTCGCTCTCTGTCGACGCCCATCGATTACCTCATTGTCACCCACCCCAACTTCATGGTGCAGGCCCAGCGGCTTGCGCGGCACAAGAGAAACATCGGCCGGTTCGGCAACCCCAAGGCAATTTCAATAACCGACATTTACGACCAGTTCTCGGGGAGCAATACCGACCCTTCCGCATTGCGAAATTGCCTGGAATACGTGCACGCTCAGAACTCCTCGTTCGACTATGTCGTGTTCATGGGAGGCGGTCACTACGACTATCGAAATATTGCCACGCGAGACACCTGCTTTATCCCGGTGGCGGAATTCAGCGACAAATGCGTTGAAGATTTCTTTGTGTACCTTGATCCGGGCGACAATGCCGCCTCGCCGGCCTCAACGCCCGATTGTTTCCTGGGCCGCATTCCCTGCAGAACGGCGCAGGACGCTTCGCAAGCGGTTGACAAAATCATCCAGACGGAGGACCCGTCGGTCGCGGATTTCGGCGCGTGGCGCAACCGGATGCTGCTTGTCGCCGACGACGACATGCAGGGAAACAAAGTGGACCAGCTCGGCACGCAACACGAGGAGTCGTCAGAGATGGTCGACTCCCTTGTGGAGCATTTGCGTCCCGCCATCGACGTACGAAAAGACTACTTGTTCGAATACCCCTGGAACGCCCAGCACGAAAAGCCCGAAGCCAAGCAGGCGCTCATCAACGGGATAAACAACGGCGTGGCATATGTCAACTATTTCGGTCACGGGGCCGACAATGTGTGGGCCGACGAACACATTTTTATGGCCGAGGATATCGGCAACCTGCAGAATAACGGCGAGTACCCCCTTATTTCCGCTTTCTCGTGCTCGGTAGGCAAATTCGATCAACCCGGCACAAAACGGTGTCTGGCCGAATATTGCGTTCTTGCGGCCAACAGCGCCGCGATCAGCACGATCTCGGCCACTCGTGAGGCCTACGCCTCCGACAACGAAAAGCTTGCGGGGAACTTTTTCACTTTCTGTTTTGACACCAGCGACAGCGGAGCCAGAAGCCTCGGCGAAGCCCTTACGCTGGCAAAGAATTCCGGCCCCGACGACAACCAGAAAGTGTATTCATACCTGGGCGACCCGTCCATACACCTGATGAGGCCGGCTCGCACGATCTCCTTTACCGTTGTCGACAATAACGGCGCCGTGCTCAAGGACACGCTCAAGGCTTTGCAGCCGGTAACGATACGCGGGGCAGTCCTTAGGAAAAATGGAACCGCCGACCTGCAGTTCGGCGCCGCCGGCAACGCCAAGGTGCAAATTACCCTGTTCAATCCTGCTTATGCCACCACGCGCAAGGACGGCGGCCAGGCCCTCACGGGAAACAATCCCATATACAAAATGCCCGGGACTCCGATTTTTGCAGGGCAGACGCAGATTGTTAATGGCGTGTTCCAACAGCAGATCCTGCTGCCCAAGAATGTCACCTTCAACACTTCGGGCATCCGGCTCACGGGGTACGGCTGGATCGCCGACAGCGTCGCGCTCGGCAGCAACAGCAATTACCTGTTTCACGGTTTTGCCTCCACAAAAATCACCGATACCGTCGGCCCGTCAATCTCGATCCGGCCGGTGTACCAGGGAGCGTCCGCGACCGCGGCAGCGGCGTCGAGCATGGGCGCAACGTCCACCGACAAGATCTCCGCGCCGCTCCCCTTGACACTTGAGATAGACATGTACGACTCCAGCGGTATCGACGCAGTGTCCTCCGGGCCCAATGAGGGGATAACGTTTGAGGTGCCGGGCGTTATCGCGCGCACCAATATCAACCACAAATTCCAGTTTGGGCAGGGAGACTACCGCCGCGGTACCGCAAACTGGACCTTCGACGCGGGAACCGTACCGCTGGGCTCCTATACCATCAATATCACCGCGCAGGACCTTCTTGGAAATGTGGCAAAGAGGGGCGTCGCTCTTGAGGTCACCACCGAAGACGAGCTTGCCTTGTATCATGTGTTTACCTATCCGAACCCGGTTCCCATGGGGCAGGTGAGCAATTTTTACTTCGATTTGTCCAAGACGGTGACCCAGACCGAAGAAGAACGGGTGATTGTTACCATCAGATTGTTCACGCTGTCGGGACGGCTGGTGAGAGTATTCAAGGACGTCAAACGCGGAGAACCGTTTGACGGAAGAGACGATTTCGGCCACAAGCTTTCGCCCGGCGTCTATTTGTACCAGGTGATTGCCGAAGACAGGGTCCAACAGAAAGTTGTCAAGAGTCCGATAGAGAAGTTGGCGATCAATCCGCCACGGTAACAAGTTGTACCGGCGGATTGCCCTGTGCAGCAAAAGGACCGGGTGCCAATTTCGCATGCCGACCCTGCCGGATTGGAATTCCCTCTGGCCGATGCGCGCCGCAGCACTTTGGTTTCACGGCCTCCAAGCAGAGTGGTTGCTTGCCGATAAATTCTTGCGTCTCGCGAGTCCCGAGACGTATCTTAAGGAGTGACAAGGCCTCGCGGGATGTCACATAATGTTTTTTATTAATAGCGTATTATGGAAATTGTCAGAATAATCTGGATAATCAACTTCTTTTTCTTCCTCCTCGTTCTTATTTTCCTTTGGAGCAAAATCTACCTGGCGACGAAGAAGATCAACGAGTTGGCCGCCATCATCAAGAGTACCAATGAGATCTCCGGTGCGCCCCGGGAAACCCCTAAGAGTCCCAATGAGCCCAAAAAATAACCGCCAGGCGAAGGCCGAGTCTTGATTGGTTCCAGAGCGGCCGATCCGAATGCGCGCGACTTTCCCTTGGATCTTTGACAAAAAAGTGGTGCGGCATCATTGGCGGTGCCGCCGTTTGACAAAAAAGAAAGGAGGTTTGCAGGCAACAGTACCGTTTCAAGCAGATGCGCCACGCATCGATTACCGCGCCCTGCGCGTAGTGTCCGGCAGCAGGTGTGTGAAGAGCGAGGAAAGGACATAATGCAAGTGAAGTGCGTGCATACTATGTCGCACTCAATACCAGAGGCCCTGCAGCAGTGAAGATGCAACAGCTGGATAACAAAACCCTTTTTTCAAACCTTATGGAGTTTCGTACTTATGGATTTAGCAACGATAGTAGTAACAGCGTCTGTTATTATAATCATCCTGCAGATAATTTCAATCGTGCTTATTGTTTCCGGCAAGAAGCCGGTTGCAAAGCCCGAACCTGCGGCAGTCCCGCCCGTTGTCAACGACAACCGGGACTTCAGAAAGAGACGTGATGACAACCGCTTCAACAAGAAGCCCGTGATGGATCAGAGACCAAAGCCTTTCACGCCGCCGGAACCGCAGCCGGTCGATCATGTGGAGAAATCTCTGCGAGACATAAATCTCAGGCTCAAGAACGCGGAGCGCGACCAGGAAAACGCCAGGAAGCAAATAAAGGACGTTGTTTCCACGCCTCAGAATTCCCAGAGAAGACCAGATCAGAACAACAACAGACCAAACAGGGGAAGAGACGACGATTTTCGGAGAAGAGACAGGGACAGGCACAACCGCCCCCAGGGCAACCAGTTTAGAGACAGAAACCGGGCCCCGGAAATGGACAGGCCGCCACAGACCGATCTACCCCCGGCCATGAGCCAGCCACCCGCGGCGACTGCGCCGGCGCCCTTTTCTCCTCCGCCCGAGATTGCGCCGCCGCGGCCCCAGATCATTGCTCCCAGCCAGCCGGTTGCCGCCAAAGAACCGGTGGCGATCGTTCCCGAGAATACCGAGGTGCTTCACGGCAGAAAAGTGCTGGTGCGCAGGAGAATCCTTACCGCCGAAGAGCAGGCCGCTGCGGGTGCGGCCAACGCCAATCCGTCGAGTCAACCGGCCATAGGTGCCGTTGCCCCACCGCTGGCTCCCCACGTCGAGGGTCAGCAGGGAAATCCGCCCCGGAGCGCTTCCCCCGAGTCAAGCGACTCGGGCGAGGGAGAGGCTCAGCCGATTCATTTCGGGAGATAAGCCCTATTGACGCGCGCGAACCGCGCATGACGGCAATTTGCAGGAGGCCAGGCCCGGGAACGGGCGTGGCCTCTTTTTTTCGAGGTGGGACGCGCAGAGGCCGGACCCGTGACTGCGGCCAACGGGAATGTATATTTTCTGCTGGAGAAACCGGATGATTGGATCAAGGTCCGCCACGCACTCCATAGTCAAAGAGCCTGCAAAAACGAGAATCTGCTTCTTCTCGTCGGTCGCTTCATTCGATACCGGCATGCCCATCTGCACCTATGCGCTCATCACCCACTATGCTCAGGACCCGCGATACCAGGTGCATGCCGTATTCCCGGAATCGGGCGAATTCGTTGATCGGCTCAAGGCAGCCGCGGTCCCGGTATCCATCGTTCCCTTTGCGCGAATGCGCTCTCCAAGGCGGGGAGTGGGTTTCCTCTTGTTCTGCCTGACGCTGCCGGGAGCGCTTGTGCGCGTGACGTGCTTCATGCGCAAGGGACGGTTTGCGCTTGTCCATTTTTCCGATATCATCGACGCGCCGTTTTACCCGTGCGCGGCGGCATCGGGCGCCCGCGTGGTGGCGCACGTGAGGCGAAGCATAGAAACACGTTCCGGGCGCTGCGCGTTCCGCCTGTGGAGCCGGATGTTTGCCGGCGCCGTCGTGTGCATTTCGCAAGCAGTGAAACGCAGCGTTGGAGACCGACGGGCGGCGGTGGTATACGACCCCGGTCCCGATCCGCGCCTTTTCGGCGCCTCACGCTCGTTTCCCCGTCCTCCCACGATCGACCCCGGCAGGCTCGCCGTGGTCACCGTAGCGAAGTTCCTTCGTGTAAAGGGCCACGAACATTTTATCCGCATGGCCGCGCTGTGCGAAAAAGCCGCTCCGGGCCGCCTGCAGTATCTTATCGTGGGCGACAAGCAGCCGGGCCACGAGAGCTACTATCAGGCCGTGAAAGACCTGATGCTGGAGCTGGGACTCAACCGCCTGATAACCATCACCGGCCAGATGCCGCACGAAGAAATTCCCGCGTTGCTGTCTCACACCACGGTGTTCGTGCATCTTCCTAACTATCAGGAAGGCCTGGGCGGCGTCATTCTCGAGGCAATGGCCATGGCGGTGCCCGTGGTTGCCTTTGACTCAGGCGGCGTAAGCGAATGTTTTGTGGACGGCGAGCAAGGATTTCTTGTGAGGCAATTCGACGTCGCCGAAGCCGCGCGCAAGGTGGTGCTTCTCGCAACCGACGCCGGACTCAGAAACAAACTCGGCGGCGCCGGCCGTGCACATGCGGCCAAAACCTTCTCGTACGGCAAACATTTTGCAGCAGTGGATGCGGTCTACCAATCACTTATGTCAAGCAAGCGAACCCATGCTCGTTTCTAAACCGATTTCGCGGAACCGCTACGATGTGTGCATCGTCCATCTGGCCGATGCCCGGTTCTATCCGTTTTTCCACCGCCAGGCGTCGGCCCTTGTCGAAAAAGGATACCGGGTGGCGCTTGTTTCGTGGGAAGGACGGCCAGGCCAGGGCGACCCGGCCTGGCCCGGCATAGACACCTATCCTATTACTATTGAGGCCGGCTCCACACGCGGGAAGATCTTCTTCCTTCGCTATTTCTTTTCTCTCCTGGCGGTGCTGCTCCGTCTGAAGGCGCGGTTGTATGAGGCGGTTGATCCGCCCGCGCTTGTGCCTGCCAGGATCGCGGCCGGGCTTCACCGGGCGCGGTACAATTATTTTTCGTTGGAATATTTTCAGGGCGTGGACCAGCTTGTGGCCAAACCCGTGATGCGCCGCGTGTGGTTCATGCTCGAATGGCTCGGCATCGCTCAAGCGCAGAACGTTGCCGCCGTGTGCAACACCACGGAACGGTTTTTGAGGCGTGATTACGGACTTTCCCATACCGCAACGATCCTTAATGTGCCCAACAAGAGCGACTATGCGGCCGCCCCGGACGGTCGCCTCAGGAGACTGTTCGGGATTCCGGCCGACCTCCCCCTCGTTATTTACAAGGGAGAGATCGCGGAAAACCGCGGCCTTCTTCCCCTTGTGTGCGCCATGGAGCCTCTCACGCCGCTGCATTTTGCGCTCGTGGGGGCCGGGGAATACAAAGAAGCGCTGCGCAGCGAGGCTGCGCACCGCGGCCTTTCGGCCCGGGTGCATTTTGCAGACCCGGTGAAGAGCGACGAGTTCGTCTACTATCTCAAGGACGCCCAGCTAGGGCAAGTGATTCACGAGATGCGCGGCATCAACATGACGGTTACGCTTCCGAGTAAGTTGTTCGATTATGTGAACGCCGGAATCCCGGTGATCGCAAGCGACGGTCCGGAAATCTCGCGCGTAGTGCGTGAATGGAAACTGGGATGGGTGGTGTCGCCGTCGAGCGTAGAGGGCATACGCGCTGCACTCGCCGAATTCCTCGCGGTGTTCCCGGACCTTGCAGTCTACCGCGCCAACTGCCGCGCCGCGGCCGAGCGGTTCTGCTGGGAGAATGAGAAGAAGATATACGTTGATTTCATGGAAAAAGCCATGAAGGGAACACCCCGGTGAGAAGCCTGCACTTCTCCTATTTCAATACCGTGAATGTCCCCTTGACATTTTGCAAAGTGTACGAGGCGATGGGCCATTCGGGCCGCCTGCTCACGTTGTACAAACACCGGGGAAACATGCCGGAGGACATATGCCTCAACAAGCAATTGTTTGATCCCTGGTGGCTGCGCGAAATCCGGCGCAGGCGTGAAGCCGAGGCACAGCGGCGTATCGCGGAGCAGGCCGCGCACGGTGTGACATACGAGTACAAACCGGCCGGTGCGCTGGAAGCGGCATGGGTCGCTCTGCGCGACGAATGGCGCGCCCCCGAATTCTCCGGACTGGCAAGGCAGTACGGTCTGTACGGATTCGACATCTACCATTTTCACGGCGGAATTGATTTCTTCCGCGATTCGCGTTGGGTAAAGAAACTTCGCGCCATCGGCAAACCCATTGTGTGCCACTACCACGGCCCGGACATCCGCGGCCGTGGGATCGTGCGGGCCGTCGACGAGGCAAGCAGCCTCAATCTCACCAGTGAATTCGACCTGCTCTCCCTGCATCCGAATTTGAAATATCTGGCACTGCCCTACGACTGCTCCTCTCTGCCGCGGGCGGCGAGCCCCGGCGCAAGAATCCGCATCATTCATGCGCCGTCAAACCCGGCGGCAAAGGGAACACACCTTATTGAGCCTGTGCTCAAAAGACTTTCCAGGGAGCGCGACATCGAGTATGCAATCCTTACGGGCGTGAGCCGCGACACCGTTCTTGCGGAAAAGGCGCGATCTCATATAGCAATTGAGCAGATCGGCAACTTCGGCGGAACGGGGTACGGCGTCAATTCCCTCGAAACACTTGCCATGTGCATCCCTACCGTCACCGAGTTCACGCCGGAGTACGCGTCATTCCTTGCCGATCACCCCTTTGTGCTCGCCACCGGCGATACGCTCCACGACGTTCTCCTGAGGCTCATTGACGACAAGGAATACCGCACGGCTGCGGGCGCGCGCGGCAGGCCATGGGTGCAGGAACATCATTCGTATGCGAGGGTGTGGGAGACAATGCTTGGCTACATGCGGGAATCGATGCCCGCTGTCGCCCGGAGGCTTGCCGGTGGCGGGGCTACGGAATAACGAAGATCTTTCCCCTGCACAATTTTCCGTTTTGAGAATTCGCCTGGTAGAAATACGCACCTGGAATCACGACCCTTCCGGCGGTATTGGTGCCGTCCCAGTTGATGATGCTGGTATTGACGGCAGCAAGAATGCGCACAAGCGTGCCGGATGCATCGTAGATGCGGACCTGGGGATTTTGCGTGGTCAACCTGGCAAATCGGATCGGGTGCTGGTTCCGCAGATACGTCCGCGACATGGGATTCGGATAGACGTCGATGGTCCCCGCCGCGGCGCCGGTTTGCGTTACGCCGGTGTCGCCCGCGTCGAACCGGTACAAGCCGGACGTCGCAGCGACCCAGTACACGCCGGTCTTCTTGTCGAGCGTTATCCAGTTTACGGGCGTGCCCAGGGTACCGCACCTCGTGAGATTGGTGAGCGAGGAATCGTCGTCGTTGTACATGTAAAGGTCCTTGTCCTTGCAGAACACGGGCTTGCCGTTTGTACCCACGGCGATTGCCTCAAAGATGGCGGTCGATGTAACCGTGGAGACCTTGGTAATGGTCGCTGTGTCGTTGTGCGTTATCCGGTAAATTCCGTCCTCGGCCGAGACCCACACGAGCGTGTCGTTGACAACCGCAAATCCCGTTACCGATATCTGCTGCTCGTACAGTTGGACCCGCATCTGGGTCTGAGTATCGAGGGGGTTTGCCAGCGATGAATAGCTCAGGATGAGGAGCCCGCCGCCGGAATAGTCTGCCTGCCTGTTGAATCCGACGTAAATATACTGGGTATTTGCGGCCCGATCCTGGTTTGCGGCCATTGGCCCGGTAATGAGCGGATTGGTCCCGTACCCGAGCGGATTGATATTGAAGCTGCGCCAGACCGAATTGTCGCGGGGCTTCCGGACGTCAAGGAAATTTCCCGTGATGGCCTTGTTGTTTGCCAGCCAGATGTAGCCGAGAGAGTCTTCGCAGGTCGACGAAACAAAGCTCCACCAGTTCTTTACCGAGTCCGGGTCCCACCGCACGATCGGAGACGGCTGATCGTAATGGGCATAATAGGGCGAATGGGAGTCCTCGTACGACGACCACCTTCCCGTGAGCCGGTTGAACCATTTTGCGCCATAACCGAACGTTGATACCCAGATATCGTTCTGCGAGGTCACCATGACGGCGTTTTTGCAAATAAACGGACCGGCGCCCATGGGGGGGAGGCTCGGCGTATTATCGTTGGTCAAACTAGTCCAGCTCTTGCCGTCAAACTGGCCGATGCCGTTGGTCATATCGTAGGGCACGAACCAGAGCACGCCATTCTGGTCAACGGCGCATCCTTTTGTATACGAATCTTCAGGGCCGTTGATCATATGCTGCAAAAAGGTCTGTTTCTTCAGGTTGCACAGGTACCAGAATGAACTCCGCGTGCCGACGGCAACCTGCGAATCGCCAAGGGGCGCAACGCCGGTTACAGGAGAACCGAAATTGTTCACAAGGGCGCCGTTAAGCAGCAGCGCATTGTCTCCCCCGGCATATTGCCAGAGGTTCGACCCGATTTGCGCCGAAATCCTGGGGCTGGACAGCAGGCTGTCGGCCTGGCGGACTACTCCCACCACGCCTGACGAGGGAACAAAATTCCATATTCCCGGATCGGAAAAAATTGCGTTCTGGAAATCAGGTACCACGGTGTAGACGAGGCCACCCGGAAGAACCGCCGCGATGGTGTCCCCGAATACCCGAATGTCCGACACGCTGTCGGAGGTGGCGGAGCCGAACTGCGTTACGTTCTGAAATGATTGCCTCCCGATGTTGAAAACGCCGATTCCCTTCTGGGTGCCGATGAACAGGAACCCGCCGCTTCGCACGATGCAACTGATTTGCCAGCTGGGTACGGCGGTGGCGAGTGCGTTGTACGACGTGAACGTCTCGGTTTGCGGATGACAATGCGTGAGGAACCCGGATGCGCTTCCGAACCAGAGGTCTCCGGTGTTGTCAATGACGCCGGCGGTAAGATTCATGTCGGGAATGTCGGAAATAGCCGAATAGACTTTTGTCGCGCCGGTTGTCTTGTCGTACCGGACAACACCGCCCGACGTCGCAAGCCACAGTTGATTGCCTGCCGGAACAACGGCATTGACGGCCTTGAAGGAGCCGAATTGCTTGAGGATTGTCCCTGCATTGATCCAACGCAGGGCGCCGCCGGCAAGAATCAGGCAAACGCACCCGAGAAAGGCATAGGCTCCAGAATGTTTCTTCATGAAAGAAGTTCTATCCAGGTGAAATGGCGGAAAATTTTGATGACCGCTTTACAGGCAACATCAAAGTCGATAATTTAATTCCTGCGGCGCCTCTTGTGAATGCCACGTTGGTCGCATTGCGCATTTGACCCGCACGGGACACAGTACACATTACGATTAAGAATCACGGTTTGGTATTTCTTTCTTGCAAGAGTGCTTTGTCATCCAAAGACCTCGCCTGCCGCATTCCCCTGCTCCCGTTATTCGCTCAGCAGCCTTCTCAGGACATTGCTGTTTGCAAATTGGTTCCCATAGAGAACCGCGGCAACCGCGAGCCACAGTGCCATCCGAAAAATGAGGGGAAGGGGCACAAAAGCCGGCACAAGCAACGCAACGGAAAAAAGAGCCATCGGCGACAATAACCAGGCGCGCGGCGAAAACAGGCCTGCCGCGCTTGAAACCCAGACCATGCACACACCGTAGGAGAGCGACGTCATGAACGCAATCGCCGTGAGCGCTGCATACAAATGAGCCTCTCCGAAAACCCGGCACCAGACCACGTTCGCCGCGATATTAAGGCCGGCGGCAACCCAGCTGATCGTGGAAAGTTGCAGGATTTTCCTCTTAAAGGTGAGGACGGGCGTCGCTACGTACATCGCCATTTTGAAAAAGTAAACAAGGGTGAGGGGCGCGACAAGCAGCGCGACACCGTGATACGCCGGAGAAATAAAATAGCGGCCCAATAACCGCAAGGTAACCAGCCTGGGGAGCACAATGCACAAAAGCCCGATAAGGGCGGCGAAAAGCATCACGAGTTTCGCTGAAAAATCGCGCAATTCCCCCTGCTGATATTCCTTCTTCTGGGCAAATCTGAAGAAATAGGGAAACCACATGGAATTGAACGCCTCGGCGCAAAAGGAACCGAGTACGGCAATCTTTGCGGCGGCAGCGTAGAACCCGTTTGCCTGATTCCCAAGAAGAAGAAAAACCACGTATCTGTCCGAAAGGTCGTTCAGGAAGACGCCCAGCCCGACAGCGGTGAGCGGAATGCCGAGCCCGACCAGCGATGCCAGGCCCCACAGCGGGGCCGGTCCGGGAAGGAACCGGTCGAATATGCAGCAAAACAGGAGCTCGGCCGCCGCCGCCACGGCTTCGGAAATAACGATTGCGCCAAGCCCGGTACAGCGAATCTCTACAAGCCACAGGAGCACCCCCACCATCACAAGCACCCTGAAGATTCGCGCAGCGCTGAACGACACGATCTTCTGGTTGAAGCGAAGCGAAGCCTTGGGCACCATGCTTAACGTATCGGAAGCACCCCAGAGAATCAGCCAGGCAGCCAGGGTCGAAACAGCGGTGGCTGTAAACAGAATCCGGGAGCATGCGAAAAAGGCCGCTCCAAGCCCGATGCACACCTGGAGCAGAAGGAGCATCGCGGTGTTTTTCTGTGAGGCCATTTCCTTCGGATCGTCTTCCTTGAACTTCACCATCAGCGCGGAAGGCAAACCAAGGGGAACCACGACGCAGACGAACTGGAGCGTGGCCGAGATAATCGCGTAGGTTCCGAATTCGGCGGGAGCGAGGATGCGGGTATACACCGCCACGAGAAAGAACCGTACAAGAGCAAAGATCACGTCTGAGGCGCCGTACAAGACGGAGCCTTTCGTCAGATGCAGAAGATTGAGCTTTTCCTGTCCGGGCACGGCCAATCCTTGCCATAGGACCAGATCGACGAGAGGAGGATGCAACCGAGAATATACATTTTGTAAATCGGGGTGGGTGGCGGAGCGTTGCGCCGGGCGACCATGTTCCCTGACGTCACTCAACGATGTATTTTCGTTCCGACAAGGCGCAAGCGCAACCACGAGTGTCCGGCACCGTCTCTTATGCAGGCCAAAATGATTGAGACGAACAAACGTACTCCGGCTATGATCCCTTTACGCCGCAAGGTAAACGGCAGCGCAGCCTCCAGCCGGATCCTGCTCTCGGCATCGCTCCTGTTTGTGTCCTGCGCATTCGATCAGTTCTCGCCTCCCCGCGTCGCGACCGTGACGGTCTCCGCGACCGCCGATTCCAACGGCACCGTCTCGGTTTTTCCGCGCGACGAAAAAGTGCCTTTGGGAAGCGAAGTGGTGATTACCGCGCAGGCAAGCCCCGGATACGTCTTTACAGGGTTCTTCGGCAGCGTTCGTTCAACAGACAACCCGCTCAGAATCATTGCCTCCAAAAACGTGAGCGTGAGCGGCCGCTTTGCCCGGCAGCCTTCCTCGGCTCAGATGGTGCAGATCAGGCCGTCCGGCGCGGGGTTTGAGATGGGCTCCAGAAGCGCCCTCTCAAGCAGCATCGAGCGTCCGCCGCATCGGGTGCGGCTCACCTATTCCTACTATATGGACAAATGTGAAGTGACGCAAGGCATGTACCGCGCCCTCATGGGAACGAACCCGTCAACGGCCAATGCCACGCAGGGGACGTTCGGCGTGGGCGACAGCTTTCCGGTGTACTACGTGAGCTGGTACGACGCGGCGCGATACTGCAATGCCCGCAGCAAAGTTGACGGATACGATACGGTGTACACCTACGACGCCGTGTGCCCGCTGGCGGGAACATGTCCCTACATGCTCGAAAACCTCGCCGTCCATTTCGATCGCATGGGCTACCGGCTTCCCACCGAAGCCGAATGGGAATACGCGTGCCGCGGCGGCTCGACGTCGGATTATTTCTGGGGCGACAGCTCCGCCGATTCGGCCGGGGCCTATGCGTGGTACTCTGCAAACTCCGGCAACGCCACGCACCAGGTGGGCCGCACGCGTCCCAATGCCTTCGGCCTCTACGATATGGCGGGCAACGTATCGGAATTGGTAGACGACACGCTCGCGCCGTACGGCGATTCCCTCATTGTAAATCCGGTGGTGCCCACCAATCTCACGCTCGAACAATTCCAAGCATCGTATCAGCGGCCGGTGCGCGGCGGATGCTTTGCCCTCGGCGTCACGTTCCTGCGCTCCAGCGGACGCATCGAGCCATATCCGGCGCCGGCGCTTGTCACCAGCCCGCACATCGGTTTTCGCACGGCCCTGGGCGTGTTCTTCGCCGACACAACGGCGACGCCGCCCGCGAAGGCGAGCGACACGCTGGGCATCACCGTCACCTGCGCCAAATCGGACCTCATCGCGCTGGTGGGGACGTCGGCGATCAAAATTGCCTTTGTCAAAGATGACAATATTCATAGAAAAGTATGCTACCTCGACTTTACGTCCGCTGCGCCAGCCGTGCGCGTGCTTGCGGATTCCACCCCGGCATATGGTCCAAGGATATCCGCCAATGGCTCATACGTGGCATACGGATCCAGAGATATCGGATTCTCGTCGCCCTCGCAGACGACGCTGTGGAAGCTTTGCGACACCGCCGGGCCGCGAGACCGGACCCCGGCGTCGGCGTCAGCCTACCTGCCATACTGGTGGGTCGATACGTTGACCGGCGATACCTGCCTGGTATGCGCCGAGGCCTCCACCATGGACAATCTGCCGTCGTGGATCACCCAGCGCACCATGCTCTGGCGGCTGAGCGCCGGGAAGATTGCCGGCGCACCGGAAGTCATCACCGCCAAGGGCTCCTACTACGGCGGGCGGTCAACTAACGGACGCTACCTTGCCACGGGCTATCCCAACGCCTATTTGTACGATTACTCAATCGACAACAGGATCAGGTATTTTTTGCCCCCCTATTCGGGACGCGACGACACCGCGCAGGTGTGCAACCTGTCGATTTCGCCAAGCATCGTCACCCCGGACCAGCTCATGTTTCTCGATTTCGGCTATACGCAGGTGAGCACCGTCGTTGGAAAGCCCTATGGATTTCATGCGATAATCTTCGTGTGCAATTCCTGCGTTTCGTGCCCGAGCCACGTGCAAAAATGGTTCGAGAAGCCCGCCGGCTACGCGGAATGGGACTATGTCAAGTGGTCGAATCATCCTGGTTTCGCGGCGGCCGTGGCCATGAACCAGAGCTCAGGCTCCGCGGGAGCGTTGTTTCTTGTCTCGCTCAAGGATTCCTCGTATCTCAAGGTGGCACAGGGAGACGGGCTGCACGATCCGTATCTATGGATCGACCCGACCCAGGTTTCCGAGCTTCCGGACCCGTATGTGGATTTTGCAAAGTACGATGTGCCCGTGGAGGCTAATTCCGGCGCGCAGACCCAGCTGACCGAAAAGCTCAAACTTTTCTGGAAGCGGTGCGCGGCGTTCCAGGTTGCAATTGTGGGAAGTTCTCCGGCGTATTTCGGCGTCGATCCCTCGGCGATACATTCCTTTTCCGCGGTAAACATGGCCGCGTTCATGGGAGAGATACTGCTCTCCGAGGTGTTCGCCCAGGACTATTTCCTGCCGCATTCGCCGCTCAAGGCGGTCATCATGGACCTCGACCCCGGGTTCCTCAACAGCAACTATTATTGGAGCGCCCCGTACCTCGACGGCCTGTACGATTCCCAGGGATTCCAGTTCGACAAGAACAACGGCTTCTGGAAAGCGGGAATTCCTTCGCCGGTGGCATCGAAGATCGCCGCATTCGGGCCGGCATCATGGCCCGACTTCGACTCAACCGGCTACGCAAAAGTCCATGCCGCCGGCAGCGGCTGGGGCGACACGATTATTGACAAAGGCGACTACTCAATCGGCGACACGTTCGTCCAGACCAACCTTCGCACGGTTGCGGCCGCAGCCGACACGCTGGCCGCGCACGGCGTGAGTCTTATCGTAGTCCATTACCCGGAGAATCCTCTCTACAAATACACGTTGTCCGAAGGCAGGTATGGGCCGTCGCGCGCGACATACGGTCTTATAACGCAATGGCTCGACAGCCTGTGCCGGGCAAACCCGTTTGTCCATTTCTATGACGCCAACAACGACGGCAACCACGATTACGCGGACAACGAGGCGCAGGACCCCAATCACCTCGGTTATCTCGGTGCCCAAAAGCTGAGCGGCAGGCTCGACAGCCTGCTTCGGCTGTATGTCCGGTGAAGCCGCAAGGTCCTTCCGCCAGCGGCATCCGAAGAATCTTTCAATTTCTTGACCTGGATCAATGCCGCCGCTTCCCCGGCATGCAATATTAATGGTTGCAGACGGAATAACTGCAGCAAGGAGGAAAAATGAAGCGAACAATTATCAGCATTGACGCGGAGAAATGCACCGGCTGCGGGGCTTGCATCCCGAATTGCCCGGAGGGTGCAATGCAGATAGTGGACGGCAAAGCGCGGCTCATAAGCGACTTGTTTTGCGACGGTTTAGGCGCCTGCATCGGCCATTGCCCGGAAGGCGCGATCGCCACGGAGGAGCGTGAGGCGGAACCATACGATGAAGGGCGGGTAATGGCCAACATCGTGAAGCAAGGCAAGAACGTGGTTACCGCTCATCTGGAACACCTCAAATCGCACAATCAAATAGCATTCTATAATGAGGCGTTGGAATTTCTGAAATCGCAAAACACAGCGATGCCGGATTCTCAAACACAGCATTTGCCGGTTCACAGCGGCTGTCCCGGCAGTGCGTTTCGCAATATTGAAAGGAGTGGCACGGTTGTTGAAGACAAGAGCGACATACCGGAAAGACCGTCGCGGTTGTCCCATTGGCCTGTTCAGCTTCATCTGATGTCGCCCCTGGCGCCGGCATACCAGGGGGCCCACGTTGTGGTATCCGCCGACTGCGTCGGGTACGCCTACGGCGATTTCCACAAAGACTGGCTTGCAGGCAAGGCCCTGGCAATAGCGTGTCCGAAGCTTGACGAGGGCCAGGACGAATACCTGAAAAAGATCGTATCGCTCGTTGATGACGCAAAAATCAACTCGCTCACCGTCCTCACCATGGAAGTGCCGTGCTGCAGAGGACTGCTTGCAATGGCACAGAAGGCCGTGGGCAAGGCTTCGAGAAAGATCCGGGTAAAGAGCGTGGTGATCGGCATTGACGGAAAGAAACAGAGCGAGGAGTGGATCTAACATGCCGCCCCGGTGCCCCGGTTCGGACAACATGAGGACGCCCACGCTGGCGACACAGAAATGTCCCGCGTGCGGCGGCGAGGTTGAGGTGTTTTCCACGGACCCGAATGCGAAATGCGGGGTATGCGGGTGGACAGCCGAGAACGCGACACAATCCTGCTTCACCTGGTGCAGGTTTGCAGATCGGTGCAGAGCGGAGGCGGAATCCAGCGTTAAGTTTACGTAGCGGAAAATAGCGGCAAAGAGTTTCACCACAGTTCATTCAACAGAAAGTGAAGGCGAGCCATGAGCATGTTTTGTTACCAATGCGAACAGACGGTAGGCGGCCAGGGTTGCACGAACGCGGGAGTATGCGGAAAGCAACAGGATATTGCCGGACTTCAGGACCTGATGGTCCATCAGCTCAAGGGCACCGGCTGGCTTGCGCACACTGCGAGGGAACTCGGTGCATCCGACGACACGGTGAATACCTACACGGCCGAGGCATTGTTCTCCACCATTACCAACGTCGATTTCGACGCGGACCAGCTCATGCAATGGATTGCCCGGGGAGAAACGGTTCGCCAGAAGCTGCTTGCCATGGTTCCCCCGCAGAAACGAAGCAATGCGCCCGAGGCAGCATCCTTTGCTCCAGGGAAAACCGCTGCAGACTGTCTGAGCCAGGCCCCGCAGCTTACCATACTCAATTTTAGCAATGATCCGGACATCCGCTCGCTTGAACATTTGTTGCTTTACGGGCTCAAGGGGCTTGCCGCCTATGTCGACCATGCGCTTATTCTGGGAAAGAAAGACGACACGGTTTTTGCCTTCATGCACAAGGCGCTGGCCGCGCTCAACCTGCCCGGTCCAACGGTAGACGACCTGGCCGGGCTGGTCCTCGAATGCGGGACGGTGAATATCCGCGCCATGCAACTGCTTGACGAAGGCCATACTTCCCGCTTTGGCCACCCCGAACCGGCGCACGTGCCGACGGGCCGGAAACAGGGGCCCGCCGTGGTGATGAGCGGTCACGACCTTCTCGACCTAGAAGCGCTGCTCAAACAGACCCAAGGCACGGGCGTGAACGTGTACACGCACGGCGAAATGCTGCCTGCGCACGGATACCCGGGGCTTCGTAAATACAAGCACCTTGCCGGTCATTTCGGCACTGCCTGGCAGAACCAGCAGAAGGAGTTCGACAATGTTCCGGCAGCGTTCCTTTTTACGACAAACTGCATTCAGAAGCCGCGCGACAGCTACAAAGACAGGGTATTTACCTGCAACCTGGTAGGCTGGCCCGGCGTTACGCACGTTGTAAACCGGGACTTTTCGCAGGTTATTGCGAAGGCAAAGCAACTGGGCGGATTTGCCGCCGATACCGAGGGCAAAATCATGCCCACGGGATTCGCCCGAAATACGGTGCTTTCCATTGCGGGAAAAGTAGTGGATGCCGTGAAGCGCGGCGCCATCAAGCGGTTTTTTGTGATCGGCGGCTGCGACGGAGCGAAGCCGGGGCGCAACTATTACACCGAGTTTGCGGCGAGCGTGCCCAAAGACTGCGTTATCATAACCCTGGCCTGCGGCAAATTCCGTTTCAACACGCAAGACTTCGGCGCCATCGAGGGAATACCGCGCTATCTTGACGTGGGGCAATGCAACGACGCATATTCGGCGGTGGTGATTGCACAGGCGCTTGCGCAGGCGTTCAATTGCTCGGTAAACGAGCTTCCGCTCTCGTTCGTGCTGTCGTGGTACGAGCAGAAGGCTGTGGCCGTGCTCCTGTCGCTGTTGTCGCTCGGCGTCAAGGGAATACGGCTGGGGCCGTCGCTGCCCGCGTTCGTTTCGCCCAACGTGCTGGCGTTTCTGGTGCAGAAATTCGACATCAAGCCCATCACCACGGCGGCACAGGACATGGCCGCTATTCTTGGCTGACACGGTTTGCGACGCAAAGTATATTGTTCGAAACTTCGGTGCTGGAGGTGTACTATGAAGGCAACGATAAAAAAGGATCTTTGCATCGGGTGCGGCCTGTGCGTGGACACGTGTCCGGAAGTTTTTGTGATGGACGACGAATTCGACATCGCAAAAACGGCAATGGATCGTGTACCCGCGGAACTCAAGGACAAATGCCGCGAAGCAGCGGCAAACTGCCCGGTAGAGGCGATTGTTGTTGAAGATTAGCGTTTGCGCGTAGCAGAGGTTTCGCGCCTGCGCTAAGCCGCGGCGGCCGCGAGTGCGACGCCGCCCATCCGCACGCGCGCGTCAATGTGTTGGTCCATGAGCCGGAGAAGCAGTCACGGATCCATCGCACTTTCTTTTTTTTTCCTCGCGCATTGAGAACGGCGCGGCTTTCCTCGACAAAGAGGAATGCCGCCACGCTTTTCTCGCGCTTCGGTCGGCGCCGGGCGCAACCGTGTGCGTCACCGACGGCAAGGGCAACGTGTACGACTGCAGCGTGGCCAGGCAATCCGGCGATGGCGCTCAGCTTTTCGTAAAGAGGACGGAGAACAAGCCGAAAAGCGCGCCCGAGGTTCGGGTCTGCGCGGGGCTGTGCGACAAGGAAGAATTCGGGGAGCTTGTGCAGAACCTGGCTGCGCTCGGCGCTGCGTCCATTGTTCCTGTTGTGTGCGAATATTGTCAGGCCCCCTGGTGGCAGGCCTGGGAGAAGCAAGAGGGGAGACTGCGCAAGAAGATGATTGCTGGCATCAAACAGGCGCGCAGTGCATGGTTGCCGCAGCTTGCGCCCCCTGTTTCGTTGCAAGAATCGCTTGAGGCGGCCAAAGGATGTCCGGCGCTGGTTGCCGACGAGAGCGGCGCCCCGCTGTTTTCCAGTGGAGAACGCCTGCGGGGCACGCAGTTCGTGTCGTGCTTTGTCGGCCCGCCGGGAGGATATTCCCCAAAGGAAATGGCACAGTTTGCGTCCGCAGGGGCAGGCCTGGTCTCCCTTTCGGATAACCGGCTTCGCACCGAGCTCGCCGCCGTGGTGCTGTGCGCAGGAGTGAGAAGCATGGCCGTCGCTCCTCCCGCGAAACGCTAGCCCCGCTCCCTATATCCGGAACGTCACCCCGAGCCACGTTACGTTGCCGTACAGCGTCTCCGTGTAGTGCATGTCGTACAGCGGGAAGTCTTCCTTTACGTCGTAAGAAACCGGATACAGCCAGCGCATCGTGGAGACAAGGGTGAGTGCCATGTTGCTTCCGAGCCTCACATCGAGCCCCAGGCCCGCGCTCGCGCTCGCCGCGCAGGACACCTGATTCACATAGTACCGATCGGTGTAAATCACTTCCTGGCTCGGATTGCCTGCAAAGAACGTGCGTTCGTTCACCCACACCGCATTGATGCCGGCGCCCACGGCGATAAAAGGCACCGCGCGCCACGACGGCGGCGCAAGCGCGCAGTGGAGCGACGGCTCGATGGATCCGTGATAGTAGAAGTATTTGTCAAGAGAGGTTATGGCGGTAAACAGGGTATCATCAGTTGCGCTGCCTATATCGAAAGTGAGCCCCAGCTGCACGCGTAACAACCGGTTGATGGGAAAGCGAAACCCGCCGGTGAGCCCATAGGAAACGAGGTCCGGCTTGGAAACAGCGACGCTTTTCTGCACGCTTTCGAGATCGATGTAACCGGCGCGGGCATCGTAGCCAAGAAGCGCCGCCGCATAAAACTGCCGGGACGAAAACTCATACGCGGGCTGCTGGCCCATTGCCAGAAAGGAACCACAGAGGAGAATCGGGCCGGCAAGTTTGCTCAGGCAGTCCTTTTTCAAAGGCTCGCTCCGGATGTGTTGCCGCAGTGCTGAATCCCAAAGTTTGCGTATTCCTCGAAGCTTACTTCGGGGTTAGCAAACGACTATAAATTTCTTCTTCCTTAGGGATGGAAGACGCCCCGCAGCTTGCTGCGGGGCGTCTTCACCACCAGCGCGCGGATCAAATAATATAGTATCGGTTCCATGTCCGGCTCTACTAACTTCGCTTGTTAATCTATTGATGGTATTCCCCCTTTGAGGTATTTTCTCCGTACCGCTGGCGCATCTTACGCCCGGAAAAGGAAACACCCGATGAACCAGGTCAAAGTGTATTTCCGCATGCTCGGCTACCTGAAGCCGTATGTCCCCTTGCTCGTGCTTACGGTGGTGCTTTCGCTTCTGGTGGTGACGTTCGAGTCCCTGTCGCTGTGGTTTTTTGGCCCGCTCATCAAGGCGATTTTCAAACCGGAAACACTCGTTATGGTGCGGCCCGAGTTTACCATCAACAACGCCAACGAAATCCTGAAATACTGGACCTATCTCCTTGTAAAGAGAGACAATGTTTTCGACATGCTCAAGTTTGTGTGTCTGTGCCTGATCCTGTTCTTCCTCGCAAAGAATGTTTGCGCATATATCAAGGGAATCGTCACCGGCAACCTGAACTTCTTCGTCACGCGCGACATGCGCAACCACCTGTATTCCCACGCCCTGGTGCTGCCGGTAACCTATTACGACCGCAACCGGTCCGGTAATATCATTTCGCTCATGTTCAACGACATTGCGGCGATCAACAACTCCATGACCGGAACGTTTGAGAAAATCGTTACCGATCCGCTGCGGCTTATATTCTTTATAACCATCCTCATCATCAAGAACCCCAAACTCACGCTGTTTGTGTTCGCCATCTATCCGATTCTCGGCGTCCTGGTGGTGCAAATCGGAAAGACCGTCCGCCGCAGGAGCCGGCGCTCGCTCGAGATCATATCCGGGCTTTCGTCGATCATGAACGAGACGGTAAGCTGCATCCGCGTCGTCAAGATGTTCAATATGAACGAGGCCGAGGAGGCGAAATTCAAGGCAGAGAACAGGCGTTTCACCAGGACCTGCTTCCGCTCACAGGTGTTTAATGCCTTGTCGAGCCCGCTCACCGAAACGCTCGGCATCTTTATGGTTGGGGCACTGCTGTGGCTGGCAGGCCGCGACGTTCTCATGGGAAAAGGTTTTTCCGGCGAAGACTTGATTCAATTTCTGGCGTTCCTCTTCTTCATGTTCCAACCGCTCAAATCGCTCTCACAGGTAAACAACTCGATCCAGTCCGGACTCGCCGCCGCCGACCGGGTTTTTGCAATTCTCGATACGCCGCCGGAGAAACTGACGGCCGTTGCTTCGAGCAAGGCGCCGCAATTCGAACGGGAAATCCGGTTTTCCAACGTGCGCTTTACCTATCCCGGTTGCGAAGACGAAGTGATCCACGACATGAGCTTTTCTGTTGCGAAAGGCCAGGTGGTTGCGCTCGTCGGGTCAAGCGGCAGCGGCAAGACAACCATACTGGATCTGCTCCCGCGTTTCTACGACATCTCGGGCGGGTCCATCACCATAGATGGTGTTGACACTAGAGAGTTCGACCTGGTGGGCCTGCGCAGCCTGTTCGGCATCGTGTCGCAGGAGACGGTGCTGTTCAACGACACCGTGCAGAACAATATTTCGTACGGCATAATCGGCGCCCCGGTCGAAGAAATTATTGAGGCGGCCAAGGCCGCGCAGGCATGGGAGTTTATCGAGAAGATGCCCGGCGGTCTCGCAACGGTGATCGGCGAACGCGGCGTGATGCTTTCCGGCGGGCAGCGCCAGCGCCTTGCCATTGCGCGCGCATTGCTTAAGAACCCCCACATCCTTATCCTCGACGAGGCAACCTCGGCGCTGGACACCGAATCGGAGCGGCTGGTACAGAGCGCGATAGACAACCTGATGAAGAACCGCACTGCGCTCGTGGTTGCCCACCGCCTGTCGACCATCGCCCGCGCCGACAGGATCCTGGTGCTCGAAAACGGAAGAATCACGGAACAAGGCACGCACGCCGAACTCATCAAAATTGACAAACGATATAAGTACCTTCACGATATCCAGTTTGCGGGGCATGCCGGCGTATGACGCGGTTGTTTCCGGTGCGCGGGGCTCCCCCGCATCAATGGACCGGGCGAGGGAAGGTCTCCAGCGGATCGATGTCCGGAAAAATGCGAATCATGTCGTCCAGGACTTCCATGCGCAGCTCTCGTTCTTTCGGCTGCACCAGGTCGAAGACCGTGCGGAGCGCAGGATAGCCGGCAGCGCCGGTAAAGCAGCGCGCATCGTCGATGAGGATGACGTGGCTTTTTACGGGGTGGTCAAGGATGGCGCGCAGCTCCGCGACAATTGGAGTATCCTGCTTACCCTGCCCCGTGTCGCCGCCGGAATAATGGCCGTCGAGCCAGAACAGCGCGGGCTCATTGACCGATGAGATAATCTCGGGGAGCCGCGATCCGCTGTCGCCGTGCACGATGGTAACATGCGGCAGGGACCGGAAATAGTGCCGGGCCTCCCGAAAGAACCCGTCCGCAAGTTCAATGGAAAATACGCGGGAAAAGAGGGGCTGCACAGCGTCAACCATTTCCCCCAAATATGTGCCGGTTTCAATAAAGATGCGGGTCCCGAACCGCCGGGCATGCTCTTTGACGGCCATTTGCTTGACAATATGCGGGACCGCCGCTGGCTTGCCTTCCGCAAGCCAATGCCAGTAGTCACGCTGCCGGTAAAGACGGTTTTTTGCGAGACGATAGCGGCGCTCGCCGCGCAGGCGCAGGAATTGAAGCAGGACATAGTCGAACATGCAGGATTCCTCTTTTAACCAAACGTGCAAAAAATATAGTATTTCCCGTCAACGCGGTGGCGCACGGGGCACCGGGGAGAGAGAATAGTGTTGGCCCACGAGCCCTTGCTCCATGCGATAATTTTCTCCAAAGACCGAGCCGCACAGGTAGACAGCCTGCTGCGCAGCATGCGTGACCATGTTGCGGTTCCTCTGGCCGGGACAAGCGTTCTGTACAAGGCTTCAAACCCGTCTTTTCGGCAAGGGTACGAGCGTGCCGCGTCGCGGAATCTTATCCCTGGCGTCACGTGGGTGGAGGAACAATCGTTTCGAAACGATTGCATTTCACTCGTTTCCTCGCTGCCTGCGGGATCTCTGGTGCTCACGCTCGTGGACGACGATGTTTTCTTCAGGACCTTTGACGCTGCGGCCGCGGTCGGTGCGTTTTCCGCAGCGCGTCATTGCGCGCTTTCGCTCGTCGCCTATCCCGAATGGGAAAAACGCCTGCCCCAACTTCGGCGCACGCCCGACTATGTCGAGTGGAAATGGGCGTATCTTATAAAACCCCGCGGGTTCCACCTGTATCCTTTCTGCCTCGACGCCTCTATCTACTCGCGCGATCTGCTTGCCCGGCTCCTGCCATGCCTGGATTTCAAAGCGCCCAATTCGCTGGAAGGCGCGCTTAACCGGGCGAAACGCAAGCTGATCGTATGGCGGCGCGGCCGGTTGCTTGCGACCCCAAAGCCGTGTGTGTTCAACAACCCGCTCAACCGCGTTCAGGAGGAGAGCTCGACGGATAATCTGGAAATTTCCGCCGAACAGGTCAACCGGCGTTACTGCGCCGGATTCGAAATTGACAATACAGACCTCTACGCGGCGAGCCCCAGCCGTTGCCATTTTCCGGTCGCCATCCGTTTTGTCCGATCCGCGTGACCGCAGGCATGCCGCCGGACGCCGGGGAAATGTATTTTGATGCCCGGGCCCATCCGTCCATAACAATCACCGCCGAGCCTTTACGTGGCGGTTAAGCGAAGACTCGCTTGATTCACATAGAGGAAAACGTTTGAGGTCTGTCACAAGATTCCGCCAGAAATATCTTCCCGGCTCCCTCGTGCGCGTCAAGCGACTGCCTGTGTCGCATTACGTATCCGCACTGGCTCAAGGCGCGCCGTTTTCGTTTTCCCGGTTCGGCGACGGCGAATGGAACGCGATTCTTGGCCGCCCTGGAGAAAACTGCGACGGCCACGCGTTTTTCCCCGAGCTCGGCGCGGACCTGCGCGAAGCGCTTGCGTCCCGCCCGGCCTATTGGTGCGGCATGCAATACCGTGCCATCCGCGACATGGGCACGGAGATCCGTTCGTTCCTGGAGGCGAATTCGGTTTCGATAGACTGGCAGGACGCCGACGTGTTCCACTACGCGAACAATGACGCGACGCTCTTCCCTCTCGTAAAGCAACTGCGGGCCATGAAGGTGGTGGTGATCGGCCCGGCGCATTTGCGCGAAGTAAACCGCAAGCTGTTTCCCTACGACCATTTCATAGAAATACCGCTCAAGAACTGTTACACCGCCCGGCGCGAAACCGAGCGGCAGGTGCGCCAGTACTACGCGAAATCCGGCCCCGCGGTATTTGCGTTTTCGGCGTCCATGACCGCCAATGTGCTTATTCACCGGTTGTATCCGGACATGGGCGCAACCTCCTGGCTCATCGATTTCGGTTCCCTGTGGGACGTCTACGTGGGTGTCAAATCGCGCGGCGGCTATGCCTCGGAAGACTGGTCTAACCGGATCAAGAAGAATTGCGGTGAAGCATGAACAAGAAAATCGCACCGGCTGCGCCGGGCAGCAAGCCGCTCCTCTCGCTCATTATCGCGGTCTACAACAAGCCCGATTTTCTCGAAAAGATCTTTCTGTCGCTGGAAAATCAGACATTCACGGATTTCGAGATTGTAGTGGCGGATGACGGATCCGGACCCCTGATCGCAGAGCTCATCGGCCGGTATTCGACGCGGATGCGTTGGCCGGCTGTGCACGTGTGGCATGAGGATCAGGGATTCCGCAAGACCATCATCGCCAACAAGGCGGTTGCCGCAGCCCATGCCGATTACCTGGTGTTTATTGACGGCGACTGCATCCTGCACAGGAAATTCCTCGAAAGCCATTTCCGGCATCGCGCCAGGGGTGTTGCGCTTGCAGGCAGGCGGGTGACGCTCGACAGGGACATAACGGAAAGTCTCTCCAACGACGATATCGCCTCGGGCCGGATGGAAAAACCGTGGTTCTGGTGGAACAACTGCGAAAAGGCGGAGCGCAAGCACGGATTGTATTTACCGATCCTTCAGCCGTTCTCGAACCTGAAGAAAAAGGGCTATTCGATGTACGGCAGCAACTTTTCCCTCTTCAAGGAAGATTACTATTCCGTCAATGGCTACGATGAGGGCATCATAGGCCGGGGCGTCGAGGACGACAATCTCCGGGCGCGGCTCAAGCTGTCCGGCGTGGTCGTCCGGTCGATTACCCGCATTGCGCTCCAATATCATCTGTTCCACAAAGCGGATCCGGTGCCGCACTCCCGGGAATTGATCCTTGAGTATTGCTTTCCCAAACAGGCGTGGGCCGAAAAGGGATTGGTGAAAAAGAGTGCCGGCCGGTGAAAAATTGTATATTCCTATTCTTACAGCCGTTAACTCTTAGATAAGGGGGTTTTCCGTGAAGAAGCTGGTGTTGCTGGTGTGCACCGCGCTGACAGGATGTCTGGTTTTGTCAACAAACGCCGTGGCCGCCGACTGGGCCACAAGTTCGGGGAGCTGCTACGCCAAGGGCGACAAGTATATCGATGTGGGAATTCCGCTACCAATGTATCCTCTCGGAGTGTCCGGGGCATTCGACTATGCGTTCACAGATGCTATTTCTGGCGGTGGTGGAATTGGTTTCCGCACATACTACTTTTCACCGACGTACCTGACGTTTCTCGCAAGAGCAGCCTTTCATCCTTTCAACCTTGCTGTTTTGCAGGACAAAATCAAGGTTCGAGATAAAATCGATGTCTATGGCGGTCTTACCACGTGGATCGGACCCTCATTGGATGGCAATCCGCCTGATTTCTGGGTTCGCGAGTACCTTGGTGCGCGCTGGCATTTTTCTCCGAAATTCTGCCTGTTCCTCGAGGACTGCGGCGGGTTCGGATACCTTGATGGAGGAATAAGCTTCAAGTTCTAGCTGCACGGTGATCGTTGTCCGCAAACACAAAGGCGCCGACCAATACCGGCGCCTTTGTGTTTCCCCATTGATAATCGGCAGGCAGTTGCTTTTCGGGAAAGGACGCCGGTGTGAGAAAGCTCTCCGTTATTACCGCGGTGCATAATCAAATAGAGCACAACAGGCTTTTCCTGGAATCACTCGAAAAGTATACATATCACCCCTACGAACTCATTGCCATCGACAACGCATCCAGCGACGGCTCCGGCGACCTTTTCCGGGCGCATGGCGGCCGGGTTGTGCGTAACGAGACCAACCGCTGCTACGGTTGCTCGCAAAATCAGGGTTTGGCGGAATCCAGCGGCGAGTATGTTGCCTTCCTCAACAACGACATCTGTCTTTCCAGGGACTGGGACAAGGTTCTTATCGAGCGCGCCGGAGAATACGGCCTCGACGTTATTTCGGCGTGCGGTTGCGAAACGCTCGAAGAGCCGTCCGTCATTAGCCGGTACATGAGGAAATGGAAGCGGATAAGCGCCTTGCAGCGGGCCCGGGCCGCCACGGGCAAGAAGTACCTGGCCGAGGACCTGATGGGAAACATCCTTCGTATGTACGGCGACTGGGACGCTTTTGCCGCGCAGCGGGCGAAGTCGTTTTCGCATTTCATGTATCCGGGCATTTCCGGGTTCGCGCTTGTCGCGCGCCGTGACCTGTTCGACCGGATGGGGCCGTGGAACCAGCGGGTGACCGCCGCGGATTTCGACATCTTGTTGCGCTGTGTCAAGGCACAGGTCGAGGGTGCGCCGGTGCGCCAGCCCATGATCTGCGGCGAGGTGTTCGTTCACCATTTCGTGCGGGCGACCACGAGGAGCGTGAGAACGCCCTATGCCTGCACGCATCCGACCGTTCCCCTGGAAGAAGCATATCCGGCCGCAGACCTGGCATACGCGCGAATTCCCTCTTTGTCAATAATCGTGGCGGTCTATAACAGGCCCGATGCCCTTGAGAAAGTCCTGGCGAGCCTGCGGAACCAGACGTTCGGGGATTTCGAGGTGGTGATCGCGGACGACGGCTCGGGCCCGGAGGTGGAAGCGGTGATTCGAAAATTCGCCCCGTGCCTCCCGTACCCGCCGCAGCATGTGCGCCAGGAGAACAAGGGATTCAGAAAGACGATAATCGCCAATGCCTCGGTTGTCCGGTCGCGTGCCGCCTATCTGGTGTTTGTAGACGGCGACTGTATTCTTCACCGTCGGTTTCTGGAGGATCATTTCCGCTGCAGGAAAGCGGGTACGGTTCTGTCGGGAAGGCGGGTAATGCTTGACGAAGAGTTTACCGGAAGATTAACCCTCGCCGACGTGGAGACCGGCCGCATTGAACGGCCGTCGTTCTGGCTCGGCCATGCCCAGGGAACGAGCGGCAAGCACGGGTTCAGGCTGCCTGCCGTGTCGCTGGCGGAAGATTATTGGCGCCGCGCGCGGGCAAGCAATTATTGCATCCTCGGCAGCAACTTCTCCCTTTTCAAGGGCGACTATTATCGTGTCAACGGATACGAAGAGGCCATCACCGGAAGAGGGCTGGAAGACAATAATCTGTCGAACCGCCTCAAGCGCGCGGGCATCAGAATAAGGACCATTGCGCGCAGGGCCGTTCAATATCATCTGTATCATTTGTCGGCAGCAGTGCCCCACAGCAAAGAAACAATCGAACGGTGGGGAAAGCCCGAAGACTTCCGGGCAGTGCAGGGACTGGCGCATTAGGGAGCCACGGGGTACGGCGGCGGATCGCCGGTGCATGGTCTCCTCGGAGCATCTTGACAAAATGGCGCACTGCCGACCACCATCCCTCCGCGCCCTTTCGCACCACGTCATGGTGCGCTGCCCGCAAAACTCTATTTCCTTTTCAAGAGCTTGAAATTGTTAAACCCGCCAATTGATCTGCCGCCGCAAAGGCGCTGCTCAAGAAAGGTGAGGATCCTGTATTTAGGCCGGTCGTGATCGAACCTGGCCGGGCTCTCTCCCTTGTGGTCAAGACTCTTCGCCCAGTCGAAACGGCCTATTCTGTCGGCCATCACCGCCGGATGCGTGCCGGTAAAGCGCGGAAGACGGTTGAGCGGTCCATAATCGAATTCGGGCGGAGCAGCCTTGTAACGGTCGAGGGTCGCGTCTTTCCCAAAATACACTTCCGCCATCGCAAGCTGCTTGGAGCGCATCAGGCGGGGCGGCCGCACCATGTTATAGTGGAATATCCGTGCGTCAAGCTGCACGGCCCGCATCTTCCTGCCGGCTATCCTGAACGACTGCGAATCTATGTACGATTCGGCGCCGATGCGGTTGCGGACAATGCGGATGTCTTTCTTGAAAAATCGGTGGTTCACCTGGTAGTGTTCGTAGTCGCCCCAGAAGTGGATCCAATGGAAAAGCATTGCCTCAACCGTAGCGTCGGCCAGCAGATTTTCGCAGCGCTTCCGAATATGGGGCAAATCGTTTTCGTGCACCACTTCGTCGCACTGTATGTGAAAACACCAGTCGCCGGTGCATGCCGCAAGGGCCAGGTTGGCCTGCTGTCGGAAGATATGGTCGTTTGTCTTTTCCCAGGCGGGCCAGACGGTATCGATGATCCGGATCTTCGGGTCGCCTATTTCGAGGATAAGGTCCCGCGTGCGGTCGCCGGAATCTCCCTTGCCCACGGCAACGATGAATTCATCGCATACCGGAAGAATCGACCGTATTGACTCGGCAACCGGATAGCCCAGGGAATCGGCGTTCTTTGCGTATGAGAAACCTGAAATCTTCATGAATGCCTCTTCTGGCTTCGACAAGGAAGCCTGCGAATCAGGCTGCTCGAGCCCCACGTGTGCGGCATATCCGCTAGAGCGCCGCCACCGTTTTGTAAACTTCCATGGTCCGCTGGACCATTGCCTGCCTGGAAAACACCTCGCGTGCATGCTTGCCGCAGGATGCGGCCGAGGCGCAAGCTGTTTCGTAGTCGTCAATCATTTGCGTTACGGCGGAAACCAGACCGGAGAAATCCCCCGGTTTCAGAAGCTCCCGTCCGTCCGGAAACATGTCCCGTGTTCCGCCGCCGTCCACCGCCACGCACGGTATGTCGCGTACCACGGCGTCGAGCAGCGCGCTGCCCAGGCCCTCGTGCGGTGATGCCGAAACGTAGGCGTCGAAGGCGGGGTAGTACAATGCGGCGTCGTCCCGATAACCGGCAAAGATCATGTTCGGAGGAACCCTGAGCGCCGCTTTTTCCACCGGTCCTATGCACACGATGCATGCTGCGGGGCTGCGGGTCCGGATCGTTTCCGCCAGGGAGACGAGAACCGGCAGCTCCTTCTCTTTTGTGAAGTGAGCCACGGACCCGATCGCAAATGCGTTCTCGCCGATCCGCAGCGCCTTTCTCGCATCACTTCGGGACATCGCGCGCGCGGTCCAGTCGACCCCGTCGTGCACGATGTGTACGCGCACGCCCGGAAGGGCCTCTTTGCAGGCGCGCGCTACTGCTTCGGAGACGCCGATAATCGCCTTGCATTTGCCGTATTTCCACTGGGAGAACAACGAGGTACGAAGCGGAAACATCACGCGTCGCGTGTGTACCACCGGCAGCCCGAGCAGCGCTCCGGCAACCGATGCGTGCGCCAGCGAATGACCGTCGTGGCTGTGAATGAGGGCGGGGTTCTGGCGTTTGCAAACGCTGATGAACCCGGCCAGCCCCCGTGCGTCCCATTCTCCGTGCCACGAAAGCGGGATCGTGTCGGACAAATTCCGGGCGGCAAGGCTGCCGCCCTTTCTGCACACCAGAACGCTACGCACGCCGGCGCCGGCAAGGCCCGCATGCAGGAATTCCACCTGGCGTTCCCCGCCGCGGAGTCGCTTACCCGTGGAGAAATGAAGAATGGTGCGTGACGGCATAGTGTGGCGACCCGGTCGGCTAAGGTGGCATGACGCAGATAAAAATAACTGAAAAGCATTGCTTCCCACCGCACAAAAGGGAATTGCGGCAAACCAGGCCTCCGCCCAAATTATTTTCTGAATCCCACTGCGAGCGCATTGTCACTTCGTTCCCTAAGGTATGGTAGTTGCGCTTCGCGCTTTGCATTATGTCGTTTGCCTTTTTCCCGCAGGTTCGCAGGAGCGTCTACTCCTGTAGTGCTGTATGCAGTCGTAGTCGTGGTGCTGCGGGGTCTTTCAATCGGCTGCGCAGTGCGGCGCTTTTCCTATTTGCAAATAAGGCCTGCTTTCCATGGACGCGAGTATTTTCATCTCCCGCTATCAGAACCTCCTGGATCGCGTGGCTGCGGCCTGCCGTCGATGCGGCAGGAACCCTTCAGACGTGCGGATCGTTGTGGTGACGAAGACGCACCCTGCGGAAATCGCGCAGACGGTCATCGACGCAGGCATACGCGATATCGGTGAAAATCGGGTGCAGGAAATTGAGGCCAAGGTCCCGCTCTTGAGCGGTGCCTTCGAAATGCACCTTATTGGCCACCTCCAGGCCAACAAGGTGAACAAGGTGGTCCCGCTCGTGTCCTGGATCCAGTCCATCGACAGCGTCCGGCTGGCCGACAAGGTGAACGGCGCGGCCGATTCTTGTCAAAAGCGAATTAGGGCGCTCGTGCAAGTGAAGACGTCGGCCGAAGAAACAAAGTCCGGCTGCGCGCCCGAAGAATGCCTCGATCTTGCGGCGCATATTTCGCGCTCATCAAACCTTGAGTTTTGCGGACTCATGACCATCGGCCCGCTGTCCGCTGCCGAGGAGCAGACCCGGGCGTCGTTTTCCTTGCTCCGGTCGCTTGGAGAAACGTGCTCGCATCTGGCGCCCCGTGTCGAGCTTTCAATGGGCATGAGCTCGGATCTTGAATGGGCTATCGAAGAAGGGTCCACCATGATCCGGGTGGGCACGATGCTGCTGGGAAACAGGGAATACCCGCCGCGATAGCGCCCGGCGCCGACCATCGTCAACCGCCGGATGGGCGAGCCCTACCTGTTTGCGTTGTCAACCAGCCCGGCTTCACGATATATTTTATGACCAAAGACCGCCGGCGCGTACCACGACCGCAGAGCGCAGCGCGTTGAAGCACAGTGAGAAGGAAAGCCGGACAATCAAAGGCGGCGTCCGTCGCCGCCGAACAGGAGACAGCGTATGAGGATAACGCCGCTTGACATCAGGAAGCAGCCGTTCCACAAGATCTTGTGGGGGTTCGACCCGGACCATGTGAACAGCTTCCTCGAGATGGTCGCGTCCGAATTCGAAGCGATCATCAAGCAGGACAACGACCTCCAGACCCAGGTGAAGAACTTGGAACAGAGGGTCGATCATTATGTCAAGATCGAAAAGACCCTGAACGATACCCTGCTCACCGCCCAGAAAGCCACCGACGATGCGCGTCTCAACGCCCAGAAGGAGGCCGAGCTCATCCTCAAGGACGCCCAGATCCGCGCGGGGCGCTACGAGGACGACTCCCGGCGCCGTGTGCACGAGCTCGAAAGCGAGATCGTGTCGCTCAAGAACCAGCGGGACAGTTTCCTCGCGCGCTTCCGCGCCATGCTCAAGACCCAGCTCGAACTGCTCGGCGTTATCAGCGACGATTTACGGGGGGGAACGCACGCGGACCGCAAGTCGTCAATCGAAACCATCGACGATGAGACCATGGAGGAAATTCCTCCCCAGCCCAATCTGGCTTCGGGCATGGACCTGTAAGCTATGCCCCCGTCATGCACTGTGAGCGTCCGGCTCAAGCCCGGTGCAAAGCAACAAAAAATCGAGATCACCGAACATGGAACCCTGCGCGCATGGGTACACGCCTCGCCGGTGGAAGGAAAGGCCAACGCTGCCCTCATTGAGCTGTTGTCGGATGCTCTTGACGTGCCCAAATCGTGCATGTCGATAGTGCGGGGACAAACGTCGAAGAACAAGGTGGTTAGCGTAATAGGGCTGACGATGGATTCTTTGTTTGCGAGGATAAAGGGATAACTGATAGATGCGGAGAATGGGGCGATTATCAACCCGGGGCAAGCCAGCCGGCTAATAATGCCGCGGTCGCTTGGTGCAATAGTATATTAGGTCAATGGAGGGCACATGGGTCTGACCAGCGTCTCGGTCACAATCCGAGATCTTGCGAAAAGCCACAAACCTTACGATGACGAATTTCTCGTGGACACCGGGGCCGTTGATTGCCTTGCGCCCGCAAGCAAACTCAGGAAAGCCGGCGTCAAGCCCGAGGGGAAATCGGTGTATGAGCTCGCCGACGGAACTCCCGTCGAATACGCGTACGGCTTTGCGCGCGTCTCCTTTATGGGCGCCGAAACCGTGGCGCAGGTGATTTTTGGACCGGAAAAAGCCGACCCCATCCTCGGCGTCGTTGCGCTGGAAAATACCGGCATCGGAGTCGATCCGCGTACTAAGAAACTCCTCAAGATGACGGCCAAGCCCCTCAAGTAATTGCCGCGGAGTTCACTCCTATTGGGTAATTGTGAACCCCGCCGCCGTTTTCCCTTTCTGGACGTTTTTTCTTTTGCATTCTTTGCGCCTTTGCGGTGAGTCCCCATTTCTGCTACTCTGTGGTCTCTAAGCCTCTTTGGTGGACTCTTCCTCTTCTTTCTTCCCTGATATGCCCGAATTTGGCCTCCCATGGATTATTTTATTCTGCTTGTCCTGCACCGCTGCACAAACGCGCACACGCAGAAACTTGAGGAAGGATTTTCGCATGTCCAAGACAACGTACGACATGATAATTGAGGCAAAAACGTTTATCGAAAAGAAAACGACCGTTAAGCCGGACTACGCGATCATTCTGGGTACGGGTTTGGGAAGGCTCGTGGATTCCATGAAGGTTGAGTCGGTCATTCCCTACGAAACGATTCCGCATTTTCCCGTGTCGACGGTTGAGACGCACGCCGGCAGGCTTATCATGGGAACGCTCGGCGGCAAGACGGTGATGGCCATGCAGGGGAGATTTCATTTCTACGAGGGATACACGATGCAGCAGATCGTGTTCCCCGTGCGGGTCATGAAGTTTATGAACGTTCGCAGCCTCGTAGTTTCGAACGCGGCGGGCGGCTTGAACCCGCTGTTCCCGCCCGGAACCATCATGGTGATAACCGACCACATCAACCTTCTTGGCAGCAACCCGCTTATCGGGCAAAACGACAATCGCATCGGCCCACAGTATCCGGACATGTCGGAGCCTTACAAAAGGGAACTCATCGAGCTGTGCCGCAGGGTCGCTCTGGATAACAGGATTCCGCTGGCGTTCGGTGTGTACGCCGCTATGCCTGGCCCCTGCCTGGAGACGCGGGCCGAATACCGCATGCTCAAGACGATCGGCGCAGACGCGATCGGCATGAGCACCGTGCCGGAAGTGGTTGCCGCGGTTCACTGCGGACTCTCGGTGCTGGGGCTCTCGGTGATCACCGACTCCTGCCTGCCTGACGCCCTTGAGCCGGTCGACATAAAGAAAATCATCGCCAACGCCAACGGAGCCGAGCCCAAACTCGTTTCCCTTATCGACAAGGTGCTGCAGTCGCTATGACGCAACCCGCCTTCAAGCCCGTGTCCGCAAAAATAAGTTTTCCGGCAATCGAAGACGAGGTGCTTGCTTTCTGGGAAGGCGACAACACCTTCGCCCGGAGCCTCGACATGACAAAAGGGAAAGCTCCGTTCGTGTTTTTCGACGGGCCGCCTTTTGCCACGGGACTGCCGCATTACGGCCATCTGCTTGCCGGCACGCTCAAGGACATCGTGCCGCGGTACTGGACCATGCGCGGCAGGTATGTTTCGCGGCGCTTCGGGTGGGACTGCCACGGCCTGCCCGTGGAAAACGAAGTTGAGAAGGCGCACGGCATCAGCAAGCATGCCATCGAGGACGTGTGGGGCATAGACGTGTTCAACGAAATATGCCGCTCCATCGTGCTGCGGTACACCTCCGAATGGCGTACGGTTGTCGAGCGCATGGGCAGGTGGGTGGATTTCGACAACCAGTACCGCACCATGGATCCGCCGTACATGGAGAGCATCTGGTGGGTGTTTTCCGAAATGTGGAAGAAGGATCTTATTTATCAAGGATTCCGGGTGCAACCGTACTGCCCGCGCTGCGCAACCCCCCTGTCCAATTTCGAAATGAACGAAGGGTACAAGGACGTCCAGAGCCCGTCCATTACGGTGTGTTTCCCACTTGTCGGCGATCCCGCAACCAAGCTTCTGGTGTGGACCACAACGCCCTGGACCCTGCCCAGCAACGTGGCGTGCGCCGTAGGGCCGCGGATTCGATACCTTAAAGTAAAGGACGGCGATTCCACGTTCATTATCGCCAAAGACCGCATTGCGGCCTATTACAAAGACCCGTCGCTTTACACCGTGATTGAGGAAGTTTCCGGGGAGCAGTTGCAAGGCCTGCGCTACGTGCCGCTGTTTGACTACTTTGCAAAGGCATCCGAAAAGTTTTTTTCCATCGCCTGCGCCGACTTCGTGTCGACGGAAGACGGCACCGGTGTCGTGCACATCGCGCCCGCATTCGGCGAAGACGACTTTGCGGTGGGGAAGAAGCTGGATCTTCCCATCGTGTGCCCCGTTGACGAAGAGGGAAAATTCACGGCCGACATTCCCGAGTATGCGGGAAGGCTCGTATTCGACGCGGACGCCGACATCATAAAGCGCATCAAGGCGATGGGCAGGCTGGTGCACCGTTCCACGCTCGAGCATCGATACCCGCATTGCTACCGCTGCGATTCGCCGCTCATCTACAAGGCCATCACCACGTGGTTCATGAAGATAGAACCGCTCAAGCAGAACATGCTCGCCAACAACCAGACTATCCATTGGGTTCCCGCCCATTTGCAAAACGGACGTTTCGGCAAGGGCATCGAAAGCGCGCCCGACTGGAATATCTCCCGCAACCGGTACTGGGGAACGCCCATTCCGGTATGGCTGTGTGAGTGCGGTCACCGGGAATGCGTTGGCAATTGCGACCAGCTCCACGCGCTCGCCGGATCCGGCAGTCCGGCTGCCGGCCAAAAGAGCCATGCGGAAGCGGCGGCGGAAGTCCGGGTCGCCGTGGCCGAAAAGTGGAAACGGATTGCCGCCGGAAAGAATGGCGTGCCGGTGGCGTTCGGCGAGATTCCGGACAACGATCTGCACCGGCACGTTATCGACAAGCTGAGCCTGGCCTGCCCGAAATGCGGGAAGACCATGACCCGCACGCCCGAGGTGCTCGACTGCTGGTTCGAATCCGGGTCCATGCCGTATGCGCAAAGCCATTATCCGTTTGAAAACCGGACGCAGTTCGACGGCAATTTTCCCGCGGATTTTATCGCCGAGGGGCTCGACCAGACACGCGGCTGGTTCTACACGCTTACCGTGCTGTCGTCGGCGCTGTTCGGGAAAAGCGCGTTCAGGAATGTTATTGTCAACGGCATCATCCTTTCGGAGGACGGCAAGAAGCTGTCCAAGCGGCTCAAGAACTACGCGCCGCCCGAAGAGGTCCTCGGCAGGCTCGGCGCGGACGCGCTGCGCCTCTTTCTCATAAATTCACCTGCGGTGAAAGCGGAAGACCTGCGGTTCTCGGAAAACGGCGTGCTCGAGATGTCGCGCGCGGTGCTCCTGCCCTTCTGGAACGCCTACACGTTCTTTGTGACGTACGCAAACGTTGACGGTTGGACGCCGCCGGAGAACGCGAGGCCTTCGAGCTCCCATGAGCTGGACCGCTGGATCGTTTCGCTTTTGTCGGGGCTAGTTGCATCTGTAAACAAAGAGATGGAAGAATACAACCTGTACAAAGTCGTGCCGCTGCTGGTTGACTTTATCGACAATCTCACCAATTGGTACATACGGCGTTCGCGCAGGCGATTCTGGAAGAGCGAGAACGACGCCGACAAGAACGACGCTTACACCACGCTGTACTGGGTACTGGTGGAGTTCTCCAAGGTGATGGCGCCGTTCCTTCCATTCCTCACCGAAGCGATATACCGCAACCTTACCGGCGGACGAACCGGCCCGGCCTCCGGCAGCGTGCACTGCGCGCCGTACCCGGCCGGAGACGCGGCGCTGTTCGATGCTGCGCTCGACGAGAAGATGCGCTGTGCACGGTCCGTGGTCACCATGGCGCGGGCGCTTCGGTCCCGGTTCAACCTCAAGACGCGCCAGCCGCTTTCGGAGCTTGTGGTTGTGATTCGCAACAACGGGAAGCGCGGCCTCATGCAGGATATGGAGACGCTTTTCAAAGAAGAACTCAATGTGAAATCGGTGCGGTTCGAAGCGGACGAGACATCCGTCGTGTCGCTGTCGGCCAAAGCGAATTTCAAGCGCCTGGGCAAGGCGCTGGGCCCAAAGATGAAGGAAGCGGCAAAGATCATCGAGTCGTTTACGGCAGCCGACATTCACGGGCTGGAACTGGGTGAAACGCGCGAGGCGGCGGGTCACGCCGTCGTCATGGACGACATCGAAGTGCGGCGCAGCAAACGGCCTGGCGTGGAAGTGGAGACGCAGGGAGACATCACGGTTGCGCTCGACACCGAGGTCACCCCCGAGCTCTGCGAGGAATGCCTGGCGCGTGAATTTGTCAACCGAATCCAGACCATGCGCAAGAACGCGGCCCTCAACGTTACCGACCGCATCACCATCCGCTGCGCCGGACCACGGCCGCTTGTTGCGGCCCTTGACAAGTTCCGCGACTACGTGTGCGGAGAGACCCTTGCCGTGTCTCTTGCGTGGGACCTTGACAAGAGCGCCGGCGCGGAGGCGATCGAGATCGACGATTTCAAGGCCGACGTGCAGATCCGCGTGAGCGGCGCATAGTCGCGATTCATTGCCCGCGTAAGAGATTAGCGGAAATCCCTTCGGGAGTTTTAACGCTGCCGCTTTTTAAGGGTAAGGTAGTGCAGTGCTTTCAGCACTGAGACACTTATGTCTTTTGCCCTTTCCGGCATGGACCACGGCCTGTGGCCGTGGTTGTTTACTGCGCACAGACGGCGGGTACAACTATCAACAACCTCATCAGGCAGTTCAAGAACGACGTCGTGTACACCATAGTGCTGCTGGTCGCAGCGCTGTGGCCGGTGTTCCCGCGCAGGCCAGGGCTAGCCTTGTTCGGGTTTCTCGGTGGCCTCTTTTACCTGCTTCCCACCAAAGATCGCCGGTGGTGCAAAGAGCATTTGCGGCTGGTGTTCGGATCGCAATTGACAGAACGTGAAATTGGCCGCAGGGCGCGCGGGGTGTACGTCAACCTTGGAAAGAACCTGTTCGATGCGCTGTACCTGTCGCAGAAGGACAAGGCGCAGCTTGACAAAATGGTTCACAGCGACGACCTCTCGCCGGTGTGGGACGCCTACAACCGGAAGCAGGGCGTGCTCACCATCACCGCGCACACCGGCTGTTTCGAGATGCTTCTGCACTATTTTGCGACGCAGGGGTTTGCCTGCTTCGCCATCGGCAGGGAATTGTACGACCGCCGCATCGACGAGCTTGTTAAACGCCAGCGCTCCGGTGAGAATATCGTATATCTTCACCGGACCGAAAATCTGCGCAAGTTTCTCAAGCTTCTTTCGGAGGGCCGGCTCTTTGGCGTGCTTCTGGACCAGGACACGAATGTCGACGGCGTGTTCGCGCATTTTCTCGGACTGCTCGCGTATACGCCGAGCGCCACCGTAAAACTCGCCATGCGCCGCAACCTGCCGGTGTTCGTGATCACCACGGCGCGCGATACCGGCGACATTCACCGCGTTTTTGTGCGAAAGATTGCCCTGGAGACCGAGCAGGGGAGCGACGCTGAGCTAGTGAGAAACGTGGAGAAAATCAACACAGCGATCGGTGAAACAATCATGGCATATCCGGAACAATGGGTGTGGATGCACAAACGGTGGAGGAGAAAGCCGTCCGACCCGGAATACCGCAACACTCCGAACATCGAGGCAATGCTAGACAAATGAAACCACTCACGACATGTGCTGTAGCGCGACGTTTCCGTCTTCTCCCGGCGATTGCGGCCGCGGCGCTTCTCGCGGCATGCGGACCAAAGAAGGAATCGGTGCCCGTATCCGACACGTTCATCGATCATCCCTTCCAGGAACTCGACACCACCGTCATGTCGTACTACAACGGTGGCCGTATGCAGTGGAAGCTCGAGTCCAAGCACATGAAGAAGTTCATGTCCGATACCGGCCATGTGGTGGCGAATCCGGTAAAACTTCACGTGTACGACTCGCTGGGCAAGGAAATCATGTATGTCCTGTCCGACTCCGGCACCACCGACGGCGCCATGCAGCTCTTTTGCGTCTGGGGCAACGCCTATGTAAAGGCGGAAAACGGCATACGCGTCACGTCGCAGCGTCTGTACTGGAACCTCAAGACGCACCGCGTGACCTCAAGCGATTACGTGCAGATCAAAACTCTCAAGGGCGACGTGCTGCAGGGCAAAGGTCTTGACGCAGCGGAAGACTTCTCCTGGTGGAAGTTCGAGCACGACGTGAGCGGCAGGTTCCCGAATTTCAAGGAGCGGGCGGAGCAAGGGGATGAATTTTAGAGTTTGTTTTTAAGAATATTAAAGGGGGGAAGTTTCCCCATCGCTCCAGCCCGCGCTTCGCGCGTTCTTCCGCTGCCCCCTCCTGGGTGCACCCCTTGAGAGAGTAGTTGCAAGAGTCAAGCTTCGGCTCGGGGGCACCCGCGGAGAGCCGTGAAATGAATACCGAACTGCGGGTCGAAGACAACATAAGTGGACGACCGTGGAAGATTCGGAACATCTGGGCTATTGACAAATAACACCGACCGCAATCGGCAAAGCTCTGTATGCCGATTTTCGCGTTAGGTGGACCGCAGGGTGCGCTGGAGCGCAGTGCCGCCTGACCCGCGCCGCAGGCGCATAGGGCAGTGCGGTACCGAGGCCGTCGGCCGAGCCCGGAGATTCAACACGCCCAAACAGGAAGGGCGTGTTATGACCGACCCCGCGAAGCGGGGGAACGCCCAGCATCTATTCATGAGAAGACCAATGCAAAAAACATTCATGATTATCCTGGTTTTATTGACAATGGCATTCCCAAAGTCAACTGACCTTATATTGAAATCCGCCAACTCCGACGTCAACACGATGTCCAAAGACGGCGAAATGATTTCCACACTCACGGGGAACGTGGTGTTCCTTTACGACGACGCGGTGATCAAGTCGCAAAATGCAAAGTGGTGGAAGAGCCGGGGCACAGTGTCCTTTTCCGACAACGTGCGCGTCACCCGGCCCAACCAGACAATCACCTCCGACCGCATGGACTACGACAAAAACAAGAAATGGCTCATTGCCGACGGCCGCCTGGACTTCTACGATGTGAAGGAACGAGTGAAACTCAAGGGCGACCACGGTACGTATTATCTGGACAAGAAGTTTCTTGTCGTGGAAGGACACCCGCAGTTCATATTTTACGATACCGCCGCGCACGACACGCTCGACATCCGGGGGAAGAAGATGACCTACGACGATTCCATCAAGAAGGCGTCGGTCTACGAAAACGTCACCGTGTCCAAGGGCAAGTTGTTTACGCGTTCCGAAGCGGCGTTTTACTACCCGGACTCCGGCAGGGCGCTGCTTAGGCAGATCCCGAGGATCGCCTACGAAACCGACTCGCTTTCCGGAGACTCCGTGGACCTGATGTTCACAAAGAAGCACCTGCAACGGGTGAAGGTGAAAGGGTCTTCCCACGGGCAGTACAAAGAATATGGAGCGTCGGACACGACGCTCACACATTTGCTGGGCGACAGCATTTCCATGTTCCTTACCGATTCCGGGAAGATCGACTCGATGTGGGCATTTGGCAATGTCAAAAGCAAGTATTACCCCATAAAGAACCCGCTCGCCACCAACGAGGCGTACGGCAAGCTTATGACCGTGTCGTTCAACGCTCACGGTGAAGTATCACGCGTCAAGGTGTGGGGCAACGCCCGGAGCATTTACAACGTGGAAGAAAAGGACGGACGGGGACGCAACGAGGCGAGCGGCGACAGCATCACGGTCTCGTTTGCAAAAGGCAAGGCAACGCATGTAAAACTGTCGGGCAGTGTGCGCGGGTTCTACGCGCCCCAGCCCGCGCCGACCAGGCCGCCCGCAGACAGCAACATTCGAGAAAAGGCCAAACCGGCCGCAAAAAAGGAAACACCACCGTGACCGAACCTACAACCAGTCCCGCGCCGTCCCCGGAAACGCAGCCCGCAGCGGCACCAGTCCCACGCAGGGAGATCCGCACCGAAGAGCTCGTGAAGATCTACAGCAAGCGCCGCGTGGTGGACGGCGTGACCATCACCGTGCACCAGGGTGAAATCGTGGGGCTGCTCGGCCCCAACGGCGCCGGCAAGACCACCACCTTTTACATGATCGTGGGAATGATCCGGGCCAACAAGGGCAGGATATTTCTTGACAATCACGAAATTTCGCGCAAACCCATGTTCAAGCGGGCGCGCATGGGCATCGGTTACCTGTCGCAGGAGGCGTCCATTTTTCGCAAGCTTTCGGTGGGCGACAATATCCTGGCCATCCTCGAATCGCAGCACATGGGCGCCAAGGCGCGCAAGGAGCGCATGCATCAATTGCTCGAAGAATTGCACGTGTCGCATCTGGAAAAAAGTCTCGGGTACCAGCTTTCCGGAGGAGAACGCCGCCGCGTGGAAATCGCGCGGGCGCTGGCGAACAAGCCCGACTTCATTCTGCTCGACGAACCGTTCGCCGGCATTGACCCCATTGCCGTGGAAGACATCCAGGGAATCGTGCACGACTTGCGAAGCAAGAATTACGGGATACTGATAACCGACCACAACGTTCGCGAAACGTTGAGGATCACCGACAGGGCATACATCATTTCCGAGGGGAAAATATTGATTTCCGGCACGTCGCAGGAACTTGCGGAGAATCCGGAGGCGAGAAGGATCTACCTGGGGCAGAATTTCAGGCTTGACTAATGATAATTTTTAGGATAGAAGTGCAGTCTATCTGGAAATCTGGCCAAGCAGTTGGGCGCCTGCCGTGAGGCACCGGTTCTTTGTCCATGCTTCGCGTCCCGCTCGGCACCCTGGGGCGCACTTCGTGCGTGGTCTCCGCACATCCTGTGCTCCGGCTCTCCGGGCTCGGCGATTCGCCTCGTTGCCGGTCCGCCCTATGCCTGTCGGCCGGGTCGGCCGGCAATGCGCTCTGGCGCCCCCTCCGTCGCCCCTGGCGCAAGAAACTCCCCGTTACATTCCCTTTGCAAACCGTACTTGACCACTTCACATGTGCCAACATCCTTGTTAATTTCCGCATGACAAATACATGACTATTTGATTCCGCAAGGTCTTTTCGCAATCTTCTTTAGCAGCTATTTGGAGTCGACGCGGGCACGCATGCGTTAGGCAGGACCGCAGGGTGCGCTGGAGAGCGCAGGGCCGCCTGACCGCGGCCGCAGGCCATAGCGGCAGGCGGCACCGAGGCCAACCGGCCGAGCCCGGAGGGAGGGCCGACCCGAGCGTAGCGAGGGGAACGCCCAAATCCTTATTTTGATTTTACCTCATTCATTCAATCCACAATCTACATTCCCGGTCCGCGCCCATCCGGATTTCACGGCCTTTCCAAAATTTTATTTTCTGTTTCCCATGCGATATTATATACTAAATTTGATGTGGCACGATATTTGATGTATTGCCCTATTTCGCTTAGCCAGTACAGGATGGACGTTCAATGAATCTTGGTCTCGATTTATCGATGCGGCTTCAGCAGAAGCTGTCTTTCCAAATGATACAATCGCTCAAGCTGTTGCAGGTGAATACCCTGCAGCTTGAGCAGATGCTCAAGACGGAACTCGAAATGAATCCGGTTCTGGAAGCATCCGACGAGCTCGAAGCCGAGCAGGAACAGGACGAACAGGAAGAGAAAGAAAAAGAAGAGGACCTGAAAGACGAGGCATCGGAGAAGGAAGATGAGAAGGAACTTGAGGTCACCGAAGACGATGTCAACTGGGAAGAATACCTCGAAGAGGGATTCGACATGGGCAGCAGGGTAAGCGAGGAGACCGACCCGAACAAGGAGCACTGGGAACCTCAGCCCGTGAGTCAGGTGTCGCTCGAAGAGCACCTCATGACTCAACTCAACGACAAGAATCCGGAGGAAAAACAAAAACTTCTCGTGACGTTTCTCATCGACAGCCTGGAACCGGACGGCTATCTCCGGCTTTCCCTCAAAGATATCGCGGATTTTCTCGGCATCTCCGAGGCTGAGGTCGAGGAAGCCCTCAAGGTGATATGGACCATGGAGCCGCCGGGCCTTGGCGCCCGCTCCCTGCAGGAATGCCTCAAGCTCCAGCTGATTGCCAAGCACAAAGAGAATTCCCTCGCAATGCGGATTATCGTTGAGACTTGGGAGTTGTTCGAAAAACTCAAGTTGCCCGAGATTGCCAGGCAGTGCGGCGTTGACGTTCACGAAGTTCAGGCCGCAATCGACGAGATCAAGACGCTTCATCCGAAGCCCGGCTCCCTCATTACCGGAGAAAATCCCTCCACCATAATTCCCGACCTCGTCGTGGAAAAGGTAGACGGCGAATTTATGGTGATGATCAACGACCGCAACGTGCCCATGCTCCACATCAACCGGTCGTACATGCAGCTGATCAAGCGCGGCGGGCCCGCCAAGAAGGAAGTGAAGAATTACATACGGGAAAAGCTCAACAGTGCCGCGTGGCTCGTTCGATCCATAGAACAGCGCCGCACAACCATGCTGCGGGTGATGTCGGCTATAGTCGAGCGGCAAAGGGATTTCTTTGAAAAAGGACCGCCCAACCTCAATCCGCTCAAGCTTCAGGACATTGCCACCATGGTAGGCATGCATATTTCAACGGTGAGCCGTGTCACGAGCAACAAATATGTCCAGACGCCCTATGGCATTTACGAACTCAAGTATTTCTTCACCGAATCCATGGGCCAGGATCTTGCCGGCGATGACGTCTCGGCAGAAAAAATACGCAATCGCATACGTGAGCTTGTGGAAAACGAAAATACCAAGAAGCCGATGAGCGATCAGAAACTGTCCGACATTCTGTCGCGCGAGGGCTTCTCGGTGGCGCGAAGAACGGTGGCAAAATACAGGGAGCAGCAGAGGATCCTTCCCGCACGCATGAGGCAGAAGTATGATTGATCCGAACGTCTGCGCACCTCGTCCCGCCGAGCGCCGCAGGCTGCCGCCCTGGCTAAAGCGCCCCCTTGCAGCCTCGGGAACGGCAAACAGGCTTTCGCAGAGACTTTCCGACAGCCGCCTGCATACGGTGTGCGCCGAGGCCAGGTGCCCCAACCAGGGTGAGTGCTTTGGACGCGGCACGGCCACGTTTCTTATTCTGGGCGACACGTGCACGCGCAACTGCGGATTTTGCGGCATAGGGCACGGCTCGCCCGCCCCTGTTGACAAAGACGAACCGCGCCGCGTGGTGGAAGCTGTGGCTCGCATGGGAATAACCCATGCCGTCATAACGTCGGTGACGCGCGACGACCTTGCCGACGGCGGCGCTGGCCAATTCGCGGAGGTCATTACACGCATGAGGCGGGAGTTGCCGGACGTGTCGGTGGAGGTACTTGTGCCCGATTTTGCGGGAAACAACGACGCACTGGATGGGGTTCTCAACGCGCGGCCCGATGTGTTCAACCACAACGTCGAAACCGTGCCCCGGCTGTATCCATCGGTGCGGCCCGGCGCCGAGTACCGGCTGTCGCTGCGGATCCTCGCCCGGGCAGCCGGCGCCGCCCTGGAATTAATGGTCAAGTCCGGCCTCATCGTGGGCCTCGGCGAAACCGACGAAGAAGTCCATTCGGCCCTCGCCGACATGCGTGCCGCCGGATGTGTAATGGTAACCATAGGCCAGTACCTGCGCCCGTCGCAGTGGCAATTGCCGGTTGTCGCGTTTGTCGCGCCGCCGCAGTTCGAAGCGTATCGCGAATACGCGCTTGGCATCGGATTTGCGCAGGTGAGTTCCGCGCCGTTTGTGCGCAGTTCATACCGGGCCGGGGAGCTTCTCGCCAAGGTCGACGGGGCAACGGCGCGCGGCGCAAAAGGGGCATCGTCTTCGCAGGGCAGTACGACGAAATAGCGACATCTCGGCATCGAGAGACACACAATAACAGGAGGAACACGGTCATGGAAATCCAAATCACGTCTCGCCACGAAAAAACATCACAAAGCCTGCACGACAAAATCACGGCCGAGTTGGAAGGTCTTCAGAAATTCTACGACCGCATAACCTCCTGCCACGTGGTTCTCGACAAGCAGCGCGGCAAAGAAATAATGGAAGTGGTGGTGCATATGGCAGGCCACACGGTTGCCGCAACGGCCAAGGCTGAGAATCTCGGGAAAGCAATCGACGCGACTGTCACCAAAGTAGAACGGCAGCTCAAAAAGATAAACGAAAAGATCAAGAGCCATAAAAGCAGCCGGTCGCAAGGCGAGGGCGAAAAAGAAGAATAACCTCCGAAAAGGCACATGATGCCATCATTCAGAAAAAAAGCGGGAGGGACGGCGCAAAGGCGCTACAGTGACGAGCCTGCCCTGTCGTTAAAGCGCTTTTATGACGACCTGCGGCGCGAATGCCTTCTCACGCCGTGCATGCAGCCTATTCCCGATGCGGCGCTCACCGGCCGCCCCGTCCACCGCCCCGGGTTGGCGCTTGCGGGTTTTGTCAAGTATTTTCCGAGAGAGAGCCTGCAACTTATCGGTGAGATCGAGTTTGCCTATCTTTGCAACCTATCAACCTCTCGCCGGCGCCAGGCGTTCGAGTACCTGCTTTCGGAACGCGTGCCTGCAGTTGTGTTCGCTCACCCTGCGGAACCCGAACCGTGGATGGTCGCGAGCGCGGCAAAAAAGAAAGTAGCGCTGTTCACCACCAGGCTTCCCGCAGAAGCGTTCTACGAAATCGCGGGCACCCATTTGCATGACGTTTTCGCGGAACGCACCTCGGTGCACGGCACCCTTGTCCTGGTGCACGGCGTCGGCATCTTGTATGTGGGCAAGAGCGGCATTGGCAAGAGCGAATGCGCGCTAGATCTTGTTTGTAAAGGACATGCGCTTGTCTCAGACGATGTGGTCCATATCGTGCGCACCGGCGACTGCCTGGTGGGCGAATGCAACGAAATCTTGGGCCATCACATGGAAATCCGCGGCATAGGAATCGTGAACGTAAAGGAGCTCTGCGGCATGCGAAGCGTGCGGCCGCGCGCGCGCATCGATGTTCAGATGGAACTCGTCGAATGGAACCGCGCCGAATATCTCGACCGCAGCGGACTCGACGAGAAGAAGGTTACCATCCTGGGCGTGCCCATCCCGCACCTATGCATTCCGGTGTCCCCCGGGAAGAACATTTCTGCGATTTCCGAAATACTGGCTCTGCGCATGGAGTTGTCGAGGAATGGAAAAAGTACTATAAAAGAGTTTGACAAAAAATTAATTTTACACATGAAGAATTCGGCGGCCGCTCGGGGCCGGGAGTAAGTCCAGGCGACGGACCGTGTCATCCCGAAAGGATGGGCTGTGAAAAAAGACAACATGGAATTTACCGTGGGCGGGTTCATCCTCATAGCCCTTTTTATCCTCATTGCGGGCGTTTTGTGGCTCAAGAGCTCCACGCTCACGCGTTCCATGGTGGAATACAGCGTGCTTTTCCCCAATATCGGCTCGCTCCAACCGGGCGATCCAGTTCAGGTGAACGGCGTCCGCAAAGGCGTTGTCGGGAGCGTTGCGCTCACCGGGGCCCGGGTGACAGTGGTGATAAGGGTTGACAAAGACGTAAAGCTTACCGACTCCTCCACCATCACGGTGCAAAACATCGGCCTCATGGGCGAGCGCACCGTGGGCATTCAGCTTACCGAGGGCGGCAAGGTCATCCATCCGAGCACTAAAGGGAAAATCACGTACATAAACGGCAAGTTCGACAGCGGTATTGCCGAGGCCATGGGCATGCTGGGGTCGGTGCTCGGAGACGCGCGCGTGCTCCTGGCAAACGTGTCGTCTATCATCGACAGCACCGTGGGAGATTCGGCGTTTTACTCAGCCTTCAAGCATATCGTTGGCAGACTCGACACCGTGTCCCGGCTTGCGCAGACGCTGGTGAAGGACAACAAGGGAAAGATCGACCAGAGCCTCACAGATGTGAAGGTAGTCACCTCGGACATCAGACAGCTGCTCGACTCCAACAAGGCCCAGATTAATACCATGGTATCCAACGGCACCGTTGTCACCTCTCGCGCAGTTGCCATTGTCGGCACGGTCGACACGATAACCACTTCCCTGCAGGCGATGGTACGGAAGATAGAGCGCGGCGAAGGATCCGTGGGCGCGCTTATGAAGGACGAACAATTCTACAAGGACCTTAAGAAATCCGTGGCCGATCTTGACTCGCTGGTGTCCGATGTGTCGCAGGACGGGTTGAAGCTGAGACTCAAGTTTGGATTCAAGAAGGAGACCAAGAAGCAAACCCCATGATCCAGCAAGAAGTCAGGGTTACAAATCATTTGGGTATCCATGCCCGACCGGCCTCGCTCATTGTTCAAACGTCCTCTGGGTTCCAGTCCGATGTTTGGCTTGAAAAAGACGGCACAGAGGCTAACGCCAAGAGCATCATGAGCGTGATGATGCTCGCAGCCGGGTGCGATTCCATGGTCGTAGTTCATGCGTCGGGCAAGGATGAGGAAAAAGCGGTTGACGCGATCGTGAAGTTGTTTGAAAGCAAGTTCAACGAGGCGTGATTGCTGATCCTTCTGGCTGTTGCTCCCTTTCGTATTCTGATTTGACACCACAATCGTGGAATACGGTCTTGCATTCGGTTGTCGAAAGTGTGATGACTGTCGGGCAACCAGAGATATCTCAACTCAATCTGCATTCTGAATTCACGAGCCAGAATCCCGGTGATTGGGTTCGGTTACGCCTCCAGAAATCTCTCACCCAACCGTTGAAAGCCTCCCCGGCGGGAGTCTGCTTGCCAAATTCGCGTTCTTCGATTCAGTCAAGACAATAATGTATATTCCTATCTCCACAAAGACCGTACCTTACCTTCCGAAAAACCAGTGAGTTAAGGATATCGCTAGAGGGGACCAAATGAAGGAAATTCAAATAGGCCTCATAGGCGCCGGGACCGTTGGCGGCGGGGTCGTAAAGTTGCTCGATCAGAAAGGCTCGTATTTCCGCGACAACCTCGGAATTCCCCTGCGCCTGGCGCGCATCGCAGACAAGGCAGCGAATCGGTTTACCGAGCTGCCTGTAGGCAACGCGGTGTGCACCGACAACGCTAGCGACATCATAAATGATCCCGACATCGACATCGTTATTGAGCTGGTTGGGGGCACAACATTCGCCAAGGACCTGATTATCGCCGCGCTCTCAAAGGGCAAGCACGTGATTACCGCAAACAAAGCGCTCATTGCCGAGTACGGGCCCACCATTTTTGAACTTGCGGAAAAAAGCGGCGTGTCGGTTCTGTTCGAGGCCTCGGTGGGCGGCGGCATGCCCGTGATCAAGACAATCAGGGAATCGCTTGTCGGCAACGACATCACTTCCGTCAAGACAATCATCAACGGCACCTGCAATTACATCCTCACTCAGATGTCCGATAAGGGCCTGCTGTTCGACACGGCGCTTAAGAAAGCCCAGAAGAGCGGGTATGCGGAGGCTGATCCTACGCTTGACATTGGCGGAGGCGACAGCGGGCACAAGGTGGCGATCATGGCATCGCTCATTTATGGTGGGTACGTGCCCCTCACCAAAATTTACATAGAAGGCATATCAAATATTTCCAAGGAAGACATTGAGTCCGCGCGCCAGCTCCAATGCACCATCCGTTTGCTCGGCATCATTCGAAAGGCGCCTGGCGAGGACTGCGTGGACGTCCGTGTGCATCCGACCATGATTCACAAGAACCACATTCTTGCCTCGGTACGCGACGTCTTTAACGCCGTTCTTCTTGAGGGAAGCGCCGTGGGCCCCACGCTTCTGTACGGTCGCGGCGCAGGCGAACTGCCAACGGCTTCATCGGTAGTAAGCGACATCATCGACATTGCCAGGAATATCACCGCGGGCGTGCCCCGCCGGATTCCCATGAACTACTACAGGCTCAGTAACGAGCTCAAGATTAAACCTATTGCCGATATCGTTTCGCGATACTATCTGTGCTTCTGGGTATCAGACAAACCAAAGGTGCTGGCGTCGATAGCCACGATTCTGGGGAATTATTCAATATCCATTTCCTCGGTGCTGCAGCAGGAATCTACCGAAGAAAGCTGCGTTCCCGTGATAATGCTTACCCATAAAGCCGTGGAGAAAAACGTCCAGGAAGCTCTTGCGGAGATTGAAACTATGGACTTTGTCAAGAAGAAGACGCACTTGATCCGGATCGCGGGAAGGACGTATTAAAGGGGACATCTAAAAATTCAAAAACGCGGTCTGTCATTGCGAACGAAGTGAAGCAATCTCGCGTTTTTGAAAGGAATTAAGTGAGATTGCCACGTCGCTTCGCTCCTCGCAATGACATTTTGGCAGTTTTGCAGAGGTCCCCGAGAGAGTAACAAAGTTACAAAGTTGAAAATGATGTCGGCAAGAGACCGGAAGAAAAGATGAGGTTGTCATGAAGAAACCCTATTTGCGTGCGTTCGGCGGTAAGGAAGCCGCCACCTATCCGATAAGCGAGGTCCGCTATCGTAGCGACGACGGCCGCACCCTCGAAGTTGACAATTGCCTGACACCGCTTGCAGCGAAGCAGGCTTCAGCGCTGCGCGCCCTTTTCGACAAACGGCTCATGTCGCGCAAGCCGCTCGATAAAAGCGGCGTGTGGCGATACCGGGAATTCCTACCCGCCTTCAAGCCGTTTGACGCTGTGGTCACCATGGAAGAGGGAAACACCACCATTTTCGACATGCCGCAATGCGCACGTTTTTGCGGCATGACTTCCCTTCTTGCAAAGCACCAGGGGCTTAACCCGACCGGATCGTTCAAGGACAACGGTATGACCACGGCGGTCACCATGGCAAAGAAACTCGGCGCCACCATGGTTGCGTGCGCTTCAACGGGCAACACCTCCGCATCTATGGCGGCATATGCCGCGCGCGCGGGCATGATGAGCGTCGTGTTTATCCCGGACGGCCAGATCGCCTACGGCAAGTTGTCGCAATCGCTCGACTACGGCGCGCTCACCATTCAAATTGAGGGCGATTTCGACAAGGCCATGGAAATCGTGGAAGACCTGTGCAACCGGGGCACAATCTACCTGCTCAATTCGATCAACCCGTTCCGCATCGAGGGCCAGAAGACCATTATGATCGAGATGCTTCACCAGCTCGGGTGGAAAGCGCCCGACTGGGTGATTGTGCCCGGCGGCAATCTGGGAAATTCCAGCTCGTTCGGCAAGGCGTTCGACGAAATGCTCAGGGCAAACTTCATCAAGAAAGCGCCGAAGATCGCGGTCATTCAGGCACAGGGAGCTAACCCGCTGTACAACAGCTTTATCTCGGGCGACCGGACGCTCAAGCCCGTGCACGCAAACACGCGGGCAACCGCGATAAAGATCGGCAACCCTGTGAGTTTCGACAAGGCGTGGTTCGCCGTGGAATCCACGGGCGGCATTGTCGAACAGGTTTCGGAAGAGGAAATCGCCATTGCGAAATCCAAGGTCGGTCGCGACGGCGTGGGATCGGAGCCTGCTTCTGCCACAACAATCGCGGGGTGCAGGAAGCTTGTCGAAAAGGGAATTATCCGGAAGTCCGATAACGCGGTTTGCATCCTTACCGGTCACTTGCTTAAAGACCCGGACTACACCGTGGAGTTTCACCGCGACGAATTGTACCTCGACGCCCAGCGGACGACAACATTGTCCGGGACGCAGCGTATTTCTACCGGCGGGAACGGCAATAAACCGGTGAAATTGCCGGCGGATGCGAACAAGATAATGAGCTTTATTGATAAGTGGAATAGTAGTAAATAGGTTTTCTTGTGGGGGAAGTTTTCCCCTCGCTTCAGCCCGGCGTTCCGCCGGTCTTCCGGCGCTTTCCGCCCTTAATGTTGGGCGGGCGCATGCCCTCCTGGGTGACCCCCAAGAAGGTGTAGCTGCAAGTATCAACCTTCTGCTCGGGGGCACCCACGGAGAGCAACGAAAGGTTGCCGAGGTCATGGTTCTTGTCTTCGCCAAATACCGTAACCGAAGAACCTTGGCGTTTTGCAGTTCGCTGCTGGCGATGGAAAAGACTTCCGCTTCGTCTGACGACAATTTCGGAGGCGTAAATTCAACCTCTGGACAGAATGGAGTGCCGTTTTCGCGCGTTAGGCGGAACGCAGTGGTGCGCTGGAGCGCAGGGCCGCCCGACCGCGGCCGCAGGCCATAGCGGCGGGCGGCACCGAGGCCTGTGGCCGAGCCCGGAGGGAGGCCGACCCGAGCCCGAGTTTTGACGAAGGCAAGGGGAACGCCCAGATCCTCCGGATAATTTGACAAGAGGATTAGTTATTATGAAATATGCAATTCTCGTCGGCGACGGCATGGCTGACTTTTCCCTGCCCGAGCTCGACAACCGCACACCGCTCGAATATGCGGCAACACCCAGCATGGACGCGGTCGCGCGTGCGGGGCGTGTAGGGCTTGTCAAGACAATCCCCGACGGGCTTTCACCCGGCAGCGATGTGGCAAACATGTCGCTCATGGGATACGATCCGGCGGCCTATTATTCCGGCCGCGCGCCCATCGAAGCCGCGAGCATGGGGATCAAACTGAAAAACACGGACGTCGCGTTCCGCTGCAACCTGGTGACCCTCAAGTGCGGGCTTATGGTCGACTATTCTGCCGGCCACATCGAAACGGCCGACGCGCACGAGATCATCGCTGCTTTGCAAAAAGAACTCGGCTCGCCGACGGTGACGTTCTATCCCGGCGTGAGTTACCGCCATATCACGGTCATGGCCGACTTCCCGGCGGGAAAGCTCGACTGCACACCGCCGCATGATATTTCCGGCAAGGAGTACGCACCCCACCTTCCCGCAGGCACGGGCCAGGATTTTGTGCGAACTCTCATGGAGGAGGCGCGACCGGTTCTTGCTTCTTGTGCTGTCAACAAGCGACGCGAGGCGCAGGGGAAATCCCCGGCTACCGACATCTGGCTCTGGGGGCAGGGAAAAGCGGTTGTGCTGCCAAGCATGAAAGAACGGTTCGCGATCTGTGGTTCCGTGGTTTCGGCCGTGGATCTGGTGCGGGGCATCGGCGTGCTGGCCGGCCTCAACGTTCGGATTGTTCCGGGTGCCACCGGATACCTGGGAACCAATTATGCGGGGAAAGTGGCCGCGGCGCATGATGCGCTTTCCAAGGAGGATTTTGTTTTTGTCCATGTTGAGGCGCCCGACGAGACTTCGCACGAAGGGTCGCTAGAGAAGAAAATTCAGGCAATCGAGGAATTCGACAAGAACATCGTAGGAGAAGTGCTCAAATTCCGCACAGAGTTCCCCGACTTGCGTATCCTGGTTCTTCCTGACCATGCTACGCCCGTGCCGCTCAAGACGCATCATGCGGGGCCGGTACCGTTTACGGTATGCGGCGCCGGCGTCGACGCCGACGGCAGCATTGCGTACTGCGAAAAGTCGGCGCAGGGGAAGAAGATGTATACCGGGGTCACCTTGTTTGAGACGTTCATTAGGGGTACATTCGAATAGGAATGCAGTGTTTTGGTGGGGGAAGTGCGCTTTCCGCCCTTCCAGTTGGGCGGGCGCATGCCCTCCTGGGTGACCCCCAAGAAGGAGTAGTTGCAAGAGTTAATCTTCTGCTGGGGGGCACCCGCGGAGAGTTTTGCTATTGCAAAACAGCTTAACAAGTACGAGGCAGCATTTCGAAGTTGATTTTTGCGTTAGGCAGGACTGAAGGGTGCGCTGGAGCGCATTGCCGGTCGACCCCGCCGCAAGGCGTAGGGGCGATCCGGCAACGAGGCCAACTGGCCGAGCCCGAAAGGAGGGCCGCCACCGGCTTTAGCCGGTGGAACGCCCAATTTCTCTGCGCGTTCCAAAACTAATAAATATGTTCGCACGACTCTTCGAAAAAGCCCTCACGTTCCTCATTGACGTCATTGCATTCAATGTCGCCTTCGCCTCCGCGTTTTGGATCCGCTACGGGAGCAACATCTTCCCCGAAAGCTACAATCCAGACCTGGAATTTTCCTCCTACATCACGCTGTCGATCATCGTTGCCGCCGGCTGGGTGCTTATGTTCTTTTTTACCGGCCTGTACCGTGATTGGTATAAGGAGTCCAGGCTCGACGAGTTCTTTGTTGTGGTGCGCACCATCGCCATCGGTATTTTCTTCCTGTTCCTCATTACAAGCGCATCGCAACTCATGGACTTTGCCCGGAGCGGCAACCTTACCGTAATATTGACAAGAACAAAGCTTGCCGTTCTCTTCACGTATGCGGCATGCCTGGTGTTCTTTGCCACCAGCGACCGCTTCCTCATGCACAGTCTGCTTTCATTTCTGTTTACGCGCGGCATCGGCGTGAGCAAAGTGCTCATTATTGGCGCGCAGGAGCAGGGGGTGCAGCTGCTCGACGAAATCAAGCATTACCCGCAGCTCGGTTACGAGGTGCGCGGGTTTATCGACGACAACGGCAAGTTTGCCGGAACGCAATGCGACGGGCTGCCGGTGCTCGGCACGTATTCCGATATTCCCGCCATTGTCAAAAAGGAACGAATCACGGCGCTTATCTTTTCCCACGTGTCGGGCTCGGCCAACGAAATCCTCAAGATAGTCAATTATTGCGGCGACCTGCGGCTTACCATTTACATGGTGCCGTCGCTCATGGATGTGATTTCGGGGCATCTCAAGACCCACCAGATCTTCGGCGTACCGCTCATGATACTGCTGCAGGATCACATGCCGGCCTGGGAAGCGCAGATCAAGCGCATCATCGACCTTGCCGTGTCGCTGCTCGTGCTCGCGCTCGGAGCGCCGGCCTGGCTTGCCATCGCTGCGATCATCAGGCTTACGTCGCCCGGCAGAGCAATTTACAACCAGGAACGCGTGGGACAGAACGGCAAGCCGTTCATCATGCACAAGTTCCGCTCCATGTACCAGGACGCGGAGAAACGTACCGGTCCCATGTGGGCCAAGAAAGAAGACCCGCGGATCACGCCGGTGGGGCGGTTTTTGCGGAAAACGAGGCTTGACGAAATACCCCAGTTCATCAACGTGCTGGCGGGCGAAATGAGCCTTGTTGGTCCCCGGCCGGAACGGGCGTTTTTTATCCAGCAGCTCAAGCAGGAGATCCCGTGGTACGTGCGCCGCATCAAAATGAAGCCGGGTATCACGGGCTGGGCGCAGGTGAAGCACAAATACGATTCATCGATTGAGGATGTCAAGCAGAAGGTGATGTACGATTTGTACTACTTCGAAAACATGTCCCTTATGCTCGACCTCAAGATCATGCTGCACACCATTCTTGTGGTGTTTACGGGCAAGGGAGCGCATTGAAAGAAGTGAATCCCCAAGTTTGCGCATTGCAGGCTGCTCACTGGGGTGTACATCCGGTTGTAATCGCGGTCCCCGCAGGTTCGCAAGAGCGGCTACTCCTGTAGTGTTGCATGCAGTCGTAGTCGTGGTGTTGCGGGGGTCTTCAATGCGCACAACAAAGGCAACACCAATTGTCACAAAAGAACGAATTCGCACATGAGCAGAAGGTCGAACAATGAGTAATCTCTACCGCTTCGGCATCTCCCTTGAAAAGGATCTTATCCGCGACTTCGACAAACACATCGAAGCGAACAACTACAGGAACCGGTCGGAAGCGATCCGCGACCTCATCCGCGAGGAGCTTGTCAAGAAACAATGGCTGTGCGACAACGAAGTTGCCGGCGCCATCACCATGATCTACGATCATCATAAGCGCGAGCTGGTGAACAACCTCATGGACATTCAGCACGATTTTCAGTCGCTTGTGATCTCCTCCCAGCACGTCCACCTCGACCATCATCACTGCCTGGAGATTCTGGCGGTAAAAGGAAAAGCCTGTGACGTTACCGATTTGTCAAACAGGATGAAGGCCCAAAAGGGCGTGATGCACGTGACGTTGTCGATGTCGAGCACGGGAAAAGAGCTGCGGTAGCGGCGGCATCGACTCTCCGTCCGACCGGTTTACGTGCTCAATTTCCCTAACAACCAGCTTTGGAAGGCTCCAATGAAATCAAACGACGTGGTCATGCCCGTTCTCTTCGTCGGTCACGGCAGCCCCATGAATGCGATCGAAGACAACGAGTTTTCGCGGGAGTGGAGTGCGCTCGCGGCGAGAGTGCCGCCCCCTAAGGCGGTTCTGTGCATTTCGGCGCATTGGGAAACCGCCGGGGTGCGCGTGACGGCGATGGAACAGCCCCCTACCATCCACGATTTCGGCGGGTTCCCGCGCGAACTTTACGAAGTGCAATATCCGGCGCCGGGAAACGCGTGGCTTGCTGCCGAAGTGAAGAAGGCGCTCAGGAATGCGGACGTTGCCTTTGATAACGAATGGGGGCTCGACCATGGCTGCTGGAGCGTGCTGTCGCGCATGTATCCGGATGCGGATGTGCCCATTGTCCAGTTAAGCCTGGACACCGGCAGGTCTGCGCGCCAACAGTACGATCTTGCGAAGGGCCTTGCACCGCTGCGGGATAACGGCGTGCTCATCGTGGGGAGCGGAAATCTCGTGCACAACCTCGGGCTCGTCGAATTTTCCGGCGATGGTCCGCAGGACTTCAACAAGCCCTTCGGATTCGAATGGGCCGTGGAGGCCAACCAACTGTTCAAAAAGCTGATAGCCGACAACAAGCACGAGAAGTTGACGGAATACCAATCACTGGGTAAGGCCGTACGGCTTGCCGTGCCCACGCCGGAGCATTACCTTCCCATGCTGTACGTTCTTGCGCTCAGGCGAAGCGGGGAGCCGATTGAATGGTTCAACGACAAGCCGGTGGCGGGTTCGCTCACCATGACGTCGTTCCTAATTGGAGCACATTGATTCGCGGCCTACTTTTCGATCGAGCCGCTCAGCCGGATTTCCGGCTTGTCCGGATTATTGGTCGAGATGAGGAATTGTCCCGGCAGCCGTTCCTGAACCTCAGGCGCAGTGAGCACAAGCCTAAAGACCCTCATTCCGTTGGCGCGGGTCGAATCGGTGGGAATCCATTTGTATTGAATAGGCACCGGAAGGTTCGATTGCCAAAGTGTGGCTGTGGGTGAAGAAGCCGAAGAGGAAAGCCCCACCGACGTGACTCGAAGGTCCTTTTGGGTGCAGGCAAAAACGACCGTGTGCGGCACACGCTGCGCAAGGGAAATGTAATCCTCCGAAAGCTCTATCGCAGGTTTGAGCATTGCGGTGATCGTCAGCCGCAGGGAGCCGTTGTTCGCCGCGTTCGAGATAACGGTGACAAACTTGGAAATCGGTCCCGTGTGAAAGCCCGCCAGGTTCACCGTTGACCTGATGACGCCGGATTTCCCGGGCGCCACCACGGTGTCGAACTTGACCACGGTGCATCCGCATCCCGGCCGGACATTCTCGATCTCGAGCAAAGCGTCGCCGGTGTTCTTTATTGTGAAGTAAGCGTTGATCTGGTCCTTTTGCCCTTCAACGACCGTGCCGCAATCAAACGTTGACCTGTCCACTTCGATCTTTGGCGCGGCAAAGACCTGTGTTATCGAAATTGCGGTGAATAGCAAGATTGCGCCGCCGGAACAAGGCATGGCGGGTCCTCCACAGAAAAAATACTGCATGCTCAACGGCCATGAGCGGACTACCCGCTTGACCTCGCAGCCTCAATCGCGCACCCCAGCGCGCCCATGATCTGCGGATCGGGCGCAAGAATGTCGGCTACCGCTCAATCGACCCGTTGAGCAATATCTCCGGCTTGTCCGGATGGTTTGTCTTTATCACGAATTGCCCGGACATCCGTTCCGTAACTGCCGGCGCGGTAAGGTCGAGCTTGAAAACCAGAAGCCCGTCGGATCGAGTCGAATCTGTCGAGGCTACCTTGAATGCGATCTGCAGGGGCACGGTCGTTTGCCAGGAAGGAGTCGAGGAAGCACCGGACGACGCGGTCTTCAAGATTACTTCGGTGATGTGAAGGTCCTTTTTGGCGGAAGCCAGCACAATGGTGTGCGGCTTCTGCTGGGTCAACGTAACATATTGCTCTGACACTTCGATAATCGGCTTTATAGAGGCGGTGATGGTAAGCTGCATCGAAGGGCTGTTCGACGCGTTTGATTGGACCGTGATGGACTTCGACAGCGCGCCGGAATGGAAATTGGCGATGTTGACCGTCGACTGGATCACACTCGATTTTCCCGGCAAAACCAGCGTATCGAACTTGACGACCGTGCATCCGCAGCCCGGCCGCACGTTGTCGATTCTAAGCGGAGCGTCGCCGGTGTTCTTGACTGTAAACTGAGCGTGGAGTTTGTCGGTTTTTCCTTCGAGGATAACGCCGCAATCAAAGGTTGTTTTGTCGACGGCAATTGTGGGAGAGGCGAAACCTGCGGAAACCGATGCGAGCACACAAGTAGAAAAAAGGCAGGATAGACGGATCATGCAGTCCTCCGTTGATGATTGTTTTCCACGCGTAAGTCGGCCGACCGGACGAATCAGCGTGTTTTGATTTTCAAAACCCTCCAGGTTTGAGTTAGGTACCGCGGTAAAATACAACGGGTACTATAGAATCACACAACAATCTTGCTGCAAAAGCCGGGGAATGCCTCCAGTCCCTTCAATACCAATTTGTCGTGATACACTTTTCCGCTTTTTTAGTAGCAATAAAACCCGGCAGGATACGAATTTATATCCTATGTTCGGTCATCCAAAATCATTATCCATTCTGCACATGCGACGCAACAGGCTGCTTTCCGTTGCGTGCACCCTGTTTCTCAGCCTCTACCTCTGCGTTCTTCTTCCTGCGCACCACCATTCGGACGGCCAGGAACATGGCGATTGTTCTCTCTGTGTCGCGCAGCACCAGCCATCCATTGCCGAATGCACGTTTTCCATGCCGGCTGCCGCCATTCCGTCCGAGGCAATTCAGTTTTCCGTCCAATCCTGCACGCCCGCGATCCACACGTCATATCAAACCCGCGGCCCGCCTTTGCCTCCACCCATTGTCTGAAATCCGCCGGCAGCCTTTTCGAAAGCCAATGTCCAATAAATGGCATTTCGATTGCATGCTGTTTCTTGCATGCCATGGCACGTCGCACAAGCGGAAGAAGCGAGAACCTGTCCCCGCCGATTCCAGGGAGGGGGATGTAATGAATTTCCACGAACCGACACTATGTATCCAGCCCTCCTGTTCATGAGGCGTTCGGTGCTCATAGTGCGAGGAACAGAGCAGCCTTTTACAAAAGGAGAAACAATGAAAATATTTCCTTCGTTGTTGTGCCTTATTATCGGTGCAACGACTACCGTCTCATACGCCCAGAAGAGCGAGTCGCCGCTGGACTCCCTCAAGCAACAGATACAACTTTTGCAGCAGCAGGTAAACGACTTGAAAAAAGGAATTTCCGCTTCGGATATGGCAAAAACGGCGGCCGCACCCTCGGCGCCTTCCGCGGTCGATCAAAAGTCCGTACGGGATTTGGAGGAGCGGATTGAAGAATTGACCGAGAAAGTCAATTCCATTTCCGGGGCACAGAAGCAGTCTAAGCCGAACGAATTCAATCCGTCTATCGGTTTGGTCGGCGAGTTGGTCACGTCGTATCGCACGCAAGGCAAGGTGGAAACCGGCAGCGATCGTCCAGGCGGGATCGACATAAATGCGCGATCGGTGGAACTCAACGTCGCGGCATCGGTGGATCCCTTCGCCAAGGGCTACGCGGTTATCAATGCCTCGGCGGATCCGGTTACCGGCGAAGCCACTATGGGCATCGAAGAAGCCGCGTTGCAGACCAACTCGCTTCCATGGAATCTTGAACTCAAAGCGGGACGGTTCTTTGGTGAATTTGGACGCTTGGGATACATCCACGATCACGAGCTCCCCTTTGTTAATCGGCCGCTCGTGCTTGACGAGTACATCGGCGGCGAATCAAGGAGCGACGGATTTCAGATAAACTGGCTGATACCGCTGCCGCAGTACGTAAGCCTCTCTGCGGGCGCGGGCGATGGTTTCGGAGGAGACATTCCACCAAGCAATCCCGGCGACATCCGGCAATTTGACGAGCTTAACTACTGGGGCCGGCTGTCGACCTATTTCGACCTGACACCCGATTGGCAGGCCGAAATGGGCGTCTCGGGTCTTTACAACCCCAGAACCGAGGACAGGGGCGGCGTGCTGGTGCAACCGGACGGTAGCACGCTCACCGAAAAGAAACGGCGGTTGGTTGGGGCGGATTTTTCCCTTAAGTGGGTTCCCTTGCGTAACAACCAGTTCCAAAGCTTGACATGGGGCACAGAGGCGCTCTACAGCGACAACGTATATCGCGACAGCGTTTCCGCCGGAAGTATCATGGGCGAGGACTCGGTCGGCGCGTGGGGCGTCTACTCCTATTTGACCTACAAATTCAGCCGTGAGTGGTCCGCGGGGTTTTTGTATGAGTGGGTGCAGAATAATCTAAACGCTCATGACCAAACGGCGCAATATTCGCCCTACATCACCTGGGCGCTGAGCCATTGGAACCAGTTGCGGCTTCAATACACTCATACCGAAAGCAATCACGTTCTCGGCTTATCAAATGACGATGCCGTTTACATGCAATGGTCGTGGATCATCGGTTCGCACTCTCACGGTTGGCAACAGCGTTGACCGGCCGGGATTTTCAGGATTAAGACGATTACCGGGATTTAACTAGGGAAGGAAAATGCAAATGAAAAACGCAATCCGTTTACTTACCACCATCTGTCTCGTCGTAGCCGCATTATTCGGGGCGGCGTTGCCCGTACAGGCAAAAGTCCGCGTGGTGACAACGCTTACGGACCTGGCGGACTTTACGCGCGAAGTCGGAAAGGACCTTGTGGATGTTCGCAGTCTTGCCACGGGAGTCGAAGACACGCACGGCGTGCCTATGAAGCCCAGTTTCGTTCCGGTGCTCAACAGGGCCGATCTTGTGGTGCTCGTCGGTTTCGATTGTGAGCACGCCTTTTTGCCCGCACTCCTTGAGGCTAGCAAGAATCCCCGGATACAGGTAGGGCATCAGGGATATGTTGACTGTGCAAGAAACATCGTTCCGGTTGACGTGCCCAAGACCACTGACCACTCCGGCGGCGACGTGCATCCTTATGGAAACCCGCACTACATGCTGGATCCAGTCCTGGCCGAAACCGCGGTAAAGGAAATCTGTGAAGCCCTTGTGGCATTCGATCCCAAGGACCGGGCGGTCTTTGAGCGCAACCGCGATACATATCTAGCGGAACTCGATACCAAGATCGTCGCGTGGCGGGAAAAGATGAAGCCGCTCAAAGGCTTGCAGTTTGTGTCATATCACGAGCACTGGCCCTATTTTGCCGATCGTTTCGGCCTGCGTTACGTTGGTACAATTGAACTCAAGCCGGGAATTGATCCGACGCCGAGGCATATCGAAGAACTGATTTCCATGATGAAAGCCGACCACGTGCCGCTTGTCGTGCGCGAGCCGCAATTCCCGGAAAAAGTTCCTAGGCTGATTGCAGAGAAAGCCGGCGCCAAACTGGTGACATTGCCGATTATGCCGGGAGGGGTTGCTCAGACCGACACGTATATTGAAATGATGGACTATATCGTGAGCACCATGGTCGATGCGGTAGGCAAGTAGTCTCCGCAATCAAGATTGCGCCCGGAATCGGTTCCGGGCGGATCCGACCGCAGGTTGCCTTGGAAGAACGCGAGACGTGACGCGATTTGGGTGGATGTGGAAACCGTCTCGCCGCGAAAATTGGCGGAGCGGGTAAATAGGTTGCGCCGTGAAATACACCCGAAAGGAGAATGGTGCCTGGGATGAATTCAGCCATAATTACTTTTGAGAACCTGAGCATCGGCTACAACGGCGAGCCCCTTTTGAGGGATATCTCCCTCTCCATCAACCAAGGGAGTTTTACCGCGGTCCTCGGCTCCAACGGTTCTGGTAAATCAACGTTGCTCAAGACGATTCTCGGCTTGATTCCTCCGGTGGTAGGCCGCGTTGCGCTGGCGAAACCTTCCGGAACGCCGATAATCTTCGGGTACGTTCCGCAATCAAGCGCCCTCGACCCGCTCTATCCCTTTACCGGCTTCGACGTCGCGCTCATGGGCTCGTACGGTCGCATCAAACCGGGCAGGTTCGTGCCTGCCAGCGAGCGTGAATTCACGCACGTGTGCCTCGAAGCGGCTGGCGCTCAGGGCTTTGCGACGGCGAGGTTCGCGGAGCTGTCGGGCGGTCAAAAACAGCGTGTGCTTATCGCGCGTGCGCTCGTCACACAGCCGGACGTTCTTGTTCTCGACGAGCCGACGGCTGCGGTGGACGCGGCAGCGACGCACGCGGTCCTGGAATTTATTTCAAGGATTCACCGGGAAAAGGAAATTACGGTGCTGCTGGTGACCCACGACCTGCCTATTGTCCGGGAGCATGCTCAACATGTGGTGTGGCTGCATCAGGGAAAGGTGCTGTACGGCCCGGTTGCCGAAATGCTTATGCCGGAACGTCTGGCTTCGATTTTTGAAATGGAGGTCGGCTGAGAATGGAAACCCTGTTACAAATCTTGTCTCCGGACTTTCTTTTGCGGAATTCGGTTTACACGAGCATCCTGGTGGGGTTTGCCTGCCCGCTCGTGGGAGCCTTTCTTGTGTTGCGCAGATTGGTGTTCATGGGTGTGGCGCTGCCGCAAATTTCGTCAACCGGCGTGGCCGTCGCCCTGTCGGCACCATTATGGTTTGGAGTAAGTCAAGCTACCCACAGCTCGCAAAGCGATCACACCATAGCTTTTGTCGGTTCGGTGGTTTTTACGTTGGTCGCGATTCTGGTACTTGCTTTCCTGGAACGTCGGGGCCGCGGTCTTGCCGAAGGCCGGTTGGGAACGGCCTATGTCGTTGCCGCGGCGCTCAGTATTCTGATTCTCTCCAAGAACCGCTATGCCGAACTTGGGTGGCTCGATCTGCTCAAAGGAGAGGTTATCACCATTTCAAATTTCGATCTTGCGCTCACGGCAACCGCTCTTGGCTTGGTTTTGGGGATTCTCGCGCTCTTTCACAAAGAACTGTTTCTTGTTTCCTTCGATCGCGCGATGGCGGTTACACTGCGCAAGAACGTCGTGTTCTGGGATATTGTTTTGTATCTCCTGCTCGGAATCACCGTTTCTTTAGCGGTGCTCAGCGTTGGGCCGCTTATATCCTTCGGCTTCCTGCTGATACCGGCGCTTGCCGCGCATCTTTTCGCGCGAACTATGCGGCAATTTCTCCTGTTTGCGTCCCTTCTGGGAGGATTTGCATCGCTGGCAGGATTCTGGATTGCTTACAAATGGGACTTTCCCGTTGGTCCGGCCGACGTGGTGTTGCTTGGGGTGTTTTATGGCATGGCTTGGATTTTGGCCAAAATCGTGGAAAGGGTGTCGGGTAAACAAAGTCGTCAGAAAAAATGGTGAGATCGTGGACAGCAACACCACAACAGCCTGCAGCCGGGCGGGTCAACGCATTGCGCAAAGCTTGTGGTCGCGCTGGCGTTACGCCTATGGCTTTCAAGAAAACACGCTCCGATTTTGAATTGAGGGCACGGACAAAACGAAGTTCGATGTTTCCCGCCTGCGCTAAAAGTAAAGTAAATTTTGTCACGAGGTTATCTTGGAATTCTCAACGCGGTATCTTTGGACAGGCCTCCTGTTGCTCGTAATCGCGGCTGAGCCAAGTACCGCCAAAGTTAATTCGTCAGTCTTTCATTCCATGCAGTCCTCCCGGAAAGTAGTTCCTCTCGAAAGCGTTCAAGCCTTGGAAGACAGGCTCAGGCCCTATTTGGAACGGAGGATCAACCATACTCCCGCCACCGCTCAAAACCAGCTCAACGAAGACGATTTGGTGATGCTGGCCAAGGTCTGGAACAAGCTCAGCGCGGATTTCAAGCAACTGTACCTGCAAGCGACCCAAATTCCCTCACAGGATGCCTTCTACGTTTCGCCGAGCGGTCATTTTGAGGTTTACTATACGACCAAAGGCCAAGACAAGATAAACGCTGAAGACAATTATGGATTCGGCTCTCCGGGCAATTGGCGGACAAAGAACAGTCAACCGAATGGCGTTCCCGACTATGTCGACGAAGTCGCATGGGATCTCGACAGCGCATGGTCCATGGAGATCGGTCGGTTTCAATATATTCAACCCGTTCCATATACGGATGCGACACATACATCGAACAGATCTAAAGTGGTAATCGGTTCGCTGGGTGAAGGCTATTACGGCGAAACTTTCCCCGGCGCCCCGGTCGGATCACATGGAATCTCAAGCCAAATAGAAATAAACAATGATTGGTCGGGTCCGGATTGGGCCGGGACCGGATACGATACGATACCCTATAACGGGGCGCGTGTCACCTGCCCGCATGAATTTTTTCATACGATCCAATACGCAATGGCCTGGTCGCAATTTCAGGATGACGCCGCGCCCGATTCTTTTCCGTTAAGCTGGACCGAAGGAACGGCGGTCATGATGGAAGGATTGGCATTCCGGTATGTGTACGATTACATTCAGTATACTCCCGGCTATTTCAATGATCCCACAATGGCCATGCTCGACCCCACGGATGAAAGCATGACGATTTATACGAATTCGCTGGTGACTAAATTCTTGCATGAACTATGCAGCCCGGCGCCCGACAATGATTTCATTCGGCATGTCTTCTTTAGTAATTACGATACTTTGGGAAACTTCTATAAAATTCTTCGTTCGGTGTCTTCTTCTGTCGGGAAGAACTGGGTTGACATTCTCAACGCCTTTGGTACGCAGAGTTACTTTACGGGTGACAGGGCCCTTTCGGGGGTTTTCATACAAGACGCCCCGCTGCTCCCCGAATGGAGTTTCGGCTATGATGCGCTTGATGCCACTAAGAAGATAACCAAGCAGGTCAATCCATACGCGATGCAGATCTTTGCTTTCCGGCCGTCCCAAATTCAGGGCGACACCCTTGATGTCAGCTTTCAGGGAGACCCTCCAGCCTCATCCGTCAATTATCCCACCTGGTCCGCTTCCTGCATTCTGGAACGACCCAACGGGTTGGATTCCATCGTGCACTTTGCGTTCGCCGGCAACACAATAGCTTCGCTGGAAATTCCTTTATGGAATTCATTCCAGGATGCGGTCATCATCGTCTCCAACGGGGATATTTCGGCAAGCCATAATGCGACGATTTCGTTTCAAACCTGCCCGATTACCTACGCTGCCGGATCGCAGGATACCCTCCGAGCAGCCGCGGCTTCCGACACTGCCACGGTGACGCTGAAAGCGCTAACGGATTTGCGTTGCTCTCTCGTTATGACCACCGACACGAACAAATCCCTGCTAGCCGCCGCCACAGGCAGCCAACTTTCTCCCATGAGCAGCCTGTTCGACATTTCTTTTCCTGCGGCCTGGTCCAACGGTGCGTCAATGGGGCTTACCATCAGTTGCCCGGCAAATGACACGCCGACTGTCACGACTCTGGGATTGTATGTGTGGATCGGTTCCGCATGGGTCAATGCGGGCGGCGCATTGTCATATATCAATAAGTCCCTGCGCGCCGTAGCGCCGGTTGTTCAGCCGGGAATCTATGCAATCTTTCATTCATCCGCGTCATGGCTGGATTCGATGAGCACCGTGGCGGTCTTCCCCAATCCGGCTCGCCTCAGGACAAACGCCAGCATCGCTTTTAGGGGTAAGAGCCTTCTCGAACTATGGATCTACTCCATTGACGGCACGCTTATCGCTCATGACGTGTATGGCCAGAACAGTCAGCCACGGGCGGTGGCGGAGTCCGCAAACGGCTTCGACTGGCGGTTGTGCAACATCAGCGGCGCCGCGGTGCCTCCCGGGGTCTACTTTTCGCGCATCGGTTATAAGGACGCGGTGACAATGGGCATGAAGAAACAGACGCAGAAAATATTCGTGGTTCCCTGATGGAGGATCGAGTGCGGTGTGTAACTTTGTTTCAAGCCTTTCTGACTGTTGCTCTGATTTGCACAGACACCTTGGGTTCTGAGCACGATACCGCAAATTCTCCGCTGTTTCGACTCGATCTCGATTTTGTTGACTTTCCCGCCAATGCAGGAAGTATGTGCGGCTCTCCAGGTTTTCGAGTGTTTATGCCGAGTTGGAAGCAAAAACAAATGGATGGGTCGCGGGAACCGCGGCTTTGGGTCCCTCGGTTTCGATACGCGCGGGCGCCGTTCTTGCGTTCAGGGAAGTTTCGGCCGAAGCGCCCATTGCATTATACGATAGACCTTGATCTTGACGCACCGAAACAATGAACCGCACCGTTGCAACATCACTCAGGCGACCAGAAAGACCTATTTTACCAGCATAACTTCCACCCAAACAAAGGGTCCACTACATGAGGATTCGAAGAATCTTTGCAGCAATTGGTTTGTGCGCCTTCTTACTCTCAAACAGTTTCGCCCAGCTTCCTCCGCTGATCGACCGCGAGGTCTTTTTCGGCGATCCGCAGATTTCCGGGGCGCAGATTTCACCGGACGGTAAATTTATTACCTTCCTAAGGCCTTTTAAGAACGTGCGAAACATTTGGATCAAGGACCGATCGCAGAAGTTTGACCAGGCCCGGCCCTTGACGGCAGACAGTCTTCGTCCGATTACCTCATATTTTTGGTCGCAGGACGGCAGGTACGTGCTTTTTGCGCAAGACAAAGGCGGAGATGAGAATTTTCGGATTTACGAGGTGGATCCGCGCGCCTCAGGAACTCCGGTTCCTCCGGCAAAAGACTTGACGCCGTTGGTAAAAGTCAGGGCCTCGATTTACGATGTTCCACGCAACACTCCGAACGAAATCATCATCGGCCTTAACGACCGCGATCCGGCCCTTCACGATGTGTACCGTCTCAACTTGACGACCGGAGGACGCACGCTGCTCTGGAAAAACACCGAGAATGTTGCCGGATGGGTCACGGATCTCAAAGGGGATCTGCGGCTCGGCATACGTCAAACAGCTAATGGAGGAACGGAAATTCTTAGAATTGACGGAGATAAATTGCTCTCAATTTATTCGGTCAACGCCGATGAGTCCGTCAGTCCGGTGCGTTTCACGCCTGATGGCAACGGATTTTACTTTGAAACCAACAAGGGAATGGAACTTAACCTCAGTCAACTTGCACTGTATAATCTGAAAAACGGTACCATCACATTCGTGGAAAAGGACCCGGAAGACCAAGTGGACTTTGGTGAAGCACTCTTCTCCGAGGTCACTAACGAATTACTGGCGACCTTCTACCTCGGCGATACATTGCGAGTCTATCCGAAGCAGAAAAGGTTTTCGGATGACTATGGCCGCTTGAAAAAAGCGCTGCCTCACGGAGAACTGCATATTATTTCGACGACATTCGACGAACAAACGTGGCTGGCGGCAATCACGAGCGATGTAAATGCGGGTACTGTTTACATTTTCGACAGGAAGACCGGCACAGCCGAGTTTCTCTATGTTTCAAGGCCCGAACTTCCATCCGACAAACTCGTAAGCATGAAACCCGTCCGTTACACGGCGCGCGATGGGCTAACCATTTCCGCGTACCTGACCCTGCCAAAGGGAATTCCGGCAGAAAAACTTCCCGCGGTGCTGTTCGTTCACGGAGGACCGTGGGCGCGTGACGAATGGGGGTACGATCCTGTTGCGCAGTTTCTCGCCAATCGAGGGTATGCGGTTCTTCAGCCCAACTACAGAGGTTCCACCGGATTCGGCAAGAAGTTCCTGAATGCTGGGAACAAACAGTGGGGCACCGGCTCCATGCAAAACGATCTCACCGACGGCGTCGGTTATCTCATTAAGCAAGGCATTGCCGATCCCAAGAAAATTGCGATTGCCGGAGGCTCGTACGGCGGCTACGCCACGCTCGCGGGATTAGCTTTTACGCCCGATCTGTATGCCGCGGGATTCGACATTGTTGGGCCGTCGAATATCATTACGCTTTTGAATTCCATCCCGCCGTACTGGGAGCCTATGAAAAAGACTTTTGCCATACGAGTAGGCGATAAAGACAAACCTGCCGACCGCAAAATGATGGAATCTCAGTCTCCTCTTTTTTCCGCAAAGAATATCAAAGCGCCCCTTTTTGTGGTTCAGGGCGCTAATGATCCGCGCGTTAAGAAAGCCGAATCCGATCAAATTGTGGTTGCCTTGCGCGATCTTGGAAGAAGTGTCCAATACATGGTCGCGCCGGACGAAGGGCACGGGTACAAGGGGCTGGAAAACCGTATTGCAATGTACGCGGCAATGGAGAAATTTTTTGCGGCAAACCTGGGCGGGAGGTATCAGAAAGAGATTCGGGAAACAATTCGGAAGAAGCTTGACGCGATCATGGTGGATGTAAAGACCGTTTCGGTCGGGGCAGGAAAATAATATGATATGGGTTGTTTATTCCGTATCCACTGCGGCCTCTTCGCGAAACCAAAGGCGGGCATAATGCATTGCAAAAAAATAACGCTCATATTTGTTACGTTTTCTTTCCTTCTCGCATTGGCCGGTTGCTCTTTGCACACCAACCCGCAACCCGGTCAATCCGATCGAAACAATCCTGAGTACCTCTATGCAGCTGAATTTCTGTACGGTTTTTTCATTTTCCCTGACAGCCTTCCAAAAGACACCTTTGGTTTTGCGTCGGCGCAGGCGTTGTACAAGTCTGTCAATGAGCGCTGGACCCTCTATTTTCCGCCTGACAGCGCAAAACTCTTTTTGAATTTTCTGACGACCAATACAGGAGGTATGGGAATTCAACTGGACTCAGTCAAGAATGGGTATGAAATCATGAATGTATTTGCGAATTCGCCAGCACAAACTGCCGGACTCATGAAAGGCGATACCATAGACTCAATCAACGGCGTTTCAGTTGCCGGTGTTAGTTATGACACCTTGTCCAAGAGAGCAGAAGGAAACATAGGAGACAAAAAACGGCTTTCCATTTTAGGGGCAGGTGGGTCCGTAACGATTACTGTCACTCTTGGGACATTTCTGGCGCCGTCGGTGTTTACCGACTCCCTTGATTCAACAACAGCATACATATACCTTTCAATCTTTCTTTCGCAGACCGACTTGCCTGGCGGGACAACTGAAGAACTTGACAGTGCGTTGGCCCAAACACGATGGGCGCAGCACACTATTCTTGATCTGCGAGGTAACCCCGGTGGTGACCTTGACCAATGCGTCAATGTGTGCGGCCGGTTCGTGCCAAACAAAACCGCGATTATCCGAATACACGAGAATCTGCAAGACACTGTCAGGTACACAATCTCAGTTGTTGACACCGTGCTTGTATCCTCCTTTCAAGGCGCAACACTTTCCAGAAGCTTCGTTGAGCTTGTAGACAGTAATACCGCCAGCGCTGCTGAGATTCTGACTTCCTGCCTTATGAGCAATAGGCCGGATATCAAAACCGTTGGCACCAAAACCTTCGGGAAAGCAAGAGGTCAGGTCCTAAGTTCAACACCAGACTCTGCACTTGTGAAGGTGACATATGCTCTGCTAAAGCCCATTACCGGCGCTCCTTACGACCTTGTTGGTATTGTTCCAGACATCTCCGTTCCTCCGGATTCCGATGCACTCGTCGTTGCAGAGGCGTTAATAGGGCAGAGTGCAGGGGCTGCGAAACGGCTCGCTGCTGTACCTCAAGCAATTCCGCGCGGCAAGATTAATGCGCTGCGGAAGGAGTATGGTCATTCAGGAGTTATTCCAATGGCGTTCAAAAGAGTGCATTTCAGACTGTAACCTAAAGGGGTCTGCTCCCGAAACAGAAGCGCAATCTGTCAGGAATACACCTATGACTTGTCCCTACGACCGTCAACAAAGTGCCAAATACACTCTACGTTGACAGCTTTCCGGCATTTTCCTGAGGTTAGGTTAAGGTATACCTCCATCTGGACGCTATCTACTTTCCCTTGAAGCGTAGTTATTCTATTTCTGTTGCGAATTGTGGCATAGCATTTGCAGCACAATTGTTCCAGCAACAATAATTGAAAGTCCCCTTCAATGGGAAAAAATGGCAAATTTTTCGTCCTCGAAATCCTCTGCAGACGCACACACCTTGGATGCCGCAGGCCGCGCCCTTGACGGACGGGGCAAGATGGATTTGCGGCGGGTTCTTCCATTTCTAGGTCCTGCGTTCATTGCAAGCGTCGCCTATATAGACCCTGGCAATTTCGCTACGAACATACAATCAGGCTCGGAATTCGGCTACATGCTTTTGTGGGTCGTCGTGGCGAGCAATCTCATGGCAATGCTTATTCAAACTTTGTCTGCCAAACTTGGAATTGCCACGGGCAAGAACCTGGCCGAACTTTGCAGGGATCGATTTGGACGCAAGCCTGCTTTGATAATGTGGGTCCTTATGGAAGTGGTTGCAATGGCGACCGATTTAGCTGAGTTCATCGGCGCAGCAGTGGGCTTCAACTTGCTTTTCGGCATACCGCTGCTATGGGGCGGCGTGCTTGCCGCTATCGCAACGTTTCTGATTCTTGGTTTGCAGAGGTTCGGGTTTCGTCCACTCGAGGCGGTAATTGCTACCATGGTGGGCCTGATCGCCGGGTGCTATCTCGTGGAAACGGTACTTGACGTACCGAACTTCGGGTTGGTTTTTATTAATTCGGTGACCCCACGCTTTTCCGGTCGTGAAAGCGTGCTGCTTGCAGCCGGAATATTGGGCGCAACGGTTATGCCCCACGCGATATTTTTGCACTCGGCGCTCACTCAGGGCAGGATTGTTGTAAAAGATCCTGTGAGGAGGATGCGCTTATTTCGCTTTGAGGTTGCGGACGTTACCATTGCAATGACCATCGCGGGCTTGGTCAACATGGCAATGCTGATCATGGCTGCGGCAACGTTTCACGGCCACGGTTTTACTTCAATCGCAACGATCGAGGACGCGCACAAAACCCTGGAACCTCTCTTGGGAAAAGCGTCGAGCTTCATATTCGCTGTGTCCCTTCTTGCTTCCGGTCTTTCATCTTCCACGGTGGGCACGAGCGCCGGTCAAGTGATTATGCAAGGGTTTGTAAGGCGGAGAATTCCCGTCTGGGTACGACGGCTTGTCACAACGGCTCCGTCGCTGCTTGTCATTGCAATCGGACTCGATCCTACTCGCACACTTGTAATCAGCCAGGTTGTGCTAAGCTTCGGCCTTCCGTTCGCCCTTGTGCCGCTTCTTTTGTTTACCGCCAATAAATCGCTCATGGGCGAGCTTTCAAACCGACGGACAACCACGATTCTTATGACGCTGATTACCGGCACCATCATTCTGCTTAACATGTATCTCGTATTCCTTATTGTGAAGGGATAAGGCCATGTTCAAACACATTTTCGTTCCTTTGGACGGGTCCCCCATGGCGGAAACCGCTTTGCCCGCGGCCATGTACTTTGCGAAATGTTTTGGCGCCCAGATCTCGCTTGTTCATCTCATAGAAAAAGGCAGACCGCAAACCGTGCACGACCAGCCGCACTTGCATGATGAGAAAGAAGCAGCCGCTTATCTTGCCGGGATAGCTTCATTATTCCCCCTGGGCGCTCACGTGAATTTACATGTGCATGCGGAAGAGGTCAGTCATGTCGCCCAGAGCATCGTGGACCACAGTATGACCGAACTGCATTCCGATCTTGTTATCATGTGCACTCACGGTGATGAGGGTACGCGCCGGTTTGTTTCGGGCAGCATCGCGCAACAAGTAATTGCACGGGGCACATTGCCGGTTCTCGCGGTACATGCAGGCAATAAACCTCAAGACGAATTCGCGTGCGGAAAGATCCTCATGCCCCTTGGAGGCCAAGGCGACCATGGGGACATTCTCGAATCGGCCACGCAATTCGCACGATGCTGCCAAGCAATCATTCGCCTGGTTTCCGTTGTCCCCACGTTTGACACGATACCAGGAAAATGGTTCCAGGTTGGCCGTCTTCTGCCCGGAACCACATCTGAAATGCTTGACATCGAGGCGGAGGAAATGTCAAAGATTCTCGAACTGCAGGCTTCCGTGCTTCGAAAAAAGGACATTGTCGCGGAAACCAAAGTGCTTCGAGGCGATCCGGGACATTTGATCGCAGTTGACGCGGAAGAATCCGCCGCCGCCATGATCGTCATGGCGACGCACGGAAAATCGGGTATGTCTGCATTGTGGGAAGGGAGCGTCGCTCACAAGGTGTTTGCAGAGAGCATGAAACCGGTCATGCTTATGCCAGTGGCCTGAAAGGAATGAAAATAGCGATGAATCCCCTGCACGATCTTTTTTCCGCAACGCGGGGAAAAACAATTGCCGTTGCCGCCTTGGTTATCGCCCTGATCACACCCCATGGACGAACACAAGATGTGTTCGCACAGGACGCACAGGATGCGCCTACGCCGGACAAGGGCAGATACACGCTTTTCAATCCGGTACCGGTCCGCATGATGCGCGAATTGAGCCCGGATAGGCCCGACAAGACAGAGTCGCCCTATACCGTCGACGCGGGCCATTTCCAGCTTGAGATGGATTTTGCCAACTTCACCTATGATAACTCGGGCGGTATGGTGACGCAAACCTGGAACATGGCGCCGTTCAACGTGAAGGTCGGTTTGCTCAATAATACCGACCTTCAGTTGGTTTTCGACGACTATCTCTTCTCGCAAACCAAAGACAATGTGACCCGGACGGTGACGAGGAAATACGGCGTTGGTGACCTTACGTTGCGTCTCAAGCTCAACCTTTGGGGTGACGATCAGGGCACAACGGCCTTGGGGATATTGCCCTTTGTGAAGATGCCGACGAACACGGGGGGGCTGGGCAACAACGCGGTGGAGGGCGGGACGATCGTTCCGCTTGCGGTCAAATTGCCCGCAGACGTGGACATGGGCTGCGAAACGGCGGTCTTGGTTTTGCGGAACGAAAATGGCGCCGGGTATCACGGGGATTTTGTCAATTCCATCACCTTCGACCACCGCCTTTTCCGCGCGCTGAGCGGCTATGTGGAATTCTTCAGCGACATCAGTGGCCAAGCTCACGCGGGGTGGATCGGCACGGTGGACGCCGGCCTGGAATTGGCTGTTGCCGACAATCTGCAATTCGATTGCGGCTGCAATTTCGGCGTTACCGATGCCGCCGACCAGTACAACCCCTTTGCGGGTGTCTCAATCAGATTCTGATACGACCGAAATTTGTTACTGCGGCATATGCGCATTCCGCCATGCACGGACGTTTGCGAGGCCCACGACCGCCGACGGACTTCCGTTCTTCGCGCCACGTGAAAAAAACGCTTCCGCTTCATCAATACGTTCGCGATCAAAAGCGATGCTTCCTGCAAGCACGGCCATATCGGCAAAGTTCGGGAAACGCTTCATACCGTCGCGACAGGTTTCAAGCGCTACAAGCTGATTGCCGGATTGCTGTTGTAATTGCGCGATGCGATACAGGGTCCATTGTTTCGTTGTGTCAAGACCAAAACCCATTGTAAGATAAGAAATCGACCGGGGAATATCGCCCGCTTTTTCGTACAGGTCGGCAAGCAGTAAATCAACGTACAAGGTGTTTTTGCCGTTGGGCGGAAACGATTCGAGCCATTTGATCGCTTCGTCGGCATCGCCGATGCCGCGGTACATTTCCCCAAGCGCGATATAAGCCTCCTCAACCTGAGGATAGAGCCTGATTATGTTTTCAAAGGCCGCCACGGCCTTGGCAATCGCGCCTACCTTGCGTAGTGCAACCGCCTGGATCAGAAGCGCCTTCTGATGAGTAGGATCAATTTCGAGGGTTCGTTTTATCGCCGCAAGGCACCTGCCAAGGTCGTTGAGCTGGTAATAACACACGGCAAGGTTGAGATTTGCCTTGAGAAAATCCGGGGCGTTCTGAATGCATGCGCGATAGTAAACAACGGCTTCCGCAAGACTATCGAGCTGAAAATATGCGTTGGCCATGTTGTAATAGCACAGGGCCGGGCTTTCTCCTTCGACGGCGGCTTTGTGGAACAGAGTTATCGCCTGGTGAAAATTTCCGGCATTGTAAGCAACACCTCCCTGGGATAGCGCGGTTGAGGCGACTACAGGCATTGCCGCTGCGATGAATATGGCAATGAAGAAGGCTTTACTGTTCATAATGTTAAAAGTCACTGATCGAGATTGAACCGGATTATTTGGCGGAATCGCTGGTTGACCGGAATCCCCTTGTTTCTTGCCGGCTTAAAGCGCCATTGCGCCACTCCTCGCTTGACCGCTTCGGTAAACAAAGACGATGGCGATTTCGTAACCTGGATATTGGTTATCTTTCCTTGGTACGTGACGACGAATTCCACTTCGACCGCGCCTCTGATCCCTTGCTCGGCGGCTCGCTCGGGATAGGGGATCTGCGGCGCGGATTCCGGAAATGCGTCCTGATCCACTTGGCCCTGCTCAAAAACTTCCGCGGAAAGTTCCTGTTTCTGCAGGGCCACGCCCGCGCCGCCTTCCCCGGACGCGTCCACGGCCAGGTCCGGCGAAAAACGCATGTTCATCTGGTTGTCAAGGGATCTTCCCCGGTTCATCGGAGCTTGGACTTGACGGATGCGAAGCTGCGTTATTTTCTTTTCTTCCGGCGGCTTACTCACGATGTCAATTGCCGAAATCCTGCTTGCTTGCCGGCTATCCGCCTTGGAACCAAGCCCCACCGCGGCATGCAAAAGCGAAACCCCGGTGAATAAGAGAAAGCTCACAACAACGGCAAGGGCCAACCGGCCGGTCCAAATTAACCAATACGAAACCAAATTCATTCGGATTCAGTCCTTATTTGCGGCAATTGAAATCTTCTGCGCCCCGGCAAGAGTACATTGGTCTATTACCTCAACCGTTTTGCCTACCGCTCCGTCCCGGTCGGATACGATTACCACCGACACATCCGGTTGTTTGGTCACTTCCTGCTCAACAATCGTGCGAATCCGTTCGACAGTAGTTTGTCGTCCGTAAATGTGAACCGTGCCTTCTCGGGTGATTCCGATGAGTATCGCCTTCTGGCCCGCTGGCCGCGCGCTCTGCGCCTTTGGCTTGGATACGTCCACGCCGGTCTCAACGTAAAGGTTTGCGGTGACCACAAAGAAAATCAGAAGAATCATGATTGTGTCGACAAACGGCGCAAGGTTGATTTCAGGATTCTGGTGTTCCTCGTGGAATGGGTTGTTGACGGGACGCATTGATCCTCCCTTGGATTGCTCGGCCTTGGTCCGGGAGCGGCCGCTTAGAAGTTTGTTTAATATTATGTCCCGGTCTTCACGAAGGCCGGCAATAAGCTTTTGCTTTGCGGTATTGAGGTAATCCAGAAACAAAAGCGACGATACGGCAACCGCCAGACCCGTGAGGGTTGCTTCAAGCGCCATGGAAATGCCGTTGGCCATGATTGTCGGATTGCCGAATCCGAATTGGCCGATAATGGCGAACATGCTGTTCATGCCGGTAATGGTGCCGAGCAAGCCAAGCAGCGGCGCCATAACAATACAGGCGGCAATCGTGGAAAAACCACGGTCAAGCCGGGGCTTGATTTCAATCACCAGCTCATCGAACGCGCGTTCCACCTGCTCCGGTTTCATCCCCGGCTTCAGGAGGCGCTTGACAAAAACGTCAAAGGCCGGATAACCGGTGCGCGTTGTCGCCTCCGCTTTTTGCGTCACGAGAACGGAATGAACGCGCTTGCGCGCGGTACGCAATTGCGCAAAGCGAATCAGCTTTCCGAACACGATGTGCCACACCACGGCCGACACGGCAAAGATGGGAAACAGCACCCATCCGCCTTCATAAAAAAGTTTCAAGAACGGCGTGAACACTTCTTATTCCTCGGGATAGACCGCATTAAGCACGGAAATCGTGTCATTTTCCAAGTCGGCCATCAGACGATCCTTTGCGGCGCGAAGCAAGTCGTGTATAAACAGCACCGGGATAGCAATAGCCAGCCCCGTTTTCGCCGTGATAAGCGCCTCGGATATGCCGCCTGCCAGAAATTTGGGGTCTCCCGTTCCGAAATGCGTGACCGCGGCGAACAACGTGATCATGCCGCTTATGGTTCCCAGAAGTCCAAGCAGCGGCGCCGCGCCCGCGATTACCGCCAGCGTATTGAGGTGTCGACGCAATGGCGGCGTCTCAAGGGTAAGAATTTCGTACGCCGCCCGTTCACCCGTTTGTCTGCCTTGGCTTTGTCGTTCAAGGCTGGCTGCAACAATTCGGGCCATTACTCCCTTTTTACAGTTTTTTGCCCATGCCAGAGCCCCGGCGAAATCCTTGGAGTCAAGTAATTTCATCGCCACCGTATATTGTTCCTTAAGTAAGCGACCACGCCCCGTATACTGAACGATCTTGCCGAACATCAGGTACAGCACCCAGAATGGCAACATGAGCATCGGAATCATTACCCATCCGCCCTTGGCGAACGATTCGTACAACGCAAAACCGGTGGATTGTCTTTTTCCCGCAATAAGCATGCGGGCCTGGTCGTTTTGCATAACCTCCATAAGCACTGAGCCGGAAATGCGTCCTGCCGCCAGCCATTTGGGAAACTGTTCGGTCAATTTTGAGGCAAGCTGCGGCGCTGCAATTCTTTCAACGGAAAACCGATCCGCCCCGAGTCTTCCCGTTTGGCGCAAATAATAGCACGTTTTGGCCGCCGAGTCGGTACCGTACCCGAACACGTTGCCGAACCGTGATATTGTCAGTTGTTTTTGGCCGCCATCTTCAGGAAGAACTACGGCCTTGGTAAACGTGATGGAATCACCGAGGGCCAACCATGCTAACCGGTAATTGACAAAAGCTCCAAATGCCGCTCCCGGAGAGTGATGTTCACTCAGTGAAGCCCGGATCTTTTCAAGCTCCGCCCGGCGAACTTCCTTGTCGAGAGGGAAAACCTCAAGGAGTCCATCGGCCTCTTTCTGGAAAATGTCTTTGATCTGGTTCTGTAAGTATGTCCACTCTTCTTTTTTTGCATCAAGGCTTTTGACTTCATCGGCAAGCGACTGCTCTCGGCTCAGCCGTTCTTCCTTTATTCGCGCCAGTTCGGTTTCCATTCGATCCTGCTGCTCGCGCAGCTTGTCGAACTCATCCTTGTTTGCCTCTTTCATCTCAACGGCCTGCTGCTCGAACGCGTATTGTTTTGTGACGAGCTCCTGCAGGCTGTCACGCGACTTATCGAGAGAGTTTTGGAGTTCCTTACGTTCCTCCTCTTTTATTGCTTGGATCTTTTCCGCCTTGCCGGCAAAGGACGCCGTGGCCGTCAGGAAAAGAATTGAGAAGAGTATCTTGTTCACTTTACACCCTCCTGTCCCGCTCCGACGGCAATCGGCAGGTTGACAAAAGAAGGAAGCGACTTTCCTTCCCGAACGTTAACAGCCTGAAGAATGGCCAAGGCGCTTGTTGGAGAATTCAAATTCTTCCAGTGAGGAGCGCCGCCATCGCCCCAGCCCGTGAATACGGCGCATTTCTCGCCCTTTGTATCGACAACGGCCTCAAAAATGGTTCCGATACGCAAACGGTAAACCATGCCGGGAATGTCCGGCGCGGGGGAGCTTTCCTGTGAAACCTGGATGTTGGAACCGGCCTCGTCGAGTTTGTTAAGGATCTGCACAAGCCGCGTGCACCCTTCGACAACATCAACCGATTTGGTGGTCAGGTCATTGATGAGAAGAGAAAGACCGGATAGCGTCGGCGCCATAATGAGGGGCGGCAATCGCTTGACTTCAGGAGTCACGTTATTGCAAAAGAGGATCAGCTTCTGGCGGAACTCGTCTTGCGACAACTCAATCTCATGACGTTGCGCAAGCACACCGCGAATCTGGGCGGCAAGCGCGTCGTCGGCCCGCGACTGCACCACGGTTTCGGATTTTAAAGTATCAAGCTGGCTCTGCGTTTGGGCCAGGTGCTGGGATGTGCGTGTTTGGTAGGCTTCGAAGTCTTGTTTGTCCTTTTTCATTTCCTGGCCTACTCGCTCGGCGTCGACTTGCGTTTGGATAAGTTCCTTGCGAAGCCGCGCGATTTCATCATCAATCGACTGAGGTGGTGTTTGGGCCGAAACAAGACCTGCCAGTGCACAGCATGCTAGTGCCGCTGCAAACGTCACGGGGCGAACGATCTGAATCATAAGCTTTGTCTCCATTAAAGAATCTTTTGCATTGAGAAAATAGTGCCGAAACCGGAGTAAAGGGCCTGCCGTTTGGATTCGGCAGTCCCTTCATTTCAAATTGCATAACCTATGTTTTCAAACGCAACCCAACATACATTTGCCTTCCTCGCAACGGTCCCCATATATGTGAAGTATTAAAATTGCCCTGATCATCCCAGAAGTGGGGATCGTCGCCGGCCGAGCCCGTCTGGGTGTAGTTGAGCAGGTTCTCGGCCCCGGCGTAAAGATCTAGGACGGGAAGGAGCTTCCAAGTCGCTTTCAAATTGACAACAGCATAACCGGGCGCTTGGGTGAGTTTGGGATCGCTGGCCACGCCGTTTTCAAAAACGTTGTATTGGCCCGTATAGCCGTAAGGCGTGAGGTCTCGCGGCGCGGTCCAGGCCACATCACCGGAAAGTGATGCAGGTCCGTAATTCATTTCGACACGTCCGTTGATCTCCGTTTCCATGGCCGCCACCAGTTCGACGGCTTTATACTGATCGGGAATTTGCTGGTGTTCGATCCCTATGCCCAACTTAAGCCAATTCCATGGAATAAAAGAAGCTTCGGCGTCAACGTCTAAGAAAGTAAGTTGAATGGAATCGTTCCTCAACACAGGACGCGGTAAAGCTGGGTTATTGTCCACGAATTCCAGATCCGAAACTTGCGTTACGTAGGCTCCGGCGGTTATCTCCCATTGCGACCTGTCGAAGGAGAGAGAGCCACCCGCTCCTTCGGCTTTCTCCAACTTGGTAACGCCAATGTCGAACCCGTTATCCAACAGACCGTGATCAAGTTCAAAAAAAGTGAGCGGTGCACGCCAGCCTAAACCGGCAGACACGCGTCCGGTGAGGCCTTCAATGAACTCCCAACGCAAGCTGGCCCGGGGAGCGGCTATGAAATTGTTGATTTTTTGGCCCGGCTTGTTAATCCAATTAACGTCAATGTCGTCCAGGCGCAGCGCCAGAGACAGGTCCCGCTCATGTCCGAAGTTCCATACGTCCTGCGCGTAACCGCCCCCGAAAGTTGCATTATAAGAATCGGGAGTAATTCCGAGAACTTGGTAATAGTAGTGGGATTGCGACGCCATTCTTTCGATGTTGGCGTCAACGCCCAGTGTCAGGGTGTTGGCCCACGCAGTTCCCATCCACCGCAAGTCTCCCACGACGTTATTGTCCGAATTGTTATAGTCCGCGCCTCCCTCGTATTCGGAGACTTGCGATTGGCTGGCAATGCCTGTCCGTAACTGCCATGTCCCAAGGTGCGGAGAATCCCATGTCAACGCGCCGGCGGCTTCGTCTCGCGTTGTTTGGACCCATTCGATAATGTCCTGAGGATTGCCTACAAAGGCTTTTCGCACATCCCCATCCGCGTACAGCGGAATCGAATCCGCCGGTCCAATTGCCGCGCCCATATGGTTCGACGTCACGGCCGCGCCGAAAACCTCCGAGTAGCCATGCATATACCGTAAATTCCACGACCAGTTTTCGCCGATAAGACCGTTGAGCCTCAACAAAGCGCTCTCATCATTGAGAGACGGCGATTCGGAAACGCCGTTGCCGTCGGCGTCCCATTGTCCTTCATAAAAATGATGGCCGGCAACAAGGATGCCGAGTTTCGCGCTGTCCAGCACAGCCGTTCCTGAAAATGAAAGATGGTTCCAGTCGTTATTGCCTATGGCGGCGTCGGCCGTAATGGCATTACGGGTGGGGTTGCGAAAACGAACGTCCATGGCCCCGCCCATTGCGCCAGGCGCCAATAAAGATGCTCCTGGACCGCGTGAAATATCGATGTCCGCGACACCTGCTGTTGTGAGCGCATCAACTCCGTAAAAACTCGTTACCGGTGTGTAAATCGGAAGGCCGTCGACAAGCACGGTGGTATGATTGGCGCCAAGACCATTGATCTGAATCTGCTTGAAACCGCATGAACTGCATCCCGTCAAGACACAGACGCCCGGTTCCGACGTCACCGCTTGAGTGAAATCATCAGCGTTTTTAAGAAAGATTGCTTCGGGCGTAACAACGCTTGTAGGTTGGATGGCGTTGGACATGGCTCCCAGGCGGTCCAGGCGGGCTTCGTTGAGTTTCTGGGTAGTAACAGTCATTGTATCGAGCATACGTATTTTTTGCGATGAGGAATCCGGCTTCGTTTGTGCCTGGACAAAATGTGATGAAGCAAAAAGAACGGTCACCGCAAAGAAAAACGATTTACGCAAGGGATTCCTTGACAAAACAATTCCTGAAAACCCGCGTAGTTGATTTATCAATAATTCTAAAATGAATTTCATGTGCCTCCCGAGTCGCATGGTTAAACAAATTGCCACAGAAAGCCCGGGAGGGTTCGGACTATTTGTTTAGATACTCCGTCTGAATTATGAATGCATTTTGCCTAAATAATTTAGACGTGGAGTACCTTATTTGTCTCCCGGCTGGTCAGCAAGTAAAAACGAAGCGTTTTGAGAAACCAAGATCTAAGCGGGAGGTGCGCGGCTGTCAAAAGAGGAAAAAATGCCGGGAATGCAAGATTGCGCTATTTGGCAAGGCAATTCAACGATGGCATCGGTGACCGTTGGAAGAGAAAAAACCGCGCCAACCACAGGGGCGTGGTTCTGCATGGTGCAAAACGCGCAGTCGTCATGGTCCGCACCGTCACTATGGTGGTGGGTAGGTAGGGCAACGCCAAAAAAGAGGCAGACATACATCGACAGGAAGATCTTTAAAAAAAGATTTTCCTGTAAAGATTGAATTATGGAAATCGATTTGTTGCGCATGATAACTTAACGAATATACGTATTGGAAAAGCAGTTATTGACGATCTTTTTCCAGGCCGGTCACCACTCCGAATATTTCAAAGAGCAAAAAAATCAACCTTACGGCGCCTGCGGGCGCTGCAAGTCCTAGCAATTCCTATCAAAACTTGACCGTCAGGCTCAGCCGAAAGCTCGTCGGCTCGGAGGGGTGAATTTCAAAGTCACTGACGCCCGCGGCAGGCTCTCCCTTAAGACGGGTCGTGTAATAATATTCCATATCATTGACTTGTGCGTTAAAGATATTGAGGACGTCTAGGGTGAGCCGCATGTTGCGATTGAAGTCGTAGGCGACCTGGCCGTTAAACAGCGTTGAAGCGGCAGACCGTTCGCTGTTGTCCTGAACAAGCGCCCGAGGTCCAACGTAGCGCACAAAAAGGCTAGCCGACCACGGTCCGAGCCTGTGAATGGATGCGCCGGCCGACATCATCGACTCAATTGCCTCCGGCACATACTGTCCGTTAGTGTCCGGGTTAATGAATCGAGCCTGAGAATATGCTACGTCAAGGTCGAAAAGCAGCCATGGCAGCGGTTGCCAGCGTTCGCTCCATTCAACACCCATGCGGCGGGATGGCGCCGAAGCGTCGGTGGTTCCTTCGTCTGCGTCCCATACCAGCTCCGAGTTGAAATCCAAAAGCCATAGCGCAAGTGAACTTTGCAGGCCGGGAACGGCGTCGTTGCGTCCGCCGATTTCAAACCCGCGCGACCGTACAAGTAGCGTTACTTTGTCAACGGAATCTCCCGACTTATCATTTATGGTTGCAGTGGCGCCGCGGACGTCGTTTGAGTGATACCCGTCACCGTAATTGGCATAGAACTCGGTTTTGGCCCACGGTCCCAAAACAACCGTTACCTTTGGGAGAAGCATGCTCGCTTCGGCACTCCCGGAGTTTACCGTGTAGTCCGAACGCACATCGGCATTAAGATATACACCTCTCAGCCCGAGCATAACTTTCATCCACGGCGTGAGCCGGTTGTCCAGATCGATCCACGGTTCAATTTTCGTTTCGACAACGCTGTCCACACCCCAGGATTCCAGTACTCGCCGGTGATCGGTGTGCAACAGTCCTACCGGATCAATCAGGTCGCAACGCGCGTCAACACCAATCCGTGCCTTTTCCTGGAAACCCAGCAACGAGAATTCCCGCTGCCAGTTGTCCGATGATCCGAAGAACCACCGGCTGTCTTTCTGGTTCATCTGATCCCCGTTCACCGTGTCGTCCAGAAAGTAGGTGAAATTCGAGAAAAGATTCATGGCGTACTGCACAATGTATGCGTTAGCCGAAAGCACGCCGCCTCCAAGCTGTCCTTTCCAGGAAGTTGACAGGCTGTAGCGGTGAGACGTTCCGCCGTCGCTGGAATCCTCGGTGCCCCAGATGCTGATGAGGCCCTCTGTCGCGGCCCGCTGGGGGATATGGTTGGTGGCGTTCCACTCACCCGAATAATACATAGCTTCTACATCAAAAGTTCCCTCCCCGAGCTGTCGGGACCACCGCAACATTCCGTTGTACTTGTTATAATCCTGGGGAACAACAAACGGTCCGTCCTGATGCATGGCTTCAAGCCCGAGAAGCAGTTTCCCGCCGGCCAGATCGGTGGACGCGGCGCCAAGGGAACGGTAGTAGCTATATGAGCCGAGCGTTGCCGTTACAAAAGGATGGGCAAGCTGTTTGTCATAGAATATGTTGATGGCTCCCGCGGAAGAGAAATCTCCCTCTGCCGCATTGTATGTCCCTTTGAAATAGTCGGCATGGTCGATGAGCTCGGGGATTACAAAGTTAAGGTCGTCATAGCCTTGTCCGTGGCCTTGCGTGGGCAGATTTACTGGCACGCCGTCGACGGAAGTCGCGAAGTCGGTCCCATGGTCAAGGTTGAAGCCGCGCAACAGGAATTGATTTGCCTTTCCCGCGCCGCTGTGCTGCGTTACAATAAGACCCGGAACAACCTCTTCCACTTCGCCGGGCCGCAGGATTGGACGATCTTCCAGTAGTTGACTGGTGTAGGTACCGCTGCTGGCTGCGCTGGTGGTTCCGGTTTTGTTCTGATAATGCCCGATCACGTTTATCGGCGTAAGCTCCGTTATTCCGGAATTTGTTTTCGCGGGCTTGGCCGTCTGGGACGAATCGTTTGATGCATTGGCACTGTCCTTCACAACCGCGACTGCCGAATCGCTTTCCACCGGAATCGGAATCTCATTGGGATGAGGAACCTCGGCCCGGGATACGGCCGTAAGAAACAATACCGCGAGGATCAAACGATTTGCTTGCGAAAATAAGAACTCCGCTCTGTTGTTCCCAAAACGCGCCAAACAAGAAACCTTCCTCATCGTCGTCCCCTTTCTGTGGGATGGTGGACCTTGGATCGCCTCATAGCAAGCCGGGACCTTTTTTGGCGCCCCGCCACTCATCGCGCCAACCAAAACAAGCAAAAAACGCTGTAGCGCAGTAGCATGAATATATATTTTGTGCCACGAATGGTAGCATGAACTTTTTTTTCATGCTACCTAACCCATCCATTATTTTTCTTGCAGGGAGATTCCCATGCACATTCCCGACGGCTATCTCGGTCCCATCACTTGCGGCGTTGCCTATGCCGCCATGGTCCCGGCCTGGATCATCGCTTCGCGCCGGGTGAAAAAAACGCTGGCTGCCCGGCAGGTGCCGCTGCTCGCCATCGGAGCGGCTTTCTCTTTTGTCATCATGATGTTCAACGTACCCATACCCGGAGGAACCACCGGTCATGCCGTAGGCGCAGTTCTGGTTGCCATACTGCTGGGTCCCTGGGCCGCCTGCATCGCGGTGAGTGTCGCGCTCGTCATTCAGGCTTTGCTGTTCGGTGACGGCGGCATCACCGCGCTCGGCGCGAACTGCTTCAACATGGCGTTTGTCCTGCCGGTTACGGGGTATTTCGTGTATAGATTGATAAGCGGGAACAGTCCGGTAAAATCGTTCCGGAGGGTGGTTGCCGCAGGCATTGCCGGCTATGCGGGCCTCGTAATTGCGTCGGTCTGCGCGGGACTGGAATTCGGAATACAGCCGCTGTTGCATCATACTGCCTCAGGACAGGCCCTGTACTGTCCGTATGGAATCAAAGTGGCCGTTGTTTCTATGGTAGGCGGGCATCTGTTGTTCGGGTTTGTAGAACTCGCCGTTACGTCGCTGGTTGTTAAATTCCTCCAGGTTCAGGACCCGACCCTGCTCGGTCATAACAGGGAGGCAGCATCATGAAAACGACCACGAAATTATGGATCGGGCTTGGTGTATTGGCAATCCTCACGCCGATCGGACTTTACTTGCCGAAAAAGTTCAAGGCCGGATCTGCCTGGGGTGAGTGGGGAGCGGAGGAAATGCATGGGTTGGTTGGGTACGTACCGCATGGACTGAGGAAACTCGGATCGCTGTGGAACGCACCGTTTCGGGATTATTCCTTCAAGGGTTGGGAAAACCTTGGACTCGGGCATCTGAGTCTTGCCTATGTCGTTTCCGCGGTATTGGGCATTGCTTTATGCGTGGGCCTGGCGTTACTGCTGGGCAGGTTGCTTTCCAAGAAGGAAAGCAGGCGATGAGCGGCAAAACAAGCGGCGGGTTTCTGGAACGCACCATCCAAGGCGCGGTCTCCCTGCTGCAGGAAACCGTTTCCGTTGAGAACGTTGCCGCGAGAAACGGCTTCCTGCAGCACCGCGATCCCCGATTCAAATGCCTGAGCGCTGCTGCGCTGCTCATCGCGGTCCTCATGTCGAGAAATCTTGCCGAATTGTCCGTGCTGTACGCTGCAGTGCTGTGCATGGCCCTTCTTTCTGCGATCGGTCTGTTCTTTTTTCTGAAGCGTACGCTGCTGTTTGTCCCGGTCTTTTCGCTTTTCATCGTGGTTCCGGCAATTTTCAGCGGCGTGACGCCGGGCGAACCGCTCGCGTCATTCAAGGTCCTGCTCTGGAATCTCACCATCACACGTCAAGGCGTGGATTCCGCAATCGTCTTTTTCATGCGCGTGCTCGATTCGGTTTCCTTTGCCGTGCTGCTGGTACTCACCACGCGCCAGCACGTGCTGCTCAAGACCCTGCGGGTCTTCCGGGTTCCGCAGCTGTTTGTGATGACCATGGGCATGACCTACAGGTATATTTTCCTGTTTCTTGACATAATCCAGAAAATGCTCATTGCGATCAAGAGCCGCGTTGGATTCGTGGCATCCACCAGGGACGGCCGAAAGATAGTCACCGCAAACATGGCAGGCCTGTGGCTTCGCTCGTACCGTCTTCATTCACAGGTGTACGACGCAATGGTCGCCCGTGGCTTTTCGGGAGAGGCGTTCGTGCTCGACGAATTCCATGCACGCGTCCCCGACGTTGTTATCCTCCTCGCTGCGCTGATGGCGCTGATCGGAACCCTATGGCTCAATCTGTTTTTTCGCTGAAAGACGTTTCCTATTCGTATCCGGGCGGCATACCTGCGCTCGAAAACCTCACGCTTGACTTCAACCAGGGCGAGCGGGCGGCAATCATCGGCGCCAACGGCACGGGAAAATCAACCATGCTTACCCTGCTCGACGCATTGATATTCGCGAATAGCGGCATCGTGTCTGCCTGGGGAAACCAACTCACCGAGAAAACAATGCGAGACGCAGGCAGGCAGCGCGATTTCCGTTCCCGCGTCGGGTTTGTGTTTCAAAATCCCGACGTGCAATTGTTCTGCCCCACGGTCAGAGAAGACATCGTATTCGGGCCACTGCAGCTTGGTGTCGATCATGCAGAAATCCGGCGCAGACTTGAAGCACTGGCGAACAGAATAAGGATCTCACACCTGCTCGACCGGTCGCCGCACCAGCTTTCCCTGGGAGAAAAAAAGAAGGCGGCCATCGCCTCGGTGCTCATCATGGAACCCGAGGTCCTCCTGCTGGATGAACCTACTGCCGGTCTCGACCCGCAGACAATGCGCGACATCATCGACGTCATCGATCAGGCGCATAAGAACGGAAAGACCGTGGTCATGGCGACTCACGATTTACACATTGTGGAAGAAATCGCGGATGTGGTCCATGTGTTCGGCGGCAACAAGAACGTGATACGCAGCGGGACCGCCGAGGAGATTCTGGCCGATACGGAATTTCTGCAGCAGAACAATCTCGTGCACATTCACGTGCACAGGCACCTTGGCGTCGCGCACGCGCACCTGCATGAGCATGGCCACGAACACCCGCACCATCGCGATATCAGCGGATTCAGATGAAAAAAAAGAAACCGCCCCGGGGTAACCCGGGGCGGCATCAACACAAACCCCATTGTCGAAAAATTTACACTGAAGAAAATTTACTTGGCAGGAGCAGCGGCCGGCTCAGCTGCGGGAGCTGCGGCATCTTTCTTCTCCGCTTTCTTCGCTTTTTCGGCTTTGGGCGCTGCAGCGGCAGCAACGGCGATCTTGTCGGCAACTTTCTTGCCATCAACCATTTTGCAGGTAACGGTCACTTTTGAATCGGCCTTGATGTCGCCGAGCGCGATGGCGTCTTTTCCGCTCATTATCTTGGCGCTGGCATCAACGGCCAGAGTGTCGTCTTTCTTTCCAACTTTTACGATGATCGTGTTGGCAACTGCATCAGCGGAAACAAACGTTCCCTTGATCGTGCTGGAAGCGGCTTTCTTTTCGCCTTTTGCAGCTTTTTCCGCTTTGGGAGCAGCAGCTTCTTGGGCAAGGAGAAGGCTCGAGCAGGCGAGAACGGCAACGAGAATCTTTGCGAACTTCATGCGGCACTCCTTTGTGAGACGGTTGAGATGTTGATTGATATGGGGTTTGATAAAAACAAAAGCTTGAATTTCAAGAACCGTACGCTATTCAACGCAAAGGACTTGCCATTGTTCTTTATCAATAGTGACAAAACGACAACGCATTATAATTAAACATATTACATCAACAGAATCAGGTTGGGGCAGTAAAAGAAGAGAAAGTTCAGTTAAGCGAATAACTTACGAAATGGTGTATCTGTCATATACCAAAAGGTAAGTTCGAGCAATCCTACGCGTCTTTCTTGTCTTGCCCTTGCATGATGCCAAGCTGCGGCGGAAACCTGAAGAACGTCGGCAACTATTGACCCTCTTTGAGCCCGAATTTCTCGGCCCGGTATTGGAAGGTGCGATAGGTCATGCCCAGCAGCTTCGCGGCATCGGCCATGACGCCCTTGGATCGGGCAAGCGCTTGGGCGAGAATGCTCTTTTCCCACTCCTCAAATACCAGGCCGTCTTCCGGGATATCGTACCCGGGAGATGACGGCGCCGTCACGTGGACTACACGCAGTTCGACGGGAAGATCTTCGCCCCGGATCACATCGCTGCTTGACAATACCGTAATCCTCTCCATAACGGCCTCGAGTTCGCGCACATTGCCGGGCCAGCCGTATCCCCTGATGAGCTTCATGGCGTCGGGCTCCACGGTCTTGGGCCGCCCCGACCGGCTGATAAAAAACCCGACCAGCGCTTCGATGTCCTCGGATCGATCGCGCAAAGGCGGCAACATGATGGGAATGATATTGAGGCGATAGAACAGGTCGTCGCGAAAGGTTCCCTGCTTTATCGCTTCTTCGAGGTTCTTGTTTGTCGCGGCAATAATGCGGATGTCAACCGGAACGCTCTTGGTGCCGCCCACCCGCCGTATTTCCCTTTCCTGCAGCACGCGGAGCAGTTTTGCCTGGGTCGAAAGGGACATATCGGCCACTTCGTCGAGGAAAAGGGTGCTTCCGCCCGCGGATTCAATGAGTCCGATCCTCCTGTTCTGGGCGCCGGTAAACGCGCCCTTTTCGTACCCGAACAATTCAGATTCGAGCAACGTTTCGGGAAATGCCGCGCAGTTGATGCTCTGCATGGGTTTTCTTCCACGGTTGCTTTGGTAGTGAATGAGCCGCGCTATCCGTTCCTTGCCCGTGCCCGACTCGCCGCGAACGAGCACCGTTGAGTCGCTGGCCGCGACGCGTTTTACGATTTCAAGGATATTCTTCATGGCGGCCGATTCCGCGATCAACCCGGTGGTGAGCTGTTTGGTTATCTCGGCGCGGAGCTGTTCGCCTTCTTCACGAAGGAGAAATTTTTCGGCAGCGCGCTGGACAACAAGGATAAGCTCCTCGCGTTCGAGGGGCTTATTGAGATAATCGTAGGCGCCAGCGCGGATTGCTTTGACCGCGGTTTCGACCGACCCGAAAGCGGTGATCACCACGATTTCCGGCCGCACGGCCAGTTTTGCCGTCTCTTCTACAAGGACAAGGCCGCTTTTTCCGGGCATCTTGAGGTCGGTGAGCACAACCTGCGGCTGGTTGTCGTATATCTGGCTCAGCGCTTCGTCGACGTTGGGAGCGGCGAGGAGCGAATGTCCCTGGGAAGCGAGAATGCTCACCATGATGTTGCGTTGCCCGGCGTCGTCGTCTACCACAAGAACTTTTGCCATAGTCTGTCCACGTTGATGTTATTGTTCCTCTGCTGCTGCCAGTGGCTCTTCCTGAGGCAGGCCTTCTTCCTGAATATCAAGAGGCAAAAGAATTTCGAACTGGGCGCCGCCATCGACCCGATTGCCAGCGACAATGGTCCCCTCATGTTCCTCTATGATCCTTCTTGCAAGCGCGAGCCCCAAACCCGTGCCTCCGGGTCTCTTGCTGAAGTACGGTTCAAAGATTCTTTCAAGATTCTCCGGTGCGATTCCGGATCCGTTGTCCAATATTTTTATAAGAACACGGTTTTCCCCGGCAGGCTCAACGGAGCAGGAAATAACCCCGTTTTCCGGTACCGCCTCTATGGCGTTAAGGAACAAATTGAGAAACACGAGCCTCATTTGTTCGATATCCGCATTGATTTCCTGCGAGGTTTCGCCCGAGAATGTAAGCGAAATATGCTTGGAAATAACCTGCTGTCTGATGAGCATATGAACCTGTTCGAGCAGCTCGACAAAAGGGAATTTCGCTTTCTTGAGCCGAGAGGGCCTGCCGATAGTAAGAAACTCGTTCACCATCTTGTTAAGTTGTTGGACCTCGGCCTTGAGGGCGGCAATCAGGTCTGCGTAGGAGGCCCTGCGGTCCTCGATTTCCGGAACATAATCGTGGCCCAGGTGGTCGGCGGTCAGGTTGATAAGGTTGAGCGGGTTCCGGATTTCGTGGGCCAGACTCGACGCCATTTCTGCCAATATGGCATGGCGTTCCAGCGCGCGCAGTTTCTCTTCGAGGCGTTTTTGCTCGCCCAGTTTCTGCGTCATGGTGTTGAAAGATTTTGTGAGGCGTCCAATCTCATCGCGCCCCTTGTGGTGCAGCTGTACCGAAAGATCGCCGGAGGCCACATGTTCGGCCGCAACCGAAAGCTGCCGAAGCGGCCTGTTAAGCTGGTACAGGACGAAAAACGATACCAAAAACATGACAAACAGCGCAATGGACGCAATAATAAGGGTCCTGATGTTGAGTTGTCTCGTGAGTACGCCGAAGTCGTTGACGACGATTGAGGTCTGCAGCACGCCGATTACTTTGTTGTTCTGGACAATGGGGACCTGGACAAAATCGTAGCGCACCGGCCTGCCCGCCGAGTCTTCCGCGCCGTATTGCGCCTTGACGATGATTTCCTTTCCGGAGAGAAGGTTGCTCTTTTGACCCAATTTTTTGGGATTGCTACTCGCGACAATTTTCTGGCTGCTTCCCACAACGGACACTTCACGTACCGAGGTGTTGCTTTTCACCTCTTCGATGAACCGTTCGAGCGCCTCGGAGTCGGGACCTTTTCTGGTGGCGAGTCTCTGCGTCGAGTAATGCACCGTGTGCACGATGTCCCGAATCTCGGTTTCGAATTGCCGCACAATGATGTGTTCGAACTGGATTGTAAAGAAAAGCATCAGCGCAATGACGATGATGAAAAAAGGCGCGAAAGCGAGGAACAGCTTGGTTTGAAAACTCATACAACGGCAAGGGGACGAGGTTTGTCGGCCGGGACCAGACACTAAAATAGTACCTCAGATGCCGGCAGGACCAACAAATCTTGCAGCCGCTTTCGGAAGACCGGCACCGGGGGTCGTCCACAAGAGGAAACGCTTACCTGTCCGGAATTCGCCGACCGAGCAAATTATGTATATTGATCTGCAGTCCTGCCACCCGGGCTTTCCCCCGGCACGCACCAGGAAGAAGATCGATGTGAGCGAGAACCTTGTACGTGTGACCATCTGCGACGGCGCCACGCGAACCATCCTGGCGCGCAAGGGCGCCTCGTTACTTGACACCCTGCAAAGAGCAGGCGCAACCGTCACGGCCGCATGCGGCGGCAGAGGCCGCTGCAAAAAGTGCGGCGTGACAATTGCGGGAACCGGCACGCGTCTCGCATGCCGGCACGCCTTGGTGCGGGACACCAAGGTCGCGCTGCCGCGCCCGGCCCGGGCGACCATCCTTGTGGATGGTCCCAGCAGGTGGCGCGGAGGCGGAGCAGCGAACGCGCTGCGATCCGGTCGTTTCACCCCGGCCCGCCCCGGAGTCGAGAGCCGCTTTGGCCTCGCGATAGACATCGGCACCACAACGGTGGTTGTCTATCTGGAGGATCTGAACACCGCGGGCACGCGGGCAATTGAATCGTTTGTCAACCCCCAAAGCGTATACGGGCACGACGTGGTTGCCAGGATACATCATTGCATGGAACGCCGCAGCGGGCTTCGAGATCTTCGCGAATGCCTTATTGCAACAGTAAATGAGTCTGTCGACGCGATGTGCCGGGGCACAGGCGTAAAGCGCCGGGAGATCCGAGAGGCTGCAATTGTAGGCAACCCTACAATGCTTCATCTGTTTCTAGGAGTAAACCCCGCCTCAATTGCTATCGCGCCCTACAAACCGGCATTCACGGCGTTTCGAGCAACGCCGGCCGGCCGAAGCGGTCTTCGAATGAACCGGCGCGGCGTCGTGCACGTATTGCCGAGCGTGTCCGGTTATGTCGGCGCCGACATAACCGCCGGCATTGCATGCACTGCCTTGGTGAGAAGCAAGGCGCTGTGCCTGTACCTCGACATCGGAACAAACGGGGAAATGGCCGTCGGCAACAAGGACGGGCTGTGGTGCTGCGCTTCCGCGGCGGGCCCGGCGTTTGAGGGAGCTTCCATCGGGAGCGGCGTCGGCGGCGTGGAGGGCGCCATATACTCGTTTGACAATGGTCGATACCGCACCATCGGCGGCGCAAAGCCGCTCGGGATATGCGGTTCCGGCATTGTCGACATCGTGGCCTGGCTGCTTGACAAAGGGATTGTTGACAGAGCCGGGTACATGGAAACGCGTTTCGTGGTCGAGAACGGCGCCCGGACCGCAACGAGACGGAACATAGCGGTCACGCCGCAGGACATCCGTCAAATCCAGCTTGCAAAAGCGGCCCTCGCCGCCGGCATCAGTATCCTGTTGAAAACCGCAGGCCTCGTCATTGACGACATAGAAACCCTTTTCCTCGCCGGAGCATTCGGCGCATTTATAAACGTGAAGAACGCCGTTGCCATCGGCATGATCCCGCGCCCGCTGCAGGACAGGGTGGTGTCGCTCGGGAATGCGGCGGGAACGGGCGCGCGCAGCGCCGTACGGTCGAGGAAATTCGAGGCGTCGGTCGAAAGAATCGCGGCCATGGCCCAATACGTGGAATTGTCGGGACGCGAGGATTTCAACGAGGAATTCGTTGGCGGGCTGGGTTTCTGAGCCTTGCTCCCGGGAAATCCTTTAGTTGGCAATAAGCGGCAACGTATTTTTTGCAAGACAGTTCGCACACGAATAACAAACAAGGAGACCGCATCGCATGCGCATTCTTTCCGGCATTCAGCCTTCGGGAACCCTTCACATCGGCAACTTTCTCGGCATGATCCAGCCCATGCTCCAGTCGCAGGAGAAGGGCGAGCTTTTCTGTTTTCTTGCCAACATGCATAGCCTTACCTCGGTGTTTGACCCGAAGCACCTTCAGGGGTATACGAACGAAGCGATGCTTGACCTGCTCAGCCTTGGCATCGATCCTCAGAAGTCGGTATTCTGGGTTCAGTCCGATGTTCCGGAAGTTACCGAACTCACCTGGTACCTCAACAACGTGACCCCCGTGGGACTGCTCGAACGGTGTCATTCCTACAAAGACAAGGTCGCGAAGAACCTCCCGGCCAACAACGGCCTGTTCTCCTATCCGGTGCTCATGGCGGCCGACATTCTTATGTATCAATCAAATGTGGTGCCGGTGGGCAAAGACCAGAAGCAGCACGTTGAGGTCGCCCGCGACATCGCGATAAAATTCAACCAGATGTACGGCGAAGCCTTTACCATCCCGGAGCCCAGGATCAGCGATGCGGTGGCCGTGATTCCCGGCATCGACGGCCAGAAGATGTCGAAGTCCTACGGCAACACCATCGACATCTTTGCTCCCGAAAATCAACTAAAGAAGAAAGTAATGAGCATCGTCACCGATCCCACGCCGCTTGAGCTGCCCAAGGACCCGGACAAGAGTGTGGTGTTTGCCATATACAGGCTTTTTGCAACACCCGAAAAAACGGCGGACATGGAGCAGCGGTTGCGCAAGGGCGGATACGGGTACGGAGACGCGAAAAAGGAATTGTTCTCGGTTCTCTGGGACTATTTCCTGCCCTTCAGAACGAAACGCGAAGAACTCGCCGGCAATCTCGACTATGTCGCCGAAGTTCGAAAGGCCGGCGCTCAGAAGGCGCGCGCCGCGGGAACGCCGACACTCGACACCGTGAGACGGCTGGTGGGAACGGCGCGCTAGAAAAACGGGCAGGTGCTCCGGCAGGAGCGGGTTCTTTTGCGGCTATGCCACCAGCTCGAATTGGATCCCCGAGTGTTTGGCCGTGTCGATGAGAATCGGTTTTATCTTCTGGTGATTTCTTGTTTCGTACAGCACCAGGGACGGCTGGTCGAGACTTTCGGGATCATTTTTCGCCACCACGCCGATGTACCCTACGAGCTGGGGTACCGGTGCATTGACAATACGGACTCGCGCGCCGGTCGGGAAGATCGGAACGATTGCGACCAGCGTCTTTACCACCTCGGAATTAAGCCGGTGCCCGCCCATCTCTATAATCGACTTGATCGCGTCCTGCGTGCAGTGCGGTTCACTGTAGTGGAGCCGCCCCGAGGTGAGCATTTCGTAGGTGTCGGCAACGGCAACGATTTCGGCGAACCGGTGGATCACTTTTTTCCTTGAGAAATCCTTGAGCGGCGGCCGGTTTTCTCCCTTAATGCCGCGCGGATAACCGGACCCGTCCTGGTGTTCGTGATGCTGGAGCGCCACGGCTGCGCTTGTGGGTGGAATGGCCGGGTTCTGCGACAGCATGAGATACCCGAACACCGTGTGCTGGCGCAGCATCAGGTTCTCCTCATCTGTCAATTCGCCGGTCTTTTCGAGTATATCGCGAGGTACGGCCACCATACCCAGGTCAACATTGATCGCCCCGATGCCGAGCTGCTTCATTTCTTCGTAGGTGAAATGGTATTTCTTGCCGATACACAACGCGACGATGGTGACGTTTATTGCATGCGTGAAGAGGTCGCCGCTTGCCTTGGAGAGCTCCGACATGTTAAGGACAACGGACGATTGGCTCAGAATGTCCTCAATGAACTTGTCCAGGGCATGAAACAGTCCCGAGGTGGCTATAAATTTGTTAAGATGGTGCCTGTTCTCCCGAATCATCTTCTGGACGCTACGCTCGCCCCGGTCGAAAACGTTGAGCGTGTCGGAAATGTCCTTAGTGGTCTTGTCCAGCGAGAGCGCCATTTCCCGCTGTACATGCGTGCTGATGATGGTTTCCGGGATGACGCTTTCGGTGCCATCGACTTCAACGAGGACCGAAGTGAATCCGAGCTCCAACAGCCGTCTGCGATAGCGCTCTTTGAGCCTGTATCCCGCGGCAAGGAGGAGTTCGCCTGTGGGAAGAAACAGCGACTCTCCAAGAATCATGTCGTCGGTTATATCGTCGAGATTGTAGCGTACCATAGGCTAGTCCGCCGCCCCAAAACCCACTGCACGAAGTGTCGGCAGCAGGCTGAAGAATTCGCTTCCAATGTCGAAATTTCATGACATCGAATAGAATCAGTCTACCATTAATGACGTGATTCTGTCGAGACAAAATGGCATTTCTCACGGTAACAAAAGGAGTTATGCGGATATATTTTGACAAGCATTCTCGCCGTATTCCCTAAAGGTTACCCGCGAAAATGACGATACAATGATTGGTACAGATAAGAGGTCTGATACCATGCAAGGACGCAACCACCTTTCAAGGACGAAACCGTGGATCCTCACAAAGAATCCCCCAATATCAGAACCGGAAGATTCCTCTGGATGGACGAGGCTGAGAAAAGGCGCTACCTTTCGGATCTGCGGAATCGCATAGAGCAAGGTTTCTTCTATCGTGACACCGTCGTCATGAAAATCGTCGATGATATCGCGCCGGTGATGGATGATTGCATAGAAGGCGAACTCACCTACCGCTATTGATGCGCTGTTGTCGGGTGTCTTTCCCCTTTCGGCGGGCGGCCCCGGTTCCGCAGCAACGCTCGGAAGACCTGCCGCACGCTGGTTTCAAACAATCCGAGTGATTGACTGTTTTCCTCCTGCATCACGGGCAGCCGCCACACCACCGAGTTTTTCCCAACGTCGAATATCGAGCAGGTGTATTCCAGTTTCTTGACGAAATCGGCGCCGTACGAATTGACATAGCCCGAGCCGCCGGGCCGAAGACCGATCAGCTGGCGGTGGTACAGCCGCATGGCACAGACCACGACGACGGCATCGACGGAGTCTTCGCGCAGACACCGGCGAACATCGGGGGGAAGACTGTCGGCGGCTTTGTTGACATACGCGTACCTTGCCTGAATCAGGCTGTCTGCGCGAGCCGGCAGCTCCGTCCATCCCAGACCGGACGCAAGCACCGCCTGCTTGAAGTCCCGAAAGAAGGCGTCCTGGGTAATGGACTTATCGATACTGTGATAGCTCTGATTGGTAAACCTGTTTTCGTAAAAGATCTCCGACGAAACGACCACCGGTCTGCCAAAGGCGATGTGCTTGGCGGCAATAGACGAATAGTCGAAAGACGTAGGATTGCCGGCAATTACCGCGGGCGGAGGGGAGCACATGGCCGCGGCAACCAAGGGTGCAACGAGAAGCGTTTTCAGGGAGAACCCTGGCTTCGTGAGGGTGAAGCAACGAGATGCGCAAGAGCGATGCGGCATGTGCTGCCAAGTCACTGTATCCTGCCGCATTTGAGAACGCTTTCCAACACCGCCGGCCAGGGATTCGCGCTAATCCGGCTTGTTAATTGACCGCATCAGGAACTGATGGTTGAGCCACACGTAGAACCGGAATATGAGCACAATAAGAAGTATCACCACGACAATCGCTAATGCGATTACGAGCGGGCGGTGCTTCGCAACAAACGACGATTTTGCGGTGGCTGCGGCATTCGGCTGTGCGGGCGAAGCTGCCTGTGTCGAAACGGCTGCCGAAGTGTCCCGGTGGACGGAAGTCGCAAGCGTTTCCGCGGTGCGGGCTGCGGTGGACGGCTTTTCGGAGAGAATGGATACATTCTCCACGCCGGGAACGTCGAGCTGGTCCTCTGTGTAAGCCGACTCGTTTTTCCATTTGTTGGAGTACAGGCTCTTTTGGCCGATGCGCACCAGGAACGGTTCAGGCGTTTCGTTTGCAAGTTTGTGAAAACAGTCCCATATGTCAACTTTTGAAACGATGACGAACGACAGCCGCTTCTTTGAGATTACCGGGTCGCTCCACACCAGATAGTAACGGCCGTTTTCTTCGGTAAAACCGGTGTACGGCTTCTGGCTCTTCACCACAGATGAGTACCATTCCGCGTCACCGACTTTAGCGCTCACCTTCTTCTTCGGCACTTCTCCGCGGATAACTTCGTTTACGATGATACCTTTTGCGCTCGCTCGCGCCAGGTAGGCAACAGGTTGGTGCTTCTTGAGAGAGGCAACGAACAAACCGTTGATGCCCTTCGTGCGCTGGTTCTTGAGAGCCGGGCTTGCCGCGAGCTTGTCGAGGTCTTTTTTGAGGGTCGCAAAATAGTCGTTTGCCGCATCCTTTGTCGACGCAGAAAAGGCCGGCGCAGCGACCAACAGAATCAAAGATATGGCAAGAATCCCTTGAAACTTCTTCCTGAAAGAAGCCTGCTCACGGTGCATGTCGTCCTCCTTTGGGGTAAAGGGAGCCATCAGTCAATAAATAGTTAATGGGAAGAAAAGATGAGAATAACTTTCTTCTCAAAAGCAGAAGCCCTTGAGAACGAGTCCCAAGGGCCTTGCCGGGCAAACAAGGGGTTTGTGCGGCCGGAAAAGAAATCCGGGCGAAACGGGCCAACCGTAGTCTAAAGCCCTGCGCTCCTGGGGGTGCCGTACTGTCCGGTTGTCGCAGATGGATATAATTGACTTATGAGCGTTTGAGCTGCCGCCCAATTCCTCCCATAGTTGTTGTAGGTTGGATCTGAAACAAGTGAGTCCAGAACAATGGATTTTTTCGCAGTTCCCAGATTCGGCCATTCCTGACTGTTGCTTCCACCGGCAAAAGCCACCCAATCCAACACCGTGTCGCCAGCTGTTCTTGACTTCAGACAAAGCCAGTTACCTGTGGAAGATAGGTCCAGGGCCGACGACACGGAATTATAGGTGTCTGCCCAGGGCAGGCTCCGCCTCCCGACTACAAAAAAGGCCTTTGGTGCTATGGAAACAACTCCGTACGAACGGCAGGTGCCGTCGATGGCAAGTATCAAAGAGTCGTTGTATTGCTCAGCCTGCGGATTATATATCTCCACGTATTCCGAATCGTTTGCATTGTACATTATTTCGGAAATAATAAGACGGCCTGTCTCAAAAGCGATCGTTTGCTGGCTTCCAACGTTTCCGGATACCACCGTCGTTGCAGGCATTTGGGCCGACACAGATACTGTTGCGCCCGTTGTCACCCGGTAGAACTGCCCCGAAACGCTCGTGTCTTTCAGCACGGAAAAAACGAGCCACAATGCCGATCTGTAAATCACGGTGCCCGAGGAATCCGTTCCCGTCAAGACAAGCGAATCGCTGGTCTTGTCCGGTATGTCGTCGATGCTCAGATACAGTTTTGTCGATCTTGTATCGCAAGCGGTGAAGCCCCCGAATTCGGCGCACAGTTGTTTGACACTGGTCGGGATATTCGACAGGTCAACGTAGATAGAGCCTTTGGTGGGAACCAGATTGAAATCAAGTTCCGCCTTCACCGAAGGTTGAATATCCACTGTTCGGGCTGCCGCCGTGTGAATTATCAGGTTGTCCTTTGTCTTTGTGTAAACAGTGAACGTCCGCTTGCTTCCTGCCGGAACATTGTCTATTACTTGTGACATGTAGGGATCGGAAGGACTGAACTTGGCCGAGACGAGTATAGTGTCCATGTCGGCGGCATAGACAACGATCACAAGGCTATCCCAAGTGGTGGCAAGACCTTTTGCCAGCACACTCTGCGATTGCGGTTTGACCACCGACGCCCAGATCTCTGCGCTTCCTGTCTTGGATTTGGCATAACCGGACGGGTTGTTGGCGCACGATACGAACACGACCGCTATGCCTGCCGCGAATCCTGCAAGCCACTGCTTCTTCATACGGAACCCCTTTGGTTGAGATGTTGGTTCAATTTCTGGAAAAGGCTATTGGCGGAGATTGCATGCAACGTGCCAATTCGCTTGGGTGAACCGTAACTAATTGCTAAACAGACAGTTCCGCAATAATTTGAGTTTGCTGGCGCAACAAAAAAGGTCGCAAAGAGGGTGTGACGGGCGTCACAGTTTGTGAGACGGAGTGCGTTTATGCGATTGTGTGAGGGGGGTGTTTGGGTAGCCAATCGGGCCACTTAAGAATCTGACCCTGTGGGCCTGGAAGGAACATGCCCCGCGCCCGCCGCCGGAAGAGAAGCCGCCGCCCGGCGTCGAGGAGACTGTCCTCGATTACGGATTCTTTGAGAAAACCTGTGCCTGACATCCCCGAATATTTTTTTGCTTGCACCGGGGCCACGAGACGGGTATTCCCGGATTTGACAATTGTGGCCGACAATGTCTATATTGTGCCTTGAGGACGTTCAAGATGCGGACGATGGAAGCGGGAAAGCGGGGGAAGATTTGAGCATCTGTAAAGAAACTCTCTTTATACGCCCACCCGCTCACGAAAAAGGAAAATCCCTATCATTAGACCATTTGCTTTTTGCGGTAATGGCCCAAAACACCCGGCGGACAAGCGGCGCAAGGATTATTTATTCAACAAGAGTAGTGGATGATTGCCGACAATGTAGCTGCCATTCACAATGTACTTCGATTTGACTTCCCTACCCAGAAAATCAAACGTTCCTGCTTTCGCGGACCTTGCCTGTTGGACGGGAAAAGCGGCTACCCCATTCTTTGCAATCACATGAGTAGACGGCAAATAGGAAAGCACTTCTTGCTTGGTCAAAGCACGGTTGTAGATCTTCACATCCGCAAAGTACCCATGATAGCAAAAATTGTCCCTAGCTGACCCTAAGAACACCTGAGGATACTGCAACAAAACTGTAAGTTCCCCTGTTTTCGGAGGCAGGACCAAAAGTGGCTTATAGGTATTGTCAACGCATAGAGATCCTGTATCTTTTACTGCATCCCAGGTTAAAGCGAAGTGATGCAATAAAAAAGATGAGGATTGTTTAGCCATAACAACGGAATCCTCCACTTGGCCGGTTGGCGTTCCTATTATTACCTGGATGACGCGGTTGGGGTTGTTGTATACCGAATGCGTGCCAATTAGAATAGAACTTGAAGGACTACCTGATCCCACAATTTCGAAAAGGGCCTCAGTGGACGTATCATTAACCAAAGTATCCTGCTCCACAGTGAAAAGAAACCAAAAACTGATTGAAAAGCTCGATGTGCCGACAGTATCGAAACCCTTGAAAGTAGAGCTCGAGTAGGAGGACCTTGATCCGTAACCACCATACTTCAGCATTTTCAAACTGACCTTGTGTGTTGTATCATAATAGAAAGGACAAAACACGGAATCCACAATAATCGGGAATCCCGTGACGAGTACTCCGGACAGATTGTTTTTGTACGGTGAGTTGTCGTAAAGTGTCTCAATTGCCCTCTGGGCTTTGGGCAAGGTGTCAAAGGTGTACAATCCTATTAATCCAGTGGTGGTGTCAATTGATTGGGCAATCGACAGGACAACCACGAAAAGGATTGCCAGCGGAACAAGGGCTTCTTTTCATTAAAAAACGTCCACTTCGATAAATTGTGCAAGCTTTGCTATCAATTCCCGGACTTCATCTTATTTCCATTCGAATCGGACTGCCCTGATAATTCAAAAAGTAAACGCCTTTCTTTAGGCCATATATTTTGCATGAAACACAAAAATTTGATTCAGTTCGTTCCATGGTGCCAGCGACACAGGAATCCAAAATCCATAAAGTATCTTTATTCACAACCAATCGGAAGACATATTTACAGTAAGTTCCGCCAAAACAGTGCGTAAAAGATATGGTGTCTTCGTGAACAATTGGGGCTCGCACAAATTCTCTGAACCCATGGAGCCTATCTGGCCTTACTCCAACGCAATGATATTCAAACACGGGTTGGGGGCCGCCGTTGCAATTAACGAACACAATCATGAAGACTAGTAGTATTGACCTGCCCATCGTTGTACCCATTACCACCTCCTTGTACATTATCTCTCCAGACGCGTTAAGGCTTTCTATTGCTGAACTGAAATCGCTTGAATAAAAACACCCCCTTCGAGCGCCGACGAAAATGTCAGATTTATTACTGATAATTTCATACTGTCAAGCAGCAGCCCGCGGCAACTATCTGGAATTACAATTCTTGACAAATCCACATACAAGCCTCCATAGGTTCCAATGTTGGTCCAATTGGCAGTATCCGAGCACGGATTGGCAGAGTAACCGTCACCTGCTTGGTCATTTCGGATGTTTTTGCCTAATGTTAGGTATTCCGTTGATGTTTTAACCGTATCGTACTTATGGTAATAGTTGGTAATCGTCACAACATTTTGATTCGCAAATACGGTTGCAGCCCCATATGTATTCGCACAAAAATAAATGTTCCTTGGGTGAACGTTTTTGCTGGTCAGCCGGATCGTCGCGGAGGACTTTTTTGTGACATTAGCGTCTGAAACTAATTCCAAAAACTTTGCGTTCAATAGAGGTATGCTTTGACCACCTGGTCCACCCACAACCACAAAGGAATCCGGTTGGATGTTGGCGTAATTAGCAAAGAGCGTGCCGTTGCCATGGCAAAAGACATCAACAAACGAGGAGGTGTCAGCTTCCGTGCTCATGTTCACCATTATGTAAGAAGGGCGAGAGAAAACAAAATTGGAATCGCCCTTGAACTTGAACAAAGCTGCTGAATCTGGATCTGCGCGGTCTGCGGGAGCATTGTCGATAATTGTCCAACTTGGGTCGCCCAACCCATGTGTTACGTAGTTTCTAGCTGAATCATAAGCAAACTTAAGGGTATCTCCCAAGGCAAGTCTGTTGTAAATAATTTCGCCCATCTTCGCGGCAAAATTGGTTTTAACATAATCTGTGTACCCCAACATGGCCTTGGCGTGCCTGGCACGAAATGCGTTCCATAAGGATCCACCCCCGGTTGTAAGCGGATAGAGAGAACGACACGCGCCAATGTAAAGCAACGAGGAATCCAAGTTTTGGTCGTATTTCAGAAAAAAATACGGCGTTAACACGTAGTACGGCTGAGAAGTCATGTCGCTCTTTGCCGAAATCCCAACCACAATCCGCGGAATAGGAGAACTTGTTAGGTCATCCCAATATTCAGAAAGCACAGAAGTGTCTGCTTCGACATTTGTTAGCAAACAGTTAAATGTCGGGTTGGGATTTGATCGAAATTCTGGTTCAGGACTGTTAAATGATGGGAATCTTTTGTCCTGAGAAGGCTCATCGTATGCAAATGTATTTCCATGAGTCGCAACAACAACTGTTCCGTATTTGCCCCAGTTTTTCCAATCCTCTATTGTCACCTCCATAAGAGTGCTATCCACGTTTACAATTGCCGAATCCCGGTCAAAAAGCGTAGTGTCCAATCCTAATTGGTAATAGGCATTGTGGTAGTTGATGTCCGAATAGCAATCATCACTGGGCTTAAACTTCCACAAATAGGGCGATAGTCCTTTTGTTTTGTATTTTATGCTTCCACGTTCTCCATCTGGCACATCACTAATTATGGAATGCACACCACACTCGAACTCCCAGCAAAGCGCCATTCCTCCAGTTGTACGGCCAGCCATGAGGACAGTTGCTTGCTTACGCAACCAGCTTACTACACTGTCCATTGCCGCAATTTGTCCGATGGTTCCTTTGAGAGAATAATATTGGGAGGACGCAGTATTGCTAATTTGCAAAATCTGCCTCGCCAATGTCGGTGAATAGGGTGTTTGCGGCAAATAAGTGTAGACTGCTGAATACTGATCTTGCCCGTTTGCCGTTGCTTTTACCCGGAAGAAATAAACCGAGTCTTTTACAGGAACTACGTTTCTCAATTTGGTGCTGTAAATTCCGTCTCCTGCTGCACTGTCACCGTTGTTGCCGATGTCATTCATTGGATTGTCTATTATGCCGTTTACGCTAACTTGAAGCAAATGAACAGATGCAATGTTGCTGTCTGTGGTTTTCATCTGCACGTTAAAATTCATCAAACTGTCTATCCAGAATACACCCGGGTTGACAGCAAGATCCCCAAACGAAACATCTTTACCTTTCGAGATATGCAAATGGTCAGCGGATTGATGCCACGAGGAGTCGCATGAATAGATTAGCGTAATCAGGTTGTCCCCCGTCATTACGGGCACATTCAATCCGCTCCAGTCCGTTCCCTGAGGGACAAAGAAACCCGTCAGGTTGCTGGGCTGCACATGCCAGTAAATGGTATCCGCCGCTGTTGTGCTTGCAACAGTTCCGCCCAGGCTTATGCTGTCCGATGTCGTGTAATACGACGCATCCATTCCCGGAGACGTTACAGTAATTTGCTGGCTGTTGTCGCTTCCAGACTTATTATAGGTCAGCAACTGTAAATAGTCAAACAGCGTCACAGGATCTTTCACAGTCACCCGCAAAGTGTCGAACGCTGGAGCAAGAACCCCGGCAGCGTCCATAACCTCAAGTTGGAATGCTAAATTGTCCGGGCCGCGAGTGAGCACCGATGTAAGAGCCGCAGTGGAATCTGCAATGCAAACATAGTTGGATCCAGGGACCGGGATTAGTCTCCACCTGACTGCCGTCGGGAAACCCATTAGATTTTGAGTTACCCTTGCGTCAAGATAAATGGTTTGATAAGAATATGCGGTTTGAGGCGCTTGAGCCCAGGCAAAAACTTGGTTTGCTGTTGCGGCGTATAGAATGTGGATTATTGCAGATGATGAATTCCCTGCTGAGTCCTTCGCGGATACGGTAATGGCGTTAACTCCCGGATTTAGAATCACATTCGTGTCGCGTGGGAATCCGTCAATTGTGTAGGAAATGCTGAGCGAACCCGTGCTAACTGCCGTATCTTTGCTTGGACTTACGAAAGCAATTACGGGCGGCTTAGTGTCAAGGCGAACTGTTTCCGTATCGCTTACCAGTTTGCCCAACGCATCAACTTTGCTTATGATAATTTGGCTCGTGTCGCTCGTAAGCGTGACCGTCGTATCATAGACCGTTTTGTTATTTGTGTATTGTATCGTGAATGTGCGGTTGCCAACTAACGTGTCGTTGAGCGGAAAATTAATAGTCACCGGGCCAAAATACTCATAAGCCCCCATGTCCACCTTTGAGCCCCACGGCCTTGCCACTCCAAGGATGTCGGTGACTGGTGCTCCAGCTATAGGGCAAGTGTCTATGCACGAGCTGGCCTGTTTTAGCCGAAGCCCATCATCTCTCGTAGCAAGCTGAGAATCGGGCCCGGCAATGTTTGTGGTATCCGCGAATTGCGGATCAACATTTATGTTCCCCCCATTATTGATAAGCCCGCCTTCCCAGACGCATTTGGCGCCGTTCACGCCACCCTGGATATCGCAGTTGCGCACATGAACGAGGTTGCTGTCCATATATGGTTCATACCCGGACATTGATATTTCGGAGCCGCCGGAGTTGGCACTGTCGTTCCAGAGTATGCAATTCTTTATCGCTGTTTGCGGAAATTCGCTGCCGAAGATTGCGCCGCCAAAGCTCGGCGATTTGTTTCCAAAAAACGTGCAATTTTCTATTGTGTCGGCGTAGAGTTCCCTGAAGTATGAGTAGTTATTATTCAAATAGATTGCGCTCCCATTGCTGTTTTTCCCCAAAACGCAGTTCGTAATTTTGTTGTAATAAAGGTTTTCGGCATCAACGGAGGTTCCATAATTTCCAACAAATGCACACCTGTCAATTATGCATTGCTTTACACAAGTATTTTGAAGATAGAGCACCCTTTGGCCTGAGCCGGTTAATGCACCGCCATCGCCATAGTTTTTGGTAAAGGCACAATTGGTAATCGCTACCGTGTCCGGGTGATATCCCGGCTCAAAAAGCACTCCGACCGTTTGCCAAATACTCACAGTACCGTTGGTCCCGTTGTTTTCATCAAAGGTACAGTTGTTGACTACCGTCGAGCGCGGATTGCAAATGTCCAAACCTGCCGCCCTGGTTCCATTTCCGGGGATATAAAGGCCCTGGGTGTTTCCTCCGGTCACCGTAAAGCCGTCTATCGTCGCCCTTGCACTATCCGCTTGTACAACGGAGTAGGTATTGTCCGTGATATCTCCCTGCCTGCTGATGTCTCCGCTCAAAATTGTTTTGTAAACTGCGGGCTTCCTTTGGTTGAGAGTAGTTGTCTGCGGTTGCTGAAAGCCGCCGAACATGCGAACATGGTCAAACACGACGAATGATTTAGTCCTGTCCGTATCGTTTGTCGGTTTGTAAGTTCCCTTGGCCACCCAAAAATCGAATTTGCGAATGAGATTTGGAGTATTTAGCTGTGCGCTATCCGCGGCTATAGTTAATGCTGTCTGAAGACTGGTGTAGGCATTTGTCCAGGATGATCCGTTGTTGCTGCCCGTTGCGGCGGAATCGACATACATTGTATCTGCGGAAGTATCCTGCATGTTTGAGACAGCAACGGACCCATTGTGAGCCATTTTGGCATATGCAAGTCCGTTCCGAATGCTATCCACCGGCAGAATTTCCCACTTGTTCAAATCCTCTCGAAAATGCTGGAGCAAGAGGTACTCCTTTGGAGTATGCTGGTATTGTGATTGCAAAGGGAAAGGAATGGAAAGCGTGTCGTATATTCCGGCCGTAACGTCGAATTCTTCAATAGTGGCGTGATTTGAAATGGGGGGAGGAGTGAAGTTGTTTACCACCCGAATTATCGGATTGTAGTCCGAATTGAGCGTTCCTGCCCCAATTTGAAGGGGAACACTGTCAAAGGCGGAATATCCCGCAAATTGGCTGAAATTGTAATAAACGGTCTGGCTTGAGTCAGACGCATTAAGCCAAGCGGTCGGCCTGACAAGATCAGCGCCGGAAGAATCAGCACCCAAAACGGCTTTCACCACGTTGGGCACGGTACTGTTGTTCGCAGCTAACGCAACCACCTGCCCCAACTTCACAAGGGTCTGACTCACTTCCTGATTTTGATAGCAAAGATTTATCCACGCATCGCTTCTTGCGACCTTGCTTAAGACCGTTTCATCCATTCTTCCCTTGAAATAGTAGGAGTGCGTTTCCGAGCAGCGTCCTAGTTGCAGAGAATCATCCCTGCCGCCGTAAATGCCCTTTGGCGCTTTCGCGGCATTGGTTTGTCTTGATCAATTGACGTAAAGGAATACGGAATCACTGGCTCCGTTGTACACGCCGGTGAGGAAAAACCAGTGCGAGGTATCGACGTCGCTATTGGACGCTGCCGTGTGCCAATACGTGCTGTCGTAAACGACAACCTGGACCTTGTTGTTCGTGCTATTCATCTTCTGTAGCCCAAACTGATGGTCACCCTTTTTCATGATATCGTATCTGGTGCCGGTGATCAGTTCGTTGAACTTCACCCAGGTGGAAAAAGTAACGCTGTTATGGCCTGTAATGTCGACCTTGGGCCCATTCCCGAAATCCAGGTAATCGTTGGTACCATTGAAGTTTATTCCCTTGTTCACGACACCGGTGATGAGATCACTGCTTCCCAGCGAGCCGTGCGAAGTTCCACTCAAACCGTTCTTAGTTTCATCTGCTATTTGAGGAGCCGTTCCCCCTGGATTATTATCGAGGTGCCACACTCCTGCAAAACCCGTTGCCGTATCAAAAACCGCCGAGGAGTTCGACTTGCTCGTCACATTGCTGTTTCCCCAGTACATCTGGATGCTTTGCGTTGCATTATTTCCTTGAATGGTATCGACTCTTACCCAGATTTCCGCGGCCTGGTTTGCGCTGTCCCACCGCTCAATTTCAAATGACAACGGAGTTCTTGCCGAATCGGCCTTTGAGAACCTGATGTCTGCGCCGTCAGAGCGGGCCTCCGTGAAATCGAAGTTGTTGCCATTGAGTCTGATAAGCGCGGGAAACCCATAGACGCTGCTTGTGACATTCGCGCCTGTTGACCCGGTGTTGAGAGTTATGGTCTGGCAAAAAAACCACTGGGTGAGATTTTCGGGAACGTTTTGTATTGATACCAAGGTCTGATTGGGCATTTGATTTTGATAACTGAGTCTTATCCAATCAGAGCTTCTTGTTGTCTTGCTCAAAATGGCCTCATCTAGCGAGCCGCTGAAATAGCAGGATTGGCGTTCGGAACATCGCCCAAATTGCAGATCGTATGTTGTGCCGTTGTAGATGCCCTTGGCGGCTTTTGCGGCATTGGCTTGTCTTGACCCATTTACATACAGGAACACAGAATCATTTGCTCCGTTGTAAACGCCGGTAATCTGGAACCAATGTGCGGTATCGACATTACTATCCGAAACTGCGGTGTGCCAATAGGTGCTGTCGTAGATCACAAACTGGACTTTATTACCGCCGGCTAACTTTTGAAAACCGTATTGGTGATCGCCCTTCTTGATTACATCCTGGCCTACAGATGTGCTCAACGCTTTGAACTTTATCCAGGTCGAGAACGTCATACTGTTATGACCGGTTATATTCACCTTGGATCCGTTTCCAAAGTCCACATCGTCGTTGCTGCCGTCAAAAAGCAGCGCCTTGCCGATATCGCCGGCAACAAGGTCGCTGCTTGGCATCGAGCCATAGCTAGTGCCGTTAACGCTGTTCTTGGTAGCGTCAATGATCTGAGGTGCAGCGCCGGAGGGGTCATTGTTAAGATGCCAGCATCCCGCAAAACCGTTCGCAGTATCGAAAACTGCTTTGCCGTTGGAGCTATCCACCGCACAGGTATTGCCGTAATACATGATTATAAACTGGGAACTGCTATTGCCCTTTACTGTGTCGACTTTTACCCAGATTTCAGTCGTGTCCTGGTAGTTTGCGACATCAACCCAGCGCTCGATCTGATACGGCAGGTGAGTGCCATCGGCTTTAGCGAAACGCATGTCAGCTCCGCCGGTCTTGGCTTGCGAAAAATCGATGTCTGAACCCTTGAGACGAATAAGCACGGGAAAATTCACAACACTGCCCGAAACATTCGCGCCGCTGGAGGTCGTGTTGAAATAGACGTATTTGCTGTGGAGCCAATTTGAATAGTTCTCAGTCGCAGCAACGGGAAGAAAACTCGCCAGCAACATCAACGCAGCCAACGAGAGTATTGCACGTCGGGCGGTCATGAGGGCCTCCTAGTAAGTTCATCTACGTAAAACAGGAATTATTGCCAAAAAACCATCTGATTCTGAGATGCTTGGCACAAGACAAGAAGGCGTGCCTTAGAGGCAAAGCAGATGCAATGAAGAAAACAAGCAGTGATGCTGAGCATCGCTCCGACTGTGCTCATTCGAGCAGTCGCCTATGAATGGCCAATCCAGCAGGAATAAATCGCCAAAGCAAGCAATGAAAGGAAGTTCCCGGGCGAAGAACTGCCACGTGATCCTCTCGATTACCGCGCACGTGCGACAAATCCAGTTGCTTTTAGGCCAAAAGCTCTCCCGAAGAGTCCTCTTTTTCTACTGGCCTTGGTTTAGGTGGTGATGGCGAAAAGGGAATATATGAATTCAATTACAAAAGAGCAAGTTATTTCTTTGTTAATTTGCCATTAGCAACCCGGAATCTGGTTGAATAAATATAACAAAATATGCCCCTCAAAAAGGATCTACTTTGTCCGAAAATTCATTTTCCATGTGCCTGCGGCGGATCGCATCTGGGTCATGGACAGGGGAATGGTCAGCGAGCAAAACCTCGCCAGGCTTCGTCAGCATGGTCGGCGGTACAAGAAATGAACGAACAAGAATGCGTCATTGAAGAACCCCGCAGCACCACGACTACGACTGCATACAACACTACAGGAGTAGCCGCTCTTGCGAACCTGCGGGGCATCTTCCATCCCTAAGGAAGAAGAAGTTTATAGTCGTTTGCTAACCCCGAAGCACCACGACTACGACTGCATGCAACACTACAGGAGTAGACGCGACAGCGAACNNCCGCGATTACAACCGGATGTACACCCCAGTGAGCAGCCTGCAATGCGCAAACTTTGGGATTCATTATCATCTGGAACCAAGTGCGTGATTTGTTCTTATTCGAACTCAAGAACCGGCCCCACCGCACAGAAGTGGTTTGGTCCGGACAGCGGGTGGGATTGGCATAATACGTATGCGGACCATCCAATTTCTTCACTCATTGTACAAAAATGATCGGCGCAGAAAGTGTTCTCCCATTTGGAAATAACACTCTTGCGACAAACACGCTGCCCCCCGCACCTGTCGTTCTCATGTCGCAAACTGCCGTGGCGGCATTTTCCGGCCTGCACGCAGCATGTTCCACGAGCCTTCCCGAAACGGTGTAAATTGCCACGGAACTCGGCAGCAAGGAAACGGCGGCAGGGTTGAAAAACGATGCGGAAGCGTGGACGCCGCCGGCGCAATGAAAAACAATCCTGAGAGGCGATCGTTCGTGTATGCCGGGAACCTGAGTAATACCTATTGTGCCCCCCTCGTTGGCCAGTAGACCCACTTCGGAATCGGAAAGAGCCTGATTGTAAAGCCGGACGTCGTCGATTTGTCCGCAAAAGCACTTTGTCGCCGTTGCGATGTCCGTCCCGAAATAGGTGGTTCTATTATTGGTTGACATTTTGGCGTCTGTGAGAGATGCGGAGACGTGCCCCCTGAGTAATCCATCGACATAGAGTCTCAGGTCCGGTTTTTCCCAGGATACCGCCGTGTGGTGCCATCCGGCGCCGTAAAGGGAGAACGGCAGAACAAGTACTTGCGTATCGGTATTGTTGCTCACGCAAGCAACCGCCTCGACCAGCCGGTAAAGGTTTGCGGATGAGTCCCTCTTGTCCGTGAGAAAGAGCGTCATTTCCCGCCTCATGCCGGTGCTGGAAAGCTCGAAAAGGTCCCAGATGGCGTGCCGGCCGGTTCCGACCCTGGTGCAGGCATCGGCGTCGTGCCACACGGAAATCACCGCGCTGTCGCGAGGAAGATTAAAGGAGGATTTGTTGGGAATGAGAATGAAATCGTCGATGCCGTCGAAATTGGCAGCCAACCCCTTTCCGGTCCGGTCGATGACAAACGGAGTTGGGTTTGTCAAGTAGAGCTTGCCGTTATTGAGCACGCGGCCGGTGGAATCGTTGGCGGTGCTGTCGAACGGGTAAAAGGCCTGAAGTCCGGCAACAGGCACCTGAGCGGATGCAAGCGCCACCGCAACCGACATGATGCAGATGACAGGTGCGTATTTCATCTATCGGATAAATATAAGGGAAGCGGATGAACCTTTCCTAGAAATAAAAACAGGGGCGCCGCACGCGACGCCCCTGCACCAAACGATCGGCAACAAGCTGAGTGAGCTACTTGCCGCCTTCCCTTCCCTCTGCCCACGAGTCGGAGGCCTGAAGGTTTCCATCGAGGAAGGTCCAGGTGATCTTGCGGTAGCGCATCGAGACCTCTTCCAAGTGGGTGTAACGTTCCTTTGTGGGGTCCTTGACGTTGGGCATGAACGATTTGACAGAAGAGACCTTGACGCCCTCGAGCTTGTGGTTGAAATACTCCTTCTCGCTGCCGGTATCGTCTATGGTGTACCATTTGAACTCGGCACTCTTGAAGGTCTCGCCTTCGCACACCGCCTTGAACAAATACGGCGATGACGCGTCGAAGGCCTTGACGAACGTCAGCGATTCGTGCTTGCGGGTGCCGGTGAGTCGTCCGGTATCCGGGTCGGTGGGCATGCGTACTTCGTGGTGGAACTCGAGCACCTCGATGCTTCCTTCGCGGTTCGCTACGTCGACGGAACCCTTGACGTCGGCTCCGGTTTCATTCTTGATCCACAGATATGCTGGGGTCGGCATGAGAAACTCCTTTCGGTTTGTAAAGGTTTCAGGGTAGACGGTTCATGTGTGCCGATAAAGAAAATACCATCATGCGAAACGCCGGTCTGTGACGTGCGTCACAAACCGGCGTTTTTCTTACTTCCCTTTCGGCATCTGGGAAACGAGCGACAGGTTGATGTCGATTCCCTCGATCTGGAAATGAGGCATGACCGAAAGGCTTACCCTGAAGAACCCCGGATTGTCTTCGATTTCGCTGACGGAGACTTCGGCAGCCTTGAGAGGATGTGTGGAGATAAGATCCGGACCCGGATCATTCATCTCCGTAACAAGGCCCTTTATCCACGCGTTAAGCTCATTCTGGAGTACGACCTTGTTCTTGGTGGATCCGATATTTTCCCTCTGGATCACCTTGAGGTAGTGCGCGATTCGCGACACAAGAAAGATGTAGGGGAGACGCGAATTGATGCGCATATTTGCCGTTATCACCGGATTATCGTACTCGGTGGGCTTCTGGGTGGAATTTGCTGAGAAAAAGCACGCGTAGTTGCGGTTCTTGTAGAACGAAAGCGGGATGAACCCTTCCTGAGCGAACTCGAATTCGCGGGTTTCCGGAATAAGAATTTCCGTGGGAATTTTCATCTGCTTGCCCTTGCCGACGTCGTAAATATGCACGGGAAGATCTTCCACTTTTCCACCTGCTTCGGGTCCCCGAATCTGAACGCACCACCCGTTTTCGATGTAGGACCGAACCATGTTTGCGGCAAACGCGAACGTGGAATTTCCCCACAGGTATTTGTCGTGATCGGTTCCCTTGACGTTCTCGACGTAGTTGAACTCCTTGACGGGCTGCGTGTCCGGCCCATAGGGAAGGCGAAGCATGAACCGGGGCAGCATGAGACCCACGTAACGCGAGTCTTCGGTCTGGCGGAAAGAGTTCCACTTGAGAAACTCGGAGCGCTCCATATAGTTGTGAAGGTCCTCGATCTTTGTGAGATCCTGGATGGTTTCCTTGCCGAAAAATTTCGGGCACGCTGTTCCGAGAAAAGGGCAATGGCAGGCGGCCGAAACTTTTGAGACGTTCTGCAGGAGGGTAATGTCGGACGGGCCGCTGTCGAATTCGTAATTCGAAACAATCGAACCGTATGGCTCGCCGCCGGGAGTGTCGTATTCGCTCACGTACACGTGCTTGTACAGGCCCGACTGGATTGTCTCGGGCGCGTCTTCGAAGTCCTCGGCGAGATCGTCCTTCGAGGCGTCGAGAATGTCGATCTTGACGTTCTTCTTGAAATCGGTCCGGTCGACGAGGAATTTGAGGCTCCGCCATGCCGCTTCCATCTTCTGAAAGTTGGGGTGGTGCATTATCTCGTCGATCTGCATGGAAAGCTTTCTGTCAATTTCGCTTATATGGTGGTCGAGCATCGCCTTATCGATCTTGTCGATGGTCTGAGTCGATGCCGTGATGCCGTCGAGGAAAACGGCGAGCGCGGCGCTGATGCGCTCGTTTGCGTCGCTTTCGGCGAGTACTTCGGTGTTCTTGTATTCAGAAATGTCAACTTGTTTCTGGGGAATCGAAAGATTCATCGTCTGATAGATATATTCGAGGCCGTGGGCGTCCTGCGCCTGCTTTCCCGCAGCTTCTTTTTCCTGTTCTGCCATAATTTCAACTCCTCATTTTGATGGTGAACGATTGTGACGAAAGGACGGGCGCTATTTCTTCTCCTCTTTTGGTTCTTCTGCCACGATTTTCTTGAGCTCCTCCTGGAGCGATTTCATTGCGCCCGGATCCTTGATGATGTCTTCGAGCCGCTTGCGGAATTCGCGATTGTCGAGCAGGTTCGATTTCAGGTCTTTAAGCAGGTTCCGCGCGGCGAGCATCTTGGAAAGTGCGGGAATGTTTTTTGCCACGTTTTCGGGCTTGAACGAATCCATGTTCTTGACGCCGAGGTCGACTTTGAGGTCCCCGGTACCGGTGAGCTTGTTCTCCACAGTGTAATTGAGCTTCAGGTCCATGCTTTCCATCACCTGGGTGAAGTTCTCCTTGTTGATGCTTATCTTTTCCCGGTCGGAAAGGCGGTCGCTGTGCTTCTGAAAGGAAAAGTCGCCGACGACAAGCGTTTTAAGAGGCAATTCGATTTTCTTCTTCGCGTTGCCTTTACCCACGTCGAGCTTCAGATTGATTCGAGCAGGAGGTATTTCGTTTTGAAAACTGCCGGCCATAAGAACCTGCCTTTCGTGAAGGTGATTATGAGTTAAGCGAAAATGCCTTTTTCGGATCTATTTGACTGATCTTACTTAATATAGTGTTTTGCTTCTCGGTCATGCTTGCCTGAAGCGGGGCCGGCTTGTTTGCCCGGGCGGCTTTGAGCACTTTCACCATGATGCCCCATGCGTCAACGGCCAGGTCCGGGTCCCACTTGTCCAGATGGTACAGCTGAACCTTTCCATCGAGAGACTCGAGGATGGAAAGGGCGATGTCGGGTTGCTTCGCTCCCAGCAGCATGTTGCACATGATGATGGATCGCCGGAAGTTGTCGCGTTCGTTTGAAGAATTGCGTATCGCCGACTGAAGAAGGTCAAGCGCCGCCTCGGTCTTGCCCCCTGCGGTGAGCGTCGCCACCTGCTTCTTCTCGTCTTCCACCTTGTCGCCAGAGACGGCGTCGGTGTCCTTTTTTTCCGCTGATGCGCCGCCGGCGGAAAAAATCTGCGCAACCTGTCTTGACAGCCAGTCCCTTGTCGAGTCGTCGCAGAACGGCGTGCCGTCGGAAAACGACAACTTTGCGATATCCGGCAGGCGCTTGATAAAAAGCCCGGTCTCGAACACAATTGCCTGCTCTACGGCTTTGTACGGCTCGCCGAGGCCAGCGCAGGCCTCGGCGGCAATGCGCTGGAGTCCGAGCCACAGGTGGTTGGCACCCGATGTGAATGCGACTTCCACCTTATCGAGCGCGGGTTTGAATTCCTTGTTTGCTATCATTGCGTTAAGCGAGGAGATGAGTTCGGCCGGGGGAGGCGCCAGCTGGGTCTTGCCGTTTTCACTGGGCGGCGCCTTTTCGAAAATGTCCCAGCGAATGGAACGCATGAGCCGGAAGCCCATGGGTCTCTGGGGCTCTTTCTCAATAAGAAAATAGGCCGCTTTTCTTGCCGCAAGCTGGGCCTGCTTGGGCGTGTCAATTGCTTCTGCTGCGCCCTGGCCCCCCGCGGAAGCAGCCGCAGTCGCCTCCGTCTTTGGTTTCGGCTTGCATGTCCTTTCCCAGTTCTGAACCGCGGAGAAGAGTCCCGAAGGAAATGGGGAGCCTTCGGGAAACTTTTCCTGAAGAATGCCTTTGAGAGAGGTAAGGTTTTCGAGTAACCGCGCGATATGCGGATAATCCGCTTCCTCGGGCTTTTGGGCGGCGACGGCTTCGTTGTAGCGGGGTTCGGAAAGCCATTTGATGGCATTCTGCTTGGCCCGCTCCCGGTCGGGAAACATCCCGGCGTAGTTTTGCCCGCAAAGTTTGACAAAGCCTTCGAATATATCAGCGAAAAATTCCCATTTAGCATCCCGGACATAGACAAAGCTCAGGAAACACAACAGCCGAATGTCCTTGGATTTTTCGGCAAGCAGTTTCCTGCACGATGTTTCGACGAGACCGTAGTCGATGTTGCCGATCTTGCCGATTTCGGATTTGCAGGCATCAAAATCGGCATCGTAGTTGATATTCGCGCCCATCGGAGAGTCGCCGGGCACGGGTTTTACGATACTATCAAGTAGTTCGGAAATATCGGTCCTCCTTGCAGAGCGGTTCCGGCATAGGCGCGAACCGGCTATAACAATATAGTAATTGCCCTATTGCAAGACATTCATTACGGTGATAAAGCTCGGCCGAAGACCTGTTCCGAGAAAATAGCCTGTTTCCGTGTCCGGCGATGTGATCACCGTCACATGATTCCTAGTGCCGCACCGCTAGGAGAATGGCTACCCTCTTGTCTTGACTCACGGCGGCATTGAACTGCAGCACGGCCCGGGCGGATGGAACCTGGATGCTGCGGATGTTTCTTGCATCGAGCAGCTCCGTGAGGGTATCGCTGAGCCTAAACCAGGCCTTGCCGAAGCCGGTTCCGACAATAAGAAGCATATCGTCGCCGGACGGAGTTTCGCGTAGACTTCTCATGCACTCTTGCAGGTCGTTGGTGTCGGAAATATTCAGCAGGGGTTTTACGGAGCCGTCGAAATTGACAAACAGGTCGAAAAAGGAAAAGGGGATCCGGTTGTAGACCACAAAGTTGCCCGTTGCAAGACCGAACTTGTGCGGCGGATTGACGAAGAAATAGGCAACCCCAAGGACAATGAGGAATGAGAGAATTTTGTGTTTTGCGAAAAACGAGAACATGAGTGTCGCGGCCTCACTTCAAACCGGCGAATTCCGGCTGCGGTGCGCGCGGTTGTTCCCGGGCGTCAGAGTTTCGGAAAAGGTGCCGCCCGGACCCCGGCGGCAATTCCTATCTGTCATACAATATGCATCAGCGGCGCGCGTTATCCAAGAGAAAATTGGGGCAATGTCCGGAGGGAGCTACTTGGTGTTTTGCATGAATAAGGCGAGTTTTGCCCGCGAAACGGGATTTCTAAAAAGTTTCCTGAGCGACCGGTCGCGGATAAGCCGAACGCGCTCCCGCGTGAGCTTGAGTTCTTTGCCGATCTCTTCCAGGGTAAATTGCTTTGAGAAATTGAGACCGTAGTACATCCTCAGGATTCGCTCTTCTCGGCTTGTTATGTTCTGAAGAACGCTGTCGATAACCGTGCCGAGTTCCCTGCGCTCGCTCTCGGCATCCTGATTGGGCTCCTCACCCAGAACATCCTGCAGCGTCTTGGTGGAGTCGCCATCCATTCCCTGGTTGTTGCTCACGGGTGCGTCGAGCGAGACGCCTCGCAGCTTGTCCATAACGTCGATAAGATCCTGCTCGTGCTCCTTGAAATCGTCCATGGAAATGGTTCCAAAGTAGTCGCCAGAGTTTTTGTCAAGCGCCTTCTTAAATTTCGCAAGGAGCGCGATTTTGTTCGGCGGGATTCGTACGGTCCCGGTCTGCTCGAAAAGCGCTTTCTGGATGGATTGGCGAATCCACCATACTGCGTAGGAAATGAATTTCACCTTATTTTCAAGGTCGAAGCGTTTTGCGGCTTTGAGCAGGCCGATATTGCCTTCATTGATGAGCTCCAGGAAGCTGAGGCCCCGACCCCGGTAGCGCCGGGCCACGCTCACAACGAATCTGAGGTTGCTTGTGATGAGAATGGAAATGGCGCCATTGTCGTTCTTCTGCACGGAAAGGATGATTTCTCGCTCCTCGTCTTCCGTAAGAATACGATAGCGGTTTATGTCCCTGAAATAGAGTGATTCGGTTCGTGTCGACATAGCGGCAAACTATAGTTGAAAAAGTTTCACCTTAAATTATACCACAAACAACCCAAAAGATCACCAGCTTAAACGATTAATTGCATGATCTGCAGCTTTCACGCCTTGGGGTTCAATGTAACCTGTACTCCCATTCCAATACGATTTTGTGCCAAAAAAGGTCTCGATAAAATTATATCAGCGCATCTTTACGGTAAGATGTTTTTTGACGGTTGGCTGATGACCACGATACCCGAATCGCTTACCGTGAAACGCTTTCGATCTTCCTCTATGTCGAACCCGATTCTTTCGCCCGGCTTGATCTGGACCCCGCGGTCGATAATGGTGCGCCGGATGTGTGATTTCTCGCTGATCTGGACGTCTGGAAATATGATTGAATCTTCGACAACGGCAAGGCTGTGCACGCGCACCCCGCGCGACAGGATGGAACGAATGACCCTCCCGCCGCTTATGATGCACCCACCGCTCAGGATCGAGTCGAGCGCCTCACCCTTCCGCTTTTCCGGAGGCTCGCCAGAGAAGACGAACTTTGCGGGCGGCGACTGTCCCGGCGCCGTGCGAATGGGCCACGCCTCATTGTAAAGATTTATCTCCGGAACCACATCACGGAGGGTCATATTTGCCTCAAAGTATGCGTCAAGGCTCCCCACGTCCTTCCAGTAGACATTCTGCTGCGGCGTCTCTCCGGGGATGCGGTTGTTGGAGAAGTCCCACACGTAGATCGGATAGTTGTGAAAAATCTTCGGGATAACGTCTTTTCCAAAATCGTGGGACGAACCGCTCAGCGCGGCGTCGTTAAACAGTTCGCGAACAAGGAACTTCCTGTTGAAAATGTAATTTCCCATGGACACGAGAACCATGCGCGGGTTTCCCGGAATAGTCTTGGGATTCTTGGGCTTTTCCTCAAATCCGATCATTCGGCCGTCGGGATCTACCTCGATGATGCCGAACGAGCTTGCTTCCTCGACGGGCTTTGGAATTGCGACAACGGTTGCCACGGCACCCGCATGACGGTGAAAATCCAGCATTTGCGAGATATCCATTTTGTAAATATGATCGGCGCCGAATACCGCTACGTAATCCGGATTTTCATCTTCGATCAGATTAAAATTCTGGAAAACGGCGTCTGCCGTTCCCATATACCAGTTCTTTCCGGTACGCATCTGAGCGGGGACCGGATCGATGTACTGGCCAAGCATTCGATTGAGGTTCCATCCTGCCGTGAGGTGCTTGATGAGCGAATCGGATTTGAACTGGGTAAGAACCTTGATCTTAAATATTCCGGAATTGATGAAGTTGTTGAGAACAAAGTCGACAATCCTGTACTTGCCTCCAAAATAGACGGCGGGTTTGGCCCGGTCGTTGGTAAGCGGGTGCAGCCTGGACCCTTCGCCCCCGGCCATGATCATGCCAAGCACATTCGGATAGCCTACGGATGAGCGATACGTAGACATTGTTTTCCCCTCGCAGTATGGTTGACAAAATATTAGTGGTTCTTATAGAGCCTGCGGCAACAACAGACACAACTCCGAACCCGGGAACCCTTTTGCAAAATAGTATCTATCAAAAAGAAGTGCAATAAATCAACCCCGGACGTCACGGCCGGATTACACCCGCGCCCGCACGTGAATCCCACAGCGGGCGCATTGTCACATCGTTCCCTAAGGTGCGGTAGTTGCGCTTCGCGCTGGATAGTATGTCTTTTGCCTTTTCCCTAGGAGCTTGCTCCAAGGTTAGCGAGCGACAAAAAGCAATTTTTTCTTCCATAGGGACGGAAGGATTCCCCACGTTTGCCGCGGGGAATCCTTGAATCCTCCTGCCGGCGCGCTGCCCGGGGTGTGGCGCACGAGCCCGGGATACCTGCCTCGCCGAGAAACACCGGGCACGTGGAGCACCCGGTTTCTCAGTCAACGAGTGGTGTGAGAAAATCCCAGACTGCGCTGGTCACGGGAACAAATACGTTTCCTACGCCGAGAAAAATGAGGATGATTTCGATGGTAAAGACTATGCTGGCAAGCAGGAGAAAGTTGGTGAGCAGAAAAATGATGCTGCTTCGCACGCTCTTGTGGCGCGTATTGATAAAAAGGAGCCCGCCCAAATGAAGAAGAAATCTCGCCATCAATCCCGCCTATTTGAATCTGATCATTCTTGCGACAGAAACCGTATCGCCCGGATTGATGTTGGCGGTCAGCTTTTCGATGGCCAGGGTGCTGGACGTTTCGTCGACATGAACCGCGCACGCCATAGCCGACCACCTGTCGAAAACCGGATTGTTTCTGGCCGTGACTTTGAAAATATCGCCGAGCATCACGCCATCTTTTGATCCTTTGTCGACAATGAATGTCTGGTACAGATACGAATGCTCGGTGTTCTCTATCCGAAGGAACACGGTTCCCTTTATCGGTGCGCTCGGCTCGACAACAGTGTCTATCTGAAGGTTGGAAAAATGTGCGCACGTGTCGACCCTGTCCCCGCTACACACCACATCCCAGGCTTTGAAAAGAAGCGCGCTCACCTTGTCACCGCTTACAGATTGGATAGTCGCCTTGGCGATCCTCCGGACAAGGTTGACCGTTTTTCCTCGAAATTTTGTGAGCCCGTCGGAGTGGAAAATATCAACAGTATCGCCGGGACGGTAATGCGCCTTTGAAAAAGGCTCGATCAGGACTTCGTCGTTCTCTTGGTAGGTTTCCTGTTCATACCTCTTGAGCAAGTCCTGGTTGCCGATCTTGCGCAATGCCGCATTCCCGGGATAGACGAGGCCTTTTTCGTCTTTCTTATCCCACAAGAAACCGATTCTTTCAAGAAAATCGGAAGTAAAGTAACCGTTCTTGCGCATTGCGAGCTTGAAGATCGTGTCGGAAAGAAAGGATTTGTCTTTTGTCGAACTGCTCGTTCTTGACGATAGCGAAGAAGCTTGCCGGTCGGATTGTTCGATCGCCTGCTTCGTTTCGGAGAAGAAATCGTCCTGTCGGGATGCTGCCGCCTGAGGGCCCGGGGCTGGGGCGGCCACAGACGCCCCCGAAGGATTGCTTTCGGGCAAGGGCGCGACCTGCGAACCCCGGCCCGCTGCGTCGCCTACAACCAGCGTGTTTCCCGGATAGATAAGGTTGGGATTCGCAATATATTGGTTCTGATGCCACAGCCGCGGCCATTGAAAGGGATCGCCGAGAAACTTAAAAGCCAGGTCCCAGAGCGTGTCACCTTTCCTTATGACATAGCTCTGCTCGCCCGTTTGCCCGGCGGAACTAGACAGGATGAGAAAAACCGAAACGCCTGCAAGGATGGGATTTCGCTTCAGAAAGAAGTCCTTTGAAAGTTTTCGATTTTTGGGCTTTGGCGGCGATGCAGTACCCATAATATATTATATGCTCTCTATCAGTCAATACGGCATACACCGATACCGGAGAAACCGATGAAACATCGAGTGCCTTTTATGAACAATGCCGAGGTTAGCGAAATTCAAGGCGGTGTTACCGCTGCACAAGGTTTTTCCGCGTCCGCAGTTGCGGCAGGTATCAAGACGTCCAAGACCCCGGATTGCGGTCTGCTCGTGAGCGCGAATCCCTGCAGCGCCGCGGGAGCGTTCACCACAAACGCCGTGCGGGCGTCATCGGTTGATTGGTGCGAAAGCATCCTGCCGAGCTTCCGGGTGCGGGCCGTTTTTGTAAACAGCGGCAACGCAAATGCCTGCACCGGCAGACGCGGCGAGAGAGACACACGAACCATTGCGACTCTCACGGGAAAAATCGTCGGCGCAAAGCCGCAATCGGCGCTCGTGGCCTCAACCGGGGTCATTGGCCATTTTCTTCCCATGAACCTCATCGAAAAACACGTTCCCGCACTTTCCCGCGCCCTGGAGGGCTCCCTCAAGGGCGGCTCCGCTTTTGCGGAGGCGATACTCACCACCGATACAAAGAAGAAAGAGTTTGCCGTTTCGGTCGAGACTGCTGCGGGACGCTACACCATTGGCGGCTGCGCAAAAGGGTCGGGCATGATCCATCCCAACATGGCGACCATGCTGTGCTTTATAACGACGGACGCGGGCATCCAACCGGGGCCGCTCAACACGATTGTCAAGGGCGTCGTTGACAAAACGTTCAACAACCTGACGGTGGATGGCGACACGTCCACCAACGACATGGTGCTGGTGCTGGCAAACGGCATGTCGGGCGTTCGCGTGGGGAGCGCGCCGGGAACCGCCGCGTTCCGTGAGGCACTGCACATCGTCTGCGACAGCCTGTGCAAGAAGATCGCCGAAGACGGCGAGGGCGCCACCAAGCGCGTGGAAATCCGTGTCTGCGGGGCCGCAACGTTCCGCGACGCGAAGCTGGCCGCCAAGGCGATCGCAAATTCCAACCTTGTAAAGACCGCGCTGTTCGGCAACGATCCGAACTGGGGGCGCATCCTGTGCGCCATCGGCTATTCCGGCGCGTCCTTTTCGAAAGCGGGCCTTGTTGTGTCGCTGTGCGGCAAACGGGTGTTTGCGAAGGGCAGACCCGCGAAGTTCGATGCCAAACAGCTCAGCGCGAAGATGCACGCCGCCGTGGTTCAGATCGATGTGGATCTGGGCACGGGAAAGGAATGCGCGGTGGCGCACACCTGCGACTTGACTTACGATTATATCAGGATCAACGCGGAGTACCACACCTAATCAGGATTCGTCGGATCAAGATTGATTTCCACGATTTAACTGTGGAAGAAGACATACCTTGCAGTATCCAGGATTCGCCGGATTGAAGACGGTCGCCACGAGTGAAGAACCTCGCAGCAAGCTGCGAGTCATCTTCCATCCCTAGGGAAGATGAAGTTTGTAGTCGTTTGCTAACCCCGAAGCAAGCTTCGGGAAATCCGCAAACTTTGGGGTTGAAATAGGAAGAAGTGCCACAAAGTGGGGAGCGGAAACACCCCGCCGCGCTCGCCATCTGTTGCGACACGACGCATAACCCGGAAGGACTTCTCATGCTCGCCAAACTCCGCTCCATGTCCGTGATGGGCATCGACGCGTTCGAAATAGGCATCGAAGCCGACATCACCGAGATGCTGCCGAGCTTCGCCATCGTGGGCCTTCCGGACGGCGCCGTGCGCGAGAGCAAGGAACGCGTGATGTCGGCGATCAAGAACTGCGGGTTCGAATTCCCCTCCCGCAAGGTGACAATCAACATGGCGCCCGCGGATGTCAAGAAAGAAGGCTCGGCCTTCGACGTGCCCATCGCCATCGGGCTCCTCGCTGCCTCCGGTCAGGTAACCATTGGCGCGGCGCAGGACTACGTGATCGTGGGGGAGCTGTCGCTTGACGGATCGGTAAAACAGGTGAAAGGCATGCTGTCGATGGCCATTTGCGCGCGCGAGCTGGGCATCAAGGGCATGATCGTTCCGCGTGGAAATGCCGAAGAAGCGGCGGTCGCCGAAGGGCTCGACATCTTCCCGGTCGGCACGCTCACGGACGCGCTCGAATTCCTTGCCGGCGCAAAGACCATAGAACCGTTCCGCATAGATCTTGCCGGGCTGTTCAGCCGGTCGCGGGAATACGCCATCGATTTTCGCGACGTGAAAGGCCAGGAACATGTCAAACGTGCATTGCTCGTTGCGGCCGCGGGCGGCCATAACATTATAATGGTTGGTAGCCCGGGCACGGGCAAGACCATGTTGTCGCGACGGCTGCCCACAATTTTGCCCGATCTTACGCTCGACGAAGCCCTGGAGACAACCAAGATCCACTCGGTGGCGGGAATGCTTGACAAGAACACGCCGCTGCTGGCCACGCGGCCTTTCCGCTCGCCTCACCACACAATTTCCGATGCCGGTCTCATCGGCGGAGGCTCGTACCCGCGACCGGGAGAAGTGAGCCTGTCGCATCACGGCGTCCTGTTCCTCGACGAATTGCCGGAGTTCACCAAGAACGTCCTGGAAAACCTGCGCCAGCCGCTCGAAGACGGCAAAGTGACAATTTCGCGGGCCGCGATGTCGCTGTGCTATCCCGCGCGGTTCATGCTGGCGGCCGCGCTCAACCCGTGCCCCTGCGGCTATTACACCGATCCTCGCCACAAGTGCACCTGTTCCCCGCAGCAGATCCAGAAGTACATGTCGCGGATTTCCGGCCCGCTTCTTGACAGAATAGACATTCACGTTGAGGTGCCGGCTTTGTCGTACGAAGAGCTGGCGCAGAAGAAACCCGGGGAAGATTCCGCGTCGATGCGGCAGAAAGTGGTGGCCGCGCGCGGCCGGCAGACCGGGCGGTTTGCGGGCGAAAAGAAGATCTTTTGCAACGCGCACATGGAGTCGAGGCATATCAGGAAATATTGCGAGCTGTCGGCGGATTCCCAGGCCATGCTTAAAACCGCCATCGAGAAGCTCGGGCTTTCGGCCCGCGCCTACGACCGCATCCTCAAGGTCGCCCGGACCATCGCCGACCTTGACGGACAAGAATCCATCGGCTCGCCACACATCGCGGAGGCGATTCAGTACAGGAGCCTGGACCGGAAGCTGTGGATGGGGGGATGAGGAAAAGCCATCGGTTTTCGGCCGGCGGTCGGTCAAAGGATTGTAACGTGTCTTCCTGAGTCCACCATTTGAGCGGGACTTTCGAAATGAATATTTCCGTCCAAACTTACTCCGGTTACAAAGCGGACGAATACCCTTTCAGCTTTAGCATAGAGGGAAGCAAGTTCGTGGTGATATCCATTGAAGACCGATGGTACGGCCCGGATTGCTCGTACTTCAAGGTATTTACCGACGACGGGAATACCTACATTCTCAAGCAAATTCCAGGAAATAATTTGTGGCAGATGGTGCCGGCGGATGTCTGACATGCCGCTTCCCGCCGGTATTCCGAGTCGCTTTCGACCCGGTCGCGCGTCGCCGCCGGGAGGTCCGGCATGGAATCGGCCCTGGTCTGCTGTTTTTGAAAAACCCCCAATTCCACAATCTGTTGTAGGTGTGAACCCCAGAATACCATTATGTAGTGGGGGCAGGCTGCTTCATATCTGTCCGGCCGCCTCGAAAAATATTTCCCTATGAAAATGATTGCTAAAAAAGAAAATGTGCTTGACGCGGCGGCAGGCAGGGGCGCGCACAGGGGAGCGTCTTTCCAAATAGGAACGCCCTGACGTTTGTTTCCGCCGCCCCTTGAGGCCCTGTTTCCCTGTGAAAACACGCATGCGAATTACGCAAAATTGTTTGACTCCTCTCACGAAAAATAGTATTAATAGGGTAGCCTTTATGGTTCGTTTCCATCACCACTTTCAAGGAGGTTTACAGATGGCAGCCAAGAAAAAGGCAGCAAAGAAAAGTGCCCGCAAACCGAATGCCGCGTTCATGAAGCCCATGACGCCCGACGCGACACTTGCCGAGGTCATCGGGAACAAGGCAATGCCCCGCACCGAGATCACCAAGAAGCTCTGGGCCTACATCAAGAAGAACGGCCTCCAGGACAAGGTGAATAAGAGGAACATCAACGGCGACGACAAGCTCAAGGCAGTGTTCGGCGGCAAGAAGACGGTAAGCATGTTTGAGATGACAAAACTCGTCTCCAAGCATTTTGACTGATCTGCCTTTTTGTGTAGACTGCAAACCCCGGCGGAGTATTGCCGGGGTTTTTTTTGCCCCGGCCGGCACTGCAAGAAAACGAGCGCAAGGCTTGGCGAATTTGTTATATTATGCCTAATGAATGCGCGGCGCTGAATCGATTAAATTGATAATCGGCTCGAATCCTGGATGCACGGCGTGCATTCGTGAATTATTATCATTTGAAACTTTTGTCGGGGGGCCACACGTCTAACATCTATAAAGAAGGGGAGGCGGAAGGTATGAAACCAGCGCATTTTTCTTTGACATTGGTGGGAAAATCGTTGATGTTCTGCGCGGCACTGATGATTGTGTTTGGAGCATTCCTCGATGTGTCGGCGCTTGGAAGAAGGCAACTGCACTGCGCTGCCGGAGGCAAAATACTTGACGAATCGGGAAATACCGTGACCCTCAAGGGGTTCGGGCTGGGAGACTGGCTCATGACCGAAGGTTACATGTGGGGGATCACCAGCAAGAGCTATGACGCGCCGAGAGAGATGGAGGCCGGCATTATCAATCTGGTGGGAGACTCGGCCACCGCGAAGCAGTTTTGGAAATTGTATCATGACAATTACACTACGGTAAAAGACTTCTGTGCCATGAAGGCCTGGGGATGCAATGCAGTCCGTGTGGGATTCAACTCCAACCTCATCCAGCCCCGCGACGGTCAGCCTGCCACCCCCCCTTATATTTATGACCCGGAAGGGTGGAGGCTCATGGACAGTGTGGTAGCGTGGGCCACGGAAAATCAACTTTGGGTAATCTGGGACATGCACGGCGCGCCGGGCGGCCAGAGCGCAGACAACATCGCCGACGCGGATGGCACGGCAAGATTGTGGACTCAGCCGACAATATATCAGCCAAGGGCCATTGACCTGTGGATGAAGATCGTCAATAGGTACGCGAACAACGACTGGATCATCGGGTACAACCTTCTCAACGAGCCCCTGCTCAACACCTACGGGCTCGACAGGGCGCTATTGAGGAGTTTCTATATGCAATTGACCGATTCAATAAGGACCGTAGACACCAAAGGGCTTCTTTTCATCGACGGCGACAATTACGCCCAGAACTTCACAGATCTCACGCCGCCGTGGGATCCGCAGATTGTCTATGACTTCCATTGCTACCCGCCCTGCTGCTCCTATTTCGGGCTGGACGCTTTTGCCACGCAATACGGAACGCCATTCTGGCATGGAGAGACGGGCGAATCCGGAGCAACCGACCCCTATACGTCGTATACGAGCTGCGTGACCCAACTCGAAGCCCACAATCCGCCCATCGGCTGGTCGTGGTGGACAATCAAGAAATTCAACAATGTCACACAACCCTGGGACGTTATCAGGACGCCGGGTTTTCAAACCATCATAAACTACTGGAACAACGGCGGCACAAAGCCTGTGGCCGACAGTGCCAAGAAATGGCTGCTCGACGTTGCGGTGAGGACCAATTCCGACAGCAGCGCGAACGTCACTTTCCTGCCGAATCTCGTAAAGTCGCTCAAGCTCGACCAGACCGCTAAATGTGTTGTTCCCGCCCTACCCTACCGGCAAAGCCTCAAGCCCATGGGGTTGGCGTTGGCGCAGCATCTTATTCCCAATTCCGAAGTCGTGATTTCCTTTACGCTTTCGAATTCCGCCCCGGTTCGCATCAGCGTTTTCGATCTGGGCGGCAGGCTGCAGAAGACTCTTGTCAGCCAACCGATGGCCGCGGGAAAACAGTTCGTGTCCTGGAACAGGACCGACCTGAGCGGGAAGAAGGTGGCCAGCGGAGTCTACCTTTATACTTTCGCATCCGGCGATTTCAATGTAGCCCACCATTTTGTGCTGCCATAATCGGCGCGCAACAGGTCCAAGCGAGTGATAACGGGCGGATGAACTCCGCCCGTTTTATTTTCACGGCGGCCGGCGTGGCGTCAAAGCGAGTCATGGCGTGCCTTTGTATCAACATTCCCCTGAAAACCGTCCACGAAACGTATATTTATCAATCATCGCCTGTCGGATGCAGTGATAAGTTCAAGAACCCCGGAGGCTTCATGCAGAAAAACATCCCAGTCCTTTTTATTCAGGAACGATCGCTTGCGGAAGCGTACGAAAAAGCATTGCTCACACTTTATACCAACGGGGCGAGGCTCAAGACGCAGTACGACAAACCCGGCGACCCGCCGTCCATCGACGCGACCATGAACCTTACCATTCTCGAACCCCTGTGCGATCCCATGATCCACAAAGCCTTTCCCGGCGGCATAGACGACCTCAAGGAATATGCCATGGAAATCTGCGGCGTCAAGGATCATTGGGTAAAGAACATCAACGATCCCAAGGACACCCGTTGGGAATACACATACCACGGCAGGCTTGAAGCCTACGGCGCATGGCGCGAACTGGAAGGCGGCGCATCCAGAGAGGCGGGATTCTTTAAAATCAACCAAATCGAAAAGGTAGTCGAGAAGCTTGCTGCACAGCCCTATACCCGCCAGGCGCAGATGATCACCTGGATGCCGAATCTCGACTTCGACTGCTACGATCCGCCGTGCCTGCAGTCGCTGTGGTATCGCATCATGGAAGACGACGACGGCGTGCAGTGGCTCAACTGCAACGTGCGCTTCCGGTCGAACGACGCATGGGGCGCGAACTTCATGAACATGTTCGGTTTTACGCTGTTCAATCGAGACGTCATTGCGGCCGGCGTGGCCAAACGCACGGGAAGAACCGTAAAGCTCGGCCGCATGAACTGGCACGCAGACTCATGGCACATTTACGGAAAAGACATCGCAAACGCGAAGCAGCAGCTGTTCGACAGGATGGATTCCATGAGCTTCGAGGAAAGGACCTACAATTTTCATGACCCCTTTATCCAGGAGATGTTCAACGAGGCTGAGGCGAGGGTGGTGCGGAAGATTAAAGACTATGATGAGAGTCACTAGATAAATTTTTTGTGGGGGAAGTATCCCCCTGCCTGCGGCCGCCTATGGCGTCCTTCGGCACCCCCTCCTGGGTCCGCTCCTAGTGAGGGTAGTTGCAAATATCAACTTCCGCTAGGGGGCACCCACGAGCGGCAGCTGATAGGTGATGTCGTAGCAAGAGTCCATCGCTGGCGGATGCCCCTCTCCCGGCGTAAACAGAGCCGGGAGAGGGGTGCCCGAAGGGCGGGGTGAGGCTACGGGAGCGGGGCGTTGCGGGGTGTCCCCGCTGAGTGGGGTGTGGGTGCGGATCGCCGGCGCGCAGCGCCGGAAGCCGCACCCCAGGGGAGATACTTCTCCCCCAAAGATGATTTTGAGAATCAGGAATTATTATTAACAAATGAAACAAGCCCTATTCGAAAACCTCACCGGCCACTTCCTTGACGGAACGCCTGTTGACGCCGTGCCAGCGAATAGTCGCGGCATCATGTCGATTATGGACCACCTAAACCGTCTGTTCAATACGCGCGAAGGCAGCCTGCCGCACCTCAAGGACTACGGACTGCCGGACATATCGGAAATTTACCGGAAGATGCCGCACGGCATCGAAGAGTTGCAAAAAGCAATTAAACGCACGGTTGAAAAATACGAGCCCAGGCTCGTGAAGGTGAAGGTGACGCCGCGCGAGACCGATCCCACGGATTTCCGGCTCGTTTTTATACTGTCGGGGGAGCTCGCCGAAGGCGGCGGCCTTGTGCGGTTCCAGACCACGTTCACGAGCCTGGGAAATTCGTCGATTGCCCCCTGGAAGAAAACGGAGTAGGCGATGGTAGAAAAATACTACGAAGAAGAATTGCGCTACCTGTACGAATCGGGCAGGGAATTTGCAAAGGCCCACCCGGACCGGGCGCAGTTTCTCAATGTTGACGCAGTGGGAGACCGCGACCCGTACGTGGAGCGGCTGTTTGAGGGCTTTGCGTTCCTTTCGGCGCGCATCCGCGAAAAACTCGATGACTCTTTTCCCGAGCTTACCGAAGGGCTGTTCAACCTGATGTGGCCGAGCCTATTGCAGGAAATTCCTTCGGTCGCGATTGTCCAGTTCAAGGCGCGCACCGGCCTGTTGCAGGAAACCCGGGTGCTGCCCCGCGGCTCGGAGCTCCTCAGCGGCAGCGCGGGCCCGGAAAACGCGATATGCCATTTTACCACCACGACCGACGTCAGGCTCAACCCGATATCGCTGGCCGAAGTCCGAAAAACCGTGGACACAAAAGGCAAGGCCTCGTTGCAATTGCGCTTCGATCTCGACCGCGGCGTGCAGCTTTCCAAACTGGCTCTGTCTCCGCTCCGCGTGTACCTGCATGCGGAAATGCCCACAGCGCTCATGCTGCACGAGTTTCTCACGCGCCATGTTGTTTCCGCGCGTATTGAGACCGCCAACAGCGCGGGCTCGTGCGAGGTTGGCGCCGCGTCCGCGGTGACGGCATGCGGGCTTGCGGACAACGAATCGATAGTGCCGCGGACCTCGCGCGCGTTCTCAGGCTACTCGCTGCTGCTGGAATATTTCGTGTACCCGGAGAAATTCCTGTTCGTAGACCTGCACGGTTTTGAAGGTCTGCCGTTTGCCGAGAAATCGCCCGCGTCGCTTACGTATTCCATCACGTTCGACCGGGATTTCCCCCAGGACAAACCATTTTCAAAAGAGAATTTTAGGCTGTTCTGCGCGCCGGCCGCCAATGTCTTCAAGAAGGACGCGGAGCCCGTCTTTGTAAGCGGCCTGGAGACCGAATACCGCGTCATCGCCGACGCGAACTATCCAACATCGTTCCATTGCCACAGTATTGTGTCGGTGGAGGGAATAGAGCGGGCCACGGGCAAGCGCAACGTCTACGAGCCGCTGTACGCGTTCGACATGGGCACAAAAGGCCGGGCGCGGACGTTTGCGACGCAGTACCGCTACGCGGCCGATGGCCGTCGAGATTTGTACATTATGCTCGGCGGCGAAAGACTTGGCGGCGCCGCTCCCGACGACATTCGCGAGGAAAACCTTTCGATAGAGGCTTGGTGCACAAACGGGATTCTGCCCCGCGAGGAGGTCCGCGAAGGCGGCATCACCAACCCGGGCACCGGGTTCCCGGACTATGTGTCGTTTACAAACATTACCCGGCCCACGCTGCCGGCAATGCCGCCCAAGAACGAAGATTATCTCTGGATGTGCATTTCCCATCTCGGCTCAACCTATACCACGCTATCGTCGCCCGATACGCTCAAGGGGCTCCTGCGCCTGTACGACTGGTCGAACGCGGAAGGCCGCGCGCGGCGCATCGAGGCGATTACCGACGTGTCGTCGAGGCCCGTAGAACATATCGTGAACGGCTCGGCGCTTCGTGGCGTGGAATTCACGGTCTCGCTTACGGAATCGCAGTTCCTCGACATGGGAGACGTGCACCTGTTCGGCCTGGTCCTCAAGGAATTTCTCTCACAATACGTATCCGTCAACACATTTCTCGACCTTGTGATCGTGCTCAAGCCGTCGGGCGCCGCCATGCGGTGGAATTCCCTGGAGGGAAAGAAGTGGCTGATCTGATCCAGCGCCTCCGCCAGGAGGGCTACAACTTCAATTTTTTCCAGGCGCTTTCGCTCCTCGAAGAAAAGTATCGTAGGGAGCAGGGCGCGGCAAAACCGATTGAGTCGGGCCGGGTTCGCCTCGTGTCCGATACGTCGCTTGCCTTCCCGCCCAGCGACATCGCCTCGGTGCATGAGACAAAGGACGGCGTTGAATTTGTGCTGTCGTTTATGGGCCTGGTGGGCGTGTCGTCGCCGCTGCCGCTGTACTTTACAGAATACATAGCGCGCCACGAGGACACCTCCGAGCCGCTTCGCGATTTCCTTGCCATGTTCAACCATCGCATGTACACGCTGTTTTACCGCGCATGGCAGAAATACCGTTTTGTTTCCATGTCGGCCGGCCTTTCGGCCAACGTGATTGCGCAGCGCATCGCCAGCCTTGCCGGCATGGACGGTGCGAGGCTGGGCGATCCTTTTTATTCCCGTGCGCTTGCCTATACGGGAAGCCTGGTCGGAAAAGCGCGTTCGAAAGAAGCGCTGCGTTCCATGCTGTCGGATTTCTTCGGCAGCCTGCCGGTTGCAATATGCGAATGGCAGCCGCGCTGGACCGAGATTTCCAATCCCACACGTGTGGGCGTCGACTCGCAGCTTGGCATCACGTCCATGTGCGGGACAAGGAAATGGGACATTTCGGGAAAGTTCCGCGTCTCGGTGGGGCCGCTGCCGCGCGAAAAATTCGAATCGTTCCTGCCGAGTTCACAGAACATCGCCGCCATGAAGAAGCTCGTGACGTTGTTTCTTTCCGATCCGCTGGAGTTCGACATCGAAGTAAAACTGGAGAGCAGCGAGCTTGTGCCCGTGATACTGGGACAGGACAACAGCAGGCTGGGAGAGACGTCGGCGCTGGGAAAGTCAGATAAGAAGAGTGATATTCAGGCGATTACAATAGAATAAACACCCTTTAGTTCAAGATCTCTTTGCCGGGAAACCGTAGCCGGTTTCCCCTGGGGCGCAGCTTCCGCGGCTATGCGGCGGTGATCTGCGCCCACACCCCTTCCAGCGGGAACACGCACGAGGCGCATCGCTCGCGCAATGCGCGTACCGTGTTCCCGCAACGCCTTCTCTGCGGTACGCCGCTTCGCGGCCATGGAAACGCAAATTCCTTCGGCTTCGATCTCTTCACCTTCGAAATGATAGCGGTGGAGGCAAGGTTGTTATTCTGCGCTTCACAGCTGCCGCTTCGCGGGTGCCCCCCAACCGTCGTTTCTATCTCGCGATAATCCAACATGGGGGTCACCCAGGAGGGGAATGCGCCCACCCAACAAGAAGGGCGGAAAGCGCCGGAAGACCGCGCAATGCGCGGGCTGAAGCGAGGGGGAAACTTCCGCCGCACAAAACGCACTTGCAAATTAACTATTTCGTATTTCTCATATACACAATCGCGCCGCCCAGAATGGTCGCGTGTGCGCAGCCTTTGAGTTCGAACCCCTCAAACGGCGTGTTGCGGGACTTGGAGAAGAAATCGGCGGAGTCGACCTTCCACTTTGTCTTGGGGTCGATGATGGTGATGTCTGCGCGTTTCCCTTTGGAGAGTGTGCCGCCGTCGAGGCCCAGGATGCGGTTGGGGTTGAGGCTCATCTTTTCCACGAGGTCGGCGGGCATGAGTATGTCTTTGTCAACGAGGTAGGTGAGCGCCACCGCAAGCGACGTTTCGAGGCCGATAACGCCGAAGTTCGCGGCGTCGAATTCCACGTCTTTTTCCTCCGAAACGTGCGGCGCGTGGTCGGAGGCGATCACGTCGATGGTGCCGTCTGCCAGCGCAGCCACAATTTGACTGCGGTCGGCAGGGGTGCTCAGCGGCGGATTCATCTTCCGGTTGGTGTCGTAGTCGCCGATGTCGGTGTCGCACAGTGTAAAGTAATGGGGACAGGTCTCGCACGTGACATTCACGCCTCGCTTCTTTGCGTCGCGGATCGCGGCCAGGCTGCCGCTGGTGGACACGTGCGCAATGTGTATGCGCGCCCCCGTATACTCTGCAAGCATGATGTCGCGCGTGACAATAATGTCCTCCGCGATTGACGGGATGCCGCGCAGGCCCAGCCGTGTTGACACCAGGCCTTCGTTCATGTGGCCGCCGGCCGAAAGGTCGCAGTCTTCGCAGTGGCAGATGACCGGGATTCTAAACGACTTTGAGTAGTTGAGCGCGTTCTTCATCATGTTGGATTTCCGGACGCTCTTTCCGTCGTCGCTCACGGCGCGCGCGCCTGCGCGCACCATTTCGCCGAACGGCGAGAGCTCCTCGCCGAGAAGACCCTTGGTGATAGATCCTATGGGGAAGATGCGGCAAGGGCAGTACATGCCGCGCTGCACCACGTAGCGGATCTTGGATTCCTCGTCGAGCACCGGATTCGTGTTGGGCATGCATGCGACCGCGGTGAAACCGCCCGCGGCAGCGGCCTGGGTGCCGGTTTCTATGGTTTCCTTGTCTTCGCGGCCTGGTTCGCGCAGGTGCACGTGCATGTCCATAAGGCCGGGAACTACCCACATTCCTTCGGCGTTGATCTCTTCCTGGGGCCGGAACCTCTCGGGGAGTTCCTTGCCGATAAAGTTGACAACGCCGTTTTCCACGCCCACGTTGAGCAGGTCGTCTACGCCGTTGGCCGGATCAATGACTCGACCGTTGCGGATCAGGATGCACGCCGGGTGGGCTTCCTGGCCCGGAAGGTATATGGTCTGACCGCCCGGTTTCCTATTCAATTTCTCCGCCTCCAAGCAAGAAGAGAACAGCCATTCGCACCGCGACGCCGTTGGTTACCTGGTCGAGGATGACGCTCCTGCCGCTGTCGGCGACGTTGCTTGCGAGTTCGATGCCGCGGTTGATGGGGCCGGGATGCATCACGATGATGTCGCTGGGGAGCTTGTTGAGTTTATCAAGATCGAGCCCGTAGCGATCCCGGTATTCCCGTATCGACGGGAACAGGCCTGCTCCCTGGCGCTCCAACTGAAGGCGAAGGAGCATCACCACGTTGGCGCCGGACAGCGCTGCATCCATGTTATCGGTGACGCGCACGCCGAGCACCTCGGGATGCTGGGGCAAGAGCGTGGGAGCCCCGCACAGCGTAACGTCCATACCCATGGTTTTCATGCCCCAGGCATTGCTGCGCGCAACACGGCTGTGCAGAATGTCGCCGACTATGGCCACCTTGAGACCTTCGAGCCTGCCGAATTTTCTGCGTATCGTCATCATGTCGAGCAGAGCCTGCGTGGGATGCTCGTGCAGGCCGTCGCCCGCATTGATGATTGCGGCGTCGGTGCAGCGGGTGAGAAACGACGGCGCTCCCGCGGCGTTGTGGCGCACCACCACCATGTCGATCTTCATGGCTTCTATGTTGCGCATGGTGTCGCGAAGTGATTCCCCTTTGGCAACAGAGCTCGTGGACGTGGAGAAATTGAGCGGCTGGGCCGAAAGCCGTTTCTCGGCAAGCTCGAACGACATTCTCGTGCGGGTGCTGTTTTCGAAGAACAGGTTCACCACGGTTTTGCCGCGAAGCGTGGGGACCTGCTTGATTTCCCGCTGCAGTACTTCGTGGAAATTGTCGGCAGTGTCGAGAATGAGGGTGATGTCTTCCCGCGGGACGCCTTCGAGGCCGAGTAAATGCTTGATTGAAAGAGGCACGCTAGTCGCCTTTTTCGAGTTCCATGAGCCACGCCGAGTCTTCGCCGTCTATTTCCTTGACCTTGAGCGCCACTTCCTGGTTCTTCCTGGTGGTAACGGTCATGCCGATGTAATCGGCGCGGATGGGCATTTCGCGGAAGTCGCGGTCGATGAGCACGGCAAGCTGAATGGTTTTGGGCCTGCCAAAATCGTTGAGCGCTTCCAGCGCCGCCCGAACTGTTCTCCCTGTGTAAAGCACATCGTCGACAAGGACCATGTCCACGCCGTTGATGTCGAAGGGAATGTTGGTAACTTTTACCTTGGGCTGCTTGAGCGCCATGCGGTAATCGTCGCGGTACATGGTGATGTCGAGCACACCCGTGGAGAGCGAGGTCTTTTCAAGCGCATTGATCTTCTCCGCGATGCGCTGTGCAAGAAACACGCCGCGCGTCTGCATGCCCACGATGCCGAGATTGTCCAGACGAGAGTTCTTTTCGAGAATTTGATGGGAAATACGGGTGAGCGCCCGATCGAGGGCAGTCGCGTCCATGAGGAGTTCGATCTGCTTCATCGGGTAACAAAATAGTTTTATTTGATGAAAGTAAGAAGATTTTTTGCTAATAATTTAATGGGGGCACCGCTACGCGGTTCCCCCTGGCCCCCGGCTTCCGCCGCACCCAAAAAGGCCTCAAATGCCGAAGGGCGCGGCGGCGATCCGGGGGCACACCCCTTCCTGCGAAGGGCCGCGCCAAAGTCGCTCGCTTGACGCTCGCGAGGCGTCGGCCCTTCGCAACGCAACCCCAGCGGTATGCCGCTTTGTTCACGCTCCGCATCCAGCTTCGGGTCTTTTGCGCCGCTGGCGCGACCATGCTTCGGGTCCCGCTTTGCGGGATGGTCTACGCACATCCTGTGCTGCGGCTCGCGGCAATGAGAACACAAAAGATGGAAATTGATACCGTTCCCCCCCCCTCCAATAGGAGAAAGGCCATGGGTGAGGTCGTGCAAATAAACCCCGGCAGTGTTCTGCCAAATGCATATTATTTTGTACCCGCAGACTCCGTTGTAACCTTGGACAGAAAGGAACCCTTCCCATGCCCAGACTCATCGAAAATCCCACCATCGTCACCGCAGCCGGCAACAAGCCCAAGAAGATCGAAGAATTCATTGGCCGGGTGAATTCGCAGACGCAGGCAGTAAGCGTTGCACGAATGAAAAGTCCATCGGGCTGGGTTGAACCGGGCCAGACGCCCGTGTTCGACGAGTACAGCGTCGTGCTCAAAGGCAGTCTCCGTGTTGCCTGCAAGACCGGAACAATCGACGTGAGCGCCGGTCAGGCGGTGATCGCCGCGGCGGGCGAATGGGTACAGTACTCCACGCCGGGCGCGGAAGGAGCCGAATACATTGCGGTGTGCGTACCGGCATTTTCGCCGGAGATGGTACGGAGAAATGTGTGAAAAAAAGGGGAGGCGGCTGACAGCGCCTCCTCGCTTGTGCAGCGAAGTTGCATCTGTCAGTCGCCCGGGGGGAATATCGGTCGGGAACGCTTCGTTCGCTTGATTGCCGCGTTCCTTTTCTTTCAAAATCACCCAGATTACGTTTGTGGGAAAAGAATTATTGATTCCGAATCAAGATTTTTTCAAGAGTTCAGGAATACCGGTCAGCCTCGGTACGGCCCGCAGTTCTTCCGCACCATGATGAGACTACCATTACTTCTCCCCCGATACTTAAAGATTACGTATTTTCATGGTCATGAAATATTACGCCGACCTCCACATCCACTCCAAGTATTCCCGCGCGACAAGCAGCCAGCTCGACCTGGAGCACCTGTGGTTGTGGGCGCAGATCAAGGGCATTACCGTGGTGGCCACCGGCGATTGCGTGCATCCGGGATGGCTTGCGGAAATCAAGCAGAAACTCGCGCCGTGCGGCAACGGGCTTTTCGAACTCAAGCCCGAATATTGCTGCGCGGTGGCGGCGGGCATTCCCCCATCGTGCAAAGGAACGGTCCGCTTTCTCCTTTCGACGGAAATCTCCAGCATTTACAAACGGGATGGCGCGGTGCGCAAGGTGCACAACGTGGTGTATTTGCCAAGCCTGGATGCCGCCGACAAGCTTGCGGCAAAGCTCGGCGGCATGGGCAATATCCGCTCCGACGGCAGGCCCATACTCGGGCTTGACTCGCGCGACCTGCTCGACATCGTGCTGTCGTGCGATCCCGACGCGTTCCTGATTCCGGCTCACGTTTGGACGCCCTGGTTTTCGGCGCTGGGCTCCAAGAGCGGCTTCGACTCCATCGAGGAATGCTTCGGCGACCTCACCAGGTACGTCTATGCGCTGGAAACGGGGCTGTCGTCAGATCCCGCAATGAACTGGCGCCTCTCGTCGCTCGACTCTTTCGTGCTTGTCTCCAATTCCGACGCTCATTCGCCCAACAAGCTCGGACGCGAGGCGAACATTTTCGAAACCGACCTTTCGTATTGTGGCATACTTGACGCATTGCGAAATCCCGGCAGCCGGGGTCTGGCGGGCACGCTGGAGTTCTTCCCCGAGGAAGGCAAATATCACTTTGACGGCCACCGCAAATGCGGGACGCGCCTGCATCCGCGTGAAACAATCAAGAACAAGGGCCTGTGTCCCGTGTGCGGAAAGCCCGTAACCGTTGGCGTGATGGCCAGAGTCGAAGAGCTTGCCGACCGGCCCGACGGCGCAAAAGGCAAACGCTGGCGGCCGTATCACAGCATGATTCCTCTGAGCGAGATTATCGGTGATTGCCTGGGAGTGGGGCCTGCGTCGCAAAAGGTGGAAAGCCTGTATTGGCGGCTCGCTGGAGCCGTGGGCAACGAACTGTCGATATTGCTCGATGCGCCGCTTGACCGGATAGAAAAGACGGCGGGCGCGCTGGTGAGCGAGGGCGTCAGGCGGGTGAGGAGCGGCGAGGTCTCGGTGAAGGCGGGATATGATGGCGAATATGGAATCATAAAGATTTTTTCCGATAAGGAGCGTGCGGGTAAGAAAGGGCAGGTGAATCTTTTCGGCGATGGCGCGCCCGCCGGCGCGTCACAGGCGCCGAAGGCGGATTCGGAAGACAGCGCTGCTGCAGCCCTTCCGCGGCATAAAAAAAAAGTCCGCACCGCAGACTCGCCGCACAATCAAAACGCGGCGCCGGCCTCAGCCGGCACCCACGCGCCAAACCTTAACAAAGCGCAACTCGCGGCCGTAAATTACGGCGGCTCCCATCTCCTCATTATCGCAGGGCCTGGTACGGGCAAGACTCACACCCTTGTCCATCGGATCGTAAAAGCCGCCGCGAGGTGCGCGGCAAACGAGAAGATTCTCGCCGTCACCTTCACCAACAAAGCAGCCGAAGAGATGCGCGAGCGCATTTGCAAGCTCATCGGGCCGGAATTGCACGCAATTGTGACGGTCGGCACGTTTCACCAATTCTGCCTCGGTATTCTTCGCGCGAATGCGGCAGAAGCAGGGATTCCAGCGGACTTTCGTATCGCATCCGATGACGATTGCAGCGCCGCTGCCGCAAGGGCATGGCCTACCGCACCTGCTGCCGAGCGCAGGGCAAAGCTGGAAGTTATTGGAAGGGCGCGCGCCGGCATGCCCGGCGAGGCTCAAGAAGATGTTGATCTTTACAAAGCGCAGTTGCGTGCCGCAAACGTTCTGGATTTTGATGATCTGCTTGAAGAGGCGGTGCGCCTTTTGTCAAAAAATGCCATGGCGATTAACCAGGTTCGCGCAACGTACCGCTCTGTTCTTGTCGACGAATTCCAGGACATCAATGCAGCGCAGCACGCGCTGCTTACTTTGCTTGTTAAGGACGGCGTGTCGCTCACCGCAATCGGCGATCCGAACCAGGCGATATACGGATTTAGGGGATCTGACATCCGGTTCTTCGAACAATTCGAAGCATCGTTTCCCGGCGCGGCCACAATGGTTCTTTCGGAGAACTACCGGTCGGCGGCCAACCTGCTTGAGGCATCCGGCCATGTTATAGCCTCGGGTAATACGGACTCAGCGCCGCTTCTGGTGGCCCGTTTCCTGGGTAATGGAAGGCTCACCATCCACGAGACGGCAACGGAGAAGGCCGAGGCGGAATATATCGTTCACCAGCTGGAAAAACTCGTGGGAGGCACGAGTATGTTCTCGCATGACAGCGGTCGCCTTGACAGCGGCGATACCGACGGAAAATCATTCGGCGACTTTGCTGTCCTGTACCGGACCAACGCTCAAAGCGGACCGCTGGTTGAGGCGTTTGAACGGAGCGGCATTCCCTTTCAGGTGTCGGGTGAAAAACCGCTGGCACAATATCCTTTTGTCAAAGAGGCCGTTGCATATCTGTTGGAGCATGCACCAGGAGAATTGGGCGAATCGTCGGACACGGATGCTGCAGCCGCGCTCGGGCGTTTTGCGCAGGAGTCCCCTGTTGCGGCTATGCTTGAAAAAGACGACCGTGTCGGAGGTCTTCTCGATCGCCTGCAGCACATCGCGGCGTTTCACGCGAGCGTGCAATCATTCCTTGATTACATCTTACTTCAGCAGAAAGAAGAACCGGCAGACATTCGTGTGGAACGGGTGTCGCTGCTCACGCTGCATGCCTCAAAGGGCCTCGAATTCCCCGTTGTATTTATTGCCGGGTGTGAAGACGGGCTTGTGCCGCTCAAGCGTGAGGGAAAACATTTTGATCCTGCCGAAGAACGCCGGCTTTTCTACGTGGGCATGACGCGCGCGAAAGAGCGGCTGTATTTGACGTCCGCCCGGCGGCGAACGATGTACGGGAAAACGATTGACACTCGTCCGTCGCCGTTTGTTGCGGATATCAAGGAAGAGCTCAAGACGTATGAGAAGACTGCGGCAATGAATGTGAAGAAGGCTGCCGAAAGCGAGCAGACGGATTTTCTGGGGGATTTGTTCCTTCCTCAATAGGCTCAGGAATCCTCTCTGGTCGAAGTACCCCCGCTATTCCTTTCCCGGGTGCCCAATCGTCTGCCCGAACAACGGTCGCTTGGTCGCAGGTAAATTCAGGTGCCTTGCAACCGTTGCCTTGTCGCAATTGTGGAACCATGATGCCAGACCCAGCGAAGCGGCGAACAGGTACACATTTTCCGCTATCATGCCCGCATCCACATAATAGTAGGCTTTCTGCGTTTCCGGGTCGTACAAACCGGGTTCCTGGTAACCGGCCGTATCGAATTTGCCGATATTCACCACATACACAAGGCGTACAGGCGCCTTTGACCCCCAGCTCCTTTGTCCCCGGCCGATTGCCATGGGGCGCAGGTCTCCTTTCGCAGCCAGGACCAGACGATGTGCCCCGGATTCGTACAGGTAAACGCCGTCTTCTGTGGCCGCATACACTTCGATTTCCTGCGAATTGCTGGCCGACGCCGCGGTAATGCCCGCCCCGCCGAAAGGACCGGCTTTCCGGTTGGTTCCGCACGCGGCCCAGAGAAGATTGGAAAGCGTTTGCAAAGATATCTTTTTGTCAAGGATAGAACGAACGGTCTTTCTGGCTTTGAGCGCAGCATACACGGATCTTCCATGCCAGTCCGTGGGTTTGGGAAGGACGATAGAGTCCTTGTTGCAGGACGTATCGAGTGGGGCCGATGTTCTTCGCAATTTCGCCACGGATTTGCTGCGGATCATGCAAGGCTCCGATGAATGGGTTTTTCAAAACGGCAGTTCACGATTCAGTCTTTGTAATAATAAACAATTCCCAGAAGCTTTGGCAAAGAAATGTGATCATTGAGCAAAAAATTGCGGCGGGGGGTTGTTACCGGGCGATAAGAAATTTCCGTGTCATGCCTTGCCCCTTTTCGTTGTTTATCGCAACCATATAAACTCCGGGTGCAAGCGACAGGCTGATCAAAGGAATGCTTGACGCGCTGATCCGTTTACGCAAAACCGTTTTCCCGTCAGCAGAGCAAACAACGAGAAAGTTTTCAGGCAGGGCACATCCGTCAAAAATGATGCAGCCATGCGCGATGGAGATTCTTGTATGAACACCGTCTTTGCGGACCGGCTGTTGTTGTACGATCGGCGTTGCTCCAAGAAACGGCGCCATGCAGGGTCTGAGCATGTCGAGTTTCCACTGCACCGGGGTCGTCCAGTCGTCGCCAAGAAGCCCGCCCGTGTCGCCGGAATTCGGGTTGAGGCACCAGAACGTCCATGAAACGGATTTGCAGAGGGTAGACAGAAGTGTGGAAAACCACCCTATTTCCCTGCCATTGTAGGATGTCGTGTCCCGTATGCCGAACTCGCCGAGCAGGAGATGGCCCTTGTTGCCGTTCTTGATAAAAGCAAATGCGCTGTCCCAAACCACAGGAAGATTACCCGGGAAAGTCGCATCGCCGAACCATGTCTGGTCAAACACCTCCGGACCGTACTCATGCGGTGAATATACCAGCTTGCTGTTGTCGGACAAAACTACCGGGTTATCGCGTGCACCGCGCAGGTTTCCGCCCCACCAGTAACTCGTGGCGCCAACCTGCTGCACGCCTTCAACGACAATCAGCAGGTTCGGGTTGGCCGCCAGAATGGCGTTGCCGCACCGCTGTGCGGCACTTTTCCAATCGTACAGCGTGTCGGAACCGCCCCATTGGGAACCGCCGGAAGAAGCGGTGCCGTGCGGTTCGTTATCAAGGTCGCATCCGACAATAGCCGCACTATTCTTGTACCGCGATGCCAGAAACGTCCAGTCGGCAATCCATTGCTGTTCGGACGTTTTGGCGGTGTACCAAACCTGCTCGTTCATGTAGTTGTCCGGCTCGCGGGAATGGTTGTCGAGCACAACCGCAATGCCGAGTTCTGCGCAACCGTCAACAATGATGTCCATAATTTCAAGGGGACTCTTGCCGGCCAGTTCCTTGTTCATGTCGGTTGTTGCGTTTTTGCGGTACGGGTCCACGCCGTAGAAATTGACGCTGTTTGCGGTCGCGCCGGTCCGCAGCATGGCATCGCACCAGGGAAGCCGGATGCAGTTGAACCCCATGTCCTTAACCTGCATGAGCATGCCTTTCCAGTCACGCGCCCAGAGGCCGTGCGGGCACATGTTCGACGTTTCCATCCCGAACCAGTTGACGCCGGTGAGACGGACGGAGGTACCGTTTTCATTCATGAGCGTCGAGCCTTCAACATGCAGGTTGAAGGCCATGACCGGAGCGGATGCAGTACAGAACAGCAATGCCGCAATGGCCGGCAACCGGAGAATGGAACGGTTCATACGAGGTCCTCTGCGGTGCAGATCATTTTTGCACCACGATCGATTGCGAGGCAATCGTTGCATTGTTCCTGCCGGAAACCACGCAGATGTAAACTCCAAGGCTCACGAGCTCAAGCGACAGTCCTCGCCCGCAAACCGCGTTCCTGGAAGCAATCGTCTTGCCGCTTGCCGAGATCAGCGACACCGCAATTGCCCGCTGATCGGCGCCGGCAATATACAGGTACTTGCCGTGCTGCCGGATCGTCACACGGTGATTGCCTGCAGTCAAACCGCTGTTCGGAGTGACGACTGCATTCACAGCGGGTTTATTCGGTTCCGCTCCCCAGATCTGCATGCCGTTGTCGTAGATCGGCATGTTGACGGCCTTCATTGCGGCCTGCGACGACGCGCCAACGGTTTTGTACGACCAGTCGTTGGTGGGGTCCCACGATGACGCGGCCGCGTTCTGCGGCAGCGAGATGCGGAACTGCGCCTCGCGCTTGTAGGAGTCCTGCGTGCCCGGATACAACGAATCGCCGTCGTACGACACTTCGAGGTAATAGATGCTGCTTGACCCGTTGTACGGAGTGAGCGCGGAAATCTTCGCCTTGCCCTGAAGGTAATTGGTCTGCACGGTGACGTCGCCCACCGAAATGCCCGCGGATATCGCTTCGCTCAGGTCTACAAAGTATCGGTACGAAAGCTTGGTGCACACGCGCGCAGGCTCGTTTGTTTTATTGCACAAGACTGCTTTGATTTCCGTGAATCGGTCGCCGGAAGCATTGACATTTGCAAGAATGTAGAACTGTTCCGATACGGAGTCGTTGGGTGGAAAAACGGCAAGCGGCGTGCCGCCGTATTCCTTATACAGGCGCGCAAGCGCGCCGGTGAAACCGGCGTTGTAATCGCAGGCCGGTTCGTTCTGGGTATAATTGCTGCGCTGGTCGGTGTACCCGTCGCTCGCGTCCGGACCTCCCACCAGGGCGCCGTAGAAGGTATGCTGGCAGGCAATCGTGTCGCTAGCATCGCCGGGGTATGATCCCTCAGCGGTCCGATGATGTTCGTGGCAGGGCGGGTTGTTACCGAATCCCACGACAAAAGAGCGATTCAGTGGATTGGTTCCGAGCAGGTAATTGATTTGTTTCACGGCGAAATCGTGGTAGCGCGTTTTCAACGAATCGACCGCCAGCCAATCGGAATAGACCAGCGCCACGAAGGCGGTGTTCGAGGCATACCGGTTTGATCCCCAGGTGTCAAGCCAGGCCAGCCCGCCCGGTGTGTACGTGATCTTCTGACCGTTTACGCCAACGGTCCAGTAATCGAGCCAGCGCTGGGCGTCGTCCTTGTATTTCTGCTTGCCCGTGAGTTTGGCGAGCAGCACGTAGCACCCATAACTCTTGTCGTCCCAGGCGATGGTCCATTTGTACGAACGAGTCGTGGACTGCGGTTCGGTATTGAGGCTGTCGTAATACGATTCCGCTTTGGCAAGGTACGCGCTGTCGCCGCCCGCCAAAAACAGCCACGTTGCGCCCCACACCAACTCGTCCCTGTATCCGCTCCACGAATTGTAGTACCCTCCGGCCGCCGTAATTGAGGCGTCGTACTTGCCTCGGTATTGATCCGCGAACGAGTAGAGCTGTTGTGCGTTCGTGAGGCAGGTTGCGGAAAACAATGGATCGGTTGTTTTGAACACCATCGATGCCGCGGCCAACGCTGCTGCCGCCTCGCCTGCAAGGTCGGAGCCGGGATGAGCCGCGTCTATCTTCGCCGAAGGTCGATTCATTCTTGCCTCAACGGATTCCGCGGGTCCCCAGAACGAATGATCGAGACCGCCATCGCCAACCTGGCCGTAGAATTCGTTCGGAGCGGTGTGGCAGCGTATCAGGTAATCGGCGGTAAAGCGGAGAGTGTTAAGAATAAACGGAAGCTGGCCGCTTTTTTCATAAGCATCGCGATTTTCTACAATGCCCCAGCATAGCATGGTAACCGAAAACGCCATGGGAAAATTGAATTTCACATGATCGCCGGCATCGTGCCAGCCACCAGTAAGGTCCTTGCCCACATCCGATCCATCATGCGTACAGCTTGGTCCGCGCCATTGCACCCGGTTCCAGGCCGGAAGCGGCCCCGACTGCTGTCCTTCATAGAAATAAATGGCTTTCTGGAGGGCCTCGCCGTAATTGTAAGCGGCTTCAAGTTTGACTGTGAAAACAGTGGCAGCCGCGAGAAAAGCAAATTGGCTGATCTTCATACATCCTCGTTTCTGTTTGTCGCCTCACCCGCCAACCCCTGCCTCCCTTTCCCTGAGGGAGAAGAGGGCAAGGTTTTATCGTACTGGAACCAGCATTTTTCTCAGCCCATTATTCCCATCCGACGATTGCGCCAAGTATGCCCCGGCGGCAAGGTTATCAACGGGCAATTCGCATAGGCCGCGTGCGTCGCGGCAAAGCACGGTTTTATAGACGCCTTCTGTTCCGTATGTCGTTTGGAGCCCAGCATTGATCGGGTCGGTGCCTGTTGGCACACTCGCATCCCTGGCTCGAAAAACAAACGGGACTTACCACAAACGGTTAGTGGTAAACGAAAAGTGGGTGGTTCAGAAATCGATGTGTTATTGACGAAGAAAATGCAAAGAGTTGGGTGCTACTCCCGGCACATGAGAGGCAGATTCGATAGATTCGGCCTTCTCTCATCCCCTACGAGGATCGGGACTCATTTTTTTGCTCTCCCATTACTGTCCGCATGGACGTTCTTTGCATTGTCCAGCGCGCGCTGAATGGCGACGATCTGGGCAGGCGGGCAGGAAGTTGAATGCTTGAGGGCTTCGGTGAGCATGGTTGCGGCCTGTTCGCGCCTGTTCTGCTGCAAAAGGATGAGCCCAGCCTTGTATTCAGCTGCTGCCGCGTTCTGGGTTGCAGGGAACTCGGCAAGGTACCGTTCGCACCACGCAAGCGCCTGCTTGGGATCATTCTTATATGCAAGATCGGTCAGCCGCAAATAGGATTCGCCGGCAAAATTGCCGTGCGGAAAAACCTTGAGGTATGCTTCGAAGGCCTTTCGCACGTCAACAAGAGACGTGTCGTGGTCAAACCGCAGACGTGCAACTGAGAAAAGGGCAATTTCGCGCGAAAATGGAGAGGAACCATGGCGGCCAAGCACCAAATTGTAGGCGTCTATGGCTTTTTGCCAGTCGATTTGTTCCAGGCGCATCGCGTTGTCGAACAGCGAGTCTTGCGATTGCCCATTGTGCATGATGGGTTTTCCAATGCGGCGTTGCCCGGATTGCGCCGGAATAGAACCTGAATCGCGCCGGGCCTCAAGGGATTCCGTTGCCTGGTGCGCCGTATCGGAGGCGGTGACAACGTACGCGCCTGCGCGATCGTCAAAACACAAGACGCTGCCCGCGTTAACAAGAGCGGAAAAATTCCGACCTTCGACGCGAACGGTTCCCTCAAACACTTTCGTGGCAACGCGCTGGTGCGCCTGTGGCGTTACCGTGAACACCGTGCCGACAACGTGGATGATATAGTCTTTGGTGATTACCGAAAATTCCTGCCCGGCAAGCCTCTTTGTAACCGAGAAAATCGCCTTTGCCTGTTGAGGAAACGATGATTCTGTAAAAGCAAGGCTGTAGCTTGTGACGTCGGGGTGGATCTCCTTGAGCGTTATGCGCGCGCCGTTTTCGGCAACAACCGTGCCGCGGAAGTTCTGGAGAACCAGACGTTGGCCCGGGAGTGATTGAACAGTCTGGCCCCTGGTCGCCGACAGAGCAAAGCCTTTTTCGCCCGGGGCAATTACCGTAGTCGCAAGGGATGATGCAGTGTTTTGCCAAAGCTGCCATCCTCCAACAGCCAGGGCCAGGCTTGCAAGCAAGGCAACCGTATAACGAAAATTCCCCTTCTTAAATAATGACAGAGTCGAGGTAAAGAACAGACCAGGGAAGGAATACGTGGGCGCCTTTGCAACCGCTGATGAAGCAGCGAGCCGTTTTTCCGCTGCATCGAAGTCGAAGTCTGCAGTCTCCTTCTTGACTTGCAGTTCCCACGTGTCAACACCGTCCAGAGAGGATATGCGCTCGAAAAGCAATATCTCCGTGGTTTCTGCGGAAAAAGGCAAGTCCTGAGCGATGGCTGCTTCCCAGAACTCCACGCCGGATTCAACAGGATGTTTCTGTTCGAATCGCTGGATACGATCAAACAACAACTGCTCGACGTTGTCGAGAAGCCCGCTTGGGGGATACGTATCCCTTTTGATCGGATCGAGCCGGGACATTGTGTCGTGTGTGGAATCCATAATAGCTACTCCGCCATCAACCGGCGTTCTGGATAAATTCTTTCATCTGCCTGCGGGCAGAAAACAGCCGAGACTTGACCGTCCCTTCCGGAATGTTCAAAACGGACGCGATTTCTCCCAGATCCATTTCGCTGTATATGTTGAGCACGAGCGGAATTCTGAGCGAATCGTTAAGTGTGGAAAGCCCCTTATCTACCAGCTCCTTGAGCGCCAGCCTGTTTTCCTGAGATTCCCGCTTGTCCGAAACGGTCTCCTGCATGTCATCGAAATTGACCGTGCCTCCTTCAGGTTTGCGTTTTGCGGCCAGCTTGTACCGGAGATTCCCGCTGCACACCTGAACCACCACGCGATGAAACCAGGTGGTAAATGATGAAGCACCTTCAAACGCACGGAGAGAAAGGTAGATCTGGAAAAAGGTTTCCTGGAGAAGGTCTTCGTGGTCGGAAGAGGGCCCGGTAATTTTGTAGATAAGATTATATGCGTACATTTTGTACATGTCGAATACCGTCTTAAAGGCAGCTTTGTCGCCTTTCTTGCACGCGTCAAGAACGGCGGCCGAAGGCTCCACTATTGTTTTCATGCCAGTCCCTCTTCCCGCTTATTTAGTGGGAAAAATTAGGCGCATGGTTCACCCGCCAAAGTGCCGGATGGATTTGCCACAGGAATGCTTCGCTGCCTTTTCTCTGTGTTCTTTGTAGTGAATCATCTTCTTGCATTACCAAAAGAACGTCACGCAGAACAATGCCGCCGAAAGCCCAAGTGCAATGCCTGCCCCGTATCCGCATCCCTGCGCAATGTTGAACGTATTCCCGAATGAACCGGGATTGTTTGCCAAATCGTTTGCGTCAAGACGCCTGTATTTCTGATAATAGTAATATTCGCAGCCATACAATGCAGCCGAGAGCACACCCAGTCCAATTGCGGGATAGAATGCGCTGGAATGATAGAACATGCGCCTGTCGAGCACCACAAGGGCGGTATCTGCAATCCGGGTATCGGACAGCTTGAGGCGTACCGTTTTGTCGAGATATCCTTTGCTGCTGGCGGTCATATCGACAATGCCGAATGCAACATCCCAATCAAGCGGGCATTGTCCGCTAAGCCCGGTTGCGCTGCGCACAAAGGCGTGAGTTGGAATGCTGTTGATATGGAGGCGGCACGATGAACGGCCGCGCAGGTTCTCGGCGATCTTTCTTGCAACCAGAAGCGCGACCGAGGCAGTGTCGGTCACGGCGCACGCAAAATTGACAAGCGGTTGATACTGGGTGTCGGGCGCAAAGGCGCCCCATGCGGACGCACGCATTAAGGTGGCGCGAAGCATGGGCGGGCCGGGTGGATATGCAAACGCGCGCACGATAAGTACCGTGAGCAGCGAATCGGTCGACGCACGCCCCGTTGCGCCCCGCACAACCGGCAGCACAACATATTCCGATCCGGAAAGTTCGTGCTCCAGGCGCGAAATGAGCGACGCGGTAAACCCGGCGAACATCACCGAATCAAGCATGGTATCGGCGTATACGGCTATTGTATTTTGGGTTATGGCCGAGCCTAAGGAAAGGCCTTGGGCGCCTTCAATGGGAAACAGCGCAACGCCAATGTATATGCATGCAGGCATCAACCGGGAAAAAAGCCGTGCGGCGCGACACGAGGGAAACGCCATGGTTCCGTTCATGTCTGCAAAATGTTTCACGGGCTGTGCCCTTGTCATGCTTATCCTGTCTTCATGCATAACCCGTGACAATCCGTTTGATCCCGTAAACCGGAAGGCTCATGTTGGCCGGACGTATGTCGTGTCCAACCAGGACTCCCTTATGGCCAGAGTCTTTTCGGCGTTGCCGGGAGACACCATAGCGCTTACGGCGGGGACGTTCCGGGTTTCCCTCAGGTTCGGCTACAGCGGTTCAACCAGCCGGCCCATCGTGGTTACAGGCGCAAACGGCGGTTCGGTTGTAACGGCGCAGCCCGGTCTGGGAATTCTGTACCTGAGCGGTCAGCATTCGATACATGTGTCGGGCGTGGTGTTCGATTCAAGCAATGCAAGCGGCGCAAAGGTCGAAAACGGGTCATCGGACATTCTGTTCGAAAGCTGCGCGTTTCTGGACAATTCACTTGACGGGCTGGAAATTACCGACAGCGACGTCGGCGCAATGCATTGCACATTCGTCCACAACGGGCGCGCGGGCCTCTCGGTAAACGGCGACGGCTCGGGGTCGCATGCGGTAACGCTTGACAACGTACTTTCGGCGCACAACACGAAAGACGGGATTTCGGTCACCGCAGCGCCCCTTGCAATCACGCATGCCACGATTTCCGACAACGGCAATAGCGGCATCGTCCTCACAACGCCCGCCGGCGAAGTACGGGTTGCACTTTCTATTCTGTCGTTTAATGCGGGCGCCGGCGTTGCAGGCTTATGGAGCGCATCCACGTCACAGCTTGTATTCGACTCGCTCGACATCGATTCCAATGGCACGGCCTTTTCCCTGTCGCCCACGGTATCGCCGTCATACTGGATAGCGGATCCGATGTTTGCCGATAGGAATGCGGGCGACTATTCCATAGGTGCCGCGAGTGAGATTGACTCGTTGCAACTGCAGGGGATCGTTGTCGGATACAGGGAGTAGAACGTCAAAATAGAAGCGGGAAGCGAGAAGATTGCCGCTTTGACGGGAGCGACAACAAAGTCAAGTTTGGCCGATCCCTCTACCGAATTCTCACGCCATCAGGATTGCGGGGTCATGATCAGTTTCGACGTGTCGATTCCCAGGCCCTTTGCCTGATCGATCAACCGCGCAAGGATTGATGCGTCAAGCGCCGGTTTCCTTGACAGTATCCACATGTACGATTTCGAACTGATCACGAGAGCGTAGTCGTAGTGCTCCTTGTCGAGAGCGACCACGACATAGTCCGCGTAGAATATCCAGAAGAACGAAACCTTGAGATGTCCCTTGGAAGGATTGCCGGCGAATTTTGCCCTGCCCCTTGCGACTGATTTCTCGCCGTCAATTGTCTTTTTGCAGCCTTTGTTAAGAACGTCCACCTTGCCGTCGCTTCGCACGCTGTACGTTGCCGTCACGCCCACCAGATCTTTTTCAAACGACGCGGGCATGCGCGCGAGCTCATACCATGTGCCCAGGTATTTCGAAAGCTCGAAGCCGTCGACAGGCGTGAACATGCGGGTGCCTCCCTTAGAAAGGGTGACAAAAAAAAGACAGGCTGACACGACAAAACGTGTCGCGTGCCGGTTCAGTGTTGTTCGTTTTGCGATAGAAACGGCCGCCAGCGCAAGCCGTTACTGGCCGAGCACAAGAACGAATTTGCCCGACTTATCGATATACCCCCGCGTCGCGCCGCCACGCGCGCGCGCGAGGCCGTCGGAAAACGGCGCGGCGTCGTCGAATGTGGTTTTGATGACAAATGCGCCGGTCTTGTCAACATATCCCCATTTGCCTTCGGCCCGTATTGCGGCGAGTCCCTCGGAAAATTGGAGCCCTGCTTCGAATCGGGGGGAGATTGCAAACGCTCCTGTCGTGTCGATATAGCCGGTTTTCCCGCCCGATAAGAAGCCGTACTCATCCCGCAAACCGCCGCTTACCACTGCCGCCAGACCCTGCGAAAATCCGTGGGCGATGTCGAACCGGGGCTCGATCACGAAATCGCCGTTGGGGCCGATATAGCCGCATTTCTGGATCGTGCTCTCGCCGTTCTCGTCGCTTCCCACGTGAATAATGCCCATGGCGCGGCCGTTTGCGAAATCGCCCGCAAGGTCGAAGCGCGGGTTGATCACGATGCGGCCCTTTGCGTCGATGAATCCGCGCCGGCCGCCCGGATCGTCGCCGATGCGTATTTTGGCAAGCCCCTGGCGGAAGGGATAGGCGGCGTCAAACTGCGGTGGAATGGCAATAACTCCCGTCTTGTCAATATATCCCCACTTGCCGTGCACTGCCACGGCGGCAAGCCCCTCCGAAAAATCGCCTGCAAGCTCGAATTGCGGATTGATCGCGAATTTTCCGGCGGTGTTGATGAACCCTCGCCGTCCGCCTGCTTCAGGGCCTATCTTAACTTTTGCGAAGCCGTCATGAAAATCCCATGCGCCGTCGAACTGCGGCGCAATGGCAATGTCGCCCTTCTTAGTGATGAATCCCCACAGTCCCTTGCTCTGCACAGCGGCCAAACCTTCGGAAAAATCACGTTCCGCGGTGCACGAAAGGCGCACGGTGATCGCGCCGGGCCTGCCCTCGTCCGATTTGGGAACCGGTTTGGGAGCGCCGTGAACAAAGCAGACAATCAGGCTCGTGGCGCATAACGCGGTAAGAACGAATTTCATCTCCGGCCTCCTGAGTTCATCGTGAATCGGAACCGCAACCAGAAAATAATTGAGGCGGTTTACTCATGCTCAAGAGACAAAGCCGTGGGCTTTCACCTGCGCGATCCCCGGGACAAGCCGTCCCGCACGCGCCGCACGCGGGGTTTGATATCGCAGCCTACATCTCTTATATTAACTTTGGCGCCGAACCCGCGGAACGAGCACGCGTGACGGCGCACACCCTCACTTCAACAAGGAGCGGATTTCATGAAACGTCTTCGTCTTATTGCCGCGATCGCGGCCGCAAGCTTCGTCCTGATGATGATCGGATGCGCCAAAGAGCCTGTTCGTGAAATGGGCATGGCAAAGGCCGCCGTTGATTCGGCGAAGGCCGCGCAGGCGGACCTGTATCTGCCGGATCAATTTGCGTCGGTGAACGAATCGCTCAACACCGCGCTTGCCGACATCGAAAAGCAGAAGGGTGGATCGGCCATGAAGAGGAATTACGATAAGGACAAGACGAGTCTTATTTCCGTTACCTCGCTCGCATCGGATCTCAAGACCAAGGCGGGCGAGGAAAAGACCCGCGTTCAGGCCGAAGTGGAATCGTCCATCGCGCGGGCGAATTCGGCGATCGCGGAAATCAAGTCCGAGTTCAAGAAGCCGGCCAAGGGCAAGAAGGCGAAGGCCGTTGCTGCTGCCGCAAAAAGCAAGATCGCCGCCATTGAAGCATCGGTGAAGGACGCGCAGAGCGCGCAGGCCGGCGGCGACATTCTCGGAGCGCGGGAAAAAGTCAATTCGGCTCTTGCCACGATCGGATCGCTCAAAACCGAACAGTCCGCTCCCGTGGAAAAGCCGGCGAAAGCCAAGGTCAAGGCGAAGGCCAAGTCGAAGAAGCACCACAGATAGAATTCTGCTTTTGCGATCAAGAGGCACTCGCCTCTTGCCTCTTCACACGGCTGTCCTGAGCCGGTCCCGGTTTCAGGACGGCCGCGTTAGAGGTCTTCGCAATTCCAGGAAACACTTTCCCATTCCCGGTAATTTCCGCTGCCATTTTGTTCCTCCCGGCAGCCCAAGATTCCACCATGAGGATTTGCGGCAACTTTCCACCATCGTTCCAGCTATAAGACCGCGACCGGCGCAATCCAATTGATGTTGAATCCCAAAGTTTGCGTATTGCAGGCTGCTCACCGACGTGTACATCCGGTTGTAATCGCAGTCCCCGAAGGTTCGCTGTCGCGTCTACTCCTGTAGTGTTGTAGGCAGTTGCAGTCGTGGTGTTGCGGGGTTCTTCACTGGCACCGTTGTTGCGTTGAAGAAACGTTGCGCTGCGCTGCCCAAGGCGACGTCCAGCATCGGGGAGCCGGGAGGATCAGGCGCGTCAGGGCGCTTCGCGCACGTCAATACGAATGAGTTCCCGAACATTCCCTGTTGTTTCAACATTTTTCCAAGGAGGTTTGTGGTGTTCCAAACAAAACGACGCTTTGTGCCGAGTCTGGTAATTGCCGGATCGTTCCTGGCACTGCTGTGCGAATGCAACCTCATGCAGGGACCGACAGGCCCGGCCGGTCCTTCGCTCTCCGGAACGGTGTCCGGATTCGTAACATTGATAATGGCGAATGGCGACCAGCCGGCCAACCGGGGTGGTGTTGCGGTAACGATCGACGGATCGTCGCGGTCGGCTACGACCGACAGCTCAGGGTTATGGTTGATCCCGGATCTCGCAACCGGGATCTACACCCTGACGTATGAGAAAACGGGGTATGGCATCGCCAAATCGGTTCAGGTCCAATACGTGGGCGGCGGAAATCGCAATATCGGAAATGTCAACCTGTGCCAGCCGCCAGCCTTTGGTATCGACAGCGTGTGGACGCGCATGCCAAAAGGCGGCGACTCCAATTCCGTCTACCTGGCCGTACAATTGGCCTCCGTGGTAACGGGCCCCTACAAAGTTATTCTGTTCTTTGGGAATGAGGCGAGTGTTTCCTGGAAGCCTGCGACGTACCAGGCGTCCAGTCCGGAGAACATGCTTTTCAAGGACGGCGTGGACTCGACCTCCATCCGTCTGCAACCCATCAATCTTGCCACCGACGGGTATCCATTCAACAGCGGCGACACCGTATATGGCGCCGTGTACGCGGCAACGTCGGGAACCAACAACAGCTCATACATCGACATTACAACAGGGAAAACGGTCTTCACCGATATCGACACTTCAGGTGCAAAGATGATCCTGTTCGTGGTGCCCTGATTGGAGTCGAGGCTGAGACAAAGCGGCACCGGGGAAAGAATATTCCCGGCGCCGCTTGTGAATCCAGGAGGAGTCCGGCAAACGGCCATCCACGCTGCCGCCGGTTTATTCTCCCCGCGCAACCAATCCGCTGGTTGTAACCAGAATTCGCACCACATGAAGATCACGAAACGGGGTGAACGTCGCCGAACCATACTGGGCGTCGAGGATCAGGGAAAGAAACCCATACCTGGTTCGAAGCAGGAAGAGGTCCCACGGCCGGGGTCCGCCGTCGAGCGCATACACGGTCCGAACCTTGGTGCGCTCGTCGCGCAGGTCGATGTAACGGCCCGAAACGCGATCGAGGCAGAACGCGGTGTGCAGGCCGAGAATGTTCACGATTGGTTTCCATTTGAGAATGCGCGCGTCGATGTATAATTCGTCGCCGGCGACGGCAAGCGTGGTGTCGACGGCGTTGGGCCGCACGATTCTCGCCTGAAACTGCTGGCTGCCGAGAGGAGTAATGTACACCGTCGCGGCCAAATCTTCACGAACAAGCGCCTTGTAACCCCTGGTTCCCGCGGAAACGAGCAGTACCAGAAGCGCGGACAAGACCGTCACCAACAACAGAAGCAGGCAGGTAAACCCGCCCAGGAAGCGCCGCTTTCGCCAGGAGTTCTTAACAAGTATCGCAAAAACGAGGGCCGAAAGGAAGAGGCCGGCGGTTACGCAGAGCTGGGTAGTGTTCACGCTTTATCCGTTGTTAAGGAATCGCCGCCAGCCCCCGGTTGCCTTTTGCGCGGTCATCAAAAGAAAGGGGTTCGCACTTCGAACCCCCATTAAAACCGCTCTTCCAAGATGCTTCGTCTACTTTGCAAACAAGAAGACCTTGCCTTGTGCGGTCTTGTTCCCTTGTGTCATGCGGACAAAAATCATTCCTGAGGCAGTGATCCTGCCTTTAAGCCGAATGTGATTGTATCCCATGGCGACATTGTCCAGGGTCTGTGAAGCGAGCAGCACGCCGCGCGAGTCAAAGCACTGGACAAAGGCCTGCGCGGCGTCGGCCGCCGTGAAATTGAGCTGCACTGTTCGATTGGCCTGCGGCGCGATGCTGCGGATCGACAGGCCGCCGTTGAGGGTGGAGAAATAGGCGCGTTCCGAAGCGCCCACGGCGCCGACGTAGTCGAAATCAACGTAATCGACATTCATAGGGCCGTTGCCGGCCGGACTATTGCAAACCTGGTATCTCAGGACCTGCAATCCGGAATCGAGCGCCAGGCGGCGGAAGTCTTTCATATACCACCAGGAATGAAAATCGTACGCACAGCCATGAGTAAGATGCAGGGTGTCTGTTCCGGTACTTATGGAATCGGTACCGTTCAACAGGGAGATCTCAACGTATGGACCCCATGGAGGGTCAATGTCGGCTGCCGTCTGAAAAATGCTCAGACTGTAAAGGCCAGGCTGCTTGACATAAACAGTATACTTTGTCCAATCACCTTGATTGGCGTCCGCCAGGTAACAATCAGAGCTGGCGGAATCGTGAACATAGTCCGGACCAACCCAGCCGGTACTCATGCAATCGCCACCTTCACCCATCACCTGCAGGCTGGGTCCGGTAATCGCGCGTAAGTTATGGCAAGCCCATTGACCGATGGCCATATAATCGTGCCAGGTAACTTCTTTGGCTCCGGCGTCCAAGGTTGCTTCGGAACCGGTTTTTCCTTTCACTCCCTGGTCAAAGCGCATGAACCTAATTTTCCCGGGAATCTGCTGAACTGAATCGAGGTACGGAAACCCCTTGTACCCGGCCGGGATCGCGGAGTCGGCAGGAAATGATAAGAACAGGACGGCGACGAACGACGCGGCCGCGGCAAGGCGCTGGGCCGCAGAAAAGAACCTCATAAATCCCCCTCTACATGTTATCTCTTCCCGGCAATAATATAAGCAATAGCCGCTTGCTTTTCAACCGAAGATTGTCAGTTCCAACAAAAAGGCGGACCCCCGCTCACCAGATCCGAACAAGACGTGGTTTTGCCTCCAGCACTACCGCGTGCTCACCGTGCACAGATCGCTCTGCGACAGCTTCACGATTTGCATTCCCGGGCGAGGAATTCCTTATATTACGTTAGAGAGGTGATCATAGGGATCCCGTCGGCCTTGGCGTTCTGAGGGAAAAGGAGGATATATGCGATTGCCACGCAGATGCGTCTTCGGATTCGCGCTGGGCGGTTTTCTGGTATGCCTTGCCCTGCCCGCGTACGCCGACGAATTCATGCCGGACTCCATCACCAAGATCATGCGCAAGGTGGCTGGATACCGCTTGTCGCATAGTGTCAACAATCTCGGCGATTGGTTCGGCACGGGCACAAACTGGGATGCGGGCGCGTACATGACCGGCATCTGCGCCCTGTACCGCAGGACAAACGACAAGCAATACCTCGACAGCATCGTCAAGTTCGGTATCGGCGCCAACTGGACGCCGGCCAGCGGCAACCCTGACAATGAGTGCTGTGCCCAGACCTTTTGCGAGTCGTATATGTTCGCGGCGGACACCGCAAAGAAGTACATGTATCAGCCGTGGCTCAACCGCGTCACTTCAGATTTTCTGACCCAGCCGCCGTCGGGCCGCTCGTATTGGTATTGGTGCGACGCGCTGTACATGGCGCCCCCCGGCCTTGCGATGCTCGCCTCGATCACCGGCCAAACGCGCATCCTCGATACATTGTATAAGTGCTGGTGGGACGATGCGCAGGTCATTTACAGCGACACGTTTCATTTGTACTGGCGTGACCCTGGGTACAAACCGCCCAAGCTTGCGGCAAACGGCAAGCCGATCTTCTGGGCTCCGGGCGAGGCATGGGTTCTTGGCGGCCAGGCGAGAATTCTCAAATACACGCCTGTCAATTACAAAGGACGCGACTCGATGATAACCCAGTTCCGGGACCAGTTGACAGCAGTTATAGCATTGCAACAGGGAGACGGTTTGTGGACCACGAGCCTGCTCGATACGGTGCAATGGCCCATTCACGAGACCAGCTCCACGGCATTCTTCTGCTTTGCGATGGCATGGGGGATCAACAACAAAATTCTGGATTCCGCGACATTCTCCCCTCCGATGCGTAAAGCATGGTCGGGCCTGGTGAGGAATATTGCAGCCAACGGCATGCTTATGTACTGCCAGACCGTGGGCCAGGAACCGGGGAACAACATGTTCGATAATTACTCGAGCTCCGAAGGCGAGGGCGCGCTATTGCTTGCGGGAGAGGAAATGTACAAACGGGTAACCGGTACGGTGAAAGCGAGTGCCCCGGGCGCCGGACGCCGGCCGGGGCAGCGCGAAACCGGGCTGCGCGTGCTTTGTGTGACACGCGGCAGCGCCGCGCGAGTATCGCTTTCGCGGGGCTGCACAGCGGGAAACGCATATGACGTGCGCGGCAGGGTCATCGCGAGCGCGCGCGGCGCAGCCCGGTTGTTTGCAAAAGCGAACGCGCTTCCCGCAGCGGGTGTGGTGCTCCTGGAGGAGAAATAGCCTGTGTCGCAAATTCCTGTTTGACAGGAGTGCGGCTCGATTGTATGCGGACCGGGAGGCTGCGCGCTGCTGCTTGCCATTGGCCTGCTTGCCGCCGTGGGCCAACTTGCCATGACAGAAGGCTACCGCTACGTGACGGTTGCGTCAGGTTCGGTTATCACGCTTGTGTCGCCCGCGCTCAATGTGGCGGTCGGCGCGGCGGTGTTCAGGGAACCCTTTCCGCCGCTGGCCATGGCCGGGGCCGCAGTTCTTATTGCGTCAAGTACGGTGTCGGTGGTGTGGGAGAGGAAGGATGGGTAGGCCATTCTGTTCGGGGAGAAGTACAGCCTGCCTCCATGCAAATTGCCGTTTCTTCCCAGTGGCTATTTTCTACCAACCGCCCAGAGCACGATGCACGCCGCCAGCGGAAGGAGCGGACCAAAATACGGCACGGCAAGGCCCACCAGGGAACAGAGGAGTGCGAGCACGGTTCCCGAAACCGACAGCGAAGTCCAGGCGCCCGATGTCCAGGCAAGCGACACTGCCACTCCGGTCGCGGCGCAGGACAGGGCAAAGGCCGCGAGGCGAAACGCGGTCGCCGCGTGCACGGGGCCTTCCAGAAACAGCATCTTGACCGCGTAGATAAGCGTAAAGGGACTCATGACCGCGATTGCGAACATAAAGTTGACAAAAATCACTTTTGCATTTCCGAATGAATAGTACGGACATAGGCGAATTCTGAAACCCGCTTCGCACATGGTGCCCGTCATTTCAAACACAGCGGCCAGGGAAGCGGCAAGGATGACAAGCCCGGACGCAAACCCCTGGCCGCCGTCCCGCAGCATGGCGGCAATGAGCAGCGATACAGCCAGTGCAGCCGTCGAGAAGAAAACCAAACCTGCCAGGTTGTTGCGGAGAAGGTAAAGGATCAGCCGCAGTGCGATGATCCTTGATTCACCGGAAAACGGAAGGGAACCAAGCCGGGCGAGTCGGATAACGAAAAGCCCCAGCCGGCGCTCAAAGGAGAACTCTCGGTGCACGCGGATCAGAAACGGGTGCTCGTCCCTGCGTGTCGGCCTGAGAAGCGGGAATCTGACGGCCGTGAAAAGGCTTCCCTGGAAGACAACGGTTTCGCCAAGCATTATCGCGAACATGTTCAGGGTTTCGCCGCCGGCAAGACTTCTGTAGACGATGCCTCTTATCAGGAAAAAGGCTGCGCAGGAAACTCCGCATACCGCCGCAAGCTCCGCGCCCTTCCTCACAACAAACCGAGTGCTCAGTGCCAGCCGGCGACCGTATGGAAGTCCGAGCACAAAGGGTAAAACGCCTCGTCGCGGGTACACGAGCAGACCAAACACGCGTGCGACTGAATAGAGAAACCAGCCGGCCGGCAGAAAGAACACGAGAGGCTGCAGCTCGAACATCGGCCCGATGCCTGCCGCGGCACCGGCAACGCCGCCAATAATAATCACGTCGCGCAGCACGGCGTCAGGGCCAATCAGTCTGGCAGAAAGATTCATTGAGGGTGTGTGGGTCATCCGGCCCTGCGATCCTACGAACCGAACATGGTGCAATATATTTCCTCGAGGCTCCGGGCGCCGGGACCGGAACGCATCAAGCCTTCCAGCGACCCGCCGTAGAGCAGGGCGCCGTTCCTGAGAAGGAGGACCTTGTCCGCGATCTTTTCCACAAAATCAAGAACGTGGGAGGCAACAAGGCAGCCGCAGCCGCGCTCCTTTTTGCCGGCAATAATCTTCTTGAGTCCGAAAACGCCGAGCGGATCGAGCCCGTTGGTAGGTTCATCGAGCACCGTAAACTTCGGAGAGCCGAGAAACGCGATTGCTAGGGATACCCTCTTCCTCATTCCGGAAGAGTACTCGCTGCATTTTTGCGTGTACAGCCAGTCGCCGAGCTGGAGGTTTTCACGTAAGAGGGCCAGGTCCCGGTCAAAGGCTTCTTTTTCGATTCGCCGGATGTCGGCAACGAGGCAAAGTATTTCAAATCCGGTGAGCATTTCGTCGAGCACGGGTGTATCCGGGGAGTAACCGATGCCGAAGTCCGGCATGATGTTTCCGTAATAATCGCGAATCTCCTGTCCGTCGATCCGATAGGCTCCTTCGAATTCCACGAGTTCGCCGAGCAGGACCCGGATGAGCGTTGTCTTGCCGCTGCCGTTTGCGCCGGCGAGCCCCACCACAGACGTGGAAGTCCACGAACAGTCAACGGTTCTGAGACTGTAATCCAGCTTTGGGGAGTAACGGAATGATATGTGGCCTAGCGAAAACTCCATAAAACTATACTACGTGCCGGTTCGCAAAAAAGGAACGACGATCGGTCGGCGGAAATCGCTTTCGGTTTTGTTGTCTTTCTTCACAAAATAGTTCGAGGGCAAAAAAAATCCATAAATCATTGACAACAGAATACCGGAACTATATCATAAAGACGGTTGCATGGTCGGCTTAATGCGCGGGTTTCTGGTCGGTTTATTTGGTTACATATCAACAGATTAGCTCTAAATACTATATGGTGTATAAGGCTGGGACCTGATCCACCACATATAGTATTTCTCCGTCTCTGCTAAAAGCGTTTTATTGCGGAATAAGTTTGCAAAAGGGAATCGATTACCGGAGGAGGTGGTGCTACATGGGAAGCTACCTGACATGCGGGCAAGCAGCAAGGAAACTCAGGGTTTCCATCTCAACGCTCAAGCGGTGGGTAAGCGAGCCGGAGCTTGAAATGGAGGAGCTTCGCAATCGGAACGGTTGGCGTCTCTTTTCCGAAGAAGACCTGGGACATCTCCGGGATTACAAGAGACAGCTCCGGCGAGGCGGCAAGAGATTCACGGACATTACGCTCCTGCCGATCAATGTCAAGGAGAAAGGGCTGTCGCGGCCTTCATCCTCAAATATGCAGGCAATTGCATGATGTGGTCGAACGCGAAAGCAGCCGGCGTTCTGGCGATGCTGCTGTTTCTCAGCGCGTCTTCGCAAACCGTCAAGCGGAGCCGCGACGAGGGAACATCAAGCATTCCGGCCTCGAACGTGATGGGCAACGGCAATATCACCGCGGTGGTTGCCGGCGGAGGCAGCTACTCCTATGCGGGATTCTCGGCATTTCCGGCTGTGGGCGGCCAGGTAGGCATTACCGACATCATGGAGCTTTCCGGCAGTTTTGTTCCCTGGACGTCGCGAGGCATAGGGCCCATAGAGGCGCACCTGCAGATAACCACGCCTGCAAACGACAAACTCAGGTTCTTCGGCGCTGCGCTGTTTGCGGACCTGTTCCTTTCCACACGGCAGGACACGTTGAGCGCTTCCACCGCAAAGGGAAAGCCGGAGTACAATTCGTACCCGGCAGCGTCTTTTGTAGCCGACCTCGATTGGCTTGCGCTTCTTAAATGGCTGCCCATCAAGACATATTTGAAGCTGGGTATGGTTGACAACCCGGACCTCCTATACAGGTACGACCAGCTTACCGTTGTTTCGGCGGCCGAATGGAAGGCTTTTGCGCACAGCTTGTTTGTAAACGCCGGCCTTGCGATGTACAAAGAAAAAGCGACCAGGGACAACGCGGGGGATGCCGCCTATTCCCAGCAGTACGCCTGGATTGAGCCGGGTGGCAGGTTCCGCTTCTTTTCGCGGTTCTCGCTGGTGGGTTCAGTCAAGATGTCGCTCTATCAGGCCCTCAAGGAGAAGAACCCGCTTAACCCGGAACTGTTCAACGTGTCGATGAGGATCGAAGTGCCGATCTTCATGCGCGAAACCAATACGGAAGCCATCAGGACGCTCATCTTTCTGGGGCAGCGCAAGGAGAAAAATGCGGAGCCGTCCGCCGTGGCGGCCGGCGAGCCCGCGGGCGGAAAGGCGGCGGGCATTGTCGGCGCGTCGGGAAACGAGCCAGACACGCTCGGCACCTTCGACTTCTCCCAGGAGAGGGAAGAATTGATAAAACGGAGAGAGGAAACGCAGAAGAAAATGGCCGACATAGAAAAGATACTTGTGGAACTTGACAAAGCAGATTCGCTTAAGAACCAGACCGGCTTCGCGGCGCCGCCGGCGGACTCCACATCCAAACCGCCAGAGAAGCCATGAGAATCTGGAATTGTACCATCATGATCGTGCTGCTGGGGGCGGCGGCCGCATTTTGTCAGGGGCCAAACCGGGACCGCGGCGAGGGCATGTACCAGGTGGAGAGTTCGAACACCCAGGGAGCAGGCAATTCGTGGCTTACTATGAGAGCCATCGGATTTTTGTGGGCAAGCACGCCGGACAGTTCATCCAGGCCGGGCATGTTTCCGTTCTTCGAAGTGTCGTCGGAAACGGGCATATACGACTTTGCGTCCGTCCAGGTGGCTTCACGGTTGTTGTCGTACCCGTGGCATCACTGGCCGCAATTCGGTAACGTTTCCGCTGCCGCCAAATTCACTTTACCCGACAACAAGGAGCTCAGGTTCAGGGGGTACGGTCTGGACCTCAAATACACATATAATGCAACAGAGAACTTTGCGTCGCTCGGAGGATACCGGGTCGGCGGGACCGGCTTCACGGCCGAAGGGTACATCACCCAGGGCAGCGTCTTCCAGTTCAAGTTCATTCACGACATGGATTTCATTTCGAAAGTCTCATGGCTGCCGCTCAAGGCGGGCATCAATGCCGGAATGAGAATTCCCCTAAATAAAGAGCCTGATCCCAAATCGCGCTATTTCCTGAACCAATATCTTTTTGACGCAGGAATATCGTATGTCGGGTTGGGGTTCGACGTTTTCGCGGAGTATTCCTTAGAGGCGTTTAATAACTTTACCGGACCGATCAAGATCATCGGTCTTGGAGCCGATACCATGCCCCGGAGGGTCATGGAGGTATCGTTCCTTGAGAACCCGATGTATGCAACTCTGGGAGGCAGAATCCGGTATAACAACGGCATGGAGTTGTATCTTTGCGTGCCGTTCCTCCTGAGCCAAAACGTTGGGTCAGCCATGACTTCGGCAGACAACAAACTTTGGAATGACAGCACCCAAGCCTTTGCCGATGAAAAGGCCCGGGGCATCAACAGCGCCTTTGACCCCTGGTTTGCAAAGTGGAAGATCGTGGCCGAGCTCAAATTCCCCATCAAGTACAGGCAGACCGGCTCGGAAATGATGCGGAACTTCCTTCTCCTCAAGGGCACTCCCCGGGCAAAGAAGTTCGATCTCGACGAGCAGCTCAAAAAGAACGGAGCGCAAAGCGATTCTCTTGCGACCGGTGAAAAGGAAAAAAAGAACCGCCTTGATGAGATCAACAAGCGAAGAGAGCAGATAGAAAAGTCGGAATAGTGAGACGCCGCCGAAACAGGGCGGCCGACGGAAGCAACGGGGTTATGTAATGGGCTACGCACAGCGAACAGGTATTCTTGCCGGCATTGTCGCCGCCGGGGCCGTGTGCGCGCTGTTGCCTGTTGCGTCGGTCGCCAAGGAAGCCAAGAAAGAGGATTGGCGGGTCCGGGAGAACCTGGTGACGCGGCTCTCTGGTGAGTTGTACAAGATAAACGTACTCACCCGCGAACTGTCGAGCGTGAGCGACGTTATTTCCGACATGCGGGACATAGAGCTGTTTCCGCCGGAAGTGCTGCGGTGCAGCGAAGATTCGCTTGTTGCATTGGACAGGAAACTTGAGCTGTGCGAGAAAAGCTATCAGGTGCTGCAGAAACAGGTTACGTCGCTTACCCCGGCGCTTGCCGATGGCATGGGCATCCTGCGCGAAATGGTTGTTGCCCGGCCCGTGGACGACATGTTTGCCGTGCTTGACAAGGACGATGTGCAGCGCATTTCCAAAATGTTCGCCGTCAAGCACCATATCGACAGCCTGTGGAGGAGCATCGACACGCTCATGATGTCGTTCGCACAGAAGGTGCATCTTGTCCCGGAGGCGCGGGAAGCGGCCGGTTGCGGGTTTGAAGCGGAATTTTTCCAGATCCTTCGAGCGAACCTGGGTGAACAGACGTCCCGGTACTACGGCATGCTCGACGTCATGAAGGATTCACTCTTTCGCCGGGCCAGCGACGACCAGGCGAAGCGGATGTACCAGATCGAAGTCCATCGCATCAAGGAGAACCTCAAGGGATCCAATAGTTTCCTTGCCGCAAAGAAACTGAGGTCAATGATAGGCCGGTATGCAAATCATCCCTATGTCGAGGACCTTAATTTCCTGCTTGTTAAGGCGCTGTTCTCGCAAAAAGCGTACGACAGCGTACTTGCGGTGAAGCCCCGGGTGTCCGATACCGCGCGCTTCGGGGCCGGGCCCGTTCTCTACAGCCTGCAAAGCCTGTATGAGCTGGGGCGCTGCGATTCCGTGTGGAAGTGGGCGCAAACCTTCCCGTTGGAAACCCTGCACGGCTCGTACCGCAACTGCGCGCTGTGGATGGTTATGGAGAGTGGGTTGGTTCTCGGAGTCACCGGCGCGTATGCCGGCCTCGCCTCCCTCGTGGACAAGGACTCTTCCTACGCGCTGCACGTGATGCACGCCCTGGCCCGCTCGTATGTGCGCGCCAAAGACTACACTATGGCGCTGTCGGTGCTCGACGGCGCATTGCGGTTCAGGGCCGACGCAGCCGTCGACAGGCTGGCCCGCCAGAGCATGCGTCTCACCATGGCGCAAACCCTGTACGAAAAAGGGGACTATGCCAAGGCACTGACGCTCTTCTTTGATCTTGTCAACAGCGAAAACGAGGCAACCTTTGCGCAGGCGTTGTACGGCATATCGTGGTGCTACATACGTCTCGGCATGTACCAAAAGGCCGACGCTTCGCTCCGCAAGATCATCAACCAGGCCCCGCAGTCGCCCCTGGCGGTGAGGGCGCTTCTCACCATCGGACGGCGGTATCTCAACAGGGCGCAATACGAATGGGAAAAGCTCACCTCCCTGACCAACGCCGAAAACCGGCTTGCGCTTATGCGACAAGGGCTTGAGGAGAAACTCGCCGACACGCTTTCGCCCAAGGCTCGAACCCAGGCGACAAAGGCCGCAGACCGCATCGACGAACTCCTTGCACGGTCAAAAAGCGAAAAACGCGAGTCGGACACCAGCATCGCAAAACTGTATGACGAGGCGGACCGGCTCTCGAACATGGTCCAGCAGTATTACGCGACCGGTTCGTTTCAGGAAGTATCGTTTTCGGCGAAGCGCGAAATGCTTCTGCACCAGCTCGACTCTCTGCTTGTTGTTGTCAAGGGCGCGTCCGCCATATCCGGCGGACTCTCGGCAACGGAGCAAACCGTTGAGGACATTAAGAACCTTGTCGTAAAAGGCAAGGTCTTTTCTGCCGGCTCCCAGCTCGACCGCTACCGTTGGGAGCGAGAGCACCTCGACTGGCAAAAAAGCCAGGCGTCCAGGGCGCTGGAGGCTCTGGCAAAGAAGAAAGCCAAGACCAGGGACTCCACCGCGGTGCGGGACATCTCGGCGGCAATGGCGTCGCTCAACGCGCGCATGGATTCCCTGGTGAAAACCGGCGACAAGCTCATTGAACAATGGTACGGTCCGCTTACCAGGCAGTGCGAATCGCTCGTGAGCCTGCCGCTCGACACCGCCGACGAGATTTACTTGCGGTATCACGATGCCGAACTGCATTATCTGCACGAAAACGAGCAGTATGCCGACGCCTACGCCGCCTATGAGGCCGCACAGGCCCGCTACGACAGCCTGATGGCGCTGTTCCACGAGGGTAAGGTCCTGGAAATGCCGGTACGGCCCAGAGAGCCGGATCTGGTTCACGATTCGAGCATGGCGCAATACACCTGGGTGCTCAAGAAATTTCCACACAGTTCGCTGGATTATGCCGTACGGTATTCGCTTGCCTGGTGCTACAACGATCTGTCGAAGTTCGACATGGCATCCGCCCAGATGGACAGCGTGGCGCACCTGTATCCTGCCTGTCAATACGCTCCCCAGGCATGGATGTACATAGGGGAATACATGTTCGACCGCGCGAAGCTCGATAAGGCGCTGGCGGCGTATCAGGCGGTTCTCAACTATCCGGAAAGCGAGTGGTTCGACAAGGCCCTGTACAAGCTCGCTTGGGCGCAATACCGCCTTTCGAACCCAGAAAAGGCGATATCGTCGTTTCTCGCCCTGGTCGACCTCGGCGACAAGGCGCCGAGCGGCAAGTCGCTTCTGGAAAAGGAGTCCATCGATTACATCGCCATCAGTTTCAGCGAAACCGACATCTCGGGAGAAAAAGGACTGGAGCGCGCCACGAATTTCGTGAAACGGTTCGGCGATCCCGAGAAAGGGACGCAGATTCTGCACAGGCTCGCCACTATTTACAAAGAACAGGGACGCTTCGATATGTCGCAGAAAACATACCGCGCGTTGCTCAAGCTTTATCCCGATTACAAACAGAGCCCGCAAATCGAGAGCGAGCTGCTGGCGGTTATGGAAAAAAGCAGCACCGTGGATGAGTCGAATATACGCAACGTGGAATTCTTCGACAAGTACAACAAGGAAAGCGAATGGTCCAAGGCCCAGGCCGACGCGCGTGCGGTTGTCAAGGCCGACAGCCTTGCGCAGAACCATCTGTACGACGCGGCCGTCAGCTACCATCAGCTTGCCCTCCAGAAGAACGACACGCTTCTCTACACCACCGCTTCCGAGTCGTACGAGGATTTTATCCGGCATTATCCCACAGCGGCCCGCGCCGGAGAATGTCATTACAACCTTGCGGAAATTCAGTTCTCCATCGGCAATTATCAGCGCGCCGCGGAAGAGTACATCGCGGTGTCGAAACGGTATCCGGATTCCAAGTACAAGGAAACAGCCGCATGGAACGCCATTGTCGCATCGCAGAACCTGCTTAAGAAGGAAGGGAGTCAGCCTCGATGACGCCGCGCGTCAAGAAGGTCCGCAGCGCACGGCGCCCGGTGCGGCTTGTCCTTCCGGTTGAGGGCAGGGCGCGTTGCGCGCGCAACGCAAAGACTCTGGGGCTGTTCCTCTGCGTGGCCGCGGTGCTTGTGTGCGGGTGCGCAGCCTTCAAGAAATCCGGCGCGCCGTCGGCCAAACCGGCGCAGCAGCAGACGCAGCAGTCCGCGCAAAATGCGCAAGAGGAGAAGAAGGCGGCCGACACCGCGGCACAGAAGGAAAAGCACTTTGGTTCCCTGTCGCCCGCCTCGCAACTCATGCTGTCGGCCTGCGACAACTATTTATCCATTAACCCGGACAACCAGAAATCGGCCGAGGTGCTCGCGATAAGGGCCTCGCTTCTGTACAACAACAAGCTGTACGACGACGCTCGCGTCTCCTACAAGGCGGTTATCAGCCGCTTTCCCAAGGATCCGCGGAGCATCGAAGCCATCCGGATGATAGCCCAGTCGTTCTACGAGGAAAAGAAATTCGACGATGCCCAGTCGTGGTATCGCAAGCTCAAGGACCAAGCTGTGGAAGGCAACGACAAACAGGAGGCGGTCACCCGCATTGCCGAGTCGATATTCAAGATGGGAGAGGAGCACGAGGCCGAGCAGAAACTCAAGGAGGCAGCGGAAGAATACGAACGCGTGGCGCTCGAATTCCCGGATGCAAAGATCGCCGAGGCCTCGCTTTTCAATGCCGGACTCGTGTACGAAAAGCTTGCCGAGTGGTCGCATGCCATCCTGGTGTACCAGAAGGTGGTCCAGAAATACCTTGCCTCGAAACTCCTCGCAAAGGCACATTTCAGGACGGCAAAGTGCTACGAAAAGCTGATGCAGTGGAACAATGCGGGCGAAACCTATCTGCGCGTGGTGGCCAATTTCCCGGGTTCGGAACTCGCCCCGCCCTCCCTGTACAACGCGGGGTTCTGCTTCGAAAACGCGAACAAACTTCCCGTGGCTGCGGCGACCTTCGAAAAGATGGCGCAACTCTATCCGAAATCCGACGACGCGGCGGACGTGCTGTTTCGCGCGGGCGAGATCTACGGCAAGATAAAGGATTGGGCTGGTGTCACGCGCGTAAACCAGGAATTTACCAGGCGTTTCGGCAACGACGCGAACAGGGCGATCCAGGCGCTATGCATGGTGGGCGTTGCGCAATACATGCAGAACCGGCAGGCCGAGGCGCTCGAGCAGCTCAACAAGGCTGTTGCCGCGTGCGCAAAACTCAAGAATCCAAGCGCAACCAACAAGTATTATGCAGCCAAGGCCCAGTTTACAATTGGCGACATACAGTGCGAGGCAATGAACAAGATCGCGCTCACGCTTCCCAAGGACGCGTACAAACGGCAGCTCAAGAACAAATCGGACCTGCTCGACAACGCCATTGCGGGCTACTCGGCGGTCATTAAGTACCAGATCTCCGAATGGACTACCCGCAGCATCTATTCCATCGGCCAGGCATACGAGGATTTCGCAGTCTCCATTTTCAAGCAAGAGCGCCCTCAGAATGCCGGCGTGGAGGAACGGCTCGCACTGGAACTGGGTATCGCCCAGGCGGTGGAGGAGTACTTTGTCAACAAAGCCGCTCACTATCACGAGGAAAACGTGAAGCTCGGCATGAAGGAGAAAATCGAGGACAAATATGTCCTCGACTCCCGCCAGAAGCTGACATCGCTGCCCTTCCTCGCGGGACAGAATTATCTCACGCTGGTGGACATAGCGCAAAGCACGCAGAGTTCGCAGAAACTCGAAGGCTTCGCTCTGATTGCGAAGAAGCTGGAGACCCTGCAGAAGATCGGACCGTTTCAGGAGCGCGCCATCGCGCTGTTTCTCAAGTGCCTGGAGAACGGCAGCCGGTACCAGTCGCTGGATGACTTTTACGCAAAAGCAAGCAGCCTGATCACGAAGACGTCGTTTACCGTGGGCCAGACCTATGCCGACATCGCGGCCACGGCGCGCGAAGCGCCCATACCGGGCACCTTCGACCCGTACGAAGCGTTTGTGTATAAGACAAAGCTCCTTAAACAGATTGAGACGTACGAAGAAAAGTCGCTGGATAATTACCTGCGCACCCTGAAGATCGCCGACGCATACAAAATAGAAGACGATTTTGTAAAGCAGACAAGGAACAAGCTCCCCCAGCTCCTGTTTGTGCGGGGCCGCTGCTACGACGTGTTGTGCATGACCGCGTTTTCCGACCCGCCGTTCCCGAAGAACTCAACCGAAGCGGAAAAGGAAGAATACCGGGCGCGGTTCGAGGAGATTGGCCTTAAGTTTCAGGAAAACGCTTTTGACGCGTATAAGTCGATCCTTTCCTATGCGCAGCAGAATTACGCCACGGGCGACTTCGTGAAGCACGCTTATGTGCGGATGTTCCAGAAATCACCCAAGGAATTCGGGGTGAAACATGACAAAGCGGAAACCCGGGTGGTGAGTTCGGGCCCGGAATGGAAATGCAGCGTCGACACGACTGCGGGGTGGGCCGGCCTGGAATTCAGCGACGAAAAATGGAGCGGCGTGCAAAAGGTAAATTTGCCGGCGACCCTCGGCATAGCCGGTTTCCCCGCAAGCGTGCCTGCGGCGATGTGGCTCGGCGAAGGCGATCCCAAATCGGCCGCCTACAAGCCCGCCGGTGCCGTGTGCTTCAGGCGGGTGTTTTACAACTACGACCTGCTCAAGAACGCGCAACTGTGGCTGGTCGGCATCGATGAGTGCACGGTATTTCTCAACGAGAAGCCGCTGACCGTGGCGCCGGGCGACACGCTTGAGTGGACAAAGGCGAAGAAATGGGACCTGATGGGCAAACTGCGGGACGGCAAGAACGTGCTTGCCGTCTACGTGAAGAACAACATTCGGATGGGGTTCGGATTCATGCCGTACTGCACCTACACCGTTTCGACCAACGACTTCCTGCCGCAGCCGCCCGGAAGCACGGAGCCGCTCGATCCGAAGCTGGTTGCGGAAGGCGCGTATGCATTCCCGGCAATAGCCAATTTCCCCGTTCCGGCCAAAACGCCCAAGAAGGCGAATTTGTAAGGAGACGCCATGAATCAATTCATGCACGCTCTGTCTATGGGACTTGTCCTCTGCGCCATGCAGGTTGTCTTCATTCCGGTTGGGGCGCAAGCGCAGGACCAGGACAATGCGAAGGCCTCGCAAGACGGCAAGGGATACCGGATCGACAAGCCGGGGACCATCACCTTTACCGTGGGAATCAAAATAAAAGGGAAAGTGGAAAAGCCGCAGGTAATGATCTTTTTGCCCAAGGAAAGGCCGGTGTACAACAAGGCGACGTTTTCCATGTCGTTCCAGGACGACATCATGAAACCATTGCCGTTCGACCCGGTGGCAAAATAGCAGCACGGTGACGCCACGGCCGGTTCACAACCCGAAGCTGCAGGCGTTATTGACTGGGGCAAGTATTAAATGTAGACTCAATGGATTACCGCCTGCAGTACCGAGAACGAGACATACAGCCTTGAAGGAGGAATGAATCATGGACGCTTTCTTGCAAACAATTGCCCACTTTTTTCGCGAGGGCGGCTTCTGGATGTATCCGATTGTCGCTGCGTCGGCTTTTGCCCTCGCCGTGAGCACGGAACGGGCATATTACTATTACGTCCGGTCACGCGTCAACGCAAAGGCTATGCTCACGCAGGTCACGCGTCTTGTCCGCAACGGCGAAGCCGAGAAGGCCCGGCTCTTGTGCTCAAAAATGAAGAACCCGCTTGCCATGATCGTTGAAAGCGCACTCTGGCACTACATACAGCAGGAAACGGACCAGGAAATACAGAACGCGGTCGATGAGATTGCGCTGCGCGAATTGCCCAAAATCCAGCGGCGCACGCATTACTTGTCGCTTTTTGCCAACCTCTCTACCCTGCTGGGCCTTCTGGGAACCATCTTCGGCCTGCAGGCGGAATTTGCGTCCCTTGCCACCGCTGACCCTTCGCAGAAGGCAACCATGTTGGCGCAGGGTATCGCCATCGCGCTGAACTGCACCGCGTTCGGCATCACCATCGCGGTGTTCTGCATGATCATGTACTCGGTTCTGGGTTCAAAGGCGAATACGATTATTGAAGAGATAGACGAAAGTTCCGTGCGGCTGCTCAACTTCCTGTTTGCACAGAGACGGCAGTAAAGGAATCGCCCATGCCGCGTCAGATTGACAACGGTGACTTCGAAGAGGATGTGTCCAGGAAGAAGGCGTTCCCCGCCACCAAGCGGGTGAACAAGTCGCTTTCCAAGGACGTTGAGGTGGTTGATCTCGACCTCACACCCTTCATGAACATCTTTATGGTACTCATTCCGTTCCTCGCGGTGATGGCGGTGTTCACACGCATTGCAATCCTGGAATTCTCCCTGCCTCCTGCGCAGACCGAAGGCGCGGCAGCGCAGCAGAGCAAAGAGCTCGACATTTCGATTGTGATAACGGAAGAAGGATACCGGATCGTGGGCACGGGAAAGAAGCTCGACCTTGTTCCCAAGCTGAGAGGCAGATACCAGCTCGAACAGCTTCGCGCCCTCCTGAAGGCTATCAAGTTCGAGTATCCCTCCTCAAAAAGCCTGGTGCTCGTTGTCGGCCCCGATATTCTCTACGATGACGTTATCCAATTCATGGATGCATGCCGCGAGTCGCAGTTCCCGGACATCGGTCTTTCGGGGGAGATTCAATAATGGGCCTTAGAATACGGATGAAGAAACACAACGCCACTCCCGTGCTCCAGCTTTCGGGCAGCGCGGTGGGCGAGGACGTGCGAAAGATCTCGGAAAAGATCTCGGGTCTTGCCGAAGGCGACTGGTCAGCGGTGGTTGTGGACATATCGAATCTCGACTCGGTGGACAGCAACGGACTCGGCGTGTTCGTGTTTTCTTGGAAGCTGCTCGAATCCAAAGGGAAGCGCCTTCTGTTCCTTAACCCCAACGGGTTCGTGAAGGACTTGTTCGAAGGCTCCAATCTTCACAAGGTGTTCACCATCATCGATTCGCTGGAGGGGTTGTGAGTTTTCCCGCTTCGAAATCAAACCAGAAGCAGCTGAGGAAGCCCAGGAGCAACAAGAACCTCCGGGCGTTCAAACCGCAGATGACCTCGCTTATCGACCTCATGACGGTGATCATCATCTTCCTCTTGCAGAGTTTTTCCACCGAAGGCCAGATTATCACTGTATCAAGTGACCTCACACTGCCAAAATCGAGCGCGAAAAAGACCCCCGAGCTCAATGTGAACATCATCGTAACGAACAAATATATCATGGCAGAGACGGACAAGCTGGTGAGCATCGACGAGGTGCTCGGCAACGACGACCTCGTCGTACCGCAACTGAACCAATGGCTCAAAGATCGCCGCGAGTTGACGGAAAAGATCGCGCAGTATTCGACGAAAACCACATTCAAGGGAAACGTTACTATTCAGGGCGACAAGCGGATACATTTCAGGCTGCTCAAGAAGATTATGTATACATGCGGCCAGCAGGGGTTCAACAACTTTGCGCTTGCCGTTGAATCGACGAGCCAGTAGCCATGGAACGAGAAGGCGACATCATTGTTGTAGGGGGCCGGTCGGCCGCGGTGGATCCATCGCTGCTGCGGACGGTGCGCGGGTCTTTCTTCAACAAGACGGACTTCCGCTTCGTGCTCATCGCCATTGTGTCGGTGGGCCTGCATGCGGGTATTCTGGGCGGCCTCCGGTTGGTAAAGCTCCAGCACAAGAAAGTCCAGACGCTGGAGGAGATGCCGGAGCGGTTCGCCAAGCTCATCGTAAACAAGCCGATACCCAAAGAGAAGAAGCCCGAGGTTTCCAAACAGGCCACCACCGCCGGCCAGGAGGTCCAGACCGGCGCCGCGGCGAAACCGAACGAAACCGCCGAGCAGGCGACGACCGGCGGAAAACAGATTGACGCGCACGAAAGGGCCGTGGCGCAGAAGAGAGTAGCCGCGCAGGTCGCGCGCGTTGAGCAGAAGATACGAACCGTGGGCGTGCTCGGCATGCTCACGGGAGTCGGCACCACGGCGCGGGGGCCTGCCGTTGTCGACGTGCTCGGCTCGGTAAACAAAGGCAAAGAAAAGACGCAGGATCTCGAAAAGGCCCTGTCGGACATGTCGGGGCTGCAGCAGACCGCTTCGGTGGATGTCGCGCAGAAGAAACTCGTAAAAAGCAAGGATGTGGAGGTGAGCCACCGGGAAAATGTCGACGAGCTGCTCACCAGCATCACCACCGCCAAGACGCAAGATCTGTCCAAGAAGGGCAACATCATTGTTTCGCGGCCGCAGAGCATCGAGGGTGCGGCGTCATCGAACGCCAAACGCGACATCACCGCCATCAACGACGTGGTGAACACGCACAAGGTAAGCATCCGCATGAGCTACGAGCGGTTCCTCAAGCGGTCGCCGGACCTTGCGGGAAAGATCACCATCCGGTTTACCATCGATGCGGCGGGCAACGTGAGCCGCGTGGAGATCGTGGAGAACACAACGGGCAACAAGGACCTCGAAGACGAGATAAACAGGAAAGTGGCGATGTGGAAATTCGAGGCAATCGGTGAAGGCGAGGTTACGGTGACCTATCCGTTTATTTTCCAGCCGGCAAGCTAAGAAAAGGATGAAGGCGGAAGGATGAAGGATGAAAAAGAAAGAGTTCTTGATTTGACAAAGGATAACCACATGAATCGAATAACACGAATCGGCCTGATGATGATTGCCCTGTGCGTTTCTCTGGCGGGAGCATCGATTATCAAGTCGGGCGACGTCCTGGACATCGTGGTTCAGGGACACCCGGAATTTTCCGGCAGGTTCACGGTCTCCGAGACGGGCACCATCGATTATCCGCTGCTTGCCGACGAGCAGGTGGTGAATATCACCACGTCGGAACTCATGAACGACCTTACGCTCAAACTTGTCAAGCACATCGACAACCCGCTCGTGATTATTTCAATAATTGCAAAACCGGAAATCGTGGTGTACGTGCTGGGCCAAGTGAAAGTGCCGGGGCCGGTAAAGACCTATCAGGGCGCGACGTTGCAGGAGGTGCTCCAGATGGCGGGCGGGCCTCTCGAAACCGCGAACATCGAGAAAATCAAGATTGTGCACAAGAACTTGCCCGACGAAAGCGCCGAATACTTCGACATGAAGGCGTTTCTTTCCACCGGCAACATGGCCGACATGCCGAAGCTCAAACCCGACGACACAGTGATCCTGCTTGGATTGCAGAAATCGAATAAGGTCAAGGTGATCGGTGCGGTGAACAAGCCGGGGTTCTTCGATCTCACCGAAAAGACGAACATTTTCGAGCTCATCTACCTAGCCGGCGGGCCGTCGGAACGCGGGGACCTTTCGCGAGTCCGCCGCTTTACACAGCAGAACGGCAAGAGCATGGAAGAGGTTATCAACGTCCAGGCTTTCCTAGACAAAGGCGAAATGGACAACATGCCCATAGTGTCGCCGGGCGACGTGGTGATGGTGTACGAGCGGTGGTACGACTGGCGGACCATGCTGAGCATTCTCAACAACGTCCTGCTGTTCGTGGTTGCCATCCAGGCGCTCACCGGAGCGGTGAAGTTTTGACCGGGATTCTCCGTAAAACAGCCAGGATTACCATGATCCGGCTGGAAGGGGATTCGCCGGATTCAGGAAGGTTTGCACGCATCCGGCGCAGATATGCACGATGCGAAATCCGGGCGTGGCGGGTGTTTTAACTGGGAGATCTGTTATAGTGGAAAATTCCATTGTGTCGGGAATCCAGAAGCTGAGGACCGGAACGCAGGCAAAGGATTACATTGCGATCCTGATACGCAGGCGCTGGATAATCATTCTCTCCCTCTTGTCGGTGGTCGCTTCTACCGTATTTTTCGTGATGCGCATCCCCGACATCTACGAATCGTTCTCCATCGTGGTCATCGAGCAGCAGAACGTGGTGATCAATCAGGCCATGAACATGGGCGGGAGCGGCCGCTCCATCGACTTCTATCAGGGCATCCTGAAAAGCCGGACCTTCCTGGAAATGGTTCTTGACAGCATCGGAATAGATACATTCAAGGTGCAGTTCCCCAGAATGGACCGGGATGGCGCCGTGACTTATATCGAGAAGAGCCTCTCGCTGCGCAACACCGAATATGCCTCGTTCATGCAGCTTAACGTCCGGGCCAAGACCGCGGAACTGGCCTACACCATCGTGAGCGCGGGCACCGAAATCTTCCGTCGCCGGTGCTCCGAAGTGGAGACCGAGGAGTCTCGGCGGGCGGCGGTCGAAATCGACAACCAGCTCAAAATTGTAAGGACCAAGCTTGAGGAGGCCGAGCACGACTACCAGACCTACAAGGAAAAACGCGGCAACATTTCCGAAGGCACCACACCGGCCCTCAAAACGCTGCAAGATGCCTATGCCACGAACCTGGCCCAGCTCGGGCTCAAGGAAGCGGACCTCAACGCGGAACACAAGCAACTCGCCCAGCTCGAGGCAACCATAACGCCCTCCGAGAGCGGCCGGTCGCCCGAGTTTCTCAAGCTCCGCACCAGGCTGCGCGAATTGGAACAGGAGAAGCTGCGCCTTGAGAACCTCGGCATCCAGTTGGCGGGCGCCTCGACGGTCGACCGGGAAATCGAAGAGGTTGAGCGTCAGCTTCTCCAGTACAAGCAGGAGAAGGGGACGGCCGCCGCCATGGTGGATGCCCGCACCGTAAAGCAGTGGCAGGATCTCAGGAAGTCAGTTCTTAACAAAGAGGAAGACCTGGACCTGTTCAAGCGGCGTCTTGAGTCGTACAAAAAGGCCATTGAGAGCTACAAACAGAGCAATCCGGATATTCTTGCCCAGTCCCTGGAGCTCCTGCGACTACAGCGGTCGCGCGAAATCTACGAAAACGTGTACAACGTGCTGCTCCAGAAATCGGAAGAGGAACGCATGCGGAGCGCGTCCAATGTCGCAGGAATCAAGGTAGTGGACGAGGCCCGCTTGCCCAAGCAGCCCATTCCCAAGAACGAAACGCGATACTACCTTTTCGGGATCCTGCTCGGTCTGGTTCTCGGCCTCGGCCTCGCCTTTATGCTCGAATTCAATGACACCACCATAAAATCGAACGAGGACGTGGAACGATATCTGGGGCTTCCGATTTTGGGCACGATTCCCCACATCGTCCACAACAAGAAGGATGGGATCGAAATACGTCGGCGGTCGTCCAAGTCCAAGAAGCAGATGTCGGTGTTGCAGTATCCCCGCCAGCTCCTGTCCTTTTCCGGGGACGATTCGGTGATAACCGAATCGTACCGGTCTCTTCGCACCAACCTGTCGTTTGTGAGCCCCGACAGGCCGCTGCATACGGCGATCCTCACCTCGGCAGGCCCCGGAGAAGGCAAGTCGCTTACCACGGCGAACCTTTCGATGGCCTATGCACAAATGGGAAAACGTGTCCTGCTTGTGGACACCGATCTCCGCCGGCCCGTGCTTCATCATTTGTTCGAAGTGAAGCGAGAGCCGGGATTTACCGACCTGTTCATAGAAAACCCGGATTATAATTCCGTAATTCGAGAATCGGTGAGACCCAACCTGTCGCTCATCACCGCTGGAATATTTACGCCGAACCCGGCCGAACTGCTGGCGTCGCAAAAAATGGCCCAGCATATTGAGTACTTTAAGAAGCACTACGACATCGTGTTTTTCGACACGCCGCCGGTTTTCGCCGTGACCGATGCCACGCTCCTCGGCACGAAAGTCGACGGCGTGCTTATTGTCATCAAAGCGCATCATACCGACAAGGAAATTGCAATCCGGGCGGTAAGCGCCATGACGAAGGTCGGGGTAAAGGTATGGGGCGTTGTGCTCAACGACATCAACCTTACGCACCGGTATGCGTCCTACGGCTACTACAAGTACTATTATCACTACTACAAGTCAAAGACAGACTGAAGCGCCATGGAACCCAGAAATGCACGTGACTTCAACGACCTCAAACACAGTCGCGGCGACTGGAACACCACGATTTTGGCATATAAGAAAGGCCCGCTCCGGGCCGCGGCGGACTATTGCTCGGCCAAACGAAGGGGTGTCACCGACCTCGCCGACGCGGTCGCCCGGCCGCACTTCGTGCTTGACGCGGGCGCAGGAAACGGAGCATACAGTATCTGGTATCTGGCGCGCACGCCTGCCTTCATGCTCTGCGTGGACATCGCATTGCCGGCCCTGCGCAGGATAACGCCCGCGCACCGACAATCGGGCGTTGGGGGCCGCGTGTGCCCGGTATGCGCCGATCTTGCGGCGCTGCCGTTCAAGCAGAACGTCTTCGATGCGATCTTCTCGATCGACACGCTTGGACACGTCTCTGATGTCAATGCAACGCTCGACGAATTCGTCCGCACCGCCTCACCGGCGGCCCGCCTGTTTCTTCATAGCGAATGCGCCAATTATACGGCGCGGTGGCCCGATAAGGCGCTTATCGCGCGCCTGGGCGCAGATACCCCGGCCGAACGCGACGGGCATGCGTACCTGCGCATGTCCCGGGAGCTGTTCGTGCTGTATTCCCGCCGGTTCCGTCTTATGTCTTTTATCAATCCTGCCGGCTATGCGGGCTGGTGTCTCGGGTACCCGGAGAAATACCGGGACGCATTCGATAAGGCGGGATGGAAAGGCCTGCGGCTTGTCGCCGGCGTGCTTGCGGCATGCAAACGGCTTCCTGTTGCGGGAACGGCGATGCGCGTCGTGAACGCGACCACGAACCACCTCGAAGTCTTTTTCGGATTCTCGGGCGGCGGCTCCTGCTTTGCGCACCTGAGGAAACCGGACTGACGGGAAATGCCGCACGTAAACCCAACCGTCGATGTGGTGATTCCCACCTACAATAGGCCCCTCTCCGCCGGGCGCGTGGCGTCGGCCGTCGCTCTGCAACTTGATAAAGGCGACATGCTGTATGTGGTGTGGCAGGGAAGCCGCAAGCCCGCCATTGAAGCGTCGGGGTCGGTGCACGTCGTGAGGTCGGCTCCGGCAGGACTTCCTGCCGCGCGCAACGCGGGGGTGCGCGCCGGGCGCGGCGACATCGTTCTGTTCCTCGACGACGATGTGGACGTAAGCGCGGGATTGGTTGCGGCGCACCGGGGCGCGTATGCAAATCCGGGCGTCGGGGCCGTGGCCGGAAGCCTTGACGATCCATACTTTCCGTCGGGTGAATCCGCCATCGCATCCTACGACGAAAAAACCGGGCGGCTGCTGCAGAATTTCTGCGGAAAGGAAAGCGGGCCCACCATAAGCGTAATGGGGGCAAACATGTCGTTCCGCAGAGCGGCGCTTCAAGAGATCGGCCTGTTCGATGAGAACTTTCTGCACAATGCGCTCCTGGAAGAAGTCGACGCGGCATTCCGGATCCGGGCCGCCGGCTATATCATCTGGTATTGCTGTGAGGCCCACGTACGTCACTTGCGGGAAGACCGCGGCGGATGCCGCTCGGACACCCGGCCCGCATACCTGTATCACCAATTCGCAAACACGGCCTATTTCGCCGCCCGTCATGCGCCAAGGCAGTATCGTCAATCGTGGTTCACATTCTGGAAATACCGTCTCGAATACGAAACCAGAAAACGGGTCCTGTGGATGAGGCATGATCCGGTGCTGGTAGCGGCGGGAGCGTTCGGGGCTTTTGCGGGGGTAGTGCGGTTTCTGTTGTGGGGGAGGACGAAGAAGAAGAGATTCACCACGGAGACACAGAGATCACAGAGAAGAGAAGAAGATTGAATGGGTACAAAGATTACCGCCTCCTCGTTATCGGTCCGGCCGAAAGCCTCTCGTACACATGCGCGCATGGTCTGACCGGGCGCCAAAGCCGGCACCGGCATATACTCAAAAACCCGATTCTCAACAAACATCACATTCCCCGCCAAAACCCTTGTTGTCTTTCGGCTCATAAGTGTATTATTTCATAATAGCGACCCTGTCCGGTCCGGCACCGAGAAACCCTTATCAACCCGGCATTTTCCCATGAAAATTGCCTGGATCGTTCCCCGTAATAGACAATGCGGCATTTGCCTGTATGCGGCGAAATACGAGACCGCTCTTGCCAGCGCCGTGACACTTGTCATATGCGACCCCGGAGAATTTGTACGCGACCGGACATCTTTTGCAGCGAAGATCCGTGGGTGCGATTGTGCGCACATTCAATACGAACCGTCGTTTTTTTTCGCGCGGGGCCGGGATTTCTATCCTTCGATGTGCCGCGCCATACCCGGCAAGAAAGTGACGACGCTGCACGAGGTATATCGGACTATTCCCGGCGTTTTCCCCCGGCAGGACATAAGCGGTTTCTTGCCTGTAAAGAAGGTGCGCCAAATGGCGTGGGACCTGCGCCATCCGCATTGGGCGGCGTTTGCCAAGCATGCGGCGGACAGTTTTTTTGCCGATGCAATACTGGTTCATGCACGGTTTCACTGCGGCATTCTTGAAGATAAAGGCGTCGACATATCGAGAATATCAGTGATCCCCGTTCCCATGAAAGCGCAACAACCGTGGATTGCGAAGCCGATTGTGCCGGGTGAAATCGTCACGCTCGGCGCAACGGGATTCATCAATCCGCTGTACGACTACGATCTTCTTTTGAAGACGCTGGAGCGGCTCGAAATGCCATGGCGTTTCGTCTGGGTAGGCGGCGTGCGGCGGGACGACGACGCGTCACTCATGCGGTATCTGCAGGCAGAGATTGACAAAAGGTCCTGGTCGCGACGATTCACAGTTACCGGTCTGGCGTTCGGCGAGGAGCGTGACAAGTTGCTGGCAAACGTCCAGATTTTCTGCGCGCTCTTCAAGGACCGCAGCTCTTCGGAGAGTCTGGCGGACGCGATCAGCGCGCACAAGTATATCGTCGCGACTCGCATTCCGCTTACCGAGGAACTCGTGTCGCAGGAACCGCTGGCGATTCTTGCGGACCCCGACGCAGACAAAATGGCGGCCCGGATTCGCCAGATTATCTCCGATGAGCCGCTCCGGCGTTCTCTTGATCACGGCTGCGCGGCCTACTGCGAGCGGTTCAGCGTTGAGGCATGCAGCCGCAGCGTGGTGGAAGTGTACGAAAGGTTGCTTTCCACATGAGAATTCTGTGGGATTTACGGCTGTTCTCATATGGATACCGCGACCGGGGCGTGGGAACGTATGTCTGCGCCATGGCCCGGGCGATCGGCGAACGCGGCATGGCTCACGACATCATTGCCTGGGCGAACAAGGGCGACGTGCCCGACGAGGTGGCGGCGATTCCGAAGATTTGGATTCGCTACGGCGGTGGATCGTGGCAAAGCGACCTTGCTCGAATCCCTCTGTTGGCGGCTCGATACAACATAAACGTGTTTCACTATTGGATGGCGATGGGTCCCGTTTTTCGGATCGGTATGGGAATGTTTCCGCCATGCAGAACCATGGCAACAGTATACGATCTCGGCGTTGAATACAACCCGGGCGACCCCTATTGCGCGCATGCGCGTTCGACCTGGTATTGGCGAATGCAAAAGTCGCTTCTGCGGCGCGTCGACGCGGTCTCGTGCATTTCGCGCACCACGAAAGATGAGCTAACACGTTTCCTGGGCGGCACAACCAAGAGAATCGACGTGATGTATCCTCCCGTCAAGAACGGCGAGGCATGCGAGAAAAGCCGGGAGACCGTTTTTGTCACCCTTGCCGGCGCCCCGCACAAAAACCTGGTGCGCGTGATCGAAGCCTTCGCGCTTTTCAGGCAAACGCATGGATCGTACAAACTGGCCGTTTTGGGCGACACTACCGGGGCCGGCGGGCTTCCCGAGGGCGTGACCGCGGGGCCAATGCGGGATTACGATCAGCTCCTCGACACGTGCGCAGGACTTGTCGCGTGTTCCACCTACGAAGGGCTTGGGATTCCTCCACTCGAAGCCATGGCGCACGGCTGCCCGATTCTGGTTTCGGACATTGCTCCGCTTCACGAAACATGCGACGGCGCGGCCAGGTTCGCGAACCCGCTTAACCCAAGGTCGATTGCGGAGGGGATGCGGGATATTGCAAGCAATCAAGAATCCTATGTAAAGAAGTCGAAACTGGGGTTTGTCCGATACCGAGCCATGACCGTGAACGCGGGCGGGCAATGGGAGGCACTGTACGAAGCCCTTTCTCCCGCGCACCAAGGCTCCGGCCGGAAGGACAACGGATAGCAACATGCTTCTGTCAATTGTCATTCCGACCCGGAATCGGCCCGAGCTTCTGTCGAAGTGCCTCGAATCGCTTGCGTCGGAAGGCCTCGATAGAACCGACACGGAAGTGATCGTGGTCGATGACGCATCGGAATCGGGCGCCGCGGAAAAGACCAGGGTGCTCTGCGAGAGCCGGGGCGCCCGTCGCATTCGTCTCGAGAAGAGAACTGGAGCTTCGTTTGCGCGGAATTGCGGGATCAATGCGAGCAGCGGGGAGTGGATTGCGTTTCTCGACGACGATGTTCGCGTTGCCGCGGGATGGTACTCGCATCTGCGGGACCTTCTGGGAACAACCGCCGCCGAAATCGCCGGCATAGAAGGGCGCGTGATTGCGGAAGGCGACGGACTATGGGACCGGGAAGTGCAGAACGAGACGGGAGGATTATATCTCACCTGCCACATCGTGTACCGGGCGTCGGTGCTCAAGCGCATCGCCGGGTTCGACGAGCATTTCAACGCTCAGATTCCTTCATGTGAAGATCACGAATTGGCATCGCGCATCCTCCGGTGGGGGCCGGTGGTGTACCACCACTCACTGGCGGTAATGCACGCTTCGCGTCGTGTAAACAGTCTGCGGTACCTGCTTGCATCCCCAATGCGAATTCGCTCGCAACTCGAATCGGAGTACTACTTCTACTCGAAGCAGAAGGACATGTATCACCTGTTCCGGCACTGCACGACTTTCTTTGGGACATATCGCGCCATTCTCCTGAAGCACGCCTGGACCTCGCTCCACAGAAGGCCTGCTAATCTATTCGCAAGACACCCTGTGCAGAGCGCGGTTCTCCAATGCTCGTGCATTGTGGAACAGGCGTTCGCATGGATTCTGCTACCCGTATTCCTGGTGCGGTACTGCACCAAAGCGCTTACCTTCTTCAATGATGGCGTCGACCCCGTGCTTACCGCCCGGTTTTGGGGCTTTGCGCACGCCATGCCGTCACACACATACCGCGCGAGTTCGAACCTGTTTCGCGCGGTGATGTTTTCGGTTACCAGAAAACCGGTGTATTCGATCGTCCCCTTCCTTAACCGCCGTGTCAGAAGCAACCAAGCCTCCTCCATTGCCCGTTGCTTCCTGCGCATAGACGACGTATTTCTTGACAATAAAGAAGCTGTTGAGCGCATGTGCGAGATCACCTCGCGAAAGGGAATCCCCTATCTCGCGGCAGTTATTGGGAGCCACATCACCGACGAGCGATACTCGTCGACCCTTAAAGCCGTACGGCAATCGGGCGCGGACATCGGCTTGCACGGGTTTGTGCATGAAGGAAATTTCGGTCCCTACAACAGCGAGATTCTCCAGCTGCCGTTCCCGCGTCTTTCCACATCGGTGGAAAAGGTCCTGGCGGTCTTCCCGGAATCCGCGCGGCCGTTTGTTTTCGTGCCGCCCTTTAACGCCATCAATCGGGACCAGATATTGTTTCTCGGCAAATATTTCAAGGTTATCTGCGGAGGCCCGGAAACAGCTCGGTTTACGGATAAGACCATCGGCCCGGTTGCCCTCTTGAACGGTTCGTGGTACTTCCCGGCGTTTCATCCGTTCTACCAAGGCTCGTCGGCCATTCTCCGGTCGCGGGCGCTGGACAGGTACGGACCTCTCGGATGCAATATCTGCTTTTCCGTTCATATGCCCGATGAGGCAAAAGACCGCTTCAGGGATTTTTCGGCCCTCATCGACCATATTGCCGACACCCTCACCTCATGGGAAATCTTCAAGCAGGGCAGTTTCGCGGATTTACGATACGGAGTCGTGTGATATGGCCAGCGCCACAACAATCTGGTTCGCGGCGGCGATTCCCCGGAATTCGTTCGGGGGTGTGAGCCGCGTCATGGCCGAGCTGTCGGCCCGTCTTTCGGACCGCGGTGTAAAGTGCGTAGTTGTCAACGCAGGACGGTCAGCCGTGCTGGCAAATTATCTCGTATTTTCGGCATGGCTGGCGGGGAGATACCTTCTCGCCTTTGGAAAGCGTCCGCAGTGGATCGTCGCGCGTTCGACCGACGGCCTGGCAGTGGCGATAGCAAGCAGGGTCTTTCGCCTCGGGGTAAAAACGGTTCTTCACAGCCACGGCTGGGAAGAAAAGGTGTATGAAGCAGAACGGCGGCTCCCCGAGGGAAGGGTGGCTCCCAGGACATCCATGAAGGCCCGGCTTATCCGCTTCCCCCTGCTGAGGCGCATGCTTGCATTATGCGACGTGTGCATGTGCGGAACCATCGAGGAGGCGCGGTGGGTGAGGACGAAATATCCGAACTTCCGGGCAAAGGTGGTGTGCGTGCCCAACGGAGCGGCCGCATCATCGTCTCCGCACCGGGACTGGGTCGCCTCCACGCCCGCGGATTTTCTTGCCGTGGGGAACTGCACGTGGAAAAAAAACATGGGACATACGGTCGCGGTATTCCGCGAGATCCGGGAATACCTGCCCCGGGCGCGGCTGTTTGTGGCGGGCAGCACCTTGGAGGATATTGTCGGATTGACAGGTGCGTCAGCCCTTCCGGGATTGACGGCCGTCGGCGCAGTGCCGCCGCAAAACATGCCGGCGTGGTACTCACGATGCCCTTTCTTTATCACGACCTCGGCGTACGAGGGGGGCCGGTCGCTTGCATTGCTTGAGGCAATGGCCAACGGCTGCGTAGCGTTTGCGTCCGCGATTTCTTCGAGCCTCGAATGTATTCATGACGGCGTCGACGGGTTTGTCGTGGCGGGCCTCTCGCCGAAGGCGGATGCGCTCCGCATTGTGCAGGTGCTGGGCAATCCTGCGCTGTGCGCGTCGGCATCAGGGGAAGCCTTCCTTTTTGCAAAGCGACAGTCGTGGGAGCGCCAGGTGCGGCGCTTCGAAAAGGTCCTATGTCTCAAAAGGTGATTCCGCGTGTGTCCGTGGTGGTCGCCTCGCACCGGCCCGGGTACGTGGGGGCGCTCGCACAGGCGTTGTCTTCCGGCAGCGGCAACGCTGAAATTATTGTTGTCGCAGACTATCCTGTAGACCGGTTCGCGGTTGACTACCCCGCAGTCTCATGGCTTTGTCTTGATGATTCAAGCATCTCCGCGAAGCGTAACGCGGGCTGCCGCATGGCAAAGGCCGATTTCCTGGGATTCATAGACGACGATTGTATTCCTGACGGCGGATGGATCGACACTGCCGTTCGATATCTCGACGATCATCCGGACATCGCAGGCGTGGAGGGAAAGACCCTTGTCGATACGGAAAACACCGTGGCAGCGCCGATGAGAGAATTTACAAGGCTCCAGCGCCACGGGTACAGGACAAACAACATTTTCTACAGGAAAAGCGTGTTCGTTGAAGCGGGCGGATTCGACGAGCGTTTTACGGTTCAGAGGGAAGATGCGGACCTCGCCTTCACCGTTATCGAGCGTGGCCGCAACATCGGCTATTGCCGGGATATCCGTGTTCGCCACCGGGTGCGTCACAACGAGAAGTGGGACCTGCTCAAGAACTGCGTGAACCGGCGGTTTGATCCTCTCCTGTTCAAGAAGCACCGGGCACTGTACCGGAAGCACATCGGCACACCGTTCACACCTGCGATAGGGCTTGTTCTGTTCTGTCACGTGCTGGTGTTGCTGGCCCTGGTGGTGATGCCGGCGGTTTGGGCTCCCGTCGTCGGGGCAGACGCCACAACCGCGCTTGCCTTATCGGTGCGGAGAAATGCGCATAGCAGAGGTGGATTAGGCTGGGTATTGAGAGACTGGCTTTCGTTCCTTGCCGCGCCGATTGTGCTTATGACGGTTCTGGGGTATGGGAGCGCACGGTTCGGGAAGTGGCTGATGTTCTGAGGAACCGATTTGCAAATTCGGCGGGCCGTATATTTTGGAAGACGTGAAGCAATTGCCGCGCCGTGACGGACGACAAAGGACGCTCCCATCAAAATCGCCTTCTTCACAAAAGAACTACCTTTCGATGCGCCGAACGGCGTCTCATGCCAGGTGCATCGCCTGGCCAACGAACTCGTTGCGCTCGGCGAACAGGTGACCTGCTTTTCGTACAGCGAAAAGCCCGCCGATGCCGCATACGATCATGTCAAGCTGTACTATGTCTCGCGCTCGCCCGCACTCCGGAGGTTCGAAACTGCACTCGGCTTCCGCCGTCTCAAGACAAACGTGTACGACATCCTGCATTACCATGGCGACGACTACCTGTGCAGGGGTACGCGCCGCCGGGTTCGCACCTTCTATGGGTCGGCCCTCTTTGAGGCGGTGCACGCGGGGCGGTTTCTTCGGTTCTTCCGGCAGACGTTGTTTTACATATTGGAATGGGTCTCCTGTTTCCGCCGCGGAACGACGGTGGGAATTTCCACCATTACACGTCGTGCGCTTCCTTTTATCAACACTATCATTCCCTGCGGGGTCAACCTCGGCGTCTTCACGCCGGCGGACGCCAAGCCGGGCAGACCATCGGTCCTTTTCGTGGGAGATTTCGATTCCAGAAAACGCGGAAGGCTTCTCCTCGATGCTTTCTCCGGCGGCATAGCCGCTGGAGTGCCGTCCACAATCCTCACCGTTGTGGGACCCCAGGAGTGCAGCGGCACCAATGTTGTCTTCCGGGGCCGCCTTTCCGAAGACGCTCTTGTGGCCGAGTACCGCGCGGCATGGGTGTATTGCTGCGCGAGTTCCTATGAGGGCTTCGGTGTGCCGCTTCTCGAAGCCATGGCGTGCGGGGCTGCGGTTGTCGCCTGCGACAACGCGGGCGTGCGCGAAATCGTCAGTCACAATTACAACGGATTTTTATGCGAGCCGGAGAGGCTTGCGGAGACCATCGTGCGCGTCCTGAGGGACAACGGCCTCCGCCAAAGGCTTATTGCAAACGGGTTGTCTTTTGTGAAGAAATACGATATGGCGGCCATTGCACAACAATACAGGGACCTTTACCTGCGCATAGGCAGGCGCCCGGAGGTGCGGCCATGAAGAAGAACCTGTATCAACCGCTGATATACGCAGGAATCCTGGTACTGGGTATCTTCCTTTCCTACAAGATGATAAACATTCCCCGGCAATCGGAAATGGTCATACTGTTCGTGGTGCTCCTGCTGTACCCCATTTTCCGGTATCCCCTGGTGGGCGTGTATGCCGTGTTCATTCTGTCGCCGTTTGTCCCTTTTGTCAGGAGGCTGTACTATCTGATCCATGGACGGCCGGGACTGGACCCGCTCATCATGCTTTCGGACATTCTCGTCGTGGTTGTCTTCGTAGGTCTGTTTTTTGAGTTCAGAGCGCGACTGAGGGAGGACGAAACCAACGGATTCTATCTCAAACTTGTTCTGTTCTATCTCGCGTATCTTGTACTTCGGACATTTGTGTTCAACGAATATCCGGCGTCTGAAGCTGCGGCCAAGCTTAAGTTCTACGCTCCCAGCGTCCTTCTCTTTTACATAGGATACGTATTTGCTCACCGTCACAAAGCAATCATGGGTTTGTGGGGAATCACCGCGGCAATCAGCCTTGTGGCATGCACGTACGGCCTTAAACAATTGTATTTCGGGTACTCGACGGCAGAGAAGATCTGGTTTTCCTCAATTTCGTTCACCACGCTGTTCATCAAAGGGATAGCCCGGCCGTTTTCCTTTTATCAATCGCCGGCTACGTTTGCCGACTACCTGATAATTGGGATTATTGCGGTCCTTATATTTGTAAGTATCGGCAAGGCTCGCAGCAGGATGCTGCTGGTGCCCGTTATCCCGGTCCTTTTCTACGGAATCCTCATCACCTCCGTACGTTCGAACTGGATCGGCGCGGTCGCGGTGTTCTTCTTCTGGTTTGTGTTTCTGCGACTCAAGAAAACGGCGCCCCGGATCCTCGTGATTGTTCTCGTGGCGGCGGTGTTCTTCTCCTATCAGTTGCTGTCTGAATCGATCGCCGGCGGCCTCGGCATCGGCCAGATCGGCGGATCCAGTCAGGGTGCCAACTATGTGAATCTGCTAGTGACAACCCGGACTGGCGCCATAACAAACCCTTTTGAAGAGCACTCGCTCCTGTCGCGTATTGCCCTTTGGCAATTGCTTATCGGGTATTCGTCAAACCCGCAATTAGCGCTGCTGGGAAGAGGGCTGGGCTCTTTCAACGCCGATTCGCTCTATTTTACGTACCTTGCCGAATTCGGGTATCCGGGCCTGTTTCTCATCCTGCTTATTGTCGTTGGCTTTATCGTCCGGGGAATAAAGTCCCTTTCGTCGATGCGTGACGAGCGCGCAATTGCTCTTGTGAAGGGGATTGTGGTGTTCGACATGGTTTTTGCCGTCATGAACATCACCGGGTCTCACATCCATTCCTTTCCGGGCGATGCCTATTTCTGGTTCTTTAACGGCGTGCTCATGAACGCCCTGTACCTGGACAGAAAACTTGCCGAGGAGCGCGCGGTTTCATGAAAGTATTGGTCACCCTCGATTTCCCCCCGGAATCCGGCGGCATTCAGCGCTACCTGCACGAGATCGTGTCGCACACGTTTGCAGTAGGCGACCGGGTGCTTGTCGGATGCTCCGGACGCCAGCCCCGGATGGGAGCTGGTGCCGGAGCTACGGTTTCGTACCTGTCGACACCGCTGTCCCGGTTCAACAAGAAATGGTCGCTGTTGCCGTTGACGGTGCGGCTCGCCTTTCTGCGGCTCGCGGCGGGGAATGCGCTCCAGGTTCAGTGCGGCAACGTGTTTGCCGCTGCGGCGCCGTGGTTTCTTGCGAGATTAATGCGCCTGCCTTACTCTGTGTACGTGCATGGCACCGAAATTGCTGGCATTGGCGGTGCAGGCGCTTGGAACCGCGTGTTGCGGTCCGTTCTGGCGCACGCGGACGGGATTTTCGCAAATAGCAATTTCACCGCATCACTCGTTGCGTCGCTTCGCCTCAGACCGCTCCTGACGGTCTTGTCGCCGAAGATTTCGTTTGATACGACGCAGCACCCTGGCCAAGCGACGCCGGCGCAAACCGGGGATGGCGCTCATAAAGCAAGGATTCTCTGCGTTGGGCGGCAGGTGCCGCACAAAGGCCACCACCTGCTTATCCAGGCGGTTTCGATGCTATCCCCCACGCTCGACTGGCGGCTCGTTTTGATCGGAGACGGGCCTCGGCGAAACGTGCTGACGCGCATGGCCTTTCAGTTGAACGTGCAAGACCGGACGGAGTTTGAGGCCGGTGTTTCCGACGAGGCGCTGAAGAAGGAATATGCGAGCGCCACAATGTTCGTGCTGCCGTCAACAACGGAAGGCGGCGTGGAAGGATTCGGTATCGTGCTGCTCGAGGCAATGGCCGCGCAGCTGCCGATTATCGCAACCGACACGGGGGGAATACCGGAGGTGCTTGACCAGGGAAAGTGCGGCATCCTTGTGCCGCAGAACGACGCGCATGCACTTGCCGCAGCCATTGAAAGGCTTGCCACCGACCCGGCGCTTCGGCGGAACCTTGTGCGTGCGGCAGGGGAAAGGCTTCAGCGGTACTATGTCTGGCCGTAACCTCCCCACAATTGTTTTTATCAATCACTGGGCCCGCCACCTGGGCGGCGCGGAGCATTCCCTGAGGGACCTGCTCGAATATGCTGCGGGGCGCAGCCGCTGTCACCTGGTGACGTCGGAACCCGGCGAACTTGCCCGGGCAGCGGCGGCGGCGGGCGTCACGTGCCACGTCGTCCGGTGCGCCATGAGGCAGAGGAATTTCCTGCGCGAGCGGATAGCATCGACGATCTTTTTCTCCATCGGCGACGCGGCGGCGTTTCTCGGTTATGTCCTTCGCCTGCGAAGGCTCGTGCGGCGACTTGGACCCGATCTGATCCATGCAAACGTGCCCAAGTCGCATGTCGCGCTGTTTCTCCTTTCGCTGCTGGGCTACCGGGGGCAATCCTGTTTTCACATTCGTGAACTCTTCGGCAAACGCTCGATGCCTTCTGTTCTGTACGGCCTTCTTTTCCCTATGCGCAACGCGGCTGCCATAGCCATCTCGCAAGCCGTGCAGGAGAGCCTGCCCCCGCGCGTGCGCACAAAGAGCACCGTGGTCTACAACGGAGTGGCCATAGCGAAGAAGCCCCTCGCGCCGGCGCGCGGCAACGATCCGCTGCGGCTGCTGTACCTGGGGAGAATAGTTCCGTGGAAAGGCTGCCACGAACTGGTGGATATTCTGGCGAAGCTGCGAACGCGGTTCCCGGGCAATGCCGCCGCGTTATCGCTGGTGGGCGACAGCAGCTACTGGTCGCGGGAGTACCGGTGCAGCCTTGAAGACAAGATCAAATCGTCGGGTCTGGCGCAGGCCTGTTCTCTCCTGCCGGCCACCGGCGATGTGCGGGGCGCGCTTTTCTGCCACGACGTGTTTGTCAATGGATCTCACCTCGAACCGTTCGGCAGATCCATTGCCGAGGCCCAGGGCGCCGGTTTGCCTGTAGTGTCGTTCGACTCCGGCGGCGTGAAAGAGATTGTGAAGCACGGGGAAACCGGATTTCTGGTCCCCTACGGCAACCAGGAAGCGTTTGTCGATGCCGTGGCAGAATTCGTCGAGCACCCGGACCTGGTGCGGACCATGGGCGACAGAGGATTTGAACGGGCAAGGGAATATTTCAACAGGGAGATTCAAGTGCCAAAGATTTGGGAGAGTATAACGGGATCAGCAGCGACACCTTTATGATATTTAGCGATGGTGCAAGCGCTCAAACGATTTTCGGCGCCCGTCGCTTCCCCATGCTGCGTGTTTCCTGCGGAGGCTCGATCCCTTCCTTTCGGCCGGACTCTTTCGCTTGCGGAATGGGAACCCACCGCCCGTTGCACAGGACTTTCCCCCCGGTGAGGCGGTCGATGATCTTTTTCTCGGTGTCCTTTCTCGCGGCCAGCGTGACCCACGCGCCCTGATCGTCGAGCACATTGCCTTCGAGCACCAGCTTCTTTACTTTGTCGATAGTGTCCATGCCGGCGACCTTCCGTGATTCCTAGAAGAACGAAACACTGTCCTGATGGGAGGCCGGTGGGCCGGCTTTGTGCTGTTTAGCGGTCTTCGGCGCGGAAGCGGGCTCCCTCTTGACCTTTGGCCGCGCCTCTCTGAGGGGCTGCGGTTCAATTTTTTCCCGGGCAGGCTCGGTTTGCGCGCGGGGCCTTGGCGCGACGGCGGTGTCGGCCGCCGGTTTCTCCTCGGCGGCCCTCCGCAGCAACGACTCCTCTTCGGCTTTTGCCTTTGCCGCCTCTTGCAGGGCCAGGTTGTGGGAAACGGTGGCGAGACTGGACAGACGAGAATCAACGGTTTTTGCGTAGTATCTTCCTAAAAGGATGACGCCGGCCAGGCAGGCGATGCTTACCACGACCGCGGCAACGGCCAGAATGGTATTGAGTCTCGATGATACCACGACCCTTTCCGATGCCGCGCCGGCGATAAGCTTTTCGAGTTGAATAACCGCATAGCCGCACTCGTTGCTGTCCGGGAATTCGTCGATGATGACCTTGTAGAGCCGGCAGGCTTCCGGGATCTTGTTTTCGTCGTACTGCAGCCGGTACGCCTTTTCATACAACTCGAGCGGAGAGTTTGCCTGCTCTTTCATCGTAAACCTCTCATGGCGTTTTTCAACAATGATTTTACCTGTCGGTTGGACATCGCCAGCGAAGGGGAAGGGTTCGGCATGTAGCGATCGCAGATGAATTTCTGGTCGCCCCCGAACGAAACCACGCCAGCTGTGCCGCCGGTGCGTTTTGCCTTGAACTGCGGGCATTTCTGTTTCATTTTGCAGTTGAAACAGGACGCCTCCTGCTGGCGCTGCTGCACATCGTATCCCTTTGCCTCCAGAGACTTGTCCCGCGCATCGGTTTCGTAGGATCGCGCGGTCGCCCGGTTTTTTTCCACGATCTGATCGTGATCGACATATCGTTTCATGGGTGGTGCTCCTTGAATCCCACAGTTTGCTAACCCTGAAGGTTCGCTGTCGCGTCTACTCCTGTAGTGTTGTATGCAGTCGTAGTCGTGGTGCTTCGGAGTTAGCAAACGACCATAAACTTCTTCTTCCTTAGGGATGGAAGAAGCCCCGCAGCTTGCTGCGGGGCTCTTCACTCCAACACAGCTAAAATAATCGATTGCCCGCCCACCCACAAGCCAAGGGCGGTCCGGCGGCCTGCAGGCGGGGCCGGATGCCATTTACCGCTTGCCCGCTGCCGCGCCCGTTCGGTATAATGTATTTCTGGCCGAGTAGCCCTAAACCCCGGAACCACGAGCGTCTGCCCCATGAACCGCATTGTCAAACAGAGGAAGCAGGGTTTCCTGCGCCAGGCCGCCATTGTCCTGCGGACATCGGCCATGCTCAAGATATTCCTGTTCTTCCTTGCGGTATTTTTCACCAGTTCCTTTGTAATTTACATAATAGAACGTCCCACCAACCCGCAGTTTACCACGTATTTCGACAGCCTTTACTACATGATGGTCACGGTGGCGACCGTCGGGTACGGCGACAAAGTGCCCATCACTACGCCGGGCCGGCTCGTGGCGATGCTGATGATGGTCTTCGGCGTCGCAATTCTCGGAACCGTCACCGGCGGGATCGCATCTTTTCTCATGGAGAGGCAAATGAAGGAAGAAAACGGACTCCTCAACTTCGAGCGATTGCATGACCATTTCGTGATCTGCGGATGGAAACGGGAGATGAATCACGTGGTGCGGGAGATCCTCGCCAACCATCCCGCCCTCGATTCGAGCATGATCGTGCTTGTCAACAAAGCCTCGCACGAGGACATCGACGCACTTCGTAACGATCCGGTGGTAAAGGGGTTTCACTACGTGCACGGCGACTTTATTGAAGAACGCGACCTTGTGCGCGCCGGCATCAGGACCGCCGGCCGCGTGCTGGTGCTGTCGGACTACTTGACAGAGGGAAATCTTCAGCAGATAGACTCCAAGACCGTGATGGCGGTGATGACCATCAAGAACCTCAACAAGCGGGCCTACGTGTGCGCCGAGATTCTCGACACCAAGTTCGAAAAGTACCTTCAGATATCACACTGCGACGAAATCCTGCTGTCGCGCCAGTTTTCCCGTTCCATGCTCGCCTTTGCTTCGGTGGGCGTGGGCATGTCGCACATAGTGCGCGCGCTGCTGTCGCAGGAGAGTGGCGCACGGATCGGCACCGTCGCGCTTCCTGAATCCCTGGCGGGCAGGACCTACGGCGATCTGTGTGAATACGTTACAAGAGAGAAGAAAGGGGTATGCATCGGCCTGCTCGAAAACACCGGTAATATCCTTACCCGCAAGAAGGAAGCGCTGCGCGAGGTGCAGAAGAATCCGAATATCGCGGAAGCAGTCCCGGACCTCAAAATGGTCAAGACGCTCACGGCGAACGACCCGGTAATCAATCCGCCCGCACAGTACCAGATCAAAAAGAACAGCTTGGGAATCGTTATCGCGGGCTCCACCACGGTTGCGGCTTAGGAGACGCCCTATGGACACGACAGCAGACGGTCGGACGCCAGTAGAAAAGTTCAAACACATAAGCCTGTTTGAGGCTTTCAAAAACGATGATACGGCTCTAGGAGCGGTTGCAGCATTGTTTACCACCAGCAAATTCACGGCGGGGAGTTTCGTAATGCGCGAGGGGGAACCGGGCGACACCATGTACATCATCAAAACGGGGACCGTTGAGATTGTCAAGAAGACGATGCAGGGTGATCCCTACACGGTGGCGCAGCTCTCATCCGACAAGGATATGTTTTTCGGCGAGCTGGCGCTCATCGACGACGAAAGCCGCTCGGCCGGCGTTGTCTGCACAACCGACTGCGAATTCTATGTGCTTGCCAGGAGTAAGTTTCTCGAACTCGGCGACGCGCACCCGTCAATCGGGCTTGCCGTCACGCGCGAGCTGGCGCGCAGTGTAAGCGCCCGCCTGCGAAAGGCAAACGCCGACATCATCACGCTTTTCGATGCGCTTGTTGGCGAAGTCGCGGAGAGCGGAGGCTTGGGAGAATAGAGCATTCACGCAAGCGGGAGAAATGGCCGAACTCCCCGGCAACTCCGTCCTGACCCGGACCTTCATATTTACGAAATAGGAATTGTTGCATCACCGAGGGTTGCCATCCTGTCTCGCCAACCATCGCAGGCGGGTATGCATTATTGCATCGGCTTTTGATTTGTGTAATGCACCTCGGCGCAGCTCCTCAGCTTCCTCGCAGCGTCCTCGGCGGTAAAGTCGCGCTGCGCCATGCCGAGAATTTCAAACCCGGCCATGAGTTTCCGCATCGACAGGGAACGCGCCAGCGGCGACAGGAAATGTGCGTGAAGGTGCCACTCCTCGTGGTCTTTTCCGTCGGTGGGCCTCTGGTGAATGCCCATTGAGTAGGGAAACGGCGTGGAAAAGAGGTTGTCGAACCTGGTGGTGAGCCTGAGCAGGATGTCCGCGAAATCGGCGCGCGCTTTTTTGGACATGCCGCCGATATCGGAGTAGTGTTCGAGCGGGACAACCAGAACCTCGTAGGGCCATACGGCCCAGAACGGCACGACGGCCGCAAAGCTGTCGTTGGTGATTATCATCCGTGACTGCATTGCCAGCTCAAGCTTGACATAGTCGCACAGCAGACACGAATGTCTCTCGGTCGAATATTCCGCCTGCTTCACCGTTTCCGAGGCGGGAATCGTAGGAATGCTTTCGGTAGCCCAGATCTGGGAATGCGGATGTGCGCTGGTGGCGCCCATCAACTCACCGCGGTTTTCGAAGATCAGGACATAGTTGACGTTATCATAGGAGCCCGCTTCCATGAATTCGCTTGCCCAGATATCGATGACCCCGCAGATCTCCAAAGAAGTAAGAAGCGGGAACGACAGGTCGTGACGGGGAGAATGGCACACCACCCTGCATCTGCCCTGCTCGCCGCGGGCCACCAGCAGGTCTTGTTCGTTAAGGGTTTCCCGCGGAATATCCGGAATGAGTGCGGCGAAGTCATTGTCGAATGCGAATGTGGTTTCGTACTGCGGGTTCTTGGAGTTGCCCGCGCGCTGATTGCCCGGACACAGAAAGCACTTTGGATCGTAGGAAACCGCAGGGGGCAAGACAACCTGTTCGATCTTTCCCTGCCACGGCCGCTTGGTCCGGTGCGGCGATACCAGTATCCATTCACCGGTGAGCGGATTGTATCTCCTATGCGGAAAGTCGGACAGATTCATACAGCGATTCCCGGGAAAAGAATATGCGCTGAGTGCTCAGTCTAGTTGCTCTTGCAGCACCGCAAACCGATGGTCGGCTTTGCCTCGCCGCCGGCGCCCGGTGAAACCGTCTGGCATTTCGAAGCCGGACCGCCCATGGCTGCCATGGAGCCGTTGCCCGCCTTCACCCATTCCCATACGTTGCCCGTCATATCGATTGCGCCGAATTTACTGATGCACTTGTTCCGGGAGCCCGACGGTTCCGGGGTCCGGCTGTCGGTATTGCAGTTTTCCTTCTCCATGTTGATGCCGTAGGGGTAGGTATACGCTTCGCGGCCGCTGCATGCCCATTGCCATTCCTGGGCCGTGCACAGCCGCTTTCCCGCCTTCTCGCACAGCTTCTGCGCATCATCATAGGAGACGTTGACGGAAGGGATGCTCCCCTGGTTGTTCGGATATTCGAATCTGTCAATGCACACCTTGAAAAAGGGCCTGTTGGCCTTTCCCGGCGGCAGATCGACGAGCACCATGTCCTGCGGACAAAACAGCGGTTTCGCATAGCGCTGGATATGATCTTCCTCGGGATTTTCCACGGTATGGCGGATGATGCGTACCACCTGGTCGAACGTATATGACGCCTGGGAGTTGTCGGGCTTCTGCACGGTGACGCGCAGGTTGTCTTCCTTGACGATTCTTCCTGCTATTGTCAGGTTTTCCAGGGGCCTGCCGTAATCGTCGTTTTCCGGGTTCCTCACGATGAGAGTGTCGTAGGCAACCTCCGGTACGGGCGCGGCCGGCGCGGCGGCCGGAGTCTTCTTTTCCGGAACGAGCGCGATCTGATCCACCACCTGTTGACCGATGGGAATAACCGAGCCTCCGACATCGAGGCGGATATTATCGTTGTCCATCGACACGAGTTTTCCAACAAATGTCGCGCCGCTCTTGATTTTCACCTGGACGCCAACGCCGGGCTGCCTGGTTTTGAGCTGGTCGTAGGTGACAGGCTCGAGATCCGCAGCCTGGCTGCCGCCTTTCTGCGGCGGCAAGGCGAGCAGCGTGTAATCGGCAATGAGCGCCGGCGTGAACGTGTAGGCGTTTCCTTTGCAATCAAGAATGAGCGACGTGTCGGTTTTCGAATCCACCACGCCTTCAAGCTCGTCGCCTGTGGTGAGCGTCATGTGGTATGTTGCGCCCACTGCGATATCGTCGAGCGTGACGCCCGAAAAGGCGCATAATGAGCACGCAACCATCCACACAAAAACTCTTGCCGCCTTTTTCCAGTCCATGCCGAACTCCTTCTGCTGACGCACGGGCGGCCAAAGAATGCCGCCGCAGGCGCGGGTTATCTTTTCCCCGTAATTCTGTTGACGATCCGTTTGAGTTTCTTTTCGGAAAAATACCATTCCAGTGTTCCTTTGCCGCCCTCTATTCCCGTCTCGAACGACACGCAGCAGGCCGATGCCTTTGTAAACTCTATCGGCCCGCTTTCGCCGGGCCGCAGTAACGCCCCGGCAAGCCGTTCGAGGTGAGGCATGTGTCCAACGCACAGGCAAGAATGAGCGCTAACACCCGAAAGCCAGGCAACAGTACCTTCCACTTCCGCGTCCGGCGCAAGGCAGTTCTTTCTGGTAAGGGGCGCATTGAACGCAAAGGACTGGGCAAGCAGCGCCGCCGTGTCGCATGCGCGGGGGAGAGGACTTGCCGCGATAACGTCCGGTTTGCATTGGAGAAGAGCCAGAGCGCGGCCGGCCGTCTGGGCCTCGCAGATACCTTGTTTGTCAAGTGTTCGCCTGTCGCCTCCGGTCTTTTGCGCGTTTGCGTGACGCACCAGAAAGCAGTAGGCGGCGTTGTTCTGCGCTTCATGCGATATCGCCGTAACGGCATACAGTATCGACGGCGACCTAATGGACCGCCACGCCCGGTTGAATCTGGCAAGCAATCTGCGCTTGTTCCCAAGAGCTTGCCGCAGCAGCAGGCCGGCAGTCGGCGAAGGCGTGGCTGCAAGCCGCTCCACGGCCATATCGGAATCATGCAGGTCGCCCAGGATGTCGGCAAGCGCTTTGAAACGCCGTGCAAGCAGGCTGGCCGGCTGGCCAAGGAGCGGTTCCGAAAATTCGGCCCAGTATCTGGCCCTTCTGCACAGTTTGCGCAGCCGGTGCATCTCCTGGACATCGTAGCCCTTCTTGACGCCGGGCCTCGACAGGATTTCGAAGTAGATGGCAAAAAGCCTTCGCGCCCCGAGCGGTTCAACGGGATACTGCGGCTTCTTTATTTTTTGCGGCAAGTCAACGCGCAGAAAGCGGTTGATGTCGCGCATAAGCGATCCGTATTCCGGATTGCCAAGCAGTTTGCGAAGGACTCGCCTGTCGGCTTTTTGGCGGCGCGATTGGAGGGCGTGGAAATGGACAAAGTCTATATTCCCGCGGAAGGCGTCCAATACCCGTTTTGATGCCAGAAACTGCAGCCACACGTCGTTGTCGCGGATGGGGCTCAGGGCCAGCGCCAGGGATGCGAGTCTGCCATCAATGCTGCGCACAGCCGACTTCGGCAAAAATGGTCCAAACAGGCGGAGGGCGGCGCGAAAACGCCTCATGGCAACGCGAAAGTCATGGAGCGGCTCTTCGCTTTCCGCCGCGAGGACGCCCTGGTAGTTTTCCGAAAGGATGCGGTAGTTCAGAAACAAAAGTCTTCGCGCTGCGTCCACCGCACCGTCTCCGCGTTTCACGATGCCTGCGAACCTGGTCGCCGGGTACGGCGAACCTGCGTCCGCAATTCTCAGTTCCTTATGGAAGACCCTTTTCCACAAGTCGGCTTTTGCCTGCGCCCATCCGATATTGTTTCTATAACCCGGACTTGCCACGGACAGCAGAAAACCGCCCGCCTGTTGCTTTACAGACAATATTTCCGCGTTCTGCAGGTGGCCGTGATCGAGTCCGTCGGCCACCCGAAGGATGGCGCCGATCCACAGGGTGGTTTCCTTGTCATCGACAGTGTCGAACAAGACGGTACCGTAGGCTTTTCCATAATCCTTGCGATGGAGAAGAATGGCCGCGGCCACGATCCGCATTTGATCGCGCGCAAATCCGGCAACTTCCTGTTTGGCAACGAGCGTGCTGCCCGCGGCCTGATGATCCGCCGGATTTTCGCAGTATCCGACGTCGTGAAGGAGCGCTGCCGCCCGCACAAGCGGGCGCAGGGAAAGCGGAAGTCGAAGATGCGGAGATACCGCGTCAAAAATCTGCAGGGCCAGGCGCGCCACAAACTGGGAATGGACGTCTTCGTTGCGGTATTTCACGCACAGCGATTCAAGAGCGGGCTTCGCTGACATGCCGATTACTTTCTGGGCTTTGCGGGCTTGTGCGCCTCGAACATGGTTCTCTTCATGCGTTTCGCCTTGTCGGTCTTTTCACACACTTCATCGTAGAGCGCCGCATGACAGTTGAAATCCTTTTTCGTGCCGGGAGCGACCGACAGTTTTTCCCACCGGCAGTCGGGGAGCAGGCGCCACGAATTTGCGGTGTCCTTGAAGCACAGGTCGAGAATGTGCATGAGCCGCTGGCGGGAGTCCTTATCGTCCACGGGCGTGAGCAGCTCGACGCGTTTGTCAAGATTTCTCTGCATCCAGTCGGCGGTGCAGATAAACACCTTCTCCTTGCCGCCGCTCCCGAAGCACCAGATGCGCGCATGTTCGAGGAACCGGCCTACGATGCTTTTGACCTGAATGTTTTCGCTGAGGCCCGCCACGCCGGGTTTAAGGCAGCATATTCCGCGTATGTTAAGCTGGATCTTGACGCCCGCCTTCGAAGCCGCGTACAGCGCCTCTATGATTTCGGGGTGTGTGAGCGAATTCATTTTCGCCAGGATAAAGGCCTTCTGTCCCTCACGGCTCCGCTCAGTCTCTGCCTCGATGAGAGACAGGACCCTCTCTTTGAGGCCCAGGGGCGCGGCTTCTATCTTCCGGTAATTCTGGGGTTGCGAATTACCGGTGATGGAATTGAAAAATGCGGACGCGTCCGCGCCCAGATCCTCGTTACACGACATGTATGAGGCGTCGCTGTAAATGGCGGCTGTTATTTCGTTGTAGTTGCCGGTGCCGAAATGCAGGTAACGCCGCAGACCGTTCGGCTCGCGGCGAACCGCGATAAACACCTTGGCGTGCGTCTTGAGACCCTTGACGCCGTAGATTACCTGCACGCCTGCGTCCTCGAGTTCCGACGCCCATTCGATATTGCGCTCCTCATCGAATCGCGCCTTGAGTTCGACGATGGCGGTAACGTACTTGCCGGCCGCGGCCGCCTCGGCGAGCGCCGCAACGATCGGGCTCTTCTTGCTTGTTCGGTACAGCGTCTGCTTGATGGCCACCACCTGCGGGTCGCGCGCCGCCTCCTGGATAAGGCGGAGAACCGGATCGAAGCTTTCGTAGGGATGGTACAACAGCACGTCCCGTTTGGCAAGCACTTCGAACAGCGAGGGCGCTGTCTTGAGGAAGGGCGGCGTTCTCGCGGGCCAGGGTTTGTACCTGAGCTTGTCGTATCCGGAAAGCTCCGTGAGCCGCATGAATGCCGAAAGGTCGAGCGGACCGTCGGCGCGGTATACCGCGTTTTCCGGGGCGTCGACAAAGGCGGCAAGGTCGGCGGCCATTCCCGCCGACATCGCGCCGTCCACTTCGAGGCGAACGCAGTCGCTGCGTTTGCGTGCGTCAATCACCGCTTCCATTTCGACAACCAGGTCCGAAGCGTCGTCTTCGCGCAGCGAAACATCGGCGTTTCTCGTGACGCGAAAGCACGAGGTTTCGGCGACGGTTTCGCCCGGGAAGAACCGGCTGGCAAAAAGCGTGATCAGGTCTTCGACGAGCACAAAATGGTTGCCGCCGTCCGAGGGCAGCGTGATGAACCGGCCGAGAGTCTTGCCGATGGGAATAATAGCGAGCCTTCTTACCGGCGGGCCCTTGGGCTTGTCCGCAGCAACGGACTTTTGCGGCCCCCGCTGGGAAGGAGACGCGTTGAGCCGTATGGCGACATAGAGCATTCGATTGAAGAGCAGTGGTGTCTCCTGGAGGCTGGAAATTGCCATGGGAGAAACCACCGGCGCTATCTCGTTGTCGAACACGTATTCGGCGTGCCGGCTCTGCTCGCCGAGGAGTTCCTGGGGAAGCAGACGCCGGATGCCGGACTCACCCAGGCTCTTGCCGATCTCCGAATAGCAAATGTATTGCCGGCTCACCATCGCGGCGGTCCTTCGAAGAACGGCGGTGAGCTGCTCGGAAGGACGCAAGCCGGCCGGATCTTTCTTCCGGTTGCCTTTCTTGGTGAGCATCTGGAGGCCGCCGACGCGAACCATGAAGAACTCGTCGAGGTTGGAGCCCGTGATTGCGAGAAACTTCAGCCGTTCCAGAACCGGCAGCGATTCGTTAAAAGCGCACTGCAGGACCCGGTCGTTGAATTCGAGCCAGGATAGCTCCCTGTTGATAAAATCGGATTTTTGTTGGGTAGGCATACTATGGTTTCGACGCTCCTTTTCTTTCCAGGACGACGGTCATGCCGTACACCTCCTCGAACATGTCGGCTTTGTTTTGCATAGCCACCTGTTCGAGCGTCAGGTCGTCCACGTTCGGGACGGCGATGACGAACCGGTCTTTTTCCCGGAAGCATTCGATCCCGGAAATCCGGTGACTGTGTGACCGGTCGAGAGCGTCGGCCACACGCAGGATGGCGGCCAGCTTTGCCACCGCGAGCCGGTCTTCTCTGTCAAGCGACGCGTATTCCGGATGCACCGCCTTGGGTGTCGCCCGCCGGTGATACCGCGCGACAAGCGCCACGAGCCGTGTGTCGCGCCGGGAAAGGCCGAACAATTCGCTGTTCTGGATGAGGTACATGGAATGCTTGTGATGGCTCCGCGGATTGACGAAAATTCCGATGTCGTGGAGGATGCCCGCAACCGACAGCAGCAGCCCGTGCCACGGTGCAAGCTGATGATCGGCCGACAGGCTCGAAAACAGCGTCGCGGCGAGCCCGGTCACGTGACGCGCGTGCCCTTCGTCGCATTTGTATTTCCGCGCGATCTCCCATGCCGAGCGCGTGATCTGCCTCGCAAAATCGTCGCCCGGCGGCCCGTTTCTGGTCATCTCGATGAGAATGCCGTGACGCATCGAGATGTCGGACGCGATGATGCTCTTGAGCGAGAAGGCCCGGGCAAGCATGCCGTAGAACAGCAGCGTGGGCGCCAGGGTCTCGGCCTCGGGAAACGACATCTTGTATATGCGGACGCAGTCGTTTACCGAAAGCGTCAATATCTCCTCTGTAAATTTATCGAGGGCAGCAAGCGGCAGGCGCGTGGGAAGCAGGGGGTTGCAGTCCGGAATGAGGCGGTGGGCGGCAAAACGCACGTCGCTGCCCAGTGCGGTCATGTTCGTGATCGAGGCGGGCGGAACGGAAAGCAGAATCTGGTCTATGGTGCGGCTGATTTCGCTTTCCATCAGCGTGCGCTGGCGGGTGACGGGCGCGTTGAATCTCTCAAGCATTTCGCGGAGCCGCAGAGCGCCCAGCTTAAACGAATGCGTTGCCACGATGTTGCCTTTGGCAAGCAACAGCATTTCGGTGCTGCCGCCGCCCATCTCGCACACCACCACCTGGCCGCGGGCAAGGGAAGCGTCCCTGGACAAAAGCGAGCGAGCGGAGAGGTAGGTGAGCCGCGTGACGTCCATATCGTCGAGCACCTCCACGCGGATGCCGGTGGCAATGTACACGCGGTCGATAAACGCATCCCGGTTCGCGGCTTCCCGCACGGCGGTGGTGGCTACGGCGCGAATCCTGTCGTCCTGGGTGATGCCATATTCTTCGAGCACTCTCCTGAAGTTCTTGAGGGCCCGAACGCATTCCTCGATAGTCCCCTTTTCGATGCTCCCTTTGGTAAAGGTGTCCTTGCCGAGAGTCACCGCCTGCTGAAGGAATTCGAGCGGGTGCGACAGGCCGCTTGCGTCTACATAGGCGATGATCATGCGAATCGAGGTGGTGCCGATGTCGATCACCGCGAACGGATTCGAAGGCGTCGATGGGGGGACGGGAGATTTCTTGTTCATAGGTAGTAAATATAGTAAAGGAGACCGTCAAGATGTGCGTTTACGGTTGCACTAGCCGCGAGTCCGATTGCGCGCTCCCCGGGAAATGATCGGGCCGCCGGCCTCGGGGCGGTCCGCACCGTTTTCTGCAGGAAACCACTTTGCAAGCGAGGAATTCCGGACCGTGGTATGCCCGGCGTATATTTTGTGATGAGCATCACAGCGGGATTGAGAATCGGGGACTATTTTGGATCTACATGTCGATGAACACGCAACTCTGGCACGAATTTTGTACAGGGAGTATTTTATTAGAATGAAATTGTTGAATCCATTAAGAATCGGACGGATTACGGCTTCCGCAAACGTCGCGTTGGTATCGGCTATTGTCGGCGGCGTTACCCTGTTTTCGAATGCTCAGGAAAGACCTGTGCAGGTGCTCGGCCATACTACCGACATTACCTCTGTTTCCGCATTGGATTCCGTAAAGATCGACAGCACGCTTGCGGTAACCCTTCATGCGGAGAACAGGAGTCGGACAGTTGAAGAAGTTACGGTGAGTCTCGTAGACAGCACGAGTGGCGACACCATCGAGCGGTGGTATCCTATTCTTCCCCCCGAAAGCCAGGACTCCAGCGTTATCTTGTGGAACACCAGGGGTGCCAAACCGGGAAGGCATATATTGAGAGCGCTTCTGGCTTCTTCAAACGACAGCATTCCGCAAAGCAGTGAGCGCACCCGAGTCGTAACGGTTAATCCCTGACACTTACTTCCGCCTGCCACATTGTTCTATCGCGGCCGCGATTGACCTCATCGTGTCGATGCCGTCCTTTGCCTGCAACAGATTGCCGGTGACGATGATGTCCGCGCCGGCGCGGATTTTTTCCACCGCGGTTTTCGCGTCCCGGATACCGCCCCCCACAATAACAGGTATGTCGACAACCGAACGTACCATCGAGATCATTTCATTTGGGACCGGGTGCTGTGCGCCGCTGCCGGCTTCGAGATAAATGACTTTCATGCCCATGTACTGCGCGGCAAGCGCGTGGGCCGCGGCTATTTTCGGCTTGCCGCGGGGCAGGGGCCGGGTGTTGCTCATGAATTCGACCGACGTGACGGCGCCGGATTCCACGAGCATGTAGGCCGTGGAAATCGGCTCTACGCCAAGTTGCTTTATGAGTGGGGCGGCTTTCACGTGCTCTCCGATGAGGTTCACCGGATTCCTGCCGGAAATGAGCGAGAGGAACAGCACCGCGTCCGCACGTCCCGAGAGCTGCGTGGCGTCTCCCGGAAAGAGGATCACCGGGATTGTGGCCGCTTTCTTGACCGATGCAACAAATCGCGGAAACTGGTCGGTGTGGAGCAGGCTTCCCCCCACGAGCAGGGCGTCGACCCCGCAGGCCTGCGCCTTGCGGGCGACGGCCGAGCCCTTGGCTGGGGAAAAGTCGTCGGGGTCCAGCAGCACCCAGTAGGAGGGCCTGCGGATTTTTGCCTTGTCGAGAATGCCGCGCAAGACGCCGTTCTTCTTTATCAAAATTCGCCTCCGCTCAACCTGCAATGTGCCTGTTGACGCATTTTTCGGAGAGAGCGCTTCTCACCATGGTCAGCGCCTCTTCCAGCTTTGCCGGGTTCTTGCCTCCGGCCTGAGCGCGGGTCGGGCTTCCGCCGCCGGAACCCTCGGCCTTCTGCGCGGCCGCCTTCACCAGTTCACCGCAATGCACGCCGCACTCCTTGACCGCTTTTGCGCCGGCAGTGGCGAAGAACAGTACGCGGCCGTCAATCGCGGCTCCCAGGACGACGGCGGTGGTTGCGAGGTTTTTGCTCTTGATGGCGTCCGATACGGCATCACACAGGGCTCCGAACGTTTCCTTGTCGGTTTCGCCCAGGTTGCGAACGGCCCACGCGCATGGTCCCTGCACGGCCTGCGACTCGGCCAGTATGGCGTCGACCTGAGAGCCGGCGCCCGCCTGCGACAGCGCCGCGATCTTCTGTTCGAGGTCCTTGACATGCGTGAGCATCGCCTGCGTGCGGCCCACAAGGTCTTCTTCGTTCACCTTGAGCGCGCGCCGTAATTCCTGGATAAGGGCCTCCTTCTGGAGAAAAAGGCGCAGAGAGCTCATGCCGGTAACCGCCTCGATTCTGCGGACGCCTGCGGCAATGCTCGTTTCCGCGGTGATGTGGAACATCCCGATGGTTCCGGTTGAGGTTACGTGCGTGCCGCCGCACAGTTCCTTGCTCACCGTTCCCATGCTCACCACGCGGACGTTTTCACCGTATTTCTCGCCGAAAAGCGCCATGGCGCCTTCCCGTTTCGCCTCGCTGGTCGGCTTGACGACGGTAGTAACCGGAAGATCGGCGAGAACCCATTCGTTTACCTGCTCCTCAATGCGCCGCAGTTCCTCTTCGGAAAGCGCCTTGTGGTGCGTGAAATCGAAGCGGAGAGAATCCTGCCCGACGCGCGAGCCCGACTGCTGTACGTGGGTTCCGAGAATTTTTCTCAGCGCCGCCTGCAAGAGGTGGGTCGCGCTGTGATTGCGCCGCGTGGGAACGCGGCTGTCCGAAAGCAGTTCGGCGTGCAGGGGCGCGGCCAGCTCGTGAGCGCTCAGCGGCGAATCCGTTTTCACCACATGGACGGTCATGTCGTTCCATTTCACCGTGTTGACAACAGAGAGCACCTTGCCGGTTGCCGTGGTGAGGGCGCCGGAGTCGCCGACCTGTCCGCCCGATTCGGCGTACAGCGGCGTTGTGTCGAGCACCAGGAGGCATTGACGAATCCCGGCAGCGTCGCCCTGCGTAATTTTGTACCGGCATACGGTGCATTCCGCGGTATCACGGTCGTACCCCACAAACACGGTTCCCTGCGTCTGTTTCAGGGTGACCCAGCCTTCGGGAGAAAAGCCGCCTTCATCGCCTTTCCTGGCGGCGTCGCGGGCACGTTCGCGCTGCTTGCCCATTTCACTCTCAAAACCGGCCTCATCAACCGCGAGCCCCTTTTCCTCGGCCAAAAGCCTGGTAAGGTCCATGGGAAAACCATAGGTGTCGTACAGCATGAACATGTCCGCGCCCCGGATGGCTTTCTTCCCCGTGCCTTCCAGGGCGGCAACGATCTGCCCGAATTTCTCAATGCCCTGTTCGAGCGTGGTGCCGAACCGTTCCTCCTCTGAGCGGATCACGTCGCACACATACCCGATTCGCTGCTTGATTTCCGGAAAAGCGTCACCCATCATGTTCGCAACGACCGGTGCGACGTCGTACAAGAAAGGTTCGTGGAACCCGAGCTCGCGGCCGAATTTCGCCGCGCGGCGCAGGAGCCGGCGAAGCACATAGCCGCGGCCTTCGTTGGAAGGCGTCGCGCCGTCGGTGATGGCGAACACCAGCGCGCGCAGGTGGTCGGCAATCACGCGGAACGGAGTTCCGGCAACATCAGGCGAATACGGTTTGCCGCTCTTCTTTCCCAACGCGGCGATAATGGGAGAGAACAGGTCGGTTCCATAATTGGATTTTGTGTTCTGAAGAATGGAAACAACGCGTTCCAGCCCCATGCCGGTGTCGACGTGCTTGTTGGGAAGCTCGACCAGCTTTCCGTCTTTTTCGCGGTTGTACTGCATAAAGACTAGGTTCCAGATTTCGCGGAACCTGTCGTTAGTGCCATTCACACCCTTTACAGGGTCGTTGTACACCGATTTCTGATCGGCAATGTCGCCGATATCGTAGTGAATTTCCGAGCAGGGTCCGCACGGACCGGTGTCGCCCATTTCCCAGAAATTCGATTTCGCACCGAACCGCATGATCCGCCAGTGTTCGATATCCGTCTGGGTCTTCCACAGGTTCTCGGCTTCCTCGTCCGATTCGAATACGGTTACGAAAAGCCTGTCCTTGGGTAACTTCCAAACCAAGGTTAAAAGCTCCCATGCCCAGGAGATCGCCTCCTTCTTGTAGTAATCACCGAACGACCAGTTGCCGAGCATTTCAAAGAACGTGTGGTGATAATGGTCGCGGCCGACTTCCTCGAGGTCGTTGTGTTTGCCCGAAACGCGCATGCACTTCTGGGAATTTGCCGCGCGGCGGTAGCCTTCCTTGTTTTCGCCGAGGAAAATGGCCTTGAACTGGTTCATGCCTGCATTTGTAAACAACAACGTCGGGTCGTCTTTCGGGACAACCGGCGAACTCGGGACAAAAAGGTGGCCCTTTGATTTGAAAAAGTCGATGAATTCCTGGCGGATCTGGTTTCCGGATTTGGGCATGATTATTCTTCCTTTTCCTCTTTTGTCTCTGCGGTCGCCTCAGGGGGAGTCTTGCCGAGTGTCTTGAGTTTGTCGCGGAGCTGTTTTTCGATTTTCGCCATTATGTCCTTGTTTTCCTCGATAAAATCCCGCGATTTTTCGCGGCCCTGGCCCAGGCGTTCACCCTCGAAGGACAGCCACGCTCCGCTTTTCTCGATAATGTTGTTGGCCACCGCGAGGTCGATGACGTCGCCCGCGTAGGAAATTCCTTTTCCGTAAAGAATGTCGAATTCCGCGTCCCGGAACGGCGGCGCCACCTTGTTCTTCACGACTTTCGCCTTTGTCCTGTTGCCGATCACGTTGTCGCCGTCCTTGATCGCCGCGATGCGCCGTATGTCGATGCGCACCGAGGCATAGAACTTGAGCGCATTGCCGCCCGTGGTAGTTTCCGGGTTGCCGAACATGATGCCGATCTTCATGCGCAGCTGATTGATGAAAATAAGGCAGGTTTTCGATTTTGAGAGGATTCCCGTGAGCTTGCGCAGCGCCTGCGACATGAGCCGCGCCTGAAGCCCCATGTGAGAATCGCCCATTTCTCCCTCGATCTCCGCCGCGGGAACGAGCGCGGCAACGCTGTCGATTACGATGATGTCAACCGCGCCGCTTCGGACAAGCGTATCCGCTATTTCGAGCGCTTGTTCCCCGGTATCGGGTTGCGAAACGAGCAGGTTGTCGATGTCTACGCCCAGGGTTTTCGCGTAGAGCGCGTCAAACGCATATTCGGCGTCGATGAGCACCGCGATGCCGCCGGCTTTCTGGGCGTTTGCAATGGCATGCAGCGCGAGCGTGGTTTTTCCCGACGATTCCGGTCCGTAAATCTCCACTATTCTGCCTTTTGGTAACCCGCCCACGCCCAGCGCCATGTCCAGCGAAATGGATCCGGTGGGAATCACCGGAACGTCAATCGCGAGCGATGCGGTGCCCAGGCGCATTATGGCGCCTTTGCCGTGCTGTTTCTCGATTTGACTGACCGCGTGTTCCACTGCGGCGGTCTTGTTTTTGAACTCCAGATCCACTTCGGGTTTCTTTGCCATGGCCGTTCTCCTTGTTTCGTATGGTGGGTGCCGTGTCGCTGCGAGGGCACCGGTGGAGTGAAAGTTGATGCAACATGTGAAAATACGAAATTGCACTGCGCCGGAAGAGATAAATGTTGTTGGAATAGGCAGGCAGTTTGGACAAATTTACAGAAAGCGCGAACCTGTGGCTTTCGTGTCGTTGGCCCTTGGGCCCGCTCGCGACTAGTGGCGAGGGTCAATAGGCTGGGTCAACATGTATTTGGGGGTGAAACACCTCAGAAACAACCATACTCCACCCAAGCGCTTGAGAATCCGCGGGATACCAAAGGCGCCGGAGGTTCATTCCCACACCTTTTGAGGCTTTGCGACCCCAAAGTTGAAATCCTGACAGCAGATTAATGTTGCGTAATACCCTGATAACAAATGGAATAAGTTTGGTTGGCGTGAGGTTTGAATACTAGTACCGGCAGTTGGAAATGTGTTATATTTAGCGAAGGCGGTTTCAATGAAGAAAATGAGCGTTTGTCTGAGTACGATGGCTGTTGCCGGCTTTTTGACTTTTGTCAATGCCCAGCCGGCGTCATCCGGTGAGGGCGGCGGCTTCGACGATTCCAAGAACACCATTCAGGCAAACTACGACGAGCTTTACAGGTCGCTTCCGCAGGACCTTCAAACGCGGATAAAGAGCGCTGCCACGACCATGGAGAATATCCGGATGATGGCTCCCCAGGAATCGCGCATCTATCTCGCGGCACAGCGGGACAGAGCCGAACAGTTCGCAAGTTCCACAATTTCTCAGCTCCTTTTGACCGATGAGGCAAAGACTCAGCTCGACAATGCCAGAAAAGAATCCTGCCAGCAAATCAACGACAGAATGACCGAGCTCAAAGCGCGAAGGGCAGCACACCGGTAACGGTGAAAACAAAAGAAAAGGATAATGGCGTGATTCAGTCTCGGAGGCTGACGGATACGGGAACAGGGGGTACGCCCCTGTTTTTTTTTGTGCCTGTTCGATTGAGCCGTTGCGGGGGAGACCGGGCCGCCAAGGAAATGCGCACTCGTAGAAAAATTCCCTTTCTGATTGCGAGCGTGATTGTCTCGGCTTGCTTGGGCAGTGCGGCATTCGCCGACACGCTCGTTATTTCGGGAGTTGTCACAAGTGAGGGAAGCGCAACGGTGATCCGCAGCGCGCTCGTGACTGTCACGCTGGGCGGACCTTCCGGGGTTGTCGCCGTGGACTCCGGTCGCACCGATGCGCTGGGCGGGTACGCCATTGTTTCCGCCACGTCCGCCCCCAAAGCAACCATCACGGTGAGAGCGCAGGGGTTTCAGACCGCTCAGAACACCATAGATATTCCTGTTCAGTCAATCGGTATTCCGGACACGATACGCGCGAATTTCGAGTTGCATTCTGCCGTCGTGGCGCCGAGCGACACGGTAAGAATCACCGGCATCGTGGCCGACGCAAGCACCCATGACCCGCTTGCCGGCGCGGCGATAATTGCTCAGGGAATCGCAGGGATCGGAGGCACCGCGGTCAGCGACACGGCTTGGACGGATTCGGCTGGGCTTTTTCTTCTGCGCCTGCCGACGGCAAACCAGTATTATCCGTCGCTTGAAATAGAAAAGATCGGATACCGGCCGCTCGATCACGATCTGCCCTCGGGCAGTCATAATATTCAGCTCGACACTGTGCTTATTGTCAAGTTACATGCCGGCGACAGCGTTACCTACATAATAAGCGGCGCGGTGTGCGATTCTCTCGGGACGGGAATCAAGGGAGCCATTGTCCAGGTGAGAATCAGCAACGGGGCTCTGCTCCTGTACTCGGGAAAGGACACCACGTCCCAGCTGGGCGGTTACTACAAACTGAGCACCAGGCAGCCCTATTACGTCGGCGTAATCGCCATCGAGGAGCACATCGAAAAGTCAAAGTACTTTTCAAAGGACACCCTGCAGACTATTCCTTCGAGCGCTAATGGCACGGTCATTAATGTCGTGTTGTTTTCAACCGCTGCGTCGGTGCTGCCCCAGGTTCGCGTGCGGGCGGTGCATCCCGCAGTAGAGGCGGTTCTTTTTTCGGTGGACGGCAGGCGTATCGGACGGACTGCGGCCGGGGCGAGGCAGAGCTTTGCGAGCGGCGTTCTTCTTTACAAAAGTGACGGCGGGTCTGCACAGGCTGTTGTGCAGTTGAAATAGCCGTGTGTCTCTCTACTGGGGACATTGCTTTCGCAAGAGCCGGGAAGGGCATCCTTTCCGGCTCTTGTTATAGGCGGAACAGATACCCCCGGAGCCGGGCATACTCTTCGGGATGAGGCGCAAATGCCGGATCGCCGGATTCGGCAAGCCGGCGGAGTTCGCCGCACGGAACATACTGCGCGTCCGCCACCTCGCTTTCCTGCAGGGCCAACTCGCTGATGCTCACGTCCCTGTTCACCGCATACACGTGGTTGAATTCATTGTCTACGAACGTCCCTTCACGCTGGATCGAAGATGTCTGCGTGGTAAACAGGAAGCCCAGCTCGGCTTCGGCAACGTGTATACCCAGCTCCTGAAAAACCTCGCGCCGTGCAGCCGCGACCAGCGGCTCGCCCGTGGATACGTGTCCGGCCGCGGATACGTCCCACAACCCCGGAAACGATTCCTTGGACAAAGCCCGCTTCTGAAAAAGCAGCATTTCTGTGCCGTTGACAATCCAGACGTGCACGGTCCGGTGCCAGAGCCCGCTGCGGTGCGCTTCGAGGCGGGGCTTTGCGAGGTGAAGAGGATGGCCCGACGAATCGAAAATGTCGAGGAGTTCGTCGCTCATCGCGCACAAGGCTTGTTGGATACCACAATCAATGCCGGCGGGTCGCCGTCACCCGCATACGGGAGAGAGATGGACACGGCTGGATACGCCGTGTTATTGAGCAGGATCGTGTTGTCTTTGACTTCGGAAATCGACTCGACCCTTTCCATGCCGATTACCGTTGTCCCTTTCTTGACGAGAATGGAATAGCCGGGCCAGCACACAAGCCGCGCCAAAAAGTCCTTACCAACGGTGAGCCCGCCGCAGGCGTAAAACACGGCCGTGTCGAGTATGGTGAAGCGCGCCTTTGCCTGCAGCGTGAGCACGGTCTCGCCCTTTACATTGTCGGCAATAAAGGCAGGCGTCGCGCCGAGGCTTCGCGCGGCCGAAAAAACGGTCCCGGTATTTGCCGGAAAATGGCCGCACGAAAGGATAACGTACTGCGAATCCGTTATGGAAAGGATCGATAGGGCCATGGGTGCAAGGTACCGCTGGGCAATCTCGGTGACCTCGGGAGCGGATTTGTCTTTGTCAACGAGGAGTTTCATTGAGAACTCCCTGTCGGCGGCCACCACGCCGGCGAACCCGCTTATCTGCCGCGAAAGAAGGTCCATCTGGTTCGCGAGTTGCTGCTCCACGGCTTGCTTCACAAAAGCGAGCTCCGGGGAAACGCCGCCCGCCTGGCTCTTGGGCGATCTGCACCCGGGCAGCAGGGCCGCCGAAGCAAAAGACAGGCAGAAGACAAAATGGATGATGTGGGGTTTCATGGCCCTGTGTCCGCTCAGAGCCGAGGGTGCGCCCGTGCGCTGTGCCTGGATCACTCGAAAACCTTTTGTATCCGAGCGAACACCTCGTCTATGGTGCCGACGCCGTCGATATCGCGTACGATCCCTTTGGGACGGTAATAGTTGATGCAGGGCTCGCTCTGGTTTTTGTACGTATCGATGCGGTTCTGTATCACCTTCGGGTCCGCGTCATCGGCCCGGCCTTCGATGGTTGCTCGCTTGAGCAGCCTGGTGCGCACGTCGTCATCGGCAACCGCGATATTGATGACATGATCGAGCTTGGTTCTCAGATCGCGCAGGATTTCGTCGAGCGCCTTTGCCTGGGGTACGCTGCGCGGAAATCCGTCGAGGAGAAAGCCCGACTTCATGTCGGCCTGGCCCAGGCGGTCCTTGACCATTGCGATGGTCACCTCGTCGGGCACGAGCTTGCCTTTGTCGGAAAAACTCTTTGCAGTCTTTCCCAGCTCGGTATTATTCTTGATGTGGTAGCGGAACATGTCGCCGGTTGAAACATGGGGAAGCGACAGCAGCTCTACCAGCCTTTTCGCCTGCGTACCTTTCCCGGCGCCGGGAGGACCAAATAGAATGATGTTTTTTCCTACCATGGTGAAGGGGCCTTTCTAGAAGGGTTTACCGTGTAGAGACTGGTAAAATAGTTTCGGGAAAATATTCAATAAATCTTTATTCGCTCTGTTGAACAAGGTACATGTGGACAATATCCGGTAACCCACAGGTGGCAGCATGCTTTACCCGTTGGGACCAGGCGCGAGAAAGAGATGCTCGGCGAGCGTTCCCCAAAATTTCCGTCGCCTCAAAACGAATATAATCCGATGCTTGCTCAGAATTACTATTTTAGGTGTTACAAGCGCGCGCAGGAAACAAAACGTCGCTTCCTACCAAAAGCCGGTGCATCAGCATGATCACCCGACGAGAACTTCTTCAATCCTCGGCCGCAATGTTGGGCATGGCCGTCGCACCGGCCTGTTTCGCCAAACCCGAGGCCCCGCGCAAGACGGCGATGTACTGGCAAGCCATGGGCGACAGCGCCGTGGCATGCGAACTGTGTCCCCACCAATGCATCTTACGGCCGGGCGCCATCGGTATCTGCCGAACGCGGGAAAACGTCAAAGGAACGCTTGTCAACAATGCCTATGCCAACCCCTGCGCCGTGCACGTGGACCCCATCGAGAAGAAGCCCGTTTTTCACATGCTGCCGGGATCAAAGTCCTTTTCGCTAGCCATTGCCGGGTGCAACCTGCGGTGTCTCAACTGCCAGAACTATACCATAAGTCAACAATTTCCCAAGGACACCGAAACTACCTGCCTTCCGCCCGAAAAGGTGGTGGAGGAAGCGAAACGCCAAGGCTGCACCTCGATTTCCTATACCTATTCGGAGCCTATTGTGTGGTACGAATACGTTCTCGAAACGTGCAAGCTGGCCAGGCTGGCGGGCCTCAAGAACATCTGGGTGACGGCGGGCTACATCAACGAAGCGCCACTCAAGGAACTGGCACCGTACATGGATGCGGCAAATATCAACCTCAAGGGCTTTAAGAACGAGACCTACCTCAAGCTCAACAGCGCCAAGCTCCAGCCCGTGATGGACACGATAACCAACGCGCTCAAGTTCGGGATATGGGTTGAGGTCACCAACCTCGTGGTTCCCACCTGGACCGACGATTTTGCCATGATCCGCAGCATGTGTACGTGGCACAAACAGAACCTGGGCGCCGAGGTACCGCTGCATTTCCTCCGGTTCTTCCCTCTTTACAAACTAGAAAACCTCTACCCGACGCCCACCGATGTTCTCCGGCGCGCGCAGAAGATCGCGCAGGAGGAAGGCCTTAAGTACGTGTATGTGGGAAATGTCGCCGAAATCGATTCGAGCACCTATTGCCCGTCGTGCAAGAAGCCCGTTGTCGTGCGTGACGGCTATTCCATCAAGAAGGTTGCCATCAAAGACGGCAAATGCACTTATTGCGGGACCGTCATCAAGGGCATCTGGACCTAGCGGGCAATCCCTCTTTTCCAAAGCCGGGAGTATATTTACCTTCGGTGCGTGCATGAAGGTCCGGCCGGGCTCCAGGAGCGCGGGTCGTTTTTGCGCCGCTGCCCGGCTTCTCGCGGGAGTAACTCTTATGGCAGCAACGGTTCCGGGCCAAGTGCAGGACCGGGTTCGAATGCCTGCAGTTGCGGGTCAATTCTACTCCGACAATCCGTTCGAACTGCGGAAGGACGTGGAAGCGTACCTGTCCTGCGGTAAGAAGCTCGCTTCCGGGCCCAAAATGCTCATTTGCCCGCACGCGGGCTATATTTTTTCCGGGCCGGTGGCGGGTATCGGCTATGCAACGCTCGACCGGACAGTCACGACCGCCATTGTGCTTGGCCCGCCGCACCGTGTGCCGGTACGAGGAATCGCGACCGCAGGCGCGGAATGGTTTGAAACGCCGCTCGGCAGGGTCGCGGTGGATGTGGAGCGCGTCGAGAAACTCCTTCAGAACCGGCCCGTGTACGAAGACCCCGCGGCCCACGCCCCGGAACACAGCATTGAGGTGCAGGTTCCGTTTTTGCAAGTTCTGCTGCCGTCCTTCAAAATTGTTCCCCTCATCGTGCACGGCATCGACCCGCAGAAGGCCGCGGATATGCTTTATCCGCTCATCGATGAGCGCACCGTGGTTATTGCCTCCTCCGACTTGTCTCACTTTCGTGCGCAAAAGGAGGCGCGGGCCGTCGACGATACAACAATCTCGCTGATCCTTGCGGGGAATGATCAGGGCGACATTGACGCATGCGGCGAAATGCCTATTCGTATTGTGATGCGCCTTGCAAGAATGATGGCGCTGTCTCCCCTTCTTCTCGAAGCCCGTACGTCCTACGAAACCGCTCCGCATTACGGCTCCGAAGACCGGGTCGTGGGATATGCCGCAATTGCATATGTGAAGAAGCCCGCCGCGCCGAAGGAATAGTTTCCGGCCCGCGCGCAGCGATGGAGGTCAACCTTTCCATGAAATACCGTGTGGCCGCACCTGCCCTTATCGTCTTTATCCTTGGAGTACTGCCGATGAATGTTGCAGATTGTAACGCCTCGTCGGACAAGACCGACGTAAAAATCAGCAACGGCGCGCAGGCTGGCGCCGACCACACAACTGCCGGGGAAGGTTGCAACGATCTTCCGCAGGACGTCAAAGTATTTCTGCTCAAACTCGCGCGCCAGAACTTGGAAGCGTCGGTGCGGGGTCGGCCTCCGGTTGTGCCGGGCAATCCTCCGGCGATAACCATGGATTCCTGCGGCTGCTTTGTGACGCTCACCAAGCACGGGCGTCTGCGGGGCTGTATCGGGTATATCGAAGGGATAAAGCCGCTGTTTGAAGCCGTGATCGACAACGCAAAGAACGCGGCACTTGCGGACCCGCGCTTCCCGCAGGTAACGCCGGCCGAACTCGCCGACATTGAGGTAGAAGTATCGGTGCTCACCAGGCCCGAGCCCCTGCCGTACGCCAGCCCGCAGGATCTTCTTAACAAACTGGAACCCGGCAAAGACGGCATCATTCTCTCCAAAGGATATCACCAGTCCACCTTTCTGCCGCAGGTGTGGGACCAGCTTCCCGACAAGGTGGAGTTTCTCGAAAACCTAGCCGTCAAGGGCGGCCTGCCCGCCGACGGATGGAAAACAGCGGATGTCAAGCGCTACCGTGCCGTTCACTTCCACGAATAGGAGCGGCCCGGTGCCGTTCCTATTCGCGGTGGGCCTGTTTTCGGCCGCCTTACAAAGTGTTTATTTCCGCGAGTATCTTTCGGTTTTTTCCGGCAACGAACTTTCCGTTGGCATGATACTATCGGCGTGGGTATTGGCGGCAGGTGCGGGCACCGTGCTTGGTTCGCGCGCTACGGCCCAGGTCGGGCCAGGGGTTGCGGCCGCCGCGCTTGCTGTGTGCGCCGCTCTGGGAATAACGGCCATCCGTGCAAGCCGCCTGGTGTTCCTGCCCGGGGAACTCCTGGGCCCGCTCCAGATGCTGGCCGTGATTGCCGCAAGCGAATGTCCATTTTCATTTGCAAACGGGTTGGTGCTCGGCGCACTGTTTTCCCGCGGCGGGCGGCCCGGCAGGCTCTACGGATGGGAAAATGCAGGCACCGTGACGGGAGCGCTGTGTGTTTTTGCAGGCGTTCTCGTGCAGACGCCCAACAGCCTCATTGCGGTAATAGCCGGGCTTCCGCTGCTGGCAGTGTGCCGGCGCGCGCCGTGGGCTGCACTCGTGTGCCTGGCTGCCCTCGCGTTCGTTCCCGCGTTCGACCGCGTCTCGGTTCAGTGGAAATACGACGTACCCGCGCAGGGCATTATCTACGGGCACGAAGGTGAAATCCTGCCGATCGGCACAGGGAGCGACACCACATTTCTGCAAAACGGCACACTGTACAAATCAACGATGCAGCGTCCCTTTCTCGAACAGGCCGTCCACATTCCCATGGGGGAGCGGATGGCTGTCCGGCGCGCGCTTGTGGTGTTCGACCGCGGCCAGGCTGCCGAGATCGCAAAGTACACGGGCTGTTCCGTTGACGTCGTGGAAACGGAGCCGGCGTTCGCCCGGCAGGGCGGCCGCATTGCGGCAGTCGAAACGTTTCGTCCGCGCCTTCGGTACGATATCGTGTTCCTGGGAACCGGCATTCCCCGCACCGCCGCCTCAAACAGGTTCTACACGCGCTCGTTCCTTTCTCATGTCAAGACTTTTCTCGCGGATTCCGGCCTTGTCACGTTTACGCTGCCGTTTTCCGAGAACTACCTTTCGCCGGCGGAGCGAAAACTGTATAATGCGCTCTACTCGACCCTGGGGTCGGTGTTCCCGCACGTTCTGGTTTTCCCCGGCGAAGGGTACACGTTCATGGCGTCCGATAAACCGCTCTCCACGAAGTGGAGCGTCCGCGCGCCGACCGAGTATCTTTCGTCCTCGATCGTGCCGGCAGTGTCGGACGATCGCATTCAGGAAGCAAACAGATCGCCTGCTTCCGCCATTGTCAATACCAGCGACAGGCCGGTCACGCTGCTGCTCGGATTGCAGAGCTGGATCGAATTGTTCGGAAATCAGCTGGGTCTTGTGATAGCGCTGCTTGTCGCATGCTTCTGCGTCGCCGCATGGCTGGTGCCCCGGACACGCGCGGCTTTCTCGGTTGGAACAAGCGGACTGGTGCTCGGCGCGTATTCGGTGGCCATTCTTCTGTTGTATCAATCCACCTGCGGGGCGCTCTATTCGCATGTGTCGCTGCTGCTCGTGGCGCTTGCCGCGGGATTCGCGGCAGGCTCACTCATCCGCAGACTGCCGTTTTCCGATCTCGCAATCGGCGCGTATTGCGCCTGCAGCCTCGCGCTGCTGGCGCTATTCCCGTCCCTTCCGCCGGTTCTGTTCTACCTGTTTCATGCCGGCGCCGGCGTGCTGTGCGGGGGGCAGATCGTGTCAAAGGCGCGTACGGGACTCGGAGATCTGTACGCGGCCGACCTTTTCGGCGGGGCGCTCGGCATGGCGCTGTGCTCGACGCTGCTGATTCCTTTATTCGGGATACTACCGGTGGCAATCGGGATGGGGGTGATCAAGGTTATTGCGGAACTCGCGGCTAAGAGGGGACCGGCCCACTTTACTATGTACTGACCATCTCATTTACTCAAATCCCTGACAACCCCCAGACTATCCGTAATCGCGCGGAACCGGTAGAAACTCCTGAGCACCTTGTGGTAATAGTCAATCGACAGGGGGTGCTGCGTTGCGAGCTGTTCCAAAATAACGCCCGGCCCCTGGTTGTAGGCGAGCAGGCCCAGTTTGAAACTCTTGAACTGTGCGATGAGCTGGGTGAGGTAGGCGACTCCCAGCGCAACGTTGACATCCGGCCGAAAGAGGTCGGAGTTGCTGCGCACGGTCAGGCCCAGGCTCGCGGCGATTGACTGCGCGGTTTCGAGTTTGAGCTGCATCAGTCCGAAGGCCCCGCTGGCTTCGCCGTTTTTGTACTGGCCCATGGCCCGCGGCGAGAACTTGCTTTCCACATCGATCACCGCGAGCAGGAGCAGCGGATCGTAGCCGAACGTGGAACTGCTGCTACGCACCAAGTCCGAAAGCTGCCAATAGGTCTGGCGCGAGAGCCTGTCGCCGAGCTCTGCTCGCATGGCGTTAATTATTCTCTCCTTTGACGCGAGGTTCGCCAGGTCCTTCTCTTGTGACTGTTTGCCGGCGTTGAGCGCCAGAATGCGGCGGTCGTTCGACCGGATGATCGCCTCGTCGAGGACAATGAGAAACGTAAGGGCGGAGAACGCGAGCAGGAGTGCGGAAATCAGGAAAATGCTGACGAACTCGGAGATCCAGATCTTGTTCCCGTGAATGAGAAGGCCCAGGCGCAGGCCTGGGGAGGGGTGCGACGGGTTCACGGGGATTTCCTGGGCGGGGTGTCTTTGAGCACACCGAGCTGTTCGAGCGGCTTCATGCGGTCGTGCAGCTCCTTGATTTCCGCGGCCGCGGTACGATTCCATTCGGTGAGCGCGCGCATTTCGGTTTCCTGCTTCCGGATCCGCTGGTTCTGAAGGTGGATGATGAACATGAGCGTGAGTATCCATCCGAACAGCGTAATGAGCAGGGTAAGCGCAACGGGACGGGACAGCCTGATGCCGGTCTTCCTGGCAAGCACCCTGCTTCGCCGGCGCAAGTTGCCCAGAAACCCGCCTGCTGGCAGCGATTGGACGTCGGGGTAAATGGAGAAGATGTGTCTGAACGGCGAAAAGGCCCGGGAAACATTCTCGTTTCGAAAGACAAACCAGATGTCGCCGCCTTTGCCGCGCATGCTGTTGAGGAGTGCGAGGAACATCTGCATCGCGGATTCGTCTATGTCAATCACGTTCTCGAGGTTCACAACAAGGTGCCGGTTGCCGTCGTCGATGAGCCCGGCAATCTTCTCGCGCATGCTCGGGACCTGCTCGGCGTGAAACGGCCCGGACAAAAAGAGCCAAATCGAGCGACCCCTGCTTTCAATCGTTATATCGAGCGCTTCAGATCTCATCGGGCTGTTTCCCGGCAAGTGCCACGCGTTTGAACTGCAGTTTGCCCAGAAGCGACCACATACCGCTGCCGTCAAGGGTGATTGGCGCCGTGATGACGATGGTAAGGGCCTCCGCCTGCTGCGGATCAACGCCCGGCGGCACCGCGGGATAGCACCAGACATCCACGGGTTTCTGTAGTGAGCATACGACCATCACCCCGCACGAGGGATCGGCCACAACCCACTGCGTCACCTGGGGAAGCTCCACCAGTCCGGTCCGAAGCTCCATGATCTTCTGCCTGTTGTTAAGGAGATACGCAGAGTCGGTCGCAATTCCCGGCAGCGAAATGGTAAGTTCCACGGCCAGACGGAAAAGGTACGGAGTAAGTGAGTTGTTGGTTATCTGGTAGACAAAAGGTATAGCCGGATGGTCTTTTTCCAGGCCGAGCATTTTTTCCATCGAAAGCGGACAGTTCTTGTCGCCTTGCACAAGCGAACCCTGACGGTGAAGCGAGGCCTTGATGCCGTCGGCGGTTTTTTTGATCTTGTAGTCGTATGCGCCGCAGTAAAAATCGCCGAGCTCGGCGGCGGTCTTGGCCCTGAATTGCGACGCCTGCGTCGCGGTATCCACGAGGTGGTCAACAAACATGGTATAGGAAAGCCCGGATTCTATCACCATGGGCAGCGCATGCCGCGACGGATTGTATCCCGCGCACACGTTGTACCGCCTGCGCCTGAAATCGATTTCGAACACGCTGCCGCCGTTCCTGTGATCGACATATACGGCAAGGTTCTTGTTTGTCATGATGATGCTCTTGCCGCCATTGCGGAGAAAATCGGCGATGCGGATCTGGCCACCGCTGATATTGTCGCGCTCGCGAAGTTCCTGTTCGACGCCAATGAGCTTTTCATAACACCACATGCGGTCGTGGAGCCGGGTAAAACCGCTTGACTTTGAGGGGATATACCGGTTGATGTCCGCGACGAAAAACAAGGTCTTCTTGTGCGGCTCCACGTGCTTGCTGTCCCGGCGCGAGCCGATGTTGTCTGCAATGTCCATCAGCTTGCGCTGGATGACACCCACCTGGTCGAACGAATGCAGGTAGTTGAGAAAATGTGGTGCCGTATCCGAGTCGTCGCGCCGGAGCACCAGACTCTGCGGAAGGTACATGAGCCCGAGCGGCGGGTTGGACGACAGAAACTCGGTAAAACGAATCGGCTGATAGGTGAGCAGTAGCCTGTCGAACACGGCGGCCGCTTCCTTGAGGCCCTGCTGGGTGACCGACATGTCCTGCGTGAGCAGCGGGCACAAAAAGTCGATGCAGAGAAGCTTGACCGGAACGGAACCACCGGGGTCGGCCGCGAACTGGTCCTGGATCCACGTCTCCATGGTGCCGGCCACGGTGGAAGGATACACCGAATGCACGGGAAACAGCACGGTTGACGATCCGGCAAACTCGGTGACCCAATAGCCGAGCTTTGATCGATACTGACTGGCAAGCAGCGAACGGGACAGCACATTGTACTGGATTCCCGCGTCGGTAAGCACATCTATGTACGACGGTTCCCAGTTGGAAAACGGCGGGACAAACCCCGCGGGCTTGCTGCCCGCGTATTCCTGGAACGACGTGATGCCATGCCGGAGGTTCTCGTTGACCAGCCACTGGGGGGAGAAGCTGAGGAACGGTTCGGTATAGCCTGTTGTCAACCACTCGATCGCCCCCTTTTTGTGCATCTCGCGAAGTTGCAGGAGAAGCATGGGGTCAAGGGCTTCGAGGAAGTAGCCGGGCATCACCAGGTTGAGACGGATGTTCTGGTACGAAGCGCCAATGTCGAGCACGGTCTGGGCAAAGGCGTTCACCGCTTCCCGGAACGTGCCCTTGGGAACCAGGGAATTCTTGTACGGGTGAATGAGAAAGGCGATGGAATGGCGCTTCATAACTATTATAGTATATAATGACCGGGCGAGTGAAACAATGGGGAAGCGGGATGTCGTCAGCCATGGCACAGTCGGGGGCGAGGCAATAGGAAGCGGCAAACAGGCAGATCACCTGAAAACAAACACGGTCAGGACGTAGATTGCCAGCACGAACATCAGGAACCCGAAGCTCAGGACAAACGGATTTCTGTACCAGTCGCCCGGCAGATCCTGGATCCAGGGCGTGAGCAGCGGTTTTGATTTCTTTTGAAGAATTTCGTCCAAGTGAAGCTGCGGGGGCTCTTCGTCCTCGATGGACGCAAGCCCGTTCTTGAGCTTCCGGATATCCTTGACAAGCGCGGCGCATTCGGGGCAATCGTCCTGGCCCGGGGGAAGCGGATCGGCCGAGCCCGAAAACACGCTTTCGATGAGCGCCTCTTCGTCGTGCACGTGGACTTGTTTGTTATCCATTGCTTGTGCTCCTCGCGCATACGTCCCGGAGCCGCTTGATCGCCCTGCACACTTTGACGCGCACATTGCTTTCCGAAAGCTCGACGATGCGGCCTATTTCCGCATAGGAATACCCGGCCCTGAGGTGCAGGTATAATATACATCGCTCGGTTTCCGACAGCTCCGAGAGCATGTCCCAGAAAAAACCGTCGTGGGGATCGGTGTTCGTGCTCACAAATTCGGCGGTGTAATGCGCCCGCAGCCGGGACAAGCGCGCGTGCGAGCGGAACGAGTCGTAGCAGGCGTTTTTTGCCGACGTGTACAGCCACCGCCGTATGTCGTCGCCACCCGTGGGGGCGGACGAGCTCTTCCACAGGCGGATGAACACGATCTGCAGGATATCTTTGCTCGCGTCGGTGTTTCTGGTCATCCACAGAATGTAGTTGTACAGGCTCTTGGCGTGCTCCGCGTAGAGGGAGGTTAGTATGTGATCGTCCATAGCCTGTACGCTCGTTTGTTGCGATGAACCGGAAATCAAAATACATTCTGTCTTGTCAAAGTAAGGAGGCGTCGCGACGCGCCCCTGCTTCACATCGAAAACACAAGCGGATACACCGCCTCCGTAATATCTCCGGGCTTGTCGATTTTCCCGAACCGCCACGTCTTTACAATGGTGACAACCTGTTCCGACAGATCCTTGTCCGGGAGCGTCCCGTTCACCACCTCGCAGAAAATGACGTTTCCGAATTCGTCAATCGCGAACTTCACCGTGATCTTTCCGGCGGCGCCCGGGTGAACGCGCAGCCACCGGTTGTATGCATATCGCAGCGCAGGCAGGTTGTCCGTAACGGTGTGCATGATGCTCGACTTGCTCCGGCCGCCCGCATAGATCTTTGTGCCGGCGGACTCCGTAAGCGCAGCCATGTTTCCGAGGGTACTCGAATGGCGGATCGGGCGCAGGACGAGCAAACCTTCATCCTGCGGCAACAGATCGGCAAGCGGATCACCGATTCCGGGACCGTTGCCGGGCCCGAAACCGCTTGGCCCGTAGCCTGGGGCCGTTCCCGTGCCCACCGGTAATCTGCGGCCGGATTCGGGGTCGGCGCCTGCCTTGAGCGTATGAATACCGACAAGCATTGCGTCAAGTCCATGTGTTATGCCGGTGATTTGCGAGCCCTGGTCCACGCCCGGAACGCCCACCGCGGATAACCGCGCGGAAAGTATCCGGAAAGCATTTTCCCGGGCCACGCGCGCATTGGGACTTCCCACGCCGCCGGCGCCGGTTCCTTGATGGCGGACGGCCTGTTTCGGATTGAGGGTGAACCTACGTTGAACCTGCGGGGGAACAACCGTGTTGTAGTGATCGGCCGTCACCTGGACAGTGCCGGAAGACAGAACGACTGTGACTGCATGGGAGGCCGGGTCGATATAGTCCGGAGCTCTCACGATAGCCGGTTCGATCTTGATGAATCCCACAAGCACTCCGGTGGCGATTGCCAGCACGATGCAGGCGACTTCAACTTTTGACAATCGCGAATCCCGGTCGATAAGGAAAATGTCGCTGCGCGCTTTTACCTTCTCAATGAACTCACCGAGCGGAAGGATTCTCCCATTGTCCTTCTCTTCGTCGTCGAAAAGATCCGCTGCCAGCGGCGATGCGTCGCACAGTATCGCTTCCATAGAGCCTCCTTCGTCCGAATCACAGGGTTATCCAAAGGCGGCTGGTCTGCCCGGGCCCGGGTAGCACTGGCCGTTGCCTTCACATGATACAACGTTGCTGTTGGTGCAAACGTTACAGGCGGGAAATAGCCGCGAGCTATGACGGGAAGAGAACCCGCGTGTGTGTGATCTCAGGTATGGGATGTTACGAAAAGCAGATTTGCGGTGGCGGTTTTTATAATTGTGGAATTGACTCCTGCCAAGCGCCAGGGAGAATTGGAGAGTGCGCCGGAGCGCAGGGCCACCTGACCGCGGCCGACAGGCCATTGCGGCAGGCGGCACCCAGGCCTTTAGGCCGAGCCCGCAAGGAGGCCCGCCGCCGCGAAGCGGCGGGGCGCCCAACTCTTTCGTCTTCCGTTCCAATATTTAGTATCTCGCATCCGCAAACTCAACCCACCCTCCTGCCTCGACCAGGGCCGCGTCGAACGGATTGAGCGCAAAACGAACCGACTTACTTTTCCCCTTGCCCCACGAGAAAATAAGCGTCTCTTCGTGAAAATCGACATCGCACATCGTTGACGCCGGGTCGCATGCGGAAAAGAGGCCGTTTATATCGTCCGCGGGCAGCTCTATGGCCATCATGCCGCAATTGAACATGTTCTGCCGGAATATGCGGGCAAAGCTTTCCGCGATAACCACCGTGATGCCGTTTACTTCAAGCGCCCACGGTGCATGTTCGCGCGAGGACCCGCACCCGAAATTCGCGCGCGTCGCCACCACGCGGCAGTTCCCCAAAGAGGGCGCCTTGGGTTCGAACCCGGGAAGTTTCAGGTCCTCCAGCAGGTGAGGGCCAAGCGCTTCCTTGGTAACTTCGTTCAGGTACTTTGCCGGGATGATTTCGTCCGTGTTTATATCCGATCTGTCCAGAAAAAGAACGGGGCCTCCAAATGTTTTCATATATCCTCCGTTAGATTATTGTCATCGTAGAGGCACGGCATGCCGTGCCCCTACAGGTTATAAATATTCCCTCGGATCCGCCAGCTTTCCCGCAATCCCACTCGCCGCCGCGGAGGCCGGGCTCATCAGGTGCACCATGCCGCCCTTGCCCATGCGGCCGAAGAAATTCCTGTTTGTCGTTGACGCGCACACTTCGCCTTCGGCCAGCACGCCGTTGCTCATGCCCAGGCACGCTCCGCAGGTGGGATTGGTGACGCAGTACCCCGCGTCCATAAAGGTCTTGATGATTCCCTCCAGCATGGCTTCCTCGAAGATCTTCGGCGTGGCCGGGCTCACGATGCCGCGCACTCCCTTTGCAAGCCTTGTTCCCTTGACAATTGATGCGGCGATGCGCAGGTCCGAGAGCCTGCCGTTTGTGCACGAGCCGATGTACACCTGGTCGATCCTGACATCGAACAGCTCCCGAAGCTTCTTGACCTGGTCGGGTTTGTATCCCACGGTGGCAACGGGCTCCAGGGCGGTCACGTCGATGGCGATTCGCTTGTCGTAAACCGCATCTGGATCGGAATGCCATTTCCTGAAATCGGCCAGCGCCTCGGCCCTATCGTTTTTGTACTGGCCGCAGACAAACGGCCACAGGTAATCGACGGTCTCAGCGTCCGGCATGCACAGGCCGCTGGTTGCGCCCGCCTCGACGGCCATGTTGCACAGGGTCATGCGTTCGTCCATTGTCATGGCGTCAATCACCTGACCGTGAAATTCGATGACACGGTCGGTGGCGCCGTTTACGGTGAGCGTGCGGATCACTTCCAGGATAACGTCCTTGGCAAACACGCCTGCGGCCAGCTTCCCGGCCACGTCGATCCGTATGGTCTGCGGAGGCCTGAACGCGCACACGCCCTTGAGAATGCCCACCTCCAGATCGGTGGTTCCAACGCCTGCGGCAAAGGCGCCGAACGCGCCATGCGTGCAGGTGTGGCTGTCGCCCATGATCACCGTATAGCCGGGCCGGATAAATCCCTTTTCCGGGAACAGCGCATGGCACACGCCGTTGTACCCGATGTCGAAGAAGTCAACTATGTTGTTCCGTGTCGCCCAGTCGCGCAGCATTTTCGCCTGTGTGGCGCTCTTGCTGTCTTTGGGCGGCGTCACATGGTCGATGACCGCCTTGATTTTCGAGGCATCAAAGACGCGGTCTTTGCCCCGGGCCATAAGGTCGGCAATGGCGATGGGCGTGGTGATCTCGTGACACAGGACAACGTCGATCGACAGCACCTTGGTGCCCGGAAACGGCTCGTCCTTGACGTGTGTGTCGAAAATTTTCTGTGTGATTGTCTTTCCCATACCACGGATTTTCCTTTCTTCGTTTCGTGTTTGTTTTCTGGTGGGGGAACCGCTTTGCGTTTCCCCCTGGCTCCGAGCCTCCTCACCGCGCTGCGCGCCGGTGATCTGGGGGCACACCCGTTGGCTCCAAACCCGCCAATGCAGTAGTGGTCGCCCCAGCTCCTTGAGAGGCAGTATGCTGTCCTAGTCGCTGTCCAGCGGAACCGTGCGCGCGTCACGTTTCCGCAACGCCTTCGCTATGGTATGCCGCTTCGCGGCAATGAATGGAAGCGGCTCGCGATCTTTTTCTTGCTGCCAACCAATCTTCGTGGGTGCCCCCCAACTGCCGATTGATTCTTGCAACTACCCCCACAAGGGGTGCACCCAGGAGGGGGTGCCGGAGGACGCCGAAGGCGGCCGCAGGCAGGGGGATACTTCCCCCACCAACTAAATTCTTTCTTGCAATTATTTCTCCTCCAAATAATCCTTATGCGGCGGCAGTGCGTTCCAAAGCGCCCGAAAAGGTGCGTGGCCATCATTAATTAGTTTGTGGGGCAGGTGCGAATTGTACGATACGCTGTCCCCTTCGCTGACGGCGAAGTTTTCTCCATTGACAATAAGGGTCGCGTTTCCCGACAGCACATACCCCATCTCCACTCCTTCGTGTCCGTTTCCCGACATGCCTGCTTCCCTACCCGGCGCGATTTCAAGCAGCAGCATTTCGGCCGGATGTCCCGCGTGGGCGCTCACGGCAAGCTGTTCGAACCGGACGCCCCTGGTCTGCGTAAACAGCCTCTTCCCGGAGTGATGAACCCTCACCGGCGCGCCGGGCGAAATTCTCCGGAAGAGATCAGCCGCGTCCATGTCCAGCGCCGCGCATACCGACATCAGCGTGTCGATGGAGGGCGACACTGCTCCCCGTTCAATCTGGGAGAGCATGCTCGTTGAGATCCCGGCCTTGTCCGCGACGTCGCCCTGGTTCTTATTGATCTTCTCGCGAAAAAGCCTGAGAATCTTGCCGATTTCCGGAACCATTGATTGAAGTGACACTGTACTCATTACAGTAATTATAAAACATATTCTCGGGAAAAGCAAGCACTTTATTTGAGGCCATCGCAAAGCCACGAAAAAGTATTTTAATCGACGGTGGAATTTCTTGGAGAGGCGCCGGTGCAGTATCCGGCAAGGAGGGAATTATGAGTGACACAGACCCAAAGGCGGCCCCCGAGCAAAGCACGGGCAGCCTCATGAACATAGAAGATCTCGACAACCTCAAGAAACTCACCGACCTGCGATGGATCGAGATCGCCAGCGGCGACGTTGAATCCCATATCCAGGACGACGAGAGCGCGCTCGACATGATCGGCAAGAAGCCGGGCACGTATTACCGGGACATCATTTTCGCGCTTATCCAGATCCGGCTTCCCGAGGAGGAGGCGCAGCGCGACTGGAAGGAGATCCTCAAGCACAAGTTCCTCATCAGCGAAAAGCTGGGTCGCAACGTGGGCATCCACGTTGCGACGCTCGACTACTATACCAACATCAAGCGGAAGATTATTAACCCGAAAATCGTTGACGCACACGAATACGTGGATACCGCGAGCCGCGCCCTCATCGACGACTTGACAAGAGCGTATAACCGCCACTTCTTCGACGAAGAGTTCAAACGGCTGTTCGCCACGGCCCGGCAGTCGGGCACCGTGTTCTCCCTCATCATGCTCGATCTTGACCATTTCAAAATCTACAACGACATCAACGGCCATATTCAGGGCGACCTGGCGCTCATCGAAACGGTGAGGATCCTGCACGCGGTGTGCAGCCCCGACGATTCGGTGACTCGTTACGGCGGCGAGGAATTCGCCATCCTGCTGCCGTCGCAACCGCTCAACCTGTCGCTTCGCACCGCCGAAAATATCCGATCGGCCATTTGTGACTACCGATTTGTAAACGAGCAGCAGCTCCCCAACAAACGGCTCACCGCGTCGCTGGGCGTCACCGCGTACCACGGCGAACTCAAGTCGACCATTGCCATGACCGAGGAGGCGGATGCGGCCCTGTATCAGGCCAAGAACGCGGGCCGCAACCAGGTAAAGGCGTTCCTTTCAAGTTCGGCCGGACAGCAGCTATGAGGGATCAGACCATTACGGGCGCCACCCGCCTGGTGGGGCTGCTCGGAAATCCCGTTGCGCATTCGCTGTCGCCGGCCATTCACAACCACGTGTACGCGACGCTTCGCCTTCCGCTGGCCTATGTGCCGCTGCAGGTGCCGCCCGAAAGCCTTTACGTTGCCGTCCACGCCCTGCGAGCCTGCGGCTTTGCAGGCGCGAACGTGACGATTCCGCACAAGCAGGCGGTCCTGCCCTTCTGCGACACGCTCTCGCCGCTGTCCGCGCTCACGGGCACGGTGAACACGCTTTACTTCAGAGATAACCTGCTGCACGGCGCAACCACGGATTTCGACGGGTTTCTCGCGGCCCTCGGCGCCATGAAGCATGATCCCGCCGGCGGCCGGATCGTGATCCTTGGCAACGGCGGCACCGCGCGAACCTTTGCGTTCGCGCTTGCGTCAAAAAGGATTCCGTCACGTCTCACGCTGGTGGGCCGCGACGAGCGCAAGGTGCGGTCGCTTGCCGGCGCCGTAACCGCCGCAACCGGTTTCCCTGTGGAGTGGGCTACGTTTTCGTCCCACGCGCTTGCGGCGGCGATAGGCGAAGGCACGCTGTGCGTCAACTGCACGCCCCTCGGCATGCACCCGGATACACAGTCGTCGCCGCTTGACGAACGCTTGCTTCACAAAGGCCTTACGGTATTCGATGCCGTTTACAACCCGTCGATCACCACGCTCTGCAAACAGGCCGATAGCGCCGGGTGCGTCTGGGCAGGCGGCCTTATCATGCTGGTGCACCAGGCGCTCGCGTCCATAAAGCTGTGGACCTGCAGGGACATCGACCCGGCAACAGTCGACCTACAGGAGCTTCGTAGCCTGGTGGAAAACGGCGGCCACAACGGCGGGGCCGCGGCATGAAATGGATCGTGACGAAATCCTTGCTCAAGGGCAGCATCGCGATCCCGGCGTCAAAGTCGCACACGATACGCGCCCTGATAGCGGCAACGCTTGCAATAGGCGAATCGCGCATTGCCAACGCCCTGACCTCGGGCGACGGCGCCTCGGCGATTTCCGCGGCAAGAAGCATGGGCGCCGATGTTTCGGTTTCGGGTACGACGCTGACGCTTGCGGGCGTCTGCGGCGATTACAACCGCGGATCAGACGATTTCGCCATGGAAAATTCCGGCACCAGCACCAACCTGTTCGCCTCGGCCGCGGCGCTGGGGAGCAGGCGCCGCCGCTTTGACGGCGATGCTTCGCTCAGGACACGGCCATTTCGGCCCGTGCTCGAGGCGCTCGGGAAACTCGGCGTCTCTTTCGGGTTCGAGGCCGCGGGCTGCGATCTTCCCTTCTGGGTGCAGGGGCCGTTGCGTGGCGGGACCGCCACGGTTAGCGGTTTTTCCTCACAGTTTGTGTCGAGCCTGCTGTTCGCCTGTCCCTGCGCGCCGGTCGATACCATATGTACCGTTGAGAACCTGCACGAGCGGCCCTATGTTGAGATGACGCTCAACTGGCTCGACAGGCTCGGTATCCGGTACGAGGCTTCCGCCGACCTCTCGCGGTTTCGCATTCCGGGCGGTCAGCAATACCGGCCCATCGACTATACCGTCCCCGGCGACTTTTCCTCCGCGACCTTCGCGGCGGTCGCCGCGCCGCTTACGCGCTCACGGCTTGCGCTGCGGGGTCTTGACTTTGGCGACTCCCAGGGCGACAAGGCCGTGTTCGATGTGATCGCCCGGATGGGCGCAACGGTCGCAAAATCCGTTGCCGGCGCCGACGTTGACGGGCGGGGAGAGGTCACCGGCGTGGAAATAGACCTCAACGCCATGCCGGATTCACTGCCAGCGCTCAGCGTGCTCGCCTGCGCCGCGCGTGGTGAGACAAGGCTCGTAAACGTGGCGCAGGCCCGCATCAAGGAGACCGACCGGATCAGCGTGATGGCTACCGAGCTGGCAAAGATGGGCGCGGACATTCGCGAGCGTCCGGATGGCCTGGATATCCGCTACCGCCCGCTCAAAGGCGCATCTGTCAAAGGCCACGGCGATCACCGGGTGGTGATGGCGCTTGCGCTTGCAGGAATGATCGCCGAGGGCGAGACCGTGATCGACACCGCCGAGGCCGCGGCCGTGACGTATCCGACGTTTGTGCAGGATTTTAGGGAATTGGGTGCAAATATAAAGGTAGTTGACTAATAGTAACATATGATTTTTAGGGAACCTCTGGAAATTGCCTTGATGTCATTGCGAGGAGCTCGCAAGGGCAAAACGCGTTTTTGAATATTTAGAGGTTCCCTTTGATGGGGGAAGTTTCCCCCTCGCTCCAGCCCGGCACGAGCCGGTCTTCCGCTACCCCCTCCTGGGTGCACCCCTCGTGGCAGCAGTGGCAAGAATCAAGCTGCCGCTCGGGGGTACCCGCAGAGAGTGCATAGCCGAAAGAATAATTCTATTGGTATTTTGTCAAGAATTGAAATTTTGCCGGTTTCTTGGTTTTCGCGTTAGGCCGGACTGCAGTGGTGCGCTGGAGCGCAGTGCCGGCCGACCCTCGCCAAAGGCGACCAGGGCGGTCCGGCACCAAGGCCTTTGGCCGAGCCCGAAAGGAGGGCCGCCGCCGGCTTTAGCCGGCGGAACGCCCAAATTAGATCACACCTAAATCAGGAATCTTTTTTATGCAAATCATCGTTCACCTCGGCCCGCGATCGTACCCGATCATCCTGCAGAACAACGCCCTTGGCTCCTTTCCTGCAAGACTCGGGAAACTGTTTCCGGAATCGAAAATCGCGCTTGTTGCCAACACAACCCTGGCCCGGCTCTACGGTCCGCTTCTTGCATTATGGAAGAAGGAGCTTCGGTTTGATTTCCTCGCAATTCCGGATGGCGAGAAATACAAGACTGTTGATACATGGAATTTAGTAGTTGATTTTCTTCTGAGAAAAGGCTTAGACAGAAAATCGGTTGTTGTCGCTTTTGGTGGCGGGGTCGTGGGAGATATCGTTGGCTTTGCCGCATCAGCCTTTTTACGCGGCATTGCATGCGTGCAGATCCCCACGACGCTGCTCGCAATGGTGGATTCGAGCGTCGGCGGAAAGACAGGCGTGAATCATCCGCTGGGCAAGAACCTGATTGGTGCGTTTCATCAGCCTTCTCTTGTGTGGATGGACTCCGCCTTTCTCAAAACCCTGCCCAGGCGGGAATTTGTCGCCGGCTATGCCGAGCTTTTCAAGTATGCGTTTGTCGGCGGCAGGAGCATGTTCGATTTCGTGAACACGCACCACGACCGGATGATGGCCGGCGACCATACTGCGCTGCTCGAAGGGATCAGGCGATCGGTTGCGATCAAGGCGGCGGTGGTTGCCAGCGACGAAAAAGAAGTGAGCGGAAAGCGCGCGCTCCTCAACTTCGGCCACACCTTTGCTCATGCGATCGAGCGGGCGCTGGGGTTCAAGGGAGTGCTGCACGGCGAGGCTGTGCTTTTTGGCATGCGGTGCGCCTGCGACCTGGGCATGCGCGCGGGCACGGTTCCCGACGCGTCACGGAAGGTGTATGCCGCCCTGCTCGAAAAAGTACCCCGGGCGCCGATTGGCGCCCTTCCCGACGCGCACGTCCTGTACGGAGCCATGTTTACAGACAAGAAGATATCCGGCGGAAAACTGCATTTTGTACTGCCGGCGAAGCCGGGAGAGTCGGTTGTAGTAAACGACGTGGCCGAAAAGCAGGTTTTGGAAACGTTGCGGGCGGTGATGAACCTAAAATAGCGGACGGGAACTCCGCTAACCCGGCGAAAAGGGAGCGGATACAAAGCACGCCATCCCGGTAAAAAATCACAGGGCCTTCAGAAACTCATCCACTGTTTTGCAAATATTCAAGAGAATCTCGAGATTGAGCAAGTCATCGCGATCGATGGGCCTGTCCCTTTTGGGTCTGCCCTGGAGAAAAGGGATTCTTGCACCGACGAGCGATTGAGCGTATTCTCTTTTTCTGCTGGATGTCTTGCGGTTTTCCATAAAAACTCCACTTTATCGCTCTTGCTGTCTGGCTGCCGGACATTCCCTAGTATATTACTCGTCACATACCCCCGGCGCCTTTAATTTCCAGTGACAAAATCGGGGGCTCTGCACTTAACCGAACTTAACCACAGCGTGCTCACTTGCTCAGCAGAACTGACGACCAACTATGACATATACGATGAGCCGGCTGAGAAATTTTGTCGGCCATGCAAAGAAAATACATCACGTGAAAGTTTTGATGATGCCGGTTAGTACCATTTATTTTCATACATCCCAGCCGGTCCCGGCGGAATACCAACGCGTTAAACCGACCAGAGTTGATTCGCTGTTTGAAAAAGGGGCAAACCATGAATTTCACCATCACGTACTGCGGCATGTGAGACTACTGGCCGCGAGCCGCCGGTCTGGCGGACGAGCTCAAAAGGAAATTCGGCGCCGAAACTGACGTCATCGAATCCCGCGGCGGCGTTTTTGAGGTCGTGCTTGACGGAAAACTTATATTCTCAAAAAAGGAACTCGGCAGGTTTCCCGACGACGGCGAGATTGAAGGCATTGTACGCGGACGAGCCGCGAGAACTTGAAAAAAAGTATTTCCCACGGCACTGCCCATGATTCGCTACAAGATTCACCCCGTTGATCCGCAGGTGCGCATCCTGGAGAAGGCCGCGCATTCGCTTCGGCACGACAACGGCATTTGCGTGTATCCGACCGATACGGTCTACGGCATGGGCGCGTGCGCAACGAACCCCAAGGCGCTCGACAAGATATGCACCATCGTGGAGAAAGACAAGGCGCAGCTGTTCTCGTTCATATGCTCGGATTTTTCCCAGATGAGCAGGTATGTTCGGATTGATAATGCGCACTTCAAACTTCTGAAACATTACCTCCCCGGCCCCTACACCTTCATTCTTCCGGCAACAAGCTACGTGCCCAAGAAGGTGAGCCCGAAACGCCGCACCGTGGGCGTGCGCATGCCCGACAACGCCGTATGCCTCGCGCTGGTACGCATGCTGGGAGAGCCGCTCGCCAATGCATCCATAAACCTGGAAAGCCAGCTTCGCGGAGACCCGGACCGGATCGCGCCGGCGATCATGCACGAGGTGGATGTCATGCTCGACATGGGGACGCTTGAGAATCCCGTCGGGTCCACGATCGTTGACTTAACGAATGAGGAACCGGTGGTGGTAAGAATGGGAAAAGGGGAGTGGCGGGAATAAGATAACGGGTCCTAATTGGTGGGGGAAGCTCAGCCTGTCTCAAAACCTGACAGTAGGTATGGGCGTTCCCCTCTGTAGGGGCACAAAATTTTGTGCCCCTACGCTATTTGACACATCGCAATCCAATCAGAAAAGGAAATTTTCTTATGGGAGAAGAACTCGACCGCTGCGTTGAGATTGTGGCAAAACTCCGGGCCCCGGGCGGCTGCCCGTGGGACCGCGAGCAGACCAACAAGAGCATCCTCTCGTGCCTACTCGACGAGGCCTACGAGTTTTTCGAAGCCGTTGACCAGAACGACAACGAAAAAATGACCGAAGAGCTGGGCGACCTGCTCCTGCAGGTCGTGCTGCACGCGCAAATCGCCCGGGACGAAGGCCGCTTCAACATCGAAGATGTGGCGCGCGGCATTGCCGACAAGCTCATCCGCCGCCACCCGCACGTGTTCGGCGACGTGACCGTGGGCTCGTCCACCGAGGTGATTCACAACTGGGAACACATCAAGAAGATCGAAAAGGAACACCGAAAATACCTGGTGGACGACATTCCGGATGCGCTGCCTGCACTCTTTAAGGCGGAAAAAATCCAGCGCCGCGTGGCCAAGGTCGGTTTCGATTGGAAAGATATTGCGCCCGTGCTCGACAAGGTGGAAGAGGAGTTCGGCGAGTTCCGCGAAGCGCTGCTTGCGGGCGATCAGAAAAACGCGGAAGAAGAGCTGGGCGATATTCTGTTTGCCCTTGTCAATGTCGGCCGTCACAACCGGATCTCGGCCGAAGACGCTCTGCGCGTGACGGTCGACAAATTCGCCAGGCGGTTCCGCTTCATCGAAGACAAGTACAAGGAAAGCGGCAAGGACATCAACACTGCGACGCTGACCGAGATGGACGCATACTGGGACGAGAGCAAGAAGATAGTCGGGTGAGGAGCGCGCGTCATGTCTTTTATTTCAATCCCGCCCTTTTGGATCACCGTTGCGGCGGGCATTCTCGCCTTTGTCCTCGGAATCGCCTATATGGCACGAACAGGCGCAATCGCCAAGGACTTCAAACTTGTAATCACCGATCATCGGCGCGTGGTGACAATGGCGCTGGTGAGCCAGGGACTCGCGCTTTGCTTTATTGGAATCGTCGTTACGGTGCTCGCCCTCACCGGCCGCCACGATCTCAGCGCAAAAGTGGTTTTGTTCCTGTCCGCGGGTATGCTGCTGGTATTTGGCCTCGTGACCGCCGCCACCGGCGGACGGGGTGAATATGTGGTGTTCCGCTTCGGGCAGATTGGGACCGTGATCGCAGCGATGATGATATTAGTGGGGCAGGTGCCGAGATGAAGGGTATGTTCTTCTCCGCTCTTTAACCTTGTTCCGCGGGATTCAGGATGAGAAAGCTTGCGACAATAGCGTCAAAATCGTAGGCGATGGTCTTTAACGTCTTTTTTGAAAAAGTCCCGGTAAAAAGGTACGCCTTTCCTGCCTTGATAAAATAGAACTGCTTCTGGTACAGGATGCAGTTCTCGCCTGGAACATATTTGTAGACTATTTCCAGCGCAGGAGTGCCGTCGGGAAGTTTCTTTTCCACTTCGCCGAGCATTTCGAAAGCCGGCATGATCTGCTTGGGCCCGCTAAGCTGCGCATGGGCATAGTCGTGCAATGTCGTATCCTTGGCAATAAAAGGATCGACCACCAGCACCAGATTGTGCTGCACGCCGCCGTCGTGCGGGCCTTCGAAGGTGTAGACCGTTGTTTCCTTCCAGCCGTCGGGAAAGGTGAGCTGAAACAAGCTGTTCGTCATCGACATTACAATAACTCCAGGAAATAGGGGAGAACCGATCGGTCAATTTACATTGCAAATTATCGCACGATTTTGATCTTACCCTCAACCATTCCGATATAGACCTGAATCTTGGTCCGGCTGCCGTTGAGCCCCTGCGTGCGCCACAAAGGCAAACTGCCCTTCAACCGAATTTCCCAGATTCGGCCGTCGCACCACTTGACAGGGTCGATATCGTCCCGATTGAACCCTGTAAACGGAGTCTGCGGAAAGATTTTGTTGTTCATCCAGTTTGCAAACCAGACACGGTTGTCGGGCTCTTTCTGCTCGGGATAGGCAATATCGTAATCCAACAGCTTCGGTTCGTACAGCGCGTAAAGGCCATCGATGTCGCGCTTTTCGAGCAATGTGCGAAATGCCATTGCCCAATCCTTGAGCGTCTCCGGGTTTTCGATGGGCTTTGCCTTTGTCAGACGATCGGCTAGGGTGGGCGCGTCCTCACTGTCAAATTCCGCAGTGATGGCAAACGGAACAAGATTGGCAATCTTAAGCAACTTGGCAGGATCAGCCTTTATTTCCGCTATCTTCTGTTCCAGAGTAAATCGTGTAATGACTTGTCCGGATTCAGGTCCTATCATGTCGGTCGGCGCGTATCTCTTCACCAAGCCTTCAACCCTGATCTTGTCGAGCGTTGTCAGGTCCAACGAGGCGGGCATAACCTCCACCGCAACTTTGTTGGCTTTGCCGATAAGCTCGGTGTTGCAGGGATACTGCACGCTGCCGACCTTCTTGGCATCCAATTCGTCGACGCCCAGGCCGTTGATGCTGATTTTGCAGGTGCAGGTGTTGGCGGAGAGTTCGAGGTAGTAGGTCATGGATTTGCACTTTCCTGATATTCATGGGCTCGTTATGTTTTGGTCGGACAATCTATTTATATTAGAAAGTGAACTTGATGCCGAGACCAATAACTGATTAGTAAAGGAATTCACGATGCGAACATTGTTTTCCGCTTTGGCGATAGGTTTGTTGATAGTTGCAATTATCTGCTTTATTACTTGTCTCGTTTCTGTGATGAAAGTGCTTGAGAATACAGTTCCTGGGATCGGAGCCAAGGTAATCAAGACTGCGGTTGGAACAGTCACAGATGTAAGTGAAGTGGGCAGTTCCAGCACCGGAAGGTCTGGAAGAGTTTATAATGCACTCGAGACGAGGGTGACTATTCAGTTTCATGATGAAAAAGGCCATCTATATGAGATCAATTGCAGCCCAATGTTCAAAAATTTTTAGAAAAGGATCCATATATAAAGTTTTCTACCAAAAGAACTCTTGGGACGAGCAGGACGCTATTGATGCGGAAAAGGATGCAAAAGAAAAAGGTGAGGATATTCGCCCGATTTTGGTAAAAGGCACCCCCAAATCCATATTCCTTTGGCTCGAACGTCCTCTTCTCTTCTTTGTAATCGGCATTGTGGCTCTCATTGTTATGCTCGCGCCCATCGCTCTCAGGCATTACGAGCCATGATGTTTAGTCCGGGCCGTTAATGATCTGTTGAATTGGATCAATATCCTCGTCAAAAATCGCCTTTAAATCTTCTCCTTTGAGGAAAGCCACAAACTCTTGTTGCTCCATGAAAACGACCGTACCTCGAAAAGGCGTATTCATAATCGCATCAAGACTTGACCTGATCTTGAAAGCCAGCGCTTCGGCTGATTTTGGATCTTTTCGTATATCATTTCTATCATGAATCTTTTCTTCGATTTTCTCCGCCATTTTATCCGGATCCATATACTCATGTTTGAGCCCAAGCCATTCTTCACCAATTCTTACCCGAATACTTTTCCCTTCTGTCAACCTCTTCTTCAGCATCTTATGCAAATCTTCCCTCGGTATAATCGGCGGATTGTACTCCTTTTCCCCATTCTTTGACCATTCCCATTTCTTCAAATCCACGGACTTGATCAGCTCGTGCTCGTAGGTTTGGCTGACCGTGTCTTCCATTTCCTTCGGCTGATTGTGTAGGTCCGGTGTCTTCTCGTCGACGCCTTCCCTTTTTTGCGGGGCCGGCAGAGACTTTGAGTTTTCCGGTAATTCCGGACCATTTCAGCGCGCAGGCGTTCTCGATTCATTCTCCATATATAACTTAAAGAACAACCGCGTTTGCGATTGACACAGCAGAACGAATCAACGACAAAAGCTCTTCAACATCACTTTTCAACCGTGTTTCTGTTTTCTTATTTAACGGTACCCAAATGGATGGACAGAACAGATCGTTCTTTTTGCTAAATGCCACATAGCATTTTGTTCCTTGAACCGAAAAGTACATTGGAAGTTTCCATTTCTCTCTAATCTCCATGAACTTGTGCCGAAACATCGAATTTTGAATTAATCTTTTTGCTTCGGGCGTTTTTGCGTAAGCGACAAAATGGCTGTTGAATTCCGAATCTTCAACGGGCACCTGTTCCGATGCTTGCCAGATTAACTGAAGGTTATCAGTAAGCTCATGTTTTTCGAGATAAGATTGAACAAAGGATTGGACCTTTTGCGAATCTTCCATTTTTTGAATTTGCGAATCGATGAGTCGTTTAACAGTTTTAAAAACTTTAGGATTGTCCTTGTATGCAAAAGATGACATCTGTGCCCAGGTTTCTCTTTCAATGTTTGGATTGTATGCTATTGTCAAGGTAACACTGGAAATATCCTCGGACAATGATCTACCGTGGGGCATTACGACAAAATTTTCTTCTTTGCTGGAAAAATCCGGTCTTAACTCAGGTAAATCGATTTTTATAAACAATCCGTGAAACCCGCCATTACCGCTTTTGGTCAACCAACGATGACTCGAACCAACATTATGTTTCCCAACTCCTATGCGAACCATCTCAGCCAGGACACTGCATTCTTGCTCTTTAATTGTGAAAAGTCCATAGTAATCATTACCAGCATAGGAATCGGTAATGAACATGTTGCTTTTGAAAGTTTCGACCGCGTTGAGATGCTTGCCTGGAGAAAATGTCGATCTTGAAAAGAAACTCGACATCAGTTTGGGAACAATGTTTTTTCTGAATTGATCCTTATAAGGGTACATAACAGATGCCGACAGAATAAGAGCGAGAAACAAAGGAAAGAGAAAAATCAACACAGTTCCGACAACTCCAGGGTTAGTAAAATGCTGAATGAGATATTTAAGCAAAAAGGAAAATCCGGTAAGTACGCAAAAGGGGATGATACAAAAGAGCAGAGACTTGATTCTGGTTTTTTCAAGATCCTGAAGCGCCAGATCGATGTCGGATTGAGCCATGCAAAAAGTCCTTTTGTTACCGAATGATTCTTAATTTATTATCGATCATCCCAACGAAAACCTCGATTGAGAGTCTCTTCCCGTTTAAGCCTTTAGTACAAAAAAAAGCACGGTCCGGTTTAAGTGCTATTTCCCACACGCGGCCGTCGCACCAGGGAACCAGAAGCAGTTCCTCGTCTTTGAAATCATCCACCGGGCCGCGTGGATAATACTTCTTTTCCATCAATTTCTTAAACCACTCAAAATTATCCTCCTCCTTTTGATCTGGGTAGGCATTATCATAATCGTCCAGCTTTGTTTTATATTCTTCAAAGAGTTCTTTTGTATTCCTCTGCTGTATCAATTCGCGAAGGTGACGGGCGTAATCAAGAACCACATTTTCATCCTTTATAACAGGCGCATCAATCAATCGATCCTTAAAGGACAAACCATCTTCATTGTCAAATGAATAGGTTTCGCTGATTGGAAATAAAGCTGCAAGATTCGGAATGATGCCTGCGTCTTTTTGGCGATTTTGCTTGACAATTTCAAAATCAATTGCACTAATGATTCTCCCGTTTTCAGGCCCACTTATGTCGTCGGTCCCATATTGCTTGATGGCGCCGCTAATCCAAACATCATCGAATGTCGCTATTTTACCGTCATTTGCCACCGTCGGATATGCTCTAACAAGTATCTTGTTTCCCTTTCCGATTACTTCCGTATTAAATGGATAGTTGAAGGCGAGTCCGTTGGCCGCGTTCTTTCGGCAGACCTTTAGACCGTTAATAATAATTTCCAAGATGCAGTTTCTGGCGGAACATTCAATATTGCATACAGGTGGATTGCTCATTCCTTATTCCTTTTCGCTTTTGGATAGTGAATTTGCCAATTCATGCGCAGAATCACCGTTTTGTTTCAGGATAGCATCCAATCCTTCAGAGTCACGAAAGGTCATATAATCACGCATATCTACAATTCGATCCTTTTGCATTATGTCCTTTGTTGAAATCTTCCATAATGCTTTGTGTATTTCATATGCAAGGGCCTGAATATTCCTTTGGGTTCGACGGATCTTATCATTCCTATTTATTGCCTCTTCAAGATCATCAATAAGGTTCGGATAAACTCTTCCAAAGGAAACAAATATCTTTATTTTTCCTTTCTTATCAAACACCTCCCCGATTATGCGTTTGACATCTTCACGTTGAATAATAGGCGGCGTATATTCTTCCAAAGAAGGGAACTGAAGGGTGCCGAGGTCTTTTCCTTCTACCCATTCTTTTTCCCACGATCCTTCAGCAACCTTATTCTTATCCTGGTCTTGCTTAATTTCACCGTCATCGTCATCATCTCCTTCGCCTTCGCCTCCCTTTTTTCCAGCACTTGCAGAAACAGAAATTGAGCCCTTGATTCCAGTCCATTTTAGACCGCAGGAAACACTCACACCCTCTTCGCTATTTATTTTTAGACATCCATTTTGAAGTTCAATTGCCGTCTTGATAGCTCCCGTTGCTGTAGCCATGTAAATAACCTGAAGTCGGATGCCAAGACTTCCTTCAATGGAGACCCCTGCTCCAATAGGAATTTGAAGTTCTTTGTCCCCGTCAGGTGAAATTCGTTCTCCCTTGTAGGATAATGTCACTTTTCCTTCAACTTTTCCAAATATCTGCAAGGCACAAGCGAAGCCGCTGACTCCAACACCTATTTCCATTCCAATCGAGAAGAGAACAATATCAATATTGGCAGCGATACAAAAATAGGCGCGATGGTCCTTATATTCTTTCCAGCAAAAGGTGGCTGCAAGTGAACCCTGCAGCACACCAATTTCCAAATCAAAGTATATTCCAGCCTTCGGGACAGCTTCCTTAATTTGCTCAATTATGTTTTCCACTTCGCCAATCGTTTTCAGTATCCCGCCGAGTACTTTAATAGAGGAAATTTCTAGGGCGTTTCCGTTTCTGGAAAGCTCGATTGGAACTTTATTGTCGGGTTTTTCCCGCTTCATGTGCAAAGAACCCCAGCCATTTGTTTTGCCTTCAATGGGAGGTTTGCTTGGAGCAGGCGTAATTGTGTTGCCGGATTGGTCTTTAAGATCAGCCTCTTTTCCGAGTTTCACACCGCCGCTCATTTTTCTTAATGCTGGCAAGGAAATTTTTATTCCATACGTGTCCGGGCAAAACGCCCGCAGCGTAACCTGTTGTTTACCGACAGTTATCTTGTATTCATTCGGTTTTGTAAATGAATGCCAGAACGTCTTTTCGAAAAAGTTCGCCTTGCCATCTCCGGGCGAATAGGCGCACTCAAAAACGGATTTTGCCAAGCCGCCTTCCTTGCCCACCGACTCCAAAGGTTTCCCATTGGGGTCTTTCACTTCCCGGCGAGGATCTGCAAAGATAGAAACCTTGTCGGCCCCATTTTCTTCCCAAGAAGGAACAACTTCAAAAAACGTAGGCCTTTTAACTGTTCGTTTGTACTTCGATTCCTTTACTTCATGCGAACAAGCGAGATAATAGGAGTTTCCGTAGAACTTGTTCTGGCTGGAAAATGAAAGTGGAAAAAAAGGCGGAAACTCGCGTATGCTTTCTACTGTTTGTTCTGCATTGAGGTCAATAAGCGGGTCTTTGGTAAACTTTATTCGATGAAACCCGATGGGAATTCTTTTTAAAGTAATTACCCCAACGTTGTCGGTGGTTGCATCAATCAGTTGCCTGTAGGAAGTCTTTATCATGGCAGGTTCGATTTTTACAGGCTCACCATATTCATCGACCAATGAAATTGAAATTGTTCCCGTGATCTTTAGCCTTGCTGACTTTACCGGCGTTCCTGACGAGTTCTTTGGTGTGCATTTGAAGAAAAACTCCGGTTGCGATGAACCCTTTCGTATGTTTCCATCTTTGTCCACGGGATATTTCCAGGAAACCTGGGCAGTGTTGTTGCTCATTGTCGCAGGCAATGGCTCTTTTGTAATGCTTTTCTCGCTTCCGTCTACTTCAAAAACTTCAAACTCAACTTGTTCGCCGTCGGGGAAATATAATCCCCTAACTTTCATCTGGACCGTGTCTTTGAGGTCCGCTTCCTGCTTCGACCATTCAGCGTGAATCAAGTTCGGAAAAATCTTCACCGTATGGCTTCCCTCAGCAACGCCATTCTCCTTGACCGTACTTGAGACGACCCCGCTCGTTTTACGATTATCCGGATGATCATGCTGATATTGAGTTGCCAATGAAGTTTCTCCTAATCAAACACAGCAAACATTGACGAAGCAAAATCCATGATCTTAACTTCAGAACAGGATTTGATTTACTTGGATCTGATGACCTATCCGCCTATAGGCGTATTACTTTTATCAACAAATGTAATATCAAGAAAATGGTCTTCTTGTTTTGCCGGCTGCGGCGTCTGTCCGGCAATCGACGCGGACGTGAGCGCTCCCGCGGTACCCGAGCCTCCGCCGCCCCCTCCGCCCGCTCCTGCGCCGCCCCCGCCGCCGCCCGCGCCCGCTTCACCGATAAGAACGGTCATGCAGCCCAGGATGATGGTGCTGGGCGGACCGACGCACACTGCCATGTCTCCCATGCGCGCAGCCGGTTTGCCGCCGATGAACACGCCGGTGCTGCCCAGAGTAATGGGCCCGCCGACGTGCGGAATAGGCGGAGTGCCGGGCGTGACCATGGGACACACGTGCATGTCGCCCATGGTGGCTGCGGGCATGCTGCCGATAAGCACCGTGGGGCATCCGGGGCCGGTTATGACCCCGCCGTGGCAGGTGGAATCGCCGAGTCGAGCAGCAGGCTTTCCCATAGTTTCGCTCCGCCGGGAAGATTTCACCGCAAAGACGCAAAGTACGCAAAGGAATAATTAAATGTCAATTTCAAATCAAAATCATCATTCTCTTCTTTGCGCTTTTGCGGTGAATGTTTTTTTCAATTCGCAAACGGTACATACCGTATCGTCACTTCCAGCCCCTTTGCCGTCCTGATCGTCGAGAAATACCGCCAGATGTCCCACTGTTTCCCGGCCAGGTATATGGTGCCGGCCTGGATCATGTACGTCGTGACGCGGCCAACCTGGAGATAGCGGACCATTTTGTTGTTCTTGATAAGCAGTTGTTTGAGCACGCCGATAAGCGCCGCGACCTGCTCGCCGTCTGTGATCGCGTGCATGCCGGCGTTAAGGCCCTGGTCTATCTTGGCCGAGTCCTTCTTCCACGCATCGGTTTTGGCGTCGCCGTATATGCTGTCCACGAATTCCTTGATGCGCAGCGGCTCGTCGTTTCCGATGATCAGGCCGGGCGAGTTGATGACGCTCAGGTCGTTGGGATTAATCGTGAGCGGCGACAGGATATCGAACAGCTCGAAGCGCGTATCCGAGGGGTCGATGAGCTCGAAGTCGGACATGGCGAGTTTCTGGTAGCGGCCGCCTTTGCGCACTTCGGAAAATTTGATCTGAAACACGTTGGAGCTGAACGCGGTATCGGTGTTGAACCAGAACAGGCATTTGCGCATGTTAACTTCTTCTTGAGTGAGATTGGAGGGCGGGCCTTCCATCGCGTCCCAGTCGAACGTGTAATCGAAGCCTGGTTTTTCATCGAGCCTTACCTTAATCACCCGTGGCACGCTGTTGTCACCGAGGCATATATAGTCTGTTCTGCAACCGGCCCCAAAGATCATGCCCTTGATCTTCTTCTTGTCGGCGAATCTAAGTTCCCACCATTCGCCCTCGCCGCTCATCTGGCTGCCTTCGAACCAGCTCGTGGTGGAGTCAGCGTCGAACACGTGAAGAAGTACGTTGGAATTCGGATCGTTCCTGTTTCCCATCAGTTCCGACGATCCGCGCACGATTGCGGTTTTGCCGCCGATCACGACAGTGTCGGTGACCAGGAATACGGTCGCGTTTGTCGCTCGCGGCAGGACCAAAAACCCCAGCAGCGATGCGCAGAGGGCCCGAAACAGGATTGGGCATTTTGTGCGGGATCGATTCATAGGAGTTCCTTTGAGAAGGTTGTTGTGACTGCCTTCCCTGTAAAAATGGCATTTTGCAACGGTGAATGCCATGGCATCCGGATCAAACTGCTAATGCATCACCGCAAAGGCGCAAAGGGCGCAAAGAAAGAGTGAGTTTGCCTCCGGCCAAAAACATTAGGTACCTGCAAAAATGCAAGAACGGGCGGTTGCCACGTCGCCACACTCCTTGCAATGACTTTAGAACAATTCTTGGAGGTTCGCATTCTTTTCAAATCCTTTGCGCCTTTGCGGTGAAGTCCTTTTTCGTCTTCCATCTAATTTATCATCACCATGGTGCCCTTGACTTTTGCCATAACGTCGGCCGACACCTCGGTCATCATGCCCTCCAATTTGGCCTGCATGGTTCCCTTGAGCCCCATGTTCATCTGGGCCTCCATCTTTATGTTCATGCCCTTTACTTCCACGTCCATGTCGGCCTTTTCGCTGATCTTCATCCCTGCGATGTTAAAATCGGTGGTGGCTTTCTGGTCTATCTTTCCCTGCGATTCCATCTTGATGTTGGCGGCTTTTATTGTAAGGTCCTGCGACGCGGTGATGGTGATTTCGCCCTGCGAATCGAACAGGAGCTTTCCGCCGTTGCCGTCGAGGGTCACCTTGTTCTTCCCCGCCGCGTCGGCGAGGCAGATCTTTTTGCCGTTGTCGTCCATCTCCATGACGTTGCCGGCCTTTGTCTGAATCGTCAACTTCTTGTTCTTGTCGTCGATGTTGATGATGTGACCGTCGGCCGTGGTTATCACGATGCCCTCGCTGCCGCTTTTGTAGGTCATAGTGATGGTGTGGCTCTTGGCGTTCCACGACGCGCATTCGTTCTTGTCGTCGAGCAGCAGCTTGTTCTGGTCTTTTGTCTCGACAAACACGCATTTGAGGTCGTCGTCCAATTGAAGCGTGTGCTGCGATTTGGAGGTGAGCCGCACCTTCTGCTTGGCGTCGGTGTCGTCCAGGAGGATCTCGTTGCCGCCAGCCGTGCGGATCAGGTTCTGCTCTTTGTTTGCGCTTGCCACGGGCGAAACCGTGTTGGCATTGGGTATCGTGGCAAGGCCCAGAGGCCTGTCCGGATTGCCGTCGATGCACGCCCACACCATTTCGACGCCTTCGTGTGAGGGAAAATGCACACCGTAATTCGATCCGGAGTAGGGCTGGGCGAGGCGGATATAGCGCGAGGCCTCGTAGTTATTGGAATTCGACAAGTCGAACGGCATGCGGACTTTATAGCGTCCCATGTCGTCAAGGGCTGCGTAGTTGGAGCCGTTGGCCTCAATTGCCGCGGTCATGATGCCGTTCACGCGCGGCACCGGCGTTATTGCCAGGGGCCTGAAGATGTCGGCTTGCGCGGCCGGGATGCACGAGAAATGGTTGACATAGGTGTATACGTTGGAGCTGTTGCCTTCCATGGTATGGCTTCCCTGGTGCGTCACCTGGGTAACCACGTATTTTCCGTTGAGGGTGTCCAGGAAATGCTCCTGGAGCGTGAAACGCTTGGCTGCGCGCAGGCCGCGGCAGTTGCTGCTGCCCTCGTACACGAGTTTCCGGGACGCAAAACGGTTCGCGGCTATTTCGGCGAGCCGGTCCGCCTCCGTGGTGTTCTTGAAATGTCCGCCGTACGCATACACGGTCCCGACGTCGCCGCTTTTCACCTGCTTGCGCCCTGAGAGGTCTATTTCGGGGGTGCGGTAGTTGTAATCCTTGAGCAGCACTTCCTTGGGCACGATCTGACGCAGCGACTCGAAGTCGTGCACCGACTCCTTGTCGTCGTTGTCAATCTGCTCCGTCATGCCCGACACCGACCTGAACGGCACGTCGGACGAGGTTGCCACGAAATCGAACGACGATGGCTTGTCGGATATCATAAGTTTTTCCGCGCCGCAGCTTCCGTCGAGTTCTTCGGCCAATAAGGGGTTCTCGTTGAAGAAATACCAGATGCCTGCCGCTTCCATGAGGCGCGAGATGAAGTTGAGGTCGGATTCCTGGTACTGCACCACATACTCGAGCTCGGTGTATTTCCCGTCGTCGACCTGAAACGTATAGTAGTCCGACAGGTTCGCCCCGTCGAGCACCAGTTTGACTATCTGGTTAACTTTTTTCTTCTGGAAGATGCGAGTCTGCACGTTGAGGTTGAGGAGCCACAGCTTGGGAACCAGGGTGAGCGCGTAGGAGGCGCGCTCAAGGCTCTTGCCAACGAACCGGAACTCCGACACGATGCCCGAGTAGGGGTAGTATTCGCCGTCGCGGAACATGTACAGCGTCGCTGCCTTGTTCACCACGTCATCAGGAGCTATGTCGGCCCTGCCGGAAATGAGCATGAGGCTGAATTTGTAAACCGAGGAGATCCTGTCCGCGCCGGAAAAGTTCATTACCTCGAACGTTTCCATGGGCAGGCCTGCGGTGCAGAAATAGAACTGCGCTCGGTTGGCTTTCTGGGAAGGCATGGTGGGACTCCTTGTTGGTTTCTTCTATTCAGGATGCACAATTGTCAACATATATTGAGGCATTTCTTTTCGGCACGGGTATCACGGGTTGTATTCATCTGTCGGCTGTTTGCGCCTACTCGCCGGCCGGCTCAGGGGCGCATGAACATTTACTGGCAGGAAAATCCTCGATCTTTCTCGTCTTCTTGTTCGCCAGCCAGGTCTTTTCAGGAACATATGTGGCCGTCTTGCTCTTGTCTCGATTCTTGACCGAATATACTCCGATTATTGAGCCAATATCGTTTGTTCCATTTGCTTTGCAGTCCTTTAAGGAGACGGCGTAAACATTTTTGAAAAGCCGCTTGTCGACAACGAGGACATCTAACAACTTGCTGATAGGATTTTGGCCGTTATATCCCAATATCTTGCTGAAAACAAAAACATCAAAACTACCATTATGATCGTAAACATATGAGGACAGTGTAAAGTTCGAATCCAAAGTAATGAACTCTACGCTATGAAACAGAGTGTCAAACTCTCGTAAATTGGCATAGGATCTAGAAATGCATTTTGCCAGATCGGGTAGAGGTTTGTTCTTGGCAATTTCAAGGCTTTTCTTTTCAATAGAATAGCCCTCCGGAGTGGCAATTTCACCGAGAAGCAAATATCCGGTGTCGCCATTTTCGGTTTCAATTTTTATCCAAGGTGATTTTTTTCCGAAAATATATCCGTATTTTTCGGTTGTGTCGATAACGGCGATTTGAGTACCTGCAGCTAATTCTCTCGCATTGTCGCATTCATTTGCCTTACCACACAATTCCGTTTTACTTCGCACCACCCTATCATAGGAAACTTTGCCATGAATTGATACAGAAATAGAAAGGATGAGCGAAGCTATTAGAAAGCGTTTCATTTACTCTCCTCTATGCTACTCTCATCCTTCTCACTCGGCCCGATGCTCACAATTCTCGCCGGCAGTATGAGGTCCATCGCAACTCTCACGTCGTCCTGAGGCGCGATATTGTTGATCTTTCCGATAGAATCGGCGTGCACCAGGTCACCGTAATAGGTTTTGGCGAGGCTCTTGAGCGTATCGCCTTGCTTGACGATGTATTTCTTGTTCTCAGCCATGAAGGTCTCCAAATGCAGTGTTTTCAAAAAGGAAATATGGTTGGAGGTCGTTTCCCAGATCAATCTTCAGCGTGTACTTCAAATCCTTGTCCATCCCCGTAAACTTCAAATCCGTATACGAATCGCCGGGCTTCTTGTCGTCCCGCACCGTGAGCGTCTGGCTGTACGATTTCGCGTCATCGGTGCTGTACAAAGTAAATGCGTCGTTATGCGCGTCTTCATCGTCCGGGTCGATGTTCAGGCGGACATAGAACGACGCCGCATTGAGGGGAATTTCTTTTCTGGGAGTTGTCTTGCTTCGCGCCGTCGCTTCGAACTCCAGCTTCAATTCCCGATCGTCATCCTCGTCACGCGGATCCTGCACCACCCATTGCGCCTGAGCCGTGCCTGATTGGTTTGTTCCCGAAACCGTATCCATGCGCATGGGCGGGGAAGCGGTTGTGTCACAAAGAAGTACGTTCGTGTGTTGATTAAACATAGTCTGGTTTCCCTATCGTACTACCTTCCACTCACCCCCGATTTTAGAGGCGATGATCGGGAGCGTAAAACAATATCCTTCGGACAATTCCTTTGACTCAAGCGCCGGTATGCCGCCCAAATGACGGACAAGAAACACCCGGTTTTCTCCCATGGGGACTATTTCTAGATCATCGGTCTCGAACCGCTCCATTGCAAACTGGCTGTCGCCAAACACCTGCTGAAAAAATTGCTCCTGGTCCTTGCGGCGTTCTTCAGGTGGGACATAGAATGCTAGCGCCATTTCTGCCGTCTTTATGGAAAGCAGCGGCAGCAATGTTTGCAGAGACTTTTGGGTAAGCGCGGTATGCGTCTTCTTTACAAGGCTTGCACACAATAGGACATCATCCGGCGTGACGGGATCGATCCGCTCGGCATCCTGCCATGCCCACCTGCCGAACGGGCTCTTGGTTTCAAAAGAGCCGGTAAGGGCTGCCGGGAAGGATGGGACTTCCTTGCCGGGAAACGTAAGCTGCACAAGAGGCGCGGGTAGATTATCTTTACCCAACTGGTCGGCGGTACATTCGTAAACCGAGCAGGTGAGGGTGAGGTCTTTCGGAATTTGCGGCGGATTGCCGGCAAGCCCGATATGCAATTGGACTTTGTTGACGCCGTCGATGATAAACTGGTTGTTTACAAACGACCTGTTGCGGAAGATGCCTTCGGGATCGGCGTCGATAATAACGTCGTTGACGCGGAGCTCCAGGCTGAAGCCGTGATGGGCGAGGGTGAAGCGGTAGAATTTTTGTGTCATACGGATATTTGTTCTCTATTCATGGCTTTGTTTGGCTCTTGCGATTATTTGACGAATACTCTGCTCTGTTGCATTCTGGTCAAACACTACTTCAGCGGATTCAAACTTAGTCTTCGTCTTGTCAGACAGCGCGCCAATGGCTTGGCCCAACAAGGTAAATGGAGTCTTTATGGGCGAAATTGCCGGCACAATGGATATTCCGACAAAAAGCAAAAGGCCCTTTATGAACGAAAGCTTGGGCAAGCTCGATTCACCGTTGAAAGCGAGCATTATCAGAAATGCGGCTATTGCGCTGACGATAAAGAACTTCACGATTAAGCCTCCGTCAAAGCTGTCGAAAAGGGGGATAAAACAGAGTGAGGGATCGGCCTTTGAGAAAAGGACTTCAATATGGGATTCTTTGTTGAAATGCTTGCCTTGAAAGTCAACTCCGCTTAAATATGTCTCGAATGGCGCGTTGAGCTTAGGGAAAATGACGTTTTCTCCAGGTCCCATCCGGACCGGCACCTTCACATGAAGGTTCTGCCCCGGAAAGTGTTGCGTAAGTTTCCCGTAGAGATCCTTGAAATTGGCCGTAGAAAACATCTCAGGCATTACTGAGTCCTTGAATGTTTTCCCGTCGACTGAATATTCATATTCAAGAGTAGTCCAAACGTAATCGCTTGTACTGCTCTGGCGAGAGACGTTTATCTGAGCAGTAATCTTCGTGACAATCGCTTGAGTTGAATCAACGATGGGCGAATGCCGGGAGAATTTCAATGGCTTTAGCATCGATTCGACCAATGAAGCTGAGCCTACAAAACAGATTAAGGCAAAGAAAAGTGGAATCAAGGCAACGCCGATATCACGGGCAAGTTGAATGTTCATTATTCGGCTTCCTTTGAGATCTTTTCGCTGACAAAAAGAAACTTTTCTCCCTTAATAAAAGTAATTGGATCAACGAAAACAATTTCTTTCTTATAAACGAATTTCCCGTCCATTGCTTCAACATGTCCATTTGCCTTTATTCCGGACCATCCAAGTTCGCCGGTAAGCCCCAAGCCTTCGCCATCTCCAAATCCTCCCAGAGATCCTTCGAATCCGGACAATGCAGCAATCTTTGCATCTATGACGACAATATGTCTTGATAGTATTTGAGCCTCTATGTGAGATGTCCCTTCGACACCAAATTCAATCTTTGGTTCACACTTCAGCTCGGCTTTTTGGGTGTCTAGATCAGACTTAACGAAATGGAAATTTAGTGCTATGGCGCCATTAATGAAACATTCGAATTTTATGTACTTATAATACTTTTCCAATATTTTTGGAGCTGGAAACGTCGGGCCAATGGGCAAGCGGACTTCAGCAGAAAGAAGCGGGTCCAAGCCTCCAGCAAAGTCATAGGCGAAGAAGACCCTTTCTTTGTCGCTTTCTTTGAAATTTGCCGAATAGGCAATCTTTCCTTCGAGAAGTTTTATTTCGATTGTTCTTCCAGTGAGTTGTTCAAAGGCTTCTTCAACCTTCTTTTTGATTTCCTTCATTTTTTGCCAGACAGGCATCTTTATGAAATTCAACTCAATAATTTCTTTACTGCCGGAAAAGACATTCAAGGACGCTTGAAGCTGATTGCCCTGTTTGTCCTTTGCAACAATGCTAACCGTCTTGGGTTTCTCCTTTGGAAACCAGATCGCATGCAGGGCTTTTGGCCACCCCCTCAACTGAAACGTCGTTTTGCTCCCGCTCTTGGTTTCTGAATTGTATCCCCCCAAAGTCCACGTCACCGGTACTCCCTTGACTTCACGGCAGGTAATTTTTCTTCCAATCACCAAATCCGGCACAATCTCCAGCGTCCCGTCCGAATTCACCTTTCTCGGTCCTTTTTCTCCCTCAACCGACACTTCGATCTCCGTTATCACTTGCTCTTCTTCTGGCGGTGCCGCGGCCAGATGTTGCTGCTCCGCCGTCGCATCCGTCACCGCCGCACCAGCCGAATCCTCCTCTGCGGTCCGTTCGAACTGGTACTCGAGCGTCTCGTTGGCCAGGAGCCAGCCTGCAAGGCTGCGGTTTGCCGTGAAGTCCTGCGGCACGCGGACGGCCGTGAGCACGCCTGCGTCCCAGAGCGATTCGAGGAAGCTCAGCCTTCCCTCGACATCGTCGTATGCGGCAACATGATGCTCCTGGCGGAAGGCCAGGGATTCCACGATGGAAATCTGAAACATAATGTCTTCCACGCGGCCGGCAAGGTCGAGCAGGGACTCGCCTGAGGCGAGAAGTCGGACCTCGTCGAAATTCGCGGCCACAAACGGGCAATCCCACGGCGAGGCGCCGCACTGCCGTTTGTGGACAAACAGGAATTTCCCGGCATGCACGTGGCCGAAGCGTAGTCGTTCGCACGGTTTGGCAAAGCAGGCCGTGCAGCCCGGAAAGGCAAGTTTGAACTTGGCTGTCGGCATAGGAAAGACGCCGCCGGTGACGGGTTATCATCTGGAAGAATACGATTCCTCAGTCTCAATCCTGGAAATCCCGTTTCTTCCTGAGAATCCTGATAAAGAATATATAATAGGGACTATGTCCGGCATGTGATGGCGGTCACACGCCGGAAAAGACCCGCGTGCCGTTCGCCGCGGGGAAGAGCCCGGGACTTCCCGGGGCGCCTCCGCCAAGAGGGACGTGATACCGAGCGACGAGAACTCCGAAAAAATGCCGCGGGTTTCCGCCCGCGGCATTTCACAGTTCGATCTTATCCGCCGGTCATTTCATCACGACAAACTGTTTCGCGTTCATTACCTTTCCGTCAACAGTGAACCGGAACAGCAGCACGCTGCTGCCCCGAATCGGTTCCAGGGATGCGTTTATCAGGTGCCATCCTGCGGATTGCCTTGTCGCCGCGATCCGCTGCACCAGTCTGCCGCCCGCGTTCATGATGTCGAGGCCTACCGCCGCGCCGGTGTTCAGGTAATATTTCAACACCCTTCCGGCCATGGCCAGTTTCACCGTCGGCATGATACGCTGTTGCGGCATCACCCTGACGCCGGTGGCTGGGACTGTGTCGGTCCGGACGATGTCGAGAACTGGGGTGATAGTATAGGAAACCGATGCCGAGGGAGTCGGCAGTCCCGCCACCGTTGCGCTCACCGTGACGGTGCCGGTGGTGAATTGCGATCGCACTGCCACCATCGCCATACCGCCCTCGATGTTGAGGTTCGGGTCGCCCGGCGCGTGCCACCCGGCGCCGCCCGCCCCTACAAACTGGTCCGATCCGCCTCGATATGTGGCAGGGCCGGACACGCTGAAGGTGACGATTCCGCCTGCAGTGGGGCACCAATTTCCGTTGGCGTCGACGACGGTGGCTTTGATGAGCGCGACATCGGTGCCGTTGGCTGTGATGGGGATCTTCACGTTGCCCGGCCGCTGCATGTTAGTGTCCAGCGACAATACGACATGGTCCGGCGTGCCGGCCGTGATCTGCTGGTCGGTGCAAACCACGTTTCCGCTCGAGTCAAGCCCTTCGGCCTTGAGCGTCCCCGCCGCCCACGTGACGTTGGTGAACGTGCACTGGTACGGCAGCTGCGTGGTGGTGTTGGTCACATCGTTGATGCCGCCGGCCGCTCCGAGCCTGCCGTTGGGCACCTGGGTCCCGATGACGTTGCTGTTCACGCTGAGCCGGACCTTTGGGCAGTTGCTCCACACGTCGACCCGCACCGTGCCGGACCGGTTCCAGTGGTTGGCGATCGCGATTCTAGGCTGCAGGCTGTAGGGCACCCAGCACACGCCATATTGATAATAGAGAAATTTGGGCAGGCGATTGAAATCGCACATGGAGGAGCCGAACGAGCGGGCCGTGCCGCCGCCGCCCAGGAACGTCTGGACCTCGCCGGGCGTCTCAGCGAAATACCACTGCACCATGCCGAAGCAGTTGTTGGTGATGCCGCCGGCCCAGTCGTGCAGGAATCCCGCGGAAAACTGGATCTGGTAGTCGTACGCGAATCGCGAGGTTGGGGAGCCCCAGTATTCCGCGCCCCACCACGGCCAGTCCGGATGGAACGGCTTCTGCTGGGCGTCGCACCCTGTCAAGGTGCAGGAATGCAGATCGTCGAAGCCTTCTTCAAACGGAGCGCCTCGGAGGTTCTGGGCCCTGGGAGTAAGCGAGTCCCAGACGTTCGACAGGCCCCGGAGCGAGTCGGCCATGGCCTGGGCCATGTCGCCGTTACTCGCTTCCCACGCAAGCAGCGACGGATGGTTCCGGTCGCGGATGATCATGTCGCGGTGGAGCTCGCACTTAAGCGTGCCCTTTGCGTCGGCGGGCGACGAGCCGCCGAAGGCTCCCTCGCCCTCGCCGCTCGGGTCTATGAGCATGATGCCGTAGGCGTCGCACGCGTTCACAAACCCGATCGAGCACGACGAATGCCCGGGCCGCCAGAGATTGCCGCCCACGTCGGCCATCAGCTTGGCGTCACGGAATTCGATGCCGGGCGGCAGCGCTGTGCCGAGCGCGGGATAGTCGTAGCGCGATGCGCCGCCGTACAGGTGGTGAACCTTGCCGTTGATGTACGGGAAGTTCTTGTCCCAGGTGATGGTGCGGATTCCCAGCGGGCTCTCGAACATGTCGACGGTGGTGCCGCCTACCTTGACAATGTGGTACACCGTGTGCATGTTGGGCTTGCCGTAAATGCTGTTGTTGGGCCACCACAGCTTGGGATTGGCGATGGTGTCGGTCTGGTCGAACTCCCAGGTCTGGCCCGCCGGGATCACATGGGTCGCATCTTTGGAGGCCACAACGTTGTTGTTCGACGCGTCAACGATCTTGGTGGTGAGCGTGACGGTCTGGTCGGTTGCGTTTTCGTTAAGCACGTTGGTGAGGATCCTCACGACGGCGGAAGAAAGGTCGGGGGCGACCGACGTGGTTGCAACATAGCTGCCCCACTGTTTGAGGTTCGAATAGACGTTCGAAGGAACATGGACCTTGTCGGTGATGTGCAGCCACACGGGCCTGAAAACGCCGGCACAGCCCTGCCCGAATCTGAACACCGTGGAGAAACCAGGGTCGGCAAAGAATCCGCCGCCCATGCCCACGCGTATCGCCACGATATTATCGGAGCCGTCGAATTTCGCCAGGCTCGTCACGTCGTGAATGGTGCCGATAAATCCCACCACGTGCGTGGCTTGGGGATTGACCGCGCTTGACGTGGGCATCAATTGTTCGTTGAAATAGACCTGGCACCCGAGATGGGCTCCCTCGATTTCCAGGAAGACTTTCTTATTCGCAAAGGCTGAAGCGAGCTTGAATTTCTTGCGGTACCAGTAGGGTCCGCCGGGCCCGCTACCGCCGCCCGAGGCGGTGTTGCCAAACATCGCATCCTCGCCCATGCTGTGCGGAATGCCGACGTCCACTCCCGACGCGTCGTTGTAGGCCAATGCCTGTGCGCCGATGGCGTCGGATTGGATGAGCTTCCAGGCAGTGGCACCGAGGTTGATTTTGATACGGTTGCCGGGTTCGCCAATGTACGTCTCGGCCAAGACACTCTGTGAAAGAAAGCCTACTGCAAAAGCGATAAAAATTGAAACCCGTCCGATCCTCATACCTCCCCCTTTTTTGAGTATGGATAGTCCGGTCAGTTCCAGCCAGTAATATAGGGAAATGTCGGGCCTCAAACCAACAATATGTCTTGGAAAATGATTGAAGAAGTCTTTGAGGAATTCTCCCAATAGAAGATAGAGAAGAATCTGGGCGCCCCAACGCACCAAATATTTCTTGCGCCAGGGGCGACTGGAAGTGTGCCAAAGCACATTGCCGGCCCACCCGGCCGGCAGAAACGCAGCGTGCTGCGTCTCTACCGGCGTAGGGCGGACCGGCAACGAGGCGAGTAGCCGAGCTGGAAGGAGAACCGGTGCCCAGGGCAGGCGCCCAGGTTCTTCTCTTGAATCTTATGGTATTGCATTCCCGCCTCCCACCAAATGTATTTTTAAGCATGGAAACCGTTCGACCATACCATGCACTGCCGGGATCGCCGGAGTGCATTTTTGTTATGCGAAAAGCGAGGTGACTGTGGCAAAGATTCTCAATGAGGTTTCGAGGACTTTTTCCGAGTTCCTTATTATCCCGGGGCTCACCAAAGCCGAGAACGTTCCGGCAAACGTGGACCTGTACGCGCCTATGGCGAAATTCAAGAGGGGCTCAAAATCCTCCTTTGCGCTCAACATCCCGTTTGTTTCTGCGAGCATGCAGGCGGTATCGGGCGCGGACCTCGCCATTGCGCTGGCGCGCAAAGGCGGGCTCGCGTTTATCTACTGCTCGCAATCCATTGAGAGTCAGGCCGAGATGGTGGCGAGGGTCAAGCTGCACAAGGCCGGGTTCGTACCCAGCGATTCCAACCTGCGGCCCGAGAGCACACTTGCCGAGGCGGTCGCCCTCAGCAGGAAGACCGGGCACTCCACCATGCCGGTCACCCACGATGGAACCGGGACCGGGAAATTCCTGGGAATTCTTACCGACAAGGACTTCTGGGAATTCGAAGACAATCTCCACGCGCCCGTGTCCCGCTCCATGACGGCAAAGGAAAACGTGGTGTTCGGTAAGGTGGGTATTTCGTTGCACGAGGCGAACAAACTGCTTCGCCAGAGGAAGAAGGAGTGCCTGCCCATCCTTGACAAAAACGGACGGCTGCAGTCGCTGGTTTTTAAGAAAGACTACATTGACCATATCAAGAACCCCTACGAGATGCTCGACGAGAAAAAGCGGCTAGCCGTGGGATGCGGTATCAACACGCACGATTTCAAGCAACGGGTGCCAGTGCTCATCGAGGCCGGCGCCGACGTGCTCTGCTTCGATTCATCCGACGGGTATACCCAGTTCCAGTGCGATGCGGCGCGGTGGACCAGGGCGACGTTCGGGAAGAAGGTGGTAATAGGCGGCGGCAATGTCGTGGATGCGGAGGCATTCCGCTACCTGGCGCAGGAAGCGAAAGTAGATTTTGTAAAGGTTGGCATCGGCGGGGGCTCCATTTGCATAACGCGCGAGCAGAAGGGGATCGGCCGCGGCCAGGCGTCGGCGCTTGCCGACGTGGTGGCTGCGCGCGACGCGTATTTCAGGAAGACGGGAACCTATGTGCCGGTGTGTTCCGACGGCGGACTCGCCAACGACACGCAGATCATCATCGCGCTGGCCATGGGCGCCGATTTCGTGATGATGGGCCGCTATTTTGCAATGACAACCGAGAGTCCGACGCCCAAGGTGTCCATCGGCGGCAGGCTCTACAAGCCGTACTGGGGTGAGGGCAGCAACCGCGCGCGGAACTGGCAGCGCTACAACGCCGAAAGCGAGAGCGATTTCAAATTCGAGGAGGGCATCGACGGCTATGTGCCGGTGGTGGGTTCGCTTTCCGACGTGCTCGGCGTCACCATTGCAAAACTCAAATCCACCATGTGCAACGCAGGCGCGCTTACCTTGGGGGAGTTCATGAAGAACGCGGTGCTCACACGGGTTTCCGACCAGTCGTTCGTTGAAGGGGGCACCTCGAATATCAAGACCATGGACCAGGAAGTTCTAAAGTAAGCCTGTCGAGGGCGCGCCGCAATTTTTTTTCCGCAGAATCGAATTCATTGCGTTTCATGCCGGACCGCGAATCAGTGCACCGGCGCGCCGCCGCGGCATACGCGGTCCGGGGTTACGCGGGCGCGCCGACGCCCTACGATACGAAAGGAATAGTGCCATGATGCCCTTCATCAAACGATCTGTTCCCGTCACCACGTTTCTTGCCGTCGTTTTCTGTTTCTTTATCATTGACTGCAGGTTTTCCTTTGCCGATGCAAAACGCCCCGACAAAGGATCCATCAATTTCGGCGCAAAAGACAAGCCCGCTATCAAGACCACGCCGGAGTTCGAGTCGTTCAAAACGATATTCGCCGACATAGCCGAAAAGGTGATTCCCTCGGTGGTGTCGGTGATTCCCACGCAGGTGGACACCGTGGTGTTCAACAACAATCCGTTTTACCAGTTCTTCGGCGACGACGAATTCGGCTCACCGTTCGACCAGTTCTTCGGCGTGCCGCGCGGGCACCAGAATCAGAAACGGCAGCAGCAGGCGCCCAAGAAGCAGCTCAGGCGCCAGCAAGGGCTCGGCTCGGGCGTGATCGTGTCGAAAGACGGGTACATCCTCACTAACTACCACGTTGTCCACGGCGCGGACGAAATAGAGGTGAAGACCTACGACAAGCGCACGTTCCAGGCCTCGATCGTCGGCGTTGATTCGCTCTCCGATGTCGCGGTTATCAAGATCAAAGGGCCGGTGCAGGACCTCACCGTTGCGTATCTCGGCGACTCCGACAAGCTCCGGGTGGGCGAGTGGGTAATGGCCATCGGCAACCCCTTTGCGCTCACTTCCACGGTAACGCAGGGCATTGTGTCCGCGCTGGGCAGGCGCGACGACAAAAACCCCACCCAGTACCAGAACTACATCCAGACCGACGCCGCGATCAACCCGGGCAATTCCGGCGGCGCGCTTGTCAATCTTGACGGCGAGCTCATCGGCATCAACACCATGATCTACACTACCTCGGGCGGATTCATGGGCATCGGCATGGCGATTCCCATCAGCATGGCGCGCCGCGTGATGGAAGAAATTATTTACAACGGCAAGGTCACCCGCGGGTGGCTCGGCGTGCAGATCCAGGACATCAACGAGGCAATGCGTGGCGCGCTCGGCCTCGGCAGCAGGAAGGGCGTGCTCATCGCCGACGTCTTTAAAGACCAGCCTGCCGACAAGGCGGGCATCAAGCGCGGCGACGTGGTGCTGTCGGTTGACGGCAAGCCGGTGGAGACTTCCAACGACCTCAAGAATACCGTAGCGAACATCGCTCCGGGAACAAAGACACCGGTCGTGGTTTTTCGCAATGGTAAAGAAGTAACGCTTACCGTAGTGCTCAATGAACGCAACGAAGCCTCGGTGAACAAGTTGGGCGCGCCGGGCAAGGAAAAGGAGGCCGAAGGCGGCGGCGAGTCCGGCCAGCAGCTCGGCCTCAGCGTGAGCAACATCACCGACGAACTCCGGCAGCAGTACAGCCTGCCCGAGGGCGCAAGCGGCGTGGTGGTCACCGAGGTCGACCAGGCGTCGCAGGCCGCGGGCGAAGGGGTCCAGCCCGGCGATGTTGTCCAGGAAGTCAACCGGCAGCCTGTTGCGTCGGTAAAGGATTTTGCCAGGGCCGCCAAGGCGATCAAGAAAGACAGCCCGGTGCTGCTCCTCATCAAGCGCGGCGAGAGCTCGCTGTTCGTGGCGTTTACGAATCGGGAACACGAGAAATAATAAGATAAGATCAAGAAAAGTCTGGGCGTTCCCCTTGCCATCGCACCGATGGCAAGGGTCGGTTCTTCCTCCAGGCTTGGCCTATCGGCCTCGGTACCGCCTGCCACGAGAGCCCTTCGGGCTGTGGTCAGGCGGTATCGCGCTCCAGCGCGCCTTGCGGTCGCCCCTAACGCGCGGCAGTGGGACAATGCCGCAAATATCAATTTCGCTTTCGCAAGTTCGGGAAATGGAAGCTCCATTGAATGTCTGATCCAGACTATTTCCAGTTCGCATTTTTCAGACGGCCGGGAAGCTTGTTCTCGCCTATTCCGACTATGAATCGACGCCATTGACAATTGTGGGAAATTCTCCTCTGCCCTGCGCCAGGGCGGACTGCAGAGTGCGCTGGAGCGCAGGGCTGCCTGACCGCGGCCGCAGGCCTTTGCGGCAGGCGGCACCGAGGCCTTTTGGCCGAGCTCGCAAGGAGGCCCGCCGCCGCGCAGCGGCGGGGCACCCATCTTTTGCCTTTGTATTTGACCTTGTATCGTTTGAATATTCTTGACATCCCAGGCCTACATATCTTATTTCTATACACGTGACACCGCATCGCTCACTTTTCCGCTTTTCTGTGGGAGGACTGCATATGAAAAGACTGGTACTATTGGCTGCTTTGGCCTTAAGCGTTATACTTCTCGCCGGGGGTTGCAGCGTAAGCCAGCGATCAATTGATGACGCGCAGCGGCGCATCAACGAGCTCAAGGCCAAGGGCGTTCCGGACAGCTCTCTTTCCGATGCCGTAAAGTACCTGTACGGAGCGACGTATGCAAAGGAAAAGGACGACAAGACGCTCGCCAGAAGGTCGCTCGACTCCGCCCGCATTCTTATCGCGCAATCGGAAGCGCTGTACGCGGACAACGCGGTGCGTCTCAAGCCGTTTACCGACTCGCTGATCGCGGTGCTCACCAGGGTTCGGGGGGAATTGACTGGCATGCAGCTCAAGAGCCTCGACAGCGCCCTGGCGGTCATCGATGCCTTTGCAAAGAAGAACTGGATCTACCAGATTGAAGACAATTGCAACAAGGCCATTGCCATGCTGCCCACGCTCAAGTTCAACGAGGACCGCGCCAAAGAGCTCAAGGCGAGGCTGCCCGGCGAATGGGTGTGCACCAACACCACAAAGAGCGACGCCGACAAGACGATCAACGCGGTCGAGAAGAAGATCTTTACGTTCAACAAAGACGGCAAGGTGATGCTCGTGGAGACCAAGAAAGGCCAGAGCGCAAAGAACCTGAAGGAAGACTGGGAGTTCCAGTCGTTCGGCACCTGGGATTGCCTGGGCGACACCATCCACATCTTTGTGGACCGGTTCGCCTGCAAGAAGCAGAATTTCGAAACGCTCATCGAAACTCCGGGCAAGAAGACCTGGGAAAAGAAATCGGAAAAAACGTACGACTCCCTTATTACCGATCACAGCCAGGACAGGTGGCTGCCGTTCTCCGAAATGTCGCAGGATTTCAAGCAGGACAAGAAGTTCTAAAAAAATCCGCAGCAGATTGCTATTTGCAAAGGCGCCTTCTCGTGAGGGCGCCTTTCTTATGCTCCCTTGCGCGGAATACCACCCCGGATCTCGAGGCTCGCATTTGCTGCCAAGTCGGAGCCATGCGCTGCACCGGCTTACTTCTCCCTTTCCAACTGTATCACCCCGTCAAGCAGATATTGCGCGGCTGATGCTGCGGTAAAGAACGCGGTAATACAAAGCACCCAGACCAGCGGCCTTCCCGGCAGACCGATCAGCACCCACAGTATCGCCGTTCCCTGGAAGAAGGTGGTGATTTTTCCGAGAATCCTCGGTTGGATGCTGACGCTGCCGGCGACACTCTGAATGATAAGGGCGCCGACCACCAGGATCACGTCGCGGCTGATCGCCACCAATGCGAACCAGACGGGAAGGTGCGGGACAAACGCCTCTTCGGCGCTATGGCCCGACAGCAGGATGAGCGCGGAAACCAGGGCTGCCTTGTCGGCAAGCGGATCGAGTAGGGTGCCCAGTCTCGTAATTTCCCTGCGCGAACGGGCGAGGTACCCGTCCACCGCGTCGAGAAGGAATATCCCGAGAAAAACCGCCAGGCCCAGCCACCGCAATGCCAGGTGCGTATCGCCCCTGGCAACTCCCAGAGAATAGTAGATGATGCAGAGAACAAACAGCGGAATGCAGAATATCCGCACGATGGTAATTTTGTTTGCTAATGTCAATGGCATGACTGATGCGTGCGGGTTCGGGTGAGACCGCGGACGGTCGCTGATAAAAATATAGTTATTTGCTGCACGGAAGAAAACAGACCGGCAAAGTAACGTTCTTTCACGAGTGGAGAGGCACAACTGTGTCGAGGTCCGCAGACATGACAATGGCGTCGTCTCCATCGTCAGAATAATATTTTCTGCGAATCCAGCGGATGTCGAAGCCCAGAAACAAGTAGAGGGATTGCGCGGGCTGATTTTTCGACCTCACCTCGAGATAGACCGAGGCCGCGCCCCGGCGGCGCGCTTCCTCCGCCGCCGCGCGCAGGAGGCGCGTTGCGAACCCTCTGCGTCTGAATTTCGGGTCCACGGCAAGCGTGTAGATTTCCAATTCGTCCGCAGCGAGAGCTGCAAACACGAAACCGCACAGGGTTCCGTTTTCGTCCAGCGCCACCAGGTTGATGCTGCGCTCCCCGGAAAGCTCCGCAACAAAGGCCCCTGCCGACCAGGTCACGGTACGGCAGGATTTTTCTATGTCAAGAATGGCGCCGAGGTCGCCTGGAAGCGCCGGCCGCACCGTTGCAGGCGAAAGATTCATCATGATATTTCGGCAACGCCGTCATCACCCGGCGACTGTTCGTCGATCATGCGGGTGAGCTTCCAAACGATCGCGTCCACGCCGTCGCCGAGAACCGCCGACATGGCGCACCAGCCGGCCGGCAGTGACGGCGGCGTTCCTTCCGGGACAAGGTCGCTTTTCGACAGGATGAACAATACGGGCTTCCGGGTGAGCAGGGGACTGTAGGCGCTCAGCTCATCGAGCAGGAGTTTCGCTTCGGCCTCGGGATCAGGGGAATCGGCCGGTACCAGAACGGCAAGGACCCGCGTGCGCTCGATGTGCTTGAGGAACCGGATGCCGAGTCCCTTGCCGAGATGCGAGCCTTCAATGAGGCCCGGAATATCGGCCATCACAAAGGATCGGTAATCGCCGCACCGGACGATTCCGAGATACGGTTGCGTTGTGGTAAACGGGTAGTCGGCGACTTTGGGACGGGCCGAAGATACCCTGGAGAGAAAGGTCGACTTGCCCGCATTGGGCCGGCCCACGAGGCCCACGTCGGCCAGCACTTTGAGCACGAGCCGAAGGCGTCTCTGCTGTCCCTCTTTCCCTTTTTCCGCATGGTCGGGAAGCGGGTTGATACGTGTCTTGAGCGCCGCGTTTCCGCGGCCGCCTTTGCCGCCCTTCGCGGCGCAAAAAATGTCCTTTTCGTCAAGCGCATCAAACATGATGTCGCCGGATTCTGCGTCATGCACTACCGTGCCGAGCGGAACGAGCACGGTGATGTCGGGAGCGTTCTTGCCGTCTTTGTTGCCGCCCTTGCCGCCTTGCCCGCTGTCGGCCTTGTAGTGGCGGTGGTACTGAAGGTCCTGCAGCGTGCGCAGGTGGTGGGAGGCCTGAAGGAAAATGCTTCCGCCCTTGCCGCCCGAGCCGCCGCTCGGCCCGCCTTTGGGACGGTACTTTTCGCGCAGGTAGGCGAAACATCCGTTGCCGCCGTTGCCGGCTTTTACCTCAATGGTCGTTTCATCAATGAACATGGGAGAAGCCAGGGGAAAAAGACGTTACAAAGCGACAGAGTAACAAAGTGACAAAGTCAAGATTCCAGACAAACTTGTTTCCAACTATGTACCTTTGTTACCTTCCACTTTCTTGCTCTTTCCCGTGTCGGATGGCGGCGGGGTAGAAGAGGCGGCCGGGGATTCGTTCTTTGCCTGCTTCTTGTACGATTCCGAACGGTAATCGGTGCTGTAGAACCCGCTTCCCTTGAACAGGAACCCGCCACCGGAGGAAATGAGTCGCTTTACCGTGCCGCCGCACTCGGGCTTTTTGCACGTGGTGAGCGGCGGCTCGGTGATACGCTGGTATTCCTCAAAGATGAGTCCGCATTTTTCGCATTCGTATTCGTAGGTCGGCATAGCATACAAGTAAAAAGTGTAAAGTGTGAAGTTAAAAGTGATTTTTGCTTGGCACTTTCAACTTTGAATCCCACAGCGAGCGCATTCCCCGAATGCTTGCTTCGGGGTGAGCGAGCGAATACAAATATTTCTTCTTCCATAGGGATGGAAGGATTCCCCGCAGCTTGCTGCGGGGTCCTTCAACTTGAAACTGTGCTAAAAGATACATCACGCAGGTGAATTCAGTCAACGGCGGACGGGTCTGCCGATAAGGTCATAATCGGTTGCCGACTCGATAGCCACCGGCACGATGGCGCCGATTGTTGCGCTGCCGGCTGGAAGGATGACGGTTCCGTCGACCTCCGGCGCATCCCATGCCGTCCGGCCTTCCAGAACCTGCGCCTTCCGTGGAGACCGCGGGCTGTTGCCGGATGGCTCGCAGCTTACGATGTCCCGGGCCGGCCCGTCAACGATGACATCGAGCGTTTTTCCCACGAGCGAGGCGCATTTTTTCGCGCTTATGTCGCGCTGCAATGCCATGATCTCTTCGCACCGAGCGTTCGCGACGACGGCGGACACGCGCCCCCGCAGCGAAAACGCGGACGTTCCCTCTTCAGGAGAAAACGGAAAAACGCCCAGGCGCTCGAACCGCGAGTCCTCCACAAAATCAAGCAATTCACGGAAATGCCGCTTGGTCTCGCCCGGGTATCCTGCGATAAGGCTGGTACGAATCGCGGCGTTGGGAAGCCGGCTGCGAATCCGCTCGATAAGGCGGCGTACGCCTTTGGAAAGCGGCGCGCGTCTCATTGACCGAAGAATGTCGTCGCTGATGTGCTGAAGCGGGACATCGAGGTAGGGCAACAGCCGTTTCTCATGCGCAACAAGGGCGAGCAGCGCGTCGGTCACGAGCTGCGGATGGAGATACATGAGCCGGATCCAGGGAAAATCCGTGCCGGCAAGCAGTGCTTCCAGCAGGTCCGTAAGCGAGCTGTGACGGTCTTTACCGTAGGAGGAGGTGTCCTGGGAAACGAGGATGCATTCCCGCACGCCGCGGGAATACAACCAGCGCGCCTCGGCGACGATGTCTTTTTTCGAACGGCTTGCAAACTGCCCGCGGATGCCGGGAATTGCGCAGAAGCTGCATCGCCGGGAGCACCCCTCCGCCACTTTGAGGTACTGGGTGGCAAGAGGAGGAAACAGAATTCGACGGGACGACGAAGATCGTCGCACCCCGAGCGACGGCACAAGCAGCGAGGGCCAGTCGTGCACCCCGAGCCACACGTCAACCTCGGGAAATTGCGTTCTGGCTTCGTTCCTGAATCGCTCCGAAAAACAACCGGCAACCGCCAGCGTGGTGCAAACCCCGGACCTCTTGAATCTCGCCATTTCGAGAATGGCCTCAATGGCCTCCTGTTTGGCTTCCTTGATAAACGCGCATGTGTTGACGATAATCGTGTTCGCGCGCGAAAAATCGGACACCGCTCGGAAGCCCGCCTTGCAAAACCGGCCGAGGATTGTCTCGCCGTCTATGTGGTTCTTGCTGCAGCCGAGATTGTAGAGAGCCACAGTGGGCACGAGAGTCGTCCTTGAAAGGAGTGGTTCGGGAAAGCTGAAAAATACTTCCGGCGGAAATAAAAGAACGGGCCGGCAAATGCCGGCCCGTTCCTAACGCGAATGCACTTCTATCTTACCAGCCGCCCGACGTGGAATCTTTTCCCCAGCCGGAACCGGTGGATCCGCTGCTGCTGCCGGTACCGCTTGTGCCGGTTGAACCTGATGTTCCGGTTGAAGCACTGGTGCCGGTAGAGCTGCTCGTCGCGGACGAGCCGGATGCGGCGCCGGCCGGGCTGGACACAGTGGAAGAACTTCCCGATCCGTTTGGAGAGGATGGTGTCGTTGTGGTTTGGGATGTGCTCGAAGGCGAGCCGGAACCGGTTGTGGCGCTCTGTGTGCTCGACGCCGTGGATGAAGCGGTCGTTGAGGACGAGGGCGTTGCCGCCGGGGTGGCGCTGCTCTGGGACGACGGCGTCGCGGCCGGCGATGCGACAGCACCGGAAGATGTTGACGAACCGGAAACATCGGTGCTCGGCGATGGCGTTGTCGAATAGGAACCTGCCGCCGATCCGGAAGAGGACGGCGTCGACGGCTCGGGCGCGCTCTGGTAGCTCCCTGCGGCACTGCTGCCGGCCGAACCCGATCCGAGCCCATAGCCTTCCATGCCGACGTTGTCGTTGGACTTCTTGTCGACCCAGAACTCGTAGCCGTCGGCAACGAGGGTGTTCTGGCCGAACGATTTCGCCTCCGACAACCCGTTGAACCCGCCGATGCGCACACGGTAGAAGGTGCCGCTTAAATTAGGCGTGGGGTTCTGGACTTCCGCGACATAGGCAGGGAAGCCCTTGTCTTTGAGTTTTGAAACCATGGAATTTGCAAAGGATTGCGATTTTACGCAGGATACCTGCGCCGTGTACCTGCCGTTAGCCGAAAACTCGCCTGAAAACGAGGACGCAGACGATTTCTTTTGCGACGCATCAGTCGAAAACGTCTGCTGCTTGGCGGTCTTCTTTGCGCCGGCTTTTCCCTGCTTCTTTGCCGATGAATCCTCCGAATAGAATTCCTTGAAAATGTCTCCCGTGTCGGCTGCTGCGGATTCCTTGCCCACCTGAGGCATCTGCGCAGACGTTTTCGCCGGAGGCTGCTTTGATTTCCCGCATCCGGAAAGCGAAACGGCGAACAAGCAGGCAAGGACGGCACAAACTGCGGCGACAATTCGACGGTGCATAATTCCTCCTCGGTGGGAAAGCTGATTGGTACGCCCCGGGCTCCCGGAGGCGTCCGATGTTCCTGCGTCAAACGGAGATTTGCGCGTTACCCGGCGTCACCGTTTACAATATGCGCTGGGTTACGTTGCCATACGATAGAATCTACTATACTGGAACATAAAAATCCAAACATTTTTCCCTGGTGATGCCGCTACCGCGCCGCAGTGCCTGGCAAGCCGTCAAGCAGCTTTCTCGCTTCAACCGCCTGGGGAGTCTCCGGAAAGTCCGCGGCAAGCTTCTTAAGCGTCTGGATCGCGTCGTCGATTTTGCCGTTTCTGAGGTGGTCCACCGCTATGCGGGAAAGGCGCGCGGCCTTTTCCAGGTTCTGTGCATAGTGGTCGGGGTTGAGCGTCTGTTTGAGGGATGCGGGAACCGAATTTACCTGGTAGGTGCCGTAGGTCATCATGAGACAGGTGGGTTCGCCGGCCGGCTTTCTTGGATTGACATAGCAGATTTTTCTTGTGTCAAATACCATGTACTGCCCCTCCCACCGGTAGGTCGCTTCGAGGGTGAGGGATCGAGTGCCGTTTATCGAGAGGGTAAGACCGGCGGGAAGAACGACGCCCTCAAAAGCGGCATAGGTAAAAGCGTACGACAGCACCGAACTGTCCACGGGCGGTTTCTGCGTCTGGTCGGCCGCAAAGGTCCGGCTGTTCTTGTGCAGGGTGAGTTCGTATACGGTGCGGGTGGAGCTGTCCATGACGCACACCAGGCGGGTGAGCCACGATTCCCGGATATAGGAGCCCATGTCCTCGTAGTCGTATGCGAAGTACTTGCCTTTTGGTACAAGCTCGAATCTGACGATTGCCCGCGAACCGAGGCGGCCCGGGATACACGCGATGGCCGTCTGTTCGGCGATTTCGCGGAACGATTCCTCCTGCCGGTACTTGAGGACCGACGAAATCACGATGTCGATCATTTCGGCCGGGTTGAGCACGCCGGACAGCAGATCCCGCGTTTCGAGCGAATAGTTCTGGTTTGAAAGAAGCAGGTGGAATTGATGGCCCTTGTCAAACACTTCCTGATAGTGGGGCGATTCGAGGTTGATTGCGTGAAGTGTTTTCTCCATTTCGTCCGCGATGTCGCCCGACAGCGTTATGGGTACGGTATATTGCGGCGGCATGTGGGAAAAAACCACCTGGTCGGGCGACTGCATGCTGCGAAGCTTTACGTAGGCGTCCGGAAGAGGAGCTTTCTTGCACACCCCTCCAGTCCACAACAGCGCGACAATGAGGACGGCGCAGCAGGAGGCGGGCCGCAAGGAGCCGTCGGCGGCGAAACGGATGTTCACGAAATCGTTCCCTTGGAAGATGGAATGTCGCTGCTGGCTTTCGGATTAATGGCGCAGGCTTGGGACAGAGCCCGGCCGAACGCCTTGAATACGGCTTCGAGGGAATGGTGGCTGTTCCTGCCGCGCAGTAGATCGATATGCAGCGTAAACATGCCGTGATCGATGAAGGCCTTGAAGAAATCGTGCGCCAGATCGCATTCGAAATCGTTGACGTTCGTGGTGGAAAGTTCCACATTGTAAACAAGATTCGGCCTACCGCTCAGGTCGATGCACACGCGCGCGAGCGACTCGTCCATGGGCACATAGCTCGTGCCGAAGCGCACGATGCCCGCATGGTTGGCAAGCGCCTGGCGCAGAGCCTGACCCATGCAGATGCCGATGTCTTCCGCGCTGTGGTGGAAATCGACGTCGGTGTCGCCGGCGCAGGTGATTGCGCAGTCGAAAAGCCCGTGCTTGGCGAAGAGAGTGAGCATGTGGTCCATAAACGCGTTGCCGCTCTTTATGCTCGAAACGCCGGCGCCGTCGATGCCAAGTTCGCAGGAAATGTCGGTTTCCCTGGTCTTCCTTTTTATCAATGCTTTCCTCGCCATAAACGGTCCTTTCACGCCCAAATGCGCTGCCGCGCTATGCCGCGCGGACCTTAAAGAAATCCCGCACCGCCTCCTCAAATACCGCGGTCTCGTCCGCGGATCCAACGTTTACGCGGAGGCAATTTTCGAGCATTGGATAGTGCGACACGTCGCGCACCAGAATGCCTTTTTGCTTGAGAAACGCAAACAGCTCGTTCTTCCTGCCGCAGCTGAAGATCATGAAGTTCGCAGCGCTGTCGAACACTGCATCAAGCGGCATGGTTCGCAGGAAGGAAAGCAGCGAATCGCGGCGCGCCGCCAGCTCTTTGACGCGCGCTGCAACAACATCAAGATGACCAAGCAGGACCTGCGCCACGTGCTCGGAAAAGAAATTGATGTTGTACGGCAGCTTAATTTTGTTGATGTGGGCGACCATATCCGGCGTCCCGAGCATATAGCCAAGCCGCAGCCCCGCGCCCGAAAATGCCTTTGAAAAGGTTCGGGTGATTATCAGGTTGGGGTTGCTTGTGAGCAAGGGTATGGCGCTATAGCCGCCGAATTCGACGTATGCCTGGTCCAGCACGAGCATCCCGGTGTGAACCGCGAGTATCGCGCGGATATCGGCCTCGGTGAGAAAGCATCCGGTCGGATTGTTCGGCGAGCAGAGCACCATCAGCGAGCGCGGGAATCGCTCCGCAGTCTCGCAGATCCTGCTCACGTCGAAGGCGAGGCCGCCGGTGAGCGGTACTGTTCGCTCAATCGCGCCGAGCCCGGTGGCGAGCAGGCCGTACACGGTGAATGTTGGTTGACAAAGAATAACGTTGCCGCCCTGGCCCGACAGCGCAAGCAGAAGCACGAGCAGCATCTCGTTTGAGCCGTTTCCCACGATAATTCCCTCGGCCGGAACGCCGGAATATCCTGCGAGAGCTGCCTTGAGATCGTCGGGAACAAAATTGGGATACCGGTTGAACGGCCGTTTTCTGCAGAACTCTGCGATTTCTTCCTTGATGCCGGCCGGAAGGTCGTAGGGGTTCTCGTTCTGGTTGAGCTTTACGGCGGTTACTTCCGGCTCGAGATGATATGGGGAGAGGTTGCGGATCCGCTTGTTGACAAGCAAGATAGAATCATTCAAGTCCATAGTGCTTTCGTACGTCGGTTACGATCGTGTCGACGCTCTTGGACAGCGCGTTGAGTTCAAGGTTTATATGAATAAACAGGACGATGGCCGCGACGAGCGCGATGACAAAAAAGATCAACCACATTGTGATGCATCCTTCGACGCAACGAGTTGCAAATGGGAATCCGCCACCCTGTACAATATATATCAGTTCGGGGGAATTCGGCCACACGGACCATGCGAGACCGGAAGCTCGCCGCTGCCGGACGCCCCGATCATACGCAAAAAGTTCCTTTCCAGTGCCTCAGCCAGCGCATCCGGATCTATGCTGCGGATCTTGGCAATCCTTTCACCCACGATGACTACCCATGCCGGCTGGTTGGGCTTGCCGCGATGAGGGACCGGCGCCAGGTAGGGTGAATCGGTCTCGATCAGTATCGAATCGGATGACGCCACTGCGACCAGCGAATCGAGAGGCGATTTCGAAAAGGTGACGATGCCGGAAAACGATACGAAATAGCCCGCATCGACAATAGCCTTCATGGTTGCCGCGTCTCCGGTATAGCAGTGAAAGACGGCGCGCTTAACGCGTGCGGCAACGCACATGTCAAACGCTCGCCGCTCGCATCCACGCGAGTGCACGATAACGGGTTTGTCGAACCGCTTGCCCAGCGCAAGGTGCTTTTCGAAGAACGATGACTGCAGGCCCAGGGCGGGGTACGCGGGGTTTGTCGCGTCCATGCCGGTTTCGCCGACTGCGATCACGCGGGGATCGCCGAGCAACGCGGCAATCTCCTCTTCCCAGGAAAACGGCACGTTCTGAACGTCGAACGGTGAAATGCCCACCGCGGCCGAAAGACCGGGGAAGGATCCGCATTGCGAAACAACAGTGTAGCTTGACGCCAGAGAGGTCGCCACATTGAGGATGCGGTGCACGCCGGCTGTGTGCGCGCGATCGAGTATCCCGGCAAGTGCTGCATTGTCGCAGCTGCAAAGATGAGCGTGTGAATCGGTCCACGGGCGCATGCCAAACCCGCTAGGTGCGGTTCTTGAACACGGAGTTCCACTTTGCGAGGTTCCATATCTCCGGCTTCTTGATTCCGCGGGTGATCTTGAAAATGGCAACGTCGCGGGCCTGGATTCGAAATGGTTTCCCATTAAAGGTGTATTCCAGCATGCTGTTGTTGCCCACGTGAATATTGAAGCTGTCGCGGGCCACGCATCGCTTGGTCTGGTTCGCCTTTATCCAGTTCTTCCACGACACGCCGTCCGAGAAGACCTGGATCCACACGGAGTCCTGTTTTGCCTTTACTTCGAGCGACAGTATTCCTCGTCCCATGGAAAGGCTGTCGATGGCCGTTGCGGCGGGTGCGGCGGAATCCGAAGCAGGGGCGACCACGGCAGAGTCGTGCCCGACCATTTTTCCGATGATGCTGTCTTCGGTCGCGTCCGTCGCTGCGGCTTTTCGCTCGCCGGTCTTCTGCGAATCTGCGCGGGCGGGCGCCGCAGCACTAACGGCCGGCGAACCGCCGGCAGTGCCCGAGCCAATCTTCCTGTTTGCAATGAAGCTGATAACCGCCAGGCCGACAATTACGCCGACGATTACCATCCACGGCCTGACGCTCGTCTTCTTTTCCTTTTGGATCATGGTAATCGAGATCTGCGTGTCGCTGCCTTTCCGGAATTTCTCATCGTGAATGCCGCGCTCTTCGTAGAACTTCTTGAGAATGGCTTCGGAGTCGAGGAGAAGATACCTGGCGAGCGATCGAAGATACACCCGGATGTAGGGGTCGGCCGGGAGATCGTTGTAATCGTTTGCCTCAAGCGACCGCACGTACCGGACATTCAGCTTGAGATCCTTGGCGATTGTTTCGAGGGCAATGCGCCGTGTAATACGCTCCTTGCGGAGCATGTCTCCCACACGCTCGCTCTGGGGCTCGTTTTTCGCCTGGGCAGCAGGTCCGTTTTCTTCAGTCATTCGATGAAGCCTTTCGGTTCGCGTATGCCGTAAACAGGTCTATTGTTTTTCTCACGGGCAGCCCTACAACATTGTAGTAGCAGCCTTCAATTCCGTCGACAAAGGCCATGGCTTTGCCCTGAATGGCATACGCCCCGGCTTTGTCGCTGTATTCGTCCAAACCGAGGTACTCGTCGATTTCCCATTGAGCAAGTGACCTGAAAAACACCGTGGTAACCTCGACGGCGCCTGCGGAGAAGCTGCATTCTTCGCAGGCCAGCGCAACCGACGTGAGCACCTGGTGCTTTCTGCCGGAAAGCCGCCCGAGCATGGCGGCTGCGTCGGCGGGGTCCTTCGGCTTTCCGATGACCACCCCGTCAACGGAAACAATGGTGTCGGCCCCGAGCACGAGCGCGTCCGGATGCGATGAGCTTACCGAATTCGCCTTAGCGGCCGCGAGCTCCGCAAGCGCTTTGTCCACCGTACGCCCCGGAAAGAACGACGCTTCGTTCTCCACCGACGGCGCCACAACATCGAAACCGAATCCCAGGCCCTTCAGGATGTCCCGACGCCTTGGAGATTGCGAAGCAAGAATGATGCGTCTGTCCGGGTTACTCCACACCATGGTAAATATACTTATCCTTCCTCGCGCGCGGCAACGGTCGGCTCACCCCAGATGAACTCGGCGGTGACCCGCGAGGCGGATGGCAAGGGGGGCATCAGCCGAAATCGACAATGGAAGAATCGCCGAGGTTGAGGTTGATCTTCTTTCCCTTGAGAACCGCGTTCGGGCCGATGATTGAGTTCTCAAGGATGCATTCGCTCACAGATGCGTGAGTTTCGATGATGCTGTCGGCAATCTGGCATTTGGTGATTCGCGCGCCTTCCGCAATGGTCACATGAGGCCCGATAATCGATTGAAATATCTCGCACGAATCATGAATATTTACCGGTTGGATCACGATGTTGTCTTTGAGAACGCGTTTTGGAGTGTAGGAATTGGAGTTGCGGGGAAGCATGTACCGGTTTGTCGCCAAAAGCGCCTTCATGCCGCCGCAGTCGAACCACCCCTCGACGGTGGCCGTGGAAAACACGTTTCCCCTATCAATCATCCGCTGAAGCGCATCGGTAAGCTGGTATTCGCGGGAGCTTTTTGCACCCTCGGCTACCATTGAAGCAAGCGTTTTCGCGAGCTGGGCGCCGTCACGAACCAGGTACAGACCCACTGCGGCGAGGCCCGATTCGACATCCGGTTTTTCCACGATCTTTGTAACCCTGCCGTTCTTGTCTGTAAACACAATGCCGAATTGCCGTGCGTTGGTCTCGATCTGCTTTACTCCAAGGACGGACGTTCTTGAGCCCACGAATTTCTTAAAGTCAAAATCGAGGATCGTATCGCCAAGAATAATGAGAACCGGCGATTTTCCAAAATAGGGTGCTGCGCAGCCGATGGCGTGGCCGAGCCCCAGCGGTTCTTTCTGATCCACAAACCGGGTCTTGAACGTGTAGTTTGTCTTGACATATGCACGAATCTTGTCTCCCATGGGGCCGGTCACGAAGATGGCCTCTTCGATGCCGATATCCTTGACGCAGTCGAGAATATGACCCAAAATGGGCTTCCCTGCGACATGCATAAGCGACTTTGGCGTTGAAAAGGTGTGCGGCTGAAGCCGCGTTCCCATACCTGCAACAGGAATTACTATTTTCATGGGTGTAGCATTCCTCGGCGTTTTTTACGATTAGGGGTGGCCGGCCGCCGGCTAGGGAAGCATTCATTGGATGGAAACCCACGGGGCGGCCGAAGATATTCCTTTCTTAATATAAGACAAGGAACGCGCGTTCGGGCAAGATTTTACGGCGGCGTATGATGCCCTGAGCAGGCTCCGGTTCGTCGTCAAAAGGTCCTTTAACAAATGCAGGAGTACATGCAGAAAATCCTTCGATGCGCGGTTGATGCGGCGCACGCCGCCGGCAGGATAGCGGTTCGCAGGTTTCGAAATGCGGCAGCTTTTGAAAAATCCAGGAACAACCTTGTTACCCAGGCGGATTTGGAATGCGAGGCGGAAATCGTCTCCCTGATCGGCAAGGAATTTCCTTTGCACGCGGTCCTTGCCGAAGAGCGCCATGAAGGCACCGACGTGGGCGCGGAGAACCTCTGGATCGTTGACCCGGTGGACGGCACCAACAACTACGCTCACGGCATCCCGCACTTCTGCGTTTCCATCGCCTACGCGCGGCGTGGAGAAGTGCTTGCCGGCGTGGTTTTTGATCCGATGCGAAACGAACTGTTTGCAGCCGAGAAAGCCGGCGGCGCATTCCTCAACGGCCAACGGATCGAGGTCGCCCAGACCGGCCGCCTCGCGGAATCGATCATCACCACGGGCTTTTACTACGACCGGGGCATGCTGATGGAAAGGACGCTGGACACCATAAGATCGCTGTTTCGGGCCGAAATCCGGGGGATCCGCCGTCTCGGCAGCGCGGCGCTTGACTTATGCTGGGTTGCATGCGGGAGGTTCGACGGATACTTCGAATACCGGCTCTCGCCGTGGGACTTTGCGGCGGGAATGCTCATAGTGAGAGAGGCTGGCGGAAAATGTTCGGACAGTAAGGGGAACGAATTGGCTTTGACATCCAGGAGCGTGACGGTGTCCAACGGGAAGATTCACGACGAGTTTCTGGGGATCGTGAAGTGGGAGGAAGCCGGGACATGATGCAGTGGCCGGCCGAAAGAAAAAGCGTATCAAAAGGGGCGTCAATGCAAATTTACAATGCTGTTGTAAGATTGCGGAGGACAACCAGGGGAGTGGTCGTCCCAAATCGGGAGCTTAGGACGTGGCTGCCACGGAACCATACTTGCAGTCCCGGAACTTCAGCATCGGTTTCCGCTTTCCACCCTTGACACAGGCCTTGGCAAACTATATAATTTTAGGCGCATCCGGGTTTTGAGTGGGTACCCCCAACATAGTGTGTTCACCCTTCCCGCAAGATTGTATCTTGGATGAACACTCAACAGAAGGCGCCCCATTGGAAACAACCGATTTCTTTGCCGATCTCCTTGGTATAAAGCGACCGTGGTTTGTTGTGCGAGTCTTGACTAACCACTGCCAGAAGAGAGTGGACGTATATCTTGATCATGAGAGGAACATTCAGGCCCGTTGCCCTGAGTGCCAAGAGTTTTGTTCGGTTTACGATCACGGCATAGAGCGGGAGTATCGCCATCTTGACGTGTGCCAACTGGCCACATTTATTCATGTGTGCCTTCCCCGTGTGAACTGCTCGCGCCATGGTGTTCGCCAGATCGCTTCGGAGTTCGGCGAAGAACGTTCTGGTATCACCAACGCCTTTGAACGCCGACTTTTGGATGTTGCACAGGTGTGCGATATCCAAGCAGCAGCAGGACTGTGCAACGTGGGCTGGGATCAATGCTGGGGCATCATTGAAAGAGCGGTGGAAAGAGGCATGAGTCGCAAGCCACATCGTATTCCCGAGCATATTGGTGTTGACGAAAAGTCCATTGCAAAGGGGCATGTTTACGAAACGCTGGTCTACGATCAGCAGCATGGCACGGTGGAGTTTGTCTGTGACGATCGCGGTCAGGCCAGTCTTGAGGCGTATTATAAGCAATTCGACATTAAGGAGCTTGCTGATGTGCGATCTGTCGCGATGGATATGTGGGACCCATACATAGCCGCCACGAAGGCTTACATCCCTGAAGCGGAAAAGAAAATCGTCTTCGACCGATACCACATTATGAAATATGTGGTTGATGCGGTCGATGCCGTGCGCAAGGATGAACACCGCTCGCTGATGAAGAACGGAGTCGACACGTTGAAGGGCACGAAATACTTGTGGCTGACGAGCGAGGAGAACTTGACGGAAGATCGTCAGAAGGAGTTTGAAGAACTGAAGAAAAGGAAGCTGAAGGTGGCACGAGCCTGGGCGATAAAGGAATATATTCGATCCATGTGGGATTACTTTTACGAAGGATGCATGCGTAAATTCTTCGCGCACTGGTATTGGTGGGCAACCCATTGTCGCATGGAGCCGATGATCAAAGCAGCCGAGACTCTTAAGCGGCATCTGGACAATATAGTTACTCATGCGAAACATCATGTCACGAACGCCTTGGGTGAGAGCATTAACAGCAAGATCGAGAAAATCAAGCGTATGGCATGCGGGTTTAGAAACCGAAATCATTACCGAATCGCAATTTACTTCCATTGCGGTGGCCTGGACCTCTACCCGCGACGCCTGGACAAACCGACTCTACGAATACGACCATTCACACCACAACTGGTTGGGGTCACCCACTAGAAACCCGGATGACCCTAATTTTAGATTAGTCAAGTCGCAGACAAACGCGTCCAGGTCCTGGTCTGCGCTTTTCAACATCGGTCGTGAAATTCCGCTTAATTTCGTTGTTCGTTCATCCAATATCAACGGGAGGAATTATGAGGAGATTCGCTATCGCCGCGATCGCAATCGCCGTACTGCAGTCCTATGGGTCCACGGTCATGGTGGTGAATTCGTCCAACGGGTCAAGAGATGTGTACCAGTTGTCAGACGTCCAGAAAATGACCTTTCAATCCGCCTCCGTCGGCGTACACAACACCTTAGACCGTTACCGCAACACATTTTCGGTAACCACCAGGCTGCTGAAGCTTTCCATTGGAAGAAGGGCAACGGTGAGCGCTCGGCTCTTTTCGTGCAACGGCCGCACCTATGGCATCGTTGCGGACAAGCAATACGATCCGGGTTCATACCTTTTGCCTCTTGATAGAAATGGCGCTCTTGCGAAAGGGGTTTACATTCTGCAGGTAACCATCGCCGGTCTGGTATCGAACCAGAAAATGGTTATTGGAAAGTAATGAACGCCGCCCTACACCTCGCTAACAAAAGGAAACCGTCATGAAAACCCGTATCTTTGCAATTTCATCCGTACTGCTCATAGCCCTTTACTGGGGCACAGCCGCACAGACCCTTACGATCAACGCCGGACAAAGCAAAGGCGTCTTCAATATGCTTATTGTTGACAGTCTGGTATTCGGCACCGACAATGTCAAGGTGAGTTGCAGTGATCAGACGTCGCGCACCTACACCAAGATCGACATTACCAGCATTATTTTCAGCAGAGCCGCCTTGCCGCAGGGAACGGTTCTGGGGGGCAAGTTTATACTTCGAACGGCCCACGACACGGTGATGTACAATCTCGGCGACATCGACAGTATCACGTTCGTCGCCCAAACCCCGGACCAGGACTATACGATGCCCGGCGTCGGAGTGCTCGGCTGCGGCTATGACGTCTTTGGGGAATACGCAAACGCAACGTCAATCCGAAGCCGTGCCCTTGCGCTCGGCGCGCTGTCCTCGTTCAACCCGTACAACGACGGCGACACCAATCACCGGTATCAAAAGCCGGCATCGGTGACCCTCACGGTTTCGGAACACGGGGATTTTTCGAGTATCTCGGGAACGGATTATTCCTCCTTTAGCAATCAGCTTGCCGTAAAGGCCGGGCTCAGCGGCTCGTACGGGTTCTTTAGCGGATCGATCAAGACCAATTTTGATCTGAGCAAGTCCGGCACCTACCATCTCGATTTTGCCAGGGTCACAGATCAGTACGACGAATGGGTTATTTCGCTGCCCGACACGAGCACCGACGAATTCAAACAGCTCTTGACAAAGGATTTCAAGAGCGACATCAACGACAGTACCCTCGATCCGTTGACGGTGTTTGGGAAATACGGAACTCATATACTGCGGTCCGTTGTCGTCGGTGCAAGGGCAGACTACTCGGTTTCCACGGAGATAACCAGCACTGCGCAGAAATGGGATTGCGGACTTTATGCAAAGGTGAGCTACAACAGCACGGTGAGCAAGGTTTCGGGCTCAATCGGCGTATACGACACCAATACCTATAACCAATACTTGAAGAACTCGTCATCCACACTCAAGGTATGGGGCGGCGACGTCCGCTATTCGAATTTTGTAGGCGATTCCTCAATCAAATCAAAATGGATAGGATCCATCCGCGATAACCCGGTGTTCTGCGACTTCGCCCCCCAGGGACTTGTTCCCATCTGGAGCTTTTGTTCCAGTCCCGCGCGAAGACAGGCGATGATGACAGCCTACTCGACCTTCGCGGCCGGCCAGGGCGGCAATCTGCCGTTTAATTCCGACCTGCCCCGGCGCTGCATCACCGACATCGTCATCCTGGACGGAAAGACCCCCAATGTTCCGGCTGGGTATACGCTGTTGGGTACCGACCTTAACAAAGGCGCCGGCGGCGACTACATCTATCTCGCCTACAAGGCGGACAGTACCATTACGAATGTTTCGCCGGATTCGATTATCACCGATCTTACCATGATCGACGGAAGCGGATCTTTCGCTTCGGGCGGATTTGTAAAGATCGGGCAGGACCTCAACGCCGGAGCGGGCGGCGACTACGTTTATCTCTGTTATAAGAAAGGCGCTGCGAAAGACTCTGCGAGTCTTGTCAACGCCATAAGCAATCTGGAAATCCAGGACGGACAGGGCGCTCCGGCGTTCAACTGGCAGTTTGTTTCATGGAGCGGAGGCAATACCGCGGCCGACTGCAACGTGGGCGCCGGGGGCGATTATATTTACATCGGGTATACAAAAGTTCAGTAGGTGCTGTTCCGGATACGGAAAGAAAAAGGCTCGCCTCGGCGAGCCTTTTTCACGTTGAGCCGGTCCTTCCGATTCGCCTTACAACTCCATAATCTCCTTTTCCTTCACCGCAAGCAACTCATCAATCGATTTGATATACTTGTCCGTCAACTTCTGAATTTCGTCCTGGCCCTTTTTGCTTTCGTCCTGCGTCACCTCCTTGTCTTTCTCCGCTTTCTTGAGCTTTTCATTCGAATCGCGGCGGATGTTGCGCACAGCAACCTTGCAATCCTCGCTTATCTTTTTGCAATGCTTGAACAGCTCCGCTCTGCGTTCTTCGGATAAGGGAGGAATGGGAAGGCGGATGACGTTGCCGTCGTTGAGCGGGTTGAGGCCCAGATCCGACGCTTGGATCGCCTTTTCGATGGGACCGAGCATGCTTTTTTCCCACGGCTGGATCATGATCATGCGCGCATCGGGAATGGAAATGGCCGCCGTCTGGCTCACGGGCATGGGCGACCCATAGTAATCGACCGTGATGCCGTCGAGAAGCGACGCGCTGGCGCGTCCCGTGCGCACGCGCGAAAAGTCTTTCTTGAGATTGTCGATGGTTTTTTTCATCCGCTGATCGGATTCGGTAAACGCGGTGTTTGCAAATCCCATGGTCATTCTTCCTTTCTGACAATGGTACCAATCGGCAAGCCTTCAACGCATTTGCGAAGGTTGCCGCGTTCGAGCAGCTTGAAAACCATAATCGGAATATTGTTTTCCATGCATAGCGACAGCGCCGTGGCGTCCATTACTTTGAGGCCTTTTGCAAGCGCCTCCGCGTGCGTTATGGACGGGAATTTCTTTGCGGCAGGATTCTTTGCGGGGTCGCTGTCGTATACGCCGTCGACCTTCGTGGCCTTAAGCAGAATGTCGGCCTTGATCTCGGCGCAGCGCAGCGCCGCCGCAGTATCTGTTGTAAAGAAGGGATTGCCCGTGCCGCCTGCGACAATAACGACGATTCCCGCTTCCAGCCGGCGAATCGCGGATTCGGCAACAAAGTATTCGGCGGCCTTTGGGATGGAAATTGCGCTCATGACACATGCACGGCAGCCGTTTTTCTCAAGATACTCCTTGAGAAAGAGAGAATTTATCACGGTGGCCATCATGCCGATGGTGTCGGCGGCGGTCCGGTTCAGGTCGCGGGCGCTGCCGCCCCGGAATATGTTACCGGCGCCGATGACCACGCCGATCTGAACACCGGCTTCGCTCACTTCCTTGATATCGGAAGCGATTCTTTCGGCAACCTCGGCGTCGAAGCCAAACCCCTTGCTTCCGGCGAGAACTTCGCCGGATAATTTGAGAAGAATTCTTTTGTATGCGGGTTTCAGCATGGTTCTCGCAGGCGGCTGTCGGCGCCGTTACTCCTCGGCCCCCAGTTCAAAGCGTACGAACGAAACCACGCGGATGGCGGAGGAGGCTGTCTTCTCCGCATCTTTTATCCTGTCGGACACCGGATGGTCCGGATCGCGAATGTACGCCTGATCCAGAAGAGCGGAGTCTTTGTAAAACTTGTCGAGTTTCCCTTCCACTATTTTTGGCCAGACCTTCTCGGGTTTGCCGGAGGTCTGCGCCTGCGTAAGATAAATTTCCTTTTCCTTCTCGACAAGGGACGCAAAGGCCTTGTTGATGGCATCGCGATCCACGGCAATCGGGTTGGACGCCGCCACCTGCATGGCCAGATCCTTGCCCAGATCGGCCACGGCGGCGGAGGCCGCGGCCGCAGCTTCCGCGCATGCAAGTTTTACCAGAACGCCGATTCTTCCTTCTCCATGTATGTATGAGAAGATCTTTTCGCCCGGCCCGGAGACCGTCTCCAGGCGGTAGCGGCGAAATGAAATATTTTCACCGATTTTTGCAACGAGTTCGAGCACCTTTGCTTCCGCTGTGCCGCCGCCGAACAAATCGGAGGACAGTGCCCGTGCGGTGTTGATATCCGCGGGCTTGTTAGCAAGGAGCACCGTACCTAGGTTGTTGACAAAGGCAATGAAATCTTCATTCTTCGCAACGAAATCCGTTTCCGAATTCACTTCGTACACGATGCTGCCGGTGGCGTCCGAAACAATCGAGATCTTTCCCTGCTTGGCGGCCTTGCCGGCGCGTTTTGCGGCGGTAACCTGTCCCTGCTTGCGCAGGGACTCAATGGCCAGGGTCATGTCGCCGTTTGTTTCCATGAGGGCCTTCTTGCAGAGCATCATGCCCAAGCCGGTCTTCTCACGGAGTTCCTTTACAACTGCTGCTGATATTTCCATTACATTCTCCTTTTACTCTTCTTCAACGAATTTTGTGATCCTCTTGCGGACAACGCGGTGTTTTTTCGCCGCTCCGGCGTCAACCTCGCCGACCTTGAGGGCATCGGTGACATCCGGTGCCTCGAGCATGTCCACTATTTCTTCGACCGCTTCCTGAGTTGCAAGCTCGGGCTTCACGGGTTTCTCGGAATCCTCGACGGCAAGAACCGGGCCGCCCGCTTCGATGATGGTGTCCGCAATCGTCTTGGTGATGAGCTGAACCGACTTTATCGCGTCGTCGTTGCCTGGAATCGGGTAATCGATCTCGTCGGGATCGCAGTTGGTGTCAACAATGGCGCCGATGGGAATCTTGAGACGGCGGGATTCGGCAATGGCGATCTGCTCCTTGATGGTGTCGACCACAAAGACCACGCGGGGCAGCTTGGTGAGCGTGCGCACGCCGCTGAGGATCACCAGCAGCTTTTCCTTCTTCTTGGCAAGCGACTGCACTTCTTTTTTCGGAAGCGCTTCCATGGTGCCGTCTTTTTCCATGGCTTCGATTTTGTCAAGCTTCGAAATGCTCTGTCGAATCGTCTGAAAGTTGGTAAGCATGCCGCCGAGCCACCGCTCGGTAACATAGGGCATGTTGCAGCGGATCGCTTCTTCTTTAATGCAATCCTTTATCTGCTTTTTGGTGCCCACAAAAAGAACGCGGCCGCCCCGTTTCACTTCTTCGCGGACGCGGTCGAGATATTTGTCGAGGCCGTACAACGTCTTGTTGAGGTCGATGATGTAAATGCCGTTGCGGGGGCACAGAATAAAGCGCTGCATTTTCGGATTCCAGCGCTTGGTTTGATGACCAAAGTGGGTCCCTGCTTCAAGCAGGTCTTGCAGAGTGAGAGAGGACATGAAGAACTCCTTTTAGAAATGGGTTGATCCACCACGATGCTGCTAACGCAAAAGATGACCCTTCCCAAATGGGAAGGGCACCCGTCTTCTGCTGGCAACGTGTGTGTTGTGAATATGTGAAGGGAAAAGAAATCAACGTTTCGAGAACTGGAACCGCCTGCGGGCTCCTGCCTGACCATACTTTTTCCGTTCGACAACGCGGGAGTCGCGAGTGACGAGCCCCTTCTTGCGGAGCTGTTTGCGGTACTCTTCGCTTATCGTGGCCAAGGCGCGTGAAATGCCCAGCCGAATAGCTCCGGCCTGGCCGCTGAGCCCGCCGCCCAGCACATGCGCCACCATGTCGTAGGAACTCCCAACCGCGAGCAACTCGAAGGGCTGCTCGACGTCGAGCATAAGCACCTCACTTTTGAGATACTCCTTGATGGGAAGCCCGTTTATTACCCGTTCGCCTTTTCCCGGCTTGACGATAACGCTTGCTATGGCCGTTTTCCTTTTTCCGGTTGCAGAGAACACGTTTTCCAAAGTGAGGATCTCCTTATAATGGAATGAAAGAATTGGTTTCTAGATAGTGAGTTCTTTGGGCTTCTGCGACGCATGGGGATGCGTGGCGGTCTTGTATACGTGGAGTTTTCCTATGATGGACCTGCCGAGCTTGTTCTTGGGAATCATGCCGCGCACGGCATGAATAATAACCTGGGCCGAATCCACCTTCATCTGCTGCTTCACCGGTCGCTGTCTCTTGCCGCCCGGATACGTTGAATGCCGGAAATAGGTCTTGAGCTCCGGCTTTCTGCCGGTGAATTTTACTTTGTCGGAGTTTATAACAATGACGTGATCTCCGTGATCTTGGTTGGGCGAATAGGCAACTTTGTCCTTGCCCATAAGGATTTGCGCGAGGGTTGAGGCGAGGCGCCCCACCACTTTGTTGGCGGCATCGACCACGTACCAGTCGTGGGCGATGTCATCGGTGTTGACGACGACAGTTTTCATTTTTCGGCTACTCCATCAAAAAATCTCGGTGAGGGTTCCGTACAGTGCCTCGTAATATATAACATAGAAGAATTATGTGTCAATATGTATATTACTACGCTCGGTTTTTGCCGCAGAAAGGGGTCTCCGTCCAAATCCATGATCCGGGAATTCCATCACGAAGATTTCCTGCCGCTCTCGTCGCTTGCCAGGAAGAAACAATCCTCCGAAACCACGGTCAGCCTTGTTATTCCAACTCTCAACGAAGCCGCTACCGTTGGTCAAATTGTGGAAAAAGCCAGAAGAGAGCTCATTGAAGACGTTCCCCTGCTCGATGAAATAATCGTCATGGACAGCAATTCGTCCGACGGCACCGCACAACGCGCCAGGGACGCCGGCGCTCGGGCATACAATGTTCGTGATGTGTCGCCTGACTATCCGGTTCCTCTCGGCAAGGGAAGCGCGCTTTGGAAATCACAATTCGTGGCAACGGGAGATATCATCGTTTGCGTAGATGCGGACATCTGCAATTTTCAGTCCCATTTCGTGTACGGGCTCGTGGGGCCATTTCTCGTTGACAGGGAAGTTGTCTTTGCAAAGGCCTTCTACAACCGGCCGCTCAAGCTCAATAACCAGGTTTTTGAGAACTACGGAGGCAGGGTGACCGAAATTCTGGTGAGACCACTCTTGTGCGCATTTATGCCTGAGCTCGCCGGACTTTACCAGCCGCTGTCGGGCGAATATGCTTTCAGACGGAAACCGGTTGAGAAAATTCCGTTCTCCTCCGGTTACGGCGTGGAGATCGGCATGCTTTTCGACATTGACCGCACCTTCGGGCTTTCCCATGTTGTCCAGATCGACATGGGAACACGCTGCCACCGAAACCGGCCCGTGGCCGAGCTTTCGTGCATGGCCCTGGGCATCATCCAGACGATGTTCAGGAAGCTCCAGCGGGAAAACGTGCTCTCCTTGCACCAGGCGATAGGCACCACGATGATATCTCGTGGACAGCAAGGCCTTGAGCATAGTACAATCACCGAAGAGGAGCTTCCCAGCAAGGAGTCGGTGATGGGCCCGCACCCCAACGCCGGTGTACGGAAAGGGAGAAAATGATGATGCCCGAACCCTCATGGATCGCGATCGGCGCGAGTGCGTTGGTTGTACTGGGATTGTATGGGGTTGTAAAAAGTCTTGCTCTCCCGCGATCATTTTTCAAGAAGCAGGAAAAGAAGGAAGAACTCAGGGAGAGATTCTTGCCCGAAAAGACCCCGCCGCCGGCCTAGCGCTGTTTCTTGACAAGTGCGCGAGCGCCCGCAGAACCCTGTGACGCAGATGAACCACGCTGAGAAGAACCCAGTCCAGACGGACTTTGGCGTTGATGGCGACCATCTTGCAGAGATATGCGCGGGACGTAAGCGTCCTTTGCTGCGCCAAGAGGAGCAGGACGCGGAACAAATGGAAGAAATTCAAACCCTGCTGGTCCACAATGAGCACATCGGTCGGGTCAAAGAGCAGCCAGTTCTTAAGCGGAGCCTTAAAGAGCGCCCAGGAAAAATCCCGCGGGATGCCGCCGCTTTTCTTGAGCGAGGCTTCGAGCGCCGTTCCCGGATACACTCTCATGCCGACCGTGGTGGCGTAGAAATCAATCTGGTCTCGGTTCTTCCTGATGTAGCGGACATCGGCTGTGCAGTCGTTGTAGGTTTGGCCGGGATGTCCAAAAAGCATAAACAGCTTTGTGCGGATTCCGAGCTCGCGGCACCAGGCGAGGCATGCTTCGGCCTGTTCGGTGCGAATGTTCTTGGCGGTGCGCGCAAGCAGGCGCGAATTCGCGGTTTCCAGGCCAACGTTCACATACGCGCATCCCGCCCGTCGCATTGCTCGCAGGATGCCGCGGTCCACCGTATCCGCCCGGGCCTCGCATTCCCACAGCATATCGTACGGGCGGACGCAGTCGCAGAACGCCAGCACGTGCTCCCTGCTCGACGTAAAGGTGCTGTCGAAGAGTTTGAGCGCTTTGATTGATTTCGAGGAAATCAGGCCGTCGATCTCCCGCTTGATGTGATCCATGCTCCTGTACCGCACTCCGCCCGGAAACATCCGTGATGCCGAACAGAACGTGCAATGCGCCGGGCATCCGCGGGACGTGAGGAGAAAATCGGCCGGGGTGTCGAAGAAGTCGAGCGTGAGACGGTAGGTTCCTTCGAACAGATGCCGTGCCGGCAGCGGGAGCCGGTCGAGGTTGTCTATCCTGTCCGGCCGGTTCTCAACTGTGCCGCCGTCGGCCCGGTAGCAAAGGCCGGGCAGCGTCGCGATGTCGACGGCGTGGTGGCGGACAAATCGATTGCACAAGGCGAGGAACGGGAACTCTCCTTCGCCCTGGACGACGTAGTCGATGAACGGAACCCGGGAAAGCGTATCGCGCGCTGTAAACGAAGCATGAACGCCGCCGTACACTACGGCAGCCGCGGGCAGAACTTCTTTTGTCAACCTGGCAGTGAGGAAGCCCGCTTTCCGCGTGGCGGTGGTTCCGCCGATCCCCACGATTGCGGGGTTCCACCCGGCAAGGTCCGCACGGAAGTCCCTCGCGTAATGGTTGAAATCAATCACTTTTACTTTATAGGAATTTTGTTCCAGTACCGCCGCTATGCTGGCAAGCCCCAGGGGGATAAGGGAATCGAACACCCGGATCGGATCGGCCGGATAGGTGAGCAGCACGTCGATTTCCTGCTGTGGCCGGGACTTTTGTCGCATAACGATACCCCCTTACCGCTCTAGAACCGTACGCTGTCCTTGCATCATAAGGCGCATTGGTGATTTGTGTGGGTCCTGCCAGGGTGCGCCCCTATCGACCCTTGTAATGCGAAAATGCACCCCGCCCGCACAGGAGCTTGTTAGTGACCGAACACCCTTGGGGAAGAGCGCTTGCGCGAAATACCGCTCCTGTGTGGACGGGTCGCTTCCACAAGGGCCTTTCGGGGCATCACCCTGTCACCCACACAAAACCCCGATGGCCCATTATAAATATGCCACGTCCCCGGCATTTTATCAAGAATGCCGGCAACATTGTGTTTTCCAGGAGAAAACATCAGGCGGGAGAGAGAAGTCGCTTGCTAGACCAACTGCATGAAAACGGCGGCCTTGTCGACCTCGTCGTCGATTTCTTCGAGAAGCGCGGGCAGGTTCATGGTCTCGAATCCCAGGTTGTTCCAGACGACGTCGGCCATCTGCGGGATCAAATCGTCTCCGCCGCTGCCGTAGTCCATGGCGCGGACAAGAATATCGGCCGCGTGCACGATGCCGGCCGTGGTGGAAAATTCCCCGCCCTGAACAGGGGCGTGATGGAACTGCACGCCGTCGCGGAGATTTTTGGGAAGGTTCCATCGCTCTGCAACAATGCCGCCCAGGTCCTCGTGCGTCATGTGGAGCACCTCTTTTTCACTTTCGTAAAACAAGCAACCCTTCTGGACGGTGTTCTGCACCACAAGCTCAAACTCCGCGGGAAGGTAGTTGCAGAGAATGATCTTGCCGACGTCGTGAATAAGGCCGGCGATGAAGCACTCTTCCTTTTCACCGTACCCGATGTGCTTGGAGAGACACTGCGAGGCAGCGCCGCAGGCGATCGAATGAAGCCAGAACTTTTCCAGGTCGAAACTCGAGGTGAGTGACACCTTCTTTGTAAATGCATCGAAGATTGAGGCGGTGAGCACCACGTTTTTTACGGTGGCAAAACCGAGAATCACGACCGCGTGGGTGATGGTGCTTATCTTGCCGGGAAACCCGTAGAATGCCGAATTGACGAGTTTGAGCACCTTGGCCGCGAGCGCCTGGTCCGTGGTGATCGCCTTGCCGATTTCCTCCGCGGAAGTCTGAGGATTGTTGAGAAGTCGCGTAATTTTATCAATAACGATAGGCAGCGTCGGAATATTGGAAACGTTTTCGAGCGTTTTGCGGATTGCAGCAGGATCTTTCACACGGCGCCCTTGTCAGCTGTTCTGTTGGATCTTGAATTTGTAAACCGCGGCGAAAATCTTCTTCATGACTTCGCTCGCCATCACCCTCGAGAATTTCTTTTCGAGATGCGCGCGCACCTCTTCCGGCGAAACGGTGGCCACGCTCCCCTGGCCCAGGGAATCGTCTTCACCTTCGATGTGCACAAACTGGACGCTCCAGTTCTTGAGGCGCCGCCCCATGGCGGCCGTGAGTATGGTACCCTTGGCAAGCAAGACGCTGCCCGAGGTTCCGCACACGTCCTTGGCGAGAACCATGCTGTCTGTGACACTCTCAACGACCACTTTTTTCATGGGAACAACCAGCACTCGCGCACGTTGCGGTACAACCGTCACTTCCAAGTTATGTGTTTCTATAATATAATTGTTGGAGAAAAAAGGCAATGAAATACGGCAAGCCCGGCGGCGTCGCTTCTCGGCAACTATTCTTTTTGCAGATTCGTCCGCTGCGAAAACGAGGAAAATCCGGAAAGACAGCCGGGCGGTTCATCCCGGCAAAGGAAGGTAGCTGTGTCCTTTTCAATCTCTATTGTTGCATTTTGCAGGAAAGGCGATCCGCTTGATGAAGAAATCGAACGGTATTGCAGGCTGTGCGGGCCGTTTGCTCCCGTTGCGGTGACCTACCTCAAATCCCCTGGCAGCTCATCGTACCCGAAGCATGAGCTGCTCGACGTCGAAGCCAATATCCTTCAGGCGAAGGTTCAACGGGGTTCGACGTGCGTGGCCCTTTCCGAAGAAGGGAAGTGCCAGCCGGGCAGTGTGGCTTTCGCCCAATGGCTGTCGGCGAAAATGCGCGGCAGCCGTCCGCTCACGTTCGTCATTGGCGGCGCATACGGCCTTTCCCCGCGTTTCAAAAAGTCGTGCGTAGAAGTGATGAGCCTGTCCCCGCTCACCATGGCCCACAAGCTTTCGCTCGTGGTTCTTCTCGAACAGATTTATAGGGCATTTACTATATTAAGAAATCACCCTTACCATAAATAAAGGATGCGCGCAAGAATGTTCGAACCTCGGCGGGGCGATCGAACCATCGGTCAGGCAGGCGGCGTGGGGCTGCGCATCGTCCTCATTATGGCCTCCCTGGCAATTGTCGCCGGGGCAATCTCCTGGTTTCTGGTGAGCGGCCAATCGGACCAGGCTGTTCTCAATCGTAAAGCATCGGAGATATGCGAGTACGGGCTTCTGCAGGCGCTGGCGCATCTGAAAGACAATCCTTCGTGGTCAGGCTACTTGCCTCGCGCCGACTACGAAGAGGGATGGTACACGGCCACGGCAAAACCCCGGAAAAGCGGTGACACCTCGTTTCTCGATGTCGAATCGGCCGGCCACATCGGAGCCGTGTCGCGAAAACAAGGGTGCGTCTTGCGCCTCACCGACTCCGGGTGGGTAAGGCAAAGCATCAAATAGTGCGGTTGATCATAGCGGCAGCTCCCGGTTCGTGTTCTCCGTGGGCGGCGCGGCAAATTTCTTTCCGGAAATTCCCCTTTTGTAAATATCTGGCGTGATGGCGCATCATCTGCGGAATTCGCCGAGGACGATGCTACAATAGGTTGTGTGCAAATGCGAAAGCATTATAATATATGGTGTAGCTCTGTTTTTCCGGTTTTTTGCTCATTTTTCTTCTTGACATTTTTTTGAGAAATTGGTAGATATTATAGAGGTAACTCTGAAAAATATTGGTAGTTAGGAGGATTGCCTCAATTTGGTTCTTAAGTGATTCGGTGTAATAATATATTTTTAAGGCACTAACAAAAATGAACATGTTCCAAAAACTGCGAGGAGAAAACAGCACTGCGGGGCTGGATCTTGGCAACCATTCCCTCAAGCTTGTTAAGCTTCTCCATAAAAAGAACGGCTATCAGCTCCAAGCCGCGGGAATCCGAGAACTGCCGCCAGGTACAATCGAGGGTAGTGAAATAAAGAACCGCGATGCCCTCATAGACAACATAACCACACTCGTCAACCAATGCGATCCATCCATCGTTGAGGTTGTGATTCCAATGTCCGGGCACGGCATCATTTCCGACAAGGTGACGTTCAAGATTGACCCGAATGAGAACGCCGAAGAGATGATTCTATGGGAGGCAGGTCAACGCAGCCCGTTTGACGTGGACGACATCACCCTCGATTACAAGATTCTTCACCGCAAGGCCGAAACCGGCGAGGCCGAGGTGCTTCTCGTGGCCGCCAAGAACCAGATCATGCAGAACTACATCGACCTGTTGTACGAAGCCGGCCTCAAGCCGATCGTCGTGGACGTGGTGTCGTTTGCCATGACCAACTGCTTTGCCCTGGAAAGCGGCAACCGGCCCGAGGGCGGCGTGATCGCCCTGGTTAACATCGGGCACAACCTTACCAATGTCACTTTTATCAAGGACGGGGTGTATCATTCTTCTCGTGACATTTCCACCGCCTGCGATTTCTACGCCAAGACGCTCCAGCGGAACCTCGGCATCGGGGCCGACGAAGCGATAAACATTCTCAAGGGGCGCACCAATCAGTCGATTGACGCAAATGCCCTGCGCCAGAGCCTCGACTACGCGTCGGAGGAACTGTCCACGGGCATCGACCTCGCGTTTTCGTACTTCAAGAGCTCCGAAAAGAACGATGCAATTGACAAAGTGGTGTTGAGCGGCGGGGGTGCATACATTCCGAATATCGCCTCGCTCCTGGAGAAACGGCATCAGACCACGGTGCAGATTTCGAATCCGATGGGGTTTCTCGAGTACGATCCGTCCATGTTCGGCGCGGTTGACCCCCGGAAATTTTCGGCGCTGTTTACGGTGGCCGTGGGCCTTGCCCTGCGGAAGGTGGCCGACTGATGATAGAACGGGTAGAAATAAACCTTCTTCCGGCGGAGTATCGCGTTCACAAAAGGGGCGTTCGCGTTTCACGAGAGGTGTTTTATCCCATTCTCGTGCTCCTCATCGTTTCCTTCTTGGTCATCGGCTACACGCTGGGCCTCAGGTCGCAAATCGACCAGCGCAACAAGGATATTGCAAACGTTGAAAGCATGATAAAGGCCAATAGCTATATCAGGGAACAAATCACCAAGCTGAAGGCCGATCGGGCCGGTATCCAGGAAAAGATCGTCGCGCTGGAGCGCATCAACGTCAACAGGGAGAAATGGGTTCGCCTCATGGAAATCATGTGCCAGCGGCTTCCCGATTTTACCTGGCTGGTGTCGATTGACGAAAAGTCGCAGACGCCGCCGGTACTGGCGGTTGACGGCAGGACAATGTCGTTCCCCGAGGTCGCCAATTTCATGTCGAGACTTTCGGAAAGCAACTACATCCGCAGCGTCGACCTGTCGGGTATCGAAGAAACTAAGGAAGCGGTGAAGATGTTCCGGTTCAATATATCGTGCACCATCAATCCGGATGCGCAACTGGAGCAGCCCGGCAGGGACACCCTTGCCGCCAGGGCCTCCCGGTAGAGGATCGCCATGAACCTTAAAGTCGATTTCAAAAAACCCCGGGTGCGAAACGTGCTTATCATACTTGCCGTGGGCCTGGTACTGGGGTTTCTGTGGTATCAGTTCGTGTACGTGGGAATCAACGAGGAAACGATCAGGCTCGAAAGCGATCTCAAGAAGAAACAGGCCGAATTGAACAACATCCTGATTCTCAAGCCCCAGCTCAAGACCCTCGAGAAGGACATTGCGGCGGCCGGCGTGCGGCTTGATTCACTAAAGTCAATGTTCCCGGACCAGAAGGAAATTCCCAAGCTCATCAGGGAAATCACCGGTGTCGCACGGGCGTCCAATATCTACACGACGCGCTTTAATCCCCAGCCGGATGTCCAACGGGAATACTACGTTGAAAACAGATATGATCTCTCGGTGACCGGCGGCTACCACCAACTCGCGCAGTTCTTCAGCTTTCTGGCCAACATGCCGCTTATTATCAACCTGAGCAACGTGTCGATCCATGAGAACCCCTCGCTTGCCCAGTCCAAGAAGGAAGCCGAGGAGCACGGAATACCGGTCACCAGCATCACGGCGTCATTTCAGATGACGACGTTTTCGTCAAAGCGATAGGATGCAACCATGATGACCCGAGGCACATCGGTTCCTGTCGCGCTGCTTTCCAGGGCGGCAGCGGCGCTTGTCTGCTGCGCGTGCACGCTGCACGCCGCATCCGCGGTGCTGTCGGGACTTGACATTGTGGGAAGTGCGAGAGGTGTGGCGCTTACCCTTCGGGCGGACGCGCCGTTTCCGGTCAAGATGGAAGAAAAGCCTTTCCCCAAGAAGGCCGGCGCGGTTCTGGTTGCGGTCCACTGTACCGATGTCATTTACGGGCTCGAGGACTTCGAATTCACCTCTTTTCCGGCCGGGTGCCCCGTCTCCCGCATCGCGGTGAGCGAAAGCCCGGCGGGCAATTCAATCGATCTGGTCCTTGCCGTTGCCGGCAGCCTCGACAGGCCTGCGGTGGCTAAACAGAAGGATGCCAGGTGGATCCTGCTCCTGTCGCATGAGCCGGCGCCGGATTTTTCGTGGAGTGCTGCGCCGCAGCCGAAACCGGCGGCCGTCCCCGCGAAACAAAAGCCGTCCGCGCAAAAGCCGGGCGAGTCGCGTCTCACCGATATTTCGGTGCTGGTGCGGGATAAAGTGGAACTGCTCACCTTTTCCTTCGACGGTCCCACTGCAATGCGGCTCAAGCGCGATCAAGACAAACTGGTTGTTCTATTTGTCAACGCAACGAGCGGGCTCCCCATTACGCGTGTCTCGCCGTCCAACGATCCGACAAGCGTGATCGATCTCAAGCAGATCGCTCACGGCGGAACCCTGTGGCTCGGCGCGTCGGTGTCCATGGCCCAACCCGCGCTTCACAGCGCGCTTATGCAGGCGTTTGCCGACAGGCTGGTGATCTACACAATCCGCGATTCACTGCAGAGCCTGTCGCTCTGGTCGGCGGCCAAGGGGCAAACCGTACAGTACAATTTTGTGGAGCTTCCCCGGTTCGAAGTGGATATTGAAGGTATGAAGAAAAAGGCGGTTACCGATTTGTCAACCGATTTGCCCAAGGCAAAGACGTTTGCCATCCGCGAGGAAGAGGCAGCCAGAACCGTTCCCAAGGCCGCTGCCGCAGTCGCGGCCCCGGCAACGGAAGGGGCGGCTTTAGTGGCCGCGCCTGTGGCCCCCCGAGCGCCGGCGGTTGTACGGCTCATTGTCACAAAAGACAATGTTAATCTTCGAACCGAGGCTTCTGCGGGAAGCGCCGTTATTTCGAAGCTGGCGGCCGGGACCGTTGCAACGCTTGTGGCGAAGAAGCCGGAGTGGATGAAAGTGCGCACCGCCGACACGGCGGGATGGGTGTCGGCGGCGATGACTGCCGACAGCGCCCGCGCGCCCAAGGCAGTACTGGACAACATAGACAAGCTCGCGCGTGCGCGGTTTGCCCAGCAGAAGGCTGCCGAAGAAAAAGCCGCCAGGGAACAGGCGGCCAAAGAAAGGGCCCAACAGGAAAAACTGGCGAAACAAAAACTCGCCGCCGATCGCGATGCACAGAAAAAAGCGGAAAAAGAATCTCGCGCCGCAGCGCGCGATTCCGCGGTGCGGTACACGGCGGCGGTCCAGGAAAGCGTGCAAACCGTCAAGAATGTCATGGCGCGAAAACTTGTGGAATATCATATCTACGGCAGGGACCCGTTCCTGCCGCTCTCCGAGGATGAAGACACCAAGGTCCAAAATGTGGAGGACCTGACGCTGGTGGGAATCCTGTACGATCAATCCGACCGTATAGCGCTGTTCGAAACTTTAAAGGGCCGGGAAAAGGCGCTTGCCCTCAGAGAAAACGATCCCGTCCAGAACGGGTATGTGCTGCGTATCCAGCCCGACAAGGTACTCTTTCTCCTGAATGAACTTGGAATTTCCAGAACCTACGCCCTGAAACTCACCAGGGAACAAGAAAAATGAGGCTGAGCATGAACAGAACACTCTCGCCGTCGTCCCGAATGCGCGTTGCCGTCCTTCTTGCGGCGCTACTGGTTTCGTTTGCCGGGGCGGCGCTGGGCCAGGCCGACACCGCGGCGCAGGGAGAGCCGACCGCCGGAAAGAAGATGGGCCGCGAAAAGCCGATCGCGCTTTTCACGCAGAGTAACGCGGATGTCCGCGCGGTGTTCAAACAGCTTTCCGAATATGCGGGATACGACATCGTGCTCGGCGACAAGGTGGCCGGCACCATTTCCCTCACATTGACAAATAAGACATGGAAAGAGATCCTCGGCATCGTCTGCAAGATAGCGAACCTTACCGTCATCAAGGAACCTACGTACCTCTATATCGTTCCTTCGGAGGACTATCACAAACAGCAGTTGGCCGATGCGACCATGGTGCAGCAGGAAGAGGCGGTGCAGGAACTGAAGCGCGAAGTCATCAGGTGCAACAACGCCAAGGCCGAAGAGATGAAGAACTCCATTCAGTCCCTGCTTTCGGCACGGGGAAAGATAACGGTGGTGGAGCGAAACAATGCCCTCATAATTTACGACACCGACCAGAACATCGCGCAGATCCGCAAGACAATCCAGGATCTCGACGTGGAAACGGACCAAGTGTTTATCTCGTGCAAGATCATTACGGTGAGCACGGACGTGGTCCGCGATCTCGGCATCGGATGGGGGTATTTTAGCCCGGTGGCAGGGACCAGCGTGAGTGCGACCAGTCTTCCCAATTACACCGTACCGGGAGAGCTCCAACGGCTCGTCTTCGGAGTGCTTGGCCAGGACAAATTGTCGGCATCCCTCAGTTTCCTTTTCCAGAATTCCAAAGCCGAGGTCGTTGCACAGCCGCAGATTACAACACTTGACAACAAGGAGGCCAGCATATTCCTTGGAAGCCAGGTGCCGGTCCTGACGGTGCCTCCGTCGACGGCGGCGTCCAGCTCGCAGCTGATTTCGACCACCCCGACCATCACCATGGTTGATGCCGGCACAAATCTGGTTGTTACGCCGCATGTCACTGGTGAAAAGAGAATCATGCTCGCCATAAACGCCACCAAGAGTTCCTACACGCTTACCGGGACCGGGTCCAATCCGATCATCAACAGGCAGAGCGCCCAGACCAACGTCGTTGTGTCGGACGGCGAGACCGTGGTGATTGGAGGGCTCACCTCGAACGACAACGAGAACCTGGACGAGGGAATTCCCTTTCTCAAGGACATTCCCATTATCGGCAACCTTTTCAAACACACCAAGAAAAGCGTTAACAAAAATGATTTGATGGTGTTTGTCACGCCGCATATCATCAACAAGAAGATCGAGGCGGTGTCGGGAGTGCCGGGAATTCCCGCGGCACGATAATCCGGTTCCGCGCAGGGTTGCTTCACAATTGCGATACTCCCGGAGGTATTGCGCCGGCCGGCCGGGTTGGAGCTGTTATTCCTGCGAGCCTTTGGCCGCAGCCCGGTGCGCGTGCGCTCCGGTCCCGCAGAGAAAATTTCCCCTTTGTCCAAAAGTCAAATAAATTCTTCTTACCGCTGCCCGATTTTCGCGTTTTTTCGCTGCCCTCCTATTGACATGCCTGCCGAAGATGTTGTATACTGATTATCGGAAATGTAGCATAGGTTGTGGTTCCCTCGATCAAACAGGATTCCCTCACTTGCCAAACAAAGTCTTTCGCGCAGTCCGGTAAGCCCTTCGTGCGGGGCGAAGGCGGGGCGCGGCGCGTGTTTCTTTTTTGTCTGGTGCGGAGAATCGGAAAAGGTCGCAGGGTTTTGTAAACGGCGGGGCGGTAGGCGAATCCGGGGGGTACATCATGATTTCAACGATACGAAAGCGGGACGGGAAACTCGTTCCCTACGACAACTACAAAATCGCCAACGCGATTTTCAAGGCTGCGGAAGCCGTGGGCGGAAAAGACTTCGGGCTTGCGCTCAACCTCGCCAAACAGGTTGAACACGCCGTCGGCGCAAAGTTTCATTCAAACTCCATCCCCGCCGTCGAGGAAATACAGGATCTGGTTGAAAAGGTCCTTATCGAAAACGGCCACGCGCGCGTGGCAAAGGCCTACATCCTGTACCGGGAACAGCACAGGCGCGCGCGTTCCACAAAGGACGTTCTCCTTGACATTGTCAACACCATGGACGGCTATCTCAAGCAGGAAGACTGGCGCGTCAACGAGAACTCCAACGTGAGCTACTCGCTGGGCGGGCTCATTCTATACAACAGCGGCGCCATTACGGCAAACTACTGGCTCGAGAATATGTATCCGCACGAAATCTCCGAGGCGCATCGCAACGGCGAGATCCATCTGCACGACCTTTCCATGTTCTCCGGGTATTGCGCGGGCTGGTCGCTTCGGCAGCTTATCTCCGAAGGGCTGGGCGGCATCAAGGGAAAGATATCGTCCAAGCCGCCCAGGCATCTTTCGACACTGGTGCAGCAGATGGTGAATTTCCTGGGCGTGCTCCAGAACGAATGGGCGGGCGCCCAGGCTTTTTCCTCGTTCGACACCTATCTGGCGCCTTTTGTGGGCTACAACAAAATGTCGTACGCCGAGGTGAAGCAGTGCGTACAGTCGTTCGTGTTCGGCGTCAACACGCCGTCGCGCTGGGGCTCGCAGGCGCCGTTTACCAACATCACGCTCGACTGGGTCGTGCCCGATGACCTGCGGGAGCAGCCGGCAATCGTAGGCGGGAAACCCATTGACGCGACCTACGGGGAATTCCAGAAAGAAATGGACATTGTCAACAAGGCGTTCCTGGAGGTCCTCATCGAGGGCGACTCCAACGGCCGCGGGTTCAGCTACCCCATTCCCACCATCAACCTCACCAAAAACTTCAACTGGGATAGCGAAAACGCGGGGCTCCTCTTCAAGATGACGGGCAAGTACGGTACGCCGTATTTCCAGAATTTCATCAATTCGAGCCTCAATCCCACCGACGTGCGCTCCATGTGCTGCAGGCTGCAGCTCGACAAAAGGGAACTCCGCAACCGCGGGGGCGGCCTGTTCGGGTCCGACGAATTCACCGGCTCCATCGGCGTTGTGACGCTTAACCTGCCGCGTATCGGATACCTGTCGTCGTCCAAGGAGGATTATTTCTCCCAGCTCGATCACTTCATGTGCGTCGCGCGCGACAGCCTGGAGATCAAGCGCCGGGTTATCACACGTCTCATGGACCAGGGACTTTTTCCCTATACGCAGCGGTACCTCCGCCACTGGAACAATCACTTCTCCACCATCGGCCTCATCGGCATGAACGAATCGACGCTCAATTTTATGGGCAAAGATCTCACGCACCCCGAGGCGCGGGAATTCGCCAAGGAAGTGCTCATTCACATGCGCGAAAAACTCGTTTTGTTCCAGGAGGAGACCGGGCACTTGTACAACCTGGAGGCGACGCCGGGCGAGGGTACCAGCTACCGTCTTGCCAAAATAGACCGGCAGAAGTTCTCACGCATGATCATCCCGGGCAGCGACAGCCCCTATTACACGAACTCGACCGCCCTTCCCGTGAACACCACCGACGACGTCTTCGAGGCGCTCGACATGCAGAACGACATCCAGCGCCTGTACACCGGCGGCACCGTGTTCCATGCGTTTATCGGGGAATCGATTGACGATGCGGAAACCTGCAAGCGGCTGGTGAAGAAGATCGCCTCGAACTACGAAATACCCTATTTCACCATCACGCCCACCTTTTCGGTGTGCCACAACCACGGATACCTCAAGGGTGAGCAGTTCGCCTGCCCGAGCTGCGGCGAGGAAACCGAGGTGTATTCGCGTATCGTGGGCTACTACCGTCCCGTGCAGAACTGGAACCTCGGAAAGAAGTCGGAATACCGCGACAGAAAGATCTTCAAGGTGACGCAGGAAACGGCCGACGCGCCCGTCCGTGCGCGGGAGAAAGTTGTCGAATGCGAAACAGCATCACCGGCGTAGCGGGCTGGCAGAAAAACTCATTTATCGATTTTCCGGGGACGGTTTCGACCGTCCTCTTTTTTTCCGGGTGCAACCTCGCCTGCCCCTATTGTCACAATCCCGAAATCGTCACGGCCGGGCCCTCGTTGCTCGTGCGCCCGGACGACATCGCGAGCTTCCTTGAAAAACGGAAAGGGCTCATCGAGGGCGTGGTGCTGTCGGGCGGCGAGCCCACGCTTCACGCCTGCCTTGCCGCAGCCGTACCCGAAATCAAGGAACTCGGGTATCGCGTAAAGCTTGACACAAACGGACTGCTGCCGGAGGTGATTAGGTCGATAAGCCCGGATTACCTCGCCCTCGATGTCAAGACGGCGCCGCGGCTATACGGTCGGCTGCTGTCGTCTCCCTATGCCGATACGGAGCAACGAATCGCAAGCTCCGTGGAGATCGTCCGGACCATGGGCGAGTCGGCCGAAATCCGTATTACCGTGGCGCCGGGAATAGTGAACAGGGAGATAATCCGGGAAATAGGCGAGCTTGTCAATGGAGTGAAAAAGGCGTTTTTGCAGCCGATGAAGAAGAAGGGAAAGCTGCTCGATCCGGCAATGATGGAAAAGAACCCGGTTTCAGAGGAAGAAATCGCGGCATATAGGGATATTCTGGCGGAGTATGTGGGAGAATGCAAGATCAGGGGAGAAAGCTAGCATCAGGTGAGGTTGGCGGCCTGGAGGAATACTGAGGCAGTCTCAAGACCTTCAACAAAAGAATATGGGCGCTCCCCGGCGCAAAGCGCCGTGGCGGTTCTCCTTCCCGCTCGGCCATCCGGCCTCGTTGCCGGACCGCCCTATGCGCCGGCGGCGCCGGGCCGGCCGGCAATGCGCTCCGGCGCCCGTCCAGTCGCACCTAGCGCGGGGCAGAGGGCTCTGCCCATTTGCAAAAAACCGCTGACAATTTAACGGACTCGTTCCATTGACGCCTGCTCATTCTAATCCCACAACCAATAATTTCCTACCTTTCCTCTTTGCAAAACAAGGCGAGAAAAGAAAGATTAATGCTGGCCGGGCCCAAAACCCGGCAAGGAAAGGGCAAACGACATAATGGAAGGTGCGAAGCACCATTACCTTGCCCTTAAGGAATGAAATGACAAAATGCTTGTTGTAACAACCCCCGCGGCCCAAAGGGCCGCTTCCCCCTTGGAAAGGGGGAATTACTGGACCGGGAATACGTTTGGGCATTTCGCAAGGGCGGGGCTTGATTTTTGGTGGTGGGAGAGGTAGATTTGGGGGAGAACGGGGAACCGGGATGGATTATTATCGATCTAATAGTAAAGGATCCTGCTATCGGCGAATGACACAATGCGATGTGGAGTTTGAGGAGGGAATATCTTTTCTTTCTGTTTCTCAATAAAGATTATTGCTTAGAATGTCAAAACGCGTTAATGGTCTTTGGAAAAAGGATAACAAATATGACTAAAATTATTGCATTGTGTGGTTCTGTTTGGTTAATATGTGGTATTTCCTTTGGAACTACAATTGAGTTTTCAAAAGATGGATTTGTATTAACCATTCCGAGCAATTGGATTGAAATACCGCAAAAGCAAGTAGCCATTAAAGCCGCCTTATTGTCAAGTACTTATCCCAATGCACCGCACGAATCGATTGATCATGCTTTTCAGCCTAAATCAAACGCACGTTGGTTCGATTACCCATATATCATAGTTCAAATCAAAAACACTGGAAGGGTTACTGAGAAACAACTGAAGGAGTTAAACCGGTTTTCATTCGATTCCACAAAGGGCAAAATAGAAAAGCAACTAAATGACCAAATGTCCAAATCCCAAATGGCGGCGTTCACATATGATGTTGCTCACAAGATAATATGGAGCGAGTTAACTGCTAATGTGCAAAATGAAGGCAAAATGTATTCACTGGTTGGCGCAGTATTAACTGCAAACGGATCAATATCGTTTTATTGTTCATGCAGATATACCACGATGAAGAGATATTATTATGTGTTTCAGGACATTATCTATTCTGTGGCGATTTCAGAACAGCTTAAGTACAAATAGGAAGGCAATCCCTATGACGTTGTTGAGTTTTGCCTGACCACTCTTGGAGACAACCTTGGTTTGCGGTCGGTCTGTTCTTCAAGACAAATTCGTAGTTTGCGAGGTAAAAATGCGGTCGCGGTCCGGCATATTGGCTCGGCGTGTACGAGACCTCAGTTC
>PLWQ01000001.1 GCA_003165595.1 Fibrobacterota bacterium | reverse complement strand
GTCATTTTTATTTCGCTCCTAACGGTGAAGCTAATATGCCGGGCGCAATAGGTTGGCTTGATCTGATTGTATTTTTCCTCAAGCCAACCGCGCCCGGTCATGATTTAGCGACTTGTTCTTTTGCAAGGCGATTAGCAGCGGCGTGCAGGAAGCGCGACGCTGCTTGTCTTTGGTTTGGTCTTGAATAATTCTATTTAGTTTACTGGTTCAGTATTGAATTTGTCTTCGCCGCCGCCGCCGCTTTTGTCTTTATATTTCTCGGTTTTCATGGCGCACAATTGTCTCTAGCGCATGGATGGGCATATCGCGCCGGTTTTGGTTTTCCATTCAAAAAAAGCAGAATTTATATCTTGCAATCTCCTTCTAGAAACGTCAACGTTACCCTGAGAATCAACAGGGCAATATATGCGGATTATTTCCTCAATATGGGAAAACTTATCATAATCCCCATCGGGCACCAAGAAATTTGCTTTTTCGGGGTTCTTTGTTACGATTTCATTGATGCGTGCCACAGGCCATTGTGTTTTAAGAATGCCACAAGTAATAGAATCGCACTGTAGTTGTCCTACTTCGCTAAACAGAAGGCCAAGTTGCTTTTCCCAGAACGTTCCTTCTTTCGCTCCTGCCTTTTGCAGAATCTTTTCAATTCCTCTATGGGGATTTCCGTATGCGAGGTCCAAAGGCGTCATTCCAAGATAATCTGTTTTATTTAGAACAGTGCCTTTCGCCAACAAGAGTTTCACTACATCTTCGCGCTCTCTCATGACGGCACTATGCAAAGGAGTATTTCCCTGAAAATCTAAAGAATTCATGTCTGCGCCTTTTGATAACAAAAGCTTTATTACATCGAAGCTACCGCCATAGTTAATTGCTTTATTAAGAGGAGTATCGCCTATATGGTTCTCAGCGTTTACCTCAGCTCCAGCTTTTAAAAGAAGCCGTACCATTCCAGTATCACAGCCTTCAGCTGCCCATGAAAGAGCTGTATTCCCGAACCAATCCTTCATAGACACCCAGGCTCCTTTCTCTATTAATTCCTTAACAATGTCTTTATGACATTTATAGACTGCATGATTAAAGGGTGTCCAGCCAGAGCTATCAGGTGCGTTCACATTTGCACCTTTGCTTAAAAGAAAATCCACTAATTTCGTGTAACCATTTCCAGCGGCTTCACGGAGGGGAGTGTCGCCAACGGTGTCACTTGAGTTCACATCCGCGCCGCGCTGTAAAAGCCTCTCAACTTCTTTGATATTTCCAGTTTTCGCGGCTTCAATAATAGCGGCACTTATTGTTTTCAAGAAACCAGAGATTAGTTTTACGGCCGCTTGGTGAATCCCGCTCTCAATCATATTGTCTATACCACCTTTAGAATTCACCGTTTCAGTAATAGTGACTTCTCCGGTCTGAACATCAAGAATCCTTAGTGTGATGGCTGTATAGCTACCCGCAGTTCCTAGCGAACCGACAATAATGTTATTTACGCCTAACAATTGGCCAACTTCAATTGCGCAAGAATCGGCAGTACATCCGGTTTGCTGGAAACCTTGCTCCTTGAGGATTTCCTGCATTTGGGTTCTCTCCATAATGCGGAAATAGCCGGTCTTGAGGATTTCAGCTCGAAGTTGTTCAGACACGGTTTTTACTTCGCTTTGAGCGATACCCTGCCCGACAAGATCACTTACAGCAACAATGGCGGAAGTATGCTGTTGGGAATAAAGTGGTACAATTGTCATTAATAAAATGAGAAACAATCGAAACATATGGGAAACCTTAAAAGACTTCTTGTGTAAAATAGGAATCTATTTTCATAGACTAGTCTGCTGTTCTGTGAAAGTATTTCCTGTTGGTTTATATACATATTCTTTCAAGTAGGCGACAATGAGGTCGATTGCGTCGTGCGTACTTTCCCACGGATGCTTCATAGGAAGGGTAAGATGAGCTGCCCCTTTGTCAACCATTTTGAGAAAACCGACAAAAAGATCGTTATCGGCTTTGGGAATTTTAGCTACGTCGACAAGGCTACCGCCTAAATCTTCGGCGCTTACATCGTCGGTTTGAAATTGCTTTTTAACTAAATTATCGTGCTTGTCCTTTGAAATACCAAGAACATTCAGGTACATTCTTCCAGTGATAAGAGATGCTTCAAAACAAGCCCTAAGGATCGTTTGATCACCAGTATAAGGTCCCGGTGTGGAAATCTTTTTGTGAGCAAGAAGAACTTGGTTGCGATAGGGCAGGTGAATCTGAAAGTACTCAGTAATTTGTGCAGTTGTAAGTTTACCCATAAGATTCCTTTCTAGTAAAAACCTCGGCATTAAGGAATAATCAAATAATGATAGCAGCTATTCTGATGTGCGCCATGTTTGTAGTATACTTTTAATTCTTCGGCGGCGGCTATCAATTTTAATCGTTCAAATTCATTTTTGCTAAATCGTATTTCCCTGCACAATGCCTGCCATTTACGCCTGCCAGAGTGCCGTCTTAATTTGCCTTTGCATTATTCTCTTTTCATTTTGCATTAATCCATCGCCCAGGATGGGCGATTTCTCGCCTTGCAAAAGAACAGGTATTAGACATCAAGCGACATAAAAATATTTATGCAGGCAGTATATCCAATATAATGCTAAACGGGATATTCAATATGCCGTCTGAAGGACACCGCAATACCCCCTATCATCCTATCCTCGTTCTGGCAGTCGTATACCGCAACTCTCCAAAAACTAGGTATTCCTTATGCCAAAAGCAAGTTTTATATCCTGTGGAGAAGATTCGCGGAGAAACAAAGGAGAGTTGAAGGCTGACGGCAAAAACAGAACAGATTGGGTCATTGGTAGGAAAAGAATCACCGCAAAGACGCAAAAGACGCAAAGAAGCGCAAAGAAGAGAAGATTCGCGGAGAAACAAAGGAAAGTTGAAGGCTGACAGCAAAAACAGAACAGATTGGGTCATTGGTAAGAAAAGATTCACCGCAAAGGCGCAAAAACCGCAAAGAAGCGCAAAGAAAAAATCAGGCAACTTTTCTCTGACGGCTTACTCCAAATTTCATTCCGATGGCGTGGCTGACCTTGAGATATGTCAGGATGTTGCAGTTTGTTGCGTTTTCAACTTTGGAAACCTGCTGCTGGGTTATATGAGCCGTTTCGGCTATTTCCTTTTGGCTCAGTCCCGCATTTTCCCGGGCTTTATGAAGCTGAAGAGATACTTGAATAAGCTCTTTTTCTTCATCGAAATATTTCCGAAAATCCCGGTCCTTCAGAGATTCTTTGAGGTGAGATTTAAGAGTTTTCATTGGTGTCTGAAATTTGTTCCTCAGGCAAGGACTCCCGGATTAAAATATCTGTCCTGAATGCAGCTGGTTTAAAAAGGATTCTATTGGAAGAACATCGCAATCCTCGAAATGGTATGACCGGCTGCCGGAATATATCCCTATCATTCTTTCAATCTTCACCTTTTTTTCTTCCGCAAGGCTTCGCATGGGCCTTTCCCAGCCTCTGTCCCATTTTTCCGAAAGTTTGACTTCAAGGCAGATAACATGCGGCAGCGATGATTGCTGGCGTTTTTTTGTTTCTATGATGAAATCGATTTCAACGCCCGATGCGGTACGATAATAATATATCCCACGATTCAGATTTTTGCTTTGATTATGAACCCGTAATTCATGGAAGATCTGTGTTTCGAGTGAGAGGCCTTTCCACACCCTGTCCACAGGCTCATATAAAAGTCCGGCTGCCGCGCGGGCGACCCCTGAATCGAACCAGTAGAATTTCGGATGTGTCTGCTCCCGGACTTTCGCCTGCGGCCTGTAGGAAGGCAGAAAATGCCCAAGCAAAGTATCTTGCAGGATTGAGAAATAAACATCGACATTGCTGCGGGGAACGCTTGCTTCCCTGGCAATGTTCTGCGCGTTGACGATTTGGGCGTTCAGCAGACCGGCAATATTCAGAAACCGCAGGAAAGGGGGGAGGCTTCAAACAATGCCTTCCTCCTTGATTTCTTCCTTGATATAGGTGTTTACATAGGAGTTGAGAATATCCGCAGCGTTTTTTTGGTCGCCCTGCACCATGGGCAGAAGGCCCCATTCAAGGGAAAAACCGGCATTGAAATCTCTGCCGAGCTCGTGCTGGGAAAACGATTCCATTTCCCTTGTCAATGCCCGGCCTCCGAGAAGGTTTGTCCCGCTTCTGCGGAGTTTTCTTGCGGACGACCCGCACAATGCAAAGCGCCATTTCCGCTTTTCAATAAGCCGGTGAATCTCGTCCAGAAGGGCGGGTATTTTCTGGATTTCATCCAAAACGATCCATGACCCCTCCGGCCGGTCGCCGGCCATTGCCTCAAGCCTACCATGATCCTGTTCCAGCTCCAGGTGCAATGAATATTCCAGCAGGTCGAAAACCTGTGCCTGCGGCAATGCATCGCGCAGCCATGTGCTTTTCCCCACTCCGCGCGGTCCGAAAAGAAAAAACGAGCGGTCGGGGACGGAAAGGAGGCGGGGGTAGTGTTTGGCACTCATGGTGATAAGATACGATTTCCGCCGAAAAACGTCAATGCAAATTTACAACAGTCTTGTAAGATTGCATTGCAAATTTACAACAGTCTTGTAAGATTGCAGAGATACAAAGAAGAGTTGAAGGCTGACAGCAAAAACAGAACAGATTGGGTCATTGGTAGGAAAAGAATCACCGCAAAGGCCTGTGCTGAGCACCTGCACTGAGTTTATCGAAGTGCGTCGAAGCACGCCGGTTGCATTTTTGCTGCCGCGAAGCGGCGTGCTTCTGGGAAGGCGTTGCGGAAACGTGACGCTCGCATCGCGCAAGCGAGGCGGCTGGCGCACGTTTCCGCTGGAAGGGGTGTGCCCCCAGATCACCGGCGCGAAGCGCCGGAAGCTGGGGGCCAGGGGAAACCCGCTAGGGTTTCCCCACCAGCACTGTGTTCTAGGAAAATTGGAACTGCTATTCTGTCACTTGAAGCGCCAGAATCGTCAAATCATCATGGTATGCCGCGCCGCGGGTGAATTTCTTGATATCGTCCATGAGTACGGCGATCATGCCGTCGGCGTCGGAGTCCCGGTCGCGGGCAAGCACATCGTTGACGCGCTGGATGCCGTAGGAATTGCGCTCCGGATTTGCCGCATCTATCAAGCCGTCGGTATAGATGAGGAACCGGTCGCCTTTTTTGAGGTCGACGTTCACCTCGTCCATCATGGCTTTGAATTTCGCGGCGTCGGACACGAGCCCCAGGGCCAAACCGTTGGTGATGACCGGCAGGGGAGGCTCACCGGTGGAGCTGAGCCGAAGCAGCATAGGATGGCCGGCGCGGGCATAGCTCATGGAGCTTCCGTCGGCCTTGATGATGAGGCACAGCGCGGTGACGAACGAGCGGTCGTCGAGATTGAGGGTCATGAAATCGTTTACGGCGCACAGCAGCTGCTTGGCCGATGTCTCGTCGCGGCCCTCCACGCGGAACGTTGACCGCAGCATGGTCATGAGCAGCGCGGCGGGAATGCCCTTGCCGCACACGTCGGCGATCACCACGACCCAGTCGCCCGCGTCGGTCTTGAAATAGTCGAGATAGTCGCCGCCCACCTCGTAGGCGGGATAGTACACACCCTTGACATTGACGTGCGGGATTTGCGGTTTGTACTGGGGCGTAAACCGGCGCTGGATGCTCCGCGCCGCGTCGAGTTCTCCGTCGAGCCTCGCCTTTTCACCGAGTTCCTGGTAGTGGATGGCGTTACTCAGGCACGTGGCGGCGTGGGCCGCCAGCGTGGTGAGCACGGTTTGTTCCTGTTCGTAAAGTTCGAGGTATTCCGGCGTGGTGAAGATCTGCACCACCGCGAGGCATTTGTTGTCGGCCAAAAGGGGAATCGCGGCATAGCAGGGCAGGTCTTCGAGATTGGGCCAGTTGTACTGGACGAGGCGCGGGTCCTGCGACCAGTTCTCAACGATAATGGTGCGCTGGAGTTCGGTGCGCAAGAAAATGGAGAGCGCCTGCTCCGACGCTTCGCGTCCTGCATCGGTGTTGAGGTCGCCGGTGGCATTGACGCATTTGAACGCGCCCTTCTTTGCCTTGCAGATGCTCGCCTGAGAATGCGGGAACCGGGAGGCGAACGTCCGGAGGATGGCGGGCAGGAGCTCGTCTATCTGGATGAGCTGCGCGATTTCGAACGACGTTGAATTGAGGAAATCGAGCTGCGATATCCTCGTTTCGAGGCGCTCGTTTGCCTTCTTGAGATCCGCGGTGCGCTCCGCGACGCGGATTTCCAGTTCGTTTTTCGCTTTTTGCAGCTCGTCTTCGAACTGCTTCATCTTGGTGATGTCGCGCGACACGCCCACGGTGCCGACGATGTTGTTGTTCTTGTCGAATATGGGGACTTTGGTGGCGGTGAACCAGGTGAAGTTGCCGTCGGGGCGGCCCACTTTTTCTATTTTGTTAATGAGCGCCCGTCCGGTCTTCATGATTTCCTGCTCTTCGGCAAAGGCGATGCGGGCGTGGTCGTGCACGAAAAAGTCGAAATCGGTCTTGCTGATCGCGGCGGCGGGGTTCTGGATGCCGAGGGTCTTTGCCTGCGCCTTGTTGATGCGGGTAAACCTGCTCTGCGTGTCCTTGAAGTAAATGGTATCGGGCAGGTTGTCCATGAGGGTGTGCAGCAGGTCGCGCTCGTAGGCGAGTTCCTCTTCCACGCGCTTGCGTTCGAGGGCGCTGGAGAAAATTTCACCGGCCATCTTGAGCAGGGTGCCCGTGTCGCGGGTCCAGGGTTTTTCGGCGAGCACCGACTCCAGGCCGATGATGCCGCGGAGCGATCCGCCGGATACCACCGGCACGTTGATGAGAGAGCGAACCTTCTGTTCCTTGAACGCCTTCTTCTCGGCCTTTGCTTCGGGCGGCAGCGATTCGACGTCGGTGAAATGGACCGTCTGCTGCTTGTGCAGTTTTCCAACGAGCCAGGGGAACGCCGACGCGTTGACGCTGCGGTACTGCTCGCTGAGGGACTCGATGCCGATGGCGCACCATTCGTGGGTACGTTCGAGGTTCTCGCCCGCCTTGTCGAACAGGAGCACGTAGCTTCTGTCGGTCTTGGTGAATTCGCCCAGCAGTCCGAGGGCTACGGTGATGCCGTTGTCGATCTGCTCCGGCGCAAGGTTTATGAAATTGGTGGATATGGAGGTGATGAATTTTTCGAACTCAAGCCGGTAGTGCAGTGCATCTTCGGCCGACTTCTGGTCCTGGACCGCTTCGGCTTCCGACACGGCCGCTTTTGACTTTTTGTCAACGGCGGGCTTCTTTGTTGCTTTCTTTGCCATGGTAGGGTTTCTCTTTTTCCAGCGAAGAGCGCGGGTTTTTGCGGCACCGGATGCGGCGCCGATGAACGAGGGACGATGCTCCTTCATAATATACATCCGACTGGAAATTCGTCAACAGTATTTTGCTTGTCCGGAGGCAATGAATACTATAAGATTCAAGGTTCTCAATTCTTAGGCCAAGAGCTGGACGCCCCGCCGCACTGGAATAGGAATCCCTTGGGCGTTGCCCCGGTTTGCGGGGCCGCTCTCCCTGCGTGCTCGGCCGTGCGGCCTCGTTGCCGGTCCGCC
>PLWQ01000007.1 GCA_003165595.1 Fibrobacterota bacterium | reverse complement strand
CGGACCTTTATCTATATGTTAGCCTTTCTTAATTCCTATTTCGTTGCTTTCTAAATATATTTTTATCTCTTCAATTTGATTTTCAGTAAAGTAATTTCGATTAATAATTATTCTTTTCCCAGATATCCTAAAAGAAATGGTTCCAGATGAATTAAGGTTATATCTTGTTACGGTTACCCATGATGATTTAATTTCCCATAATTCTTTCCAACCATATCTTATTCCGTTTTCATTGAATTCAATGAATTGAATTGCATTGATTCCAATTAATTTTCTAAGATGTTTGAAATATTCCCAATTGTTTTGAAGGTAGAAACAACAAATAAAAATAAGAAGTAGAATTGAAGTATTTGACCACGCTCCACCTATTTGTTGTGTTGATGAATTTCCAACAACGACAACGTGTGTTTCCGTAACAAACAAATTTATAGTACAAATTGCAGCAAAAAGAAAAAGCAGCTTGTTCGCCAAATTAGAATGAGACCATACAATATATTTCTGTCTTTTCCGAAAGGAGACGAGCATAAATTCTTTTTCAAAATAGATATTCATTCATACTCCTCAATGCCTTGATTATTTCAAGGCTAACGCGGCGTTAATATGCTGGACTACGACCGCATATTCTCTCCGCAAACCACCACTTTTCCGATAGTGGGAGAGTGCTGGCACGCAAAAGGTGTTTGCAGACGCGGACAGTCATGATTTAACGCCTTGTTATTTTCGCAAGCCGCCTCGCAGCGAGCACGGGGGAGTGCGACGCTGCTTTTTATTATCGTTTTCAATTCGTATTTGTCTTAATTGTCTTGGCGCAATTCCCGCCATTTAAGCCCACCAGCGCGCCATTCTTATTCTCAATTGTATTAAATCTCTTTTGTCTTCTCTGATCTCTTTGTATTAATCCATCGCCCGGAGGGCGATTTCGCGGCTTGCAAAATAACGCCGCGCTAATATGCTTGACTACGACCGCATTTTACCTTTGCAAACCACAAAACTTGTATGAAGAACCGACCTCCCGCAAACCAAAGCTGTTTGCAAATGCGGAAAGTCATGATTGAGCGCGTTGTTAGGCATTTATCCAATTCTTATAGCCGGTGCTCTCAGGGTCGGTCGATATTCGGGTTTGTACCAAGTTGCATTTGAGTCCGCTTTTACCTTATCATCGCCAACAGTATGTTCGATAAAGAACCTATTCTTAAGTAGTTTGGGTTTTCCGTAGTAATACCATTCCCACCGAACCCGAGAAGCATTGTGAATTAATAATTGTGTATTTCTTATTTCAACATGGTTTCCATTCCACGTTTCCAACGTTTCGTCATCATTGAAATCTATTCTTAAATAATCCGGTTTGATTTCAAATTTAATTACTTTGTGAAAATTGTCCATCGGACGCCCAAACCAATCTCCAAATACGCAAAGTGATCCGGAAACATTCCTCAAATCCTGATTAAGAACGGTAAGATCGTTTGGCGTAAATTGATTGGTATTATTGTTATTTGTATTATTCATTGAATTTCTAATGCCTAACGCCGCGCTAATATGCCTGACTACGACTGCAATTTCTCTTTGCAAACCACGAATCTTGTATGAAGAACCGACCGACCGCGAACCAAGGGTGTTTGCAAATGCGGAAGGTCATGATTTAGCGCGTTGTTAGGTGCTTTTCTGTTTTAATTTGCCTTTATTATTAGAATTGTTCCTGGAAATTTAGCGTTATCATGAACGTTAGTATTCCTTGATATTTTCGGAAATACCCAAGCCATTGCATCGCATTCAATTTCTGTTGTTATTTTATTTACAAACTCCTGCACTGTATAATTACTTTCCCCATTATTAAAGCGCGGATTAACAAATACTATTGCTATTTTCTTTGTTCTTATTGCTCTAATTTGCCTCACTTGCGACATTGCGTTGTTAATTGATTTGTTAATTTCCAAATTGATTTTGATTGAATTTCGTAATGATGCTTTTGGATAGCATCTTTTTGCTTCTCCAACATATTCGCTTTTGGCAGCACTAAACCAAATATCTATTCTCCCTTTATATTTGCCTTTTTCAATTTTACCTTGTCCATTAACATTTCGTTTTTCAAAATGGTATTCCTCAAAACAATAATTGTTCGATTTCCAAACTGCTGCTGCCAAAATACCAACAGATGACCGTTCAGTATCACCCCAAGGACCATGACCATTTTCACGTTCCGCAAATAATGAATTAATATTTAACCATTTCTTTAAGATTGGATATAGCGACTTATGCTCACTATTGCACCAGCATCCGTTTATTGATTTATTCATATTTTATTTGCACCTAACAGGTATTAGAAATCAAGCGACATAAAAAGATATTTGTGCAAACGGTATATCCAATATTATATTAAACGGTATATTCAATATGGCGTCTTGGTGTGCAGTGATGGTATTCACCTGGCATCCCAAAATATTACTGGCTTAAACGGATACATCTTCGCTTCACACGCCGCTCAAAGACGGCTCATCGGGGCAATAACGTCCATTTGCCGTTGGTACAGCAAAAAATAGAATATTCAAATCCCGATTCATCGGGGGAGGCCCTAGCATGTTGCCGCTGTTGGTGGTCGTGCATGCGCCGTTTTTCGGCGGACATCTTTATTTCTTGTCATATTCAAGCGGTTCTCTCTTTGGTACTTTTGAAAGAACTTTGTCATATTTTTCCCTGTTGCCTTTTTTTGCTTTTTCCTCAAAATATTCTGCGGCATTCATGACCGAGAGTTTTTCTGTTAATGCAACGGTTATAAATTGATTTACAGAGACGCCATCATATTTGGCAAGATGCCTTACTCGGGAATGGATAGAATTTGGCAAACGCAAAGAAATTGCACTCATATTATTCCTCCAATAGTTTTAGAAAGTCTGATGGTTTTATTGCCCGAACATTGAACCCCCGAAGGCCTTTAAAATGTCGAACATTATAGGTAATTATATAGCGTGCATTTGCTGCAATTGCAAGTTCTAAAAGCATTTCGTCATCCGGGTCGTTTAAGCATGGTCGCCATGAAAAATAGAGAAAATGAGGCATTGACACGGAACATAAGAACTCAAGAACGTCATCAATTTCTTCAGGTGAAAGTCCGAGTTCTTTTTGATTCCTCTTTAATACCTCTTCGTACTCAAAAACCAATGGAACGGAAACATGCAAGTTAATTTTCCCTCTTCCAATCTTTGAAAGAAGAGAGTAAGAGGCGCCATACTGTGAATAGAGGCCGGAAAACAGAATATTGGTATCTAATACGATATCTACTTTATTCATAATGGTATTATATATGGTATCACTATTAGAGTCAAGATTTAATCAAATTTTTTTTAGGCCAACCGGAATTCTTTTTTTCGATGGGCGACAAACATGGACACCAACGATATCAACACTAACTTGGAGGGTACCGCCATGGCCTCCGTTATCCCAGCGTCTTTCTGGAATTCTTACACCGCAACTCTCCAAAAACTAGGTATTTCTGACCCCAAAAGCAAGTTTTATGTCCTGTGGGCCAAACGTTTTGCATGGTTCCTGAATGGCCTGCCTTTTGAGCAGGCCTCTCGGGATATGGTTTCGGCATTCCTCAACGGTCTTGCGAAGGAGGAGCAAATCGCGGATTGGCAGGTCCAACAGGCGCGGCACAGCATCGAAATCCTTCTCGACAAACACCTCAAACTAGACCCGGGAAAATCACTTCCGTGCCCGGAGAGTTTCGCCGATTCGGTTGTCGATAATGAGAAGCTGCTCAAGCTTCATGGCGGTCTCATAAAGCGATTTGTATCTGAAATCCGGGTACGCCACTATTCGATACGCACAGAGGATGCATACCTGTTTTGGATAAAACGGTTTCTTTCGTTTCATCTGCTCAAGAACCCGGAAAACCTCGGGGCTCCGGACATCCGGCGCTACCTCACGTATCTTGCCGAGGAGCGAAGAGTTTCCTCCTCGACGCAAAATCAGGCGCTCAACGCCATTGTCTTTCTGTATTCCCGGGTGCTCAGGCGGGATCCCGGCGACTTTGCCGATTTCTCTTTGGCCAAGCGGCCCGTTCGCGTGCCGACGGTTCTTACCAAAAACGAAGTCAATAAGCTTCTCGCCGGGCTCGACGGAGCGTGGCAGGTTATGGCCGGACTTCTATGGGGATCCGGGCTGCGCGTGATGGAATGCGTGCGACTTCGGGTGCAGGACATAGACTTCGACATGCACCGGATCATCATTCGCGACGGCAAGGGCGCCAAGGACAGGGTTACGGTGCTGCCCGCGCGCTTCGTGGCGCCGCTCAAGGAGCAGCTTGCGGTTGCGAAGAGGATATTCAACGAGGACAAGGCAGGTAAAATCGCGGGAGTATACCTTTGGGATTCAATCGAGCGGAAGTACCCGAACGCTGCAAAAGAGTGGATCTGGCAGTATGTCTTCCCTTCGGAAAAGCTCTCGGTTGACCCGCGCACCCGGCTTGTGCGGCGTCACCACCTTGACCCGAACGTGCTCCAGCGACGAATCAAACAGGCCTCGCTGGACGCGGGCATAGCAAAACGCGTGAGCTGCCACACACTGCGCCACACCTTTGCAACCCAGCTGTTGCAGTCCGGCGCGGACATCCGCACGGTGCAGGAGCTGCTCGGCCACTCCGATGTGTCAACAACCATGATCTACACGCACGTCCTCAACCGCCCCGGCGTGCCGGTTGCCAGCCCTGCGGATGCCTGAACAAAAAGGGCAACAATCCGCTCCCCTCTCTATAATTCTCACCACTCCATATTCCCCCCTCTCCCTGTGGGAGAGGGGTCGGGGGTGAGGTCAAGAGGGGCCGGGCCTGACGCCGGTCCGTAGCGCTCCCTCAGGGAGATGGAGGGGACGCAATGAGCTTGGCACTCTCTTCAACTTTTAACTTTCAACTCTCTCTGTGTTCTCTGTGTCTCTGTGGTGAATCTTTTCTTGCTTTCTCCGTGTCTCTGTGGTGAGTCTTCTCCTCTCCCCCGCCTCACCCTATAACTTTCTTGAATTTTCCCTTTACCCATTGGCCGAACTTGTCGAATGCCATATACACCAGCGGCACCACAAACAGCGTAAAGAACGTCGCGCTTATGAGCCCGCCTATCACGGAGAGCGCCATGGGGCTTGTTGTCGATCCCTCCGTGCCGCCGAAGAATCCCATGGGCACCATGGCGACCACCGTGGCGCTGGCCGTGATGATCACCGGCCGGAGCCTGGTCTTGCACCCTTCGATCACGGCATCGCGAATGGCCATGCCGCGATGGCGGCACTGATTGATATAATCGACCATCACGATACCGTTGCTCACCACGATTCCCGTAAGGATGATGATGCCCAGAAACGAAACCATGGAAAGCGTTTTGCCGAGCAAGAGAAGAATCCAGACCACCCCTATGCCGGCGAGAGGAATGGTAAACATGATGGTAAAGGGATGCACGAGGCTTTCGAACTGCGACGCCATCACCATGTAGATAAGGAGCACGGCAAGGATGAGCGCCAGGGCAAGCTGCTGGAAACTTTCCTGCATGTTTTCGTAATCGCCCTTGTAGGAGATCGTATATCCCGCGGGGAGCGATTTTTCGAGGGGCGCGAGCCGTGTCTTGACGTCTGCTACAATGGCGCCCAGCGGCCTGCCCGTTATGTTGGCGTCCACGATGCCAACCCGGAACTTGCTGTCGCGCTTGATCACCACCGGCCCCTCGGCGGGGACTATGGTCACCACCTGGCTCAGGGGTATGGTCACGCCCGCGGGCGTCCTCAGCGGGAGCTGCTTAAGGTAGTCGAGCTTGTCCCGATACCTTTTATCAAGGATGACCCGCACGTCGATTTCCTCGTCGCCGGTGCGGTACTGCGTGGCAACGGTACCCAGGTTCGCCGACTGCAGCGCCGTCTGCACCTGATAGGGCGTTAGGCCATACACGAGCGCCTTCTGGCGATCAATAACGAAGTGGTATTCGGGCCTGGATTTCGAGAACGACGACTCGGCTTCCTTGACGCCTGGTATCGACTTCATGACGTTGAGGACGTTCTGCGAAATATCGCTCAGGGTAGCGAGGTTGTTGCCGTAAATATGCACGGTGAGAGGTTTGGCGCTGCCCGTACTGAACCCCGACATAGCCGAAAGGGTTATTTTCGCTCCTTTCAACCGAGGCTGGCGGGCGCGGAAATCGTCCTCGATCTGCTGCTGCGTCCTTTTGCGATTTGCCGGATCCACAAGTTTGACGATTATCTGCGCGCCGTTGGGACCGGTAACGCCCTCGCCGTGACTCGCGCTTTCGTTGTCCGAGCCGACCATTTCGCCCACAAACTGCACTTCCGGATAAGACATCAGCAGTTTCGAGAGTTGTCCGGTAAGGGCCGTTGTCTCATCGAGCGGAGTACCCTGCGGCATTTCCACCATCAGCACCATCATGCCGTTGTCCCCCGCGGGCATGAACTCCTTGCCCAGAAACTTTACGCCCACGCCGAGACTCACCACAAGGATGATCCCCACGACGCTTGCGGTGATCCAGGGATGGTCAAGGACGCGTGAGAGCCACGAGCCGTAGTATTCCTTGACAACATCGAACCAGGCCGCGTTGTCTTTTTTCGGCTTGCGAAAGAACACGGATGCCAGCATGGGGACAATGGTGAATGCGACAAAAAGACTCGCCAGCAGCGCAAACATGATGGTAAGACAGAGGCCGCGCGTGAGCTGACCCGCCAGACCGGTCGAAAACAACAGCGGCAGGAACACGATAATGGTGGTGAACGTCGACGCCGCGATCGCCATGCTCACTTCGCTTGCTCCCCTGCGCGCCGCAACCACGGGCGGTTCGCCTTTCATGAGGTGCCGGTAAATATTCTCTATCACCACCACGGCGTCGTCCACGAGCCGTCCTATGCCGAGCGCGAAGCCTCCGAGCGTCATGAGGTTGAGCGTGAATCCGCCAACGTAGAGCGCGATAAAGGTGGAGATGATGGAAAGCGGTATGGCCACCGAGATGATAAGCGTGGGCCTGATGTTGCCGAGAAACACAAAGAGCAGGATGATCGCCAGCGCCGCGCCGATGATTCCTTCGCGGATGGTGCTTCCCGTGACGCGTTTGACGGGTTCGCCCTGGTCCAAAACCGTATTGAAGACGAGCTGGGGATTCGCCGCTTTTATGTCGGCGATTTCTTTGTTGATCTTCTGGGACACCTTCAGGGTATTGGCGCCGCTCTGCTTGGAGATCACGAGGAACACCGAAGGTTTCCCGTTCATTCGCATGAGGCTCCGCTTTTCCTTGTAGGTGTCCTTTACATCGGCAACTTCGTACAGACGTACCGGCGTGCCGTCGTCCGCCGCGCCGATGATTGAATTCCGGATATCGTCGACGCTGCCGAACTCGCCCATGGCGCGCAGAAGGAAGTCGGTTCCGCCGGTCACCATATAGCCGGCGGGCGTGTTCATGTTCTGGGCCCGAAGCGCGTTCGCCACGCCGTCAACCGATATTCCCTTGCCCTTGAGACGGATCGGATCGACCGCGATCTGTATTTCGCGTTCGACGCCGCCGTATACCTGCACCTGTGCCACGCCGTCGAGCCGCTGGACCCTCTGCTGGACATTGTCTTCGAGGAATTTTTTGAGTTTATAGGGGTCCTCTATGCCGCTCACGCCGGAGAACATGATCGGGATCTGGGAGGTGTTGAACTTGAGCACCATGGGCTCGCTCACGCCGTCGGGCATGTAATCCTTGAGGCGGCTTATATAGTCCTTTATGTCCTGGCCCGCCGCGTCGAGATTGGTGCCCCATTCGAATTCCACCGAAATGGTGGAGTAGCCCTCCGACGAACTGGACGAGACCTTCTTCACGTTGTTGACGCCCGCGATGGCGCCTTCGAGCGGCACCGTCACCAGGCGCTCCACTTCTTCGGGCGCCACGCCGGTGTACGATGTCATCACCGTGATCACGGGGTAAGACATTTCGGGGAACATGTCGAGCGGCAGCCGCGTAAACGAGAGGAACCCGAACACCATGACGATAAGGATGAGCATGGTGATGGTCACGCGCTTGCTCACGGAGAATTCAACGAGGGGGTTGATTTTGTTTTCTGGATTCTGGTCTGTCATGGTTTTTCCCTCGGCTCTGCCTGAGCCTCATGAACATTTGCGCCAACAGAGGTGCCAGCATCAAACAGCTGATAACCAATCTTCTTTGCAGCACCGCCCACCTTTTCCAGACATTGATACAGCTTGATGATATCAAGCGCATACTTGAAAGTACGTTCAGTGATCCCGATAAATGGTTCCATTCAACCCTTCTTCACTCTTCACTCTTCACTCTTCACTATTCACTCTTCACTATTCACTATTCACTCTTCACTATTCACTATTCACTTTATTACATTCACTTCCGCGCTGTCCGGCAGCGCCTTGTTTCCGCTCACCACAACCACGTCCTTTTCGTTCAATCCGGACACGATTTCAACCAGGCTGTCGGCAATGGTTCCCACTTCAACTTTCTTCGCGAGCGCCAGGCCGCCCTGCAAAACAAAAACCCTGTCGTCCACCACGGCCGAGCGCGGCACGGCAAGGCAATTGTCCTTCCTGCCCATAAGAATATGGACCTCCGCGAAATATCCCGGCAGGAGCTTGCGCTGCGGATTCTGAACAATGATACGCGCACCAAACGTGCGGCTCATGGAACCGGCCACCGGGTTCACCCAATCGACCCTGCCGGTCACGCGGGCGCTGTCTTTCGCATTGTCAACCGAGAGCTGCACCTGCATGCCCTTCTTGACATACTGGACAGTCTGGTCGTCCAAATCAAGGTCCACCTTGAGCGGATTGAGCTGCGTAATGCGCACGAGTCCCTTTGACGCGCCGGGAGTCATGGATGTCGTGTACAGCTCCCCTTCTTCAACCGATTTTGCCGTTATCAAACCCGAGAACGGCGCCTTGAGCACGGTGTTTTCCGCCATCGTCTCCATCTGCCGCTTCATGCTCATATACTGCGCCTCAACGCCTTCGAATTGCGCCTTGGGAAGGGCGTTTGCCTCGTACAGCGACTTTGATCGCTCGTACTGCGACTTGAGAGACGCGAACTGCGCGTCCGTCTGCACGAACTGCGCGTCGTCCATCTTCGCAACGATCTGGCCCTGTTCAACGTAGTCGCCTATCTTCACCGGCAGGTACCGCACCCGGACCGCGCCCATGGCAAGCGGCGCCAAATCCGTTTCACGGTAGGCCGACAGCGTGCCGAGCACCTTGCGTTCCTGGTACAGGGTGCGGCGGACCACCGTGTCGATTGCAACGTCCACCTTTATTCTCTGCACCACTGCGTCGTTCCTGGCCTGCTTCTTTCCCATGTTCTTGAGGCTGTCGCAGCCGGAAAAAGAGGCAACCATCACCGCGCAACACACACCCACCGTTGCCAACATATTCTTTCTCATCATGCCCTCTGCTTCGTTGATATTCAAGACATATTCGTTTATGTCGAGTGGATGCACCTACTGTGAAGCGCCGCTATTAAGCGGCGCGATCCTGAATTCCTCCACCGCGAGAATCACATTGATGCGCGCCTGGGTGAATGCGACCATTTTTCCGGTCAATTGGTTCCTGGCATCGAGCAATTCCGTATTGGTAATCGCCTGCGCGTCATATTTGAGCTTTGCGATGGTGAGTGCTTTTTGCGCCGTCTCCAGGTCCTCGCGCGCGATTGCGCACGCTTCCTTGCTTTCGTCAACTTTGCGGCCCAGATCGAAGTACTTGAGCTTCGCCATGTCACGCATATTGTCCGCCTGGAGCTGAGCCGCCTGCATCTGGCACTCCACCTGCTGGGCGTCACGCCAGGCCTTGCCCCAGTCAAGCAGGGTCCAGGAAAGCTGCAACCCCACCGACGAGCTCTTCTTCATTTCGCCGTCGAAGGTTGAATACTGGTTGGTCGCGCCATAGGAGCCGATTGCAATGAGCGAAGGAGAATATGCCCCGAGCTGGAGTCCCTTCAGGGCTCGCAGCACTTTAACCTGGCTCGACAGTGCAAGCAGGTCTTCCCGCCTGGAAACCCACTGGTCCACCGAATCGGGTGTTACGGCCGCGGCAGCGGGCTCGAACCCTGCCAGCATCGTGGTGTCCGCGTCGATGGTCGCCCCTTGCGGCAGCCCTATAAAGAGCAGCAGCTGGTCCGCAATCGTCCGGATCGAATTCCGCATCTTATCTTCCGTCAATTTGAAATTGTCCAGTTGGATCCTGGAGTTGAGGATGTCGAGTTCGATGATAAGTCCGTGATCGTACATCTGCTGCTGGTCTTTGAGCAGCGTCTCGAACCACACGCGTGTTTCCCGAACCGCGTCCAGCCCTTTGAGCGCGCCCACATACCCCCAGAAAATCTTCTCCGCCGTCAGTCCGGTTTCCGTCACCGTGCGGCCGTACGAATATTTCTGCGCCTCAAGGCCGAATTTTGCCGCGCGGTAGCCGTTGAAGATCCTCCCGCCCGCAAAGACAGGCTGAGCAATGTTGACGCTTGCATTGTACAGATTGCCGGGAGTTTGAACATTTATGCCCCCCAGATATTTCTGCAACAACGCAAGAGTCTGCCAGTCCCCAAAGTCCATTCCCATCGTGTCCAGAGGGGACAATTTCGGCACGCTACCGCCGGATATTTCCATAAGCGGCTTGTCATAAATGTGCATCGCGCTCCCGCTCGCGCTCAGGGTGGGCAAGAACCCCGTCGCCGCCGACTTGACCGCGTTTTCCTGGGCCTTTACGTTGTATTCCGACGCCTTGACAACCACGCTCTGCTTCTTCGCCAGTTCCACCACCTTTTCCGGCGACAGCTTTACTACATCCGCCGCGAGCGCCCGGCCTGCAGCAACCACAATTACCCAGAACGCCACTGCACCCCAAGACAATATCTTTTTCATTATGCGTGCACCTTGCCCGATTTTTGGTTTCTTCCGGAAACCCCGTTCATGATAAAATCCGTCACCTGACGCACGTTCGCGTCGATATCGCATTCCTTGCTGGACATCCACGAGCGCATCTGAACGCCCTGGATCAGCGAAACAATGTACCACGAAAGCTCCGCCGGTTCCTGAGTGGACACAACCTCGCCGGTCTTCCGTGACCGGCGGATAAGCTCTTCAATGGCGTGGACGCCCTTCGCCATGATCTCATGAAATTGTTCCATAAGCTCTTTGCGTCTAAGCGTGTCGATCCCCATGCCGCCCATGGAACGAAAATTCGATGCCGTGCTGAAATAGGAAAATGTCTGCGCAAAATTCGCGAAGACGATGCGCATGATGCGCTCAAGTGTTGCCACAAAAGGTCCGTTGGACGCGACCGTGTCCACGATCTCCTGCGTAACGTTCTGCATTTCGCGTATTGCAAGAGACAGAAAGATCGATTCCTTGTCCGGGTAGTAACTATACAGGGACGGCTTGGAGAAACCGGCGGCCGCGGCGATATCTTCCAGCCGCGCGTTCATGTATCCTTTTTCGGAGAAAATCTTGCGGGCGGCATCGAGAATTATTGCGCATTTTGCATCTTTGACGGCTTGTTCCCGCAGTTCCTTTGGATCCACAGATACTCCTGCATTGTGACTGGCAGTTCTTATTTCCGACCGGCAGTAAAATATATCGACTTTGAATCAAGAAGTCAACATGATTTTGATAATGAGTGTTGATCCCGGTGTGCCGTGCGTGTGCAGCCGGGAGGGGCATTGGAAAGAAGTTGAAAGTTGACAGTGAAAGACTCCGTACTTCTTCAGACGTTACGGAAGCGGAACCTGGCAATTGTGGCAAAGGTCTTCTGCCCAACGTTAGGTGGACCGCAGTGGTGCGCCAATGCGCAGGCCGCCCGACCACGGCCCGCAGGGCCATCGTGGCGGTGCGGCACCGAGGCCAACGGGCCGAGCCCGGAGGGAGACCGGCCCCGCAGTGCGGGGCAACGCCCAATTTCTTATCTTGCTATTGCTGCTCCACACCCGGACCCTTTTCTTGCTTTCGCCGCATACGCTCCGATTGCGTTGTCAGTGAGTCTCCGGTATTGGCTCCAGCTTCTTCTTGCTTTTGACAATCGCATATCCTGCCAGGCACGAAATTGCATATCCCCCTTTGCCGGATGCCAGCGCTACATTCACCGGAATTCCAACCCCATGAAAGCTGAATGTTTTCCCCGCAGCCAGAACTATCGAACTGCTGAACGACGGATAACCCAAAATAACGTTGGGCCCGATGCCGAATTCAAATCCATTCGGCAGCCTGATGCCCATGGGTACCGTCACGGAGGGAATTGCCACGCCATATTCCAGCGCACCGATGAGAGGGACGATTTCAAAGACAAACGACGGTGTATTTCCTTCCGGCGCAACCTTGAATTCAAAGTGCCACCCGAACTCGCTGTAGGCATTTCGAATATTCCGCTGTTTGAGCTGGGCGGCGAAATCGCCTCCGCCAAAGGAATTGACGTATGTCAACCCAAACCTCGGACCGCTGATGTTCATTTTGGAAAGCGAGACCACCGTGTCTTGCTCATCTGCCCGAGCCATCGCAACAAGACCAAGAACCAAAACAACCAGGCATCTGGACTTCTGCATAATACCTCCTTGGAATGTGAATTGTTCTGGATGGTATATGCAGCAGCCATGCCAACACAAAATGGCCTAAATTCGCCAAATTTAAGGCCTCTTACCTGTCTTGGGGTCGCCGAATTGCGACCCGACGCAGGGATGCGATCAACAGTTGCACCCGCTCAGCAATTCAAACCATAGTATTTGATTTGTTTTTCCATGTTCTCGTTTCTCCGTGGCGATTCTTTCTTCCTTGCGTTCCCTTGGCGGCCTTTGCGCCTTTGCGATGAGTCTTCTTTTGTTTTCTCCGTGTCTTGTTGGTGAATCCTTTATTTGCCGCACCATTTACCCCATTTGTTCGTATATTAACAAATGATCTGTCTAAAACCGCGGGGAGAAGGTATGAAATCAAAATTTCTCTTAAGCGCTTTAGTTGCCTTGTTCCTCCTTAGTACCTGCTATTCTCAGCCGGAATTCACGCCGGACAGCATCAAAAACATGTGCAAGCGGGTCGCCGGCGGGCGCCTCAATTCCAAGCTCTATAACGGCTGGCAGGTGGGAACCTATTTCGAAGGCATCATGGCCCTGTACGACTTGACTCAAGATAAACAGTATCTCGACAGCACCGTGGCATGGGGAACATTCCACAAGTGGCTGTCCGCCGCCGCCGTGCCGGACACGTTCCCCTCGAGTTTCGACGATGTGTGCTGCTACCAGGCATACCTTGAGACCTACCTGGCGGATCCGCAGCCCGCAAACATGCCGCATATTCAAGCCGCACTCAGCTTTGTAAAGCGGTATACCTACGATACCTGTCCCAACAAATGCAGCGACGTCACCTGGCCCATCATCGACCAGTTTCACATGGCGGCGCCCTGTCACCCGCGCGCGGCCGTGATACTCAATGACCCGGTCACGTACGATTCCGTGTACCAGTATTCGGTCTCCAACGCGCGGCACCATTACAATGTCAAGTTCCACCTTTTCAATTCGAACTGTTCGGACACCAACGCGACGCGCCAATGGTGGGGCCGCGGTTGCGGATGGGGAGTCTGCGGCGTGTGCAGGATACATCAGTTCCTGCCTCCGGGTCACCCGGGGCGTGCATGGTTCGAACAGAAAATCCGGGAAACCGCCGCAGCGCTGCTGCCGCTTCAGAACCAGACCGACGGCATGTGGCGCAGCGACCTGTTCCAGCCAACCTGGAATAAGGAGGCAAGCGGCAGCGGTTTCTTCTGTTACGAACTTTTTTATGGGATACGAAACGGAATACTCGATACGGCGACGTACCTGGGCCCTGCAAAGAAGGCGTGGAAAGGACTCATCGGTTGCGTTGGCGTGGATCCTAACCAGCCGAACCTGCCAGGCTGGTCGCAGGGAGTCGGTGGCGGGGTTTCAAACGATTTCGGCATTACCAACCACGACGAATACACCGAAGGCGCGTTTCTCATGGCGGGCAACGAGTTCTATAGATTCCTCGTGAACGGAATTTCCGCGGTCGGCGGCGCTTCGGGATATTCCCCGGCAAAACAGGCTTCAAATCCGGTTGCGCGATTCATGTGCGTTGCCGTTGCAAACAGCCGGATCGATATTCCCCGGGGCGCAACCGGCGTGGAATTCTACTCCCCTGCCGGCCGCCTTGTCGCGTCGCTCTCCGGCCTTCCCGCCGGCCGGCACAGCGTTTCCGTGGCGGATGTCGTGCGCGGAAAGCAAGTGACTATCGTCAAGTTTGTCTTTCCGAGATAACGGGCTTGGGATCGAATGATATAATACAAAAAGCCTTTCTTGTGGGGGAAGTGCAGCCTGTCTAAAATCTTGACAGTTGGTTTGGGCGTTCCCCTTCGTAGGGGCACAAAATTTTGTGCCCCTACAAAGGGTCGGCCCTCCCTTTGGGCTCGGCCGTTGGCCTCGGTGCCGCACCGCCACAATGGCCCTTTGTTCACGCTCCGCGTCCAGCTCCGCGCCCTTCGGGCGCACTTCGTGCGTGGTCTCTGCACATCCTGTGCTTCGGCTCGGGCCGTGGTCGGGCGGCCCTGCGCTCTTGCGCACCGCTGCGGTCCTGCCTAACGCACGCGTGCAGGCTACCGGCGGCCAATAGTTGCTGTTGAAGATTGCAAAGAGCGGCCCTGAGCAAGAGTTTCTGAAGGTTGACGACCAGTAAGTTGCGCCGGATCTTGACATTTACGGTTTGCTTAACTAATGCAAGAGGTCGTTTCTTGCGCCAGGGGCGACGGAAGGTGTGCCAAGGCACAGTGCCGGCCGACCCAGCCGGTAGAGACGCAGCGTGATGCGTCTCCCGGCATAGGGCGGACCGGCACCGAGGCGAATAGCCGAGCCTGGAGAAGACCCGGTGCCACAAGGCAGGCGCCCAGATTCTAGCCTCAAATCATGCAAAACGCCAGCATATATTATTTCTTTACCAGCCCCAGCGGCAGTACCGTCTTCCCGTACAGTTCATTGAGCACCTGCGCAATGCCGGCGTAGATCGCCGAGAACCCGCAGATTATTCCTTCCCATCCGGTAAACGCCTTGACAGCCGCGTTTTCGGTGGCGTCGCCCAGGGCAAGCAAAAAGAACAGCAGCGTGAGCGTGCCGAACACCACCTGCAGCGCCTTATTGATCCTGAGCGTTCCTATAAACATGAGCAGCGTAAAGAGCCCCCACATGCACAGGTAGCAGATCATTCCCCTGCGGGACGCGGCGCCGATCCACCCCAGCTTGGGCATCACGATGAGCGCGACGAGCGTGAGCCAGAACGCGCCGTACGAGGTAAAGGCAAGCGTGCCGAACGTGTTCTTCTTCTTCCACTCCATAACGCCCGCAATGAGCTGGGCCAGGCCGCCGTAGAAAATGCCCATGGCAAGGATCATGGAACTCATTTCGTAGATTCCCGCGTTGTGAATGTTCAGAAGCACGGTGGTCATGCCGAAACCGAACAGCCCGAGCGGCGCGGGGTTCGCGGTGGTGTCCTTTATTTCCAGAGGCGAATTGTCGTTCATCGTATCCTCCATAAGTAAAGAGAAGGTTTACTGACGGTTCTTCACCAAAGAATCAACAACGCTCGGATCAGCCAGGGTCGACGTATCGCCGAGGCTCCCGATGTCGTTCTCCGCGATCTTGCGCAAAATGCGGCGCATGATCTTTCCCGACCGCGTCTTGGGAAGGCCGGGCGCGAACTGGATCTTGTCCGGCACGGCAATGGGGCCGATCTCCTTGCGCACGTGGTTCATCAGTTCCTTCTTGAGTTCATTGCTTTCCGGGACTCCGTCGATCAGCGTGACAAACGCGTACAGGCCCTGGCCCTTGATCTCGTGCGGCATGGGCGTTACCGCGGCCTCGGCCACCTTGGGATGCGACACGAGCGCGCTTTCCACCTCGGCGGTGCCGATGCGGTGGCCGGCGACGTTGAGGACGTCGTCGATGCGGCCCACAATCCAGAAGTAGCCGTCTTTGTCCTGGCGGCTGCCGTCGCCGGTGAAGTAGCTGCCCTCCACTTCGCCCCAATAGACCTGCTGGTAGCGCTGTGGGTCTCCCCACAGGCCGCGCAACATGCCGGGCCAAGGTTTGCGGATGACGAGCTTGCCGCCGGAATTGCGCGGCACGGGGCGACCGTAGTCGTCCACCACTTCGGGCACGATGCCGAAGAAGGGGAGCGTGGCGGAGCCTGGCTTGGTGGGCGTGGCACCCGGCAGCGGCGTGATCAGGATGCCGCCAGTCTCGGTCTGCCACCAGGTATCGACGATGGGGCAGCGTTTGNNGCGGTGCCGATGCGGTGGCCGGAAACGTTCACCACGTCGTCGATGCGGCCCATAAGCCAGTAGTCGCCCTCTTCGTCCACGCGGCAGCCGTCGCCGGTGAAGTACAGGTCGTTGTACATGGAGAAATAGGTATCGATGAACCTGTTGTGGTCGCCCCAGGTGGTGCGCATCATCCCCGGCCAGGGCTTGCGGATGCAAAGCTTGCCGCCTTCGTTCACCGAGCATTGGGTGCCGTCGTCACGAAGCACAACCGGGTCGACGCCGAAAAACGGCCTGTTGGCGCTTCCGGGCTTGAGCGTATGCGCACCGGGCAGCGGCGTAATGAGAATGCCGCCGGTTTCCGTTTGCCACCAGGTGTCGACAATGGGGCATTGCTTGCGGCCGATCTTCTCGTAATACCAGATCCACGCCTCGGGGTTGATGGGCTCGCCCACGCTGCCGAGCACGCGCAAGGAATCCAGTTTGTACTTTGCCGGCCAGGCGTCGCCTTCGCGCATGAGCGCGCGAATCGCGGTGGGCGCGGTGTAAAACACGGTCACTTTGAATTTGTCAATAATTTGCCAGAACCTGCCCGCGTCCGGATACGTCGGCACGCCTTCGAACATCAGCGACGTCGCGCCGTTGCACAGAGGCCCGTACACGATGTACGAGTGTCCCGTCACCCAGCCGATGTCGGCGGTGCACCAGTAGACATCGTCGTCGTGGATGTCGAAAATGAACTTGTGGGTAAGCGAGGCATGCAGCAGATACCCCGCCGTCGAATGCACCACGCCCTTGGGCTTTCCCGTTGAACCGGACGTGTACAGCACAAACAGGTAGTCTTCCGCGTTCATGGGTTCGGCCTTGCAATCGGCGGAGGCCGTGGCCATCTCGTCGTGATACCACGTGTCGCGTCCGGCAACCATGGTGCACGGTTCATCGTTTACCTTAACGACAATCACCTTTTCGATGCTTGGCGCGTTCTTGAGCGCCTCGTCGGCAATGTCCTTGAGCTTGATGTGCTTGCCCGAGCGCAGAGAGACGTTGGTGGTCACCAGCAGTTTGCACTGGGAGTCGTTCATCCTGCCTTTGAGGGAATCCGCGGAGAATCCTCCGAAAACAATGGAATGAATGGCGCCGATCCTCGCGCAGGCAAGCATTGCAACCGGAAGCTCGGGCACCATGGGCATGTAGATCGCCACGCGATCGCCCTTTGTGACGCCTTTGGATTTGAGCACGTTGGCGAACTTGCACACAAGCTCGTGCAGTTCCTTGTAGGAAATCCTGCGGACGTTGTTCTCCTCCTCGCCCTGGAACAGTATCGCCGTCTTGTTTGCCGTGGGAGTATTCAGATGCCGGTCGAGGCAGTTGTACGAAACGTTGAGTTGGCCGTCTTCAAACCAGGTGTGCTGTATTTTTCTTCCCTTTGTGTTCCAGTCGTACTCAAGCGCCTTTGTGGGATTCTTGAACCACGAAAGCGTCTTTGCCTGTTCGAGCCAGAATCCCGCGGGATCTTTGAGAGATCTCTCCCACATTGCCTTGTACTGGTCGAAACTCTTGACGTGCGCGCGCTTTTGAACTTCCGCAGAAGGAGGAAACTTCCGCTTCTCCACCATAAGAGACTGCATCGCATTGGGTTGATCCGCCATAAGCCCGACTCCCTTCTCTACGCTGTTGTTGGTTTACGCTCCACAATACATCTGAAGACAAGTAAGTTCAATTTTCAGCCGATTTGCAAGGTCATAGTGGCGCCGTGCCCATTTCATGACATTGAATAATCAATATATATTGCAAAAATTGGACCAAACAAGGGGTATTGTGAATTAAATCCCATGACGTAGCAAGTAATGATGGGATTAAGATGTGCAGGAAGGAATAAGGGTTGAAAGTTCAAAGTTGACAGTTGACAGTGAAAGACTCTTGACCGCCGGCGATCCAACTTTCTTCAACTCTTCAACCCTTTAACTCTCTCCGTGTCTCTGTGGTGACTCTTCTCTTCTTTGCGTTCTCTTCGCGTCCTTTGCGCCTTTGCGGTGAATCTTCTCTTGTTTTCTCTGTGTCCTCTGTGTCTCTGTGGTGAATCTTCTCTTGCCACGCCTTGCCAAGCCCCCAAATAGCAAAAAAAAAGGAGCGACTCTCGCCGCCCCTTTCCCCTATTCCCGATTATCATATCTGTCAATCCAAATAGAACTGATTCACATTGTCCACAATCTTCGCCGAATTCTTATACGTCGTGAGCCAGTTGTCAAAGTTCTTTTCCGCGTTCGCGGCGATCAGCCGCCGCTGGATGGCCGTCACTTCCGGTGATCCCCACGGTACCGTGTCCGGCGCCTTCTTGTGGAACACGGGCTTCACCACGCAAAATGCTCCTGTCGCGGGAATGACGCCCGACACCTTTCCATCCGGCAAGGCAAAGGCGGCCGCGACTGCCGGATTATTGTATCCCACGGGCGTGTATTGCAGGCGGGCGACGGTGTCGGAGACGCCGGAAGCAACCAGGGTGTCGTACTTCGAGTAGTGCGCAACGTCGTTCTTGTCCGGCACCTTGGCCAGGAACTCTTCAAAATGCTTCTTCGCTTTTTCCAGCCTGCTGGCGTCGCTGAGAGCCGTCACGATGCGGTCTCTTGCCACGTCAAGCGGGAGTATGCCCTTCTTCACCTTGCGCTTGATCTGGAAAATAAAATACCCTTCCTCGTTTTCGAGCAGGTCGGATATTTCGCTCTCGGCCCTGTTGAAGGCATACGAAGCGGCTCCGGCCACTATGCCCACCTTGGGAACCATGTCGCCGCGATTGAAAAGCCCGGTGGAGTCCGCGATGGCAGTGGAAATCTTGTTTGCCACATTCTTGATGCCGTCCGAAACAATCAAGGCATGCGCGCTGTCGGCCAGCGCGTTGAGGTGATCCAGCGTCTCGGCCGAGGGCACTATCTTTCTAAGAATATGGCGAACCATTGCCATTTGCTTGCCGTCCTTCACCTGGCGCTGCTCAACCAGGATCAGGTGATACCCAAGGCGGGTGCGCACGGGCATGGAGACCTGGCCCACCGGCACCGAGAAAAGCGTTGAATCGAATTCGGGCATCATGGGCAAGGATCCCTTTGTGATCCAGCCCAGTTCGCCGCCCTGCGCGGCAGTGCTTTCGTCGTCCGATTCGAGCTTGGCCTCTTCGGCGAAGGAGGAATCGCCGGGCTTGATCTTGTCGCGCAGGCCAATCATTTCCTTGTAGATAGCATCCTTGTCGGCCGGCGTGGCGACTTTCGGGATCTTCACAAAGTAGAGGTCGGCCTGTTCGTCGGTAGCGAAGGAATCCTGGTGCGCCTCGTAATATGCCGTCACGGCCGCGTCGGCGGGCTTGTCGGGCACAAAGGAGTTCACGTTGACCTTTGCGAATTCGAATGCCGCCTTCTCGTTCTGCTGTTTGTAATCGTAGGCTATCTCGGCCTTGGTCGGAAAGTCCTGCACCGCGAGCAGCAGATGCAGTGTCTGAAGGGGAACCGAGAAATCGCGGATGCTGCGCTCGAATTCCAGCATCCCCTGATTGTCGTAGATCTCGGGCTTGTTCAGGAACGAAACGAATTTGGAGGTGTCGAACGCGCCGTCGGTCTGGAATTGCTTGGCATTCACGATCTCCTGCGGAGGATTCTTCCTGATAAACTCAAACACTTCGTCGCCGGAAGCGCCGATGTTCATCGCGGTGAACACGTCCCTCAGCAGGATCCTTTTCACCTCGGCATCCCATACCTGGCGCGGGATCATCCTGCTCTGGTAGGCGGTGGCCTCGGCACCGGCATTCTGGTCCCGGTCCTTTTCGCGCGCATTGCTCACTTCCCGCTCAAAAGTCCTGAGGGAGATATCCTTGCCGTTTATCTTCCCTATCGAATCCTTGACCCTGTTGTGACTCGACAGGTCCATACCCCAGGCAAACACGATGGTCGCGACAAACGCGACTATCACCACCCACATTATAATTGCGGCATTGTTTCGAAGCGTCTGAATCATAGCATTACTCCCATATCCGTTTCTAAAAGACGGTTACACTTGTGCGTCCGTTACTGCTTCGTTTTCGGCTTGAGCAGGGCCTCGTACACGGCCTTGTTCGATATGATGGCCAGGGCGCTCTTGAACTGATCGTCGATCAGCAGTTTTTGCCGGTTGACGACGTCGTTGTCCTGCCCCAGTTCGCGAATCATGAGCGATTCCCTGAGGTAGTTGCGGATTTCCGCGTCGTCCTTCGTCACCTCTCGCTTGCTTTCGTCGGCCAGTATCTTCGCCATCTGCTGCGAGACTTTCTTGAGAACGTCGGTTTCCTCTTTCGACCATTCGGGCTTCTTAACAAGGGAGAACACCGCGGAATCGGAGATGGTCTTCTTCGCGGTGTCCTTCGCCGAATCGGCGATACCGGCCCTGGTCTTGAACTCGTCGAACACGAGCTGCGCGTAGCTCTGGTATTTGAACCCGATGGAATCGATGAAGTGATAGTAATCCTTCATGATCTGGTCGGTCACCACGAACTTCTCGTCGACCTTGACGTGCTTGGCCGAAAGCCTGGGATATTCGTGGTTCGCGAAGGAAAAGAAAACATCCTTGAGGAACAGCGACCGGATCACGAGGTCGGGCATCTTCTGTTCCACGATAGTGTCGGGAATGATGCCGCCGCCGCCGTGAACGACGCGCATGTTCTTGGTGCGGTAGGTGGTGGTGTCCTTGCCCGAATTCTTGGACGTGTCGGCCTTTGCGGTGGAGTCCTTGCCCTCGCCCTCTTCCGCGTCATCGTCGTTCTTCTTCATCTTTCCGCGGATGCCGTTTTCCGGTTTGTTAATGCACCGGCCGGACGGCGTGTAGTAGAAGGCGGTGGTGAGCTTCAGGTGGTTGTCGTCGTCCACGGGAAGAATGCTCTGAACCGACCCTTTGCCGAATGTGGTGTCGCCCACGATGAGCCCGCGGTCCCAGTCCTGGATGGCGCCCGAAACGATTTCGGAAGCGCTGGCGCTGCCATTATTGACAAGAACGATAAGCGGAATGTCCGGCGGCAGCACCGGGTTCGACGACGCGTAGTATTCCTTGTTCTGGCCCTGGACGCGCCCCCTGGTGTACACCACGAGCGATTTCCTGGGCAAAAACTTGTCGGCGACCTCAATGGCCTCGGGCAGGAGCCCGCCCGGATTGTACCGGAGATCGAAAATCACGCCCTTCACGTTGCGCTTCACCAGTTCCCGCAGCGCCTTCTCCACCTCGGAGCCGGCGTCCTGGGAAAACTGCTTGAGGGAAAGGTAACCGATACCGTTGTCGAAAACGCCGTAATACGGGACCGATTTGATGTGGATGATCGCGCGGGTGATTTTGTATTCGAGGTCTTTGGGCTCGCCGCGCCTGCGAATGGTGATGTTGACGTCGGTGTCAGGTGCGCCCCGGAGCTTTCCTACCGCCTGGTCAATGGTTATGCCCTCGGTGGGTTTGCCGTTTATCTTGAGAATCTGGTCGCCCGACTGAATGCCCGCCCGCTCCGCGGGCGTGCCGGGAATCGGCGTCATCACCGTGAGCACCTTGTCGCGAATGGAAATCTGGATGCCCAGGCCGCCGAATTTGCCCTCGGTCTGGATCATCAGCTCGTCGAACTGTTTCTTTTCAAAGTAGTTGCTGTGCGGATCGAGAATGGAAAGCATTCCCTCGATCGCGGCGTCCACGAGCTTCTTCGAATCGATGCTTTCCACGTAGTTCTGGTGGATCTTTGTAAACACTCGGTCGAAGCGCTGCACGTCTTCGTAGAAATTGTCGCTGTCGGCTTTCGTCACGTCAAACGCCAGGCCGCCGATAACCACAATAAGAACCACGATTCCTACAAACGGAATGCGGCCCGAAAGCATTCTAGATTCCTTATCAGGATTCTTCTGCATTATCGCTCCTCTGGTTCGCCCTGTGCTTTGGAAGAAAAGTAAACGGCGTAAAGGGTATAAAATACATTAGACGGGCAGGGTGGCCCACTACTATTTATGGGGCGGTGGCTATGCGTAGTTTCTCCCCTCTCCCTTCAGGAGAGGGGTCGGGGGTGACGCCGCAGCCTCTTTCCGATTTCGTCAAACACTTTCTTCGACAATTCCTCGGGCGAGTCGGCGCCGCTGAGAACCACGATCCGCTGCGGGTGACGCGCGGCCAGCGCAAGATACCCCGCACGCACTTTTTCGAAAAACTCCCTGCCGCTTCCCTCCAGCCGGTCGGGACGCTTACCCGTCTTTTCAAGACGCGAAAAGGCGGCGGCGACGTCGATGTCGAAAACAAACGTAAGCGCCGGCATAACGCCGCCCGTGGCAAAGGCGTTTATGCCGAAAAGCGTCTCCAGGTCGATGCCGCGGCCATACCCCTGGTACGCCAGCGTCGCTTCCATGAACCTGTCGCAGAGCACAACGTTGCCTTTGTCAAGCTCGGGTGCTATTTTTTCCCGCACATGCTGGGCCCGGGCCGCGAAATAGAGCAGCACTTCGCACGCATCGCACATGGCGCCGTTCTCGGGCGACAAAAGGATATTGCGGATCCGTTCGGCAATAGGGGTTCCGCCCGGCTCGCGGGTGACCGTGCAGGGGATTTTCTCCTCGGATAGCATGCGCTGGGCACACAGAACCTGCGTGCTCTTCCCGCATCCGTCAATTCCCTCAAAGGTGACAAACAGCCCGCTCATGCGGTTGCACCGTGGCACTTCTTGTATTTCTTGCCGCTGCCGCACGGACACGGATCGTTGCGGCCCACCGCGGGCCCGGCACGCACCACGGGCGCGCGGCGCACCGGGCCGTCACCCTGCTGCCCGCGGCTGGTGATAAGCTGCTGTTGCTGCGGACGCTGCTGCGCCTCGGGATCGGGTTGCGCCTCGCCCGACGACGAGAATATGTCGAATGCACCGTGCACGGTCTGCGCCCTGCTGAGTCCCATCCGGTCTTCTTCCGCGGTCACCGCCTCCAGCCGGAACAGGAACGACGTCACATCGCGCGCGATGGCGGAGCGCAATTCCTCGAACATTTTCATTCCCTCGCGCTGGTACTCGTACAGCGGGTTCTTTTGACCGTAGGCCCTGTATTGGACCCCGTCCTTGAGGTGGTCCATTTCGTACAAATGGTCTTTCCACAGGTTGTCGATAACCATGAGGCATACGCCGCGCTCGAACTGCCGCATAACCTGGGGCGTGAGCCGGTTTTCCTTCTCCTCATAGCGCGCCTTGACAAGTTTCCAGATTTCATCGAACAGCGTGTCCTGCGACGTCAACGGCGCGCCCTGCTCGGGAATCGAGTACAAAACGCCCATGGCCGACTCGACCTCTTTGCAGAGGTCCTTCAGGTTCCATTGCTCGGAGTAATGGCCCTCCGACGTGTATTTAAAGATTATTTCTTCCAGTGAACCGGCGAGCTGGTCGAGCACTTCGTCCTTGATGTCTTCACCTTTAAGAATCCGCTGGCGCAGCCCGTAGATTTCCTTTCGCTGCAGATTCATGACGTCGTCGTATTCCTTGAGGTGTTTGCGGATCTCAAAGTTGCGCGCCTCAACCCGTTTTTGCGCATTGCCGATGGCGCGGGTGACAAATGGATGAGAAATCACCTCGCCTTCCTCGGCGCCGAGACGGTCCATAATCGCCGCGATGCGCTCGGAACCGAAGATTCTCATCAGGTCGTCGTCGAGCGACAGGAAGAACTTGGACGACCCCGGGTCGCCCTGGCGGCCGGCGCGGCCGCGCAACTGGTTGTCGATACGGCGCGCCTCGTGCCGCTCGGTTCCTACGATGTAAAGCCCGCCCAGTTCCACCACCTTCACGTGCTCCTCTTCGAGCTGTGTAAACAGTTTCGCGTACCGCTGCCGTTTTTCCTCGAGCGTGAGGTCGTCGAGAGCGATTCCTTCCTTGAGCAGCTCGTTGTTGGCATTGGCTTCAAAATTTCCGCCCAGCACGATGTCGGTGCCGCGGCCCGCCATGTTTGTGGCGATCGTAACCGCGCCCAGCCGTCCGGCCTGGGCCACGATCTGGGCCTCCCTGGAATGCTGCTTGGCGTTGAGCACCTCGTGCTGGATGCCGGCCCGCATCAGAAGCTTGGAGAGCAATTCCGATTTCTCAATCGAGGTGGTGCCCACCAGCACGGGCTGGCCCTTCGTGTTCATCTCGGTTATTTCCTTCACCACCGCCGCGTATTTCTCGCGGTTGGTGCGGTAGATCTCATCCTCGTAGTCGGTGCGCCGCATGGGCCGATAGGTGGGAACGGTAACAACGTCCAGTTTGTAAATCTCGTTGAATTCGCCCGCCTCGGTGATTGCGGTGCCGGTCATGCCCGAGATCTTGCCGTACATCTTGAAGAAATTCTGGAAGGTAATGGTGGCCAGGGTCTGGTTCTCCCCGGCGATCTTCACGCCTTCCTTCGCCTCCACGGCCTGGTGCAGGCCCTCGCTCCACCTGCGGCCATGCAGGATGCGGCCGGTAAATTCGTCAACAATAAGGATCTGGCCGTCCTGCACCACGTAATCCACGTCAAGCTCAAACAGCGAGTACGCGCGAAGAAGCTGGCTCACGCAGTGGATGCGCTCCGACCGCTGCGCATGCGCCCGATGCATTTCTTCGCGCTTCTCGGCTTTCTCCTGCGGGGTCAGGCCGGGGTCGGTATCAATTTTGTGAAGCGATTCCGACAGATCGGGCACGACGAAAAAATCCGGATTCGACTGTGACACCAGGGCGCGGCCCTTTTCGGTCATTTCGGCGCTGTGCCCGGATTCGTCGATCGTATAGAACAGTTCCTCGTCGATCTCATACAGCTTCTTCTCGCGCAGGTAGTCGGTTTCCACCTGTTTCACGTACTTCGAAACACCCTGTTCCTTGAGCAGCTTGGTGAGCTTCTTGTTCTTCGGGGCGCCGCGCTTCACAACGAGGAGTTTGTAGCCCAGTTCGTATTCCTTGCCTTCCTTGCCGATAAGCGGCTCTATTTCGTCAAGAACCGACTGCACATATTGCGCCTGCGCGTTTACGAGCCGCTCCACGCGCGGCTTGAGTTCTTCGTACTCCCGGTTCGATTTGGTCACCGGCCCGGAGATAATGAGCGGCGTGCGCGCCTCGTCGATAAGGATGTTGTCGACTTCGTCGATGATGGCGAAATTGAGCTCGCGCTGCACGAGCTGCGCGGGCGAGGAGGCCATATTGTCGCGGAGATAGTCGAACCCGTATTCGTTGTTGGTGCCGTAGGTGATGTCGCATTCGTAGGCCTGGCGGCGCTCGGGCGTGCCTGGTTCCGTTTTATCAAGACAGCCCACGGTGAGGCCGAGAAACGTGTGGATGCGTCCCATCCATTCGCTGTCGCGTTTGGCCAGGTAATCGTTCACCGTCACCACGTGGACGCCTTTGCCCGTGAGCGCGTTGAGGTAGGCCGCCAGCACCGACACCTGCGTTTTGCCCTCACCCGTCTTCATCTCGGCGATCTTGCCCTGGTGCAACACCGCGGCGCCCATCACCTGCACGTCGAAGTGCGCCATAAACGGTATGTCTTTCTTGAAATACGGATCGAATACCGTGCGTCCTTCGCCGAGCACCCGGTGCGTGGCCTCACGGCACACCGCAAACGCCTCCGGCAGAATAGTGTCGAGCGTCTCGCCCTTGGAGAGTCTGTCTTTAAACTCCGTGGTCTTTGCCTTCAATTGTTCGTCGGTGAGCGAATGCACGGATTCCTTGAAGCTGTTTACTTCTTCAACAATGGGGCGGAGTTTCCTCATGTCCCTGTCCTGCTTGGACCCGAATACCGCGCCCAGCACTTTCAGTATCATCATAATGTCATTCCACCTTGTCTATTCGAAAATCCCTGAATTCTATATCCGAAATTTGTCCCTTTTCGAGAATCCCGTTGAGAACGTTCCGCAGCTCAATCCGCAGCTTTTCCACAACCAGGTCGTCGAGGAATTTCGTGGACAGCACCTTGCGCACCAGCACCTTCAGGTTGTCCCTTTTCAAAAGCAACTCGTGGGCAAAGCCCGGATCGTCGGAAAAATAGATCTCTATCGACAACCGCAAGACAGGTTTGCTCCTGTCGGCCAGCCTGCACGTGATGTCACCGAGGACCATCGATGCGGTTCCGATGTCGCGGGTAGGCCGGGCAGCGACTGCCGCAGGAGAAGCGGCCGTAGAAGTCTGCGGAGCACGGTCGGAAGCGGCGGGAATGCCCGGCGTTGCCAAGATCGCAGGCCGCGCTTTCGGTGCGGCCGTGTCGGCCGCCGCCGGCGCTTCACGCGGTGCGCCTTCCGGTCTGGTCACGGGCGCGGCAGATGCGGTGGAACTCCTGACCGCCGGCGAGGTTTCTATCGCCTCTTGCCCAAGGCCTTTTTTCCCCCACAGAATGTCGCTGTTGTTGTGCAGAAAAATCGCGGCCGCCCCTACCGCCGCGACGACAATCAGGATAATCCACAGGGCATTATTTCGCTTTTTCGTCTGCCCAAGCCATGTGCCATCGGACATCGGTACAACTTTCTTGGAACGAGCTATCCCTCAATGGAGCATGATATGGGAACGCCGCGGGAGAACTTGTCCACCAGGTCGTTCAAAGAGGCCTGCAAATCGGCCGGTACCTCGCAAAAGTGCATGCCGACGCGGAACCCGTCGGAACGCTCCTGGCAGTATACGACCTGGGCCTTGAGCCGCAGCGTGTTGATCTTGACAAAGGCAAATTTATCCTTCTCGAGTTTCTTCGAGCTGAAACCGCACACCCCCGTCTTGCTCAAATCGAACAGCGTCGGCTCCGAGGATCCGTTCAAATTAATGAACTCAATTCGTTCGCTGGCTCTGTCCTTCATACGTTTCTCCTGCGTAAATTACTGGTGATCCAACCGGCAGGAAGAAAGCTCCTGCCGCCCCGCGGCAACTATCGGATCGAACTCATACTAAGTTGCGTTCAAGTTGATTGTATGTCATTGCGAGGAGTCCGCGACGAAGCAATCTCAACCGTATGAGATCGCCGCGCTGCGCTCGCGATGACACCCATGCTCAGAATCATCTTGAAAGCAAATTCGTATCACTTGCTCGTTCCGGCAAAGAGCCGCCGGACGTATCTCTATGTTTGAGCCTCGAACACGAACGGGTAGACGACCTCCACCGGGCTGCCGCCGTCCATTGCCGGGAAGGCCCATCGTTTGATGTAACGCATGAGCGTTTCGTCGAATTCCGTGTTCTTGGTACTGGAACTCACAACCGTCACGTTGGTGACGCTCCCGTCGGGCATAATGGTAAACTTGATCTTGAGCTGGCCCGCGAGCGTCGGGTCGCGTTTAAGCCAGGTTTCGTACACCCGTTTGAGCCGGTTGCTTTCCAGATCGATCACTTTCTTGATCGACGCCTGGCTCCTTGCTTCGGCATTGGTGGTGTTGCCCGTCACTTCCGGAACGGCGGACGATATCGCCACGCCGCCGCCGGAAGAAATATGCTCCGACCGCGTTCTGCCCACGCTCTCCCGTGCGATATCGACGCCCTGGGTGACCGTACCACGTCTCGCCTTGAGTTCGCCTACGTCAACATTGCTCCTGGTGGCAAACGTCCCCTTGGACACCTTTATGTTTCCCAAATCGCCGACGCCTTCGCCCGTGGCGCCGAGGAGATCGGTAACACTCCCGCCCGTCGAGGGTCCGGAGCCCGGTCCGCTGCCCGAAGCCGTAATCGCGGCGAAAATCCCGGCGGTCTGCACGGCCGCGGCGACCCGCTGGCGAACCGCCTGACGTTGTTCCTTTGTTGCTTCGGCCCGTTCCTTGCGTTGTACGAACGTCTCTTTTTCGCGGTCCACTTTCACTTCTTCCTTGACCGCTCCCTTTTCCGCGACCTTGCCCGTTTCGTTTGCCTTGGATTTGTCTTCGGCTTTCACTTCCGGAGGCTTGGGCTTGGGCTGGTTGAGCACAAGCTGAGCGTAGCGTTCCTGAATCTTTGTGATTTCTTTTTCGCTTACCGTATCGGAAATCTTGACGGACGAGAGAATGGAAACGGAGATGAATGCCACGAGGAAAAGCGAGCCGAAAATTATGGCAAAGCGCGGGTCCAGCCTGGAAATCAGGCTCCTTCGCAGATCCTGCGGGAATACCTTGAGTGAGATCTCACCCGCGTTGTGGAGATAGAAAAGTCCCGACTGCCCGGCGTTCGCCATTATCCCTTCCTGTAGACTACAAGGTTCATAACGGGGTAACCTGCCTGGCCGCAGGTATACATGATTCTGGTAAGCATGTTGTACGGAATCGCCACATCGCCCTGTATTGAGACTTTTCCGGAGAACTCGGTCTTGAACATCTCCGCGGATTTCTTCGCCTCGTCACAATGTTTCTTGAGCACATTATACAGGGGTTCGATAAGGAACTCCTTCTGGGCGAGCGCAGTCTGGAATCCCTTTTCGTCGATGACGACGTCATTTTCCACCATGATGTTCGTGCCGGACACCTTGACGCTCAGCGCCTCCCCCGCGTTTTTCTCAACCGAAGACGTGGGCAGCAGCAGATTGGTCGCAGGCGTCACAAGCTGCCCCTGCGCCGAATAATTCTTGAGCAGGAACACCACCATGAGCGTAAACATGTCGATCATGGAAGTGATGTTGAGCTTGACCGTGCCGTCGCCCCGTTTCCGGTGCCTTCTGCGAATGGATTGCTGCGCCATTACTGGATAATACCTCCCGCAATCGACACATTCGGGAATAAGGTGACATTGCCGTCGGGCGTGCGCGTCCCCCGCGCAGCGTCCATCACCGCAACCACCGTCTGGTATTTGATCTTGTCTTCACCCACGAGCTTGACCGCCTCGTGATCGGCAAACACGGAACTGGTGCTCAGGTTCTTGGAAAGATAGGCCTTGGAAAGCTGGTACAGCGAGGCGTCCGGAGTCACCGTTGGGTAGTAGGCTTTTACGATTTCGTACAGGGCTTTTCTCTTGACTTCTGCGAGTTTTGCATTCAGGGTCTCATAATCGTACTCGCCGTTTTTGAGCGGTATGTCGGGCAGTTTTTCGCCCAGGGTCTGGTTGGCCTGAGCCGCCTTTTCGGCCTGGTTGAAGTAGTCGAATACGTTGAATCCCTTGGATGTGATGACTACCCCGAGCTCGAGCTTGGTTTCCTGCTGGCTCTCACCCCCGCCGCCGCCCCCGCCGCCCTGCGTCGATTCGGGCAGCTTGAGCTCTATGGCGCCCATCTTGACGAATTCGGACGAGGTGAGCAGGAAGGGAATGAGCATGACCATGAGGTTGAGCATGGGCGTGACGTCGGTGTCGGCAACTTCGTCGTCGCCGGAACGACGCACAAGAGAATTGAGTTTTTTCTGGCCCGCAGTGGGCGGGTTGAGCAGATTGAGAATGGCCACTGCGTAGCGGTCGACTTCCACGAGCGCAGCATCGACGCGGGCGCGAAGCATCGCGTAGGCAAGAATGCAGGGCACGCTTATGGAGAGTCCCACAAGCGTGGAATTCATTGCCGCGGAAATCCCCGCGGCAAGCAGAGCCGATTTCTCCACCGCGGCGACACCAGGTCTTCCAACCGCGGCAAACGACATGATGAGGCCAAAGACCGTGCCGAGCAGGCCCAGCAGCGTGGAGACATTGCTGAACATCACAAGAATGGGAAGCCGTTTTTCCATCTGTGAAGCCATGTGGGTCGATTCTTCGCCCATGGCACCTTCCACAAGATGGGGTTCAATCTGGACTTCCCGTATGCCCGCGCCAAGAATGCGGGGCAGTGCCCTGCGGCCGCCCGATGCGCAGATCCGGTAAGCTTCGTCGAAGTTCTTTTCGTCGACCAGCCGCTTTATACGCTCGAAAAAACTTGCGGCATCGTAGTCGGTGCGCCTGTTTATGGAAAACCATCGCTCCGCGGTGAGAAGCACCGCCGAAAGTCCGAGTGTGGCAAGCACCCACATGAATACGAAAGCGTCATGCGACGGTAGGAAACATTTGAGGAGTTCGCCGAATATTACCATATATCAATTTACAAGTTAAAAATGAAAAGTTGACGGTTGACAGCTACAAGAGGCAAGTCTTCATCCTGGGAATCCCGCCAATCCTAATCGTCTTCTCCTGGAAACCTCGTGAATCCCGATTGTCTTTCTCTCCCGGAAATCCCGTAAATCCGGCGAATCCCGATCAGATGTTTATTTCCTTGATAAGCTTGTTGTCGGTAAAGATCTTGATGTTGTTGTGCGTCACGTGCAGGCCCACGCCTTCCTTAAGCTGCGACGCGCTGATGTGATATTTGTGCGTCTTGAACGATTTCTCGATGAGCGCATTGAGCACCCGCACCGAGTATTCGTCGAGTTCGTCGATGATTTTCTGCGTTTTCGCCTTCATGAACGCGAACACCATGATGGAGCAAATTGCGACCGACAGTCCGGAAAACGTGGAATTCATGGCGGTGGCGATACCGGATGCCAGCAATTCCGACTTTTGCGCCGCGTCGATACCAGGCCGGCCCACGGCGGCAAACGACATGATGAGACCGTACACGGTGCCGAGCAGTCCAAGGAGTGTCGCGACGTTGCCGATAACCGCAAGATACCCGGTGCGTTTCTCCAGCATCGGAATAATCTTGAGCATCGCCTCGTCAATTGCATTGCGGATGCGTTCGGCGCCTGTGTTTGCCTCATCCAGGCCGGCTTTGACGACGCCGGCAAGCGCCATACGCTTGCCCTTTTCGCACATTTTGATCCCGCTGGCCACATCGTCCTTCTGGATATTCTGCAAGATGTCGCGAATAAACATTTGGGAACGGAATCCCGACTTGCTTTGCAAATAGATGAACCGTTCGATGATTATGGAAACGCTGAACACGCCGGTGACCAGAATGGCCCACATAAACAGAAATGCATCCGACTGCGGACTAAAAGCGTGCAGCAGCTTTATCAGGAATTCCATGTAATCTCCTCCGTTCCTTGGGTGTCAAACATATTGAATCCGCCCTGCAGCGCAACCGCTCAGTTGAGGAGTTACGCGCTCGCGAATACGTGCTTTCGCAGTCCGCTTGCCGAAGCAAAACGGTTCATCAAGTCGACAGAATAGGAAAATATAATATTGTTTGATTGCAGGCATACACATATTGAAATAACGACAAGGGACCTCGATTCGCACCGGCGGCTTATTGGCAGATCAAGCATCGAAACGTTGAAAAATCGCAGCCTCAGGTGATACCCGTTACCTGTCGGAAACATACTCAACTTTGATCCTGCCAAGGAGTCGCGCCAGCAGGACGGAATTGCGGCCATTGTCATCGATAACCAGCGGAACCCTGTCTTTGCAGGCTGGAAATACCCCGAACGCGGGATCGGCAAAAACCCATGATCCGGTCCAGACCATCACCCAGGCGTGACCGGTATAGGCCTTCTTCCCGCCATCGTAGTACAATCCAAGCACTACCCGCGCCGGGATACCGAGGCTTCTGAGCAGCGCGGCCAGAAGCACCGCGTGTTCCCCGCAGTCGCCGAACCCCGCTTTCAGGGTTTCCAGTGCGTTTGAGAAAGTTGCGGTGGGCCGTTTTTCGAGAGTCGAGAACACATACTTCGTGAGTGCGAGCGTCACGGCACAGGGGCTTTGTTCATTACCCTTTATTTTTCGGGCCAGCTGCGCAATTAAAGGATGATTCGATTGAAGCGTGGGAGTCGGCCTGGTAAAGACGACCAGAGCCGAATCCGGCTTCGATGCAGCGACGCATGAGCACGCAGGCTGCGGGAGGTTTAGAATCCAGCGGTCGCCTTTGTGAATGTACAGGGCGCCAACGGACGCGTCCGGGGGCGCATCTGGCGGGAGCACCAGGGAAATGCGTTCGCCGCTTCCCGCGGCACGCGCCGCGGGCACCGACAAAAGATCGCCCAGATCCGACACGGTCGTTGTCTCCTTGCGCTTCGCCTTTTGGGCCGCACCCGGAGCGCGTTTTGCCACGAACATGCCTTCAATCTCCTGCATCAGCGTCTTTCCACGGCTGTCGATCTGCCATTCCAGCCGACGGCCCGTCATGTTGTCCGTCACATCGAAGGAAACGACCTTGGAAACCGAATCCACCGCAGTACACAGGTACGAATTTGCAATGAGCTTCCCGGAAACAAGATCGAGCTGGGTGTCGCGCCAAGTGTCGCCTTTGGAAACAAGAATCTTCTTCACCCGTTTCGTGAGATCGAGGGTGGGAAGCAGGCTTTCGCTCACGCTGTCGATGATGCTGGCGTTCGTTTCTCCGCCGGCGGTAACGCTCAGCCGCCATCCTTGCGGAGTCTGTATAACGTCCCACGTGTTGGTCCCGCTGGGAGACTTTACGATCTGGCGTGCGCTGTGAATCCTGCCGTCAACGCCGTACACCCGCTGCTCGAACACTTCCATCTCACTCATGCCCGCGTCCGTCTTTCCTACCGACATGGACATGGTGCTCACAATGGCCTGGGCGCTGTCGGCGACAAGAACGCCGTGAATGAGCGTTCCTACAATGCGGTCTTTGTAGTAGATGTCAAGGGTATCGGTCTGTTCGAGGATTCGCCATTCCGAGAGCGGCGGAGCGCACAGGGCTGGCCGGCCGAAGAAAATGAGGGCGATTGCCGTTGCGCACAGCGGAAGCGCGGTTTTGCAGATGCCGTGGAGCACTGTTCGCCTCTCGTGTTCGAGCGCTCGCCGCAACCAATGCGTCGCACCCGCGTTCAACGCTCGAAAGTGATCGCTTGCTTGTGCGGACTTTGCATCCCGGCCGCCGCCATTTCCAATTGTACGGTGCCGCCGGTTAGGCCGGCGACTGCCTGGCATATACTTCGAATTCGACGCCGGTTACCTTTTTGAAAGCCGTTTCGAACGAGCCTGGATCCCCGAACCCGGTTTCGCTGGCCACCGATTCCTTCGATGCGGCCGCATCTTTTTCCAGAATCTTTTTGGCCCCGTTGACGCGCACGTGCATAATAAACTCGCTCACGCTTATGCCGAGGTCGCGATCCATGAGCGCTTCGAGAAACGCCTCCCCGGTAACAAGCGCATCGCACACGGTTTTCGGGGTAAGTCCCGGGTCTGCGTAGTGCTGTTCGATGTAACGACATGCCCGCTGCACTTCCTTGTCCATCACCGAGAGTCTTGTGGTTGTGAGAAACCTGCGGCCGGGCACCCGGTCCCGGTACCGTTTGACAACCACTACAGCCGCAAGAATAATAGCAACCGAAACGAGCAGGACAAGCAGGCGGAAAGGCAGCGTTGTTCCCGCCCGGTGAGGCGCCGCGGGATACGATCGAGACATGGTCTGTTTGTTCCGCGCCACGGTGGAATCGACGGCTTGCCTGGTTTTCCAAGGCATTGCCGCACCTGAATCATGCGCAAGGAGCCCGGTCTTTTTCGCGGTGTCGACCGCGGCGGGAACTGCGCCGACCACACCGGAATCCTCCCGGTGAATGGCGGCCTTGGGCGCCGTGGTGTCGGCGGCATGAGCGCCGGAGGTGTCGGCCGATCGCGTTGTGCCTTTGCTTGAACGGGAGGTGTCGCGCGCCGCAGGCACGGTTTCGCTCCTGGGTACGCCCGTGCGCCCGGAAACCTGCTTGCCTTTCGCCGAATCCTTGAGCGACACGGTAAACACCGCATTTTTCCCTTTGACCGGTTGTTTATGGGCCGTGTCGTGAGCAGCGACGGCAAAGCACACGCACACGAAAAGGAAGAGAATCGCCGTGATCCTGATCGCCAGGGCCAGCCGCCGAAAAAACGATTTCTTATTCGGAAACATGCCGCGCCATTTGTTCTTTGAGCATGGCATAGTAGTTGGGCCGCAATGCCTCCATCTTGCCGCTCAGGCGTTTGCAATAACGCGATGCCTCGGCAAAATCGCGGGCCTTGACATTTTGCCACAGTTCCTTGAGCGCGCGCTCGCTCAGAAATTCGCTCGTGGAGACCTCGAAATGCATCATGGGGTTTTCGGAGATGCGTTTGTAAGCGTCCTGAATCATCTGCAGCAGCTCCGTGTATACGGGGGAATCGAACCGGGCGGAAAGCACGGTGAGGGCGCTGGTGATCTGGTCGAGAAAAAACCGCGAGTTGAAAATGTAATGACGTTTGTTCTTGTAGGCCTTGGCATCGTAGTAGTATTCCCCTATCACGCGTCCCTTTGTGGTCTTCACCACCGATTTCGGGAAGGGCGACAGGTCGGGCTCCGCAAACGCCTTGGGTGCTCCGGCGTCCAGATCCTCTCCCTTGGCCCGTTTCAAGACATCCAGTGGAATCGCGGATGTTTTCTCCTTGTCAACCTCGAAAATGTCGTCGTTGATGGGAACGTCGGCGACCGCCGCGTCCTTTACTTTAGAAAGCGGCAGTTCCGAGGTGTCGTCGATGTCCTTGTGCGGCGCGCTTTCCGCGGACGGCGCGGAAGCATGGGCGGCCGAAGCGGGCTCCCCGGCGGGAGTGTCGGCAACCTGGCCATTCAGCTTTTCGGTGAATTGCTCGACCGGGTTCTCGCCTTCCTGCTGCGACAGGATGATTTCGTATAATCCGTTGATGATTTCGTTCTCGTTCAGATCGAGTTCCTTCTTGAGCTGGGTGTCGATGAGGCTAAGCTCCTGCTCCTTGATTTTGAGCTTGTCGAGCTTTACCGTAAGGTCTCTCAGCTCGCTGGAACAATCGCCGATCTCCTGCTTGATGGTGGCGATTTCCGAATCGCGTTTCCGCTTGTCTTCGAGCAGCCCGCGCGAATCCTTGCTTATCCTCTTGATATGTTCCTCTTTGTTCCGAACCACATCCATCTTCCTCTGGTAGTACTGGATAAGAAGGTCGATGGTGGAAATCTCGCTTTCGTTCTGCATGGTCTTCTTGAGCGACCACAGGTGCTCCAGAGCCGCCTTGGCATTGTCGGTCTCGCCCCGCAGCAGCCGTTCGGCGATGTCGTAGGTATTCTCGGACACGGTTGACGCGCGCGCATCGAGAAGGATGGAGTAAAACTTATTGGAGTCCCTGGTGCTTTTGGAGAGATTGACGATGTTTTCCGAGAGTTCGTCGATACGGTTCATGGCACACCCCTTTGTTCGGCCGGGGCGGCGCCCTGTTGGCAGGGGCACCCTCGGCACACTTCGATAAAACCGCCATGGATAACCGGGTTCCGGCTTGGAAACCCGTACCATCATGGCCTGTTTCGAATTATACAACATTGCGTAATGTGTGTCAACAGGCAATTCGTGCAATCGCCATTAATTTCAAGATGTTAACCACATGGTGTGGAGTGTCTCAAATCGACCACAACCCGTGGTACTGAAAAATCCCGCAGCACCACGACTACGACTGCATCCAACACTAAAGGAGTAGACGCGACAGCGAACCTTCGGGAACCGCGATTACAACCGGATGTACCCCCTCGTGAGCAGCCTGTAATCCGCAAATTGTGGGAAAGGATTTTGCTGCCGCGCATGCACGGCTACATTGACAAAAGAGCTAAGGCCGGCGGCGCGTCCGGGCCGTTGCCGTCGTCGTGAAGGCACCACCCAAACCGGGGCCGCCCCGCTATGGCTCAAGCTTGATGGCGATCATGATGTCCTGAAGCTCGGGTTCCGCTTCTATGGATTCGAGATCGGCAAACCCGTTTTCCAGCGCCTTCACCAGGCAATGACGCGCCTCGGTGGGCCGGTTCTGCCGCGCGTTGAGCTTTGCAAGCAGGAACCATGCCTCGAAGCAGTCGTCGTGATCCTTGAGGTAGGACAGCATCTGTTTTTCCGCTTCGGGTTCCTGCTTGGTGGCGATGTACGATTGCCACAGCACCACGAACGCCGCGCTACTCTTCTTTGTCATGCGTTCCACGATGGCGATGGCGTCCTGGGGCCGGCCGGAATCCAGGGCGTGACGCGCCGTACAGGCGAGCACATGGTCGGACGGCTGCGAAAGGCCGCGCAGCCGCTTGTAAATTGCCGCCGTCTTCCCTTCTTCCTTCCCGGCCCTGACAAGAGACAGCAGGCGCTCCGCGTCTATTTCGTCGCCCGACAGGCCCAGCGCGTCGGCCCGTTTCAGGAGATCGTCCGCTTCCTTAACATGGGAGATTTCGCGGAGGATCATGATCGATTCGGCGATCGCCGATTCGTCAAGCCTGGGCAAAACGGCAAGCGTTGCGCGGACATAACTCTCGATATCACCCTTGAGGAGGGCAAGGTGGCGCAACCCCATCCATCCGGCCATTTCCTTGGGGGAAAGTCGCACGGCCTGCAAATAGCTTTGTTTCGCCTCGTCGAAGTTCTTCTTCTTTGTGTAGACGTTTCCCAGGTTCACGTACAGGCTCGCGTCGGCCTTGGCCAGGGCAAGCGCGTTTTTGTAGCACTCGATCGCCTTGTCGAGATCGCCCTTTTGTTCGAGGAGCACGCCCAGGTTCTTTTGCGCCGAGGGAAACTCCCGCTGCAACCGTATCGCCCTGTTGTATGCCTCGACGGCATTGTCCGGGTCTCCCAGCTGCGTATAGGCGTTGCCGAGGTCGAACCAGGCGTCCGCGAAATCGGGACGCGTCTGGGTCGCGCGCAGGAACAATTCGGCAGCCTCACTCGGTTTGCCTTCCTTGTCCCAGCAATTGCCCATGTTGAGAAGCGCTCCGGCGTTGTCCGGTTCCAGGGCAAGCACCCTGGCAAACGCCTTCCGCGCAGCGACAATGTCCTGCAGAGAGAGAAGGATGATGCCGAGGTTGTTCCATCCCTCTATGCGGTCCGGCTTGAGTTCGGTGAGCTTCTCAAACACGCGGCGGGTTTCCTCGAAGTCTTCCTTCTTGAACAGCGTGTTTCCGTAGTCGAGCAGGACCGCGTAGTTGTCCTCGTCGCGCGCAAGGATCTCCTTGTAAACGGCCACCGCTTCGTTGTACCAGCCGCGGTCCGAATACGCCTGGGCGAGTTTGAGCCCGGCCTCAACGTTGTCCGGCTCACCGGCCAGCGCCGTTCTCAATGCGTCAATCACATTGTCCGGAGCAATTTGTGTGTTCGCGTCATCCATAGGTATTGTACCGTTTCATTTTGTGCAGGTGGACGGCAAAAGAGAAAGGCCTGCGGCGTTTTCCCGAAAAGAGACCATGCTTTTGGGGCGTGGTGCACAAGGTTACGCCGAAGCTCCCGGGTGCTTTTCTTTACTTTCCCAGTATCGAAGATACGCGCGGTACATAGGTGCCGGCAAGCACTTTTCTCACATGGTCCCATTGCGGCACGTCGCCGGCGTCGGACCAGTTCTTGTGCACGACGATATCGTACCATGCGTCAAGATACACGTTGCTCACGTCGTCGAAGTGCACATCGCCGGGGATCGAGACGTATTTGTTCAGCATCAGCTGCCGAAACGATGTTTCGTAAACAGCGGTGACCCAGCCGCCGCCGAACAGCATCGACATGTCGCCGAGAATGTCTTTCCGAACCGGAATCATGCCGAACCTGCTGCAGTCCTCCACCTGACACTTTGTGTTGGTGATAAACCGCGCCATCTGATAGGACAGGCGCGGATCGGGCGTTGTTGCGGGAATTCCCCACCACCAGCCGCCGGTGGTGATCGTCCTGCCGCCCTCGCGCAGCGGATTGCCGTGGGGATCCAGCAGAACCGAACACCCCGCGGGCATCACCGCCACGCCCATGTCGTCGGGGTTCTTGAGGTACCCGTCGAGCCCGTCCCGGCCGGTTCCGTGGATAAAGAAACAGTCGATTTGCGTCATGAACGCCAGGAAAACGTCGCCCTCGCGGAATGCCTTCCAGATCTCGGTGCCGCTCCAAGGCTCATCCATCATTCTCTTGTTGTAAATTGTCGACGCGTAGACCGCCTCCCACATGAACGCGTCGGTCACCGCGTCACCGGTCATACTGAGGACCTGCGCGCTGTCGCCGCCGCACTGGAAGACACGGTCCACGATGCGCAGGGAGGTGCCCGAATACCGCTTCGAGCGATGCCCTACGCGCCCCGTGGTTTTGCCGTCATACGGGGTGTGTGCCCAGATCCAGCCGACCACATACACATCGAAAAAGTCCCACTTGTTGGGATCCTCTTTGAGTGTGTAGGTCGAAGGAAGCCCATACCCGTTTATCTTCTTCATGTCGGCATCTATGGCATCCTTGTAGGTGTGCCACCGGGTAACGGCATCGGCCACCTTGCTCTTGCAGTACACCATGATCCTGGTCTCAAACTTGCGCGGCACAAGATACTGTTTACCGTCGTAGGTGCCCAGCGAGGTGAGCATGTAGGTTGACCTGAAATCCTCCATTTCCTTATCGGACAGAAACGAGTCGAGGGACTTGAGGTAATTCTTTCTGATAAGCGTCTTGCATTTGTCGAAAGGAATCTTGACAATCGCGGCTTTGCCGGCATGCTCGGTGAGTTCCTTTTCGAGGTCGGCCGTGTTCTCGTAATGCACCACGGCGGTTTTCGCCTTGCTGTCTTTGTCGAACGCCGGCATGATCTCTTTTGCAAAGTATTCTTCCTGGGCCGGCAGCATGTGAATGAGGATTTCCGACTGTTTGGGCGCAGTGCAGCCGGCCACGAGAGCTCCGATCAGCAGCCAGCGCCACGAGAGGGCAGAACGTCGGTTTCGTAGGTGCATGATGGTCCTTTCCGGGTACAACTAGTTGTTTCCGTGATGTGAAAGATCGCCTTGGGAATGTCTCTCCTCGCCTTTGGGCCTCCCGGCCGACAGGGCCTCGACGCGCGCGTTGGATTTACGCAGCCGCCTCACGAAAATGCGAAGCATTTCTATGGCGATCATCGGGTATTCGAGGATGACGTCGATCAGGTCGTCGCGCTTGATTCTCAAAAGAGAACATCTGGTTTGCGCAACCGCGCTCGCGGAGCGCGCTTCGTCGTCGAAAAGAGCCATCTCGCCGAAGCTTTCGCCCGGCGAAAGCTCGGCAAGATCGAGCGTCCTGTTGTCGGCCGTCTTCTTGGTGATGCGCACCGTGCCGTCCTTGATGATATACACGCAGTCGCCGGGATCGCTCTCCTTGACAAGCTCGCCTCCGGCTTCAACCGTAAACTCCTCCACCACCGCGGCAACCGCCCGCAGTTCGCTCGTGTGAACGGCCGAGAACAGCGGCGTCTTCTTGAGGAAAATGACGTTTTCGAGCAGATCAAACGACTTCAACGCTTTCGAGTCCATATATTCCCGCCCATTGTTTCCAGTTACGTCACCGGGGTGGCATTGGCCGCGTGCGCCGTCGCTTCGAGGCCCTTCTGGTACAGCTTTTGCCAGCGCACGTCGCGCGTAGTGTCGAACAACGCTCCCGAAGCATATAGGGCGCATAGCCTGAGCCATTCGTTTGAACTTGTGACGTGCTCGGATACCGTTTCCACCAGGGTCTTCGACCGCTGTTTGAACGATATCGTCGCGTCGCGTCCGTGCTTCATCGCGTCTTCGGAATCGAGCAGTGAAAGTAGCCACCGGTTTACATGCGAGTTTCCGGCATTGTCGAGCACTTCGAACGCGCGGGCCCGCACATGCCTGTTGGGGTGTCTCAGGCGCTGCATGACGGCGCCTATGAGCCCGGTATCGTCGAGCAGCGCCGCAATGTAGATGAGGTTGCGCGTTTTTTCGAGGATGCACGATTCGTATATGGCGGTCCTCAGAAGCGCGACCTCCTTGAAGGTTCCCTTTGTGTCAAGTATACACAAGGAAAGCCAGTCGGAATGGATCGACGCCGCCTCGGCCTGCGCGACGCTCTCCAGAAGCGCGCAATCCGTCTTGGCAAGCTCGGTCCTTCGCGAGAACAGGGCCTTGAGAATGATGCCGCGGCGCACGTAGTGCTCGGTTTGGATCCGCTGCAGGCATCTGGACAAAGGATACCCGTTCTCCACCAGCAGTTCCACGCCGCGGCACAGGTCGCATAGCGCCCTGGCGTGCGCTCCCCCCGACAGCGTCAGGATAAGGTCGAACGACTGCTCGCTTTGCATTTTTGCCAGCGCGGTAACGAGCTGATGCCGGATTGACAGCGACGTTTTGGCGCGCCGGGGATTCTTTTCAACAAAAGCCGAAACGACGGGCAGCAAGTCGAGCGACCCGATTTCACCGATGGCATACAAGGCGCTGGCGACGTCTTCGTTGTCTTCCGAAGCAAGCATCCGATCAAGAATCTCCAGCAGGTTCTCCCGTTGCCGCTGGCTTTTCATCCGGTCCCATTCCACAACCACCGCGTTGGCACGGATCCTGTTGTCGGCGTGGTGAAGATATACTTCGAGCCCTTCGTGCGTTTCGGCATCCTTGTAGGCCGCAAGCGCAAGGATGCTGTTGGCAACGACCCGTTCGTCCTTGTCCTCCAGGAGCCGCGTGAACGTGCTCCTGCAGTCGTCGCGCCGGAGCCTCGTGAGCATGGAGACGATGGTCGCACGCGTCACACTATCACATTTATCAATGTACTCAACGAGCATTCCCACGGATTCCTTGGCATTCATTCCCGCCAGTACTTCGATAATGAACTTCTTGATCTCGTATTCCTCTTTCTCAAGAATTGTCCCCAGCATCGAGAGAAAATTCTCCGCGTTCGGCACGTCTACCAGGTGGAAGAGCGACGGCAGCTTCTTTGACCTGAACCCGGAAAGGTAGGAGGTAAGGCTCTGGGCATATTTGCTGCGGATCCGGAACGTTTGCACCACCACCGCCGCCGACACTACGAAGAGCACGGCCATGTTCGCGGCGAGCGGGAGATGTGGCACCGCGACCAGTATCCACACGCTGGCGACTGCAATCGCGGCCGGTTTCACGACGCCTTCGATGGACAACTTGCCTCTTCCCCTGATTTCCTGCGGAAGGCTTGAAAAGAAAACCTGGAAGTTCGGCGAGAAAAAGGAATCGAAGAACGCCACGCGCATTCCCATGCCGCCCACGATCGCCCAGAAGAGAAACTGCGCTGCCGCGGTGCCCGGCCCGGCGCTATCCAGGCCGAAAGCAACCGCAGCCACGCTGAGGACGGCAAACACGGCGCATAAAATCCCCGGCAAAAAGAGCATGGAACGCGTGGACCCGATCCTCTTGAGCACAAAACCGGAAACGCCCAGCTGAAGCGAGATGGTTGCAAACATGCTTATGCCGTTGAAGTATCCGAGAAACGACGCGATGTCCTTTGCGTCCGCGAGATGTCTCTTGAGCTGTGAATAGAACGTATAGTGCTGGTTGAGCAGTACAAAGAATAGCAGGAAATAGAACACGGCCATGTTCCGCAGCAGCGGTTCCCTGTTGACAAGCTTCATGTCGTCGACGACGCCGGCGAGCGTCCGGGCAGTGCGCACCTTGCGGTCCGCCGCGGGCTTGAATGCCGCTCCGAACACTTCCCGAAAGGGCACAAAAAGACAGCCGAGCCCGACGGAAAGCAGCGCCCAGACCACAAGCAGGTTCTCCGGGGAAATGATTCTCAGCAGCGTCGGGATGCAGAACGAGACCATAATCGCGCCCAGCGTCCCGCCCGCGGCGACAAAGGGGAATTCGTAGCTTGCGCGACGCGAATCTACGAGGTCGTTGGCAAGGGTCCAGAACATCAGGAACAGGAGGATCTTGGTGACATAGGCGTAGGAAAACAGCGGCAGATACAGGAAATCGGCATGGAACAGCAAACTGGCGCGGATGAGAAACAGCACGGCTCCATGGCCAAAAGACAAGGCAAGAAAAAGCAAGCCTCTGTCCACTCTGTCAATAAGCGAGATGAGAAACGCGGACAGGAAGAACAGGAACGCCGCGTTCACGAGAAACATGGTGGGTATCACATGCGGGTCGAAGTGCGCCAGCAGCAGCGCTTCCGCGGTGCTGTCTCCCAGGATTGCCCCGGCAAAACAGCAGAACAGCAGCACAAACAGCGGCCATTTGTAATTCGAAAAGAAATGCAGGTCCTTGAGCGTAGCCCGCCCCTTTTCCATAAGTCGCTGGATCGATTCGGATTGGGTGACCAGATGTAAATTATACAATTAAGGAAAATCAATGTGCTATAAGTTTGACAAAGGGATGCAGGCTTGTCTTGAGCCATGTGAGAGCCATGCTTGACGGCAGCGCGGTCAGTGCGAAGGTGGTTTTGACAAAATAGGAATCTCACGAAAAATCCGCGTTGAATCCCGTAGCGAGCGAATACAAATATGGGTCATCGGTTTTTTGTGTGGGTGACAGGGTGATGCCCCGGAAGGCCCTTGTGCAAGCGACCCGGCCATACGGGAGCGGTACTTCGCGCAAGCGCTTTTTGCAAAGGGTGTTACGTTTCTCACAAGCTCCTGTATGGACGGGGTGCATTTTCGCTCTACAAGGGCCAAAAGGGGCGCACCCTGGCAGGACCGACACAAATCACCGAAGCGCCACGAATATAGGGATGGAAGGATTCCCGCCGGCGAGCGCATAATCATCGCAAGCGGCCGCCGCCATCTCTCCCCCGCCCGATAATAATAGCTGACAACCCTTGCCTCAAAATCGTATATTGTAAAGAGACAAAGCGCCGGGTTATCATAGTCGCCCGGCCATAACCGGAGAAACTCAGAAAGCGGAAACGTCGCATGGACAAGCAGCAACTCAAGGAACAAGTCGAAACCATCCGGCAGGCATTCAGCTATATCAACCGGTTCCGGGGCCAAACGTTCGTTATCAAGATCGAAGGTTCGCTCATCGGCGACCCGTTCTTTCCCATCCTGGTCAAAGACATTTCTCTGTTGCACCACATGGGCATCCGCATCGTGCTTGTGCCCGGGGCAAAGGACCGGATCGACGATATTCTCAACACCTACAAGATCAGGTTCGACATGATCAACGGCATCCGGATATCGACGCCGGAGTCGATGCCGTTTATCAAGATGGCCGCGTTCGACGTGTCCAACGGGGTAATGACCATGCTTGCCGAGAACCGGACCAACGCGGTGATCGGCAACTGGGTGCGGGCCCGGAGCATCGGCGTGCGGGGCGGCATCGATTACCAGAGCTCGGGCATGGTGGAGACCCTCGAAATCGGCATAATCAACAACGTGCTCAACGAGGGGCTGATGCCCATTTTCCCCAACATCGGGTGGAACTCCCAGGGGAAACCCTACAATCTTTCGTCCAACGAGCTCGCCTATACCATTGCCACGGAGCTCAAGGCCGCAAAATTGTTTTTCGTCACCCGGGCGGGCGGCATCAGGGCCAAGGGGTTTACCGTGCCCAAGAGCGTGTATGTGTCAAGCGACGGGTTCATTTCGCAATTCACGCTGAGCGAGGCGGAAGAATTCATCGGTGCGAACAGCGGCGCCACGGCCGGCGAGGCCTACGAGCTGGTGTCGCTGGCCTGCCGGGCGTGCAAGCGGGGCGTGGCGCGGGTGCACGTCGTGGACGGCCGGGTGGAGGGCATGATCCTCAAGGAAATTTTCTCCAACCGCGGGCTCGGCACCATGATTTACGCCAACCAGCACGACAATGTCCGGCCCATGAACCACGCCGACGTCCCGGACGTGCTGCAGCTCATGGAACCGTTTGTCGCCAAAGGCACGCTTGTCAAGCGGACCGCTCTGGACCTTGAGAACCGGCTTGCCGATTACGCGGTCTACGAAGTTGACGGAACGATACACGGCTGCGGCGCGCTGCACCGGTATTCGTCCCGGATGGGAGAAATAGCGGGCATCGCCGTGGACGAAGTGTACGCGAGCCTCGGCATCGGCCAGAAGCTCGTGTCGTATCTGCAGGAAAAGGCTGTAAGGATGAAACTGCGGCAGGTCTTCGTTCTCACGACGCAGACCGCCGACTGGTTTTCCAAGCTCGGGTTCAAGAAGGCGGATGTCAAGGTATTGCCGAAAGAACGGCGGCAAACCTACGACCTCAAGCGGAATTCGCTGGTGCTGGTATGCAAAATCTCCCAGGGATAGCGAGGACGCCCTAGCCCGCCTTTGTCCTGCTTCTCGTCAGGTTGATGAGCCCCCCTGCCAGCACGATCTGCTTCTGCCTCTCCGACAGATCGACCTTGAGCACGATAACGGCGCCGGTCGATGAATTTGCAAGCGACAATTCCCCTTTTTCTATGCCGGTGTAGGCGTCCTTTACCTCCAGCAGATCCCCCTGCTTGATGCTCTCGTAATCCGCGGGATTGGCAAACAGCGCGGGCACAATGCCGAAATTCACCAGGTTCGCCTTGTGGATGCGCTCGATGGATTTCGCCACCACCATTTTTACGCCCAGATACATGGGACAGATGGCGGCATGCTCGCGCGAAGATCCCTGGCCGTACGATTCGCCTGCGACAATTATGTTGTGCAGACCCTTCTTCTTGTTCTCCATGGCGCGGGAGGGAAAGGTCTTGTCTTCCCTCTCAAAAACAAATTCCGCGTATTTTGGAATGTTGGACCGGTATTTCATGCGGCTTCCGGCGGGCATGATGTCGTCGGTGGTAACCTTGTCTTTCAGGCATATCGCCACCACCCCGGACAGCGCCATTGGGTATTCGTCGTTCGAAGGTGGCGCCCCGATGTTGGGCCCGCGCACGATTTCCACTTTGGCGGTCTTCTCCGGAGGGCGAACGATCAGGCTGTCGTCGATGAGAAATTTGTCGGGCATATCGACAACGGGGTATTTCTGGCCGCTCAGGAATTTCGCCGGGTCCACGAGTTCGCCCGCAAGCGCGCAGGCTGCCGCAGCCTCGGGAGAAACAAGAAACACCTGCGCGCTTTCGGTGCCGGTGCGCCCGAAAAAGTTTCTGTTGTTGGTGCGCACCGAAACACTTCCCGTAGCGGGCGCCAGTGAATTGCCGATGCAGAACCCGCAGGCGTTTTCCATGACGCGGGCGCCCGCGGAAATGATGTCGGCGAGCGCGCCGTTGCGGCCTATCATTTCCAGAACCTGGCGGGAGCCGCATGCGAGCGCCAGCGATACGTGCGGCGCGATTTTCTTTCCGCGCAAGATTCCCGCGACAAGCATGAGGTCGCGGTACGAGGAATTGGTGCAGGACCCGATGCAGACCTGCTGCACTTTGGTTCCCGCGATTTCGGCCAGCCGCTTCACGTTGCCCGGCGAGTGCGGCGTTGCCGCGAGCGGTTCGAGCGCCGACAGGTCCACATGAATGATGCGATCGTAACTTGCGTCATCGTCCGCAGCAACGGGTTTAAAGCAACCATCCCTGCCCTGGGCCTTCAAGAACGCCCTGGTGAGGTTATCGGAAGGGAAAACGGACGTCGTGACTCCCAGCTCCGCCCCCATGTTGGCTATGGTGGCGCGCTCCGGCACGCTCAGCGTTTCCACGCCCTTGCCGCCGTATTCCACGACAACGCCGACATTCCCTTTTGTCGAGAGAATCTCGAGCACCTTGAGGACGACGTCCTTTGCCGACACCCACGGGCTGAGCTTCCCCTGCAGGTCTATCTTGATCACCTTGGGATACGACAGGTAAAACGGTCCGCCCCCCATGGCCACGGCAACGTCGAGCCCGCCTGCCCCGACGGCGATCATTCCCAGGCCGCCGCCGGTCGGCGTATGCGAATCGCTGCCCAGCAGTGTTTTCCCGGGGCACCCGAAACGCTCCAGGTGCAGCTGGTGACATATTCCGTTCCCGGGACGCGAGAAGCAGATCCCATACTTCTGCGCAACGGTTTCCAGGTACTTGTGATCGTCGGCGTTCTCAAAGCCGTCCTGGATCGTGTTGTGGTCCACGTACGAGACCGACACCTCCGTCTTTACTTTCTCGAATCCGAGCGCTTCAAATTGCAGGTAGGCCATGGTGCCGGTGGCATCCTGCGTGAGCGTCTGGTCTATCTTGATCCCGACTTCCAAACCCGCCACGGGCTGGCCTTCAACGAGGTGATCGTCAAGAATTTTCTGGACTATATTTTTCGGCATGGTGCTGTGTCCTTCAGGATACAGGGTGTGGGCTGCGAGGCACGATGGAAAATAAATGATGGCGCTCCGCGCCACAGAAAGACATCACTTGTCGCGCAGCTTCTTGAGCACCTTGACAACCGCGCTCTTATTGAGGATGTCCCGCATGATGATGGGGTGGTACGGATCGTCGCCCGGGAAAACCGCGAAGAACGGCACGCTGCGCGACCCCAGGTGGTGCAGAAGCGATTCGGCTTGAAGGTTCGTCCAGGTCACATCGGCTTTGAGCGCCAGAATGTCCTTCTTCGCGATGCAATCGCGGACTTCCCTTGAAGAAAGCACGGTCATCATGTTGTACTGGCAATTGAGGCACCAGCTGGCAGTAAAATCCACGATCACATGCCGCCCGTTGGCATGCGCGCCCAGAAGGAGTTTCGGAGAAAATTCCTCCCACTGGATATCATCCGCGGCTGCTTCGAGCGCCGCCCGGGTTGATGTGATTTTGTAAATAACGCCGAACGACAGATAAGAACCGGCTCCGCCAATTGCCGCGGCAATGCAGGCGGCAATTGCATAGCGCGACAGCGATGCCCCCAGCGGCGCAAAGCGCGAAAAAAATACCACGGCAAAAGCGATGCTGATGGAAAAACCCACGGCGCTTACCACCATGTCTTTAGGCAGTCCCATCAGGAAATAGACCGCGGCGCAGAGGAGAAGGATGCCCATAAGGTGCTTGAAATCCTCCATCCATTTTCCCGGTTTGGGAACGAGGCGCACCAGCGTTGTGCTTGCCGAAAGCGCAACGTAGGGAAACGCCATGCCGGCGCCTATGGAAGCAAAGACAAGGAAGATCACCAGGGTGGACTGCGTAAGCGTCCATGCGAGCGTGGCGCCCAGAAACGGGCCGCTGCACGGAGTTGCAAGCAGCGTGGCGAATATGCCGCGGAGAAATTCGCCAAAATAGCCCTTTCCACTCCTGCGTTCCATTGTCGAAACGGAATTGGGCAGGTTGAACACATACACGTCGAACAATCCGAGGGCGAAAATCACGGTGAGCACGATAAGGGTAATAAGAAACCACGGGCTTTGAAACTGCTGTCCCCACGAGAGGTGCGCAAACGACGCGAGCGCCGCAAGAGCCATAAACACGCACATCATGCCTCCCGCAAAGGCAAGGCTCCGCGTGAGAACCACGCGGCGCGGGTCGCTGCGAACCTTTGCAAAAGAGAGCACTTTTATGCCGAGCACGGGCAGGACGCAGGGCATGACGTTGAGAATGAGGCCGGCAATGAACCCGAACACAATGGCGAGAAGAAAACTCATCGAGATTCTCTTCTCCACCGGATCGTATTCCCACGCGTAGGGCTTTTCTTCCGACAACCCCTGCAGATTCGTGAATGAAAGCTCTCCAAGCGGCGCCGACGCGCGGCTCATGGAAATCCGCGTAGGGAGCACTTCAAAATCCATGGATTCCGCGTCGGCGAGCAGCGGGCGAATGTAGGGGGCGGCCTCGCAGGGCGCGCCGGAAGCCGCATCGGTTACCACCAGCTTGAAGTCGGTCTCGACACTCACGGGCATGCACGAAGCGGCGCATTCCAGCCCTTCAAAAAAGAGCGTCGCGTCAATAACCGGCGGACACTCCTTGTCGACAACTCCTTTGAGGAAGAAGTAGGCGCTTTTCTCGTAGGCCCATACCCAATCTCCGATTTCCGGATAAAATCGCCTGGGTCTTGTCCTGTACAGGCTGCGCCAGTGCACGCCACGGTCGCTGTAGACGCGGAGCTTTGCGGGCTTGCCGATGCCGGGTCCCAGAGGATTGCTGTACAAATGATATCTGTCGGGAATGGAGAGATGCAGTGCGGCAATGACCGTGTCGCCGGGAGCGTATGCGTGTTTGTCAAGCGCGATCTCCGCCGTCAGGTCCTGCGCCCCCGCACGGGCGTTTGACCACAGCACGCACACCGCCAGAAGCGAGATAACCAGCCGCATGATCGGTTGAGCGTCCCTTGCGCGAGGCAGTGCGGTCATGCGGTAAGTCTGCTCCACAATAAGGTTGTCCCCGAAAGCCTGTGGAAACCGGCACAGAAACCTGTACTGCGTCCGGACACTTTTATTATATTAATCGCTGAAGTCTCCGGCCTTGTCCTTACAAAATATAATGCGCGTCCGCACTCCGAATGCGCGTGATCCTTTTTTGATCGGCAGACGTTTTCACGCGGAGGAGCTACCCGACCATGGCAGAAAGCAACCCTGCTCAAAACATCCCGGAAGAACTGTACATTGCGGAGAACCAGAAGGCCGAAGAATACATCGCTGCGGGCGATTTGCCCGCAGCGGCTAGAGCACTCGTTGATATTGTTGGAAAAGACCCGTCGAACTACCGGGCCTACAACAATATCGGCATCGTGTCATGGAGCCGGAAGGCATGGGAAGACGCCTATGCCATGTTCAAGAAGGCCCTTACCACCAAACCCGATTATACCGACGCCCTCATCAATTTCTTCGACGCCTCGCTCAAGCTGCGGCGCATCGGCGAAGCGCTCCCCTACTTCGAGCAGGCGCTGCTTCTGAACCCCGGGGTCGAGGAGATCCACGTGATCCGCGACAGCATACTGGAACAGGGCGATGGGATTTACAATTCGGAAAGAGGCCTCATTGTCGGCGTGTACAACCCGAGAGTGGAGGAGGCCCTGGCCCTCATCGCGGAAGGCAAGCTGTTTGTCGCCATGGAGAAACTGCTCAAGATCAACGACGAGGAAGGTCCGTCGGCCGAGGTTTTCTCCGGCCTGGGCGTCATCTCCTTTTACCAGCAGCGCTACAGCGACGCTTTTACGCTCTTTACGGAATCAATCAAGCTCAATCCCACGTCGCGCGACAACTTCCTGAATCTTCTCGACGCGGCAAAGTCCTGCGGCAGAGTCGGCGAAGCCAGGGAGATTTTTGGCCTCTACGTCAAAACATTTCCGTTCCTCACCGTTATCGCGCCGGATTTCGAAGCCCAAGAGACGTAGCCAGCTCATTATAAAACAGCGCATTACGTAACATGCTTCCGACAGGGCAACAGGGCTAAATTATTTCGCTAAAGTCCCGCATTCCAAAAACCGATAGTAGTAAAAAAGGAACCCGAAGCTTAAGCACCTCCCTTGTGTGCGTCTGTTCACTCATAGCTTCCCCAAGTCTGCGGGTGACAAGAGACATTAGGCAGCGGGACAATCCTTTCTCATCGGAGAGCGGGCTCAAAAAGCTCGCTCTCCGTTTTTTTTTGGTGATCGGCTTGCCGGAGAGCGCGGGCCCGGGCCCATCCGCGAGATTACCCGCGTTCCCCGCTGCTTTTGCACCCCGATTCGTTTGCACGACTCTCACCGCTTCTTCCGCAACATCTGACCGATCCAAGGCTTGCGCTTACTCGTCGGTCATGGTTGAATGCTCGTGATACAAGTATTTGTTTTTGAAACGTAATCATTACAACCTATTTTTCTTCTTACTCACCTCAAGCGATTGGACTTGCTCCCTTGACCAAATGTCTGTGCCGATCACTCGCCTTTTTTCTCTTGCTTTTTGCAATATCCGTCCAGGCCAAGGCCCTCAGGAGCCATGGAGCGGGCGCGTCGAGCCTCCTTTCAAGCGCAAGAACCCTGGCCGAAATAAGGCAGGCGCTTCCGGCGTTCGAGGCAAGGCTCACGCCCTATTTCCAGCGGCGCGCCGGGATCGGCGGCAAAATTTCGGGACCGATTGTTACACCGTCGGAAGCCGATCTCTTTGCAATTGCAAGATACCAGAACCTGCTCTCACCATCGTTCAAGGCCCTGTATGTCCAGGCCAGTAACATTCCGCCAACGTGGAAAAAGTATGTGTCGCCCGGCGGAAACTTCGAAATCTACTACGATACCTCGGGCCGCGAACCGGTGAGCGCGACAGACACCATTGGTTACAATCCAGGCAACTGGCGCAGCGAATTGCATACGCCCAACGGCGTTCCCGACTACATCGATCAGGTCGCCTATGCCGCGGACAGCGCCTGGTCCATGGAAATCAGTGGATTCGGGTTTGTAAAGCCCTGGCCTCTCGTGGACGCCGGTCATCCCTCGTCCAGGTTCAAGATAAGTATCCGGCTGTTTACCGGAGATGACTACGATGTCTATGCCTACACCTACCCCCTCATCAACCAGTCCGTGGCCGGCATCGGACACGCGAGCTACATTGAACTCCGAAGCGAATTTTCGGACGCGTCACTCTGGGGAGACTACGCCGTTCATCCGGAGAACGCGCTCCGCGTCACCTGCTGCCACGAATTCTTCCACGGGGTTCAATATGCGATGACCAGGCAATACGACCAGTCCACCGGAGAGGTGATTCTGGACGATCTCCCCGCATCGCTGCTTGAAGGTTCCGCCGTTCTCATGGAAGACCTGGGGTTCAATTATGTCAACGATTACGTGCAGTATATGGCCGCCTTCTTCACCGAGAACACGAACCCGGCGTTCGAACATGTGAGCCCGGATTTCGACAGCGAGTATAAAAATGCCCTGGCCTGCATGTACCTGTACCAGTTCGCCTACCCGTCGCCGCGGATAGATTACGTCAAGAATATCTTCTTTATCAATTACCGGCAAGCCACCGACCTCAAGCCCGACTTCGACCAGGCATCGGCGGCCGCCGGCCGCACGTGGGCCGACCTCCTCGGTAGTTTCTACACGGCAAGTTATTACACCGGCCCGCGAGCGGTAGCCGGCAGGTTCATTGCCGACGCCGCGTTGCTCGGAGGAGACTGGCCCTATCCGAATGACGTTCCGGACGCCTCCGGCTCGGTGACCAAGCCGGTGAACCTGTTTTCCATGAACACGTTCTCCTACCTGCGGCAGGCAAGCGACAACCCGACCCTGGGCCTGAGTTTTTCGGGTGACACGACAACGGCCGGCGACACGGATACGAGCCCGGTGTGGAGCGTGCACTGCATTCTCAAGAAGGATACGGTTCCGGCCCACGATTCCATCTTTACGATTCCGCTTTCTTCAAAAGGAACGGGGGCGGCCACCGTTGCGGGATGGCACTCCTGCAACGAGGCGCTTGTCGTTGCGGTCAACGCGCGTTACGACCATGCCCGCTCGGCGAAAGTAACGTTTCAGGTCTGCGGCGTGGCTGTTACCAAAGGACAAACAGCGCTGTATTCGTCGGCCGCGGCCGGCGCCCCGGCAACCGACCCGCACGCAACCGTTTCGGTGCATGCAGCCAGCGACCTGCTGTGCACGCTTACCGTGGCAAAGACCGGCTTGACGCAAACGCAGGCGCAATCGGCGCTAGCCGACAGCCTGCTGCTTGGAGGGTCCGCCTATGACCTCGAGTTCCCGGCAGCCTGGCTGTACGCCGGCGCGTCCATGCAGCTTTCTATTACGGAATCCCGTTCCGTCGTCCGGGCGCTGGAGGCGGCTCACCACGTGTCCGATTCGTCGGTTGTTGTGTGCCGTTTCGACTCGTTGGCAGGCAAATGGTCGCCCTGCGCGAGCGTCGCCGCCGCCACCGCCGACTCCGCAATTGTCACCTGGCAATGTTTACCGCCCTCTCCCGGGATCTACGCGCTGTTTGTGAAGGCGTTTGCCGTGGATACGACCGTGCCCTTTACGGCATATCCCAATCCTGCAAGGATCGCGAACCGCAAGGCTATGCTGTTTCGCGGACAGAACATCCTCGAACTATGGATTTACGCCATTGACGGAACGCTTCTCACCCATGCCGTAAAAGGACAAAACGGCCAGCCGCGTTCGCTCGTGGAATCCGCCTACGGATTCGACTGGCAATTGTGCAACGCCGCAGGAGCGGCCGTGTCTCCCGGAATCTATTTTGCACATATCGGGTACAAGGATCCCGTGACAAAGGGCATGAAGAAAAAGGCGCAGAAGTTATTTGTTATTCCCTGACGCGGAGCAAAGGAGAAAAAGCATGCTGCGCATGTGGTTTTCGATAGCCGCAATCGCTCTGGGAGCGTGCACGGTTCATGCAAAAACGGGCACTGCGGCCATGGTGTCTCTGGCTAACGAAAAAGTGCTGCTGAGCCCGCTAGTCGATTCTTCTTCTTTGCAGACCCTCAGCGGCTGGCCTAAGGACAGCGCGACCCGAAGCCTGCTCCTCGTCCATTTTCGCGAACTCCACGATGCGCTTGTCGCGGAGTTTAGACGGTGCGAAAAATACGGATACTTCGAAGTGGTCGACGATTCGGCAGCGGCAACCGTCCGCGTGCAGTGTATCATCAGGCCGTATTCCTTTGCAAAGGACACCCTCACCATGCCCGTCCGCATAGAACTCCACCACCGGGTGGGCGTCGACACCTACACCAACACGATGAGCGCCGCCGGCGTCTACAAGGCCGCCAGCAAGCCCAAGAGCCAGCTGCACTACATCGACAATCTGCTGGCCGATTACCGCCGGTCGTTTCCCTACCGGAAGCTCGTGGCTCTGTTTTATCCGCGCCGGTAGCCATCCTCGTTCTCCATTTGACTTTTGCAATTCAATGATAGTATGATAAAAAGTACGGGTGCGCCATTATGCTGCGCGGTCGGCAGGGCACCGGTGTGACGTTCGTCAATCTGAGGCGGGTTCCATGAGTCTTCTTCTTATTTCCAGAGGGGAATACGATATCTTTTCCTGCAGGGGCGACATGAAAGTGAGTGTGTTGCCGCAGATATCTCCTCAATTGTCCAAGTATATCCAGACCTGCCCGGACAGGGACCTCGTCCTCGACCTTTCGGCGGTAGATTTCATCGATTCAAGCACTATCCGCATGTTTATCAACCTGCACAAACGGCTCGAACTTGCCGGAAAACGGCTCTGCCTGCTTTCACCTTCGCCCGCGGTGGCAAAGGTTCTTGACGACGTCAAACTCAGCTCGGTGTTCGCCGTGTACGCCTGTGAACCGGACCTGGAGCGGGAAATTTCCGGCAGGCTGCGGCATGCCTACGCTGCATGCACGTCGCCCGACAGCGGGCTGGCGCGCCTTTCGTGTTCGTGCCCGATATGCGGTTCCACCGACGTTCACGGCTATCTTATTGACGAAAGCGATTACCTGTGGGCGTGGGACGGCGACGACCCCTTCCCCGTGAGCCGCACTCGCGGCACAGGGACGCAGGTGGACGTTTTCGGACTGTTGCCCGTGGTGTGCTCCGGCTGTTTAATGTGCTCCATAGATTTCTCGCATTTCAACGCCCGACGTCCGGATGGAACGGGCCCGCAATCAACCATGGCGCAGGAGGTGGCGCACCAGCTGTCCAAGCAGATGAAGACGAGGAAAAAATTGATGGAATCATGCACGATTTATGGGAAAGAACTCTTCGATTACCCCCGGCAAAGGATCGGCTGCTACCACCTTTACCTATTGGCCGAAACGTGTACGCGTGCGCTTGCCACGGCGCGCCAGGCGGATGCGCCGTTCCTCATGGGATTCATCAACTATGCGGCTGTAAAATATGCCCCTGAGGATAAGCGGGACAAGCACATTGACAACACAAGAACATGGCTGTCGCAGGTGCTCGCCGACGTGCGCCCATTCCGCTGTTCTTCCGTCGCAAAGACCTACTATATCCTGCTCGCGATTGCAGCAACGACGGGTAGAGAAAGGGAAGCAAAGGAACTGTTTGAAGGTTTCTCGGCATTCATAAAGCCGCTTTGCGAGGACAAGGCTGATTCCACGGCAAGCCCGCACTTCTGGTTCGCGCAGGCAAAGAGGCTCGCCCGCAAGGACGTCTCGACCCCGCCCTTGATTCCGCAAGCGGCCGGCCGCGCCTAGCGCCGCCGTTTGCGGTGCGCCGTCACCACTGCTAGCGCCTGAATTCCCAGCCCTTTTCCAAACGATGTGAGCCCCTCCCCGGTTGTCGCCGTGATTCCCACCTCGTCAATCGACAGTGAGCAGAGACGCGCGATGGAGGCGCGCATGGCCGGAATATGAGGCGCGAATTGGGGCCGCTTCGCCTCGATCGAGACCGACACGTGGGTTAGCCGCCACTGCCGGAGGGTTTCGAGGGCCTTGGCAAGATAGACGCGGCTGTCGCGGATACCGCGGTCGCGACACAGTTTGTCGGCGACCGCGCCCAGAATATTGACTCCGGAAATCCCCGACACCGCGTTGGTAATTGCGTGCAGGACCACGTCGGCATCGCTGTTGCCGGCCAGCCCCGGACTGTCCGGAATCGCTACCCCCGCCACAACGAGCGGCTTAGGGGAGTTCCGCGGCTCAAACGCATGGGAGTCCTGGCCTATGGCCGCGGCACAGTGCGGCGAGGATTCCGATGGAGACTTTCGCCTCCCGGGGAGAACGTTCACGGGTTACACCTCGTTGTCAAGTCTGTTTTTGACGCTGCCCAGCTTCAGCATCAGTTCTCGCACGCTCTTGTCAAGAGTGTCGAGGTAAATATTGAAGCGTGCGTGGATGCGCTTCAGGTAGTCCAGAAGGCTTTCGGTTTGCGCAGTGTTGAGATTGAGGTACTTGTACTTCTTCTTCTCCTCCGACAAGAGCGTCACCGTCTGGCCCAGGGATTGGAGCGCGTCGCTGTTTGCAAGAAACGCGGAAAGTTGTTCCACGTTGTCCATGAGCCCCCGATACTCCTCCTGGAGCCCGACCCGCAGGTCGGTTCGAACCTTTTTCCCCAGCCCTTCCTTCATCCCGGCAAGCTTTTCCTGGACCGCGGATTTGTACTTTTCCTCGAGCCCGCTTCTGATTGCGGCTACCGTTTCGGAATAGATCTCCGATTTCACCGACTCGCGAATGGCCTGCATTTCCTCGGAAAGGACCTTCTGCCTCACCTGCTCCCGGATGGCATGCACCTCCCTTGCAAGCAGCCGATTCCGCTCCGCCTCGATTATCGACCCGCGCTCCTGCTTCTCAACGCGATCGCGCTCTTCGATCGTGATCTTGTCAAGGAGGGTAGCGCGTATTTTGTCTTTTTCGAGAACCAGAAGCTCGCTGTACAGCTCGCGTTCCAGCTTTTCGAGCTGCTCGGCGCGGATGCTGTCGTGCTCGGTGGTGAGCAGCTCTTCCCTGACGCTTGCCTTCATTTCGGCTACCATGGCATCGCGAATAACGTCCCGTTCGCTGGCCTCTATCTTCGCGCGCATTTCCTGCGCAAGGGTCTCCCGGATCTTTACGGCAAGGCCCGGCGCCTCATCCGCCACCAGTGTTTCACGCAACGATTCGCGGAGAAGTTCGGATTCCTCACGCAAAATACGCTCCGTTTCTTCAAGCCTTACCTTCTGCGACAGCTCCTCTCGGAGCGCCGCGGTCGCCTCCTCCTCGTATTTCGCCGAAAGCGACTGAGTGACCTTCTCGCGAATTTCGTCGGAAAGGCGCGTGCGGTGCGCCTCGATGAGTGCCGGCATCTCCTTTTCGATGAGCTGCTGACGCACTATCGAGGTGAGCGACTCAAGTTCCTTTTTGCAAATTTCCTCGCGTTCCGTCTCTTCAACCTGCGCGCGGACCTGCGCCGAAAGCTCCGCGCGAACTTCACCGGCGAGAGTTTCCCGCAGCTCCGATTCAAGCGCCGCCCTTATTTCATCAGCAAGTTCGTCCCGGACCTGGCGCGCAAGCTCCTGTTTTTCGTCGTCGGTAAGGTTCTTCCTGATTTCTTCCTTGAGTTCTTCCTTGACTACCGCGGCGGTTTGGTCCTGGACCTCCTGCCGGATTTCGGCAGAAATCGTCCTGGTCAGGTCTTCGAGAACATCATGCCGAATCTTCTCCGCATACTCGTCTTCGGCACGCTTCCGTTCTTCGTTCCTGATGCGCTCGCGGTCTGTATCGGAAATCCCGGGCACCTCCGCCTTTTCGAGATCAGGAAGGCGATCGACCGTATCCTGAACCGCCTCCCGGTCGGTTTGCGAAGGAGAAACTACCTCGACGTCGGGCACACGCGCGCCGGAGGTACCGGTCGTAAATTCGGGAATTTTTTTGTACGCTTCCCCCGTGCTGGAAAATGCAGTCTCGATAACCGGCACGTCGATGTCGATGCTGTCCGGCGCTGCTGCCGCTGCCGGTCCCGTTTCGTCGGCAGCCTGCGCGATGCGCCGCCTGGCTCGGCCGACGAGAAGCGCCGCACCGAAAATGAGTGTAAGCAAAAGGGCTGCGCCGGCAAACAGCAGCCACAGGTTTGCGTGAGCCATTGTCCGCGCCGTTCGGGGTTCTCCCATCGGCAACGAAACACTGTCTTCGGCCTTTACGGACACATCGGCCTCGTCTTGCTTCATGCCGGCTTCACGCGATTCGCGACGAGGCTCCGCCGCACCCGCTTCTTCCAACGGCTGCCGTTGAGAGGCCGGCTGCTGCCGCCGCGCCTCGGCAGCGGCAGCTTTGGGCATGCGAAGTCCAAGCACGATTTTGCCGGGAAGAGTAACGTCACTTTCTTCAAACGGAATGTTATCGGTCCAAGAAAGGTAGTAGAAACTCTTCTTGTTGAGCAATATCTCGAAAGGACCGTTGGCATGGGCCGCGAAATCCTTGAAACAGGCGAACATGTCGATCTTGAACGTTACGACGCCCCCGAACCGTTCACTGCCTATGGGCATTCGAACCGAAAGCGGTCTGCTCCAGGCAAGATACGGCCGCCTGTTCTCCTTGACAAGCGGCCCGTACCACGGCGCGCTCGTTTTCTTCGGAACGGCATACCAGGCGCTGTCGGAACAATTCGAATGCAACGCATCAGCCTTGCCCTGCCGTTCCACGTCGTTGACTACCACGCCTTTGGAGTTTGTGCGCACAATCGACGCGACCTCCGGATACCGGGCAAGCAGTTTCCGGAACAACCCGTTGACAGGCTCAACTTCCTTCATGCGGGCTTCGGGAAGGCCGGGGATGCGGGACAGCGCCGAATCGATTTCCGTAAATTGCTTTTGCAGATACTCGGCCTCCCGGGCACTCCAGGCGCAGCGGGGAAAGAAAAGAAGCAGCGCGGCCAGAACAAACGGCGTTCTGTGCGTGCACCGGCAGAAGGGGATGGTGAGCATTTGCGGCATGTCATCCACTTGGTTCGTGTTCGAACAAACCCTGGCCCGGGCGGCGGCTACGGCAAGCACCACTACAAAAATATGAAATGCTCATGCGCAAAGTAAGCGCGGAGGCAAGGGACAGGCAAAAAAAATGCCGTACTCAAGAAAGTACGGCATTTCGTGATAGTCCATCTATTTGTCAAAAACGAGAAATCACACAATCAAACTATCGGCTTAACGTCCTTGGCATTCGGACCCTTCTGATTCACGACGATCTCGAACTCGACTTTTTCGCCTTCCTTGAGGTCCTTTACGCCTTCCCCGACGATCGCGGAAAAATGTACGAAAACGTCTTTGGAACCATCATCGGGTTTGATGAAACCGTATCCCTTGGACCTGTTGAACCACTTTACTTCTCCTGTCGCCATAAACAACTGCCTTTCTTAAAAGTAATTGTAAAAAAACTGGATATCGTACTGATATCCATGGACGTAAATATTATTCGTACGACAGGCTCGGGTCAAGAAAAAACGAATCTGAAAGCAAAGTAAAAAACCACGCCCCTAGGGCGTGGTCTCTTTTTAAGAAAACGACGCAGGCTTCTCTCTCTCGCCTACACATGCAGCACAAAACGAATGTCAATCTTTCGAGAACCTCTCTCCGTTTCAAAACTCCTTGCACCCTTAAGAATTGGGCGCCTGCCCGCCAACCCAAACAATTATTGGCACTAAAGCGGCGAACCAAGTATCTTTTTTGGCGATGCGGGTCTGCGGCGATCAACGCTAAGCGACACAAGGTAGTCTAAGGGATATACTCTCATGTCGGCACGGCTCAGGCGATATCTGACTGAATCCTATCTCGGTGAAAAGGATTTTATCACCGGTTCGGTCAAAAAGGACTTTGCGATTCAGATTGACGACATGGACGACAACGACGATCTCACGCAGTTCTGCACCATGTTCGTAACCGTGGGTAACCGCGGGAATTTCGTGTTTGAGCTCTTGGGCAATATTCCGCTCACCCAGGAAATCGTCGACCTCTCGGAGATTTACGGCGGATCGGTGGAACGCGACCCCGGTCGCATTGTGTTCCCGCTCAACCTGAACCAGATTGAAGTGCTCATGGACCTTGCCAAGAAGATCCGGAAGACTTCAAAAGCAGGAATCTCAGTTGTCAATCCAAATTGGCAGAGGATTTCTGCGCGGGCAATCAGCTCGATCTACCGCTTCGTGAGGATAATACGGGAGTATACCAGGACAAGGGGCCATGTGCTCTAAGAGCCTTACAGTACATGATTAAAGGACCCCGCAGCACCACGACTACGACTGCATACAACACTACAGGAGTAGACGCAACAGCGAACCTCCGGGGTTGGCAAACTTTGGGATTCAATCCTACTTCTTCACCTCCCCGACAAACAGTTCCGTTGGGCAACTGAATTCCGAGAAGACCGGATCGCCGAACGGATGATCTGATCCCGACACCTGGACCCGGTACTCCTGGACCACCATGTACATGTTCTGAACATTCACCTGCCAGCGCGCATTAACGGTTGTCGCGTTGAGTTTGTTGACATGCGCGGCCTGCATGAGTCTGAGGAATCCCCACGGCCCGTTAAAGGAAATGTCCTGAGTAAAATCGGAGCTCACGAGTATCTTGAGCGACGCGCCCAGCGGAGCGGCATCGAGCGGCCAGGTAACCAGGACGGAGCGCCCGCCTGGCGCGAGGTCAAAGGCCTGGCCGTTTACTTCGAGCTTCGCGCTGTTCTTGTTGGAAGCCGACGGCGTCATGGTAATCGACATGGGGCGCACGGTACCGTCGGGCTTGAAGAAAATGTCGCGGACCCGTTCCGCGCTCACCAGCGAAGGAGCAAGCTGCGGATTGAAATTGAGCGTGAGGCTTCCCACCGGCTTTACCATCCATCCGGAGGTAGTCTTGACAAGGTACGGCGTGAGCACGCGATCGTAAAATCCCCAGAACGTTCCGGTTTGCGGCCGGAAGAAGTCCATGACGTCGCTGAAAGCCGCGTCCTCTCCTCTTGCCGCGAACGGGTACTTGCCAGAAAATTTGGCAGTGAAAGGCTTGACAATTTCTGCATGCCAGCGCGCCGTGAGCGTCCTGGTGAGGACTGCCGATGCAGCAGCCGCGGTGTAGTCGACCGGCATCATAAGAATGCCCTTGAGTGATGCGGAAAGATTCTCCGGCATGTTGGAGAGCGCGGCTTGCGAGAATTTCCAGCAGTTGAGAAGCGGATCGTCGTCCTTGCCGGTAAAGACGGACGGCGCATTGTCTTCGCCCTGCGTTTCGAGGGTCGCTATCTTGGCGGCAAGCGTTTGAATCTTGTCCCGGAATCCTTCGTAACCGCTCAAGGCGCCCCCGGTGGAACGCGAAAACGAACGCAGGGGATCAAACGTTGCATTGAGGTCGTCGAACGGCGATTTCTGGCCGAGGGAAAAAGACGACAGCGCGCCTTCCGCCTTGTTGGCCTCACCTTCCGCCTTCTGCACCGATTTCGCGATTCCCTGAGCGCCCGGCACTTTGGAGGCGGCATCAAGCACGGCCCCGCCGGCCTTGTCGGCCATGCTTTCCTTCTTGAGCAGCGTGTAGTCGGAAACGGTGGACAGGAGAACGGCAAGTTCGGATTTCTCCGCCACGAGTTTCTGGAGTATGCGCTGGCTTCTGCCCAGATCGCCATACGGCTCCATCTTCACAGAAGAGAGAAAGCCGAGCCATTGCGACGAAAAATCTGCGAGATAGGCGGCCACCATGTCGGCATAGAGTTTCTTTTTGTCGAGCGTCTCCTCGGGCACCTGATCGGACGACAGGCCTATCACCCAATCGAGCTTGAACGGGTCGTTGCTCGCCCGGCCGATGGCGTCCGACACGAATTTTTCCCAGCCTTCCTGTGTGTAAAGAACGCTGATTGTCCTGTCGGCTTTGAGGATCCCCTCCTCCTTGCGGCTCAGAATCTGGTCGAGGGAAATGGACGGAGCGTCCTGGTGGAGCCGGTTGATCACCGACTCGTACAGCGCCTGCGCGCTGGGAAGACGGCGCAGCCGTGTGCGCGCGAGCGTCACCAGCCGCTGGTTTTCCTGGATGGGAGAAATGCCCTGCCGCTTGAGATACAGCAGGTACACTCCCATGTTGTCGCTGAGTATCGTCTCGATCTGCTGGGGCAGCCTCGCCTGGCCGTTCTGTGACGAAAGCAGGGACTGTTTGACCGCGTCCAGCAGGACCCCGCGCAAAAAGGTGGTGTCGATGTCTTTCTGGCGGCCGGTCATGGTTTCGGAAATTGACAGGTAAGCCTTGAGCACGTTGTAGAGATTGTCGTAGTCCTGTCCGGCCAGCTCGCCGTACCCCTGCACCTTCTCCCAGAGCTGATACTCCAGATACTTGACGCTCGGGACAACCAACAGATTGTTGATTTTAGCGAAATAGGCGGTTTTGAGTCTGTCGAGCGCACCGCGGCCCTGGTAGAAGCCGAACAGCCACGACAGCACGGGCGCGCCGTGGTCTTCGTACTGTTGCAGCCGCGCCACCGCTTTCCCGGCGGCGTCCAGCGAGGCATACCGCGAGAGAATGCCGCCGTCGCCGGCCGGCACCGCCGACAGGTCGGTCTTTACCGTTTGGAGCAGTTCACGCGACGTGTTCTGGCCCCACACCATAAGCCCCGCGACAATGCACGCCGCAGCAGCGACGGCCGCGGTTATAAGGTAATGCCGAACATATTCGCGGCGGTTGCGCTTCTGCGTCGTGGTCACAAGCTCTTTGCCGCGTACCATGAGTTCGCGGAACAGCGGCAGCACGAAAACCGAGTGCACCTCGTTTTTCTTTTCGGCCTTCTGCTGCGGCGCTTCCGGCGCAAGCATCCTGCGCGGGTTAAGCGGGTGGTTCACGATGGTCTGGCCGGCGTCGGAGCGCTGCTCCGGAGCGCTCGCCGACTCACCGGATGCAATTTCCATACAGCTTGTGAAGTAGAACCCTCTGAACAGCGGCTTGCCTTCGTAATTGCTCGGTTTGAACAATTCGGTGACAAATGCGCCGAGTTTTTCCTGTATCCCCTCGAAGTGGATGACGAACCGGCATATCATCCGCCTCTTCGACTCATCCTTCTCCTTGTATAGTTTGTCAAGGCGCAAATCGGTGAGCGATTTTGAAAGCAAGGTGAATTCCTGGGCGAACGCCATCCTCGGCAGCATCTTGTCCTGATCGGCGGACAGCGTCGCGCCGAAGATCTGATCCTGGGCCCGTACCAGCTGGTCTCCGAAATATTCACCGAACCCCGGGATCTTGTCGGAATGGTTGAACACAAGGTAGACGGGAAACTCGATTCCCCATGCCGCAATGAGCTCGTCTATTCTCCTCCGAAGGGTTGCCGCAAGTTCCTTTATCCCGCGGTCGTCGGCGTTGAGCACTTCCTGCGCGCTCACCACAAGCGCGATGCCGTCGACCGGCCTTTCCGGCCTCACATGCGAAAGGGACGTGACCAGGGCCTGCCAGGTGTCTTTTCCGTCATCCTGCATAAGCGCGCCGGGCGTGTCGATCCACACCGCCTCATTTGCAAAGTACCAGGTGATCTGCCCCGCGCCGTCGAGCACCATGCCGTCTTTTTCCGAGGGGTAGCGAAGCGGGAAATTGAGGCCCGCGCCGCGCAAAAGCGATGTTTTACCGGATTTTTCCGCGCCGCACAGCAAAAACCACGGCCGTTCGTACAGTGCGCTTTTCTTCATCAGGCCTTTGCGGAGTACCGCCCCCAGATAGCGGTTCACCGCTTCATTTGTCTCCCGGGAGATCCGCGCCAGCACGGTCTGGTTCCCGGTAAAGAAATTCGGCGTTTTCTTCCTGGGCCTTCCGAGGGTGAGCTTGAGCGCGATCCAGACCGCATCGCCGGCAAGCAGCACCACGCCGGGCAGCCACCCAAGAACCGAGGGGAGCTTCACAAGTGCGCCAACGACAGTCGCGAGCACGCCGCACAAAGCAAGCACACACCAGACGACAATGATCCAGACGGGAAGTTTTTTCATGGTTGGTTACTGCGCCGATAGGGATTGGATGGATGAAAGAAGGTCCCGTGCCGAGGAACCGTTTGTGATAAACAGTGCGATCCAGCAGACAACGACCGCTGCCGCCGCGATCGCGCCCGACAGCCACAGCGGGAAAAAGAATGTCCCGGCCTTTTTTTCCCCGGACGATTCGGGCCGTTTGCCGTGGGGCGACAAATCGGAAGATGCGCGGATCCTGGTTCTGCGAAGCTTGCGCCCCAGGTCTTCCATGATCGCGATGCGTTCCTCTCCGTTGAACATCTTGTACTTGCCCTCGAACCCGAGCGCCAGACACAGGAAGAACACTTCGAGCACGTGTTTCTTGTTCTCGGGCTGCAACAGCATCTTCTGCAGCTTCTCGTAGAATTCCTGTCCCGCAATGTTGTCGCCGAAATAGTCGAGCTGCATGGGCCGCGAAATCCAGTAATCCCGGCACGCGCCCGGAACGCTGAGAACGGTCTCGTCCATGAGCGCGATCATGGCATATTTTGCCTCCACAATGGAATCCTGGTCCATGCCGATGGCCTTGCAGTTTTTCTCGAACAGGCTGATATAATAGGTAATCAGCTTGCGCAGCGCCGCGGGATCTCCCAGGTCTTCCGCTTCACGCATGCGAATAATGATGAGGAACAGGTCGGTGCACAGAGCGCTCACGTCCCGCTTGACCCCGAGCGTCTTGGTGACATCGAGGTTCATGGTCTGGCCGGCCATGGTTTCTACGAATGAATTTCCCATAATTGCAAGATTCCTTTTTCTAAAAAACCATTCTGTTTCTTGTGGGGACACCGCTACGCGGTTTCCCCTGGGGCGCAGCTTCCGCCGCACCCTGAGCGGAGTCGAAAGGTGCGGCGGCGATCTGCGCCCACACCCTTTCCAGCGGAAACACGCACGATTCGCGTCGATTGCGCAACGCGAGTGTCGTGTTTCCGCAACGCCTTCTCTGCGGTATGCCGCTGCCGTGGCTGTAGAAACCAAGCCTAATCGGCTCTGTTTTCTCTGGCAACAAATTGCCGACCTTGCAATTCCTCTGAAATCCTTTTCTTGCCAACGACTCCTCGTGGGTGCCCCCCAACCGAAGGTTGAAACCTTCAACTACTCTCTCAAGGGGTGCACCCGGGAGGGGGTGGCGGAAGACCGGCGGTACGCCGGGCTGAAGCCAGGGGGAAACTTCCCCACCAAAATCGCATTTGTCACTTAATGTTTATTCTTTTAGAGCCAGCATCTCCATCTTCAATTCCGGATAATTGTTCGGAAAATAAAACGCGATATTCCCCGCGGCCTTGATCTGGTTCCAGAAGTCTCCCTGCTGGTCGAGGCTGAAGTAGACGAACCCGGGCTTGGTGGAAAGCCCCTGCGGCGGGTGCAGGGTGTGTTTGAGCGGCAGGCCCGGCATTGCCGACGAAATGAGCAGGTCGAGCCGGTTGCGTGAGCACATCTTGATGCGCTGCAACGCTCCTACAACGAGTTCCTTTTCCTGCACCTTGGCCGAAACGCCCAGGAAAAATTTGGCCACGCTCAGCAGCTTTTCGTCCGGGATTTTGCACACGAACGTGGCCTGGTTTATCTGCTCTATGGGCACCGGCACGCAACCGGCCTGGATGTCCGCTTCGAGCACAGTCCGGATGATCTTGACAAGAGCGGTAAACGTGGCCGACAGGTTCGCATGGTCGTAGCGCGGCAGGTTTCGTATCGACACCTCCGAAGAGAACGTGCACAACGCGCCGGCAAACTGCGTGAGCAGGCAAAAGACATCGTAGGGATGGACGCTGGGGAACGAGTGAAAATGCGTGAGCAGCGGCGTGAAGGTGTTGAGGGTCTGCAGCAGCCGGAACGGAGTCTCCTCCCCCCCGGTGAATTCGGCGAATCCGCCTTCTACCTGTTTTCTTCCCTGGGACAACGAAGTGATTTTGGCAAGCAGCAGTTCGAGCAGTGAGCGAAGCACCGAAAGCATATACGGCGATGCGCCGATGGAAAGCAGCGGCGGTACGAACGAGGGCACGAGTTCCACCGAGCCGCTCTGGTTCCTTGCGAGCTTTCCCACCTGGAATGACGCATGATTGTCGAGGGACTCGTCGGCAAACAGGAGGACAAAGTTGTAAGCGCCTACGTCTATTTCCTTGCGTTGCATGCCGAGCACCTCGTCGCCGACCGTTACCGTGCGCGAACGGAATCGCGCTGCCGCCTGTCCTTCCAGGGAGGCCGATACCACGTTCGCCTTGCCTTCCGCAACCAGCGGCAGGGCAAGGTACACGTCGAGCGATTGCTGATCGTGGGAAAAGTGGTCGGTAAACGAACGGGCGGCAGGCGGCGGATCTTCTTTGGGCATGGAGAACGCCACGCCGTCGGGAAGCATGCCGCTGCACCGGGTCACCGAGAAGAGGCCATTGGAGATTGCGTCTTTGTCAATTTCGAGTTCGGTGATACCGTACCAATGGGGCGAATGCGAAAGCAGCGCCGCGTGAAATGAATTAAGCAGATACCGCTCCGCCTGCTGAAAGTGGTGCGGCTGCAAAAACATTCCCTCTTTCCAAATGACCTTACTGTTTCCTAGCACAGGGACCTCTTTTCGTGATGCAGGGTTCTGTTGCCGCGCAAGCGAGGTAACGTTTGCTTTGGTTTTGCCCCGTAACGTATTGTATTTTTAACAATTGCGCCTCCGGGAAACCGATGTTCGCAGAACGACATGTGTTTGGCCCCGGTTGAATCGGCCCGCGCGAAGCCGATGTTGCAGAATCGCGCATGGCGCCCAAGACATCATAAAATAAACCCGTGCCCTTTCTCCTGAAAAGCTTTTCCTGGGAAAAAGACGGGCGCCGGGTAAAACAGTGCAAGCAAGGAGATACCATGAGATTGCAAAAATGCTTCGCCTTGGCCTCTGCCGCAGTGTTCATCGTCCTGCGGACCGCTGCGTTTGGAGACGCCGACGGCTCACTCACGGTAAAGACAGACCCCGACGGCATCGAGGTATGGCTCGACGACAAGTACATCGGCGACTCCCCCATCCTGGACAAGAAGCTCAAGGCCGGCAGGTATTCGCTCAAGTTGGTTGATCCTGTGCAGCACACCAGCACGGTCGAAGATGTCTTTATCCAGGCCGGCGAACTAACTATGGTGGAGAAAACAATCAAGTCGCGCTACGGCTCGCTCAAGGTCAATTCCGACCCCGAGGGCGCGGACGTCTACGTGCTCACCTCGCTCGGCAAAACGCCGGTAACCAACGACTTCATCATTCCAGGGAAATACAGGCTCGAAATAAAGCATGAGAACAAATCATACGACAAAGTGGTCGACGACATCGTGGTGCCCAAAGGCGAGACCGTGTTGCTTAACAAGACGCTGCCCAAGAAGAACGCGCTTGACAACAAGGCACTTTTGCGCCTGGCGTTCGGCGCCGGAGCAATCGGCGGGCTGGTTTTGACCATGGTCGAAAGCCTTGACCAGAATTTCAAATCTCCAAGCAACGGTTCCAGAAACGGCCAGATCATAGGAGTTGTGGCCGGGAGCCTCTGCGTGATAGGGTTTGAAATCGTAGCGTTTTTCTGACAAGGAAGACTCGGGTGGTTTCGTTGTGACCTCATCCCCTATCCCCTACTCCCACGGGGAGAAGGGGAAGATGAAAGCATTCTCGGGAACCCCTCTCCTTGTGGGAGAGGGGAAGGGGTGAGGTCTCGGGCGAAGAAGCAAGTTTCAACTAGACAGAATCCCATGAACACGTCGATCAATCCGCAAGATCCCCGGCAGCCGAAAGAGCAGCCGTCCTTCGATAAGACATTTGTCGAAGGATCAGGCGCGGGCACCGGCTTTCACACCCTCGACACCAAGGCCCGCGTCGATGCAACCCAGATAGGCGCGACAAATCCGTACGGCGGCAAGAACAAGCAGGTCGATGCGCAAACCGACCTGCCGAGCGGCAACGAACCGGTGCAGCTCGGTTCCGGCACCATCGTGGGTATGCTGGGCTCGGGCGGCATGGCACGGGTGTACAAAATCTGGAACGACAAGCTTGAGGTCTTCCGGGCAGTCAAGATTCTTATTCCCACACAGCAAGGCGATCTCAGGAACCGGTTCGAGACCGAAGCGAAGATCACGGCGAAGCTACGGCATCCCAACATCGTCGAGATTTACAGTGTGGGAGACTGGAACGGCCTGCCTTTCCTCGAAATGGAGCTTATCGACGGCGTCTCGCTCGAAAGCATGATCGGCCGCACCGGCAAGCTGCCTCCGTCGGTATGTACTGCCATCGCCATTTTTGTGGCGCGCGCCCTGTCGTATGCGCATAACCAGGACTTCCTGCTGTACGGCAAGACCTACCACGGCATCATTCACCGGGATCTCAAGCCGGCCAACATCATGATTTCCAAGCACGGCGATCTCCGTCTCATGGATTTCGGCATTGCGCGCCCTACTGAGGCGAGCCTGCACACGGTTGAGGGCAACATCGTGGGCACCATGCAGTACCTCTCGCCCGAGCAAATGGACGGCGTCGACATCGACTGCCGGGCCGACATCTACGCTTTCGGCGCGATCCTGTACGAGATGATCACAGGGACAAAGACTTTTCCTCAGGAGACCATCACAAACCTGATGAAAAAAAAGATCATGAACGAGTACAGGAAATTCGAGGAGTTCGACTTCTCAGTTCCTCAGGGGATCGCGAAAATCTCGCAGAAATGCCTCCAGCTCGACAAGGAAAACCGGTACGCTAGCGCGTCGGCCTTGCTTGACGAACTTGAATCCGCGCACAAGGCCCTCACCTCGGATTCGCCGGAAGCCGTGCTCAAGGCGTACCTTGCGAACCCGTCAAGCGTTTCCTCGGAAACAAAGGCGCGCAAGCCGGCATGGCTTTCGCTCAAAGTGGTTTTGCCTGCTGCAGCCGCGATCGTGATTGCCGCCGCCGTAACCCTCTTTCTCGTCACCGGCCCCAAACCAGCTCCTGCCGACCACGCCGTCTCAACACCGGCGCAGCAACCTGCTCCCGCCCCGGCCGCCGCACCGGCCCAGACTCCGGCAGCGCAACAGCAGCAGTTGCAACCGCTTTCGGCCGTGCAGCCGCAGCAGGCTCCCCAAGCCGAAGCCCGGCCGCAGATGGAACAGCCGGAGACGCCGAGGGCAAGCGCCAGAAATGCCAGGCAGGCATCGGGCCGCACTGTCTCGCAGGCCCAGCAGCGGACGCGCCAGCCGGCCGTGCACGAAAAAGAACCGGTTTCAAGCGGCTCCCCCCTGGAGAATCTCAAAAAAAAATATGGTTCCGACGATTTCGTGTCCATCGGTCAATCCGCGCTCGCCAAAGGCGCAATTGACGACGCACAACTCGCGCTTGAAAACGTTCCGGCCTCTTCTCCCCAGCACGACAAGGCGTGGCTGCTGCTCGTGGACGCGCTCATCCAGTCCGATAAGCTGCGGGCCGCAAAGGAGAACCTCCTCAACAACAAACTGGACGACGCCGAGTACTTCCTGCTCACGGGCGAGATGTACCAGCGCATGGGACGCAACAAGGACGCCATCGAGAACTTCCAGACCGCGCTCACCAAACCCAGCAAGTACCGCAGCATCCTCGAGGTGCGTAACGACGCGCAGTATTTCACGGCTGTCGCCAGCAACGAGGTATACAGGGACGAATCGACGCCTGACAACCGGACGACCGCCATCAACTATTGGCTGAATGTGAAGCGATGCTACATGAACAATTCAGGAAGCCCGCGATTCAAGGAGGCGGTGAAGAAATTGAATGAATTGGCGATTGCTAAATAGCAGGTGGACGATTTCAAATTTCCGGCGTTGGTGGCCAGCAGAATGGGAATGAACTAATTCAAGATCAGGAAAATGGAAAAGCTTGTAGAGGCGCGTGATCGTGCACCTCTACAAAAGGGAAACGCCCACATCCTTCCCGGGCAACAAACATCACGAAATGCCCGGCCGCTACTCTTCCTGCGTAAACTCAAACGGATAATTCACCGTCAAATCCCCCAGGCTGTCCGATACCGACTTGAATTTCCATCCCCTGATCTGCTTGACAATATCGTCTTCGAATGTCTTGTCTCCCATGGTCGATTTCAGAACGACGGCGTTCCTGATACCGCCGTCGGGCCGGATTGAAATCTCTACCACCATCTTGCCGGACAGTTTTATGCCCTGGCGCAGTTTCCGGTTGTAAATGTATTTGAGCTGGGTGGAGTTCTCATCGATGGTCTCCTTGAGCACGCTGGGGCGACGGAAGGGATTGTCCTCGAGGTCTTTCCTGCGCTCCAGTTCCTTTACGTCCTGCGCCGACAGCCTGCCGGTCTGTACAAGCTCGTCTCGCAGTTTCTGGAGTTCCTCCTGGCGCTTGGCCTCCTTTTCTCCGGTGAGATCGAGGCTGCCGATCTTGTTGATGACGTTGAGCAGGCTGTCGTCTGCGGCGGCGCGCACGGTTTTCCCCTCCTTGTTCTGCGCCGAGCCGGCCATCAGTTCCTTCCTGAGGCTGCTCTCCGAGACCATGCTGGCGTACTGCTCCACTTTGTTAATGAAGCTCTGGTCCTGGTAGAGCGCCAGCTGCCGCTTGGCCTCGTCGGATATCTGCTTCTTTTGTTCGTAGAACTCGCCCATCATGAGCATACGGCGGTTGGCCTGCTTGGCCCATTCGCGCGACTTGTCGCCACGGATCACCTTTTGATATTCGGCCATGGCCTCTTCGCTTTCGCCCACTTCTTCGTGCGATCTTCCCTTGTAGTACTGCGCCTGGTACAACAGGGAATCCGGCGGTTTTTCCTGCATGAAAATCGAGAAATACTTAATTGAGTTGCGATAGTCCATCAGAAGATAGAACTGTCTGGCCTTTTCGAAATACGACGATTTCTGCTGTTCGAGCTGGGCGCGCTGTTTTTCCATCGATTCTATGAAGTCAAGCAATTTCCAGCTGATCACCCCGGCTTCTGTGTTCGGATACACGCTAATCACGCGCTCGTAGGTTCGCTTGGAAATATCGTATTCGCTGAGCATGGAATGGCAGAACGCCTTGTGAATCATCACGGCGGCCTTGATCTCGGGCTGAACATTCTGCGACAGCACCTCATCGTACACCTTGATCGCCTCCACGTATTTCCTGTTTCTCTCCCAGAAATAGCCGATTTCCAGGATGTTGAGAATCTTGTCTTCGGCCTTGAGGCTCACGATCTCCTTGCCGAGAAAAAGACGGATGACGTTGAGAGTGATGCGCACGGGCGCAGTGTACAATTTCTTCTTCCACTCGTCCCCCTTGTCGGGCGTTCGCTCGCCGGAGGTGAGCGCCTGCACCTTTGCTTCGAGCTCGTAGGAAGAATTGCTTTCCTCGCCGTATTGCATGCGGCGTTTGATGAGTTCGTACTTGCCCACAATGCCGAGGGAATTCGACACATCCTGCATATTCGCGATTTTGCCGAGGAGGTAATTGAGTTCATCGATGCGGATGTCAACAAGCCCGAAATTGAACATGACGGTGAAGCCGAGCAACAGCAGAACGAGAACTATCTGAAAGTAGGTTTTCATGGGTGCGCCGGTCCGTTGTTTCCGAGCAATTCCAAAGGCTGCCGTCTACCGCTGCTGCCGTGCCGGTCCGGGCGCCGCCGGCGCCTGGCCCGGAAGGGTCACCTGCCCCGTCGGGCTCACGGGCCCCTGGCGCCGGTCGATGGCGTAACAAGACCCGTCGATGCTTTTGACGTATTTCTTCACTTCCGCCGCCACCTGGATCATCTCGGCGTGACGCCTGAACGGCCGCTGCCGGTTCGATACCACCGCCACCGACACGCTCATGAGCGGAAATCGCTGGCGCTCGCCCCTGCGGTTGATCGACTCGATGAACCCGTTTCTCGCGTCGACGCTGTTGTAGAACTGGTAGATGCCCCGGTCAAACAGCGTGATAAACGACTTGGCGTATTCCTCCCAGTACGGGAATTCGCATACGACAACGAAGTCGTCGCCGCCTTCGTGGCCGATAAAAACGTCCTTCATGTCCTTGCGCTTTGCAATGGCAACCAGGCAGTCGCGGGTATACAGGATGGCTTCGTCTCCCTTTGTAAATCCATACTTGTCGTTGTAGGCCTTGAAGTTGTCGAGATCGCAGTAGAGCACGCATATCACGCGGCCAGCGTTGAGGCTGTCGTCGATGAACTTGGCGATTGCAAGGTTCCCGGGCAGGCCCGTAAGCGGGTTCGCTCCGCGCGCCTCGTCGCGCATACGCTGCAGCGCAACGCTCATCTCATTGAACGAGGAGGCGAGCTGGCCGATCTCGTCGTCACTCACGATGGGAACGCGGATGTCGAGCTTCCCCTGCGCCAGGAGATGCGTGGCATCGTTGAGCTTGCGCAGCGGAAAGAAGATCATACGGGAGAACAGGACCGCGAACCCGAAATGGATGGCGATAATGATAAGCGCGATCACCAGGCATTGCCGGTACAGGTAGTTCATCTGCTTGTCGATGTCGATCATGTACAGTGCAATCGCGGCCACGCCGATTTTGTCGCCGGCATACGAAAAAGGAATGTACAGGTTGATCAGCTTTGTCTTGCGGTGGATCACGTGGTAGAACAGTTTGTCCTCGAAGCCCTTCTTGGTGATGGCCATGTTGATGTTCTTCATGTCATCGACGCTGGCCTCGGCCTTCGAAACGGCCTGGTTGTTTTCGATATTGACAAATACCTTTCCCGCCTCACTGAACAGGGTGACGTCCCTGACGCCCAGAGAGCTTGCCTCACGCAAGATTTTGTTGATATTCGCGTTGTCGAGGTCGCCGGCAACGCCCATGGCATTGTCGATACGGTACTTGAAATTCGAGCCCTTGAGCTCACTGTTGAGGATCGCGTTCTGCGCAATGAGATCGAGCTGGTTCTCGAACACCATGAGCACGAAGATCGACACGTTGAGAATGGTGACGAAAAGGTAGATGACCGCGGTTCTCAAGATGATGGATTTTGCGTTGATTCGCAGCATTGGGTATCCTTGGCAAACGTGCGTTTCGCTATTCTTTGGCAACGCCGTATTCGTTGAGTTTGTTCCGCAGGGTCCGTATGGAAATGCCAAGCATCTGGGCGGCTTTGGTCCGGTTCTGCCCGCATGATGCAAGGGTCTGCATAATGAGTTCTTTCTCCGCACCCGCAATCGTCAATCCGGGGCTGAATTGGAATTCCGCGCCGTCGCGCGTCGCGGCGCCGCTGCACGGCAGCGTGAAACACGCGGCCTTGATGGGACCGCTGCGCGTGAGCACCACGGCGCGTTCTATGGCATTTTCAAGCTCGCGGATATTGCCGGGCCAGTCGTACGCGGTGAGGATTTCGAGCACTCCCTTTTCGACTCCTTCCACCGTGAGTCCGTTGTCCTTGTTGTAACGTTCAATAAAGAACTCCACGATCTTCTCTATGTCGTTCTTTCTTTCGCGGAGCGGCGGCAGATGGATTCGAAATACGTTGAGGCGATAGAAGAGGTCTTCCCGGAACCTGCCTTCCTTTACTTCCTTTTCCAGGTCGCGGTTTGTGGTGGCAACAATGCGAATGTCAACTTCGATCGGATCGTCGCCGCCCACCTTGCTGATCTCGCGCTCCTGCAGGACCCGCAGGAGCTTTGCCTGGACCGACACTGCCATCTCGGCTATTTCGTCGAGCAAAAGGGTGCCGCCCGACGCAAGCTCGAATTTCCCCAGTCTGCGGTTGAGCGCGCCGGTAAACGCGCCCTTTTCGTGTCCGAACAGTTCGCTCTCTATGAGCCCTTCGGGCAGGGCGGCGCAGTTTACCTTCACAAATGGACGGTTGTACCGTGGGCTTTGGTAGTGGATGGAGCGGGCGACAAGCTCCTTACCCGTGCCGGACTCACCGGTAATGAGTACGGTGGAGCGGCTTTCAGCAACGGTCTTGGAAAGCGAGCGGATGGCGTCCATCTGGGTGCCGGTGCCGATGTAATCGAACTGCTTGTTGAGCGCGCTCTTGAGCGTCTTGTTTTCGCGTACGAGCTGGCGATGTTTGAGAATCTGCTCTACATTAAGTTCGAGTTCCTCCAGCATGGTCGGGGTCTTCTGCAGAAAATCGTATGCTCCCTTTTTTACCGCCTGCACCGCGGTCTCGATGGCGCCGTACGCTGTGACCATGAGAAAGGTCACTTCGGGGTCAACTTGGCGTATCTTGTCCAGAAGATCCATGCCCGACATGCCCGACATCTTGAGGTCCGAGATTACCAGATCGAACGGTCCCTGACCGAAAAGCTCAAGCGCGGCGGCTCCGCTGGGCGCGGCCTCAATATCGTACCCTTTCCGGCGCAGGGTTTCCGTCATCGAATCCCGCATGTAATCGTCGTCGTCAACGACGAGAATCCTCTTTTTTTCCATGCTCTGCGCGTTCCTCGTCATCAGGGTTTTGCCAGGGGCAAGAAGACCTTTACCGTAGTCCCCTTGTCGATTTCGCTGGCCACTTCTATCACGCCGGAGTGCGATTCGACTATCTTCTTGACAATAGCAAGCCCCAGCCCGGTGCCGTTTGATTTTGTGGTGAAAAAGGGCAGCCATATTTTATCGAGGTTCTCTTTGGAAATTCCGCATCCGGTGTCGCTTATGGAGAACGAGCCATACCCGGTGTCGCCCTCCGTGCTGTCGATGCGCACCGTAAGTGTGCCGCCCTTGGGCATGGCCTGGATCGCGTTGAGCGCCAGATTCATGATTACCTGCTGCAGTTTCTCCGGGTCCATCAGAACCTGCACCGCCTCGCCGTCCCAAGCCTTGTGCACTTCAATGTTCTGTCCCTGGCGTTCGATCTCAATTTCCACGAAGTCGGACGTTTCGCTGAGTAGCTGCTGCAGCGGCACGGGCCGGAGCTGGGGCTTTACAGGCCGCGAATATACCAGCAGATTCGACACGATCCTGTTGAGCCGCGACAGTCCCTCAAGGATCTTGTGTACGATGTTCCTGCTCTGGCTTTCCGGCGCTATCTCGCGCTCCAGAAGGGTGGCCCACATTCCCATGGCGGAGAGCGGGTTCCTTATTTCGTGCGCTACGGTGGCAGCCATTTCGCCGAGAGCCGCCATGGTCTTGGTCTGCTGCATCTCCTCTTCGAGCGCCTTGATGCGGGAAATGTCCGAGAAAATCTCCACGGCGCCGAGTGTCGCTCCGGATGGATCGGTGAGCAGCGCGGTCTGGAAGGAAACCGGCAACGGATGTCCGTCCCTATGCCAGATCACCTTTTCGTCGCGGGCCAGCCCCTTGCCCGTTCGGAGCACCTGGAGAAGCGACGTCTCGCCCTCGCTGTTCTTGGGAAACAGATCGGAATACTTTTTGTCAATTACTTCTTCCGGGGGGAATCCGGTGATTTCGGAAGCGGCCTTGTTGAAATGGGTTATGCGCTCCACGGTATTCACCCCAACCACGCCGCTGTTCATGCTTTCGAGAATGCTGCCCAGATACGTCTGAATTTCCTCTTGCTTTCGCAGACTCTGGGCGAGCTGTTCGTTTTTCTTGTCGAGTTCGACGTTGACTTTCTTGAAATCCTGCCGCATACGTTCGTATAATACGGCGAGCTTTTCGGCGCGCGCCTGGAAATCCTCGATAATTCCGGTAAGGGAATCGAACATTTCCTGGGTAAGCACGGGCGTGTTCTTCCTCGCGACGGCCATCAAGAGACGGGGCTCCCTTTCTTAGTGACATGCTCGAGATATTTTTTGAGCTGTTCCTCGTATTCCAGGAACTCCTTGATTACCAATTGCGTGGCTTTGAGCAGTTCGTCGAGTTCCTGCGATTGCGTACTCTGCTTCAAACCCGCCTTGCGTTCCTGCCACAGAACAACGCAGTCGCCCACATTTTCGCGCTCCTTGACAATAGCGTCAATCAGCTCCTGCTTGCGCGTAAAGCTGTCCATAACGCCCGACACGTCGCCGCGCGAAAGCACCACCTGCGACAGCGTCTTCTGCACGAGCGCGGTGAGCGTTCGGTACATTTCCAACTGGCGCCGGTACGACGCGGCAAGCGTGGCAATGAGCGAGGTAGTATCTGCAGCAGCCATTCGGTCCCACTTTTGAGGCACAAGAACCGGACTCAATCAATGTATTATTGTACCAATTCGTGCAGGCAGTCGTCCACAGGGAAGTTTGAAGAATGGAGTATTTGTTGGCGCAACGGGACGAAGGAACAACGGCTCCGCGGCTAGTTCAACACGCTGCGGTATTCGTTTTCCCATACCGCGTCTTCCATTTTCCACTTCGCCTGTTTTGCCCAATAGTCGTCGGGGTAGGTTTTGGCGAGGACTTTGTAGGTTTCGATTGCTTTCTGATAGTCTTTCGTGTTCTTGTAAATATTGCCCGCCTGGAAAAGGCCCCAGGGCGTTTCCTGATACGTGGGATACTTGCGCGTTGCCTTCTGATAAAATTCGAGCGCACGTTTAAAGTTCTTGTGCTGGTACTCATAATCGGCGATCCGGTAGTACGAATCCGGAACGCGCAGGTACGAACCCGACTTTTCACCGTTTTCAATCAGCTTCTCCAGCGATTCCACGGCCCGCGGGCCGTTGGCGACCTCAAAGTACAGGGAGCCCAGTTTGTAGAGCGCGTATGCGCGGTCGGCGGCGTCATGCGCCTGCGCCACGGCCTGATTGTATGCGTCAAGCGCCTTGCCCGACTCCTTAAGTTCGGTATAGAGGTCTCCCAACTTTTCGTATGCCCTCCCCGTCCACTGATGCGTGCGGTTCTTCTGGATAAATTCCCGCAGCAGGCGCTCCGCGCGGGACAGATCTCCCCGCTCAAGGAAGGAATAAGCCTTAAAGAACAGGCTCTGCGACGCGAGCGCGTGCGCCGGGTATCGTTCCAACAGCTGGTCGAACTGGTTTTCCGCGTTTGAAAACAACCGGAGTTTCATGTAGCACGCACCGATATCGTAGAGACACTGCGGACCCACCGCTTTGGCTGGAAACGAGACCATGACCTTTTTGAATTCTTTTGCCGCGCTCTCGTACCTTCCCGCGCGAAATTCCTTGACGGCAACGAGCATCGCCTGCCCCGGATCGGAAAGCGTATCGACAACCGCCAAGGTCAGGAGAGAATCGATTCTCATTTCGATGGTAACCATGCTCGTTTCCGGGGCAACCGGTTCTATCAGAGGCTCCTGGCGCCGCACGGTGTCGGGGCCGCCCAATCCCGCCGGCAGCGGCGTGGGGTCGCCCACGATGGCTTTGTATTGCTTGAGAAGCGCCACCGCTTCTTTGCGCTGGTCCGGGTCTCCCGGTTTCTGGAGAAACTCCAGCAGCATGGCTATGCCTTCCTTGAAGTTTCTTTCCGTTCCGTAAATCTTTCCGAGAAAGAAATGGGCAACCCCTTCCCCTTCGGGGTAGCCGAACGCCTTGGCGAAGTTGATCTTTGCAAGGTCGTTTTCGCCCTTCTTGAACCGTATGAGGCCGGCATAGTAATATGCGGCGGGGAAGTCCCTCTTGAGCGTCACGGCCTTTTTGAGCTGCCCCAGGGCTTCGTCGAATTTTTCCTCGTTGTAAAGCACCACGGCCTGGTTGAAATGAGATTCGGCGGTGGGCGCGGCGGGCTGGGCAATCGCCTTTTTCCGAGGCGCCCCGGCCTCACTGCCGGCGCGGGATTTTGCGGCCGAGGGTGAGGGTACCGCGGCGGCCTGGGCCTGCTTGCCCGAAACGGTCTTCTTTGCAGGGGCAAGTGTATCCTTTTGCCCAGGCAACGAGGCCGCCTGCGCCATGGGCTCGGGTTCGCCCTTTACTTTGCCGACAAGACGGTTGATTTTGGACTGAATCGAATCGAGCTCGGCAGGATCGCAAGCCTGCTGGTAATGCTGGTACTCGATGATGGCATTCTGGAACTGCCTGTCCTGCTCGTAGGCCTCGGCCAGCATTTTCTGCGCCTTGCCCCAGCCCGGATTGTAGGCAAGCGCCCGTTTCAGATTATAGATAACGAGCCTCGGTTGACCCTGCATCCTCCGGATATCCGCAATCTGCATGTACGCGTTGTAATTGTCCGGATAGGCGGAAAGCAATTTACGGAATTCTTCGAGCGCCTGATCGGACTTGTTTTCGTTCTTGTATCGAAGGCCCAACTGATAGTGGATGTAGTCGTCGGTTTCCTGGCCCGCGCACGGAACGGTCAGCAAGAGGAAAAACGGCAGTGCAAACACGCAACAGCGGAACCGGCTTATCCACGCATTCGTCATAGTCCAACTCCGATTACGATACCCACACGATACTCTGGCAACCCACTTGTAATGATACTGCAATGACTCGCAACAGTCAAACAGAAAAGACGGCCGAGGCTAACCCTTGCCGACCGTGATTACATTCTGCTCGGCCGTGATAACCACATGCGACAGTTTTTCCTTAATGCCTTTTTCGAGCGTTCCCGCTTTCACTATGGTATTCGGGTATATGGTGCCCGCCTTGAGCACCGGAATGGTGCTCCTCTTCAGTTTATCGTCAATTGTACCGATTTCCTTTTGTATTGCGGCATTTTTATCGAGAGTTTCCTGGTTCTTGGCCCGCAGATCGTCGAGCCGCGATAGCGAAGAGGGCGAAAGCGTTCCGCCTTCGTCCATCTCGTCCCGCACGTGGCAATACATGTCGCCCTTGAGCGCCCCGATCTCTCCGGTCACGGTTGCCAGGTCGCGGAGCAGATCGTATTTCTGCTTGAGCAGCGCCGAGGTGCCCCCGAGATCCACCACCGTCTTGGCTTCCGCCTCGGTCCCTATCGTTTCCGCCTCAACGGACCTGCCGACCGAAACCGTGCCCCCGACGATCGACTTTGCCACCACCGTTGCCTCGGCCCAGATGTCGCAATGCACGATGTCTTCGGCAACCTCGACATTTTTGGCCTGGACGTTCAGGTTCTGGATGTGCCGCGCCTTGAGGGTTCCTGCGCATTTGACAATTCCGTTGCCCGAGCCGGAGGCTCCGCCCACAATTTCGAGATCGGCCAGCGACGAAACTTTCGCGTCCTCAACGCTCCCGCCTATCCACACGTTTCCCTCGGCCGCCACTTCGAAACCGCTGCGCACGGTACCGTTGATCCGGAGATTGCCCGAAAAGTAGATGTTGCCGGTGGTGTAGTCGACGTTACTCTGCACCAGTTTGTCGGTGAGAACCTCGGCCTTCCCGTTTGGAAAGACCATGACCGCGCCGTCGACGTCCGCGACCAGCACGTTCGGGTCTTCTTCGAGGATTCTGGTGCCCTTTCCCGGGATCAGCATCACGTGCGGCGGTATCACGAACCCGATGGTTTTCCCGGTCACCATTTTCCCTTCCTTCCCGGGAACGGGGGGAATTCGCCGAAGAATATGCAAATTCTTGCGCACGTTGACCACGTACCCGATGTCGCGAAGGTCAACCCGTCCGCCGGCAATCGCCTTCGGCTTTCCCCGCGACGACACGTCGACCAGGATGTCGATGCGTCCCGGGGTCGCCGGGACGCTGGGCGTTCCCCGCGCGACTTCCGCGGGGAAATTGCAGGTTTTGTTCCGGATCATCTGGTGCAGAGCGTTGTCGTCGATGCCGCACACCACCCCGCTGTCTGCAAGGCACTGCCTGAGCTCATCAAAGGTGGGATAATCCGTGGCCAGCGCGTCGGGCACGGTGAGAAACGCCTTGAGCCCGTCCGGTGTCTTTGTCACAGAAATGCGGTCCACGAAACGCCTTTCGCCGCAGTTACAGGATCAGGCCGTCCTTGGAGAGGTACTCGTGCACATAGTCGGCAACGGATTCCTCGAGCGGCCGGCACCGAACGGCGCAGCCGGCCTCAAAGAGCTTTGTGAGGTCGGCCTGCGTAAAGTACTGGTACTTGGCGCGAATGGTTTCCGGCATCGGGATGTAGGTGATGGAAGGCTTCCTGCCGAGCGCGCCGAACATCGCGCCGGCGACGTCGTTCCACGACCGCGCCGCGCCGGTTCCGATATTGTATAGTCCGGCGGCGTCCCTGCGCTCCATAAAAAACAGGGTCATGTCGACGGCATCCTTAACGTACACGAAGTCGCGGCGCTGTTCGCCGTGCCGGTAGTCGGAGCGGTGCGACTCGAACAGAGCTATGGTCCCTTCGTCGCGCATGCGGGGATACGCCTTGTTTATCACGCTCCGCATGTCGCCCTTGTGGTTCTCGTTCGGCCCGAACACGTTGAAGTACTTGAGCCCCACGATGTCCGACAGCCATCCGTGGCGAAAGGCATACATATCGAACAGGTGTTTTGAATATCCGTACATGTTAAGCGGGCGAAGCGTGGGAAGCAGGTTCTCGTCGTCGAGATACCCCTGGGAGCCGTCGCCGTACGTTGCGGCGCTTGACGCATAAATGAGACGGGTCTTTTTATGAGCCTCCCGCCATGTCCCGATCCTCACCGAATACCGGTAGTTGTTTTCCATGAGGTAGCCGGCATCGGTTTCGGTGGTTGACGAACAAGCGCCCAGGTGGAAAATCACGTCGATGCCGTCGCCGAAGTCGCCCCGTTCGAGCCGCCCGATGAATTCTTCTTTGTCTAAGTAGTCGGAGAAGGTGAGCGCCCTGAGGTTTTTCCATTTTTCCGACGAGCCGAGGTGGTCCACGATGCAAATGTCGGTGTGACCCGACTGATTGAGCCGCCAGGCCAGCACGCTGCCGATAAACCCTGCTCCGCCGGTAATAACGATCACGCGCAGACCTCCGAGACTGGTAGAGCGTTGGTATTGCACAGGCCGTATTATCCACGGGAATCCGCGGACGCCTGCCGGCCGTGCATCATGAAAGTCGCTGCTAAAAATATATATTACCAGTAATGCACGAGAGGAGACAAGAACATTGAAAGACCTCGCAGCACCACGACTAGGACTGCATACAACACTACAGGAGTAGACGCTCTTGCGAACCTGCGAGGTCCGCGATTACGACCGGATGTACGCTCCAGTGAGCAGCCTGCAATCTTTCCATCCCTATGGAATGAAAACGTACTCATAGCCGCTCGCTATGGGATTCACCGCGCAGTCTCTTCGCCTTGCGCAACACCGGGCGCCGGCGCCGCTACAACGTCCTTGCGCACAAGCGGTTTCTTTGGTACAATGTGATCGATGCCGTTTGCCAAGACCGCGTCCGCTGCCGGCGGATGTCCTCAAGAATCTTTTGCCGGCATCCGATATAAAGGAATAGGCGGATCACCGAGGGCACAGGCCGGGAGTTTTCCAATGACCAATACCGTCAACATGCTGCTGGACGTGGGCGTTCCGATTTCGGTCCAACTGGGACAAACGCGAATGTCCATCCGCGATCTCCTCAACCTCAAAAAGGGCAGCCTTGTCCAGCTCAGCCGCATGGCGGGCGAGCCAGTCGATGTCTTTATTAAGGACAAGATGCTTGCAAAAGGCGAAATCACCGTTGTCGACGACAAGCTCTCGGTGAGAATCGGCCAGTTGTACGGGGAAAAAGAGAAGTTCAAGCACCTCTAATTCAAAAAAAATAGTTCAAAGTCAAAAGTTGCAAGTCCAAAGTGACGGGCCACATCGTTTACTTTGAACTTTTTACTTTTCACCGCCTTTTAAAATGCCACCCGCAGCGAGAGCCGCAGCGGCGAGGGCGCGATTTCGTCGAACCGGTAGGCGTAATCGAGAGAGTAGTTCTTGAAGGTAACGCCTGCGCCGCACGTAAAGGTCTTGTCGGAAACGCCGACCCGGAACGAAATCATGTCGGCGAACTGCGCCTCAAGGCCCCCATGATAGGTATAACCGTAGTCACGCAGCACGGCGAATGTCGCTATCCAGGTTGCGCCGAGGATATGCGTTCTGTCTATGTATGACACTCCGAAGCTTTCCGACATATCAACAGTTTCCTGATAGTCGTCGGGCGAATGGAGCCACACCATCCTCGTGCCGAGGAAGTTCCTCACGTCCAGCCCCACATAGAATTCCCGGCTTACCTGTTTCTTGAGCAGATCATAATCTATTCCGACCCGAAGCAGGAGCCCGGCATCGGCGTTGATATTCATCCCCATTCTCACCTGCCCCCACGGGTTCAGGGTTTGCCAGAAGCCCTTGAAATTAATGCCGCCGGACAATTCCACGGGAAGCGGGTAACTGTAGGTGGTGAGGCGCGGAACGGGCATCGGGAACACCCGCGCAATGGACAGAACCAGCAGGTTCTGGTCGTTTGTAAAGCTGCCGCTGGATGATCCATCGGCGCGCAGCGAGGGGTCGGCGAGGCGGGCAAGTTCGGTCCCGGGAAGCGTGTCCCACTGGGATATTGTCCCGCTCTGAAAACGTGTGTAGAACGCGTCGACGCTCATCTGCTCCTGCAGCGGGACGTGAATCGCGGCGCATCCCTGGCTCGAAAGGCCGCCGTACAGTTTGGCATACTCGGCCGACAGTTCGTAGCTCTTGATATATGCGTGTGCCGACGGGTTCCAGAATACTCCCGCCGCATCAAGCGGCAGGGCGACGCCGGCATCCCCCATGGATGCCGCGCGGCACGACGCGGGAAGGTTGTCCAGTTCCGCGGCATACCGGACCGATGCGACGTCCTGACCGTATGCGCAGGCTACAGCGATACCGCAGGCGATCACCGTCGCCGACAGAAGGTTTTCCTTCCCCGCCCACAAGGCCGATGCCATGAGTCGTCTCCGCCGGCGCGCGAACCTTATTCGCCCATCACCGTGAGGGTCACGCGCCGTTTTCTTGGACCGTCAAATTCACAAAAGTAAATGGACTGCCATGTTCCCAGTACGAGCACGCCGCCGCAGACGGGTACGCTGGCGCTCAACCCCACAAGCGACGCTTTGAGATGGCTGTCCGAATTTCCCTCAGAATGAAGGCAGGCTTCCGCCGGTAAAGCCAGCGCCGCAAGAGACCGGAAGAAATCAGTTTCCACGTCGGGGTCCGCGTTTTCGTTGACCGTGATGCCGGCCGTGGTGTGGAGGCTCGAGACGCAGCATATGCCCGAGGTAATGCCGCTATTCTTCACGGCTTTCTCGATAGCTGCGGTGATGTCAATCCACCCGCAGCGGGTTTGCGACACAACGGCAATTTCACTGTGGACAACCATCGAACTGATGATAAAATGGTACGGAAGGAATGTCAACGGGAATCAGGTAAAAACCGGCGGATCGTTTACGAGGGTTTCGCACCTGCGGACTAATCGATCATTGTGTCTGCGGGAAGAATGAAATCGATAGGATTGACTATGTCGCTGAGTTTGTGAATTTCATAATGCAGATGTGGCCCGGTGCTCCTGCCGCTGTTGCCCAGATAGCCGATAATGTCTCCGCGTTTTACTCCCTGCCCTTCAACGACCGCCGCCTTGTTCAGGTGGCCGAACATTGTCTTGAATCCGCTCGCAGGATGCGAAACCTGAACAAGATTTCCAAAGTAATCTTTGTAACCGACAAAAGAGACAATGCCGTCGGCCGTACAGCGGACCGGCGTGCCGATCTGGTTTGATATATCGATTCCTGCGTGAAGCACGGTGTAGCCTGTAAACGGATGTACCCTGTACCCGAAACCGGACGTGAGTCGCCCCCACACCGGCGACACCGCCGGCCTTTGAGACCACACAACCAATTGCCTATCCACCTGGCTCGCCATGGTGCCGAACGTTGTGTCCTCAAGACGAACCTTTCGCAAAAGGGCAAGAATATCCTCCCTTACCGCGTCGGCTTTCATGAGAACCGGGTCTTCCAGGGTGGCAAGAACAAGATCGTTATCGCTCGGCATTCCACCCACGCCGACTTTTCGGACATCTTCGCTGACGCAATCCATGCCGAACTTCAGACGCGTTTTGTTTTCAAAGGAAACAAGCTTGTCGAGGTTGAAGAGTTTTTCATGCGAGTACTTTGAGAAGAAATTAACTTCGGCTTTGAGCTGAAGATTTTCCTTGAGGCTAAAGTACATCTTGAGCTTTGCGAGGCCGTAGGACGATGCGAAGTAGACGCATCGACCAAGTCCGAGCACGCCCAGAAGCATGAACACCGAAACCACAAATATGAATGGCGTGGTAAGCGACACGCGCCTTACCTTTCCGGATGAACCGGAAGTGAAGAAGAGCAATGACCAAGCCGGTTTCTTCATATTGTTTGTGTGTCCTGGCTTACTTCATCTTATTATAGCAGGACGTCTTGCAATAAGTCAATCATATTGTGGTTTAAAAAGACACGGGACATGAAGATACCAATATAACATTTTGACTTTATTGGGAATAGGATTTTTTCTTGCGATTATTCTTTTTCGTTTTGGATCACGATTGCCGGCCAATGATCTTCAAAATTGTTTCGGCGCAGGAATCCTTGGAAATCTTTTCAAGAGATTTCTCGTGCCTCCGCTTGAACTCCACCACGCCTTCTTTTACTCCCCTGAGACCAACCGTTATCCGGAATGGGCAGCCTATAAGATCCGCATCCTTGAATTTTACGCCGGGCCGCTCTGTTCTGTCGTCGAGCAGTACGTCAATCCCGTTCTTCTCGAGCGCGTCGTGTATGCTTTTTGAAAGTCGGTAGACTTCCTCGCTGCCCGTGTCGAGGCAGAGCAGGGCCACCGAGTACGGCGCAATGGCTGCGGGCCAGATGATGCCATCGTCGTCGTGATGCTGCTCCACAGCGGCTGCAGCCGTGCGGCCGACGCCTATGCCGTAGCAGCCCATGGTCATCAGGCTTGGGCTGTCTTGGTCATTCAAGAACGTGAGAGACATCGGCTTCGAATATTTTTCCCCGAGTTTGAAGACCTGTCCGACCTCGATCCCCTTACGCATTTTGAGTCTGCCGCCGTCGCACCTGGGACAAGGGTCTCCTTCAACAACCACTGCGACGTCTTCGAACCGCTTAAAAGTCAGGTCGCGGACCGGATATACGTTGGTCAGATGATACCCGTCTCTATTTGCGCCGCAGACGCTCTTGCCCATGGCCCGGACCGAGAGATCCGCAATTACCTCCCTGACCGTTCCGGCCGGAAAATTTCTTGGGCCCATAGAGCCGACGGCAAGTTTCAATTTGTCTCTCACGATTTCGTCGGATGGAATGGTAACCGCCTTGGCGTCGAGCACGGTCCGGAGCTTCACTTCGTTGACAACGAGGTCTCCACGCACGCAGACCGCAACGTAGTACTCCGAATCAACCTCGTAAATGAGCATCTTGACGGTGTCCCGCGGGTTGACTGCCAGGAACGATGCGACATCCTCGATGCTTGTTCTTCCCGGGGTGGCGACTTCCTGAGGCATCGAGGCATCCGCCGGGAGGGCGGCAGGCAGCGGCTGCCGCGCCGCGGCCTTTTCGACGTTCGCGGCATAATCGCAGGAATCGCAAAACGCAATTGTGTCCTCTCCCGAATCGGCAAGCACGTGGAATTCGTGGGTCACACTGCCGCCGATAGTGCCGGAATCCGCCTCGACCGCACGGAACTCCAGCCCACACCGGCCGAAAATCGCGGCGTAGGCTTTGTACATCGCCCAATACATTTCTTCGAGCGACTCCTGGTCGGCGTGAAAGGAGTACGCGTCCTTCATGATAAACTCACGGCCGCGCATGAGGCCGTAGCGCGGTCGCACCTCGTCGCGAAACTTGGTCTGGATCTGAAACAGGCACAGCGGCAGGTCGCGATACGACCGTACCGATTTCCGAACCACGTCCACAATCACCTCTTCGTGGGTTGGCCCCAGAAGAAACGGATTGTTCTTTCTGTCTGTCAACCTCAGCAGTTCCGGACCGTAATAGTCCCATCTGCCGCTTTCCTGCCACAGTTCGGCGGGAATGACCATGGGCATGAGAAGTTCGGTGGCGTTGCATTTTTCCATCTCATCCCGGATGATGGCCTCAATTTTCCTTATGACTCTCAGGCCGAGGGGCAGATAATTGTATATGCCGGCCGACAGTTTCTGGATCATGCCGGCTCTCAGCATCAATTTGTGGCTGATCGTCTCGGCTTCGGAGGGCACTTCCCGCAATGTGTGGACAAATGCATTTTTCCAATACATAGGACGCGAGTTCCGATTTCTGTAGAGTGACAAAGATGCGTGGGAGGGTCAAAACAAGATGATTAATATACGAGCGAAGCGCGGGTCAAATCAAGCTGATTTGCGCCCGCAGGGGAGAAAGTGGGCGGCGGGCACAAAACCCGGCGGCCGCGAAAAGCGAGGATTCTATTTCTTCGCCAGGATTCCCGACAAGATCTGCGACAGCCGGGCGCTTTCGAAAGGCTTCTGGATGACGTCGCACACGCCTTCCTTGAGCGCGGCTTCCACCTCGCTGTTGCGTCCGTACCCGGTGGAAATAATGGCTCTCACCGCAGGATTGATTTTCTTGAGTTCCCGGAAGCAGTCGCACCCGGAAAGCTCCGGCATCATCAGGTCTATAATGGCGAGGTCGACATCGCCATGATTCTTACGGTAATAGTCGACCGCCTCCCTCCCGTTGGGACATGTGACGACGCCGTAACCGAGGTCCCTGAGGATCGCCTTCGAAACGCCCAGAAACGATGGTTCGTCGTCGACAACGAGGATGCGGCCGCTCCCCCGTATCGATTTGCCCGACGGCACGGCGCCGGCGTCTGCCGCCGGTTGGAAACGCGCGAGCGGCAGGTAGGCATCTACCCGCGTTCCCTTGCCCGGCGCACTCTCCACCTCCACGAACCCGCCGTGATTCTTGACACAATTGGAAACGCTCGTGAGCCCCATGCCGATGGAAGATCCGTCGGTCTTGGTGGTAAAGAACGGTTCAAACATCCTGGCCTTGGTTTCCTTGTCCATGCCCTTGCCCGTGTCGATCACCGAAATGCAAACGAAGTTTGCCGCGTCCTTGGCACGGGCATGCATTTTCCTGAACACCGTGTCGCATGCAGACACCGACGTATCGAATAGGAGCTTTCCGCCTTCAGGCAGGGCTTCGCACGCGTTCATGGCGATATTGAGAATCGCGCTCTGGATCTGCTTCACGTCCCCGTGCACAGCCGGCGTTTGCGGGTGAAGCGCATGGTGGATTGATATTCTTTTGTCAACAGTGTGTTCGAGCAGATGCACCACATTGAGTACCAGGGCGTTGATGTTCACGTCTTCCACCTGCGGGTTGCTGTTGCGGGCGAACAGCAGCAGTTTGCCGGTAAGGTCGGCCGCGTGCTTGCTTGCGGAAATAATCGGGTTGACAAAAATGTCCATCTCCGATGAATCGCCCTGTTTTATCATTTCGGCGCAGCCAAGAATGGTGCCAAGTTTGTTGTTGAAATCATGGGCAATTCCTTCGGCAAGCCGGCCCAGCGCATCCATCTTCTGCATTTCGAGCAGGCGCCGCTGGATTTCCAACCGCTCCTTCTCGGCCTGTTTGTACCTCGTGATGTCGAAAATGAGCCCCTGGCTCCCCACAAAGGCCGCGGCTTTGTCCTTGCTTTTTTCCATGAGCCCGCGGTCGTAGGCGCCTTCGACCGCGATGATGCCGGTAACGTCCCCGGCCATGATCCGAACTTCCTTCTGCGATTTGGTCATGAGCTGCACTTCGAGGTTTCTCGTTTTCCGCTTGCCGGTCCGCCGTTCGTCGAACAACTTCGGCGCGGCATCGTCGCCGGTACTTATGCCAACGAATTTCGGCAGCACAAAAAGTCGGCTCACCCGCTCGTATTCGTGCGGCGGCATGATTTCGGAAAAATGTTTTCCAAGAAGCTCTTTGGGATCGTATTGAAGGATTTCCTCGACGGCATTGTTGACAAAGACAAAATGTCCGTCGGGGTCAAGGATATAGATGATTCCGGCGGTGATATCGATGATCCGGTCGAGGCGCGACTGCAGAAGCTCCCGTTCGCTCCGCATTTCCTCAAGTTCACCCACGAGCTGTTCCCTTGTCCGGTTCTCCAGATTCATAAAGCCCCTTCCGCGAGACAAAGCCTGGTGCGATGAACAAATATATTATTGTACCACGATTGTACCACGCGAACCGGACCGCTGCAATAATTTTTACGGCGATCAGGTGGTAAGATTCTTACCCACGGAGACGTCGGTGCGGTGCGGCGCATGTCCGCGGTACCGTGAAGGCTGGCGTTCTTTGACCCTCCCGGCTAGAGGTCCGTTTTTTCGGGAATGATGAACCACCCAGCAACATACACCACAATCCCCGGAACAAAGCCGGTTACAACGGTACAGAACACAAGCGCAAGGCGAACAAGGGTCGGATCAATATCGAGCATTTCCCCGACGCCTGCGCAGATGCCCGCCAGCATTTTGTGATCGCGATCCCGGTAAATCCGCTTCATGGGTTCCTCCTTGTGATGCCTCCGCGCAACGGCGGATGGTACGTGGTGCGCATAGCGGGCGTCCGCCCGTCACCGCTTCCACTTGAATATTTCCACCGACAGCGGCGGCAGAGTGAGGTCAAGCGACAGCGGCTGGTTGTGAAGGGGAACGGCGTCGGCAGTGGCCGCTCCGCTGTTGCCGTAACCCGCGCCGCCGTATTCGGAGGCATCGGAGTTGATCAACTCCTGGTACTTTCCGCCGAAGGGAACTCCAACCCGGTAATGCCGCCGCACCACAGGCGAGAAATTGCACACGAAAACAAGGATGTTGTGCCATTCCTTGCCGCGCCTGATAAAGGAAATAATGGAATTGTCGGAATCGTTGAAGTCTATCCACTGGAACCCTGCATTTTCGTAGTCCATTTCCCACAGCGCCGGCTCATTTTTGTAAACTTTGTTCAGGTCTGCAACGAACTTCATGAGACCGTTGTGATGGTAGCAGTCGTCTTCGTCCGACAGAATGTGCCAGTTGATGGATTGTTCGGCATCCCACTCCCAATGCATTCCGAATTCGCATCCCTGGAACATGAGTTTCTTTCCGGGATGACCGAACATGAACCCGAAGAACGCCCTGACATTGGCGAATTTGCACCACACGTCGCCGGGCATTTTTTCGAGAAGGCTGTGCTTGCCGTGCACGACTTCGTCGTGAGACACGACAAGAACGAAGTTCTCGGTGAAGGCATACCATAGGGCAAAGGTTATCTGGTTCTGATGGTATTTGCGGAAGATGGGGTCTTTGGAAAAGTAGCTCAGCATGTCGTGCATCCAGCCCATGTTCCACTTGAACGTAAAACCGAGGCCGCCCAGGTACGTCGGCCGCGACACGAGCGGCCACGCCGTGCTCTCTTCGGCAATGGTGACCGCGCCCGGAAACTTCTCGTGGACCAGACGATTCATGGTTTGCAGGAAGTTGATCGCCTCCTCATTCTCCACGCCGCCGTGTTTGTTTGGAATCCATTCTCCGTTTTTGCGGCTGTAATTGCGGTACAACATGGACGCCACGGCGTCAACGCGGAGCCCGTCGATATGGAACTTCTCGATCCAGAACAGCGCATTTGCAAACAGGAAATTCCTCACCTCGTTCCTGCCCCAGTTGAAGATGAGCGTGCCCCAGTCTTTGTGCTCGCCCTCGCGCGGGTCCGCGTATTCGTACAAATGAGACCCGTCGAAGTACGCAAGGCCGTAGGAGTCCTTGGGGAAATGGCCCGGAACCCAGTCGATAATGACGCCGATGCCTTGCTGATGCAGATAGTTGACGAAAAATTGGAAATCCTCGGGGGTGCCGAAGCGGTGATTGGATGCATAGAATCCGCCCACCTGATATCCCCACGACGGCACGTACGGATGGTCTTGCACGGGGAGAAGTTCAACGTGCGTATACCCGAGTTCCTTCACATACTGCGCAAGTTGGACGGCAAGTTCGCGGTAGCTCAGCCAGTCGCCGTCGCGCCGGGGTCCCTTCTTTCGCCACGAACCGAGGTGAACTTCGTAAATGGACAGCGGCTCCTTGAGAAGGTTTCCCCGTGACCGGCGCTGTATCCATTCGTCGTCGTCCCACGAGAACTCATCCACGTCGAACACGATGGACGCATGGTTCGGAGGCGGATCCTGATAGTACCCGTAGGGGTCCGTCTTGAGCACCAGGTGATCGCGGTCCCACTTTTTTATTTCGTACTTGTAAATCGTTCCCACGCCAACGCCCGGGAGAAACAGTTCCCATACGCCCGACGAACCGAGCAGTCGCATTGGATGGCGCCTGCCGTCCCAATTGTTGAAATCGCCCACCAGGGACACGCGCTTGGCATTGGGCGCCCACACGGCAAACACGCAGCCGTCAACCCCGTCTACGGTCTTCAGGTGCGATCCGAGGTCGTCGTATACGCGCTGGTGGGTACCCTCGTTGAACAAATAGCGCGACTGTTCGGTCATCACCGGAAGAAAGCTGTACGGGTCCCGGAAACGCTTCGTGAGGCCGCCGTGAAGCGTGCATGCGAACTCATACGCAAAGAATTTCTTTCTGGCGGGAATCGCGACTTCAAAAATTCCGTCGGCGTGGACCCGGGTCATTGCATACGAGGTTTTCACTTTTCCCGGCTCGCACACCTTTACGGATGCGGCTTCCGGAAGAAACGCGCGAACGCTTATTCCTTTCTTTTCCCAGTGCATGCCGAGGGTCTTGAACGGGTCGCGCAGGTCGCTGCGGATGATGTCGGTGATTTCCTTTTCCGTAAGAATTCCCATGCCAGTGCTTTCGATGGTGTGGCGTAACGGCTCGACGCTTCTCCATAATATCATTGGGCAAAGAACCCTGCGAGTGAAAAAATAGAAAATGTTTCGCCCAAACCCAACAAGCTCCGCCAAAAATTGACATTTCCCGATACATGAAGTATCATATGACATTTCGTATCGTTCACACCTTCGGCGCAAAGGACTACCATGGTCACCATCAACGAGAATTATCTCAAGCTTAAATCATCCTATCTGTTCTCCGAGGTGGCGAAACGGGTGGAATCATTCCGGACAGCCCATCCGGACCGAGACATAATCCGGCTGGGGATCGGCGACGCCACGCGCGCGCTTCCGGCGGTATGCGTGGAGGCGTTCCACAAAGCAACCGACGAGATGGCCAACGACGCAACGTTTCACGGCTACGGCGACGAACAGGGGTACGGCTTTCTCAAGGAGAAAGTTGCGCAGTGGGACTACCGCGCGCGTGGGGCGGATATTTCGGCCGACGAGATTTTTATTTCTGATGGAGCGAAATGCGACACCGGCAACTTTCAGGAGCTGTTCTCCGCCGCAGCCAAGATCGCCATTCCCGATCCCGTATATCCGGTATACATCGACAGCAACGTGATGGCCGGCCGAACGGGCGCGTTCGAAAACGGCAGGTACCCGGGAATTTATTATCTCGATTCGACGGCGAAAAACTCCTTTGTTCCGGAGCTGCCCTCGGAACGCGTCGATGTCATTTATCTCTGTTTTCCCAATAATCCCACGGGGGCGACCATTACAAAGCAGCAGCTCGGCAGGTGGGTGGATTGGGCGCACGCCAACAAGGCCCTTATTCTTTACGACGCAGCCTACGTCGCGTTTATCCGTGACGATTCCCTTCCGCAAAGCATTTACGAAATATCCGGCGCCCGGGACGTGGCAGTGGAGTTCCGCAGCTATTCGAAAACCGCCGGGTTCACCGGCACGCGTTGCGCGTACACCGTTGTCCCCAAAACATGCGTCGCCTACGATTCGTCGGGAAGGCCGCAGTCGCTCCACGCGATGTGGAACCGGCGCCACACCACCAAATTCAACGGCGTTTGCTACATGGTCCAGCGCGCGGCCGAGGCAATTTACACTCCGGAAGGCCAGCGGCAGATACGGAACATCAACGATTCTTACCTGGACAACGCGCGACATATTGTTTCGACGCTGTCGGAACTGGGGTACGACTGCGTCGGCGGCAAGGATTCACCGTACATCTGGCTCGACGCCGGCATGGATTCGTGGAAGTTCTTCGACCTGTTGCTTGACAAAGCAGGAGTTGTATGCACGCCGGGAGCGGGGTTCGGCAGATGCGGCGAAGGTTTTGTTCGCATCAGCGCTTTTAACCGCCGCGATAATGTGGAGCGGGCGCTCGACCGGATTCGCGGCGCGCTGCGTCGCGCATAGCGGCGACGGTCAGAGTTCGTCCAGCGAAGTTATGGTGCGGAGTACTTTGTCGAGGTTGGTGAGCTCAAAGAGACGTCGCACATAGCTGCGGCCGTCGGGATTGCTGTTGAGCACAATGAGCTCTTTGCCTTCCTTTGCCATGAGGGTGTTGTAGTACACGATGATGCCCAGCCCGTGGCTGTCGACGAAATTGGTTCTGCTCAAGTCGATCACGATCCGGCTGGCGCCTTTCTTGTGCGCCGACTGGAGCTTCTTGGAAAACTTCTCCACATCGACGTCAATCGCCCTGCCCACGAGCTCCAACACCGGGACATCCTTGACCTTCTTCAATTTAATTTCAAGAGACATGGCATGCTTTCCGATACTTGTGAGGACATTTCCTCGGTGACAAAACGCCAAAACCTCGCGGCCGAAATCCGGCCGTGCGTCCACAATCTAGCGCCACTGGCTCAACTGGCGTTCCTTTTCGAAAACGTACTTGATGATTCCTTCGCGCTTCCGCTGCTCTATGTTCACAAATTGCACATGGTGCTTGAAAAGCTGGCCGTTTTTCCCTTCACGAAGCGCCAGGTGCACGATTTTTCCGGTGATCCCGGCGAATCCCTGGCCCGGCAGGTCGAAGGATATCGAAATGAGGTCGCCCAGCCGCAGGGACTGCTCGTGCAGGAAGCTGAGCCCCCCGCCGCTGACATCGGACATCCTTGTCGTGACGAGGAGACCGCGCTGGATTTCGCTTTTGTCCGGGTCTTTGGTGGAAAGCAGCCGAAAGCGCAGCGGGAGATTCGTTTCGATACGAACGTACTGCCGCAGCTGATTGCGGCGCAGTTCCAGGGTATGAAAGAAATCGATGGCGCCGGATTCGTTTGCATTTGCGACTTTCACCTGCACGCCGTACAATCCGTCGTTCTGCCTGGCAAAAACGAATCGCAAGGTCGTACCCGGTCCGATGCGATAGTGATCTTCCTTCTCCGCATCGAATTCCACGGTAAAGAAGAAGCTGTTGTTGTCGACCACCGAAACCTTGTTGAGCAGCGGCTTGTTCCCCTCCCTGCCGAAAATCGAGCCCACCTGGCCCAGGGCGATATTCCGCGTGGAAACGAGCGGATGTTCCAGCGGTAAATGCGCAAACCCGAGTTTCTTCCTGAGGTCGGAAATGAGCTTTTCTTCCGGGCCGTCGGCATTCACCTGCAGCCCGCCGCGCAGCAGTCGGTTTACTTCCGCGTCAACAGCCTGCTCGAACAGGGGAAGCGACTGGAATATGGTGTGCGGTTCAGGCACATTCTGGTGCGACAGAAGCGCGGTGAGTTCTTCCCGCTCCTCTATGCTGAGTCCGAGGCGCGCCGCCGTATCCAGGAAAAGATTCTCCGATCGAATCTCCTGCTCCGCCTTGTTTCTGTATGATCGCACGCCGTACACGATGAGGAGGATCAAGCCGGCCACCAGCATTCCCGCGCCGAAAACCAGAGCTATCTGAACCGCGCTTTTTCCCCACCCGATCCGGTTTTGCTCTCTTCCGGAGAAGATCGTATTGAGCCCGGACAGGAATTGTTCCTGGGAATTGTCGGAGACAGACGGAACGGAGGACAATAAATCCGACGCGACTGCAGGTTGAAAAGGAATGAAGAACAGAATTGCAACGCCAGCAGCCAGGACAGCCGATTTCCAATATGTCATACTGTGCAAACAGGTTCCTTGTTTCTGAAGGTGAGACATGTCATAAAAATAGATATGGGACTTTATCACATGATACAATTCCGGTGCAAACGTGTCGATATTTTAATGGCCACGGGCGACCGCAAGTTTTTTCCCGGAAGAACCGATATAGTAAATAATTAGTGCACGGCATTGCAACAGATGATATCATGTAGTGATAGTATCGCGGTGCGCAACAACGCATTGTCAAGGATTCGTCTCGTGCAAGGTGCACGCAATCCCTTTGACTATCGCTCTCAAAGCGGAACGGCCTGAAGGAGGAACGGAATGGACCCAGCCACCGGGCTCGGCATCATCATGGGATTCGGCCTGTTATTGACAGGATACATCATGGAGGACGGAAGCCTGCCGGCTCTTCTTGCCATCAGCCCTGTTTTCATCGTGTTCGGCGGGACCCTGGGCGCCGTCACGTGCCAATTCACGATGAAGGAAATAATGAGCCTGCCCAAATACATCGCAGAAGCGATGCAGTTGCCAAAGGGGAACGATTCGGCGCTCAAGCAGCTCATCGAAACATTGGTGAACCTTGCGGAGAAGGCCCGGCGAGAGGGCGTGTTGAGCCTTGAATCGGACATCCAGGGGGAGCTTTCGGACAAGAAATACGACCCCAGCCTGCGAAAAGGCCTGCGCCTTATGGTTGACGGATCGGAGCCGGAACTCATCAAGCACATGCTCGAAAACGAAATCATCATCTACGAGGCGAAGAAGAAACGCGAAGCATCCATTTTCGACGCCGCGGGCGGCTACTCGCCTACCATGGGTATCATCGGAACGGTGATGGGGCTCATCAAGGTGCTCGGATCTTTGTCCGACCCGACCCAGTTGGCTCCCGCGGTTGCCATGGCCTTTGTGGCTACATTGTACGGAGTCTCTTTTGCAAACCTTGTATACCTTCCGCTCGGCGGCAAGCTCAAGGGCAAACTGGCGCAGGAGGTGCTGCAGAAAGAACTCACCATCGAAGGCGTCATGTCGATTCAGGCCGGCGAAAACCCGAGGATTCTGCGCGAGAAGCTCGAAGTCTTCCTGTCGGAAAAGAAATAAGAAAAGACTCACCACAGAGACACAGAGAGCACAGAGAAAAAAAAGGGAAAACGGATTCTTTTGGTATTCTCAGTGTCCTCTGTGCCTCTGTGGCAAACCTCTTTGATGTGATGTAAGGACAAGAGGCGGCATATGCCGAAAAAGCAACATGCGGAAGAGCACGGCGGGGGGGGCATGGAGCGGTGGCTCCTTACCTATGCTGATCTTATAACCCTCCTGCTGATTTTCTTCATTATTATGTATTCGATGAGTTCCATCAACAAAACGAAATTCGATGCGGTGATGCAGATGCTGTCGCAGGCCTTCGGCGGCAGCCATTCGGTGGTCGCCATGTACAACAACGGCGTCATGGAGAAAAATTTCTACCCCAGCCAGGTAAAGACAAAAGAGCAGAAGAGTCTGTACGTAAAAACCGTGTCCGCGCTCCAGAAGGAAATTCAATCCAAAGAAGTAAAGGTGACCGCCGACAAGCGCGGCATCGTCATCAGCCTCAACTCCGATTTCTACTTTGCATCCGGTTCAGCGGACCTCAACGACAGCGCATACGGCATGCTTAACAGACTGGGAGCCATGCTCCGCTCCGTGCCCAACGACATCCGCGTTGAGGGCCACACCGACAGCCTGCCGATCGCGCCGGGCAGCGCCCTGGCCGAAAGATATCCCACCAACTGGGAATTATCGGCGCAGCGCGCCGTGAACGTGGTAAAGGTTTTTGAGAAGACCGGCGTCGAAAAGGGAAAAGTATCGGCGGCCGCATTTGCCGACAGTCACCCGATAAAGCCCAACGATACGCCGGAAAACCGCGCCACGAACCGAAGGGTCGAAATCGTCATTCTGAACACTCCCACGCTCGAAAAACTCTCCGACCTGGACAAGCCCCAGGAGCCGCTGTAAACCGTCGGCCAGCTCAGGTTAAGCGGCGAACATGGAAGAAGAACTTCTTATATTCGTTCGCCAATCACGAAGCAAGCTTTGGGGACCGCGATTACAACCGGATGTGCGCCCCAGTGAGCAGCCTGCAATCTTTCCATCCCTATGGAATGAAAACGTACTCATAGCCGCTCGCTATGGGATTCATGATCCGGAAAATATTCGGCAATATCGGGATCTATTACGACGACATTTGTTCCCACAGAATACCGCTTTGCATATTTTCCCCGAACTCCTTTGCTGAAGCCATATTGAACGTACCCGACCTGTTCCCTCGTGATGAAACTCGCCGCTATCGCGTACTGACTAAGAATACACATATTTTTTGGTGGTTATATGTATATTCAGGGCATGAAAACAATTGATAAGCGAAGGATTTATCTCGCCTGATATTTCCACACCCGAAGAGTTGCTAGGAGAATAACCATGAAAGATCCCATTATACAGGAAATTCGAAAAATCCGTCATGAATTGGATGATAAAATAGTAAAAATGCCGAAGGAATTTGATCGCGATATTGAATCAATTCGTAATCGATATTCGAAACATATCGTCACTCGACATGTAAAACAAAAGAAACTCAAAGCTGCCTAAACCTGCCACATTCTCGCAATAAACCGCCCCTGAAGACTCTCAATAGCGTAATAATTGACACCGTCCCAATTGCTCCTGACCCGAAAATTTAAAAATTTTGTTAAAATGCTGATGTTGCTCCGTCCCTGAATAGTACTCTTTTAAATGGCAATTAAGAATTTATGTCCTCCACGCCGGACGGATTTTTAATGCGGACAAATCCGAAAACGGATACTGGACAAGAACAATGTCATTTGACAAGTAATTTTTCATACACATCGTCGTCCTGATTGTCCCACACTTTTTTCAAAGAAGTTTGCGAGGCGTTCAACCACACTTTTTTCTCGTCCTCGGGAATGATTGTCACAAGAAGGCGCGTTCCTTCCGGAATCTTCGTTTTTTCAAGAAGATTGATCCTGCCTTTTCGTATTTCCGCCGGAAGCGTCGGATACATAGCCCCTCCTTTAGTGCTTTCCTTAAGAAACATAGCTGATGCTGAAAGGTGAAAGGAACCTTGGTCCGAGATCAAGGGACACAAGCCTCCTCGTCCCGCCTGCGGCGTACCTGTGGAGTCTTGAGGCACACCCCTCTCAGCGGAAACGTGCGCCGGGCGCAATGTTGACGCATTGCGAGCGTCACGAGTTCGTGCTCCGCATCCAGCTCCGCACCCCACGGGCTGCCTCCGGCAGCGGTCTCCGCACATCCTGTGCTCCGGCTCGCAATGCCTTCCTGTTGGATTTTTTTTCCCCCAGGCAACTGGGCACTTGCACAAATGCTCCTCGTCGGTAAACAAGAAAAAATGTTGAAAAACAACGTTCCACGCACCGCCCGCCGTGCCCGCCTACAATCTCGCCACCCGACGGAAGCCAAGACGGAGTCTTCGACATGACTGGCTGACATGACGGGTGGCGAAACCGTCATGTCAAGCGGGCATGGCGCGGCTGCGTGTGTTGTGAGAATGTTTGACTGGCCCCTCTTTTCTTTGGGGCGATTGTTTTGCCCATCCCCTATACCCGTCCTTTTCGTTATAGAAATCACGCCAATATGCTCCAGATATTTCTGGAAGCAGTACTCCCTTTTCCCCATAGTTCCTTATCAACATGTTTGGGTTCAGGTTCCTCCCGTCCCCACTAATCCTGGATGAATTATATGCTGGTGAATGAGAAAAAATTAATAAATTCTCTATGTCCGATATTTCTTCTGTTTTTGACCTAAATAATGCCTTCCGAATAGAAATAGCTTGCTCATAGTCAATCCACCTATGTTCAAGGATTCTGTCGCTAAACCGCTCAGTTTTCCCTATATATAAAAGCGTGTCATTGCCATAAACAACATGATATCCGCAAATCTGATATAACGCATGCTTATCTTCCAGGTCAAGGGGTTCTCCGCGTAGCTCTTCCCAGAAAAGGTCTATTACAGTATAAGACTTTTGTTTTGTTATGGTAACATTTTTCTCATTCACTATTAACCTCCTTTTTATGCCCTTAATTCCTCATTTCCCTAATGTTGTTTTCCGGATTACAACCAATAGTTAACTTGTGGAGTGACAGCATTCACTTAGGGGACTTCTAGAAATTCAAAAACGCGGTCTGTCATTGCGAACGAAGTGAAGCAATCTCGCGTTTTTGAAAGGAATCAAGGGAGATTGCCACGTCGCTTCGCTCCTCGCAATGACATTTCGGCAATTTTTAGAGGTTCCCTTTAACCTTATTGAGGAATTAGTGAATAGAGACCATTTGACTCTTTCAGATATTTCTCAAAAAGGTGATCTTTGTAAGTAAAATATATAGGTTTTTTCCACCGGTTAGCATCAACGATATCTATTAGGAGTTTGTCTGACACATACATAGTATGTTTTTCAGCCCGACTTGGTAATACGATACCAATACCAGCGTTCGGCAATGTGTATGGTGTAGGTTCATTGAATGAATTTGCTTCGTTATCTATAATGTCAAGTTGCAATGTAGTGAACAACATCGGTAAATTTAGCCGCATTCTCTCACCTTTAACATACCATCTGTAGTTTAAGAATGGTACGTTAACAACTGACATATTTGTTTTTACGTGGCCAATTTCCTGCAACCATAGTAATACCAATAAGTCTTTATCATTGTCTACAAATAAAATTGAATTAGCATCTATCTTCTTCAAAAGAGACTCATAATGGTTTGTGTCTATATCGGACCTGAATCTGCTATTATTTCGTAGGTATTTAAGATATTGTCTTCCTGAATCATATCCTTGAAATGCCCATTTTGACATAATGAGGCCTTTGAGCACATTTGTATCATTCTTGTCATTATCAAATAGTTTGCTAAAAATGGCCGTCGACGAATCGTATCGACCAAATTTGGCATATTCAAAGCCTTTCGCTATTGAATCCTTCTTTGAGACGTTAAAAAGATTCTGAACAAATTCACAAGACACAGTCATTGGTAGTGAAATGCCAATAGCTAACAAAAACAGCTTATTAAGAATAGACATAACAACACTTCCTTCCTGTAATTGGTATTCTACTACGGTTTTTGAATTAAAGCCTCTCTGATATTGTTAAGGCTTTTGTGAAGATCTTGAACAAGACAATAACTCAGATACCTTTTTGTAGACCAATACCGCCTTAAAGTATCCGAGGTTCGTATCAATAATAAATTTCGTTTCTTCATTACCCAATGATGAGCTGGTAAATACTTGGAGGTGACCAACTGTAATTCCTTTTAATGGCTGGATTTCAAGGTTCTGTATTTTATCGAGGGGATAAATCCGTATTGCCATTCGAGCCCTTGCCATTAACAAATCAAGACCAAGCATACCTGTATCGACATTTTGTCCTTCTCCGCTGAAAATCCCATATGAAAAGATATAAAGGGCCTTATTAGTCAAGACTAGCTGGCTACGCCTACCCTTTGGTGAACTACGAACACTGTAGATTCGATTTTCATCGCTATGCAAAATGTCATTAAGATATTCCTCGACGTCCTTGGACAATATTTCATTCATCTGGCTTTTTGCCAATTGCCAAGCATTAGTTACGTCATTCGCCGACATTTCATAACGAGGGCTGACATCAATTTGATTGCCCTTAGAAATGTTCTCATTTTTCGCTGATTGTTCTGGCTTTTTCAAATCGTCTAAAGCATCGAATACACCCATAGTAGGCCCCTTATTTGTTTGGGACTGTGTTGCTATGTGTTATCATGTAAAGGTATCCTGAGTAGCCATATTTCTGTTCCAGCTGTGGCATTAGTGAAACAGATATATTTCCGAATTTGCGATCAACCGGCTGAAAAGTTTGGAAATTATAATAATCAAGCATCTCAACGAAATCGATGATTTTCTTTTTCGTAGATTCTGGAACCCTTAGAGCATAGATTGGAGCTTTCCACGCTCTAGTTGCGCCTTTCGTCCATTTCGAGGAGTCAATTGATGCTGACACATGAAATATTTCAATAGTGCCGCTATCACTCCTGTGACAATGCAAAGAAATGTGTGTTGGGGTGCCACCGTTTTGTTCATATTCAATTTCTTGGCTAAACCATTCACCACCTTGCGGCAACTTTGAAAATGGTACTTGATTGCAAAGAATTGAAACATCGTCTTCAAATTCTTTGCCGGAGAGTTTCATTATTGATTTGTCCTGATTACCAAAATTATAACTGGGCACCGCAGTATCTAATACTCGGCTCAAATCATTTAAGAAGAAAAGTGCCCAGGAATTCAAGGCTACGGATGGAGGTAGGACTTGTTTGAGATCTTCTTTATCTTTCCTTGCTTTGTTTGATTTGGCCTTTTGTTGAGGTGCTATTTTTGATTGAGAGGATTTGTCATTTGATGAGGTATTGGTTTCGCTCGAACCGATTATTCCAAGAATGATGAACAGCACAAATATGGAAAGTAGTATCCAAAGTGCAGTTTTGATAGGAGAAGATTTGCGAAATTTGACAATATTTCTGCCGTTCGAATTTAAGGATAATGAAAGTCCCTTTGAGAATCTCGATAACCGTTTTTTCAAAGACCGTGAAAATCGCGGTCGCGAAGATTTGATGCCAATTTCAATTGCTGTGCTGCCGTCAGAAATCCGGGTAAAATACAAGGGAAAATAGTAAAAAGTGCTCCACAACCTGTCCTTATAATAAAGTAAGACGACTAGTTTACTTTCGTCGAAGGACTCTACTACAAGCTTGTTCTTCTCAGCAAACGAATGCAAGCATTGAACAATTTGGGGTACGGTAAGCCCTCTCTGACTATATTACTGAGACAGATTCCTGTTCCGAGTTAAGCAAACATTAGCAGGGCAATAAAGGATTCACTGTGAACACC
>PLWQ01000022.1 GCA_003165595.1 Fibrobacterota bacterium | reverse complement strand
CCGGCGGCTTAAGTTGGCGTTAGTACGTCAAGCGAAGCTTGGCGTCTTCTTATAGAGTGACTGTTGATTGCTATACGTTGACATGACGGAAGGCGAACAACAGAAGTCTTTATCCGGTAAGGGCCAGCCACCCACCGGTACCGAGTCTTGCGCCGATGCAGGAAATGCGTGCGGCCTTCAGGTGAGCTCACTTCTCTCCTGTCGCCCGGTTGACATGCATTGAACGAAGTCGGTGAAGTGTAGACAGGGAACCGTACAGGCCACAGGGAGTGGTCGTGACTCCTTAAGCACATTCAGCCCCGTTATGAGCTACTAACAAATGCGAACGGCGACACGTTTAACGCCGATGGAAGCCAATACCGAAACACCGATTTGGCAAGGTGTGGAGAGTTCGCCGGGGTCCGAGCACGTGGCACGCGCGGAAAGAAGATGTCAGGAACTTGAGAGACCCGATGCGCTCCCCTGCCAACAGGGGTAAACCGAACAACGACAAAGAAGGACGGTTGACGGTGCAGAGGGAGTCGGATACGCTCATAGTACTCTGAGAACGGGAAAGCCGGTTGCACGGGGAAGGGGCGTACGGTGTCACGAAGCATGCAAAGGAAACCAGACGCGGCGGGTTGTTACCCTCAAAGCGTCGACGTCGGACGGTAGGAAGGCCGAAATACCGATGCAAACCTCACTGCATGGGATAGCTGAAGCGGCAAGACAGCACAAGCGGAAACGATTCCGTAGCCTGTACAGCTGTTTCAACAAGGTGTTACTGGAACAGTCGTACAGCGAACTGAACAAGAACGCTGCGGCTGGCGTTGACGGGATGACGTATAAGGAATACGGGAAAGACCTGGAACGCAACCTGCTTGACCTTGAGGAACGGCTGAAAAGGAAAGCGTATCATGCGAAACTGGTAAAACGAGTGTTCATTCCCAAGGCCAACGGCGGCCGACGACCACTGGGCATTCCGGCGTTTGAGGACAAGATCGTTCAGAACCTCGCGCGTCGGATACTGGAACTTCTCTTTGAGCCCCTGTTTCTGGATTGCAGTTATGCCTACCGACCTGACCGGTCTGCCCGGCAGGCGGTGCTGGCGCTCCAGGACGAAATACGACACAAATACTCATGGGTCGTGGAAGCCGACATCAAATCCTTTTTTGACACGATCGATCATGAACAGCTGATTGAGATGATCAAGACAAGGGTTGATGATGAGGCATTTATTCGGCTTATACGGAAATGGCTCAATGCAGGTGTTCTTAACGGTGACGGCACTGTTAGCCCGACGTGTGGTGGAACGCCGCAGGGAGGGGTCATAAGCCCGATACTGGCAAACATCTATTTGCATTTCGTTCTAGATCGATGGTTTGAGGGGGACGTAAAGAAGAAAAGCGAGGGCGAAGCGCACATGGTGCGGTATGCTGATGATTTTGTAGCAGCATTCCGATATCATCGAGAGGCGGCAAGTTTTCTTCGACGTCTTCCCGGTCGACTGGCAAAATTCTCCTTGAAATTGGCGCCCGACAAAACCCGGAAGCTTATGTTCAATCGTTTTCGCAGGTTGGAAAGCGGGACATTCTCGTTTTTGGGGTTTGAGTTCAGGCGGATCGTTACCCGAAAGAAAGGATACGACACCGTTGGCGTGCGAACGGACTCAAAGCGCATGCGGCGGATAGTCAGGGAGTTCAAGGAGTGGAGTAAAGCCCATCGGCACAAGCGAATTGCGTGGATCATGGGAATGGTTAAAGCCAAGCTGAGAGGAGTACGAAGTTATTTTGGCGTCCAGGGAAACTCGGCATGCCTGCGGAAACTGAATGACATATTCAAGAAAACGCTGTATCGGTGGCTTAACCGCAGAAGTCAACGGAAAAGCTATGCGTGGCCGGATTTCGCCCGAATCTGGACAATGTACAATGTATCTTCCTTAAGCAGGCTCAATAACCAGGGTTTCCAGCTGTCATTTTTGCCGTTTCTCAACTAAGAAACACGACATGCGAGTGACACGAAGAGCCCGGTGCGGAAAATCCGCACGCCGGGATCTGTGGCGGGGTTGGTGGGCAACTGCTAGTCCTACGCTGACGGCTACAAACAAAAGAATAATTAATATGAAAATTGGCTGCAATAATATTTTAACAGCGGTATTGCTTTCTTCGTGTTTGGCCTTATCCCAATCAAACAACAATAACAAATCAATTCAGAATTATTCATACGATTCTTTACTGAAGTACGTCGGCGATTATCCTTGCGGAAATAATTTTTTTAACGACAGTATCATTATTAAAGAATTGAAAACAATATTAAAAGGAGATTATAAGGATTATAGGGAGTTTTTAGGTGCTTGCGGTTGTGGAGAAATTGAATTTAAAGACAGTATTTTAGTCTCGGACAATTCTCAACTTCATGTCGGGGGCTATTCTTCAATTATACTTTTCGATTTTAAATCAAAACGAGCGTATTTGTTTTGGATGAACGGCCAAGTGGTAGATAAAACTGCACGAATTTATGGTAAGAAGCCTATCCCAATTCGGATTCAAAAATGCATAGAAAACAATGTGAATTTAAGTTGGGGGCATGTTGCTAAATTCATAGTTCAAGGCGATACCGTTAATATAGAATTAAACAAAAAGTAAATCAAGATTGCCTAACATATAGATAAAGGTCCG
>PLWQ01000012.1 GCA_003165595.1 Fibrobacterota bacterium | reverse complement strand
CGCTCATGGACAACGGTAAGATTGTGTATCGCGCATCAAAGGGGAAGTGCTTCCCGTTCCCGCACACAGGCGACCCGGTTTTGCCGGAGCGCTGCACGCCGCCGATTCAGACGCTGATGGCGGGCATACCACGGAACTTCGAGGTTTTTGACCAGCTGGATTTTCTGGCCGAGGTCACGCAGCATATTCCCAATAAAGGTGAGCACCAGATACGGTATTATGGTTGGTATTCTAACAAGAAGCGAGGAATGCAGGAAAAAAAGGTTGCCGCGCTAGGGCAGCCGGAGCCGGACACCACTTTTAGGCGGAAATGCCGCATGACCTGGGCGGCCTTGATAAAGTGCGTTTACGAGGTAGACCCGCTCAAATGTCCGAAGTGCGGGGGTGAGATGCGGATCGTCTCGTTCATCGAGCAAGAACTGGTAATTGAGAAGATTCTGAGGCACTGCGGCCTGTGGAAGGAACAGGCGCCGCGCCCGCCGCCGGAAGATAAGTTGCCGCTCGTCGCCGCAGAACCTACGCTCGAATATGGGTTTTTCGAGAAAACCTGCGCCTGACAATCCCGACTATTTTTTTGCTTTCACCGAAGCCACGAGACAGGTATTCCCGGATTTGACAATTGTGGCCGGCAATGTCTATATTTTGCCTTGCGGCCGTTAAAAATGCGCACGTCGGGAACGGGAAAGCGGGTGAAGAATTGAGCGCCTGTAAAGAAACTTTATCAGTATACACCCACCCGCTCACGAAAAAAGAAAATCCCTATCAGTAAATGTTTCCAAGGCTTCTTAACTTTCAACAATGGAGGACGCATGCAAAGACTGATTTTCTTCCTAGCGTTTGTTTGGTTAGCCGGTCCTTTCAGAATCTTTGGTCAGGTTACCGAGTTTCAATCACAGCCATCATCAATTTTCTTGACGCAAGACGGTTTGAATTTCACTTTCCATGTGATGAATGACAATACACATATTGTGGCGGATATTTATACGTTATCCGGAAAGCACGTAGATAGAGTCTTGGATAAGATTGTCTCTCGTAGTAATTATTCGTTTAGGCCCATTGCGGGACGTAATCTTCCCAATGGCGGATATATTATTCGTTTAAGCAACGGAACACAAAGTATTTCGATTCGAGCGATCAAGGCCGGCAACGAATTCATTTCCAATTTGCGACCAGTTCAACGCGCTCAAACTGCTAGATTAGCCAAGCAGACAAGTCTAGACTCGATATTCGTGATGAGAAATGTCGTACAGGATTTTGCAAACAGGCATCGCAACAATTCAACGACCGTTTTCCGCTCGGGGCTACTAGATAACGACACTATCGTGAAAAGATTTTCTGATCCAGCTTTTGGAGACGCAGCCTTTAATGATTCTGGATATGATCTCAAAAGCCAGAATCAAAAATGGCATGAAGGTAATTGCGAAGAATATATGATCGATTACAGCAAAGATCAGAACATCGTTTCGGGATTCGCTGTAAGACATCCAAATCTTCAAATCATTTTTGATACTCTTACCAAAGAATATCGAATTACGCCCAAAACAGTGACAACAAAGTCAGTTAGGCTTACTGTTCAACAATTACTGACAACTGTTGATTCAATGTTCCAATCCCTTTGCCCATCGCTTAAGAAACATTGCGAATATGATACTTATAGTATTTTGAATAAGAATGATACGATGTACAATATTATCGTTAGATATAGGAGAATTTTCAAATCGGGTATTGTACGGAACAATGCCTCATCGGTAAACATTCAGGCTGACTTTGCTGGGAACATCGTTACTACATTCATTGTTTGGCCGAAGTTCGTTAAAGTATCTGGTCTTCAGGATACATCGCTTGCTGTTAAGCTTGACGTTGGAGTTATAGGCTCGGTAATGGCAATTTTACAGAGCGTCAATACTAATTTGCAAACCCAATTCGTCCAAGGTTTGACCAAGACAAAACTTGCCCACGGAGAAATAAGTGGAGTCTCACTGGGCTGGTTCAATTCCAATGTAGATCCTATTCGAGAAATTCTGACACCTTGTTATAGTTTTTCTACGAATGTTACTTACAGCGACAGCTCCTTGGGGCAGAAAACAATTGATGTTCCGGTCTTGAAAAAATATTATTCTAAGTAAAGGAATAACAAATGAAAAGACTACAGGCTTCGCTATTTTTATGTGCGGCTGTTCTGCTGATTCTCGATTGTTCCAGCAGTGAAACAGTATCCGACCGATTGTTCGGAATCGCCGGGATAACGTATGATGCGAAGGACAGCACGGTTCTCAAGGGGACATCCGTCAAATTGACAGATTTTTGGGGTCATCCTAAGAACCCCGTTCCTGATGTCAATACCCTCAGCGATTCCACGGGCCATTTTTACATTGCAGAAGATGTAGGTATCTATGTAGACAAAGATTTGTGGGGGACAACCACATATGAGGTGGACTCCTGCAGAGTGATTTTTTCCAAACTGGGATATCGCAATGACTCGGTGGTTCTCAAAGGAGAATCCACTTTGGATACAAATGCAAACAAAGAAGGAGATTCAATCTACCTTCAGAGAGACTAGTATTCCATTTCATGATCAGGTTAAAAACAGAAAGGCAAGAATTATGAAAATCAGTACTTTAATTGTGTTGTTGTTGTCATTTAGTATGACAAGTTTTGCTCAAACTGTCGGTTTTCCTCCCCATGTGTGGATTTCAACTTGGGCAATGAATAATACGCCGGGGAACACTCAACTTCCATGCAGCGGCGCAGACGCAGATCATTTTTCATCGCAACTAGCAGCGTATTCACAAGCTTATTTCCCAAATAAAGTTGATGTGAGAAGGATTCTCGATCGAATAGATGGACAATGCCTGAATGCTCAGCTCAGGCTGGTTGACAATGGTGTTCCGGATTTAATAGCATTTTGGGGTCATGGAAATGCAGAATGTATTCAAGTGTGGGATGGAGAATCCGGTTTTCTGAACTTTCCTTTCTATGGCAATACGAAATGGGTCATCTTCAATTCTTGCAATACAATGGATGATCTCAATGATCCAAATTTCTATGTCAGACTAAATAATATCTGCTTCGCCCACGGTCTTCACGGTATGTTTGGGTTCCGCAGCAAAGATTACCAGTCCTGGACTAGTGTCATGTGTGGCTTTTTTGTATGGTGCAAGAGCTGCCAAGACTTACATATGTGGGACAACTTCTTCGCTACGTGGATTCAATCTAACCAGCCAATGTCTTCTGCTTGGATAAATGCGGGATATCGGTTGTGTCAAATAGCAGGACTTAGTTTGGATATTGCAGCTCAAGGCGCCTCAGTTCAACTTCCTTCAGGGCAACTTATCTATGGTGCCGATGAATCCTACGAAAACGTTTATAATGGCCCGATGAATGGTCGCATAGCAGAGACTTGGATCGCGACAATGACAATGGGATCAGGTCCAATAACCTATTGAACACTATTTTATGGGTATGGGATTGTGGATCGATCTTTTTCTGCGGCACTGCGGTTTTGTGGAGATGCCGCCGAAAGAGAAGCCCCAGCCGAAGTGAGCCAATGCTCGATTATGGGTTGTTGTCACTTCGTTCCCCAATGTAAGGTGGTAGCGCCTCGCGCTTTCTATTATGTCGTTTGCAGTTTGTCGAGAAAACCTGCGCCTGAAAAACGACCCCCTCTTACGCTTCGAGCCGAAGCCACGAGACTGATATGGTTCGACGGGCTCACCACAAGCTTTTAGATTTGGCAATTGGAGGCGTAAATACCTATATTTTTCCCCGTAGCCGGTCAAGATGCGCACGGCGGCGACGCTTCGAAGTCAAAAACGGGGGATTAAATGAGCGTTTGTAAACAACCTTCTCTATACACCCACCCGCCAACGATGGATAAAATCGATAAAGTCTCCACGACGGGAAAACTGAGCTTGCATATATCGATTCTCCCGTTGTCTTGAGTTTTTCTTAAGCATTCACAGTTGTCCGCAATTGTCAACTATGACGCGTTTGATGTGTGCGCTGCGGGAACCGGGACCTCGAATTTTTCCCCCTTTCCAAGGGGGTGCGGAGCTTCGCCGCGAGGGGTTGTTACAATAAGCATTTTGTCATTTCATTCCTTAAGGGCAAGGTAATGGTGCTTCGCACCTTCCATTATGTCTCTTGCCCTTTCCTTGCCGGGTTTTAGCTCAAATTGAGCTGCGCTATCTCGCTCTGAGCGTGAGGCCCTACCAGCATTATTGAATCCCGCAGCGAGCGCATTCCCCGAGGCTTGCTTCGGGGTTAGCGAGCGATTACAAATATTTCTTCTTCCATAGGGATGGAAGGATTCCCCGCAGCTTGCTGCGGGGTCCTTCAAATCGTTTACATCGATGCTTCGAGTCATCTCCGGCCTTACTTACCCTCGTTCAACGTAAAACTCCTCACCGTTTTCTTCGGATCCTTGCCCTTAAAAAATTCCCGCCAGGCAAAAAAGAACGAGTCGAGCAGTTCCGTTTCGGTAAAGTGCTTCGGTTTGAATACCACGTTGGCGTGGTTCCACTGGGAGTAATTCCGGTGAAGCACTCTGTTCTCGGCGACCATGCGCTCGCCGAACCGGGTGCCCGGGAACGGGGTGGGTATGTAGAATTCGGCAAGGTCGATGTTCGCATCGTGCGTAAATGCCAGGATCCGCTCGGCGACGCCCTTGTCCTGGTTGTCAAACCCGATGCCGAAGGAGCCGAAGAAGTGGATGCCGCTGTCCTCTATCATCCGCACAAGGTCGACCGCGGCGGTCCATTGCTGGGGCGGGCAGTGTGCGTCGAACAGAGACTCGGAAACCCGGTCGAAGCCGAACACGGTGTAAATGGACGCCGCGCCGCCGCGCCTGAGTTTTCGGTAGAATTCCGGGTCGGGCGTCATCATCATGGTCGAGGCCAGAAAGATCCTGATATCGGCGAGTTCCGCGGTGCGTTCCATGATGGACAGCAGGAATTTCGCGGGCTTCTTTCCAGGAAGCATCACGGTGTCGTCTGTAAAGTAGAATTCGCGGTAGGGCATAGAGGCGATGTCGGCGATGATATCGTCAACGGGCCGCAGGCGGAACAACGTGCCGCCCATGGAGGGAACGGGGCAGCCCGCGCACGGCGCAGGGCACCCGCGCATCACCTGCACCAGATGCGCTTTCCACCGGTAATTGTCGGGAGAGAATATGTCCCGTTTGGGAATGGGCATGCGCGACAGAGGATAGTACGATTCGGCGCAGTAGCGTTTCTTGAGAGCGCCTTTGGCGGCGTCGGCCAGGATGGTCTCCCACACCAGTTCGGCCTCGCCCACGCATACCGAATCGGCGTGGAGCAGCGCTTCCTGGGGCATGGCCGACGGATGTATCCCGCCGATGACGGTTCTGGTGCCGCGCCTGCGGAATTCGTCGGCGATTTCGTAGGCCCGCTGCGCCTGCGGCGTAAAACAACTTATCACCGCGAGATCGATTTTCTCGTCGAAATCGACACGGGAGATGTTATCGTCAGTCAATGCGACTTCCACCGATTCCGGCGTGAGCGCTGCAATGATGGGGAGTGCCAGCGACGGCGGCATGGTGTAGTCACCGATAACATGGTCTTTGAGTTCGTCGCGCAGCGCAGCGTGGTCTTCGAGGAATTTCTTGAACCGGGGATAGACAAGCCGGAGTTTCATGCGCGCCGCATTTCTATTGGTGAAGAATGATCGAAGCCGCAACATACCCGCTCGACATCACATTGTATATGCCGCCGCCCGCCTTTGTCCAGTGGCCCACCTGAAACAGGTTAGGAAGGTAGGTTGTAAACGGCAGCTTGGACTGGCCGTAGAGATTGTGCGTGTTCTCGAATCCGTACAGCGCGCCGGCCGTGTTGCCGGTGTATCGCTCAAACGTGTCGGGAGAGGCAACCTCACAAACGCGAATGCCGGCCGTAAAGTCACCGAGCACCGACGCGGCCTTCTTGACCATAGCGTCCGCAATGCGCTTCTTTTCCTCCCGCCAGACGATGCCGGGCCGTTGTTTGACAAAATGCATAAGGGTAATGCACCCGCCGCCGGCGGAACCGGGTGGATGCATCACCAGCAGGTGGTCGATGTCGCCGGAAGGGCCGCTTTGGATGCGGCGGTAGATTGCGTCGTGATCCATGGATGCGAACCAGAAGGTGAGGTTGTCCTTCGCGATGGCGGCCGGATCACCGTCCAGGCCCAGGTACACGGACACTGCCGAGACCGATGGCGATAATTTGGCCAGCCGTTTTTGCCAGAGCCGGTTCCGGAAGGGTTCGGGAATGAGCTGTCCGTGAAGGAGATAGGGGCTCACATTGGACACAAATGTAGCGGCCGTGAGTTCTTCTCCCCGGTCGCTGACGGCAGCGGCGACAACGCCGGCGTCGCCTATCCTGAATGCGCGCACCGGCCAGCGCGTGCGCACTTCGCCGCCCCGTGAAGTAATCGCCTCCGCAAGCGCGCGAGCGAGAAGGGCGAACCCGCCCTTGATTGAGTGCGAGCCTTCGAGTGCGTGGGCGATAAAGATGAATGCGTTGTAGAAAGGCGCATACGCCGGTGATGAGCCGCCGAACGGCCATATCGAGCCCAGAAGGCACCGGAGCCGCTCGTCGGAAACAAAACTGCGGATGTAGTCTTTGTACGAGCGCGTCACCTCGGCGATGGTTCCGGATCTCCCTGACATGGTCTCGCCGCCGGTTGCGAAGTTTCCTTTGTACTGGTGAAAGAGCCGTTGCATGTCGTCCAGAAGCGCGCATACGGATTCCTTCTCATGCGGAAAGTCGCTGCACAGGCAGCGGGTGAGATCGTCGAGATTCGCGGGAAGCGAATACGTGAAGCCGGGAGATCGAACCAGCGCCGTGCAGGTGTTGGGCACAATGGCGAGCCTGTCGCGAATGCCAAGCTGGTTGAGAAGTCCGCACACGAATCCGTCGTTTGCCATTGAAACCGAATGTACCGACGAGTCAAAGACGAATTTGTCACGGGAAAACTCCTGGGCATAGCCGCCTATCCGGCCGTGCCGTTCCAGTACGGCAACCCGCAGTCCCTTGTGCGCAAGCAAAGCTCCGCAGGTGAGCCCGCCGATGCCGGAGCCGATAACGATTGCGTCGTAGTCAGTTGACAAAGGGCATTTCCTCGTGGAGAAAGTACCATTGCGCCAGCGACCCGGCAAGCATGGCCTCGAGATCGAGGTACATGGCCTGCACAAGCTGCGGATCGTGCGGATGCAGCTGGTGGAGGTGCAGGCTGTAGGTTTCACTGTCGGTGCGATCCGCCAGCACGGTGAAGACCGAGGTGTCGGGCTGTGCAAAGCGAATCAGACGGTCGAGTCCCGCGCCGCCCCAAACACGCTTCTTGAGAAGTGTCACGGGCACGCTGTACTGAGTTCGTTCGTCAAACACCGCGAGCAGGACGCCGCCGCGCCTGATGACGGCAGCCATGTCCAGCGCCGCGGGCGACCGGGCATTCCCGATTTCCACGAAATTGATTTGCGCGAAAAGCCCGGATGCCGCCAGACGGTTGGCCTGCGCGCGCGCCGCGGCCGAAAGGTCCGGCGTGGAAAACCGCAACGCGCCCGTGAGGGATATACCGTGCGCCGCAAGAGCCGGGGCGATGCATTCCACCGCGCCGAAATGGCAGGTGGCAAGGACGACGCCCTTTGTGTCTGCGGCGGCAGCCGAAAGCGTCGGAAACTCGGGGGGCACGGCAACACGGTCAACGAGGTAGCGGTAATAGGTCTCGGGCGACAGGCACATCGGCAGCATTTTCTCGTAATAATGAAGCAGGATATGCGTCTGAATCTCGCGCATCAGAGCCGGCGTTGCAGGGACGGCAAGCGCCCGCAGGTTCTTTGCGATCACCATGGATTCTTCCGGATACGAGTCGAACCACTGTCTGCCTTTTGTGAAAATCTGGCTTCGCAGCTCTTCCTTGCTCATTCTTGAAAGGGACGCGAGAAAATCGGGAGATTGCAGGAAATTCGAGAGTCTCATAGGCTAGAAAAATGCATGGAGACACGAGGAAAAGCAAAAGATACGCATCCCGAACACTGACCCCGGAGCGCACGGGCCGCTTCGGGAACGCAAAAGCGCGGAGGCTACTTCTTTTGGGACAGGTACTTCTCGACGGTAGCGGTGCATTTGTTTATGGTAACGATATTCGGGAATTCGGTTTCGGGGATCGCAATACCGAACTTCTTCTCCATAGTTGCAAGAACCTCGAGGAGCGCCATGGAATCGAGACCCATGTCGGTTATGAAATGCGCATCATCGGTGATCTTTGTTTCGTCTATTTCCATGTCCTCCGCGATTTCCGTGATCAGTTCCCGGATTGCTGCCCTGACATCGGCCGAATTCATCAGGTCTCCCTTACCATGGTAATTGTTCGTTATGTCGAAGTACGTTACGAGCCGCCGCCCTTGGTTGCCCGCAGCATTAAAGGCCTATTAATATAATTTGTTCCCTTGCCTATGTCCTGTTTTTGAGAACGATGCTTCCGCAATACCCGTCGCAGGAAAAGGCGTTTACGAGCGCATATTGCTTTGAAGCGACCGGGATGCTTTCGAATACGAGGTTTACATCACGGCGCAGGGGATATGCAGAGCCGAGCCCGGAAATGCGGCCCGCTTTCATGTCGGCAAGCGCGCACGCCATGGAAAGACAGGGAGAAGCTCCCATGCATTCGCCGGTTTTCGATTTGTACGCGGCAATCGGGATCTTCGGGAACAGATCGGAAAGTGCAAGGGCTTCCATGTCGTCTGCGGCAGCTACGCCGTTGGCGCTTGCGGCGACAAACCCTATTTCTTCAGGAGGAATGCCTGCATTGACGCAGGCCTGCTTCATGGCATGGCGCGCGCCGTGGCCGTCGGGGTCATAGCCCAACGGACCTCTCTTGGGATCGAAGCAGCTTGCAATGCCCGCGATCTCGGCGATAACCGTTGCTCCCCGTTCCTGCGCCGACGCCTCTGTCTCCACGCAGAAAACCGCGCAGCCTTCGCCCGGCAGGGTGCCGGCGGCTTCGCGGCTAAAAGGCAGCAGTGATCCGAAAGGCGACAAGAGCCCGGTTGCGGCCAATCCGGTGCACGCGTAATAACTTATTTCCTCAAGACCGCCCGCTATTAGACATCGGGCATGTCCCTGCCGCAGGAACATGACGGCGTAGGCCAGCGCGTCGAGCCCGGCGTTAAACGATGTGGAGACCGTTGAGCTCAAGATGCGGGACGCGTACCGGATGTTCGCATTGGACGTGGGCGAATTGATAACCGTGTTGGCGAATGCCTGAGGATTGACATTGTGCGACCCGTTGACAATTGCGTCCGACAGGAAGTCGCCGATGCTCGACACGCTGCCGAAGGCGGTGCCGATGGACAATCCGGGACGGCTTTCGTCGGAGGCGGATTCGAACTGGCTCTTGAAACCGAGTTCCAGCGCCGAGAGCAGCAGCTTGGTGGCGCGGTCTTTTGTGCGAAGACCCTTTTTCCCGAGGATCGCCTCCGGATCAAAATCGCGTACGGGGAAGCAGGGTTGGCTTGCTGGAAGCGAATGAAATTCGAAGTTCTGAACCGCGCCGATTCTGGGAGGCGTAAGCAGAGATGAGGCTATTTCGCCGAGGTTCGTCCCGAGACAACTTACCGCGCTCACATGAGTTATGACGATTGGTTGGTCCACGATTGCGCCTTATCCCCCGAATTTTCCGAGAACGAGCGTGGAATTGTTGCCGCCGAATGCATATGCGTTCGAAACGGCAACGCTGATGGCCGCGTTGCGAGCCGAGTTTGGAACGTAGTCGAGGTCGCACTCCGGGTCCGGTTCGGTGTAGTTGATTGTCGGCAAAATAACTCCCCGGTCGATCATGAGTACGCAAGCAACGGCCTCTATTGCCGAGGCGGCGCCCATTGTATGGCCGATCATCGACTTTATCGACGACACCGGGATAGACCGCGCCTTCTGGCCGAATACGGCTTTGATAATAAGGGTTTCGGTCTTGTCGTTTTCCTCGGTGCCGGTCCCGTGCGCGCTTATGTAATCGACCTGGTCGGGCGAGAGATGCGCATTGTCAAGGGCCCGTTGGAGGGCGAGGATGCCGCCGCTGCCCGAGGGGTCCGGAATGGTCATCTTAAACGCGTCGCATCCGAGACCGTACCCCAGCACTTCGGCCAGGATCGTCGCGCCGCGATTCGTCGCATGCGTCAATGATTCGAGCGCGAGCGCGCCGGCGCCTTCGCCCACGCACATGCCGTCGCGGTTCTTGTCGAACGGCCTGCACAATTCCTTGGCGGTCGCAAGCAGGCGGTTGAACCCGGTGAACGCTATCTTCGAGATAGGATCGCTGCCGCCGGCTACAACAAGGTCGGCGTCGCCCGTGCTTATGAGGTCGAAGGCATAGCCGATGGCATAATTTCCCGCTGCGCAGGCCGTGGGTATCATAATAACCGGACCGCATGCGCCGATGCTGCGCGCCACGTTCGCCGAGATAACGCCGCACGGATATTTGGCGGGCAGGTCTGCCGGTAGCCCGGAGGCGGAATTCCGGGCGCGGTAGATCATCTCGATCCCCTGTTCGAGGATTTGCGGTTCTCCCATGGTAGTGCCCAGGCTTACGCCGACGCGATACGGGTCCTGTTGCGTGATGTCGATGCCCGCCTGGGCAAGCGCCATTTTGGCAGCGCTCGCCGCGAGCTGGCTCGATCTTCCCATGGAGGAAATCTGGTCCGGGGACAAATACGCTTCAGGAGAAAAGCCTTTGACCTCGCCGCCCACGCTTGTGCGAAAGCCCGCCGTATCGAAAGCGGTGATCGGCGCGATCCCGTTAACGCCTTTGCAGGCGGCATTCCAGAAAGCATCGGCCCCGGTTCCGATAGGTGAAACGACTCCCAGTCCTGTAACGACAACCCTGTCTTTTTTCATGTAACCCGCATTGGTGGAACGTCGAACCGGACAAAAAACGGGCGTGGGCCCGAAGAAAAGCAAAACGCGAGGCTAAACTTGTAAAATAGTAAAATTGCCAGCCTGATTCAACACAAAGAATGATCAGGCGCTCAGACCTCCGTCAATGGTGAAAATGCTGCCCGTTATGTACCGCGCCTTGTCGGATATGAGAAATGACACCAAATCGGCCACCTCGCGCGCCGATCCCAGCCTGCCCAGCGGGACCGTTCGCTTGATTTCCTCGAGGTGTTTCTCGTTCATCTTTGCGGTCATGTCGGTCTCGATGAACCCTGGCGCCACGCACACGGCCCGAACGCCGGTCTTCGCCACTTCCCGTGCAAGCGCCTTTGTAAATCCGATGATGCCGGCCTTCGACGCGCAGTAGTTGGTCTGGCCGCCCACGCCGGTGAATCCGCCCACCGAGCTGATATTCACCACGCACCCCTTCTTGCTCTTCATAAAGTAACCGATGAGGGCGCGGGTCATGTTATAGTAGCCGGTGAGATTTGTGGCGATAACATCGTCCCAGTCTTCCTTGGGCATGATGAACAGGCTTTTGTCGCGGGTAATGCCGGCATTATTGACAAGCACGTCGATGTCGCCGAGCTTCGCTTTTGCAAACGAGATGAATTCCTCGACCTGCGCCGCGTCGGATACGTCGGCCTGAAACGCCCACACGAAGCTTCCCTCCTTGGACAGGCGGTCGGCGAGCTGGATCGATGCCTCTTTGCCGCTCTTGTAGCTGAATGCCACGCGGTTGCCTTCGGCCGCGAGCGTTTCCACGATGGCTTTTCCGATACCTTTTGACCCGCCCGTGACGACGATGTTTTTACCTGACATGCCCGGTCCTCCTAGAAAAGATTCACCACGGATACACAGAGTTCACAACTCCATTCGCATTCGCGCATACACGCTTCAGCGTCTCACCTTTCAACCATTCAACTTCTCAACTCTTCAACTTGTCCTTTTTTAGCCCTCTCGCCACCGCGTCTTTCACCTGCTGCGAATATTCCCTGGATTTCAAAATATTTTCCGCCTTCTGCCGAAACGAGGAAAGTGATTCTTCCATGTCCGCGGACGCGAAAAACTCCTTCCACAACCGCACGAAGCCCTGGCGCAAGGCGTCTTCGGAGATCAGCTTAGGCCGGAACACAACGTTCGCGCAGTTGTACTTCCGCCAGTCCCGGGGCGCGATAAACCGGCTTTCGGCCTCGATCCGCTTCCAGAAAGGCGTGCCGGGAAACGGGGTTGCAATAAAGAACTCCGCGGTCTTTACCCTGGCTTCTTCGCAAAAGGAAAGGATCGTGTCGAACTGGTCGTCTCCCATGGTGTCGAATCCCACGCCGAACGATCCGAAGAACCGGATGCCTCGGTCTTCGAGGGCCCGCACAAGGTCGAGCGCACGCTGCCATATCGCCGGGTCGCGACGGTAAAACCGCACGCTCACCGGATCGCTCGCAAACACCGTATACATGCTTGCCGCCCCGGCCGAAGCAAGGCCGTCGAGAAACGCGGGATCGTTGTGCATGGCCGGGGAGCAGGACAAAAACATGCGAACGCCGAAGCCTTTGATTCGTTCGCACATATCAAGCATATATCGCGTGATGCGCGGACGGTTGAGCATCACCATGTCGTCGGTGACATAGAACTCCTTGCCGCGCAGCGTCTCGATTTCGGCAACCACGGCGTCCATGGGGCGTAGGCGGATTCTGGAATCCTGGTACAACGGGATGTTGCACCATTCGCATCCGAACGGGCAGCCCCGCGTGATCGACACGAGCGAGGCGTGCCAGTCGTATTTGTCTTCGATATCGAATATCCCCGGCTTTGCGGAGGCAATCTGCTCCGGCGCGGGCACGGTTTCCGCTTTGTACAGTCTTGCGAGGTTGCCGGCCTTGAAATCGGCCACCATGCGGGGCCAGATCGTGTCCGCCTCGCCCACGCACAGGCTGGTGCAGTGCGCAGCCGCTTCCTCGGGCATCGTTGACGGATGCATGCCGCCTGCGATCACGGTTTTCCCGCGGCGCAAGAATTCGTCGCCGATTTTGTAGGCGAATGCCGCCTGCGGAGTGAAATAGCTGATTGCAATAAGGTCCGCGTCGTCGGCATAGTCGATTGCTTCGATGTTCTGGTCCACAACCCGCCACGAAACGTCGGCGGGCAGGAGGTTGACAAGAATGGGAATTCCCAGGGCGGGCGGCATGCGAAACGCCCACGTTGCCGCCACAGCCGGAAGTTCGGCGAGTTCGGGATAGGTGTCGAGGAATTTCTCGAATTTGGGATAGATGAAGGTGATTTTCATGAAGGGAAATATACAACGGGGAAAAGGGGCGAATGATGCATGCAGTTGCGCACGCCGGAGAAAAGTGGGGCATTGTCCCGCTATAACGTCTTTGCGATCAGATGTTGATAGTAATTCCACAATGTTACCGGCGTCAGCAGGGCATATTCCAACAGATCGCCCACGCTGGTGAACCGCGCCCGCGGGTTCATCGCGTGTGCCCAGAAATTCCTGTAGAAAGACTGCGGCCTGAATATTACCGGCGATTTTGTCGTTGACAAACAGAATACGGGCGTGCCGTCGAACCACGTGCCCATAGGCAGCAGCCGCTCTCCCTTTTCCAGCAGCAGGCTCCGCGCCTCCTCATTGCGCTCCAGGGCGCAGTCGGCGAGCGCATCAAAAATCCGGTAAATGCCGTATGAGTCCAGGGCATTCACGCCCGTTCCGTCGGCTTTTCCGAGCGGCACATTGTGATCAGCCTTCAGGCAGAACCCCTTTACTGAATCGCTGTACAATACCGCGTAGGTTTTCTGAGCTTCGGGGATGCCGATGCCCGAAAAAATGTCTCTTGCCATCCGGTGATCGTTGATTGCATCGTCGGCAAACACCTCCACGATCAAGAACGTGCTGCGGGGGAACGCGGCCAATTGCTTTTTCGAAATATTGTACGAATACCATGGCGCCATGATGTGCAGGAATGCTCCGCGTGTTCCCCAATGTTGTTCGACAAGAGCCTTGTAGGCAAGCGACGGAACGGCACCCCCGCCGAAGGAATGGCCCACGAAGCCGATTCTCGATGTGTCAAGGTATGGTCTCCAGGCGGCTGCGGCCACCGACGCCTGAATGCCGCACCACAGGATGTCGTAGGCTCTTCTTGGCGCCACGGATGCCGTAAGCGCGGGATACGGAGAATAGACAACCGCGAATCCTCTGCTCACCATGTGGTCGACAAGCGCCTCGTAGGCGGCCGGGGCTGCCTCGCCTATGCCGTGACAGAAAAAGATCACCGGCCATGCGCCGGATTCTGCTCTTGGGTGAAAAAGGTAGACAAACGCGCCTCTGAACGCCGGGTGGCGTATGCTGTCGATCGCGACAACGTACCTTCCGGGGGTGCCGTAGCCGGAGGCAAGGGGCGGCACGGGCGTGAAGCCGATGTCGGCGAGAACGGGGGCAAGCAATGCAGCGAGGATGATAAGCAACGATGGCATATGAATCGGACCCGCTTTTTCCAGAATCATGGGTACCCTCTTTGATAAGGTTTGATATCCTAACCCATGAACAGCGAGCGAGATGCCGAAACTTGGATATAGTTGTAAGTCGTTGAATCATAAATTTATTAACATGCCGCTTGGGTCGCCTGCCTGCCGCAAGGAGACGCATTTTTGCAACCCGCCGGATGTCTCGCCCTATGTCGCGACAATGTGCATCCCGGTATTTTGCGCCGCGGCAAGCAAAGTAAAGCAAGATTCAGGGGGGGCCGATTACAGAGTATGACCGGCAAACCTAATGGGTCTGGAATTGGTCCGGTTCTTATTGCCACAGGAAGTACGAACCTCAAAGGAATGAAAGTCTCAAACACCTATCAATAAGGAGTTCGTGTATGGACCTAACACAACTGTCAACCGCAAGCTCGACTTTGTCGAGCTCCGGAGTGCAGGGCAGCCAAGGGCACCACCATCATCATCGCAAGAGCATATCGGATCAGGTATCCGACATGTCGTCGGCAATTGACAATGCGGTAAAGGCGGGAACCCTTACCGGCGATCAGGCAACGGCCATGAAAAGCGAGCTGGCCGACATCACGAATACACTGAGCCAGGCTCAGGCATCCGCTTCGACGGCGCAAACCACATCCACAAGCCAAAGCGGCCTGTCGCAATTATCTGCCACCGATCGCCAGAAGGTGATGAAAGAGCTTCACGACGTGCGGAAGGAGCTTTTCCAGGCCACCAATTCTGAGGCATCGAATTCCACGGGCGGGACACAGGGCACCGATCAGATCAATTCCCTGTTCGGCGCCATGGATACCAACGGTGACGGAAGCGTGAGCAAGACAGAGCTTTCAAATTACATAAGCCAGTTGGCAAACAGCAATCAGAGTGCCACGGACCTCTTGATCGGATCCATGTACAATCCGCAGGGAACGCTCAGCCTTTCGTCAAGTTCGGCACAGGGTTCCTCGCTCAACGTCTTTGCCTGATCGAGTGATTTGCGCGGAGCTTTGCAAAGAACCGCTGCCGGTTGCAACCGGCAGCGGTTTGTTTTGGGACGGGCCAAACCGCGCCTGCCTATTTCCTCCCGACGGTAATCAGCACAAATCTCGACCACATTCTTTTCTGCTGGACAATCGAGAGTCCCGCGCCGGCAAAAAGCGCCGACAACTGTCGGGCGGTCTTTGCGTTTTCGCCGTGCAGGTTGGCAAGAATCGCGGTGTGATCCGCAAGGCAGAACCTTCCTTCCGGCCGCAGCACCCTCACGATTTCGACAAGGGCCTTTTTCTGATCGGCCCAATGGTGAAACGACAAGCTGCTCAACACCAGATCCACGGATTGATCGTCAATCGGCAGCGACTCGGCCATGGCGACCTTGAAGTCGGCCTGCGGGTTACGGCGCTGCGCGGCGGCAATCATCTGCGGGGCAGGATCGACGCCAGCGAATTTCGCCTCGGGCCATTGCGCCCTGGCTGCTGCCAGCAGCCGGCCGGTGCCGCAGCCGATGTCGAGTACAGCGCCGGGCGGGGAGCCTTGCTTGTCGCAAACGTCAAGCATCCGCGATTGGATAGGCCCAAAGAACAGCCGCTGCAGAAAGGACCGGTCGTAGGTTTTGGCCCATTCGTTGAAGCGTTTGATGTCGCGTTCGGATTGGGTGGGCATGGAATGTTCTCCTTGTTGATCAAAATGGGTTCTAATGTAAAGACGGGTATGCCTCGATTTTATTGCCCGGCTTCCTGGAAAAGGAAATGTGCCTTTACGGTTGCCTTCACATCCCGGAGCAAATATCCCGATTCTTTTTTAGTCGCCGCGCAGCTGCATACCACAGAGGTTGCGTTGCGAAGGGGCGACGCTTCGCGAGCGTTAAGCGAGCGACTTTGCGCGCCCCTTCGCAGGAGGGGGTGCGCCTTGTATGTAGAGGCGTAGTGCGCTACGCCTCTACATACAAGGCCAGGGGGAAACGCGAAGCGGTGCCCCCACCAGAATATCTTGTTCTTAGCTTACTTTTCTCTGAAACGTCAATAACGACGCCCCGAAGACCACACCGCCGATGGCAAGCATGGCCAGCCCCTGCGGCCACAACTCTGCAAACCCGCTGCCCTTGAGGAACATCTCCCGCAGGATGAACATGAAGTATCGAAGGGGGTTGATGTACGTGAGTTTCTGCACCCACGAGGGCATGTTTTCCAGCGCGAGAAAGAATCCCGACAGGAACAAAAAGAAAATGAGGATGAACCACAGCATGAACAAAACCTGCTGCGCGTTTCTCGCGATCGTCGACACAAGGATGCCGATACCGATGGACGAGGTCATATAGATGAGGCCGAACAGAAGTACTGTAAGGAAATTGCCTTTGAACGGCACACCGAACCACAAGGTGGCGGCCGCCAGCACCGCGCTCAACTCGAACAGCCCGATTACAACGTAGGGAATTATCTTGCCGAGCACCACATGGACGGGCGACAGCGGCGTCACCATGAGCTGTTCGAGCGTTCCCGCCTCCTTTTCTTTGACAATAGAGAAGCCGGTGAGCAGCGCGGTAATCATGGTGACGAGCACCACGGCCAACGCCGGCACCATGTACCAGGTGGACTTGAGCATGGGGTTGTACAGGATAACGGGGCGAGCTTCCACGGGAAGCACGTTGCGCAGGCGGAGGCCGCGGCTTTCGAGTTTCTTCTGGAGAAAGGACACGCTCCAGCCTGTGATGATGGAGTTGACATACCCGCTGGCGATGTTCGACGAATTCGCGTCCTGGCCGTCTATGATCAGCGAGACATTGGCGCCCTGCGGGCCGGAAAGATCGCGCGCGAAGGTCGCCGGGATGATGAGCGCCAGCCGGGCGTCGCCCCTGTCGAGACGCCTGCGGCAGTCCGATTCCGACTCGGCATAACCAGCGAAGGCGAACAGCGGGTTGCGTCTGATCGCCTGCACGAGCGACACACTTTCGGGAGTATTGCTTCTGTCAAGAAACGTGATCGTCGTGTTCTTCACCTCGGTGGTGAGCGCGTAGCCCAGCACGAACATCTGCAGTACCACGGGGAAGATAATGAGCCTGATGATAAGCGGGTCCGAGCGGATCTGCGTGAATTCCTTCCAGACGATAAGGCGAATGAAGTTCACGCTTTTACCCTGAACTTTCGCACCGAAACGGCGAGGAGAAACAGTCCCATGCTTCCGAGCACGAGCATGGGCCGCCACAACTCGGCAAGGCCGACGCCCTTGAGGATTATCCCTCGAATGATTTCGAGGAAATACGTCGCCGGGATCGCCATTGACAACAATTGTAGCCAGACCGGAAGGCTTGCAATGGGGAATATGAACCCGGACAGGAGCACGGTGGGCAGCACCGTCGCGGGCAATACGATGAGCATGGCGTGCTCCTGCTTTTTTGAAATTGTACTGATGAGCAGGCCCAGAGACAGGGCTGCAAAGATGTAGATAAGGCTCGCAACCGAAAGAAGCGTGAGGCTGCCGGATATCGAAACGCCGAATACAAAATATCCCACCAGTAGGATGAGCGCGCCGTCGATTGCAGCAAGAACAACGTAAGGCGCGATCTTGCCGATAAGGATCTCGGCGGGCCGGATGGGCGACACCAGCATCTGCTCCAGAGAGCCCTGTTCCTTTTCCCGTGTGATGGTGAGCGAGGTGAGCAGCGCGGAAATCATCATGAGAATGATCACCATGAGGCCGGGCACAAAGTACAGGGCGCTTTTCTGCTGCGGGTTGTACAGGATGGTCTGCCGCACGTCGATGGTGACGGGAACGGGCACGTTGAGAAGCGAAAGCGTCGTTTTTTGAAGAAACGGCTCGGTGACGTTGCGCAACACGGTGCCCAGGTTTTGGTCCGATCCGTCAATAAGGACCTGGATCGACGCCGGACTGCCCGGACGCAAAAGGTCGCGGGTGAACGAAGGCGAGAGCCGAAACAGCGCCTTGACATGGCGCTTCTTGAAGATGTCGTCCGGATTCCCGACCGAATTCACCACGCCCTTCACCTTGAATAGGCTGCTGTGGTCGATGGCGCGGATCAGCTGGGCGGTTTCCGGTGTGGGCGACGGGTCTTCGACCATGACCTCGACGTCGTTGATATTCACGTCGAGCGCGTAGCCGTACAGAAACATCATGAACACCGGCATTGCCAGCACGATGAGCAGCGTCTGCCAGTCGCGCATGATGTGCCACACTTCTTTCCGAATAAGCGCTCTGATGCGCGGGTTGGAGAACCTCGCGCCGGGCCGCGAGGCTGCTCCCGTCCCCAGGGAATTGTGAATACTCATAGTCGCTTGCCTCTGCTCGCTGTGGGGCTCACCGGTTGCCCCCTTCTACAATTGCCAGGAAGGCCTCGAGCAGGGTCTCGCAATTGTGCTTCTTCTTGAGCGCCTGCGGCGAGTCCATCGCCGCGATTTTCCCGCTTATCATGATTGAAATCCGGTGGCAGTACTCCGCTTCGTCCATGTGATGTGTGGTGACGAAGATAGTAGTGCCCTGCGCGGACAGCAGCTGGATAAGGTCCCAGAAATTGCGCCTGCTTACCGGGTCCACCGAACCGGTCGGCTCGTCGAGAAACAGAATTTGCGGTTTGTGAAGGTTGGCGCACGCCAGGCTCAGCCGCTGCTGCCATCCCCACGGAAGCGATCCGGTAATACGCGGCAAAAGGTCGGTGAGGCCCAGAAATGCCGACATCTCGTCCATGCGAGCGGCAAGGTCGCGTTTGTTAAGGCCATAGAGCGAGCCGAACAACTTGAGATTGTCCCGCACCACAAGGTCCGGATAGAGGCTGAACTTCTGTGACATATAGCCGATTCGCGTGCGGATCTTTGCCGTCTCCTTCATGATGTCGAAGCCGGCCACGTGGCCCGAGCCGCTGGTGGGCGTGAGCAGGCCGCACAGCATGCGGATCGCGGTCGTTTTTCCGGCGCCGTTTGCGCCAAGAAACCCGAAGATTTCGCCCGCCTGCACGCCCACGTTGATATGGTCGACCGCGGTATAGGGGCCGAATTTCTTGGTGAGGTCGTTGGTTTCGATGCTGTAATTCATGATAAAGATCTACGTTGATTTTCTGGAGGGGAAAGGCCTTCGGCCTCTCCCCTGGGGTGCAGCTTCCTCCCGCCGGAAAAGAGCGAGAGGCGATCTGCACCCACACCCCTCTCAGCGGAAACACGCACGATACGCGCCGCTTGCGCGACGCGTGTGTCGTGTTTCCGCAACGCCTTCAATGCGGAAGTGGGCAATAATTAAGCTCACTGCTTTGGGCTGCTTTCCGCATCATTTTGTTCCGAAAGCAAATAAATGAACAGATCCTCAATCTTAGGTTTGGTTCGCTGGGCCCGGGTCGCGCCGGGAACCACAGTCTTAACAAGCGATAATACCTCCGTGGCCGGACGCTCTTCTCCCGCAATCGCCGCATGGATTGCCCCGCCTTCGGGGTACAGGAGCGCAACGCCGTGCGGCAGCGTCACGCTCTGCGACACCGTGAGAAGCTTTTCGTCGCTCCATACGGTATACAATGCCAGGGGATAGGAGGCCAGCAGCGCGTCGGGCCTGCCCTGTCGGACCACCTTTCCCTGATGCAGAAACAGCAGCTCGTCGCACAGGTGAGCCTCGTCCATGTACGGGGTGGAGACCACGATCGTGATCCCCTGCGCCCGTAATTCCGAAAGGATCGCCCAGAACTCCTTGCGCGAGACCGGGTCCACGCCCGTCGTGGGCTCGTCGAGAAACAAAACCTCGGGCGTGTGGATAAGCGTGCACGACAGGGCGAGTTTCTGCTTCATGCCGCCCGACAGGTTCCTGGCCCGCCTATTGACAAAAGGAGCAAGCCTGGAGAATTCGAGCAGGCGGGTCATGCGTTCCTCGCGTTCTTTGGGCTTCACGCCGAACAGGTCGGCAAAAAACTGCATGTTTTCGCGCACGCTCAGGTCCTGGTACAGGGAAAATTTCTGCGGCATGTATCCGATTCTGGAACGGATGGCCTGAAAATCCTTTGCCGCGTCAAGGCCGCATATCCGGGCCGTGCCCCTATCGGCCGAGACAAGCGTCGTGCAGATCCGCAATAATGTCGATTTGCCTGCGCCGTCGGCGCCGACAAGGCCGTAGAGGCAGCCTTTGGGAACGGACAGCGACACGCCCGCCAAGGCGTGCTCGCCACTGTAGTTCTTGTAAAGATCAGATATAATAATGTTATCAGGCACGGTATCAACTAAGAATTAGGAAACGTATCCCCTTTGTCGGGCCAGCAATTTCTTTTTGTTTCATTTCACTGCTCTTCGTGGGTGCCCCTTAGCAGAAGCTTATTTCTCGCCGCAAGACTCACTTGGGGTGCACCCAGGAGGGCATGCGCCCGCCCAACAGCAAGGGCGGAAAGCGCCGGAAGACCGCGCGTCTGCGCGGGCTGGAGCGAGGGGGAAACTTCCCCCAACAAGAAATAACATAGTATTAGTTATCTCCATACTTCCACCGGCAACCCTCTTTTGAGTAATCCATTCTGATTCGCCGCAAGAGCCCTGATCTTGAACACCAACTCGTTTCTACTTTCTCTCGTTTGTATGTTCTTTGGCGAGAATTCCGCGTCGCTGCTGATCCACGACACCATTGCCGGGCAGTACACAGGCGTTTCCTTGCCGCCGGGCGTTTCGTTGTCGAGCCGCAGGCGCACGGTCTGGCCGAGCCTGAACGACGGCAGCATGGGTTGGGTCACGTAAAAATCAACCTGCATGGTGTCGTATTTGCCAAGTTCAAAAAATGGATTGCCCGGGAGCGCTACTTCGCCGACGTTCTTGTACTTGGTGAGCACGGTGCCGGACACGGGCGCGTGTACGTAGCAGCGCGACAGCTGGTCCATGAGTTCGGCCTTCTGGGCATTGATGGAGTTGATTTTTGCCTGTAAACTTGATAAAACAGATTGGTTCGACCTCACGCGAAGCGACGAGGACTGCACCTGGGTTTCCAAATTGTCTTTTTGCTGTGACGGCGCCGACCCCTGGGACACGAGCGTGGCGATCCGCTTGTACTCGCGCTCCACGCCCTGCACATCCGATTCCTGCGAGGAAATCTCGAGCTTCTTGGAGGAGATGGTGTTGCCTAGTTCGGCGAGCGCGGAAAAGACCTCGTTGAGCTTGAGCACGAGCGGCACGGTGTCGACAAGCGCCACGAGTTCGCCTTTGGTGACCTGCTGGCCTTCGTCTTTGTACAGCGCGGCAATGGTACCTTGCGCGGTTGTAGAGATCTGGTAGGTCTGCGCTTCAACGACTGCCGAGCCGACAAAGTCTTTGCTGTTGGTGGGGGTGCACGCAAAGAAAAGCGCCGGCAGGCCGGCCAGAGCGATGCACGCAATTCGATTAGTCTTCATAAAGCCCTCTCTTCTGAAAGTCGTCTGACCATGTCCCGCGGCCGGTATTCAACGGCCGCCGTCCTTAACTGTCAACTTTGAACTTTCAACTTGCGCTAGAATTTGAGTTCTCTTCCCGCGGCAAAATACAACTGCAATATTGCCATGTTCTTCATAAAAGCCGCCTGCCGCACGGACAGGTCGGCCCTTGCCCGCGCCGTGATTGCATTGAGATAATCGGTCTGGGTTATTGTGCCGGCCGCAAGGCCGTTCTTCGCGTCGGCAACGACGGCCTCGGCCGCGGTGAGCGCTGCCTGCGCGGCATCGTGCTGCCGCATGGCGCGCGTCACCTGGAGCTTGGCGTTCTTGATGGCATTGTTCCAGGAGTCGATCATCTGCTGTTTCTGGTATTTGGCGATTTCAATCTGATACGAAGTCTGCTTCTGTTGGTTGGACGGGCCGGACCAGCCGAAAAGAGACGTGGTGCTCCACTTGAGCTGCAGGCCCGCCTGGCCGTATCCCATGAAGTCGGAGCCGCCCATCTTGAGCCCGGGATTGGCATAACGGTAACCTACCGAGGCAACGAGATTGGGATATTTCTGCCCGCCAATGATGTCGCTGAGCGCCGCCTGCTGTGAGATAAAAAGGTCCGTGGCCGCCAGCTCCGGACGGGCAGTGTTGAGGTTGACGGTATCCAGCGACGCTGCCGCCGCGGAATCCAGGCCGAACGAGTAACTTTCCGGCAAAAGCGCTGAGTCCCTGCACTGGGTGAAATTGACAAGCTCAAGCCTGAGGGAATCCGACTGGTTCTGGGCGGTTACAAGGTCGGCCTGTTCGCTTGCCAGACGCGCGAGCGCATCGAGCACTTTTGATGACGAGGCCAGTCCGCCGGTAGCGAGATTGCGCGCCTGCGCGGCCTGATTGGTAAGCTGCTGCACAAGGGTCTGGTGTACTTCCACTTGGCTGTACGAGAGCGCCCAGGCGAAATACAGGGCGCCCAACCGGAAGGACAGTTGGTTCTTGAGCCCGGCGGTCTGGGCGTCCTTGCTGCGGAGCCCCAGTCGCCGGTAGCGCACGTTGTAAATGTTGACAAGCGCAGTGGTGAGCGGATAGGAGAGGTCGAGCCCGGCTTCGGCGCGGTAATAGTTGCCCATGGCAAGAGCCTTGCCGCCCAGTGCCGACAGAGGCGGGGGGAGATCGGCGGGAAATTCAATCGAATTCTTTTCTGTAAAGTAATTGTAATTTCCCACAACGTCCAGCGACGGGTACCATATCGCTTTTGCCTCCGCCTCCTCATAAGATTTCTTGCAATAGTCCTGGTACGCCATGACAATGTCGAGGTTGTTGTTGAGCAGCGATTCCTGCGCTTGCCTCAGGCTCAGGCCGAACGATGGGGCCGGAACCAGAGCCGCGATGAGCAGGCAGGTGGCCGGTATGCCGAAGAGTTTCATGACGCGCGCTCCTTGATGGCTATGCCGTCGAACACCATGTCGGTGATGAAATCTATTCTTGCTTTGTAGAATTTCTCGTCGTAGGTGATACCGAACCCTGTTTCCTGTTTGACAATTTCGGCGATAGGCTGGCTCAAGAATGTTACGATTACCATGCCCATAATATTCATTATGAGCTGCACCGGGTCCACCTTTTTTATCCGGCCCGATTTTGCTTCCCTGGCAAAGGCGGTAAATATGCGGCCGGGCGCGTCGCCTATCTCGGCGATAATGCTGCGCGCGATGACCCGGACGTTTTTGTCGCGGGTGAGCAATTGCCGGACAAGAATGAGGGGAATTTCCGGGTGCTGGGACATCATCGAAATGTAGCTTGACACAAGGGACCGCACCACCGAGCGCAGGTCGGGGGCCTTCGGCTGCGCTTTGAGATCCGCGTGAATCAGGCGCCAGATGGCGCTCACCAGGTCGCGGATGATAATCTCGAACAGCTTGTCTTTGGACCGAAAATAGTAATGGAGCAGAGCTTTGTTGACGCCGGCCCTGTTTGCAATCGCCTGCATGCGCGCGCCGTCCATGCCGCGCTCGGAGAATTCCTGCCGTGCCGCGGCAAGGATCTTCTGCTCGGTGGAAAGGTCGGGAGCATGAGCGGATTTGGGCAAGCGACGTTTATCCATGTGGTTTAACCGTATGGTTAAATATAGGGCAGTTGGATGGGGAAGTCAAGAAAGAAAGACGCCCCCGGAGAATTTCGGGGGCGCGGGAAAGAAGCATCAACAGCGGAGGTTAGAAGATGGCCTTGTAAATTCCGGCAGTGGAAATAAGATACAGGTTGTTGCTTGCATCTATGAGACAAGATGCGCAAGATTGATTTGGGTAAGGAACCTGGGTGCACGAATAATATCGCGGGTTTGCAAGGCTGGATATAGAAGTAATGTTGGAACCGCTTTGCCAAAACACTTTGCTCTTGCAAGGCACAAGAGTATTTCCAAAAGCGGAAGATGAATAGGATTGGGAAAAGGTTGGCGTGTCAAAATAGGAAACGCTGCTTGAATTCTTGACTCCCAACCAGAGATTCATAAACGCATCGATTCCTGCAGTTACGAGAGTATCGCCTACCTGGGCAAAATCAATCACGAATCCCCGCATTTGATAATTGGATGCTGTGTCCCATGTGACGGCATCTGTTGACGAAAGTATCATTTGAGATCCCGAATAGGTATAAAAGTACTGTTGAAGAAGAAGGCGGGCCCCGTCGACGAAAAGCGACGGTGGCATTAAAGTACCCGGGATTGGTGTCGCGGCTCCTTGATACAAAACGACCGTGTTACATATTGGCTTGCTTGAAGCTTTGCTCCATGAAGCGGCATCCGCCGACGTCCAAAGATATCCAGAATCATCGACCATACATATTCGATTATTGAAGATCACGGGATTGCTTGGATATACATCCGAAGGAATTGGAATAGAATCTGCTACCTTGGACCACATCTGTCCATCGGGACTCTGCCACGCGGAAATTTTATTTTTCCGGCCAACCTGCTCATATGTTTCACAAAAGGTGATGAATTTAGTGCCGAGAAGAACGGGACACATGCCACCTATGCTCGAAGAGTCCGCAAACGCATTTGCCACCTTCTGCCACCCGAACCGCGTGGCAAACCTCGCCGTGTCAATGGCAAACATTTTGTTGTCGACCAGTACTCTTATTATGCACTCGTAGTCCGGCGTCAGGGTGTCGGGCAGCACAATCGTCGTCTCTGGATTTGCGCTCGGAACCAACACTCCCTTGTTCCCGATGTCCCACGCATAGGAAACATGGGCTCCCGTATAGCCGCTCACATTTGCGTGCAGGACAAACGGAACACCCAGCATTGCGGCAGTATCGTTTGTCGGCGTAAAATTGAATCCCTGAATTAGGGTTACCTGTGCATTTGCATACGTCGCCCCATAACTCAAATCCTTCGCCCTCACCGCAACCCGGTAAATCACCGTAGTCGCCTGGGTCACATGAATCGTGTCTGAATAACTGCAATCAGCGGAATTGCCGATCGGCATCGTGGATGGAGTGATCACAGGCGCGTTGTCACGGTAAATCAGGAAATCATTAAATGCCGGATAGTCAATTGTATCCCAAGTCAACTTGACAATGCCCCAAACGGTGTCGTAGTCTGCCCTGATTGATCGGACCGCCGGGATGCCGGTGTAGATCATGTTGATTGTGTCACGCACCGTGTCTTTTGCTGTTGTTGGAATGGTAAGCCCGGTATAGGTTGGCGTATAATCCGGCAATGTCGTCACCGATCTGAGATTGTACCTGCCGGGCGCAAGATTTGCCATTGTGAATACTCCGCTGCTTGTGACATTTGAGTAAAGGTCGGTACCGAGTATCTGCACCGTTGCGGTACGCGGGTCGTGATTCGGCTGCATCACCAGCAGCCCCTGCAGTGCAACTGCCCGCGCAAGGGTGTCGTTGGCGAGCGTGGAATACGTGGTCTGGAAAATCACCGAATCCTGAAATGCGGCAAGCGTATCACGCGCAGCAAGCACATTATACACTCCGTTGCCGACGTTGAGACTATACTTTCCATCGCTTCCCGTGGTGGTTTCGTACACTGGAATCCGCGATGTGTCGCTCACGGCAAATACCTTTATCGATGCGTTGGCTGCCGGGGTGCGATCCGGATTGTACAGGGTTGCGGTGTTGGTTGTTTCGGTACTGCCGCCGGCGATGTTCTTGACACAGCCAATAAACGAAACACAGAGACAGAGAGCGGCAAGGGCAAGTCTGGAATACATGAGTTATCCTTTCTTCGGCAATGTCGACAAGGGGAATATCTGGAAGTTAATCTGGTACACACGGTCGGCAGGTTCGTCCTTTTCGATGAGGCTGGCAAGGTGTCTTCTGAATGCGGCAACTTCTTCACGTATTCGCTGGAATCCTGCCGCGGAAATTCCGGCCGTCAATGTTGAAATGTCCCGATGCTCGCGATTGAACCGGTCAATGGCCTCGGCTGCAAGGCGAAGGTTCTCTTTTTGAAAGGAAGCCACGGCGATCGACCTAACCATGTCGCCTGTTGTGATGGATTTGTCCGTCTGCATATACCGCCCGGCCGCATTGCATTTTATCAAACCTAGATTGAGCAGCAGCCGAACTGCGTTTTTGGCCTGGACCGTTGTGATGGGCGGGTGGAGGGCTCGGGCAAGGACTTTGTAATCGTTTTTGAAATCCAGAAACGCGAGCACTTCGCGCAGGGCCGGGTAATACCACTTGGAAAAATAGGTGAACTGATCCTGCCGGATCTGTGCGCAGGAATGATGTTTACCGAAGCCTTGCAGGTGTCCAAAGTAGAACTCGCGCTCCCGCTCCGTTTTTGCCTGGGTGAAGTGTACCATTGCTTCAAAGTAGTCGGTTTCTTTCTTCCTGAGACCTATCGCCTGGGCTACGGAAAAAATCGAAGCCCGGGATAGGGCTTTCTGACCGTCGATCACTTTGTAAATAAACGTCTTTGATTTGAGCCCAGCTTTGTTTGCAAAGTACTGGTAGGAGAAAAAGGGATGAGTCTTTTTCTGCTCGTCATAGTAATCCCTGAGGAACAAGCGGCTGTCGGTATATGCGAAAATGTCGGGCATGGAAACCTCCTTGACTCAACCATAAATTTACTGCTTCAAAGACGGATGGTCAACAGAATCGTGTAAGAAGGGTTGCCTTTTGGGGAACGACATAATGGGCATCTGGTGTGATGTCCCCTCAATTCCCTCCCTATATCCTGCTGCTGTCATGCCCGTGAAAACGGGCATCCAGTGATAAACAAAGGCTGGATTGGCAAGAGCCTCTGCTCCATTAGTGCTGTATGCTGGTGAAGTCGCGGCCCCGCTTTCGCGGGAATGACATTTGTGTAGGTATTTCCGGGACATCACACCAGGGGAGCTGCAGAAATGCTCATGTCGAGAAAGCGTTTATTCCATGGCGAAATTGGTTGACGGAAAAGTCAAAAGCCATACGGAATCGTTGTCCGTGAACCGGCGAAAAGGGAGGGCGAAGCAGGATTCATGATCCGTCCACAACGAGCGCGGGAGAAACCTGCGAACTAAAACAGCCCCCTTGCAGAGCCGTGTGATTCCGCAAGGGGGTTCAAAAAGGTTATGTCGAAGTGCAAGCCAACTACTTGACCGTAACGTGAACCGGTTGTGACGATTGAGTGCTGCCGCCAAAGGTCGTCTCGCTGGCCCACAGCGTGTGAGGGCCCTTGGCAGCCCCGATCCACGAATACGCATAAGGAACCAGGCTGTCCACACGCAGCAACGCTGAATCGGCATAGAAAGACACACGTGCGACCGAATGGCTTGTGTCCGCCACTGTTGCCAGCAACGGAATCGTGTCTGTGCTCAGAAATGTTGAGCTGTCGCGCGGACCGGTGAGCGAAATCGCCGGAGCCTGCGGTTGACTTCCGGAAACGGTGACAAAGATGCTTGCGCTTGCAAAGGACAGACCGGATTTTGTCACGGCAATCGCGTTGAAGAAGTGATAGCCGGGCGCCAGGCCCGAAATCGTGGTTGAATAGGGTGACGCGGAATCGACGGCAAGAACCTCCTGCGAGTCCATGACAAACCGCACGAATGACACCGAGTCGATGTCTTTCACCGACGCGCTCACAACGATCAGGTCGGTTTGAGCATACGTCGAGCCGCTGGCTGGGCTCGTAAGGGAAATCTGCGGCAGTTTGGAAACCACGGTTATCGTGACCGTGTTGGATGTTCCTGCCGAGCCCTTTGGCGTGGCCGCAACCGCATAAAACGAGTACGTGCCGACGGGTGTCGTTTTGAGCGATATCGCGTACACAAACGGCTGAGCAGTCTTTGTTGCAATGAGCTTCCCGTTTTCATAATATTTGACAGATGCTACTGCCGAGCCGGTACTGTCTTGGAGGTACGGATACAGAACAAGTGAATCGCTCTGCAGGAAAATGCCCGTGGATCCGCTTGATTCGCCGGAGGCCGAGAGGTAGATGGACGGCGGCATGGCTTTGACGACGACAGTCGCAGCATTGGACGTGTCGACTCTGCCCTTTGTGTCGGTAGCAACAGCCATCATCCGGTAGGTGCCGTTTGCGGCATTCTGCCACATGTATTGAAATGGGGCCTTGGTGAAAGCGGCCAGAAGCTTGTTGTTCCGGTACAGTTTGACGTTCTTGACCGTATGATATTTCGCCTCCACGGCAGACGCGCTCACTGTTATGGCGGATCCGGTCTCGAAAATCTGACCGTCGCCGGGAGCGGTAAGTACGATGAAACCGTCCGTGCGCGTGACGGTTACCGAATCGGAGTAGCCGGTGTCTCCGCCGTTGTCAACGGCTTTTGCCGTGAGGGTGAATGTGCCCAGGGTCGTGTCGTACCACGGGAAACTGAATGTTCTCGTGGAATCGGAGCGTTTGGCTACGGTTCCCAGGCGCTTTCCGTTTTTGTAAAACGAGACGCTGGAAACGGAGCCATCGCTGTCGGAAGCCGATGCCGAAATCAGTACCGTGTCCCCCTTGAAAAACACGGCTCCATTTGCGGGGCTGTAAAGGTAAACGGACGGTGGTACATTAAAGACGGTCACATTTACCTTTGCGCTGTCGAGCCTGCCCTTTGTGTCGTGAGCAACCACTTTCAGGACATAGGAACCCTTTGCCGCATTGTTCCACATATATGAGTACGGCGCGCGCCATACTGATCCCAGAAAAGAGCCATTCCGGTAGAAATCGACGCCGGCCACGGTATGCCTGGCAGTTGCGATCGGCGTTGCAAGAATCTGGATGGATGCGCCCGGTGGGAACACCTGGCCGTTGTAAGGCGAGGAAATGGAAATAAAGGCGTCTCGAACGGTTACGGTGACCGTGTCACTGGCGATTGCCGTTCCACCCGAAAATGCTTCTGCAACCAGAACGTTCTGCCCGAGGGCCGATGCCTTCCAGACGCATGCATAGGGCGGCATGGAATCGGTTGCTATGAGGACATTGTTCCTATAGAACGAAACCGCACCATGCCAGGCCGAGGAAGAATCAGAAAGAGTATCCCCGACTGTTGCCTGAAAGAAAACACTGTCGCCAACGGCAAAAGTCTCGCCGCTATACGGGGAAATAATCCTGAGAACCGGACTCTGGCCCGACGCGGCCGCAAACGCCTGCGAGTTTGCGTGAGCGGCAAACGGAGCGTCCTTTGAACAGGACGACAGCATCAACAGGCAGATGCCTGCCAGTGCGGACAAAGCGATAGAGATTCTTTTCATACCGGAACTCATCGTTCCCTCCTTAGGTAGTGTATTGGTGAGTGGTGAATTTGGTTCATTGGCTGATGAGCGAATGCTTGGCTGCTATTGTCGGATGATACGCGAAACAAAATACGCTTGTGTAAGTCAATTTTCTGCTGTTTCGGGAAAAAGTGGTTTCTGCCAGAAAACACCTTCCGGTGAAGGACCTCTGAGACGATGCCTGGATTCGGTTTGAATGGGCTTGCGGAGCGGCGAGGGTTCCGTAAGCCCATTCAAAAGAATGATTCTTAATATTGTGCCTTGTAAATGCCAGCGGTGGACACGAGATACAGGACGTTGTTAAGGACGGCAAGGGAAGAAATTGAGCTTATATACATGTATGGCGCCAATGCGGGCCCTTGAGCGCAGGCAAACCAATGCGGGCTCGGGCCTGTGACGAGCGCCCAGATGTTTTGTGAAAGCGCTCGATGAGTGAACAACGCCGTACCCTTGTAGGTTGCAAGGCTGTACTCGTAGGGACTGGAACTTGCGGCGCTGTCGGTGCCGGGAATTGAATAGGACAGCCCGCTTGAATTCTTGAGGGCGAACCAGGTGTTCATCGTACCCCAGTCAAAACCGGTAACGACCAGCGTTCCATTTTGTCCCGTAAAGTCGTTCACAAAACTCCTCATCTGATATCCCGGGGTGCTGTCCCATGTGACAAGATCGGATGACGAGAGGATGGTCTGCGAGCCCGTTCCCGGAAACGGCTGCAGGAGAATTCTTGAACCATCAACAAACAGCGCAGGAGGACAGACGGATCCCGGAGCAGGAAGGGTGGCGCCTCCCGCCAACTCAATTGTGTTGCACACGGGCGCGGTGGAAGCCTTTGACCACGCAACAGCATCGGCGGATGTCCAAACGTACCCGGAGTCGTCTACAAGGCAGGTTTTGTTCAAGAAAACAACCGGTTTGGTTGTAGACATCGAAAAGGAAGCCGGAAGGGTATCGGATATTTTAGCCCAAGTTTGCCCGTCGGAGCTTTGCCAAAGCGAGAACTGATGCGGCATGACGGCTATGATATGAACAAAGGCAAAGATCTTGCCGCCCATCACAAACGTACAAATTTCTTGCGTCATGGCCGAATCGGCGAAAGGCTCCGCAACCTTCTGCCACCCGAACTGCGTGGCAAATTTCGCCGTGTCCACGGCAAAAGTTTTGTTGTCGATCAGAACTTTTATCGCGCACTCGTAGTCGGGCGTCAGGGTATCGTGCAGCACAATCGTCGTCTCCGGGCTCGTGCTCGGAACAAAGACTCCCCTATTTCCGATGTCCCATGCAAAGCTCAACCGGGGTCCGGAGTAGCCGCTCACGTTAGCCTGCAGTGTGAACGGAGTTCCCAGCGTTATGGTGGACATGCGCATCGTATCGTTGACAACAAGCGGAGGAACCACGGTAACCTCCACATCGGTGAATGTCTTGCCGATGCTCAGGTCTTTAGCACGCACGGCAACGCGGTACGCTATGGCATTGGAACCGCCGTAGGCTATGTCGGCAATATGATCGTCGAAGCGGCACACCGCCGAGGTGCCGATAGGCTGGGTGGACGGGGTGAGCAGATTGGCCGGATCCCGGTAAATAACGAAATCGCGCAGCGAAGGATAGTCAACGGTGTCCCAGGAAAGGTGAACGATTCCGGCAAGCGTGTCATAGGTGGCGGCAATGGATTTTACAGCGGGAATTCCCGTGTAGATCATTCCTATTGTGTCGCGCACCGTGTCTGCCGCCGAGGCTCCAATGGTGAGCCAGGTATACGTGGCCGTGTATTCAGTCAAAGTTGTGACCGACCTGAGCGCATATCTGCCGGGCGGCAGTCCGCCGATGGTAAAAGACCCGCCGGCCGAAACGTTTGAATACAGGTTGGTTCCCAGGATTTGAACCGTTACCGTCTGCGGATCATCCATGGGCTGCATTACCACCAGCCCGGCCAATTCCACCGGCTTTGAAAGTGTGTCATTTGTCAGCGTCGTATAGGTGCTTCTGAACACCACCGAATCCTGAAACGCGGCGAGCGCGTCTTTCCCCGCAAGAATGTTGTACATACCGTTGTCCACGGTAACTTCATATTTGCCGGAGGCGTCGGTGTTTGTCTGGAATGCGGGAATCCTGGTTGTGTCGTTGACCGCGAAAACCTTGATGGTTGCATTAGCAGCCGGAGAATGGTCGGGATTGTACACCTTGGCCGAAATCACGGTTTCGTCGGTAGTGCCGGTGATCTTGCTTGTCGTGCAGGAAAACAGCATCGCCGCCGCAAGCGCGAGGCATAGAATAGGGCGGAAGTGCGACATGGGAACTCCTATTTTGAAAGTGGATAAATCACGATGCCGATATTGAAGACCCGCGCGGCACGGTTCTCGTCTTTGTGAACGAGCGAGCGTACCTGGTCCTGGAATTTTCTGGTGAGGGCAAGCAGCCGCTTAAGTCCTTGCTCGGAAATGCTCACGGTATTTGTCGACGAATAGGGAACCGTGCCCGGTTGCTGCGCAAGAACCGTCTGCGCAAGGCTCAGGAACCTGAGCTGGTACTGGCGGAGAAGGTCGTCACGCATGTTCTCGGGCGCCGCGATTGATTTTTCGGCCGGCTTGTACACACCCGATGCGTTCTTCGCGACGATGCCGAGCCTGATCATGAGATCGACGGCCTTTTTCGCCTCCCGCGGCGTAATCGGGGGGCTCAGCCGTTTTGCGAGACGGGCATAGTCGCCGTCGAACCGGTGAATCTCCAGCAGCGCGCGCAGTACGCTGTGGTACCATTTACTGTAGTACACGAGGATGTCTTTGTCAAGAATGTGTTTCGGGGTCCGGTTGAGGGCGATAAGGTGTTCGAAAAACAGCTCCCGCTCTTCGCTGTTGCCTGCCTGGTTGAACCGCACGAGCGTTCTGAAGAATTGCGCCTCGTGCTTGTCGAATCCCACCGAAGCGATTATCCGTTCCACAAAAGTCTCCGACACTTTTTTGCCGCGCAGAACATCATTGAGGTAGCTTCGCGTGTTGGGCAGCAAAAGCGACCGGGAGAACTGGCTCTTGGAAAATGTCGGCTCGATTTTCTGCCGGGCGGACTGGTAATCGACAAGGAACCGTCTGAAGTCGTTGTAGGCGTAGATGCTGGGGATCTTTTCCCTCGTTTTCATAGTACACCCTTAGGGGTTTGATGATGGTGCCTGCCTGGTGACGTTATGATTATACATTGGACTTCCCGGCACAATCGTACATTTTTTGTAGTACACCGGCACCCCGAACGCGGGCCGCGGCCGGCGCATGGGCGCACCCATGCTATCCCGCTGACAAATCGCGTCTGAAATGGTATAATGTATAATTCCATCCGTAATCACGGTTCGCAGACATCTTCCGGAAGCATCATGGCGTATCTCGAATTCATCGAAGGCGACGGTAGGGGCAAAACGGTCCGGCTTGGTTCCGAGGTCGTTATCGGCCGCAATGCTGAGAACTCGCTGTGTATTCCCGACTCAAGCGTGAGCCGGCAGCACGCGGTGATCCGTCAAAAGGAGACCTACTTCGTTATCGTGGATCTGGGCTCATCCAATGGAACATTTGTCAACAATCGCGGCTTGCACCGGCACGTGCCTCAGCCGCTGTACGAAGGTGACGAGGTGGTTGTGGGGCCGGCGCGGCTGGTGTTCCGGTCCGAAGGACAGGACCCGCTCGGTGCAAAGAAAAAGGACAAGGCGCCCTCCATTACCATCGCCGATCCTGCCAAAAAAGGGCGCCTCGCTGGCATGTCCATGGTCCTTACGTCGGAAACGCGCGCGCCCTCGGTGAGCGCAACCATGGATGCTTCGCTGTCGTCTCTCGTCGTGCGCGAGGAAGAAAAGGGCTCGCATCAGGGATTACTTGACGCAGTACGGCGTTTGCAGGCCATGGTCAAGGTCTCGCAGGACCTGGGCGCCCTGGAAAAGCCCGGCGCGTTGCTCGACAAGATAATGAGCAGCATCTTCGACATGTTCCCCCATGCCGACCGCGCGTTCATCATGCTGCGAGACAAGGCGTCGGGCGAGCTCGCCCCGGCCCTCGGCCGCACGCGCGACGCCGCAAAGACCGACGGTGAATTTCCGGTGAGCCGCACTATAATCAAGACCGTGGTAGACAACAAACAGTCGATCCTCTCGTCGGACGCGCAGAAGGACGGCCGGTTTGTGTCGCAACAATCTATTGTCAATTTGTCAATCCGCTCCCTCATGTGCGCGCCGTTCGTGTGCAAAGAGGAGCTCTTGGGGGTCATCAGCGTCGATACGATGTCGAGCAGGCACGCCTTTGGTACCGACGATCTCTCCATGCTCACGAGCATCGCGGGACAGGCCGCAATCGCCATCAAGAACGCGGAGCTGTACACGGCGGTCGAAAAAGAGACGCAGATGCGTACCCAGTTGTCGCGCTATCTGTCGCCCGATGTGGTGGAAGGCGTTCTCGACGGCTCGGTTCCGCTTACCCTGGGCGGCCAGCGAAAGCGGGGTACCGTGTTCTTCTGCGACATCGTGGGGTTTACCGCGCTGTCGGAGACCATGGGCGCCCTCGAGGTGGTGGAGCTGCTCAACCGGTATTTTCGCGTTACCACCGAAATCATCACGCGCAACCGCGGCACGCTGCACAAATTCGGCGGCGACATGATCATGGCGTTCTGGAACGTGATGTTCGCAGACGACAACGCCCAGGAGAACGCGTTGCGCGCCAGCGTGGAAATGCAGGCCGCGGTCTGGAAGTTCGGCTGCGAGCTTGCCGTCGCCGGCCAGCCGCAGATCCACATAGGCATCGGGTGCAACACCGGCGAATTCGCGGGCGGCAACATCGGCGGCGAAGACAGGATGGAATACACGGTTATCGGCGACAACGTGAACCTTGCCCAGCGCATCGAGTCGCTTGCGTCGCGCTGGCAGGTGTTTGCCGCGGTGCAGACCTACGAGCCGGCCTCGCACCTGTGCGCAGCCGTGGAGTTGCCGCCCGCGACAGTCAAGGGAAAGTCGCAACCCATCAAGGTGTTTTCCATTCGCGGAGTCCAGGCCGGCGGCAGGGATATGTTGCTCACCATCCCGGTGACGGTGACGCTATCCTCACATGCTGCACCGCTTGCAGGGCTTCTCACACACTACCGCAACGATGCGCGCAGCCTCGCTTTGTCCCTCGAAGCGTGCACCGCAGCCGCGCCAGGTGACAAATGCGAATGCGGCTTCGACCTTCCGGAACTGGCGCAACGGATCGTTTTTTCCGGCGTGGTAACGGTGGTTGACGAACCGCTTGCCGATACGCCGCATTGCAGGACCGTGGTGCTGGGCGACATCGTGGGTACTGAGGCGCTGGCGTTCCTGAGCGCCGGGTCGCTCACCGATTCAGGAAGAACGTGGGCGGAGATGAGGAGACATTGACGAATTGTGTGCACTTTTAGAAGATGATCAGGGCGTTCCCCGGCCACAGGCCGGGTCGGTCTCCCTCTGGGCTCGGCCTTAGGCCTCGGTGCCGGACCGCCCTTAGCGCCTGCGGCGCGGGTCGGCCGGTCCTGCGCTCTGGCGCACCCTCCGGTCCACCTAGCGCTGGGCAGGAGATGGTTGCCACAATTGTCAAGCTCCGCTTTCGCAAAGACGGATAATGTACTTGACTCGCCGCCTTTGGCACAAAGCCCAAATCGCCGACTCTCCGGGCACTTTTACTTTCAACTGTCAACTTTGAGCTTACAACATCGCTCCAACAGCTCTCCGCGGGTGCCCTTAAAGGAAATTTTCACTCCATATTTTCTCCCTCTCCCACTGGGAGAGGGAGGGGTGAGGTCTTCCCTGTTTCTTGCAAGCAAACTCACTTGGGGTGCACCCAGGAGGGCATGCGCCCGCCCAACAGCAAGGGCGGAAAGCGCCGGAAGACCGCGCGCAGCGCGGTCTGAAGCGAGGGGGAAACTTCCCCCACCATAAACATAAAAATATCGAATTATCTTCCCACCGAAATAAACGCCGCGAGCCCGAACATCACCAACGCGAGCAGAAGTTTTGTGAGCACCATGTGCTTTTGTTGGTACGAGGAAAGCCTTTTCCACTTAAGCCCGTACGCGGTTGCCATGAGGACAATCAGCAACGGAAGCACAAAGAGAAAATTGTAAACCACCAGGAGCAGCCAGCCTACGAGTCTGAACCCGAAAGTGTGGGTCATGGCCATGATTGTGGGCAGGTAGATCTTTGCGGTGCACGCACCCTCGAGCAGGGTCACAAAGAATCCGGTGATGATGGCGCCCACCACGATCTTGTTGCTCGACATGTTGCCGCGGATCACCGAATGGATGAGCAGCTTGATGCCCTTGGGCAATTGCACCTTCATCTCACTGGTGTCCTTGGTGCGGTAATAATGGATTGCGTCCCAGATGCTGAGCAGAGCCACCCATACCGCGATGCCGACGGCAGTCACGCGGATCGCCAGGGAGAACCAGTAGAATTTGTCCATGAGCGACAGGACCCGAAACGCGCCCAATCCGAGAAGGAAATAGGTAAGAAACGTTGTTCCCGCAAAAGCGAGCCCGATCTTGAGCACGTCGCTCCTCCTGCGGTTCTGGGTTCCCAGAAAAGAAATAAGGAATATCATGGACGCGATGGCACAGGGGTTCACGCCGTCGACAAAGCCGATTGCAAACAGCCCGATAAACGACCAGGTCTTCATCCTGTCGCGTATCATCGACGCTGCGCTCACGGTGTCGATGGTGCTGTCTCCATAAGCATGGGAATACGCCCATTTCTCGGGATGGGAAAGATAGGTCTCGATCAGCTGTCTGCCGCCCTTCGTGATGACATCGTATCCGACAAGCACGGTGTCCGGAAAGAAAAGCTCCTGCGGCGCGGTGGTCTTTATGTGATAGCCCTTTTCCATCGCCGTCAGCAGGGCCAGGTCCTTGTCGACCTCGATGTCGCGGTAGGTGATGGTGAGCTTCCCCTCGTACTGGTGTTCGAGCGGTTTGAGCATCTGTGTCTTGATTTCCGCGCATTCTCCGCAGGTGCTGGATCCGAAGAACGTAAGGCGCAGGGTGCGTGGTCCCGTTGCGGCGCTCTGGGCAAACGCAAACGATGCAAAGAGAAGAATGATGTTGGCGGCGTTTGAGAACGATAGCACCGAAAACCCGCTGATCCTGTAACGCATGATTGAAAATCCTTGGCGTGAGTGTGAAACCGACACGACACTATGAGTATAAGACTTGCGGGCAACGGCAAGGTTTCCGAAGAGTTTCTCCGGGACCGTTGGCCGCGCTACTCGGCGACAAACAGGCCTTCCAGCACATCCCCGGCAAAAGCGACTTTTTTCCTGCAGAGCAGGTACTCCTTCACCGAAAACAGCGGCATTTCGCGGTTCTCGGAAATTCGGCCGCGCTCGTCGTCGGCGCCGCCGAACCACATGGCCGCAAGCCGCAGTTTTTCGCTTTCGTCAAACAGCACGCTCGACGGCGCCCAGCCCACGGCCAGGCCGTAGTCGCGCCGCACAAGCATTACCTCGTATTCTTCCTGGGTAGCGGGCTTGAGAGAACAGGCAAGGCCGCTTCTGGTAAGATCCGCCACGATTTTCTCGGCGATGATCGCCGAGGCCGGATCTTCGGAGCGGTACAACACCGGCACCGGCGGTACCGAAACACTTTGCCCCTTGTCGCCCGGGACGGGCGCAATGGCTGGGGCATTGTCGGTTTCGATTGCCGACAGCACGGTTCCTTCGGCCTTCACGAAGTTCGTGAGAATGTCCCGCGGGTTGAGACTGTTTCTAATTGCCTGGCGCACCGCGGCATTGTCGATGCTGCACGAAAGGAAATACCGGTCTTCGGAGAATACCGCGAGTGTCGACTGGTCGGGCGCCTTGCGCCGGACATAGTCGAGGTCTTTTGCGGAGAACAGGGAAACCATATCGTATCTGTTAAGAGAATACGACAGAATCGGATTTGCGTCCTTGCCGAGTTTGACCGTGCAGGACGTGAGGTATGCTTTGGTGCCCGGGAAATGGGGATTGGCGACGAAAACGACGGCTCCGCCGTTGTCGCTTTTTGCCCAGTACGGTCCCATCTTGAGCGATGCGGGCATGATCCGCGGCGTGCACATACGCGCAAGCGCGTGAGGGTCGGGCGGATCAAACCGCAGCAGGATAGTTTTGTCATCCGTTACCTGGAACCCGCCGATGATGGCCTCACGGCCCCGGACAAAGCCGCCGAGCCCCTGTACATTGTGGAAGACGGCCGAGCCCTCGGCCGGATGCGTCTTGACATACGCGGTCCATGCGTTGACGAGGTCGAAAGAGGTGAGGCGTTTCCCCGCTGCGGTGATCGCCTTGTCGGTGAGCACCAGGGTGATGGTCCGGTCGGAGACGTCCTTTACCTGAAAATATCCCGCGGTTTCCCTGTCGTGCGTGAGAAGGCAGGCGTCATTTTCAAAAGGGTAGCATTCGGCAAGCGAGGACACATTGCGATCCACGAATGCCCGTTGCGAGTACACGGCGACGGTTCCGCCGTACCGCGGCTTGATCTTCTCTGCCGGCTTTTGCCCAGGCGCCTGTTCTTTCTGCACCAGGGTCTCGGCAGCGGCAGGTTTTGTTTCCGGGGCAATTGGTTTGGCGGCTGAGGCAAGCTCAAGGCGGAAGAACCGGTTCTGCACGAGGGAGTCCCGCCGGAACGGATATTCCTTGACCAGCTTTTCGAACGATGACGAGAATCTTCTTCTGTCGGTGGAATCGTGGAACGAGATCACGTATCCCACCGTGTCGCCCTTTTCCGTTCTCACGATGTCGTGGCCCTGTTGAAGCGTTTCGTGCTGCTTGACAACAGGCTTGCCGCAGGAAACCAGCAGGGCGCCGGCAGCGACCAGGCGAACGATGTGGAGTTGTTTCATAGAAAGCCCCTGGTGAGGGTATCAACCGGAATTAAAATACATTCCAGTAGCGGAAAAATCTCTGCGCAAGGTATTTTTGACGGCGAAGAAAGGTTCGTGCAACGCACGACGAGCACGCGGCCCACATGCCAAAGAAAAAACAGCCTTCGCGAAAGAACAAAAATCCGCTTATCGGTAAACTGCTCATTGCCGTTGCCTGCATCGCCGCGCTCCTGCTGATTGCAGCATACCCCGCTTATCTTGTTGGTCAATTTGCCTTCAACCGGTACTTTGACCAGTGGAGCGCCAAACTCGTTAATCTGGAAAAACGCGGTCTTCTGTCCAAAAAATTCGGGGCGGCGTGGCAGGATGTCCTCAAGGACGAGGCCATGCAGCACCAGGCCAGCGCCGTGCTGGGGACCGACACCGCCGGCGCAAGAGACACGGCTCTTGTCGTGGACGGCGTATTTGTCAACGACTATCCGTCGTTGTCCATCCTCGCCAGGCTCAACGCGGTCCAGAACTACTCAAACGAAATACGAATTGCCGACCGCGCCGGGCGCGACATTGCACGCATCCGCACAAACCACACCCGGGCTGCGCTTTCCGAATTCCCTCCCGCGCTCCTCAAGGCGCTTGTTGCCGCGGAAGACGCGGATTTCTGGAAGAACCCGACCGGCGTCGAATACAGCAGCATCGTCCGGTCGGTGGTGGGCGGGGTCTTCAAGAGCATCCTGTCGCTTCGTCCGCGTCCGCCGCGGGGCACGTCCACCATCACGCAGCAGGTTGCCAAGCTGTTCATCTCCGACGTCGACGAAGCGGGACAGCGGCACGTGTCCAAGACCATGGACCGCAAACTCAGGGAGATGCGGCTCGCCAGCGCCCTGCGCAGGGCCTACAGGCCCGAAGACATCCTTGAGGTGTATGTCAACCATTGTATCACGAGCGACAACGGCCTTATCGGCTGTAAAGACATCGCCCGGGCGCTCTTCGACAAGGATCTGAAGGACCTGTCGGATGCGCAATGCGTGTACATCGCCCGTATGGTCAAGTGGGGCCGTAATGTGAAACCGAAGATCGCCCGGCAATGCGCGCTCGACATGCCGCGCATGGGCAGGGCGCTGGGATGGAACGCCGCGCGGCAACGGGCGATCCTCGCCGATGTCCGTGACTTGACCTTCAAAAAGCCGCGGCAGATCCAGACCGATTTCGGGGCGCTTGTCGATTGCGCAAACGAATACTGGTGTTCGGTGCTGCGACGGAGCGGCGCGCCGGACGCCCAGATAGAGCAGATGAACATCGTCAACCCCAACTCCCTTATCCGCAAGAAAGGGAACCTTACGATCCGGCTTTCCCTTGACGTTCCGCTGCAGAAGGAACTCGAGCGGCTTGTCAACGCGCGGGGCTTCGGGCCCGATACCGTGGTGATGATGGGCGGCAGGCCCATTCTGGTGGGCGGCCAGTATTACGCCTATGCCATTATGGATTCGAAGGACGGAAGGCTGCTGGCATATTATTCCAGGGACCGCATCGGTTCGCGTTTGTCCGGGTTGCTGCGCAACAGGACGCCCAACGGCTCGTCCACTGCCAAGCCGATTTTCAACGCGCTCAATTTCGATCTCGGGACATTTCCGCCGTACGCGAAATGGACCGATAGCGCGGAAGTTACCGACAACGTTCCGTGGCAGCGCACCTTCAGGCGCGATGCCAAAGGCAAGTTGGTGGGCGTGCTCTTCGCCCATAGCGCGGTGCGGGGACGAGGGTACGAGGTGCACAACGACCACGAAGAGTTCGAAGGATGCCGGTATATTTTCGACCAGCTCAACGCCTCGAACAACATTCTCGGCGTGGAGACCGTGTACCGGCTCAACCGGACGCTGTTTTCCCTGGACGGCGGCGTCAGCAAGGACGCATTCCCTCTTGTCCAGTACTATTACCGCATCGGCGCATTCGACCGGATCAAAGACGAACTTCATTTCACGGCAACAACCGGAGTCCGGGCGTATAAGGAGCTTGCGCGTATCGTGGGCGTCGAGGTGGATTCAACCCTGTCGGGCGGCCGACGCGCGCCCATATCCGACAGCCTGTACTCCGTGGCCCTCGGTACGCTCGAGCTGTCGCTCTACGAACAGATGCACCTGTTCAACGTGCTGTACAACAACGATCTCATCGAGCGGCCGGCGGATCACCCGTCGCTGGTGCTCGACAATATCGTGCTCAACGGAGACACGGTGCAAATGAACGATACCATAAAGCGGTATCATCCGTTTGCCGATGTCAACAACCTGCGGCCCACGTATCTCGGCCTTCACAAGCGACTCGTTGGGACCGACGCCCTCGACATGTACGACATTCCCGCGCCGCCCGATACTGCCGGACTCGAACAGAAAGACACGTTCGATAAGAATGTTTTGCTGCTTGCGGGAACGGCGTCGAATTTCGCCAAGAGCGGGACCACCGACGACGTCATCCGGCCGTTCGACGAGCGCGTGAACACCAGGAAGAAAACCAACTACGGCGTGTGGAACGCGGTGCTGCGCATCGACCTTTCCAAGCTTCCCGGCGCAGGCGGGGTGCCCGACATTCGCGACATCACCGTGGCGTGCATCGGCGAATGCAACGAAAAATACACGGGCACGCGCGACGGCAAAACGCTGCACAAGTTTCTCACCAGGGCGCTGCTGCTAAAGGCCGGCGTGCAGAGTCCGCAGGGGTTCTTTACTCGGTACGAGGCCTATCTGAAACGAACCACGCCTAAAGATTCCATGGACTGTTCTTGCGCTGCGGGCATCGTACAGAAACCGAAACCCGGCAATCCACTGCAGCAGTTTTTCTCACTGTTCAAGAAGAAGAACGATTCGACAAAGACGGCGGTGGTGCCCAAGGTGGATACAGGAGGGCCGGTATCGAAGAATCAAGATTGATATATTGATATTTAGTCAAAGCATAATGGCTTTTTTTTTGTGGGGGAGGTTTCCCCCTCGCTTCGGCCGCCTTCGGCGTCCTTCGCTACCCCCTCCTGGGTGCACCCCTTGATGGAGCAGTGGCAAGGGGCAACCCTCGGTTGGGGGGCACCCGCGGAGAGTTGTTGAAAGGGGATAACCAGCCGAGGAACTAAAAGGGTCCGGCAATTGTTCTTGCGGGATAGGAACATTCAGCCGGCTTCCGTTGGATTTTTTTCGCCGCGAAGCGGCGCACTATAAGGAAGGCGTTGCGGAATCGCAGGCCAGGGATGGCCGGAGAGTGGCGCGGTGCAAGCCGCGCCCCGGAGGGCGCGGAGCAGGATGCGGAGCGCAAACGTGACGCGCGCAATGCGTAAGCGTTGCGCATGGCGCACGTTTCCGCTGGAAAGGGTGTGGGTGCAGATCACCTCACGCCGGTTTTCGGCGTGAGGAAGCTGCACCCCAGGGGAAACCGAAATCGGTTTCCCCACAAGAATCTCCTGGCTTTTTGCTTTAAGGATGAATCATCAGTGAACGAATCCAGAAAAGAACTGCTGCTCCAGCTCCTCGTCATCGCAACGGGCATTTGCTTCTTTCTCCCCTTTCTCGGCGCTGCCCACTTATTTGATTGGGACGAAATCAACTTTGCCGAAGCGGCGCGCGAAATGCTCGTTTCGCACAATTTTCTGCAGGTGCAGATCAACTTTCAGCCGTTCTGGGAAAAACCGCCGCTGTTTTTCTGGCTGCAGGCGGTGTCCATGTCGCTGCTGGGTGTCAACGAATTTGCGGCGCGGTTTGTCGACGCGCTGTGCGGCATCATCACACTGCTGGTTGTGTACAGAATAGGACGGCGGGTCTTTGACAGGCGGTTCGGCCTCCTGTGGGCCGGCGCGTTTCTCGGATCGTTTTTGCCGCATCTGTTTTTCAAGTCCGGCATTATCGACCCGGTGTTCAACCTGTTCATATTTCTGGGCATTTACTTTGTCTTCCGCGGCGAAAAGACCAGCGGCGGGAGCGCGCGGCCGGGCATGCTCGCGATCGGGGGGGCGTTTCTCGGCCTCGCCACGCTCACCAAGGGGCCGGTCGGGATTCTTGTGCCTGTGCTGTGCGCGCTCGTGTACTGGGCGCTGGGCCGGTTCAAGACGTATTTGTCAATAAAGGGCGTTGCCGTTGCTGTGGCCGCGGGCACTGCCGTGGCGTTTTCCTGGTACGGTGTGGAAACGCTGGCGCACGGCCCGTGGTTTGTCACCGAATTCCTCAAATATCAAGTGAAGCTGTTTTCCTCCGGCGAAGCGGGCCACGGCCGGCCGTTCTGGTTCCATTTCGTCGTGCTCCTGTTCGGGTGCTTCCCGGCCTCGTTCATGGCGATACGGTCCTTCGTTCCAAGCAGGGGCGATACGGAGGACCGGAAGCGGTTCGGCCGGTGGATGGTGGTGCTGTTCTGGGTGGTGCTTGTGCTCTTTTCCATAGTAAAGACGAAAACGGTCCTGTATTCCTCGCTGTGCTATTTTCCCATAACATTCCTGGCAGCTTATCACATGCACGCGGTGATGAGCGGCAGGCTTGCCTGGAACCGGTGGCTCACGGTGTCGCTGGTGGCATTCGGCGTCCTGGTTGCCGCAGCCATCGCGGCTTTCCCGCTTGTCATGATGCACACCGCTTGGCTCATTCCGCTGGTGCACGACCCTTTCGCGCGAGACTGCCTCACGTACCCCGGCCGCTGGCACTACGCGGAAATGCTCATCGGCGGGGTGTACGGCGCGGCGCTGATCGCGTCGGCTGTGCTGCTGTCCCGCAAGCGCTTTGCTGCGGGGTTTGCAACGCTTATTGTGTCAACCGCGCTGTGCCTGCAGATCGCCATGATCGCATTCGTGCCGAGAATGGAATACTACACCGACGCCGGCCCCATCAGTTTCTATCAAAGCCTGCGTGGCAAGAACCTATACGCTCGATCCCTGTTCAAGACGTATGCTGATCTCTTCTACTTTGAAAAGAAGCCGGGCGGAAATCCCTTGGACTACGATGAGGACTGGCTGCTGAACGGCCCCATAGACAAACCGGCGTATTTCGTATGCAGGATAGACAAGGCGCCGCGGTACAGGAAGCTTCCGCAACTGCGGGAGCTCAAGGCGGAGTATGGTTTTGTCTATTTTGTGAGGAATGCAAAGTAGCAGCCGGTTCACGGCTGAGGAAGCGCGGGCGGCTTTTGTATCACATTCATCGCCCGCTTTACCTCATGCATGTGCTATATTTGAGCCCGGCCAAACGCAGTTCCTCTGCCTTCACTGCCTGTCGGATCAATCAAGGCCCTTCGTTTTCGCCGGACAATAAAGTTGTGACGACATACTAATCCCGAATCGGAAAGGAATGCACCATGCTCAAAGCAGGCAATTGCACTCTGTACAGCGGCGGTCATGTCGGCGCGGAATCGTTCTTCGGCGAATGCGCCGAGCGCTGGGGCGTCAAGGAAGTCGTTTTTTCATTCAAGGGCCACTTTATCAAACGCGCCAGAAACGTGGTAATGCTCACGACCGAGCAGCTCAAACACGGCGACGTGAGCATGGACATTGTTTCCCTGCATATGCGCCGGAGCTACCACAAGGCCGAACTCATCCGCCGCGTGTGTCAGGCCTCGTTTCATATGGTAAGCAAGGGATCGCAGGTTTTTGCCGTAGGCACCATCCAGGACGACGACACGGTGAAGGGCGGGACCGGCTGGGGAGTGGAACTCGGGAAATTCTTCAACCGCACGGTTCACGTATTCGATAAGGCCAGGCACGCCTGGTACACCTGGCGGCGCGGCCAGTGGGTCAAGGACGAGCCCGTGATCGTTGAAGCCACCTTCTGCGGCTTCGGTACGCGGGAACTGACAAAGGAGAGCAAGCAGGCCATCGAGGATCTTTTCGAACGGTCGTTCGGCGCGGTGTAGCGAAAGCCCGCCATTGGCTTCCGGCAAGTGGACCGGCGGGAACAAAGCTGTTTCCGCCGGCGTCTTCGTCGGATCTGCCCCTCAGACACCGTCCTATAAAAAACAGTACGCTGCCGGTTGCTATTCTGCTGTTGATTTTGTATTATTAACTGTATGAAAACCCAATTGCCCGTCGTTTTCGAGTATATAGACTTCAAGAAATACCTGGTAGACTACTACGCCGGGAGAAAATCCCGGGACCCTGCCTTTTCCCATTCCTACATATGCCACCGGCTCGGCCAGACCAATTCAAAAAGCTACTTCAACAACGTCATCAAGGACAGGGCCGTTATTACGTCGACCTTTGTCGACCGGTTCATCGAACTCCTCGAACTCAAGCCGGACGAGGCCAAGTACTTCCGGGCGCTGGTGAATTACAACCAGACAAAGAGCCCGCATGAAAAAGAATTCTTCTTTGACCAGCTCGTGCGGCTCAACAGTACGCCGCACAGGGTGGTCGACAGAGGCGCCTACGAGTACTACAAAGAATGGCATCATGCCGCAATCCGGGCGCTCCTGGACATCATGGACTTCAGGGACGACTACAAGGCGCTGGCTTCCAGGCTGCACCCCGCAATTACGCTTAAGCAGTCGCGGGATTCAATGAATCTCCTCAAACGAACAGGAATGGTAGCGCGGAACAGCAGTGGTTTTTGGAAGCCTACCGACAAGGTCGTGATCACCGGCGATTTTATCAAGGACGCCCTTGTAAAGCAATTCCAGATGAAATGCCTTGAACACGGCAAGACCGTGCTTGCGTCGGAAGAAGAGCTGGGGCAGCGGACCATAACGCTTACGCTCAGCCTTTCGGACGAGGCGCGCTGCCGCATAGTCCAGCGCATGGAACAGTTCAAGTCGGAGATCCGGTCCATTGTCCACAAGGACGAAAAGCCCGCATCAAGGGTTTTTCACCTGAACCTGAATCTGTTTCCAATGTCGAAATAGGAGCAAAAAATGAATAAATCATGGATGATAGCCGCCGTTTGCGCAGCTATGTTTCTGGTTTGCACGAAGACACCTGTCCAGACCTCCGGCACGGCAAGCGAAACGGATACGGCGATGATTTACAATCCCGACAACACGCCGGCTGTCGGCGCAGTGGTCCGGTTTTTCGTGGCAACGGATTCGACACGAACCATTGCCTATCAGACAACGACCGATGCGCGCGGCCGCTATTCCACCAAGGCCCTGGCCAAAGGAACGTACAACTTGTTTGCCTATTCGGCCAGAGGCACATCCAAGGTACTCGCAATAAACGATTCCCTTATCGCATACCAGGACTCCATACTGGTATTGGCGGACACGGTGCTTGTCAGGCCGGATACGCTCGAGAAGCCGGGCTCAATCACCGGCATAGTCGGACTTCAGCCGAACCACGATCCGCGCACCGCGACTGTGCAAGTGCTCGGCACCGATCTTTATTCCAATGTCGACATAAACGGAAGGTTCACGCTTGCGCCTGTTGCAAAGGGGAGCTACAACCTGCGGCTCGTGACCACGCTGGCCGATTACACGCCGACATACGTGACGATCCAAACGGCTGGCCAGAAGAAAGACACGCTGGGCGATACGTTGTGGCTGCTGTACACCGGCATTCCGGTGGTCACTGGATTGACGGCGACGTATGATACGGTCAACGGGGTCGTTCATCTGTCATGGAACAAGGCTTCTTACCGGGACTTTCAGGATTATCTGATATTCAGGGATGGGTATGATTCGATAGTTTTGTCGGCAAATCCGATCGCGGCGCGGAGTGATACGTTCTTTGCAGACAGTGTTTACAAGCGAAGCTTGGATTCCACGCAATTCTCATTCACTGATACGAACGATTATCACTTCAAGTATCGGGTGTGTGTAGAGAACAGTTCGAGCGTGCGAGGCGCGACGTATGGAAACGTCAATATTGTCGCTGCTTCGCCAGGGAAGGTAAAGACGTCATTCGCGTTCACGTTCTTTCATCTCGCCAAGCAGTTCTTTACGGATAGCGCGTCAATCAATGACTCGGTCCGGTGCAACGTGAAGCTCAGCAATCCGACGCGACAACTGAAATCCCTGGTTTGGAACGATATCGTTACGGGAAAGACGGTGCGGACCGTTACGTTGGATTCGACGAAGAAAGCGGCTAATGATTCGCTGGTGTATTTGTGGAATAGCCTTGGGGAAAAAGGGTTTGAGTGCGTAGTGACGGACATGGCAGGGACGGCGTGGAAGGACACGGCGAGGATAGAGATTGTGAAGGATGCGCCGGTTGTGAAGATGATTTATTCCCCGGACACTATTGCTGTCAACGATACGTTTCATGTCCATTTCACCGCGACAAGAAAATATGGCAAGATTGTCAAGGTCGAGTGGGATGTGGGGAATATAGGACAATTTTTGGCAGGTGCCAGGGTTGATTCCGTGATTGATACCGCTGTGGTTGCGCCGGGAACGCCGGATACGGGTCATACTTGCGTGGTGAGAGTGACGGATGATGATGGGAATGTGGTCTTGGATACGGTGAAAACTGTGGTAAGCATGTTTAAGTTGGCAACGAATTCGGCAGAGTTCGGCATACGCTACGGACATTCTTCTGCCGTGTTCAACAACAAGATGTGGGTAATCGCCGGGAGCCCATCGTTTACCGGTTATAGTGTGCAGTCGGATGTTTGGAGTTCGGCCGATGGCGTCACATGGACTCAGGAAACCGGCAAAGCCGGATTTTCTCCGCGCAGCGGCCATTCCAGTATTGTATTCGACAACAAGATGTGGGTGGTCGGTGGTAGCATGGGGGCTGGGAATCCTTCTTTGAATGACGTTTGGTATTCTTCAAATGGTAGCATTTGGACCCAATCAACCTCCGCCGCTCAATTCTCTCGACGCAGTTATCATTCGAGTGTTGTATTCGACAACAGAATGTGGATAATTGGCGGCTTTCATGGGACAATCGACACAAGTTATAGCGATGTCTGGTATTCAACAGATGGCGTCACATGGGTCCAGACAACTGCGAATGCCGATTTCTCACCCCGCCTTGGCCATTCCAGTGTTGCGTTTGGCGGCAGGATGTGGGTAATTGCTGGGGAAGATAATTCCGGGAATCTATTGAATGATGTTTGGAGTTCGACCGATGGAGTGACATGGACTCAGGCAATCGGCAAAGCCGGATTTTCTCCGCGCAGCGGCCATTCCAGTATTGTATTCGACAACAAGATGTGGGTAATCGCAGGGTGGGATACTAAATCTGTTAATAGCAGCGATGTCTGGTATTCAACAGATGGCATCACTTGGATTCAGGCTGCAGCCATTGCCGGCTTTTCTCCTCGCGGAGGTCATTCCAGCCTTGTTTTCGACAACAAGATGTGGGTAATAGCCGGAAGCAGCGGGCTTTCGCTAGATTCGGATGTTTGGTATTCCGGTTTCAGTCCCCAATAAATAACTTTGAGGAGTCCAAAATGGGAAAGCCGAGTCTTTTCGCCGCCGCCTGCGACGCCCTTCTCCTGGCCTGCGCGAAGACATCTCAGTGGATTTCTGGAAGCGCGTTGATGCCTTACAAAACCTGACAAATCCCAAACCGGTCGTACAACAACATCGCGATCCGCATTCGTAGCTACAATAAACCACAAGCAAAAGAAATTCTTGCCTCAATGTAGCTACAAAAAGTATAATTGAACCATGCCAAACTGGAGTACTTTTTTTCCCAGAGGGTATGAGTATGATTATGATCGGGACAAGCTCCATTTGCATCGCGTCACCATCGATGAGGCGGTTCAGTGTTTTCAAAACGGATTTGCAATCAGGCGGAACAAGAGCTACAAAAATCGGTTCAAGCTTATTGGCATATCCGATGAAGGCAGGAGATTGTGTATCATTTTTCAGCTGAAAAGAAACAACGTTGTTCGTATTATTACAGGCTGGGAGGTTTAACGGTTTATGAAAAAAGTTAAGAATGCAAAGGTGTCGGAAAAAGAAAACGCGATCGATACACGTGTTGAAAATCAGGCGCTCGATGATGCGGCTTGGGGAACTGGAGTGGAAGTAACCCCAAGGCTCAAGCCGACGTCCATTCGTCTGAGCTCCCGCACGATACAACGCGCAAAGATATTTGCACGCATTCATCGGCAGCGCGGATACCAGAGCTGGCTTAAGAAAATTATTGAGGAGCGGATTAACAACGAATACGAGGTTTACAAAGGCCTAAGAGACCACCCGGCTAAGCGGAGTTAAATTGCGCTCGGTGGCCGCGGCCTCCTTGACCCCTAGCGCCTTTGCCGTTGTCCACGAGGGCAATCGGTCATCATTCCAGATTTTCCTTGACCCCGCCTCGGCAACTTTGTTTCACGGCAACATTACAAAACGGCTTGTAAAAACGCCCAAGCTGTATTTCATCGATACCGGCTTGTGTTCCTTTCTCACGGGGTGGTCTTCGTCCGCAACCCTTCGCGAGGGAGCCATGTCGGGGGCAATTTTTGAGACGTTTGTCGTTATCGAAATCCTCAAGAGCCATCTCTTCTGCGCCCGTCGCTTCCACAATGCTCTTTGTAGGCGATCCTGGTCACCCCCGATCCGTCCCAAAACAAAATTGCATTTCCCTTCATCCAATTGTATATTCATTGTAGATACAAACCGGGAGGATCTATGCACACGACAATTCATAAGTGGGGGAACAGTCTCGCGCTTCGGATACCCAGGACTTTTGCACGGGAAAGCAACCTCGCCGACAAGGCCGTGGTAGATATTTCTGTTGACAAGGGAAAGATCGTCATCAATCCTTTGCTTGCCAAAAAGTACTCGCTTCGCGAGTTGCTTAAGGGTGTTACAAAAAAGAACCTTCACGGTGAAATCGATACGGGCAGACCCATCGGCAGGGAGATTGTATGATAGGGTATTGCCCCGCCCGGGGCGATCTCATTTGGATAGATTTCAACCCCCAGGCCGGACATGAACAATCGGGTCGCCGTCCTGCCCTGGTTCTGTCACCGCAACCTTACAACAGCAAAGTGGGCCTTGTCATCCTTTGTCCGATAACGAGCAAGGAAAAAGGGTTTCCCTTTGAGGTAAAAATCCCGGAAGGTTTGAAGGTCGGCGGCGCGATATTGTCCGATCAGGTCAAGAGCCTTGATTGGAAGGAACGCTGCGCGGAATTCGCATGCAAGGCTCCGCCTGCAACGGTGAGGGAAGCGCTCAATAAGATCCTGACCCTTTTGGAATAATGATCTGGATTTCTCGGGGTTATCTTCGAAATGCACTTGCCATCTTATACATCCCCAGCCTCGCCAATCCCCATTTTCTCATCCTATACCCCACCGCCACCCCCAGCACTCCCAGCCCGTACTTCACGCTCCGCGTGAAATTTATCGACGACGCTTCCTTGAAGTACCTGGTAGGGCAAGTCACCTCGGCGATCTGAAAGCCGGCAAAGCAAATTTCTGCCAGCATCTGGTTGTCAAATACGAAGTCGTCGGAATTGTTCTTCCAGTCTATCTTTTCCAGTACCTCGCGGGAAAACGCACGGTATCCGGTGTGGTATTCGGAGAGTTTCTGTCCCATCAGCAAATTCTGCAGCAGGGTAAGTAACCGGTTGGCAATGTATTTGTAAAGCGGCATGCCGCCGGAACGGGCACCGCCGCCAAGAATGCGGGAGCCGAGAACTACGGGATACAAGGCGTTGGCGATAATGCTCGCCATGGCGGTGATGAGCTTGGGCGTGTACTGGTAGTCCGGGTGAAGCATTATCACGATGTCTGCACCCAGTTCGAGAGCCTTTGCATAGCATGTTTTCTGGTTGCCGCCGTAGCCGCGATTCTTTTCGTGGCGCACGACGTGTTTGATGCCGACGGCCTGCGCGACCGCAACGGTATTGTCCCTGCTGGCGTCGTCAACCAGTATTACTTCGTCAACCACGTCCTGCGGGATTTCGTCGTAGGTGCTGCGCAGGGTCTTCTCCGCGTTATAAGCGGGAAGGACCACAACGACTTTCTTTCCGAGAATCATCGTTTCTCCGAACGGCGAAGGGTGAAGGCGTAGGCGGCATAGGCGCCATACATGACGGCGAGGGCAAGGGCCGCGCCCGCGGCGACGTCGAGGGGAAAGTGCGCGCCGAGATACACGCGCGAATACCCCACGAGCAGCGCAAGCGCAAACGAAAGCCAGTACCACCCGCCCAGAAAGAACGCCAGCACCGCAGCGGCGCAGAACGCGGTGTTGGCGTGACCGGACGGGAACGATCGGCACGCAAGAGGTTCGCCCACGATGTGCACGCTGTAGGTGCCGTTAACAGCCGCGACATTCCTGGAGACGTGGGTCGAGAAATACCCAAGCGGCCGCGGCCGCTGCACGGTGTCCTTTACTTGCGTGTTGACGATACTCGACGCGATCATCCCGCCTGCGGCAAACGCGAGGAACAGCCAATACTTTTTGCGGGGAAGCGCGAGAAACGTGACAACCAGAAGTACGGGCGTGATGATCCACCCGTTGCCCAGCCACGTAAGGGTCCAGAAAAATCCGTCCCACAGCGGCGAATGGTGCGAGTTGATAAAGCAGAAGAGCGCATGGTCGAGATTGAGCAGAAGGGCAATCATGCGCTACAGCGTCTCCACCCTGTTTCGGCCGTTTTCCTTTGCCCGGTACAGCGCCTTGTCGGCCTTCGAGATGAGCTGGTCGAGCTGCTTGGCGTGCGTTCCGTACACGGCGATGCCGAAACTCATCGTAACGTGCAGGTCTTCTCCGTGGGGCGACGTGTACGTCGAGTCCGCAAGGTTCTGCCGGATCCGCTCGATGGTTTCGGCGGCGGTGGCGCCGTCGGTCTTTACAAGGATGAGAGCGAATTCCTCGCCGCCGTAGCGCGCAGCAATGTCGATGCCCTGGCGGATGTTCGTCTGGAGCTTCGAGGCGATCTCTCTGAGCACGACGTCGCCGAACGGATGACCGTAGGTGTCGTTGATCTTCTTGAAGAAATCTATGTCGCACAGCGCAAGTGACAGCGGCTCGCCGTAGCGGATGGCTCGGGTGATTTCGTCTTTGAGCGCCGACTGGAACTGGCGGTGGTTGATGAGCCCGGTAAGGCCGTCGTGCGTGGCGAGGTTCTGCGCCTGCTCAAACACCTGCAGTTTGGCTATAGCCAAGCCGGCCGACGTGGCGATGCGGGCGAGCAGGTCTTGGTTCGAGTCGGAGAATGCACCGGGCTTCGCCGATTCGAGGAGCACGGCGCCCTTGCATTCGTCAACTCCTATGGGGAAAGCGAGAAACGACAGCATGCCGCTTGTGGCCGGTTCGTCCTCGGCATACCGGATTTCCGTACGGTCGTCGGCGAAATTCCGGGAGAAGGCCATGTTCTTGGCATACAGAAGGCTCACCAGCGATTTGCCGTCGAGGGGGAATGTGAGCCCTTTATACGCATCGGCCTGCGAGCCCCAGGCGCGGCGCACCGTTGCCGTCTTTGCGTCCGGATTGCGAAGGCTGAGGGAGATACGGTCGCAGGCGATTGCGAACGGGATGATCTCTATCATTTTGTCAATTATCGCGTCTATTTCCAGGTTCTGGAAGAAATCCTTTTCGATGGTGCTCATGGCGGCGATGCGCTGGTGCTCCAGCTTGTGGTCGTTGTACACGTAGGCGTAATACACCGACATACCCACAAGGTGCGCCACGGTGCCGAGGTAGGCGTGATCGTCCTCGGAAAAATGCTTCGGCTCGGTGCTGTCGACGATAATCGTGCCTCGTTCGACGCCGTCGTCGGCCATGATGGGGCTTGCCATAAGCGACCGGATTCCCGCGTCGCGGTTGTAATAATGGAGCGTGACGCTGTCGCTCACGATATCGTGCAGGTTGAGCTGTTTAAGGCCGTCCTTGAGGAAGCTTCCCAGAACGCCTTTGCCGGGATAGATCACCGCGTCGGCGTTGATGCAATCGCTTCTGGAATCGTATTTGCGGATGCTGAACCCGCCGTCGGCGGTGGGAAAGAGGACGGCGATGGTGTGCGCGTCGAGCCTGCGGCGCATCAGTCGAAGAAAGGTTTCGAGCATGTTGTCGACAACGAGCTCAATGGCCTTCCATTGCTCTTTGCGATACTGCGCGCCGAGCACGTGCACGCTTACCCGTGTGGTTTCGTTGTTCACTTCCTTCTCGATGCCGCGCGCCTGTGGTGACACGCCGTCGGTCTCGGGCGCGGCCGAGTTCACCGGCTGGCGGCGTCTCTTTACAAGGGCGCCTGCAAGCACGGCAGCCGCCGCGATAAGCGCGAGGGACGCGCCGACCGTGCCCGCGGTCCCGCCGGCAAAATGCAGGGCAAGCCCGGACAGAACGAGGGCGAGCGCCCAGACAATGCCACGTTGCTTCGTTTTCACACGCATCCGATCAGGGTTTTGAAAGTGTCTTTTCCACCGCGGAAAGAATGGCGTTCCTGTCAAGCGGCTTTGTGATGACGGCAGAAAATCCCATCGACAGGAGGCTCTTTATGTTCGACTTCTTTATGAACGACGTGATGGCAATTACCGGCACGGCCGCGGTCTTCTGGTCCTCCCGAAGGCTGTTGAAGAATTTGATGCCATCCATTACCGGCATCATGATGTCGGTGATGATGAGCTCGGGCGTTACTTCACGGGCTGCCTTGAGACCTTCAAACCCGTTGAGGGCCGTGCTCAGGTCGTACTTCCCATACAGAAATACTTCCAGAAGATCGAGAATGTCGTGGTTATCGTCCACCACGAGAATCCTTTTCCGCGCCGAACGCGTCATTGCGAGGCCTTTCTGAACAGCGGCAGGGCAATGGCGAGGTACAGCAGGTTGCCGAACCATGCCCCCACAAGCGGCGGCAATTGCCCGTTCTGGGCAAAGGCAATTGCAAATTGGGAAATAATCCAGTACGAAAAACAGAGCATCAGGCCGATACCGAACAGCACCGCGCCGCCCTTCCGGCCCACGCGCGCGGAAATGGAAATGCCGAGCAGGATCACGATAAGAATCGAGAACGGAAGCGCTATTTTAAAGTCGAGCTGCGCCCGCCACTTCGACACGTCTTCGCCGCGGCGCCTGGATTTTTCAACGAAGCTCTGCAGCTCCCAGTAGCTCATTTCCTCTGGGCTGCGTATCTGCGCCACCATGTCCTGGGGCCGCGCCACCAAAATTGTGTCGACAAGGGTGTCGAATGTCAATACCGCCACGGAGTCCTTGAGGAACGTTCGGCTTGTACCTTTTATAAAGACCCACCGGCCGTTCCGGAAATCTGCGGCGTCGGCGGTGATGCGCGAGCGGATAACCGGGCCGTCGAACGTCTCCCGCCACACCGTGCGGGTGTACAGGGGTTCGGTCCGGAATTCACCGAAGAAATAGATTGTCTTGTTGTCGCCGAAATAATAAAAATTGCGGCGATACTCCTGCCGCGCGGCCTGTGGGGCACCGTGTCCCTGCGCTGCATGGTCGTCGCTCATCCGCTCGGTAAGCTCCCGTCGCGCGGTGTTGGCTTTGGGCAGGATGCCCTCGCTCACGTAGAAACCGAAGCCGGCAAGTATCACGCCGAGCGCCATGAGAGGCGCGGTGAGCTGTCGAACGTTGACGCCCGCGGCCTTGATGGCGGTGAGTTCGTTTTGCCGGGCCATGGAGCCGATTGCCGACATAGTGGACAGGAGAATGACAATAGGGAATACGAACCCGAAGAGCCACGGCAGATAATACCAGTAGAAAAGGGCCACGGTGAAGAACGACGCGCCTTCGAATCGCTTGAGGTTCGACACATAGTCGACCACCACGAACACAATGACGATCACGATGAACAATCCGAAGAAATACCCCACGAATTTCTGGATAAGGTAGGTGGGCAACCTGCCGATAATCTTGTTGAGAATGCGATAAGGAAGGTTTACGCACCATGACGCAACCGACCCCAACGCGCCCAGAATGCCCCCGGGGGTTGTCCGCCGGACCGCCTTTGCGCGCCTGCCGAACACGGAATGGTAGAGCTTCCCGAAGAAAGAAAAGGAGATGAATTTCGTTTCCTTGGTCATGAGGAACAGCAGGAACAGGCCGCACGCGCCGATCACGATGTTTGCCGTCCACATGGCGGCAAACGGCGTAATCACGCAGGAGTCGGCCAGAGATTCCCCGCCGATGAGAAATGCCCAGTAGACAATAAAGAAAAAGAGGCTGTAGGCCGCCGCAACCATGAGGCCGCCCCGCTTCGCCATGATCCCGAGCGGCGCGCCGATAAGAACGAATACGATGCAGGCGACCGGGATGGAGTATTTCTTGTGCACTTCAACCATGAGCTGGCTGATCTTGGTCTCTTCGTACTTTACTTGTGAAACAAGCCGGCTGGTGAGGCTGTGCTGCCGCCGCGCTTCCGAGGCGGCCATATCCCGCGCGTAGGGGGTGCGAAACGACGAGACCCAGGCGGCAAACGTGCGGGCCGTGTCGGCGGCAGAGTCGCTGTGCGGCACGGAATCGATCCGCGCGGCGAGCCGTTCGAGCGAATCGATCCGGGCGAGCGTGGAGTCAATAAGAAAGCCGTAGCTTTTGAGGTAGGCTTCCCGTGTCTGCTTGTACTGGGCGACCTCTCCGAGCATCATCTCGGAACTCATTTCGCGTTCGCCGCGGTAACTGCTGTTGGTGCGCCGCAGTTCCGTGTCTACGTTCTTGATAAAGGATACCTGTTTGTGGAATTGCCCCACAAAGTACTCTTTCCTGTTCTTGGAGCTCTGCCGGTGGGTTTCGCCGTTGTACAAAGTAAGCCTGAGCAGCTTCTCATCTTTTGTCAAGGTCAGGTTGCCGCGCTCGGCCACCGTGGTCGACGGGTCTTCGCCGGGCACCTGGGAGAAAATCTTGACGTCCTTAAGTTCGCCACTCTGGGCGTTGACTTTTTTCACATAGATGGCGTAGTTCTCGAACGACGTGATAAGCACGCCGGGCTCTATGAGCGCCGCCGGTTTCTTGCGCGAGATGTCGGTGAGCAGGTTCGCGGCGTGATGGTTCGCATCGGGCAGGATATCGTTGTTGAAATACGTCGTGAGAACGGTGAGCACGCACGCGGCCGCAAAGACCGGCGCCAGCAGAAACGAGAGATTGTGCCCCGACGCCTTGATGGCCATGATCTCGTTGTCGCCCGACATCTGGCCGAAAGCCATGAGCGTTGAAACGAGGATTGACATGGGAATGGCGAGCGCAACCACCCATGCTATGTTGATGACGAATATCTCCAGCACAACGCCCGGGTTAAGTCCTTTTGCGATGATGCTCGGCAGGAGCTGCACTGCAAGTTGCATGGCGAAAATGAAGATCAGGATCCCGAGCGAATAAAGAAACGGGAGGATATGCTCGCGGATGACGTATCGATAAAGGATCATTGTTGAGCTATGGGATACCGGAGGGGAGGCGCCCGCCTCCGCGCCGTATATGATTGCTGGCACGATGTCGTGCGCCGATAGTGCTAAAATACCTCCCGGTCGAGAATCCTTCAAGAAATCCGTCGCTCGGGCCGATACTTCAAGAGGATAGCGTCCGGTGCGGAGGGTGTTGACCGGCATACGCTGGCATTATATACTTATAATACCCGGGTTCAATGATTGGCGAAACTGGATTATCCCGAGAAAAACAGGTTGGCCCGTGTTTTGACAATGGAATAGGACCTACATTGTTTTGCCCGGTCCGAGCTATCGACGCGCGGAACGGGGCAGTTTGGACACCGTTCCCAAAAGGAAGAACCATGCAACTTTATTCGAAACAATGCGTATTGTTGGCCGGCGCCGCGGCAGCGGCATTGTGGATTGCCGGTTGTGCGGCAACGGCGCCCAAGACCCAGGCCGAGGCGATTCTTCCCGAAATCGATGTCGTGCAGGTAAAGGAGAATTCCGAGGAAGCGCTCAAGGTCGCGCAGGAGACTAAGCTGGACGTGGAGGTCCTCAACAACAAACTCACCGAAATCGACAACAAGCTCGTGTCGCTGTCCGAAGATGTTTCGAGCGTATCCACTGCCAAGATCGAGGAAATCGAGAACCGGCTTGCCCTGCTCGTTGAGGCGTTTAAGGATCTCCAGACCCAGGTAAACGCCTTGCAGAATGCGCCGGTTGTGCGCTCCTCAGCGCCCAGGGCCGCCGGTCCTGCGACGTTCTCTCCGGCATCGGCGGCGTCGGTCCTCAGCGGCGGCTCCGAATATGATTCATACCAGAATGCGCTGCGGACCTTTAACAGCCGTAATTACGAACAGGCCCAGAAACTGTTGGGCGATATTGTCAAGCAATACCCGACGGGTAACTATGCCGACAATTGCTGGTACTGGAGCGGCGAGTGCAGCTACGCGCAGGGCGACTGGGCCAAGGCCGTCACCCTGTTCCAGAAGGTGTTCGATTTCAAGAACAGCACCAAAGCCGACGATGCCCAGCTCAAGCTCGGCATGTGCTACATGAAGATGGGCCAGATCGCCCTTGCCAGAACGGAATTCAAAAAGCTTGTGGAGCGCTATCCGGGCAGCGAATATGTTCCGCGGGCCCAGAAGTATCTTTCCGAGCTCAAGTAGTCCGCCGGTTCCGCATGTCTTTTTTCCATCACGTACAACCGCGTTGTACCACCTTTCGGGCGTACAAAGTATTTTGAAAGACGATACCGTTTTCCGGGCCTCGCATTTTCCCACGACGCCGGCCCGCATGCCTTAACAAAACAGGACCCACGATGCGTTTTACCCGGAGTCGCGTTTTTGTGCCGTTGCTGCTGGCCGCGGCAATGGCCGCATCGGTTGCGGCAAAGCCGAAGAAACTGTTCGATTGCAGCGGACAGCTTTCAAAAGCCGTTGAGAAGTACAACAAGAAGAAATACTACGATGTCAACAACATCCTTACCGAGGTGCTGGCGCAATGCCCGGGGCACAACGCGTACGACTCCATGCTCTACTATCAGGCGAAATCGCTTTTTGCGCTCAAGAAATACGAAGAGGCGAAAACAGAATTCGACCGAATCGTGCAAACCTATCCCAGTTCGCCGTTCTACGAGGAGTCGTATTACTTTGTCGGATGGTCCATGTTCCTTGCGTCGCCCGCCACGGAACTCGATCAGGCGTCGACAAAAGAAGCGCAGGCCCGGCTCCGGGATTTCGTGGAGACGTTTCCCAAGAGTCCGTACGCCGACAGCGCTCGCGCAAGCATTGCCAAGGCCGACGAGAAATTTGCACAGAAGGAATTTGACAACGCCCGGTTCTACGATAAGATCGAGCAATACGAGGCGGCCATCGTCTACTACAAACTGCTTGTCAACGAATACCCGCAATGCAAGTTCATTCCGCTGGCACTCCTTGGAACGGCCGAAGACCTGGTGAAAGTGAACAGGACCGCGGAGGCTTCTGCGGCCCTGGAAGATCTGGTGCGCCAGACCAAGGATGAGTCCATCCTCAAAAAGGCGCAGCTCTTGCAGGCGAAACTGTCGGCAAAGTAACGTCGCGGCTGCGGCTTCCCACGTCGCATCCGTGGAGAGATTGTTGTTGACAAAGTAACGACCACCGTCCAAGGCGCCGGCTTTCCTTGGAACCGGGACTACAGGCTCAACCACGAATCTTCATTCAAGGTAGCAGGAAATGAAATCTTCGCTACACGCAATGCGGTCATTGTCGCACCGGGCCCCGCTCGGAATCCTCGGCGGTATATTCAACCCCATACACAACGGCCATTGCGCGGTCGCGTGCCTCGCGCGCGACTACTTCGGGCTTCATAAGGTGTATCTGGTCCCGTCTGGAATCCCGCCGCACAAATACAATCCGGAAATGACCTGTCCAAAGGACCGGCTCGCGATGGCATTGCTGGCCGCGAGGGGGTCCGCGTTGCTTGCCGTATGGGACGGTGAAATCAGACGCGGCGGCGTCTCCTACTCCGTCGACACCATCAGGGAAATAGCGGCCAGGCACCGCGGGAGGCAGTTGTATTTCATCATCGGGTCCGACAACCTGGGTGAAATTGTCACCTGGAACCGGTATCGGGAGATTCTTTCGAGCGTCACCCTCTGCGTCGCGCACCGGCCCGGCCATTCCCTGCGCGTTCCGTCCGAGCTCGGCCGTGCCGCCATCAAAACGTTTCCCTCGCCCGAATGGGCGCTCAGCTCAACGCTCATACGGCGTTATCTCAGGCGCGGCTACTCCTGCGAGCATCTCCTGCCCGGCGGGGTGCTGCGCTACATCGTGCGCCATGGTCTTTACAAAAAGTAATTGGGCCCGCTCCCGCCTCCCCGTATTGAAGAACCTCACCCGAGTTGAATCCCAAAGTTTGCGCATNNGTTGTAATCGCGGTCCCCGAAGGTTGCTTCGGGGTTAGCAAACGACTATAAACTTCTTCTTCCTTAGGGATGGAAGATGCCCCGCAGGTTCGCAGTCGCGTCTACTCCTGTAGTGCCGTATGCGGTCGTAGTCGTGGTGCTGCGGAGTTCTTCACTGCGCGGGTTGTGCTATTCAATGCGGCCGCGTTGCGGACAAAAAACTCAGAGATTTGCCATGAGACAAACAAGGGTTCTGCGGGATGTTACAGTGAGGCGTAGCGCGCGGGCCCCGACACATACAGATTATTTCCTCTGCTGTCAATAGCCACTGTCGCGGGAAAGTTCTCCACAGAAAGCGCGTACACCGCCTCGGGCCCGAGATCCTTGTAGCACACCACGCGTGCGGCCTTTACGCATGCGCCGAGAAGCGCACCCAGGCCGCCGGCGGCGGCGAAATACACTGCATGACGCCGTATCATTGCGTCGGTCGCGGCCGCGCTTCTGTTGCCCTTGCCGATCATGCCGGCCAGGCCGGTGGCGGCAATCAGGCGGGGCGTGTAGGCGTCCATCCGGGAACTGGTTGTGGGACCGGCGCTGAACCGGCCTGTGTCCGCATGCGACGGCGTCGGGCCCGTGTAATAAAGAATCTGTCCGCGCAGGTCAACGGGCAGCTTCCTGCCGGCCGCAAGCAGAGCGTCGAACCGTTTGTGCGCCGCGTCGCGCGCGGTAAAGATTGTTCCGGTGATTTCCACTTCGTCGCCGGCGGCAAGCGACAGGACGACCTCGCGCGAAAGCGGCGGACAGAGGCAAAGAGCGCGTTTCTTTGTCATAACGTCACCGAAGCGTGCCGCGCGGCGTGGCAGGACAGCGACACCGCAACGGGGAGCGTTGCAATATGGCAGGGGAGAGCCTCAATGGCAACTCCCAACGCGGTAACGGACCCGCCCAGGCCGCCGGGACCCACGCCCGACTTGTTTACTTTGGCGAGAATGCTCTTCTCCAGCGCGGCATACCGCTTGTGCGGGTGATGCCTTCCAACGGGCCGCACAAGCGCCTTCTTTGACAGCAGGACGGCGGCCTCCGCGGTGCCGCCTATGCCGACGCCGACAATCACGGGCGGGCAGGGATTGCCGCCGGCCATCACCACGGTTTGTACGGCGGCGTCAATCACCCCGGCCTCGCCGTCGGACGGCTTGAGCATAAAGAGACGGGTCATGTTCTCCGACCCGCCGCCTTTGGGCGCCAGGGTTATGGAAAGCGTCGTTCCCCGTACGCACGAGACATGAATAACCGCGGGCGTGTTGGTAAACGTGTTCTTTCTCGCAAACAGCGGGTCCGATACCATTGACGGACGCAAAAAGCCTTCGGCGTAGCCGCGCCCCGTCCCCTCGTTGATCGCGTCCGCGAGGGTGCCGCCGGATACGCGCACCTCGCCGCCGAGGTCCACGTAAAAGACCGCGACGCCGGTATCTTGACATATTGGAACTCGCTGCGCTCGCGCGACGCGGGCGTTGTCGAGGATCCGGCCGAGCATTCGCCGGCCCCGGGGCGAAGATTCTTTCCGGACCGCGGCGCGCAGGGAGCGCGCTGTGCCGGGGGGAAGGTCGAACGCGGCGGCGAGGCACAAGTCGCGAACCGAGTTGACGATTTTTTTAAAGGGAATGGTCTTCATTGCCGCGGTCCCCGTCTACAGGGTCCTGATCTTTTCGGCCAGTTCTTCCAGGTGCTCCCGGTATGCCGAAAAATCTTCTATCGGCAGGGCGGCAACGCCGCTGTCCATGGCGGCCCGGGCCACGGCGATGGTTTCTTCAACTAGCACGCGGCCGTCGAGCGGCTTTGGAATGATGTAGTCGGGACCGAACACCAGTGAATCCACGTCGTATGCCTCAAGCACGTCGCGCGGAATGTCGAGCTTCTTTGCGAGGTTTGCCAGCGCGTGCGTGGCCGCCACTTTCATGGGCTCGTTTATCTCACGGGCGCGAACGTCGAGTGCGCCGCGGAAAATAAACGGGAACCCCAGCACGTTGTTCACCTGGTTGGGATAATCGGACCTCCCGGTCGCCATGATGCAGTCGGGAAGCGCCGCGCGCGCCTCTTCGAACCCGATCTCCGGGTCTGGATTTGCCATGGCGAAAATAACGGGTCTGGCTGCCATGGATTTCACCATGTCCTCCGATACCAGGCCGCCCTGGGAGAGACCAACAAACACGTCGGCGCCGTCCATTGCTTCGGCAAGGGTACGTTTCTTGGTGACGGAGGCGAACGGGGCTTTGTATTTGTTCATCCCCTCTGTTCTTCCTTTGTAAATGACGCCGGTCCGGTCGGCCATGAGAATATTTTCCCTGCGCGCGCCGAGTTGCACATAGTGGCGCGCGCAGGAAATGGCGGCAGCGCCCGCGCCGGAGAAGACGATGGAGAGATCGGCCATTTTTTTGCCCACCAGCTCGGCGGCGTTGAGCAGCGCGGCCCCGGAAATGATGGCGGTTCCATGCTGGTCGTCGTGAAACACCGGAATCTTCATCATGCGCTTGAGCGTTTCTTCTATATGAAAGCACTCCGGCGCTTTGATATCTTCGAGGTTAATGCCGCCGAAGGTGGGCTCCATGGCCTTCACAATGCGGATCAACTCTTCCGGATCTTTGATGTCGAGCTCGATGTCGAACACGTCGATGTCGGCGAACCGCTTGAACAGAATGCCCTTGCCCTCCATTACCGGTTTCCCGGCCAGGGGGCCGATGTTTCCCAGGCCGAGCACCGCAGTACCGTCGCTTATCACCGCCACCAGGTTCCCGCGCGCAGTGTACCGGTAGACGTCGTCAGGGTTCTTTTCGATTTCCCTGCATGCGTCTGCCACGCCGGGCGTATAGGCCAGCGAAAGGTCTTTCTGGGTCTTGCAGGGTTTGCTGGGAACGACTTCGATCTTTCCCTTTCTTCCCCGGGAATGGTAGTCGAGGGATTCCTGCTTGGTAATCATTGCGAAGGATTCCTTGCTGTAAATTGGCGGTAACCGGGAACGGTTTTTTGTGACGCAAACGCCGGAGCAGGCTGGTTGGCGCGACTCCTTAAAAATAGATAACTATTCGACGTTTGAGAAAGATATTCGACCGGGCCTATCAGAAAATTCGCCGATGCGACCACAGCGTCCGCCATATTGTCCTTGTTACACCTCAAACACGCTATATCAGCTTAATTCTTTGCATGACAATTCACTACAAATGCGGTGCTTCCCTGCGGGAGCCTTTAGTGGGGTTCGACATACCCACGCCTGCGCCGGGGGAAAACACGCAACCCCTTGAAAATCGATGGTGGCATGATATTTGAAGCTCTTTTAGTCCTGCATGCGACAATGAGGTTCCCAGGAAAAACCGCCGCCGCATGAGTACAGGTTGACGTAAGAGAACAAAGGTCTTGGGTAGAAACAAGGAGAAGACGGCAGCCCGGGAAGAGGTGCAACCCAATCCAGTCCTCGCCTTTTATCCGGTTCCGTCTTTTTCTCTTAAGGGAGAGAGGAAATACTTCTCTCCCTTTCTTTTTGTTTTGGGGTGGGAGTGCCGCAGAGCGCGATCCACGGTGTAAGGCATTGTCGTGATTATGAATAGGGGTCAATCTGGCTTGAAAAATACGACAGTGGGGTCGATAGGCACCACTCCTGCCCTAAACCAATGTTGCCATGTTCTTCGTAATCATGTGATATGGAAAGAAATATATTTTCGGGTATATTATTTGTTAGTATTGGACGGATAGGGCGGCGTGGAGATTGGATTATGACAAAGATGCTTCAAATCCTGCAAATTGCGCTGGCGTGCTCGCTGCCGGTGCTCGCCGCGGGTCCGTCCGGAAACGGTCTCGCAGGCGCCGATCAGAAACAGCAGGCAACCGACGCGATCTTTGATGAAATCATGCAAACGCTTCCTCCGGAGATGAAGGCCAGGGTGGATTCGGCTTCCGCCGGAAAGAAGATCGACAGCAAGAACCCGGGCAAAGCTTCCGCCCGGTCGCCGGCCGGCACGCAGAAGCAACCGCCTCAAACCGGCGACAGAGACGCCGCAGTGCAGCAGTTGCCCGAGGATGTGCGCGTGAGAGTGGAAAAGGCAATCTCCGACATCGATCTCATGAATCAAGACCGGCAGATTCAGTTTAAGGATTACGAGAAGAAGCGCCAGGGCGGCAAGTAAAACGCCTCCGCTGCAATTGCACAGCCTGCAGAACATATTCCCATCCGCCTTTCTCGGTAAGGACTGGACCGATGATGAAGGTGCTATGCGGGGCATTGTTTCCCATTGTGTTCTGGGCCGCCGCCGTGTGCGCGGACACCACGCTCGTCGACCAGCAACTTGCCTTCAAGATGTACCTTCCGAACAACTGGGTGTGCTTTGCCGAAAGCGATTCCCAGCGCTTTTTTGAGGACACCAGCTATACGTTCCCCGGCCTGCTTTCGCTCACGCGGCACGTGATAGATTCCACTTTGTATAGTACCCCCGACCAGTGGACGCAGGCGCATTTTCTGGGCTACAAGCTGTCGGTCGAGTACTCGGTTGACCCGGCGGGCGTGGTGCTGTACTCCAATGCCGATACATCGGTGAAGCAGGGCTCTCTCCAGGCTGCCGAGGCCTATTCTGTTTTCTTTTCTTCGGACACCGGCGTCGGCTCCTGGTCCGAGTATGTCCGGTACACGGCGTGCGGCAGGTACGGATACGAGCTCTATGCCATCTCCGACACCGCCGACATGACCAGCCATATCGGCTACTACGCCGCGCTGCTGCAGGGCGTCGTTATTGACCCGGCGGACCGCGTGGTTTCGCCGATCGCGTTCCGGCGCAATGCCTTCAGGGCGCAAAGGATTCTGTCGTCGGCAATGTACGATCCTCTGGGACGCGAAACCCGGGGCCGCAGTCTTTCCCGCAGTCGCGCGGCCGGGGTATACCTTCGCAGAAGCGGGGCGGTGGGGCTTCTTGTTCGGTGAGACGGAATTTCGGTGGGAGCAGGTTTGTCAACTGCCAATGCACACCACGGTGGCGCGATGCCGGCCCCCCTCATTCTGCTGACCGCAGCGATCATTTCCGCATGCGCGTTTGCGCGCGCGGCCAGCGACACAACGTCGGCCGCGTGGTATGTTCTACAGGGCCAGAAACGGACGGCCGCGCGTGATTTCGACGGAGCGCTATTCTACTTTGCAAAGGCGCTTGGCGCCGGCATGTCGAAAGACAGCCTGTGCTATTTCTGCGCCGAGGTGTATTGCGCCAAAGACGCGCTCGACACGGCGCTTGCATTCAACTTCGGCGTCAAGGCCGCAGGAAACACGAGGCTGGCGTTGCTCGCTCTCAAACAGAGGGCCGCGATATACATGGTGCTCGGATGGAAAAAAGACGTTGACCAGATCCTGGATTCGATCTCCAACCTTCCTCGAATACCGCAACGACCCTACATACCCGATGCGGGAGTAAGGATCGGCTCCGACTACACGGAACGAAGGGAGCTCGATCAACTGTCTTTTCCTTTTGACGGTCCGTTGCAGCCCCAGTATTACGATGGGCCGGGCTTTAACGGTTACGGCTATGTGCGCTGGGAGATCCCGATCGGGCGGCAGCTCTTGATCAAGCCCGGTCTGGAGGGCCTGGTGACAAGCAAGTACTACCAGACCACGACGTCCCGGGATTCTGTAAACCGTTCACTAGGCGGATTCGTCTCCTTTGAGCATGCTCGAAGCGGGTTGTCGCTCGACTACGGACTCAGGCGTTTGATAGACTACGCCGGCCAGTACTCGACCCAGAACTCCGTCGGGCTTTCCCGCTCGAAAACCAAAGCCGGGTGGACGACCGTTGTGTCGGGCGGGTACGATGTGGAGACGGGCGCCGGGCTCGCAAAAGTAAACCAACGGTTCTGGGTTGTGGGACAAGCGGACCAGCCCGCTACACGTCAAAAGGGGTGGACGTTCCAGCTCATGGCGTCCTATTTCGACGCCGCGCCGATCCGGCAGCTCTACGATACATCGGTGATGCTGTTCCCCGATTCCGTCAATGTGATGTACGTAAACGATGTGCGCTCGTCGACAGTGGTCCATTACCAGAGCGCCTCCTCAAGAGACACCGTTCCGCGTAGTTTCCTGGGCTACGTCTTCAACAGCTCCGACAACACGGCGGTACTTGACTATCGCACATACTCCCAGCGGCAGATATCGGTGGCCCCGTCGGCAAAATATACAGCCCGGTTGCCCCTTGCTTTCAGCGCGTCTTTGTCGTGCGGAACGTCGCTCACCTATTTCACCGAGCCGTTTTCCTGGCTTACCACGGCAAACCCTGCCGGCGCGTACGCCTTTGCCGGCAGGCCGATTATCGTATTCAGCGAAAAGGATCAAAATTATTACTGGTACTTGCAGCCACTTCAGCCGAATCCGGCAAGCTTTACGGAGGTGTTTGGCGCTACGCCTGTCAACAAGGAGGCATACCGGACCGACCTGACCGTCGATTTGCTCTTGAGCATCGCTCATCCTATAGGGATTCTCGGCACGCTTGCGCTCCGTCTGGAGGCTTCGAAGAATTACTCCACGCTGAGGAAGCTGAAACTATTCTCGTGGGAGATCTCCGATCAGGATGCGCCCTTTGCGGTTCCCGACAGGTCGTGGTCAGCCGGAATTACATGGACTTATGATTTCCGTGCGAACTAGGTACTATTTTATGGGCATGAGCAAGGGTCGCATGAATAAGTCTCAATTGATCTTCATCATATCGGCTCTCGGATTCCTTTCCGCAGGCTGCCTAAACGGGAATCTCGACAAGGGCGACATGTGCCTTCGCCTCGGCGACTATCCCATGGCAATTGCGTTCTATTCCGACGAAGTAAAGCGTTGTCCCGACAGCTACCGGGCGCGCCTGGGCCTGGGTAAGTCGCTTCTCCAGAAGTCGTGCGACGGCGACAGTTCGGCATGGAAGGACGCGCTCGTTCAACTCGAGGCTGCCCGGACCCTTTCTCCCGGAAGCGACCTTGCCGGGCTGCTGGGCGAGGTATATCTCCAGCGGGCGCATCTCTCTCTGGCCGCACGGGACTCCCTCGGCGCGCTTTCGGCCCTGTCGCGCGCCATTGAATGCAACAACCGCGCACTTGAGCCGGTAAACCTGGCCGGCATCATCTACTTCCGGATGGGTGATGTAGACAAATCAGAAATGCTCTTCAAGAAGGCCGTCGGACTCGACAGCACCAGCGCGTCGGCGAGGTTCAACCTCGGCATGGTGTACTGGCAAACCGGCAGGTACAAGGACGCGCACGGGCAGTGGCTCGCGGCGCTTGCCGCCTCCCCGGGCGACAGGGACATGCTCTACTGGTTCGCGCTCGCCGAAAAGAAACTGCGGGAAACGGCGCAATGATTCCCAGACTCCCCAAAGGATATTCCCATCCCATGCGCGTGGGCGAGGGCGCATTCGCGTCTGTCTATCGCGTGCGCCAGACCGCGCTCGAGAGGCTGGTTGCCATCAAGGTCCTGCACGAAAAAGACCCGGCCAAGAAACGTGACATCGTGAAGGAAGCGACCACCCAGGCGCGCATCCAGGCCGACTGCATTCCCCAGGTGTTTCACGTGTTCGAATGGCGCTCGCAGGTCTGCATCGTCATGGAGTGGATCAAGGGCGTGCCCCTGTCGTCGCTGGTGGCGCACTTTCCGTCCGCCGAGGAGCGGCTGTGGCTGGCCGATCACGTGATCCGCTCGCTTGCCGCGCTGCACACGCTCGGTTTCGCGCACCGCGACCTGAAGCCGGAGAACATTCTTGTGTCGCCCGACAAGGGCATCATGCTGGTCGATTTCGGCTTCACGAAGAACGTCATTGACGGACAGCAATCGGTCTCCGGCGTGGTAAAGGGAACGCCGGCTTACATGGCGCCCGAGCTATGGAGCGGCGGCCGGGGCATTGACACCATGCGCTGCGACGTGTTTGCCGCGGGCAGGATCGTGCACGATATCCTGCCGCGCGACACCTACGCGGAGTTCACGGCGCAATGCACCAGCGACGATCCCGCAAAGCGGCCCGCGTCGGGTGCGGAGATGCTTGCCTTGTGGCAATGCGCCGCGCCGCATATCGGCCAGCCCGACTGGCGGCGTCTGGCGCAGGCGCTTTCGTCGGAGCAGCTCGCGGTAAAGCTCGCCAGCGCTGCCAGGCTCCTTCTCCACGACGGCCGCGAGGACGAAGCCTACTGGCTGCTGGTGGAAAGCATCGAGGAAAATCCGAAGAACGTGGAGGCCGTAAGCCTCATGAACTCGTTTCCCAAATACGTGCAGCGCAAACGCGTCCAGCGGCGCATCTGGTACGGCTCTGTGGTTGCGATCTGCGCGTGCCTGCTGCTCTTTGCGTTTGTGGTGGGGCGCCACAGCCGTGACTGGAGCATGGGCGGCGGCCCCGGCTTGGCGGGTATGCCCATGCACAAGGATGGGACCGCTATGCTGGCCGGCGCGCTCCGGGCAAGGAGCGTCGTTACCGGAAGAGTGCCGCTTCGCTGCGATTCATCCGGCTGCGGCCGCCTGTGCGGAACGCTGCTGGTGGCCGGCGGGTCGCCGCACGGCAAGCTGCTGATCAACGGCGTCGCCATGGAACGCGTTACCGAGTATCAATCGGGCATTTCGCTGGCGCCCGGCCCGCACTCGCTGGCCTGGCTCGACGAGAACGGGCGCATGCAATGGCGGGAGAAAATCCAAATGCTGCCTTTTGAGACCAAGATCGTTTCGGTCGCGGCGGCGCAGCGGAACTGAGAGGAACATGACCACGCATCCCTATCCGAGTCTTGTCGAGACGGAAAGCAAGGTAGTGCACGAGCTCAACGGAAGAATAGTGACCGTCGGCTCGTCGTCATCATGCCACATTTGCATCCGGGACAAGGGTCTGCCCCAGATTGCCGCGCACCTGCTCTTTCAGGGTGGACGCTATAGGCTGTCGGCCCTGTCTTCGGACCTCAGAGTCCTCGTGAACGGAAAGCCGGTGTCCGGCGACTGCGCGCTTGACAACGGGGATGAAGTGAGCGTAGGGAAAGCGCACTTTGAATACCGGGACAACTCGTCCGTGGCCGATGGCGGGACAACCTCGATTTCCGCCGTTCCCCTGTCGGACCTGGTCTCGGCTGTTGTGTCGCTTCTCCGCAACAAGGAGGAGGATGTGACGTCGGACCTGGTGGTGAGCGTGTCACGGCTTGTCGGGTGCGACGCGGCGCGCCTGGTGGGCGAAGACGCGGAAACCGGCGAGCGCAAGACCGTTGCCCGGTATCCCGTTGAAAGCGGACTCGACCGCTTCTCGAACCGGGCAATAGATTTTGCGAAGAACGCTTCGCAAACGGTGCTCGTAAACGATACCGATTGGAAAGACACCATGGATCCCCAAAGCTCGCTGGAGCGCAACCTAATTGCGTCGGTGCTCTGCGCGCCGCTGTCCGACGGCGAAAGGGTCCTGGGGTACATGTACCTCGACAAGCTTCAGACGAGCCGCCCTTTTACCGAGGAGGACAGGAAATTCTGCGACAGCCTCCTGCCGTTGTTTTCGGAGCTGCTTGTCAACAACGAACAGCGGCGCCGCCAGGCGCAGACCATTGCCCGGCTGCAGGCTGCCACGTTCGAAAGCGCGGGCGGCATGATTTACGAAAGCGACATAATGGCCAAGACGATGGCCCTGGCCGCAAAACTTGCCGCCACCGATTCGCCGGTGCTCATCTACGGCGAAACCGGAACGGGCAAGGAGCTCATGGCCCGGTTTATCCACCAGCGTTCGCGCAGAAGCGGAAAGCCCTTTAAGGCAATCAACTGTGGGGCTATCCCGGAAAACCTCATCGAGAGTGAGCTGTTCGGCCACGAAAGGGGCTCGTTTACAGGGGCGACTCAGCGAAAGATCGGCCTTTTTGAGGCGGCCGCCGGCGGCACCGTGTTCCTCGATGAAATCGGCGAGCTGCCCCTGTCGCTCCAGGTAAAGCTTTTGCGGGTGCTGCAGGATTCCGAAATCGTCCGCGTGGGCGGCACCGAAAACATCAAGACCGACGTGCGGATTGTGGCCGCCACCAACAAGAAGCTGGAAGACGAGGTGGCGCAGAACCGTTTCAGGCAGGACCTGTTTTTCCGGCTCAACGTGCTTATGGTTGTGCTGCCGCCCGTTCGCGAGCGCGGCCAGGACACAGTGCTGCTGTCGGAATACTTTGTCAAGAAATACTGCCAACAGTTCGGGCTTCCCCAGAAGATGCTCATGGCCTCGGCTCATAATGCCCTGCTGTCGCACAATTGGCCGGGAAACGTGCGCGAAATAGAAAACGTGATCCAGAAGGCGATACTGCTCTCATCCGACAACCGGATAGGCAAGGACTCCATCCAGATCACTGCCTCGTCGGTCCTCCGCAGCGCGGGCGCGCCTCTGCCCAAGGGCACGCTCAAGGAGGCGCGCGCCGCAGCCGAGAAGGAAGTGATTTCCCAGACGCTTGGCCGCACCAGGGGAAACGTCTCGCTGGCGTCCAAGCTGCTCGAGATCGACCGCAAGTGGCTTATGAAGCTGATGGACGAGCTGGGGATAGAGGCCGACACCTATCGGTCATGAGGTCGGCTACCCGGCGTTTCTTTCAGGTTCCATGCTGCTTTTCCTGCCCGGTCACCTTATTATTACCGGCGGTTCCACAGCGCAGAATTACCCCGCAGAGAGCCGTTTTACGTGACATTCCGGCCGACGATTTCCGTATTATTAGGAAGCGAAATGTGGTATAATTGAAGAACCGGAAATTCCGCTAAAGTTTTTCGGTTTTCTACCGATACAATAATAGGGGAAGTTATGAACGGCAGTACGCACACAAACAGGGAGGTGGGGTATGAGAATCGACACGGGAAGTTTCGGGCTCGTCCAGCCACTGGACACCGCGGCCAAGAGCATCCAGAAAACCAACAAAGACCTCAACAAAATCCTTGAACGCCTTTCCACCGCGCTAAGGATCAACAGTGCCAGCGATGATGCTGCCGGGCTTGGTGTTGCGGAGCAGCTCGACACCCAGGCACGAGGGTTCAAGGTCGCATCGCAGAACGTGGATGAGGCCATGAGCGCGCTCAACATCGCCGACAGCACCGGGTCCCAGGTGTCGGACATGATTCAGCAGCAGCGCGACCTGGCCGTCCAGGCTTCCAGCGGCACGCTCAACGATTCGGAGCGTCAGGACCTCAACACACAATACCAGTCGCTGACCCAGGAAATCACCAGGATAACAGACGCCTCGCAGTATAATACGCAGAACGTGGCCAACGGCACGGGCCTTGCCTCGGGAACGGCCCAGGTTCAGGCCGGCGCCAATGCAGGCGACGCAGTGACCATGCCCACGGTAAACATGACCGCAAACGCGCTCAACATTACGGGTTCGTCGATTGATACGGCAGCCAACGCGCAAGCGGCGATCGGCACCCTCGACACCGCTATGGACACGCTCAATTCGCAGATGAGTACGGTGGGCGCCACTTCCAACCAGTTCAACTCCACTCTCAACAATCTTGCGGTCGCCGACATAAATACCGAGGCGGCGCAGTCGGTGGTGAGCGATGAAGACATGGCGCAGGGACTTGCGCAGCTCACCACTGCCGAGCTTCTGCAGCAGGGTAGCATCGCTGCGTTCAGCAAGTTCAAGGAGATCAGCGCGAATCATTTGTTCGGGCTGCTCCAGCAGTAGCGTCCGATATTTTTTCCGGGGAGAGCGCCGCAGGCTCTTACCCGGCATTGTTACAAAGGGTAGGGAGGCCCAAAGGCGCGGTCAAGGACGATTGAAGTGTTTGTCAACTATTTGCAGAGCGAAGGCCGCCATGCCGTCCATGCCGAGCACCATCGCAGCCGGTTCCTACGCAAAGGTGCAGATCGAAACCGCCACCACGCGCAGGGCTGTGTGCATGCTGCACGAGAAATGCGTGCAATTTGTTTCTTTGGCATTGAACAGGCCCGCGGAACGCCAGACCCTGCTCGCCAAGGCGCAGAACATTCTCTCACAGCTCCAGATGTCTCTCCGGGTAAACGACTCGGTCTCCGAAGGCCTGTTTCTCCTCTACGATTACTGCTACGTTGCCATCGAACGCGGCACCGACCAGGATGTGACCGGTGCAGGCAAGATAATGGCCGTGCTCAGGGACACGTTCAAGTTCCTGGCGAAGAGGCCGAGGTAGGCGAAAGACAAATAAGCGTGTTGATTTATTCTCGCTCCTTTTCCCACGCCGCACCCGCTCAGCAATCCGGAATCAAGGACTATAGGGCACCTTTATTCGGTAGAGAGTTTCGTCATTCCCAACCTGATTCGGGGATCCATTTGTTCTTCATAGAGAAAATGGATTGGCAGGAGCAACTGCTCCATCAGCAATAAATGCAGTGGGAATGACACGCAAAGCAGCGATAACTGAATTTATGGAGGTGTCCCATAGCTGAAAAGACTTCGTGTCCGTCACGATCGTGTTCACGTCAGTTTAAAGGCAACATAAATGCCGAGACTTCCGCCGATCGCACTTGCGATAAGCGATGTGAAAGAGAACACGCCGAATCCGAACAAAGAGACGAGGTAGCCGGCGAGGCAGGAGCCGATCACCATTGCGATCATGACGACCGTTTTTCGTGACATTTGAGGTTTTCTAGCACGGGTTATAAAAGGGACTTCTGAATCAGGAGTTCGCTAAACAGCTCCGCGTCTTTGGCGCCGGCGAAGCAATCCGCAGGAACATAGAAGTATTGCTGAGCCGATAGAAACAGAAGATAGTAGTTGCCGTACCGCACGGCCTTTGTGATGCGCGAAAGCGGAAACTGGCTCACCGTGCCGCTCTCGAGCTCAACCGTGAGCGCGTCGTCGGTTATCACGTACTTTCGTCGTGCGTAGAAATTCGCGGTGTCGTCGGAGGTTACATACCGGGCGATGGATATCGGGCTGTAGCCCGCAAGGACCGCGACGAGTCCGAGTGCCAGCCAGAGGATCATGAAATCCCCTTTTGACACCGCGTTAAAAATCCCCACACACGACAGCAGCGACAGCACGATCCACAGCGACCATCTGCCGGAGTAGGTCCTTCGCATAAGTATCCAGAAGAAATCTCGTTTGGAGATCGACACTGTCCGGGTTTCGAGTCGCATGCAAACCTTCTCCGCCGGGTTTTGCGGTTGTCAAGATCCAGGAACCAAAAACGGCAGGAGCCTGCGCCCCTGCCGTTCCTCCGCACATTCGTACCAAAAGGGCCTACTTGATAAGCGGAACAATCAAGAGAGCGACGATATTGACAACCTTGATCATCGGGTTGATGGCCGGTCCGGCCGTGTCTTTGTAGGGATCGCCTACGGTGTCTCCGGTAACGGCCGCTTTATGCGCGTCGGAGCCTTTGCCGCCGAATGCGCCGTTCTCGATGTACTTCTTGGCATTGTCCCATGCGCCGCCGCCCGACGTCATGGCAATGGCCTGGAACAGCCCCGTGATGATCGCGCCGATAAGCACGCCGCCGAGCGCTTCTTTGCCCAGGCCCGGAACGAGCCCGACAACGATGGGCACTGCAACGGGAAGGAGTGCAGGAAGCATCATCTGCTTGATCGCACCTTTCGTCACAATGTCAACACAGGTGCCATACTGGGGCTTTTGCGTACCTGCCATGATGCCGGGGAACGCCTTGAACTGGCGCCGTACTTCTTCAACAACCCCACCGGCTGCCGTGCCCACCGCTTCCATCAGAAGCGAGCCGAAATAGAAGGGCAGAAGGCCGCCGATGAAAAGCCCGATGAGGACTTTCGGGTTCGAAAGGTCAAAGCTTACGACTCCTGGAAAGGAACGTGAGTATTCGGCAAACAGCACGAGAGCGGCAAGGGCCGCCGAACCGATGGCATACCCTTTTGTCACCGCCTTGGTTGTGTTTCCGACCGCGTCGAGCGGGTCGGTGATGTTCCGGACCGCCTCGGGCAGCTCTGCCATTTCGGCGATGCCGCCGGCGTTGTCGGTGATCGGACCGTAGGAGTCGATGGACACGATGATGCCGGTCATGGATAACATTGCGACTGCGGAAAGCGCAATTGCGAACAGGCCGGCGACAACAGGATTGGGAAAATTATGTGCAATGGCGCTGTGGGTTCCAATAAGGTAAGCGCCGCCGATTGCCCCACAGATCACAAGGGCCGGAAGCGCGGTCGATTTCATCGATACGGCAAGTCCGGCGATGATGTTCGTCGCGTGTCCGGTCTGGCTCGCACTTGCGATGTGCTTGACAGGATTGAAACTCGTGGAGGTGAAGTACTCGGTGATCATCACGATGAGGCCGGTAAGTACAAGGCCGATCACCGCCATGGAGAAAACGCTCATTGCCGAGAACGCTTGCTGGTCTACGGGCAGGCGCTTGAGAAAGAGATCGGAGACAAAGTAGAACGCGATTGCGGCAAGTCCGCCGGAAACCGCCAGCCCCTTGTACAGCGCTCCCATGATGTACTGCTTCTTTCCCATCTTTACAAAGTATGTTCCGATGATCGAAGCGATAATGGAAATGCCGCCGATAAGCAGCGGAAATTCCACCCACTTGCTTTCCGCGCCGAACACGGTCTTTGCAAGAAGGATCGCCGCAACAATGGTTACCGTGTACGTTTCGTAAAGATCTGCGGCCATGCCGGCGCAGTCGCCAACATTGTCGCCTACGTTGTCTGCGATAACGGCGGGATTGCGCGGATCATCTTCGGGAATTCCAGCCTCAACTTTACCAACAAGGTCTGCGCCGACATCCGCAGCCTTGGTGTAGATGCCGCCGGCGATACGGGCAAACACACTCATGAGTGAGCAGCCGAATCCGAGCCCTACAAGCGCGTGGAACCTGTCGTCCACGGTTACGCCCGGAATGTGCTTCATAAGGAGATAGTATCCGGTAACGCCGAGCAGGCCGAGGCCGACAACCATGAGTCCGGTCACCGATCCGCCCTTGAATGCAAGAGTCAGCGCCTTCTGAAGTCCGCCTTTTGCCGCTTCGGCGGTCCTCACGTTTGAGCGGACCGATACCATCATGCCGATATACCCTGCAACAGCCGATCCAACCGTGCCGATGATGAAACCAACAGCCGTCCACAATCCGAGAAAATATAGAAGTACCACCATGACCACCGCGACCATGGCAACGGTGCGGTATTCACGGCTGAGAAACGCGGAGGCTCCCTCGCGAACAGCGGCGGAAATCTCCTTCATTCGGTCGGAGCCGCTGGGCTGTTTCATGATCCATCCGGCGGTAAAGAGAGCATACAAAACTCCCAGAGCGCCAGCTCCGAGAGCAAACCAGGTGATGTAATTCATTCGTGCTTCTCCTCAGTTGAGTGTTGTCGGAAATCGTCCTATTGCATGATAAAAAACGTGAGCCTACTGCGGTCCAGTCACCTCCTCATTATTTTGTGAAATAATGGTACATAGTTGTATTGATGAGAAATGGGCGTAATGACTGTTTCAGGAAATAACCGTGTTGAAATCATAGCGTTTGTTCGCGGGGCAGAAAAAGAATAAGGTCCGACGGTATTACAAAATAAATTCCGGTAGGCGTGGGAGAAAGATATGTGTGGTTACGAGATGGTTAGGGTGATTTGGGGCGCAAAGCCGGTTGGGACGGCCGGTGTTCCCCTATCTCACTTGGAGATGCCGGCCCCCCGCAGCAACCCTGCCGCTCTAGGACGCTCCCGCTGAGAATGTCCGGGACACGTACGCCAAATTCTGAGGCCACCAATTGTTGATTCGCACCCCCTCAACAATTTCTTTACCCTATTTCCTGGCTCTTCCCACCTCGGTCCTCAAGAGCGCCGACATCACGGTCACCGAATCGGGCACTGCAAACGGCACCGCTTCCTGGCCCGAGATCCATTCGCGTTTATCCTGGAACATGGTGGTGCTCTTGACAATAACGCAGTATTTCCCCGGTTTCAGGAGAAAAGACGGATTCATGTCCTGTTCAACGGGAACATCGGTCCGCTTTCCGGATTCAACGTTTACAAAGCTTAGGCTGTACGAATAGATGGAATTTCCTCTCAGGGTGGCTATGACGTCCCCCTGCGTAAACGCTTTTTCGATGGTCCCTGCCGGACAATCCGGTTCGGGGCAGAATACTTGCTGCCAGAGCGCCTTGTAATCGGCCATGGACGCTTTTTTCATCTTGAAGTCAAACACGAAGTTTTCGTATTTCACCTGGGGCATGCAACGGGTGAGGCCGTCAACAAGAACCGAAGCATCGGCCGAGATCTTCTTGTCCACATTCAGCCAGTCCACGAATTCGGCAATTGGGGTCTCCCATGTTTTTGGATTGAGGTTTGCGGCAGTGGTCTTGTCGGGAATGCCGGGGAACCTTCGTCCATCCGAGAGATTCAGAAGCGCCGCGGAATACGACGACATCGCCGCTTCGAATTGTCCAGACTGCTCCTGCGTCTGCGCAGCCTTCACCTCCTTGGAGGCGGCCTTCTTGGGCGCAACGACAAATGCGATCACGCCGATAATCACGACGACGCACACAATCGAAAGAAGCGTTAACAGTTGTTTGTTCATCTGCCACTCCTTTCCGGGGAATGTCGAAGATATGTTTTTTTGATGGGCGCACGGGAAAACAGAGATCGACCGCGGGCGCAGCCGCATGGAAAACCCGAGGATCTTCCTCCGTGAAATCCCGGTTACCGGCCAGGCCCTCCGATGATCTATCTTTTACGGGGAAGCGTTAACAGGAAAATACATTTGCGACCCACATCTCTTGCAAACCGAACGAAACAACCATGAAGCCAATGCAACTCCCAACCGTCCTTGGTGCCTGTCTCATCCTCTGCAGCTGTGCGGGAAGAATGGCCGGCTACTCCAACGATCCGTCGAACATCCTGCTTGACCAGGGCAAGACTGCTTTGTGCATTCCCCTGGACAGTCTGCACGTCGCCTACGTGGATAATACAGCCTCCGCACCCGACACCTTGTTCAACGATTCGTTTTTCATCGAGGCTGCCAACGGACTTCTCGGGTACGAGGTTTCGCGGAATTTCAAGATGTGCCGTTGGGGGCACGACGGATCAGATTCGTTGGCGGTATTCAGGCGAAGCGGCTATTCCATGCTCGACAACGACACCACCTACGTGCAGCTTATTTCCATGCAGGTGCGGCGGCTCGCGGCAAAGTACAACGCCGACCTTGTGATTGTGCCGTATGCCCTCGAAATAAGGCATGTGGCAATCAGGCCCCGGGGCTGGCGGGGCGACAGGTTCGGACCCGCCTACGAGCGGCCGACATCATTCACCGCAAAGACGAGTTTTCACGTGCAGATATGGGACAAGAACGGCCGGCTCGTGTACGAACGCGTCGGGAAAAGCGACACCGGACGACCCATCCTGTATTCCATGCTCAAGAGGGAAAAGAAACCCGACAAAGACATCGTGAAGTATGCGCGCCGCATCTACGCTCCACCGCTTGTCAAGTCGCTGTACAACGCAATCAAGCTTGCGCTGATGGTGAGGATATAGCAGAGAAGAAAGTTGAAGAGTTGAGAAGTTGAAAAGAAGAGTTGGGTCGGGGAGTCGTAGAAAAGTCAAAGAGCGGATTTGTGCGGGCGACGTGTTGTTGTCGCTCGTCAAGGAAAGGTGAAAGACTCCATGCCCGGCGAACCCAAGTCCTGGAAGAACCGGAAACCCGCTCAGTTCCTGCTCCTGTTCTGTCTCGTGATGCTGATGTTCTTCGTGATCGAAGTGCTGCCGCTTAACCTCGGGGCAAGGCATATTCCATGGCACGACATTCCGTCGCACATTCAGCGCAGGCTTCCCGTGGTTGTCCTCATCGCGCTTGCCGCGGCCGCAGTGCTTGTTGTCAAGCAGAAGAAGTAACAAAGTAGCAGAGTAACTAAGTGACAAAGTCAAGGCGTGCAGAGGGCGGATTGCATACATTCCTTCGGCCTTTTGCAGGACGCGCCAAATACCCTTGTGCTTGCCTATGGCTCCCGCCGACAGATTTAGGGCAAACTCGGCGCGTCATGAATAGCCTCCCTGCTGTCAACTTTCAACTTTGAACTTTCAACTTCTTCTCTGTGCCTCCGTGGTGAGTCTTTTCCTTTTGTATCCCGCACGCCGCCTCGGCCGCCTCAACCGTCTGCCGCATGAGCGTCACTATCGTCATTGGTCCCACGCCACCCGGAACGGGCGTATAGGCGCACGACGTCGGGGCGGCGGCTTCGAGATCGACATCGCCCATCTTGCCGGGATGATACCCGGCGTCAACGATCACGGCGCCCGGCTTGATCCAGTCGGCCCGGATGAATTTCGGTTTTCCCACCGCGCCTACCACGACATCGGCGGTGCGAACGATGTCGGCAAGGTCTTTTGTCCTTGAATGACAAATAGTAACCGTTGCGTGTTTGTTAAGAAGCATCATGGCCATGGGCTTGCCCAGAATCGGGCTTCGGCCTACTACCACGGCATGCGCCCCTGCCAGGGAAATTTTGTAGTGGTCGAGAATGGTCATGATGCCCGCGGGCGTGGCGCTGCCGTACGCGGCCTCGCCCATTGCCATGCGGCCAAACCCCAGGCAGGTGACGCCGTCAACGTCCTTGGCAAGCGCGATTCTGTCGAAGCACTGGCGCTCGTCGATATGCTTCGGCACCGGATGCTGCAACAGTATGCCGTGGACGTTGGGGTCCGCGTTGAGCCTGTCGATCGCCGCAAGCAACTCCGCCGTGGTTGTCGAATCGGGAAGCTCAACCTTTTTCGACGCCATGCCGACGCGGGCGCAGGCATTGCCCTTCATCTTCACGTACGTAGCGCTGGCCGGGTCGCCGCCTACGAGAATGGTGGCAAGAATGGGCAGCGCGCCGGATCTTTTTGCAATTGCTTCAACGCGGAGTTTGAGAGACCCTTCGATCGATTTTGCCAGCGAGGTTCCGTCGAGAATGAGTGGGGGCATTTCGGCTCCAGGGTGATGAGGATTGGTTGGAAACCGGGTTATCATAAAAATAAATGACGGAGATCCGCGATGTCGGGCCGCATTTGTGTCCGGAGTGTATTCTGGAGACGGAGATGCGGAAACTAATTGATCGATTTGCATGCCCAACGATTGCGCAGAGTCAATCCAAATACTTGCGCAGTTCATCCTTGATCCGCTGACAACGTTTGCCGATTTCATCTGATTTCCCGCCGGTAATCAGCGCAATCTCCTTGAACGAGAGTCCTTCAATCTCTCTGCTGAGGAGAATGAAACGGTCCCCGGGAGAGAGCTTCGACAGCATTGTCCCGATCAGGCGCCTGTTTCCCAACTGCCTTTTTTCACTGCCGATGATGCCGTCTTTAAGATTCGTCACCGAGTACCGTCTTTCCTTTGCGAGTCTATAGGAAGCAACAAATGGAAATGCGGGTTCCTGCGCCGCCAGGTGACCTTGCATTTCCCGCACGCAAAACGGTTGTTCCCGACAATAAATCGACGCCAGAATTTAAAGCCGGTGTCATAAACATAAACGTTACTGCTGGTATTGCAGACAGGGCAATGGGATTTCCACATCTTCCGGGCGTAGTTCACGCTGGATCTCCCTTGAACACTCCGGGGATCACATGACCGGCAGATGTCTCATTGACTGCCGACATTGCTGTTTGGAGGATGCAAGGGATTCGAACACCGCAATCAGGCGCACGAACAGCGATTTTGTTCCCTTCGTGCGGTTGGTGCGCGAGCATAAACTGGACCTTGCGAGTTAGATTAGGGAGCCCCCGTTGCAGGAAGCACCGTGCTGCTCACGCGAGCGAGTTGCTCGGGCGCCGCCCAGAAGGACGTGCAATAAAAAAGCACCGGCCTGCCGAAAGCAGACGAGTGCTTTTCACAATTCACTAGAGGACGATCACTTCTTCTTCCGTTTTACATCGCCGATCAACCGGTACGTCTGGGAAACCGACAGCCCGAACTTCTTGGCTATCTCGGCTCCCGTTTTTCCCGCTTTGTAAAGCGACATCATTTCTTTGTTCCGCTTCGGGTTTTCCGAATATCTCGACTCGATGCCATACTTCTGGCGAAGCTGGTGGATAGCCTGCCTCGTCACTTTGAACTTCTTGGCAATTGCTTCATCCGTTCCCAAAGACTTCTGCAACTTGATCAGTTCCGTCTTGCTAGTCAAGGCCATGAGATCCCTCCGCAACAGCGAAAAAAAGGTGGATGGTAGAGAAATGTAATATCATGTAAGAAAATACATTGTCCAACCGGCGGGTGCAAGAAGTCAACGCAAAAGTCCATTGCCATGCTTTGCGCCCAACTCCCAGTGTCTTTTCACGTGAGGCTCCGAATCCTTCTTGTCCCCGGCAAAACCTCCTCCTCACCACTCCTCCAGTTTTGCCCTCTTCCACACATGCCTGTCGCCGGCTTGGGTTTTCACATAAAGGAATTCGTTATCCCACGCGATCTGGCCCTTTTCACCCATGGAGTCATCCGAACTCCTCGGCGCTTGGGGATGCTCGATCGCCAGCGAATTGTTGTCCCCGCCGATTCTCACGTTCCCGGCCACGTCAAGCTTTGCACGGGGAGCCATGGTACCGATGCCCACATTTTCGCTTATGTGAACCCGGCCCAGGAAATACCCGGCCCAGAATTCACCATGGTTCTGCTCGTGATCCGCGTGGAAATACCCGGCAATGTGCACGCCCGACTCGGGATCTGTCGAACCGAATGTGGTCGCCTTGATCCCATAGGTTGCCCTGCCCTGCTGCGCCCAGAACTCGCCGCCCACCCGCTCGCCTGTGCCGCCTCTCGACTCGGCGCGCGCGATGATGCCGATGGTTCCGCCCAGAAACGACCCGCCGGTCCCGTAGTCCGGGCAAGGGATCGACACCGCCTGCAGTGCGATCTTGTCAACGGCGTCCCTGCCCGCGTAGGTCACGCTGGCTACGGGGTCGGTGCTGCCGAGAGACGTTCGCACGTCGAGCGCCGATTTCGGGGTTGTGGTGCCGATGCCCACGGCCGTCCCATCGGCGTACAGCGCGCCGTTCGCGACGTTTAGCTTTGCCGGCGTGAGTTCGCCGTCGCCGGCGGTTTCGGAATGCGGATGCTTTTCGGTTGCCATGCAGTTTCTCCTCTCAAAACATATTTACGAACGGTAACTCGTCGCTATTCTCTTCTCTGTGTCCTCTGTTTCTTTGCGTTCTTTGCGGTGAATGTTTTGCATTGCTCAAGCGACACAATTTCTCCGGAGTCCTCCTAGAAGACCCCGAACCTTGTTCCCACGGTTGCGGAGAGTCCGGTAAACATGTTGCGTCCATCGCCGAGCGTGAGCGGCAGCACCACTCCCCAGAACAGGGGCATGCGGAATAATGCGATTTCCTCACTGTACTGAAAGCTGAGAAGGGGATAGTTCTGTACCGCGGTCCGGGTGCTTTGCCGCACCTTCCAGTAAATGCTGTCGCGCCCTACAACCGTGGGATTTGAATATCTCGGGGTCGTCACCCCCGCCGAGTCGACACCCTGCGTCGTCGATTGGTTCGCGATCGTCTGCGCCGCGGCCCTGTCTTTGCAAGCGTTGGTGTCAACGAATTGCCCGTCCGAACTCTTGAGCCAGTCCTGGTATGAGAAATTCTCGTACGCGTCGTCGCCGGTGGAAATCTCCAGGCTCACGCCGAAGCCGTGCGTTGCCCAACCGTGCTTGACTGATGCGTATACCGCAAGCGTGACCCTGTCCGCCGTCACAACGCCCATGTCATTGCGCGCGCCACAGAAGGAACTGCCGCCAGTTGCGCCCGACACGCGGGCCCAGGCAAACGTTTGGCGAACCGGTATTCCCCTGTAAAGATTCCTGTCGAAACGCCAGTCGGTGGTTTGCATGTAAAAAAGGCCGCCCGTGTAGCTCGGAGAGATGCAGACGGAGCCCCAATCGCGGTCTATGGTGTAATCGAGCGACACCCGGCCGCCGAACAGGCCGCTTCCGAGCTGCATGTCGGGCGGCAGGACCTGGAACCGGTTGCAGGCGTCAAAATTACCTGTTGGAAAGCTGAGTCCCAAGTGCGGCACAATCTGCCCCCGTGTGCCAAGCTTCACGGATGCGTCAACCGTAAGGTCGCCCATGCCCTGTACCGACACCCCGGTCCGGTTCATGCCGTTTTCCATCGGAGCGTACCGGTATTGCAGGGGCAGGCAGAGCTGCATCTCGGACCGGCGCAAATGCAGGTACAATGATGGCGACAGGGACATAACGGCTCTTACCGAGTCGCGGCTGTTGCTTATATAGGCTTCCGATCCCTGGGCTTCGACGCACAGCAGCGACCCCGGCACGCCCTGGCCGATCCATCGGAGCGTGGCGCCGCTCGTGCCTGCGCCGCCCGTGCTTGTGCCGCATCCGCCAACGCACTGCCAGGGAGTGAGGCGCCTTTTGGCGGGTGCGCCGGCTGCGGGGAAAAGCGCACCGTGACTTCGCGGCGTAAACGCGAGAACCGCCCCGAGGCCATCGATACAAAGAAATAGCAAGGTAAGTCTATTGCGCATGGGAGAGTGGCTAGAAAAGGAAACGGAGCGTGGTGGCAAGGGCGGTCGGTCCGCGCACATGCTTTACAATGTACATTCCGCGCAGCTCGCTGCGCGGAATGATTCCGTCCGATGCCACGGGAATCGACGCAACCAGGCGGCCCCGCAGGTCAAAGAATCGGATTTCATCGCCCCGGTGCGGCAAAATAGTGCCGCTCGGGGCGCACCACGCCAAGGGTTCGGCCGTGGAAGTCCGGCCCGGCCCCCACCCGTGATCGACCAAAACTCGTGCCGCCCGCTCGCCCCAGACTTTTTGAGAAGAGCAATCGTAATGGTGATCGTCGGTGTAGGTCATTCCCTCAGAAGAAACGATCGCGGAATTCGTTATCCGCGCGGGCGTGGCAAAGATCTGTGCGGCAACCGTGTCCCTGTCAACTGCAAGCGGCGATGACGCGCCATTCTCGAATTCACCAATCACAAAGGGCAAATCGGTTTTTTGAAGATCACTGCGCATTTCCGCCACCATGCAGCTTTCCTGCAAGGCAAACTGGAAAGGATTTGCCTCCACACTGCCATCTTCCGCCTCAACCCAGCCAATCATGGCCACTATTCCACCCAGTGTTACCGTACCGGCAAAAAGTGAAGCCGCCCCGATTTCTTCGTCGTAGGCGTCTTTTCCTCGACGAAAATTTCCTTGAACACAGTACCCCGAATTGGAATTTTGAATGATGCCGAAATAATATCCGGGGCAGGCGCTACTCAAGGCTTTCAAAAAAGGCATTCCGGGCCCGCATCCGAACTCCTGGTCCGGCGGATTTTCAATATGAAGAGGTTCACGCGCCGGAATCCACGCGAGTTGGGGAGGCCTGTTAAGCAGGCAATTCCACAGAAAGGGACTCTCGGCAGTATCCGGCGCAACCCTGTCTCTTCCCGTCATATTGGAATGACCGACAAACAGGAATACGATAAAGCTGTCTTTGGGAACGATGCGACCGGTGGGCAGAGTTACCTGGGCCGGCGCGGCAAGCGCGGAGCAAAGGAGGAACAGAAAGCCTAAAACCTTTTCCATCGCTTGCTACCTTGAATGAGCATTTGCAGTCGTGTCTATGGCCGTGGTTCTTTAAACTCTCAGGAAAAGATAGGTCGGGAACGCCTTTCCGAATTACTCTTTTCCGCCGTGGAGATGGAAAGAGCGCGCAGGCCGGAAATTTGTCTTTTGATTTTAGCCCCTCCGCGAGGGCTTACGGACAGTCCTTTGCATCTTTTTTGCCAAGTCATTTCATCATATATAATATATTTTATTCATTGTTATTTTGGATAGTTGCGGCAAGAGACATCAACCGGATCAAGCATGCTCATCGAACTCATTTATCAAAAAACCCACCTTTATCTCCTTAACAGCAGGCTTTTCAGTACAAGTGTTGCGACCGTTTTTTCGTTCGTTTGCGCCATGGTCCTGTTCCCGCCGTACATTTCATTTCTTAAAAAGCTCAATGTCAACACCGAATTCGACTCCGTAAAGGGCAAGACCGACCCGGTGATGCCAGCCGGAATCCTGTTCCTGGTTATCATCCTCGCAACGAGCCTTATCTCGGCCCGCTTCAATTCGTACGTCATTTCCGCGCTGGCGATTTACGTTTTTTTCAGCGTTATCGGTGCCGTGGACGACATTGCGAAAGTGGTGAACAAGGCACGTGTTTCGAGAGGAAAAATCACGAAACAGGACTACCAGTACAAGGCCGACGGGATTTCGGCCAACGTCCGACTGTCTTTGTACATCCTCATATCCTGCGTTGTGGCCATTGTCGCCTACAAGTACATCCCGAACATCAACGGCTACATCAATATCCCGTTCCTGAGCATTTCTCGCGATTTTCCCTATATGCCGTTTTGGCTCTTTATCCCCTTTATGACGCTCGTTATCGCGGTGATGGCCAACGGCGTTAACTTTACCGACGGTTTCGACACCCTCGCGGCCGTACCGCTCATCACCTGTTTTCTTTTTGTGGGCGTCATTGCTTATGTGTCAAGCCATGCCGTGTGGAGCAAATACCTGCTCATCCCGTATATCAGCGGTGTGGACGAAATCCTTCCGCTCATCGGCGGCATGGTGGGCACACTGCTGGCGTTTTTGTGGTTCAACTCGCCGCCGTCATCCATTATAATGGGCGATTCGGGCGCCGTGGGCCTGGGCGGCACCATCGGAATCATGTTCATCTTTATCAAGGCCGCGTTTTTTCTTCCCCTTGTCGGGTTTATCTTTTTGCTTGAATTTCTTTCGGTTGTGCTCCAAATCGTTTCGTTCCGTTCAACAGGCAAGCGGATTTTCCTGCGCGCGCCAATTCATCATCATTTTCAATTCCTGATGCGCAAGAACCCGTTCTACGCTCAGGAGTTCTACATCCGTTCGAAAATCACATGGCGGTTCCATATCATTTCCGTGATACTCCTGGTAGTCAGTCTTATCGTCTTTCTCAAGGTGCGATAGCCTAAAACCGTGCTCCGTAGAACGCCGGCCTCTTATGGTAACAGACCTTCATTCCAACTACTCTTCTCCCGCGGGGCGCGAATGCTCTCTTGCTGCGGCGCGCTTCGCGCTGCTCACGCCGGCAAGCCGGGTTCTGGATATGGGGTGCGGCTATGGCGACGGCGCGAGCAACCTGGCGCGCGAATTTCGCTGCAAGGTGACCGCGGTCGACATCAGCGAGGAGAACATCGAATTCGCGAGGTCGCTTGCGGTCGAAAGGTCGGTGAGCCATCTCATTACGTTTGCAGCAAGCAACCTGCTCAACGCGGATTTTTCCAAGGAACCGTTCGACCTTGTTCTTGCGGAGGGAGGCGTGCTGTCCTTCATGACGCGGGAAAAGGGGCTTTCGCTTGCAAACCAGTGGACCGCCCCGCGCGGGTGGTTTGCGTTTTCGGATCTTGTCCTGCTCACCGAAAAAGTGCCCGACGAAGTGAAGCGGATCTTCGAAGACGAAAAGTACCACTACGAGACTGAAGCCTCCTACCGCACCATGCTGGCCGCGGCCGGATTCGACATCCAGTTCCTGTGCCTCGTGCCGCAGAGCGGATGGGACAACTATTACGCCCATATGGCGCGCAGGCTCGAAGACGAAAAGGGATTTTTCGCCGACAAGCGGATCAAGCTTGCCTTTCACAAGGAAATTGATGTTTTTTACAGGCTAGAAGGCTTCAGGTATGTTGGATACCTCTTTTGCATTGCGCGAAAGGTCCGGTAATGCCCCTCGGGGGCCGGCCGGGGCATTTGCCATCGTGTGACGCAAGTCACAGACCGGTACGTGCCGGAACTGTATATTTGATGCAGACGGGAGAGCCCCTTTGCCAATGACAGGGGCTGGGCACGGCGGCGCGGCACAGACAACAAAATGAGACTGGTCACCAATAATCACCCATAAGGAGGATGTATGAAGAGAGTCCTAACCGCAGCGATCGCAGGCCTGTTTTCTGCGACTATGGCCATGGCCCAGATGCAACCCGTTCTGGACACCGTGGTCACCGACAAGCAGGGCGACGGCGCAATCGACTGGACAAACCGCATCATCTATGCCAAGGGCATCGGAGCGCCGAACCCGGACCATCCGGAAGCCGCCCAGCGTGCCGGCGCGATTCGCGCTGCGCAACAGATTGCTCTCCGCAACGCCCTGGAGACACTCAAAGGGATCTTCCTCAATTCGAGCACGACCGTGGAAAACTTCATGGTGAAGAGTGACGTCATCACCAGCAGGGTGAGCGGATTTGTGCGCGGCTTCGAACAAAAAGGTAAGGAAAAGTACATGAGCGACGGATCGGTCGAACTCGTGATGGCCATTCCTCTTGACGGTGTGGGCGGCATCGACGACGTGCTCTGGGGAAATACCATCGGCGAGAAGCCGTCCATAGCCGCGTTTGAGGGCACAAAGGCAAAGAAGGCCATGGTGTTTACCGGGCTCATCATCGACTGCCACGGCCTCAGCGTGAAGCCGGCCCTTGCCCCGAAAATACTTGACGAATCGGGAAAAGAAGTGTACGGCAGCGCGTACGTGTCGCGTGAATGGGCCATCAAGTACGGAATCGTGGGCTATGCAAAAGAGGTAAAGGCGGCGGCCAAGCTCGACCGGGTCGGGAAGACGCCCGGACAGATCAAGGGGCTCAAGGCACAGGGCGACAACGCTACCGACGTGGTTATTTCCGACGCCGACGCAGCCGATGTGCGGAGTGCGGCGCAGAACCTCAAGTTCCTGTCCGAGTGCCGGGTGATTTTGGTGGTTGACTGATCAAAACACCCGGTGGAACCTCGGGGCTCCATGGCGGAGCCGAGAGAAACTTAACGCAAGGAGAATTCGATCATGCAAAAGAAACTTTCGGTCAAGACCTTTGCAACCTTCGCACTGAGCATTGCGCTCATGCTTGCCGCCGGGTGCGCTCCCAAGGCGCGCAAGGCCGGCGGTTACATGGACACTCCTCAGTCACATTGCAAAGAGGGAATGAAGTACTACAACGACGGCAAGTTCGACAAGGCCGCGGAAGAGTTCAATCTCGCAACGTCGCTGGATGCGAAGTTCGCGCCAGCCTATGCCGGGTTGGCGCTGGTCACCGCGAACAAAGGCGATTTCAAGGAAGCGATCAAACTTGCCGAAAAATGTCAATCGCTCGACAACAAGATCCCGGACGGGTTCGTCGCCAAGGCCATTGTGATAACCAAACAGAACGAGGGTAAACCGGCCAAGGAATGGCTCAAGGACGTGGAGAACGAATACGAGAAGGCGCTCAAGGTCGATCCGCAGAACTCCGAAGTTTATTATCGCCGCGGCGTGTGCTACAAGAAGGCCTACGAATTCGGCAAAGCCGCCGACGATTTCAAGAAGGTGCTCGAACTCAAGAAAGACTGGACCAAGGAGGCGGACGACCAGTGGCAGCTCGTGCAGATGATCGAGCGCGCGGCGCCCGGCACCGACGTGGGCAAGCGAATAGCGCTCGTGGAAAAGATTTCCCGCGCCGACATCGCCGCGCTCTTTGTTTCCGAACTCCAGATAGACAAGCTTGTTGAGAAGAAGCGGCCCAAGAATTACGACAATTCCTACAAGGCGCCCACCGACAACCGCGAAATGAAAGTCGACAGCGCGGTATCGATGGCGGCGGTCACCGACATCGGAAACCACTGGGCAAAGAACTTCATTTCCGATATCGTGGATCTCAAGATTCGCGGACTGGAACCCTATCCCGACCACACCTTTCATCCCGACCAGCTGGTGAATCGCGGCGAGTATGCCATGGTTGTGGAAGAGGCGATCATCGCGGTCCTTCACGACCCGTCGCTCGCCACCAAGCACATCGGTTCGGAGAGCAGGTTCCCCGATGTCAATCCGTCGCATCCGGCATACAACGCCATTTGCAATGCGGTTGATAAAGGCGTAATGACCGCGGATCTCAACGGCGAGTTCGGGCTCGACAAGAGCGTGAGCGGGCCGGAGGCGCTGCTGGTTATCCGCAAAATCAAGGAGCTGGCGAAGTAACCCGGCCCCGGCGAACCTGGAGGAAACGAAAAGGGGCGTTCACTTGAACGCCCCTTGATTTTTCAGGCTAGTGCGGCCAAGGCTTACATAAAGCTCCGAAGCTTCTTGCTCCTGTAGGAGTTGCGCAGCCGCCTGAGGCCTTTCTGCTTGATCTGCCGTACCCGCTCCCTTGTCAGATGCACGCGCTTGCCGATCTCTTCGAGCGTATGCGCCGTGTCCTGGCCGATGCCGAAGTACAGTTTGATCACTTCTTTTTCGGCAGACGACAACGTATCAAGCAGTTTCTCGATCTCGCCGGACAGAGAGACCTTTATTGCGCCCGAGTCCGGAAGCTCCTGGTCGTGGTTGTGGAGTGAGTCGATAAGCCGGAAATCCTCGTCGTTCTGCAACGGCTTGTCCAGAGAAACATGCCTGTTGCCGATGCGCAGGATGTCGTTTACCTCACGTTCCTCAACGCCCATCTCTCTCGCGATCTCCTCGGCGGTAGGCACGCGCTCCAATTCCTGTTCGAGCTTGTTCTGGGCCTTGCCGATGTCCGAAATAGTTCCAACCCTGTGCAGCGGTACATTGATGATTCGTGACTGTTCGGCAAGCGATTTGAGAATTGCCTGCCTGATCCACCACACGGCATAGGAGATGAATTTAAAATTCTTCTTCTCATCGAACTTACGCGCAGCCTTGATAAGGCCGAGATTCCCCTCGTTGATAAGATCGTTGAGTGGCAGCCCCTGATTCTGGTAGTTGCGCGCCACGCTCACCACGAACCTCAGGTTTGCTTTTACCAGCCTTTCGAGCGCCTTTTTGTCACCCTTACGGATGCGGACGGCCATCTCGGCCTCTTCCGGCGCCGTAAGCGTCCGGTTGTTCTTTATTTCCTCGAGATAAAGATCGAGAGAATCTTTTTCAGAAAGTAACGTTGCGGTTCTCATTTTTCCCCAACTTTCGATCGAGTGTGCCGGACCTTGCGGACCATTTCTGCGCCAAAGCTCTTATTGGACTAAGAATAACCTTTCGATTTTACCATAAATACCGAAAGATTCCAAATCTTTTCTTTCACCGCTACTACGCATCGGTATCGCGTTTTATTGTCGAAATAACACATCGGGTCCGCCCGGTTCTTTCCCGGTTCCTGCGGACACGGAAAAGCCGGTTCACAAAGCCGTCTAACGGGCGAGGGACGCTGTCCTGTACCGGAAATACAGGACGAAATCGGCCGCGACCAAAACAAGATTTACAATATACAAAACGATCACCCAGTCAGGCGAGAAAAAAAACTTGTGCAGGATTCCGCTCACGTATCCCAGGCACACGATGCCCAGAAAGACGGGACTTTTCCCGTCAACGCGCCTGGTCCGCAGGGTTTTCTCAATGCTCACGGGCCAGCTTGCCCCGAAACACACGAGCATGAGGATCTCGAAGACGCTCATAGCCTGACCTCGCCGCTGTATACCCACGTTGCCGGGCCGGTCATGTACACCGGGCTCTTCCGGTCGCCGCTCCATTCGACCAGCAGGTCGCCGCCCCGGAGGTGCACCGTAACGCTGGTACCGTGAAGGCCGGAAACAACCCCCGATACCACGCTCGCGCAAGCGCCCGTGCCGCAGGCCATGGTTTCGCCGCACCCCCGCTCGTACACCCGCATCCGGATCTCGCTATCCGATAGCACCTTAACAAACTCGATGTTCGCTTTTTTCGGAAAATAGGGGTGTGATTCGAGCTTCTTTCCATATCCCAACACCAGTTCATCGGTGAGCTCATCGGCGTAGACAACGGCATGAGGATTTCCCATGGATACCGCCGTAACGACGAATTCTTTATTGTCAACAAGAATCTTCTCGCGCACGGCTTCGCCCGATTCTTTGGCAACAGGTATTTTTTTGGCGTCCAGGATGGGCGCACCCATGTCGACGCGGATCCGGTCGCCTTCAAACGAGGTCCGGATGATGCCGGCGGCGGTCTCAACCGCAAGTCCTGGCATGTTCCAAAGCCCGGTTTCCCGAAGGTATACCGCAAAACACCGGATGCCATTGCCGCACATCTCGGCTTCGCTGCCATCGGCATTATATATTCGCATGCCGAAGTCCGCTGAGGAAGACGTAAGGACGCACAGCACGCCGTCGCCGCCGATGCCTCGCCGCCGGTCGCACAATGAGACCGCGCGTTCCCGCAGGGTGCCAAGAAGGCCGGCGTCGGTCATCGTATCGCTGGTGACGATGAAATCGTTCGCCAAACCTTCCATCTTTGCGAATTTCATGGGTTCCTCCGGCCAATCTTTGAGAATGCGATTCTCCGTATTTGTTATTGTCGGGTACTGTAAACTACGTTTTTGGCCTGCCGCCGGGCAACTGGCGCCAACTCTTTTAAGGAAAATCTTGCTTTGAGATATACTCCGTTGTATCTTTGTACACGAGCTTCCGCGCACGTGCGGAGGAAGCGGCGCAGCGAAGTCGGAGTTTGACAAACAAGAACAAGCCCCGCGGGCGAGGGAACCGCAGCATGCCGTCTGATGTAAACGAAATCACCATCAATTACGAGGAAAACGGCGTCCTTTTGGTTAAGGAAATCGACAAGGTTATCCTTTCCAAGGGGTCGTGGGCGACCATCATGTTCAAGTATCAGCAGTGGGAAGCCGCAAACCAACGGTATGGCCCTGTCCTCTTCACCATCCGCAGATACCGCAAACGCAACGACGACTACCGCCAGCAGTCCAAGTTCAACATCTCCAGCGTTGATCAGGCGAAAAAAATCATAGGCACCCTGCAGCAGTGGATCAGTCAAGTCCAGTCGGAACCTGTCCCTGCCGAAGAAGGCGCCTAGCCGCACGGCAACAAGCTTCCTTCCGAGTTCCTGGTTGTGCACCTCGCTCCGGAGGATGTCGTTCTATCGTTCACTTTTCGTCACGGGAGGATGTCGTGTCCAAGAAGCTCTATGTGGGAAACCTGAGTTTCACAACCACGGAAGAAGAACTCAAGACCCTGTTCGCGCAATTCGGAGAAGTGAAGTCCGTGGCCGTCATCAAAGACCGCGACACCGGCAGGTCGCGCGGGTTCGGCTTTGTGGAAATGGAGAACCCGGAAGCAGCGGTGGCAGGCACCAATGGAAAAGATTTCGGCGGCCGCACGCTCACCGTCAACGAGGCGCGGGAGCGCGAAGCTCGCGGCGGCGGCGATAGAGGCGGATTCGGGGAACAAAAGCGTTCCTGGTAGCCGGGCGAGGCTGGCGCCTATCATGCCTGCCCACGGTTTGTGAGCAGGCTCTTAGTGTTTACTGTTGATTAACGCAACGCATACCGGCCGCCTACACCAGCGGTCACTTGTCAACCACCATCAGGAGGATCTTTTGGTAGAAAAAATTTTTGTGAGCAATCTCCCGCACGATGCCACCGAAGAACAGATCAAGGAACATTTTCAGCAGCTTGGCGCTGTGCGGTCTGCAAAGATCGTCACCCATGGCAAGCGGCACCGCTCCCGCTGTTTCGGTTTCGTCGAAATGGAAAATGCGGAAAACGCGATCGCCGAGCTCAACGGCAAGGAACTGGGCGGCAGACCGCTGCGTGTAAACAAGGCCTGGGACCGCGAGTTCCTTCCGCACCAGAGGCCCCACCGGGAAGGCAGAGGCGGCGGCAGACGAGAGCGGCGGTACTAAGGGCTGGTCCCCGGTTCAGGGCCGGGCCTACCAGCTCTGAACCGATTTTTGCAGGATCTGGTCCACGACGTCGGTTTCGGCGGTTTTCCGGCCGTCCGTTTCGGTCTGGGTCTGGAAATTATACACGCCCAGCCCGGTCACGGTCCCTTTGTAAAGAGGCGAATTCGCCTTGTTGTCCACAAATTCCACATCCACCCGTATCGTCACCACATACTCGGCTATCGTCACCTGCCGCGCGCCGGTCGTGCCGTAGGTGCGCGGCGTGTTGCTGTAGTCCGTTACCTTGCCCCGGATTGTTGCATCGCCGCCGCTTGACGCAATGCGAAGAAGGTTCATCGAAACGATTTTGGTGGACAGCATCGACGTGATATCGTCGGCCACGCCGGGCATGAGCGACTGGTTGGCGAAGAGGGGAATGTCGACCGTCTTCAGGTGGGCGGGCAGCGTGGAGCCGTTAAAGGTGTAGACGCCGCATCCGCAGAGAAAGGCGACAAGGATCGCCGGCACACGGAACCTCTTCATACTTCCTCGAGAGGGACGTAGGTTATTGTCGAGGCCGGCGCCTCATTGTTGAAGAAGGCGGCCACCTCGCGCACCATGTCGGCAATCGTGGCGCTCTGCACGAACGGGCCGTCGAGGCTGGACGTGAACTGCCTGCCGTACCCCTTGGTGAATATCCTGTTGTCAAGAACGATGAGCGCGCCGCGGTCCTCCGTGGTCCGTATGAGCCTGCCCGTTCCCTGACGGAATTTGATGACCGCCTCGGGCACCGAAAACGACATGAACGATTCGCCCTTTTCTTCTTCCACCTTGCGGCACAGCGCCCTGGTAAGCGGATGCGTGGGCACGGGAAAGGGCAGCCGCGAGATAATCACGATTTCGCACGCTTTGCCCGGTACGTCGATGCCTTCCCAGAAGCTGTCTGCGCCAAGGAGCACGGCGCGACGCGTGTGACGGAACTCGTCGAGGATCGCCTGACGGTTGCCCGAGAACCCCTGAGCGAGAATGGTGCAGTCGGCTTTTGACACCTGCGACTTGAGGCGCTGGAACACCGCAGCAAGCATGGCATTGGACGTGAACAGGGTCAGGATGTTCTTGTCGAACGCGGCAAGTAGGCCCAGTATCGCGTCGGCCACGTGCGATGGATACTGCGGCGATTCGACCTCGGGCGCCGTGCGCACGCCGCACCGGATCGCCTGCGACGGAGAAAACGGGCTTTCGAACACCTCGCTTGCGGTCGTCACTGCCGCGTTTCCCAACAGCCCTGCCTTGCGCTCAAAGTATTCCATGGAGCCGCACACCGAAAGCGTCGCGGAAGTAAATATCATGCCGCAGTCGTTTTTTTCCCAGATCGACGCGAGGATCGCGCCGATGTCCAGCGGCACGCCGAGGAGCTTGATCCAGCCCTTGGTGAGGTTTCCCTCGGCCCAGAACACGTGATCCTCCGTCGAGGCATCAGTCACGTACGAAAGATCGGCCTTGAGCTGCGAGGCCGCGTCGCCGCAGGAGAGCATCTCGCCCAGCAGGGTCTTGCCGGCAGGGGTGTCGCCCTCGGCTTCGCACAGCTGCGAATACCGGCGCAAGCAGTCCTGGAGGTCGGAAAGTGCACTCACGAGCGACAGCGCAGCCCCGGATTGGGAAAACGTTTCCACTCCCACGTCGAGCTGAAATTCCGGTGTTGGCGGGGTCTTCGACCGCGCCCAGGCAAGGCCGCCATCGAGAAAGGTTTTTACTTCCGAGCGAAGCTGCTTTACAAGGGGCTTGAGTTCCTTGTCGGTAAACGGCGGGTTTTCCCGGTCTCCGAATTTCTTCACTTCCTTTTCGAGATTCGTCACGGTATCGAGGAACGCCGAGAACCGGTTGCTGTCCACTTCCGTCCGCAGGTGCCGGTGGCCGCACGACTCAATATGGTGCGCCTCGTCGAAAATAATGGGGCCGATTTTTCCGAGAAACGACGACTCCGCGCAAATCTCCGAGAAGAAAAGGGCATGATTGATCACCACCACGTGGGAACCGAGCGCACGCTGGCGGGCCTGTTGCAAAAAGCAACAGTTGTATTCCCCGCATCGCCGTCCCTCGCAGAAATGCGCCTCGGCCGATATCGAATGCCACACGCGCGAAAACCACCTGATATTGAACTCATTCTGTTCCTCTATGTCACCGCTCTCAGTCTCCTGCGCCCACCGGATAAGCGGCAGCATTCCCATGCGCTCCCGGTACGAAAAATCGCCCAGCTCGCCGGAAAGCAGGCGCCGGAACCGATTCTGGCACAGATAATTCGCCCTGCCCTTGAGCACCGAAAACCGCAGGTCCTCTCCGGCGATCTTCTTTACAACAGGTAAATCTTTGGACACGAGCTGGTCCTGGAGGTTGCGTGTGTGGGTCGACACCAGAACGCGGCAATTGTTCCTGAGCGCATAGAGCGCTGCGGGAACGAGGTATGCCAGCGACTTGCCGGTGCCGGTGCCGGCCTCGGCAACCAGGCAGGTTTTTCCGTTGAACGCCCCGGCCACCGCACCAGCCATCTTTGTCTGCGACTGGCGTTGGGCAAACCCTTTCATCGCCTGCGACAGGGCGCCGCCGGGCGCAAATACTCCGGTCACAGCCGATTCATCTATGGGAACCGGAGGATCCTGGGGCGACAGCCTTTTGGGCGCCTTGGGCAGCACGGGCGGCGACAGGTCGAGCGAATATGATTCCTTTTCCAGGGACTTGACAAGGTAGTGCTTGACAACCGAGGGCGGCGCGGCGTGCGCCATCACGGCCCGCACCGCAACGGGTATCTGCGCGAGTTTGGGCAGCAGCGCCAGCGCGACGTTGCCCGAGGCGCGCGCGTCGTCGAGCGCGCGGTGCGCGTTTTCGAGCGGTACGCCCAGCGACCGCGCCACGGACCCGAGCGTATACCTCGTAACGGCCAAATTTACAATCCGGGAAATGAGCGCGGTGTCTATCTGCTGCACAAAGACCTTGGGCAGGGCGATCCGCCTGAACTCCTCATTAAGGAAGTTTATGTCGAAATCGATCTGGTGGCCGCATATCGGCATGTCGGCGATGAACTCGCTCAGCTTGGCGGCAACGTCGCGAAACACAGGCGCCGAAGCCACGTGCTCGCCGGTAATGCCAGTGAGGCGCGTGATGTGCTCGGGTATGGGCATGCCTGGATTGACAAAGGTGCTGTACTCCTCGCCGGGAACACCGTTTGCAAACTTCACCGCGCCTATTTCAATCACGCGGTCGGTTTTGAAATCCAGGCCGGTGGTTTCCAGATCGAGTGCGACAAAGTCCAGCCTGTCGTACAGATCGTGATGTCGAAAGGGTTTGCCCTGGGCCCGCGTGTCACCGCCTGCGGAAGGCCGCTTCCCGGGTTCCCGCTTTGGATCTTCCTTTCCGGCAATCTTCCGAAGCGAGGAAATGGTCTTGTCGCTGGTGTTGTCGGAAAGCAGGTCGAACAGTCGGGGCATGGTATTTTGGTCCGGGAAAATGGTTTGGCGCTTGCGGGATTGGGTAAAAATAAGACTTGGGGATGGACAGGAGTTAAGTTTCCGGTTGCGGAGTTCGGCAAAACGGTCCGGAGCGCGAGGCCGACTGGGGATTCTCTGTCATATCGCCGGAGGCATGGTAATCCGCAGGCGCTCAAAACAGCTTCCGCCCTGATTTTTTTACTCCGGCCATCCGCGCCATTCGGGTTTCTTGATCTGTTCAAGAAGGGCCTTATCGACAATCCAGCCCTTCTTTGACTGATCCCACACTGTTGCGAGTTTCTCAGGCCATTGTAGCTTTACTTGGTACAGAACTTCCGTGTCGAGCTTCGCCCGGTAGAATGATGCAACAAACTGGAGGTCCGTTCCCCAGAGGATGGCTTTCCGAAGGTCTGCCTCCCCAAAGTTGGTTCCCCGAAGGTTGGCTCCCTGCAGATGAGCGCCTTCCAGGTGGGCGCCTTGAAGGTTGGCGCAATCAAGGTTGGCGCCCCGAAGGTGAGATCCCTGAAGGTCGGCATCGTCAAGCAGGGCGTTTCCGAGGTCGGCGCCCTGAAGATCGGCTCCCGAAAGGTTAGCTCCTGGAAGGAGGGCTCCCTGAAGGACGGCTCCTTTAAAGTCTAGATGAAGATTCCCATGCTGTTTTCTCCATTCGTTCCACTTTGTCACTCCACAGGTGAGCAAATCAATATGGTCCTGCGAAGCCGCATCTATCGAGAGCAGCAGCAGAAACGCAATTGCGCTCTTCAAGCCGATCATAGCGTTCACACCGCCAGGGGAACGGCCAATTGACTTCGTTGGACTTGCGTCCTGAGTGGAATATTTGTTTCCTTGTGGCACGAGTCTTCACGCACCCTCCCAAAACTAGATATTCCCTGGCGTCAAAAGCAAATCGCCTGCCTCCATGCCGTGATTGACGAATTGCGCGAACGAGGAAATCGATACCAAGGTGTTGATGGCAGGAATGGGGCAATGCTGGCACAGGGCGAATACGGCTTTTGTCAGTCCGTGTGTTCTTTCGGTGTATTTCCTTACCCCCGCCGACCGACGTATGCCTGCACTCCGTGGCGTACTCTTCTCGGCCCATGGACCCGTTGAAGGTCAAATTATTTCTTCTTAATAAACGTGCCTTCGTCAAGCTCTCTGAAAGCGAGTTCAAGCTCTTCTTCCGTATTCATGACGATCGGGCCGCCCCAGGCAACAGGTTCATTGAGCTGCTTGCCTGTAGCAAATATGTAATGGATATCGCTCGTAGCTTTTATGGAAATACTGCCGGGCTCCGTGAAGAGAATCAGGTTGCCTTCTTCGAGTTTCGTGTCATCAAACTCGCCTGTTCCCTTAATAGGATAGCAAAAACTGGTGTACCCTTTCTTGCTCTGGCGAGACAGAGCGGATCCCTTCTTGAGGCGGATATCGAGATATTCGACATCCATCACCAGTTCCCGTACGGGGCCCTTGACATTTTCAAAAGCGCCGGCGATGATCCGCACTTCTCCGCCAGGAATCTTGACAACCGGCACTTCGCCTTCCACTATGCCCCTGTAGCGCGGCTCCATCATCTTGCTCTTTGCGGGCAGATTAACCCATAACTGCAGCCCGTGCATCATTCCTTTTGAAGGCTTCGGCATCTCCTGGTGTATCACGCCGCCGCCCGCGGTCATCCATTGAATGTCTCCCCGCCCGATGGTACCCGAGTTGCCGATACTGTCGCCGTGCTCAACCGTTCCGTCGAGCATATACGTCACGGTTTCAATCCCGCGATGAGGGTGCCAGGGAAAGCCTTTTATATAATCGTCGGGGTTGTCCGAACCGAAATGGTCCAGGAGCAGGAACGGATCGGTAAATTCCGTGTCGTTATTCGCGAAGATACGCTTCAACTTGACGCCCGCGCCGTCGTACGTTGGCTGTCCTTGGAAAATTAATTTCTTCACATGATCCTCCCCGATGTTTGGTGCCAGGTTTAGGGCGTAGCATGAACTGTCCAACTATCCATAAATCAAATCCCGCCATCATGCAAAGCAAGCGCAATTGGGAAATCGGAATTAGCGCTATACGGGTGAGGCGAAAAACAAGTGCGATTCTGGTTTGCTGAGCTGGTGCTGCGTGGAAGGTCCCGTTGCAAGCCCGAATCTTCTGCTGCGCGCATCATGGAGACACCCGGCTGCAAAAACGCAAAATCTTGGTATTGGACATTCATCGGGAGGAAGCCGTCCCGGCGAGGGCAGGCGTGGTGGGGTGATCTGCAATTGGCATTTTCCTTGCGGGATAGCCTAAATTTGCATTTGTTCCGTATTTTTTGAACTTCTCAACTCTTCATCTATTCAACAACCACTCTTCTTTCCCATCTTGCTTCCCCGCATACCAGGCTCACCACGTAAATGCCGGGAGAGAATTTCCGCGTGTCGAGAAATGCCTCTTTCCCCTGCACCGTCCGTTGTACAAGCGCGCGGCCCTTTGTGTCAAGAAGGCCGAGCGAAAAAGTCCTGTCGGGCGGAAGCGCGATTCCGAAACCGCCCCTTGTGCGACTGATGCGTATTTGGCCGTCGAGATCGCGGGAAGAAATGAACCGTTGCGCTAATCCTACCGTTGGCGACCAACAGAACGTGATGCTTGCCTTGGACGGAACGGTGTAGGAAAACGACTGGCCCGCCCACACCACCTTTATCTGGCGGTCGGCCAGCGTGTCGTTGAATACGAGCAGCGCGACCGACTTGTCTGGATTAACAAAAGCGACATTGAGGATTTGACTGTAGTAGGTGGAGAATATCCGGTAGGCGCCGTTTGTTACGAACTTGGTGATGTGGCCCACGTCGTAGTAGTCGATGCGGAAGTCCACGGTGCCGCGCTTCTGCGGGTCGTATCGCCAGACGCGCATGAGCCCGCGGCAGCCGTCGCACCCGCCCACATGCGGGCCGAACTCCTCGTCGGTGGCCACGGGCCACTTGACAAAAGACTGCGCGTAATTGCGGGTCACCGAAACGATCTTGCGCATGTCGGCTTCCTGCTGCTGCCTCCCGTCGGTGAATCCGGACCATTCCGTCAGGTAGACGTTGTAGCCATAGGTGTCGTACACCGTGGTCTGTATCGACGGGTCGCCGCCGTACCCGTGAAAGGCAACGCCGCCTATGTACGGACTGTTCTGAATCTGTGCGTCGGCAAGAAACGGCGTCACCAGGCTCACGTGGTCCGGGTTGAAATCCAGCAGGAGAATCTTGGTGGTGAGCTTGTTCGCCGCGAACGCGGGCAGCCAGTAGCTCTTGAGCATGGTGCGCATGACGTCCGCGCCCATCACCGACACCGACGGATAGTCGATGCTGTCGCAGCACGACGGTTCGTTGTTGAGCGTCACGTAATTGATGTGCACGCCCTCGGCCTCATACGCCTGAATGGTCTTGACATAGTAATTTGCGTGATAGCCGTAGTACTGTGGCAAAATCGACCCGGCAACAAGACTGTTGGTCGATTTCATCCATGCCGGCGGGCTCCAGGCGTTCATCTGCAGCGTGAGGGCCGGGTTGAGTTCACGCGCCTTTTTCGTGAGCGGCAGAACGTCGGCCCGGTCGTGGTCGATGCTGAAATGGGGCAGCGTGGAATCGGCCTGGTCGGCGGGATTATCGTCGTACGTGTAGCGCGACACGGTGAGGTCAGACGATCCCATGGGATTGCGCAGGTAGCTTACGCCGATCCCCTTGGCGGGATCGAACAGCGAGGTCATCACGCTGTCGCGCAATTCCGGTTTGACAACGCTGTCGATGAGCCAGGCCGCGGCATCGGTAAACGAGGCGCCCGCGCCTTCCCATTTCTGGTAGCGGATCTTGTCGTTCACCACTATGGGCATCAGCGGCGCCGAGGTGTCCGCAGAGAACACGGCCGAGTCGATGGGTTCGAGGCCGCGGGCGACCCAGGTGTCGGTGGTGGTGGTGATCCATGCCCGAACGGTTTCGGTTGCCGAATTGACAGGTGCGAACATGGAGAACAACAGAATGACTGTGGGGAACAAGTACCGAATATGCATGGCTGCGGAATACTCCTGCATGTGAACGGGAACAGTTCGGAACCCATCGAAAATAGTGTGTGCCGTGCGCCGGAGGCCAGTAGGGAGGCGCGGGCAGCCGGCTCCGATGATTACTGCCGCACCGCCACTCTTTTGGAAAGCGTGCCGAACTCGCCCCGGACCGTGGCGAAGTAGAGGCCGGAGGCGAGCCCGCGCAAGGGAAGGCTCAGGGACTTTGCATTCCCGCTCGTGGCAACCATTCTCCGGCCATCGGGAGAAACAAGTTCGGCTGCATAGGCCTGGCATGAGGGAAGCTCCACCAGGAGCCTGCGGGCAACGACCGTGATCGAGGTCACGGGTGCGCGTGCGGCTGCGGCCGGAATATGCGCATCGAGCGTCGGATCCCAATTGAAAACACGGACGTAGTCCACGATCAGGCTTTCCGGGAAATCGGTGGTGTTGTCGCTGGCGACGTCGAAATTGCCGCCCACGGCAAGGTTAAGAATGAAGTAATATGGCTTGTCAAAGGGTAAATCTGCGTCGTCGTTCTTGGTGATGGTGGCGAAATTCACGGTGTCAAAGTACCACCGGACCGAATCGGCGGTCATTTCGGCGGCATAGATGTGGAAGTCGTCGTGAACATTGCCCTTCGGCAGCACGTACTGGTTTGTTCTGTCGAAATTGGTGAAGTGGAACGATCCGGATGTCCAGTTTGGAAACCTGCCCTTTCCCTCCATGATGTCGAGCTCGCCGCACGCGGGCCAGGAGCCGCCTACGCCGAGCATCCAGAACGCGGGCCACATGCCGTCGGTTACCGGCAGCCGCATGCGGGCCTCCATTCTGCCATAGGTAAAGCTTTTGAGCCCGCCGCCCTCGATGCGGCCCGACGTGATGCCGCCTGCATTCTTGGCAACGATTATAAGATTTCCATTCTTTACAAAGACGTTTGAGGTGCTCTGGTCGTGACCGGCAACGTACCGCTCCTCTTCGTTATTGAACGCGCCCGCAGGATAGGCCTTGGCAGCCCAGTACCCGTCGTTGAGCGCCGTGGAATCGAACTCGTCGGACCAGAGCAGCTTCCAACCGCCGGCCATTGCGTTTGTCAACAAGAACGCCACCACGAGCGCTACGTTCCTCAGTGCCTCAATTCTCACAGCATGCAATCCCGTCATTCATTCCGCCTTTTCTGTCCCCCCCGCAAAGCACTGTTTCGAGAAACAAGTATGCCGTAAAAATAGCGTTAATGAGGGAATTTTGCGCTAACTATCTGCGGGGACTCAAGAATTGCGGGAGGCCGACGTTGTCTTATATCTGTTGGTAAGGCAAACGCAATCTTGGATTGCTGGGCGGGTGCCGCGTGGACCGACTTAGAACCGATCGCTCGCACGCATACGTTAGACAGGAGCGAAGCAATGCGCCTGCCCAACAGGAAGGGCGCGTAAGCGACGCCCAAACCTGTTGTCAACTTTTGAAACAATCTTGGCGATGTGCGGAAGCACAATACAAAAGCGCCGATTCCCTGCGTGGGAGATCAGCGCTATTTCTTTGACATCAGGTTCTTAATCGATCCTTAAGACTTATTTGCCTTCCCTTCTCGCGCGATAGGCAACGGCCTTTTCGAGCTGCATGATTGCCTTGCGGGATGCCGCAATGGCCGCGGCTTTGTGGCCACCAAAGTTGTGAGGAGCGGCTTCCATGTATGCGATGGCGTCTTTGAGATCCCGTATTGCAGTTTCGATCCGGGGATGTTCACTCATTTCTTCCGCAACCCCGCCCCGTGATGGCGGCTGGGCCTGTATTTGTGAACATGGGAAAAGGACAAACGCCGCACACATCATGAACGCAACCGCTTTTCTCATCGATTCCTCCTTTGGTTTCCGGTTGAAGGCATCATTAACTCCACGGGCCTTGGATCCGCGCTAGAATCCTTACTTCTTCTTTGTTGACAAAATCCGGTATGTCTGCGAAACCGACAGCCCGAATTTCTTGGCAATCTCTATTCCGGTTTTTCCGCTTTTGTACATGGCCGCCACTTTCTTGTCGCGCGCAGGATTGAGCGCCCTTCGCGAGGCGATGCCATACTTGGCGCGCAGCTGGTGGATCGCCTGCCTGGTGACGCGGAACTTCTTTGCGATTGCCTCGTCGGTCTTGAGGGTGTTCTGCAACCGGACAAGTTCGCTTTTGCTTGCAAGAGCCATAACTGCTCCTTTGTTGATAGTAGGTGTAATTGACTGAAGCCCGATCCGTTTGTTCGCATTCGTAGCAAGCGGAGGCCTTCCTGTTTCTTATAGCAATTAGACTACCAAACGCGAAAATTGTTACTGTTTTTGTTTTTTTCCGATTTTATCCGGGAGAAGTCTCGCATGTGTCCCACCGAAACGCAAGAAGAAACAGCCGTGAGCCTTTTTGAAATGTCAATTTCGAGAAAATGATTTGCAGAAATGGGAATAGCGACGGCCATCACGGCCGTCTCATTTGTGGAGCAGGGAAGGCCAAGGCACCAGCACGAGAGGCCGGGACTGTGCTTCCGGTCACCGCCTGCACCATGACGCCGGAGGCGCGGCGCTCAGCCGGAATCCGTGGCGCTTTACCGTGCGGGCGTGCCACGGAACGTATATTTCCACCTTATACGTTTTGTCGAACGCATTCGATAAGGAGCCCTTCATGGAGACGTTTCACTACTTCATCGAAACCCCGAGATTCGGCAGCGTGGACAATGAGTCGGAACATCGTCCGGTGTCCATTTGCTTTGCGTCCATGGAACCCGTGGTTCGGGTACGGATTCTCACCGGCAGCACAATTGAGGACAATGCGGCTTTTGTCCTCCGGCCCGATATTGCGGAAAAACAAAAACAACTTCGGTACAAGCATCACATATCCTTTGAATCCGGCAAGAGTGCAAAGGACCTTCTGGGCGGAAAGGAAAGCATCGAGGTTATCGCCCAGCTCTTCCATGCAAACCAGGCCTACGATCTCATCAAGATCCCATTGCGAAAATATTCGTACCGGGAATCCAAGGAGAAGAAATTCGCGAAATACGTCTCTCTGCTTGCCTGTCCGTATTGCCACGGCGCGGTCACGTCCCGCGAAGCGGGTTTTGCGTGCGGCTCCTGCGGCAAAGTCTACGGCCGCACCGGCACTGCCGTCGACTTCCTTCCGACCGAGCTCCGGGCGGAATTCGCGATTGTGGATACCGACAATGTGTCGGATCACGGTCTGGAGCCTCCGGTCATCGAGGCGGTCGAATTGAATCCCGGCAAGCTTTACATAGACGTGGGGGCGGGATTCAAATACAAGTGCTACGAAAACGTGGTGAATCTCGAAATCGTTGACTACCCCTCAACCGACGTACTCGGCGTGGGCGAGCGACTGCCGTTCCTCGACAATTCATTTGACGGGGTCATCAGTTCCGTGGTATTGGAGCATGTAAAGGACCCATTCCGTTGCGCGCAGGAAATGGCGCGCATCCTGAAGCCCGGCGGCGACATCTTCTGCAGCGCGCCGCTTCTCCAGCCGATGCACGGGTTTCCGCACCACTACTACAACATGACCTGCGAAGGGCTTGTAAACCTGTTCCCGGGCTTCACTGTCCGGAAACTGGACGTCCCCTATTATCTTGATCCCCTGACCGCCCTCACCTGGATTCTCAATATGTATACGCAGGGGCTGCCCGAAAACGTGCAGCAGCAATTTCTGTCTATGACCGTACGGGACGTGCTTGTCAATTTCTCCGATTTCAAGTCCAGGGAACATCCGGTTGCCGCGCAATTGGAACGGTACACGCGGTACAGCCTTGCCTGCGGGACGTTTCTCCACGGGGTAAAGCCCGCCTGAGGCGGGACTCTCACGATGCATGTTCACTTGCACCTTGTCGTCGAGACCATTGGTGCCGCAATCGTGTTCGGCATGTCTGCGGGGCTGTCGCCCGGCCCGCTTCTCGCGCTTACGATTTCGCAATCGCTTGGGCACGGCGCCCGTGAAGGAATCAAGGTTGCTTTTGCGCCGTTCTTCACGGACGTGCCGATCATTGCCGCGACACTGTTTGCTCTGTCCCGGATCGCGCGGTTCGGGTCATTCCTCGGCATCATTACCGTGGGGGGCGCGCTGTTCGTTTCCTGGCTGGGAGTCCAGAGCGTGCGTACTTCAACACTCCGGCGCGACGGCCTGTCCAAGGCCGCAGGATCGCTGCGCGAAGGAATTGTTCTCAACTTTCTGAGCCCCCATCCTTATATTTTCTGGATATCGGTGGGCGTTCCGCTGGTGCTTCGGACCTGGCCCCTTTCGCATGCCGCCGGTGCGCTTTTTCCGGTCTGTTTCCTGTCGAGCCTTGCTGCGGCCAAGGTAGCAGTCGCGATCGGGGTCGGGCGGTCCAGGAAACTGCTCAACGACCGGGCATACGCGCTGATCATGCGGGTTCTCGGCGCGGTTCTTTTTGTGCTCGCACTGCTATTGCTGTGGAAGGGCGTGAAGCTTTTGTCAAAATGGTGACTCGGAACGGGTCTGTGTTTCACCACCGCCCCGGTCGGCACACGTCTGTCACGCGTAAGGAGTATCATGAGATTCACTCTGCCGCTCTCCGTCCTTGCAAGCGCTGCGCTGTTGTCTTGCGCCTGCGTGAACCAGATCAACAATGTGGTCCAGCAGTTCAACAAGGCCCCGCAGATCGACGCCTTTACCAGGGCGGTCAAGGCAAACCTTCCCTTAGGCTATGCCGCGACGATCGCCATGGACGTGATGAACAAGGCAACCGTCACGGGAGTCACGGTGTCGCGGACATCAGATTCGTTTCCCTGTAATGCGATTGTCACGATTCCCGTCAACCGCACCCATCCGCTTCCCGTGGGCAGCGACACCGTTGTCGGCTCCATGACGGTGGTTGGACTCTGGAGCGACTCAAACACGGCGATTGCCTCCGTATTCTTTACCCAGACCACTATTAAGGACAGCTCGTTTACGCTCCGGAATATCGCCTTTGTTCCCATAACCCGGGATACCTCCGGCACCATGGTGGTGTTTGCCAGCGAAGACGTGAACGCCGATTCGAGCCTCGTGGTCAACACCAAAATTACCGACTCGATCGTGTCTGTCAAGTTGTCCGGCATTCCCCTTACTCTTCCCACCGATAGTTCGGTTGCCGTGAATCAGAAAGCCTGGATCACGCTTGTGAACCGGCCCAGGGGAGCGCCGGTCGGGAACGAAACCTACACGTTGTACGGCGCCAGCCAGTACCTTGGTGTTGCGTCGTCCACGGTGGAGGTAATCCAGGCCGTCATGGTCGCCGTGGTCATAACGCCGTACACGTGCCGAAGGAACCCTGGCGCAGGCTACGCCATGGTCCGCGACATAAGGATTCAGGGGTCAAACAACAATTCGAATGTCGATCTTGGAACTGTTGTTCTCACGTTTGACGTGCCCTGCAGCGGCACGGCAAAGATTCCCGTTGCCACGGGTGAATATCTGGCAAGGATCGGATCCACCGTCGCGCTCAACCTGGATCGTTAATCGCAGGGGGGGGTGCATGAAAGTACCGCTCATGTCCGCGTTGCTTGCTTCGGCATTCACGGTCGCGCTTGCCCAGCCTGACACCGGAACCGTCGTTCACACCGGTCAGGCCACCTACTACAATGCCACCGGCGACGGCAGTTGCATGTTCGGCCCGTCGCCGGGCGACCTCATGGTCTGCGCAATGAACAGCGCCGAGTACGACACCGGAAGCGTGTGCGGCGCCTCGATCCACATTACGGGCCCCGTTGGCGAAGTGACGGTGCGCATCGTTGACCTGTGCCCGGAATGTCCCCGCGGCAACGTTGACCTGAGCAAACAGGCATTTGCAAAGATCGCCGATACCATTCAGGGCCGCGTGGCCATCACCTGGCGGTACGTGGAAACCAGCGTTTCGGGACCCATCGCGTACCGCATAAAAACAGGGAGCAATCCGTGGTGGATCGGCATCCAGGTGCTCAACCACAGGAACCCTGTTGTCAGGCTCGACGCGCTGCAAGGCGGGGTGTGGGTGGCGGTGCCGCGGCTCGGCTACAACTATTTTGTGGACGCCTCGGGGCTGGGAGCGGGTCCGTTTACCTTCCGCGTGACCGATTTGTACGGCCAACAGTTGACCGATGCAAATATCCCGCTCTCGCCGGATTCGGTGACGCCGGGGCAGGCGAATTTTTCGAGCCATGGGGCCGGGGTCACAAACGGCCCCATGGCGCGTGCGGCTGTCGGCGCACGCCTGCGGCCGGAGCTGCGAACAAACCTCGCCCCACGAGCTATGCGCACGCTCTTGGAGTCGGGAGCTGTCGAGACCTATACGATTGACGGAAGGTACTGTGGCCGGTTCGACGGCTCCGGTCCGGCCCCGGCCCCAGGGGCAGCGGCCATCATGGTGGTAAAGCCGGTGCGGTGAGCGCGCGGCCGTGAAACGTCTGCACGCTTCCGAGGTTCGCGCAAGTCAACTTTGGTAGACTCGTGAAACCGCCTACAGGCGGGGAAAAGTCTGCGCTGCGCTCACACCGCCCTTGTACCTCACCCGCAGGACAAGACAGCCCTTTGCAATCGAGCCGGGGATGGCAACGGGCCGGTTGCCTGCGGCGGGAATTTTTGCAAGCATGCACCCGCGGGTGTCGAAAATCTCCACAACAGTCTGTTCGCTCGCGCCGACACCGCACACTTCCAGCTCGTTTTGGCCTCGGATCGCCGCATGCACTGCGCCCGCGACGACCGACCACTGGTTCCTCGCCCGGGTTGTCGACACGGGTACGCCAAGGGCCTCGATTGCCGCAAGCGCGTCCACTTTGCCCGCACCCCAACGAACGTCGTAGGGTGAGGAAATCTTTCCGGTAAACGCGTCGTTTATGGCATTCTTCTGCAGGGTCGACACGACGGTCTCGGGCGTCAAGGTTGAGTCGACCTGGAGCATGAGCGCCACGATGCCGGCAACGATGGGCGCGGAAATCGACGTGCCGTTGCGCCACTCATACCGTCCCTCCGTGCTCGCCTTGTTGGGCCACACCACGAGGTGTGTAGTGTCGGTGACGTTCCTTGCCATGGCGCCCACCACCACTTGTCCCGGCGCGCATATGTCGGGCTTTATTCTTCCGTCAACCGTCGGCCCGATGCTCGACCACGAGGCCCACTGGTACAACGAAGAATCCGGCTGCCCGAATGGAGAGCCGTCGTACAGCGTGAGGTACGACTTAGTGCTGTAACTTCCCACAGTGATGATCCGGTGGGCGGTACCGCCTACTTCATTGATCGTCATTGTTGTATCGCCGGGAGAGAAGCCTGAGGTAGCGCCGTCGCCGTTCATGTCGCGTTTGTAGGCATTCCACGCATGTATGGTGCACGCGGCGCTCGCCGTGACCCGCACGCCCAGGATAAGGGACCAATTACTGGAAAACATGTAGATTTCCATATGCGGCTTCTGGTTTGTCGCATTGGCCCGCTCGACAAACGTCTGTATGATGAGCGTATCGGGCCCCTTTACCGCATCGGGCCAGAGCAGTTCGTTCTGCGATTGACTCGTAGCGGTCTTTATGTTCGTGGTAAGCGGCGTAAGGGCTTTCTTGAATGTGTTGAAGCTGTCCGCCAGAATGTACAGCGTGTCGGAAAAAGGAACATTGGGCTGTCCCCATATGTCAACAAGCGAATAGGCGAGCCACTTGCCGCCGTTGGGGGCTGCGGCGTCCCATTCATCCTCCGACCACACCAAGGTTCCCTTTGTCTCCCCTGCCGCAAGCTTGAAGGCGATATGCACTCTTGTTGCGCCGTCGTTACCCGCTGCACCAACCACAATGCGGCTGAGGCCCGTCTTAGGGCTGAGTCCGGAAAGCGAATCGATTGCGCGGTCCACCAGCGATGTGCCGTCATGGGGACCTTCCTGCAAGCCGATGCTCATGTTCACCACGCAGGGCATCTTGAGTGAATCGGCGATGGAGAAAATCCAGGTGAGCCCGTTTACGATGTCTGCGGTGGTGCCGCTGGCGCTGCCGTATTTTACGCCGATCACCGTCGCCTCGGGAGCTGCGCCCCAATACCCGTATTTCTTGTCCGATCCCACGGCCATGCCCGCCATCATTGTCCCATGCGAATAGTCGCCGAGGCCGAAGACCGTGTCTTTGTCAATCTCCTGCTGCATGCGGATCAGCCCGTACCCGAACCGGTTCCTGCGGATATTCGACGTGTCGGTCTGGTCCCAGAGGCCCACAAACCGCGTGTGGCCCAGCGAATCCAGAAAGGCCGGGTGATGCGTGTCGAACTCCGTGTCCAGGATGCCGAACAGCACGCGCTTGCCCGTAAAATGCTTGGAAAGACCGCTCGGCGCATAGCCCTGCACTTCGTTGATATGCGTAAACTTGCGCGCCGAATCCAGGCTCGGAAACAGGTGCGTCCTGTGTTCAACCGAAAGAATCCCGGGAATCGCGGTAAGATAGGGCGCGGTATGCTCGCATCCTTCGAGGGACACGACATCGTTGACTTGCGCGACAAGCCGCCAGCCGGCCGGGGCGAGCGCCGAGGGCGAGAACGCAGGATCGACAAGGGCGAGAACCCGGATGGTCTTTTTGCAGCCGGATTCCTGAATGTCCGCCGAGGCCTGCCGGAGATTTTCCGGGGTGGGCAGCAGGGGATTCTTTCCTATTTCGAATGTCCCGAGGCAGCGGCCCAATTCCCGGGCATTCAAAGGGCTTATCGAGAAACTACCTGCAAGCAGCAAAATGATTGTGCTGCGGAAACAGAACTTCATGCGCATACTCCTCACCGCAGTCCCTGAACATAGTATAGCACGCGATTTGGGAAATTGCCAAAATTTGTTACTCATGCTTGCAAATACTGTAGGTGATTTCAGGCGCCCCGCCGATGAGCGACGGCGGCCCAAGTGAAGTTCCTGGTTCAGCGCCACAAACGTGTGGCTGCGGAAAGTTATTTTGCGACTATGCCCCAAAAACCATCGCGACGTTCGAAATCTGCCGCCGAGAGTCATACAAAGAAGCCCTGCAAGCGTCATGCCAGATGGTTTGTTTACATCCTGGAATGCGGCGACCGGACTCTCTACACCGGCGCCACTCCCGATGTTGCGGCCCGACTGGCCCGCCACCGCGCAGGCAGGGGAGCGCGATACACCCGTGGCCGCGGCCCGCTTTCGCTCGTGTACTGCGAACCGTGCCGATCCAGGAGCCACGCTCTCAGGCGCGAGCATGCGGTCAAGAAACTCGGGAGAGAAAAGAAAATGATACTCGTGCGCGGAGCTACAGTGCAAAAGGAGCGAGGGGTATGAAGGTATTCGGCACAGAGGTGTTTCGCGATCTTTCCGTCCGGGCGGCCGCTTCCCCGCGCAGGCGACGTGGTCGCCGGCGGAGGGGGACACCGGGGTGGCGGCATTTCTGGCGCAATTGCGAACGCCACGGGCGGGCGGCGATGCGCCCATTGAAGAACCCTAACGCAAGTCGCGGGGGTTAGCGGGCTTTGCTATTCCACGAGCTTCCTGAATTCTCCAAACGCCTGCTTGATCGCCACAATTTCGTCGGCCAGCATATTCACCTTTTGCTCCAGCATGGCGAACCGCTCGTTTACCGAGCCGGCGACCGTCACCGGCGCGGCGATGCTTGCGGCCGGAGACGGGATCGCCTGCGCCGGCGCGTCGTCAAAGAAGCAGTGCATAAACCGCTGTTCTTTCATGCCCGGCTGACGGGGCAGCTTCACAACGAGCTGCCCGAACCGCGGGCTCCCCAACCTCGCCATGCATTCTTCCACTTCGTCAATGCTCGAAAACGGGAACATCCGCGCGGTAACGCCGCGAAGCTCGCCGGCCGTAAGCGGTCCGCGCAGCATGAGCGAGGTGAGCACCGACAGTTCTTTGCGCATGAGGTTCGAGGCAACCGACCGGCTGCCTGCGGTGCTGCCGTCCGGGGACGGATCGTTTCCGTCGGCCAAGGCGGCATCGGCCTTGTCCTGCGCCGCAATTGAAAGCCGCGCAGGAAGATTGTGCTCGAATTTGGGCACCCTTCCCCCGGCGGTGGAGAGCTGCCATGCCAGGTTCTTACCGCGCAAAGATTCGAGGGCCATGGCGACGTCGTCGTCGGACAACGTCATTGCCGGATCGCGGTTGGATTTCTGGTTGCATGCGGCCACGAGCGAGTTGAGGGTAAGCGGGTAGTATTCGGGCGTGGTGAGTTCCTTTTCGACAAGCGAGCCGAGCACGCGGACTTCAACGGGTGTAAGGACAAGGGCCATGTATCTTCCTTTCGACGAGGAACCATCTTCTCACAAGTCCAGCATCAAAATATTACTGTCGCGCCGGCGTTCCGCAATCCATTTTTAATCCGGGACGCCGCCGCGTTGGCGCCCCGTCCACAACCTTCAGGAAAGCGAGCTCTTATGAACAGACAATGCAATGCAATTGTCGCCGCGTGCGTCGTTGGCGCAGCGGCCCTCTCGGGTTTTGCCAAGGACAAACCCGCCGCCGACGGCGTGGTGCTGAAAGCCGATTACAGCGCCAAAAAACAGTGGAATTATGCAGCGACCTACACCTCCCAGGGAAATTTTCGCCAGAAATCCTCGAACACAGCAAAGTCAACGGAGATCCGGTGTTCTTTCACCGCCACGAAAAAGGGCGCCGCCAAGCTCGGGATCAAGGTCGACAGCGTAGCGGTCAAATCGGACGTGTACAAGGAAGACCTGCAGAAGGAAATCCGCGACAAGCTGATCAAGGCCGATTACTCGCTCTCGCTGGCAAACGGATTCCCGACCATAGATACCTCCGTGGAAATGCCGGCGAGCAATTACCTTGAATGGGATCTGTACCGGCAGCTTGCCAAGCTCCTGCCTGCGCTTCCGGCAAAGCCGGTGAAGCAGGGCTTCACCTGGGAACGCACCGACCTGGTCCCCATGCAAACGGCGCGTGGCAAGGTCACCTGCGAAGTCTATCGCAACTACACCCTCAACGTGCTCACAGGCGACTCGGCCTTGATAAGCTGGAAATTCCGTTATGCCGGAAGCGGCAAACCGGACAGCTCGGCTCTCACCGACATCCCCGTGTTCGGCCAAGGCAACGGCACCGCGGTGATCGACGTGCGCGCGGGCTGCATCCTTAATGCCGAAATGAACTTCACTGCGCCTCTGGCCATGGTGGGGGACGTGAGTGTGGTGTGGCACGAGAAGGCGGAGATTACGTTGACGGGAGCGAAATAAGCAAAGACACCGGGCGCCAAGCGCCTGGCAGATCGCGAGGCTTGCAGCAGGGGTTCGCCCGTTCAGCTGTCCCGATGCCGGGCGGCGATTCGTCATTTAGGTACGCGGGGCACCCAACCGCCTGTGCATCAACGAATCGCCGGATCCTTGTTCCCGAATTCTTTCCCGTTCAGAAAAAAGCCTTAAATACCGGTCGCCGCTGCACGTATAAACAAAGTTGGATGGATACACAAGGAATGGATTACCACCGACCCTGCTCTCGCCCCGCCAAAGTATAGAAGGTGCGTAAAGGTATATTTTTTCCGAGGAGGCGGTCATGCGTTTCGGGTTCAGACATTCCCTCCTGCTCTTGTCGGGTTTGTTGCTCATTGTGCCGGTCGCCGTTTTCTGCGCCAGCGTCACCTTCGGCCCCAACAATGAAGTTCTTGTCGATGGCAAACAGTTCTTTCCCATCATGACCTGGCTGCAAAACGCCTCGCGCATCGCAATCGAGAAAGGCTATGGGATCAACACGTTTGTCGGGCAGGGAGACAACTCGACGTCGCTGGACTACTGCAATGCCGCCCAGGCGCAGGGTGTCTATGCCGTGCCGTCGTGGAACGCGGGGGAAGTTGCGTCTGTCAAAAGCCACCCGGCCATGCTCGGGTGGGTCTTCGGCGACGAGCCGGACCTCAGCTCCAACAAGGTGACCCCATCGGCGATCCGCCTCGAATACGACAGCATCAAGGTGGTCGACCAGGCGCACCCGGCCTTTCTCACTATAACCACCGGTTTCTACAGCGGAGACGGGCTGCCGGCCTGGATGAACGGCAGTGACTCAATGTACTATTCCTATCCAAAATACACCGACCTCATCGGGTTCGACTATTATCCCGTATACGGCTGGTGCAGGCCCGATTGGGTGTACAAGGTGGGAGACAGCCAGAATGAGCTTGTGACAAAATACACAAGTAACCGGAAATCCACCTTTCAGTGGATCGAGTGCGTCAATACCTCGGGCCAGTGGTGTTCGATACCGTCGCGCGGCGCCGACGACGGGCCGTACCCCTGCGAAATCACCGACGAGGTCTGGCTCGCTATTATCAATGGAGCCAACGCCATCGGCTATTTCACGCATTCGTGGAAATGCCCGGGCTATTCCCAGTGCTGCATTTCCGACTCGCAAATTGCGATGCTCAAACAGGTGAATGGCCGCATTACGGCGCTTACCGGGCCGCTGTGCTCGCCCGATTCCAAGATCGCCGTAACGGTGCAGGGAAGCGACACAAAGGGAAAGATTGAGTTCTGCGCAAAGGAATCCGACGGTAAACTGTATGTAATCGCGGCCAGCATCATCAACCTTGCGGGGGCTCTCGACACCCAGCAGGCCACAATCACCGTGCCCGGATTGCAGGGGACCGTCACGGTGTTCGACGAGAACAGGACAATTACGCCGGCGGGCTCGTCGTTCTCCGACAAGTTCGTAAAAACCGATCCCGCGCACGTCTATATTATGAATCCAGGACTGGCCGTGGGCTTTGACAAAACAGCCGGTGATGTGTCCCCTTCTTCGCGGGTGAAATATGCGGGTCATGGCCCTGCTGTCAATTTTTTCCTGCCTCTGGGGTTTTCGCGGGAAATCAAAATTTATTCCTGCTCCGGCGTCCTACTTCGCACAATAGCCGTAAACACCGGAGCTGCGGTCTGGGACTGCGCAGATTCCAAAGGAACAAAGCTCGGAGCGGGCGTGTATTACGCCGCGGTCTCGGGCTCCGCCGGCGCGTTCGTGGTACCGGTGCTTTTGCAACGGTAAAGGGAGTCCGTCATTTTCAAGGGAATGCACAGCGTCTTATGCCTGCGGATGGCTGCGTGCTCCCTGGTGGCTCTGTGCCTCTGTGGTACTCAACCAACACCGCCTCCTGAGCCACGTGTTATCTGCGAAGGCGCTTCTGTCACTATCCGTTCCAATAGCCAGCGGTTCGGGTTCTTTTCCGACAAGCTCTATTCTGATTATTCCTCGACCCTGGATACCTTTACCTCACTGTTCGGCACCAAACCGGCGTACATCCTTTGGTTCCAGCAGATCGACGATCCTTTTCCCTTGACCGTTGTTTCCTCCAATGCCGGCCGCGCCATAGGCACCGTCATAAGCCTGAATCTCATGTCGCTCCGGTGTGATTCCCTCAGGAATGATACCTTGCTGAGAGAGATAGCGCAGGGAGCATGGGACAGCACGCTCGCGGTTTTTGCCAGGCAGGCAAAACTGGCCGCAGTTCCCGTGTACTTGCGTTTCGGGTATGAAATGAACGGGTATTGGTTTCCATGGGGCGAAAAGCCCGCGGAATTCTTGTCCGCATGGCGCCACGCGCACGGAGTCTTTACGCAGGAAAAGGCGGACAATGTGGAGTGGGTGTTTGCGCCCGGCGTGCTGTGGGGCACCATGAGGGCGCAGGACGGTATCATGGCGTATTATCCTGGCGATTCCGTGGTGGACATCGTCGGCCTTGACGGATACAATTTCGGTGACGATGCCGCGGCAGGCCATGAATGGCAATCGTTTTGGGATATTTTCGGCCAATCACTTGTTGCTGCACGGAGCCTGGGAAAGCCGGTATGGATCACCGAAATCGGCTGCGCCGCCGATGAACGAAAGCCGGAGTGGCTGGGCCAGGTATTATCGTTCATGGACTGTAATCCCTGTATTGAGGCGATGCTTTGGTTCGACATGTGCAAAAATGGCGAGCCAGATTTCAGGTTTGAGGTCGACAGCGCGTCGCTGACGGCCTTGCGGAGCTGGCTGTTGCGCTAGCTGCTTCGTCGCGCTTTGTGTGCAGCCAAACTTTAAGGCCGTGACATCAATGTTGCGTTATCGTTTCGTTAAATCAATTGCGGGTTTATGAGGGCCTTTTGCCATGCCCCTTTTCCCATTCAACAAGCCGCTGGGTACGTGCCTCGACCGGTTGTGGCCCCGGGAGCTGTGGCCTTTGGCATTGAGCGTTAGCGTGCAGCTTACGCTCGCGCTGTTCTTCGGACACCTCATTGACATGCGCGTCAACATGGCGGCGGGTTTTCTGACGGCGGCAGGCCAAAATCCCTATTTAGCGCATGACCTGAGTGCGGTCTTCCACAGCTGGCTGTTCAAGGAATTCACCACGATCGGGTATCCGCCGCCCTGGCCGCTGCTGCTCGCATTAATCTATAAATGCGTATATGCCGCCGCCCCCGGCCTGCTTGCATACAATCTGGCGATCAAGCTTCCCATCATCGCGGCCAACATATGGCTCGCATTCCTCGTAAAGGAGGTCCTTGGGAAATTGGGCGTTTCGGCCCGGGCTACGCGGAGCGCATGGATTTTCATGCTCTTCAATCCGTTTATCCTGTATGCTACGGCGGCGTGGGGCCAAATCGATTCCATTGTAGCCGCACTGTCGCTTGCGGCGCTCATTCTTCTTGATTCGGGGAAGTACGGACGGTCGGCTTTTCTTCTTGGCTTGGCAATCGCCTTTAAACCGATAGCACTTCCCCTTGTCCCCGTAGCCGTTATGTACCTGTTATCGCGGTCCTGGCGGCAGGCCGCGTGGTTTGGATTTGTCTTTTCCATGGTTGTTTTATTTTCATGTGCCGGACCGTTTATCGTATTTGGATGGGACCCGGCTGTTATTGTAAGGAACTGGAACGTGCATTTTATTGCGGGTGGGGGAATGTCGTTCCTTGCGTTTCTGGAATTTATTCCGAATGCGTCTCGACTTAACGGCCAGTGGCAGCTTGCGGGGTTTTTGTGGGTCCCGGCGCTTTGCCTCGCGATATTCTTCTTGCGCGGGGGCATTGGAGGGCTCGATGACCTCCTTAAGAAATCCGCCGCGCTGCTCCTTGTGTTTTTTCTTACGCGCTCCTGGCTGTCCGAGCCGAACATCGTTGTGCTGATCCCCTTCCTGGTTATTGCCGTGTCAGGGGGCGGCCTTCCGAGACCGCTTTTGCATGCCGTGTGGGTCTTGACTCTTGCGTTCAGTATTTTCAATGCCTCCGTGGCATTAGTGTTTTTCCCCGGCATGCCGCACATCATGGAACAACTGCTCAGGATTGCGGGGGATTGTCGCATGGAAAGGCTGATCGCGCGGTCGGCCGTCGTGACGGCATGGTTTATTGCCGGATGGGCCATCGTGGCGGCCTGTATGAAAAAGGGGCCCCTTTCCGCCATGGCTGCGCAACGATGAAAACGCGGATGGGAAAACCCCTATGAACATCACCATTCCCCTGCAACGGGGCTTGAGCCTTTCCATGAACGACGGTCGCGCCACCGGCAACGGGTACGCAACCTCGGCCCTGCAAAAGGGATGGCTCCTTTGTGACAACGGACGCTGTCTGGCAGAGGAGGCGGTTGGGTTCGGCGTTCCGGTTGTCAAGCGGGGGATCCGTGCGTTGTTTCCCGGCGCGGTTGAGATGTCGCTTACGCGGGACAAGAGTGTGTGGAGGGTCGCCGCAAGGTTTACGCTCAATCTGGAGGAGAAAATTTGCCGGCCGGGAAGAGGTATCGTCGGAAACGGGTTTGTTTACGGGATAAAAAACTCGCTGGCAGCGGCCATCCGTACAATACCCTTGTCGCGCGCGGCTCTTACTGCTGCATCAAGCGCGGTCCGGCTGGTATTCGGACTGCAAACCGTTTACGAGTGCGCCGAGAAAAGCGACAATGTCGCGATAATGTATACGGTGGACGCAGAAGCCGGAACGCTTTTGGTTGAGGCCGACACGTCCGGTATCACCGGGCGCGGCGTTTCCGAATTTGTCCTGATGAACGAACAGGGTGCACATTTTTTCCAGCGCTACATCGATTCGTCCGGGTTATCGCTTGGCGGTAAGAAAATAGGGTGCTGGGACGAAGTAGAGGCCGGCGAAGCTTCGTTTGGCGGATCGGTCACGCACGCCAGCTTTACCGCCGAAAAAGCCCAGGGAGGCCGGTTGTTCCGCGGGCGGGAGCTCGTGGGGTCCAGGCTCGCCTGGAGCGGTTTCGGCTATTCCTTTCCTTCCCTGGGGCAAACGGTCCGTTACACGCTGCGTATTACGAGGGACATGTGACCTCAGTTCTGCTCATCTATCCATATTTTCTCCCCCGGCGCGACCGGTCGGTCTTCCGGTTCCCTCCGCTGGGGATCGGCTATATCGCGTCCGCGCTCAGACAGGACGGCCGTAACGTGCGAGTGCTCGACTGTACGTTCTTGACACGCGAAAATGCGCTCGCGCAGGCTTTGACGGCAAAAGCCGATGCCGTGGGCATCTATTGCATGGTTACCATGCGTGAAGACTGCATACGGTTTGCGCGTGAATTGCGTCCGCATTGCAAACTCCTCATTGCGGGAGGGCCGCTTCCTACCTGCGATCCCGCGCCTTTTCTGCACCATTTCGACGTAGTCGTTTGCGGGGAAGGGGAACGGACCGTGGTTGAACTTCTGCACGCCGTTGACACCGGGGCCTCTATGGATCGCGTCGCCGGTATTGCATTCAGAACAGAGGGGCCACCGGGCGGTGAACGCAGGATCGTGCACATCACCAGGCCGCGGCCTTTCGCGACGGACCTGGATCGCCTTCCTTTTCCCGCCCGCGACATGTTTCCCAACAACGAGTATATCCGGCACGGTAAGAAGAAGCACGGTGCTCCGGTGACTACCGTGATGAGCACCCGTGGCTGTCCTTACAAATGCGAATTCTGCAGCAATGTCGTGTTCGGCGGGTCGTATCGCGAGCGCTCGCCCGAAAACGTCGTGGACGAAATCGAGTCGGCGCTTGACATGGGCTACAGCCGAATCTCATTTGCCGACGATGTGTTTACCATGAAACGGGACAGGGTACTGCGCGTGTGCGAGGAAATACGCCGGCGGGGACTCGTGTTCGGATGGGAGTGCCTGGGGCGCGTTGATACAATGGACTTCGATACCGCACATGCGATGAAAAAGGCCGGATGCACGAGGATCTATTTCGGGATCGAATCGGGCAGCGACAGGATATTGTATCTCATGAACAAGAACATCACCGCGGTGCAGGCCGGGCGGGCAGTGGAAGCGGCACATGAAGCCGGGTTGCAGGTGGGAGCTTTCTTCATTCTTTTTTACCCCGGAGATACCAACGACACCGTTATCGAAACGCTCCGGTTCGCCACGTCGCTGCCGCTCGATTACCTCGGGCTCACCGTGCCGTATCCATTGCCCGGCACCGCCCTGCACAAGCGGATCAAAACCCGGATTAACCGCGACTGGCGGCAGGACGAAAGCGTGTTTGCTGGCCACACGTTCGTGTTCAAGGGGGATTTTTCTAAAATCAAGATGATGTTTGGAATCCTTAAAGGAAGGTTCCAGTTTGAACTGCGGAAAAGACTGGGGAGGCGTGCTCCCATCCTGGTCCGGCTGTTCGAAACATCAACCGACGGCCTTTTGCGGTTGTTTCGATGACCTTGAGGGCCAAAAGCCCATGACCATCACGCGGGCTGCAATTCAAGAACAATGGCCTGTTTCTTTCGTTTTGCCACGGCCTGCATTGTCTGCGAAATCCGGCGTTGCAGCCAAACGGGATCGAATTCTGAATTGTAAACAAACGTGACTTCGTTCTCTGTGGTCCAGTCTTTGTTCTTGTCAAGGCCACTTACGCGGTCGAACAGCCCCGACCCCGGCAGCGGCAGCGGCACGTTGAAGGACGCGATGTCGAGCGGCAGGTCGAGCGCGTAGTGAAACGTCCGTTCGATCGTTTCGACGTTTTCGCCGGGATATCCCACGATAAAGAACGCGGCCACGGATATGCCCGCGTTGTGAAACAAGTGGGCGGCGTCCGCCCCATCCTGGAGCGTTGCCTGTTTTTTCATCAGCCGCAGCACCACATCGCTGCCGGTTTCGAGACCCAGGTACACCCGCGAGCAGCCCGCTTCCTTCATCATTCGCGCCGTATTGCCGTCGATCCCCGTAACGCGCGAGAGGCAACTCCACGAAATTTGGCGGCCCGCCATACGGTTGCAAAATTCCTTGAGAAACGATAGGTCCAGCGTGAAATTGTCGTCGGCAATCCAGAGGCTATTGTAACCGAGGAAACGGATTTCTTCGATTTCTTCGAATACCGCATCAAGGTTTCTTTTACGGAATACGTTTCCAAACACGGGCTTTGAACAAAAATCGCACCCGAAGGGGCACCCGAGCGTCGTTATAAGGGAAGTCGTTTTTGAACCCTCGATATCCATCCAGATGCGCTGATATGCATTATGGTCGAAATCGGTTCTGCAGGGCTGCGGAAACGACTGGATTTCTTTTTCCGTATGGTGCGTGGGAGGGTTGCTGATTTCTCTATTGTAGCGCCGCACGTACAGTCCGTCGTACAGGGCTAGCGGCAACCGTAAAAAATCCTGCGGGGAAGCGCAGAGGGTGAAGAGATCATGGCAAAAATCAGGGAAGGCCGTATCGGCTTCGCCGCGAAACACGGCGTCGAAGCGCCCCATGAAATTTTCAGGGTATAACGTTGGCAATGGCCCTCCGGCAACAATCAGGCATCCTTTGTATCGCGCCCGCGCCAATTCGGCAATACGAAATGCGGCCCGACTCATGGTGACCATACAATAGATCCCGACAATATCCGGACTATACGAGGTCAGCGAATCGCCGATTTCATCAAGGGAAGAGAACGTGCAATCGAACACCCGGGCGTCTATTCCCCTTGTGTGAAGCCGGCCGGCAAGCGCCGCGACTCCGAGCGGGGGGAACAGGAGTTCCGTTGCGGAATGGGTGCGAAAATAGGGATATACCAAAGCGACCCGGGCCATATCGTTTCTATCGGAAGAAGTTGTGGAAAAAATGAAGAAAGGTATTCACAACAACATTCAACTAATATACCCTTCAAAAACGCAAGTACTGTGCCATTTTCAACAGGTTCGGCGTTTCGAGTTGGAATTTTGCTGTTGGATTCGCTCGTTGGTCTTCCTCTCAAGGTTTGCAGAATCGGGAATTTATTTCTCAGAAATAGGAATTGGGTCTGTTATAGACAAATGATATAGACGTCAAAAGGCTTGAGTTGAAGTTTGGTGAGCGGTACGGGGTTTGCGCATTATAAACGAAGGGTAGGTAACGAAACGTTCAAACCGGCATCTCGGCAATGGTCCCGGTTCCCCTGCGGTGAGGATTAATAATGTCGTTTATGAAAGCTGCAATGTCGGTTACCCTTGCGTTTTTCACATGCCACGCCGCCCAACAAACGCTGTTGTCTATCGATTTCGACCAGCAAATCATTCCGGTCAAGACAATTGCGGGATCCTGGGAAAAAGACCCTTCGGGCATAAAGGTAAATGCCGATTCACGAATAATCATACCTTTGCCCGCTCGCGCGCAGGTAAAAAACGGCAGCGTAAGGCTCGGCTTTTTGCCGCCCGAGCACGTGAAGGCGCGAACACCCATGGAGCCGGGGGCCGAAGACTGTTCCTGCGCGCTCAAGCTCTGTGCCGGCAGATGCTTCGCCGAAGTTTCGGACAAAGGGCTTTCCCTCAAGCGGCTCGCCCCGACATTTGATTATGTGGACGCGACGCTGGGATTCGTAAGCAGAACGCTCGATCCTCTTGCCGGCGAGATGGCGCTGTCACTTTCGGTATCGGACATGATCGTGACAGCCGGTCTTAACGATTCTCTCAAGGTTAGCGCGCCGGTTACAGGATGTTCCTTCGGATCCGTCGAAATCGATACGTATTTGTCCCCGTTCGTTCTCACGAGTTTCGCTGCGGTTTCCTTGACGAGAGACACCCTTCTCGTTGACAAGAGCAAAAGAAGGATCGATTTTGCCGGCATATACCATCCTTCCCATTTCAATACAGGCAGCGGCCAGCACGATCACAGCTTCGTTACCTGGGAAGGCGGCCTTGCCGCGCCCAACGCTCTGTTTACCGCGTACTCGCCAGACAGTGCCGTATGCAACGCCCTTATGTCGATTGGCGCGGTCTCCGGAAACAACCTGACATTCTATCCGTGGTCCGAGATATCCAATCCGGGCAACCTGGGCCCCGACAGGATTGCAAAAGGAACGCCTGTTGTCGTTGAGATAGTGTACGGCGGCAAATCGTACCAACCGTCAGAGTTCTTGCAAGATGAGAACGGCAGGCCGTTCTCATTCCACTTTTCCGGCAACAAGAAATTCATTCCCAAGATGCGTACCGGGTGCATTGTGTGCCTGGAGAGCTGCCCCGGCGGAAAAATCGGCAATGCGTCGTATTCAATGCGGGACCTTGTCAAGAAGGTCGCGCGATTTACTCAGATTCCGGTACCGGTCATCGAAGATGAGGGCGAGGTCACTGTCCGGATATCATTGACTCCGGATGAAGCTGGCCAACCGAAATGATAAAGCGTTCGGGCCGACACTGCTTGGCGGGTCCGGGTCACGAATAGGCCGCCGGAACGTGAGTGGAAAAGCCTTACCAGATACGAAGCGTTATGCACCGGGACAGCCGCCCCGAGGTTAGGCTTAGAACATACATCCCTGCCGGAAAATCTGCCTTTTGCAACAGCACCTGCTGATAGCCAGGATTGCCGCGGAACACGCGGAATTCTCTGCCGGAAATGCTCGTCAATTTCAGCGTATAGGCAGAAGTTGTTGAAAGTGAGACTACAATGCCTCCCGGGACTGTGTGCAGGGCGAAGTGAGGCGCTGATGGTGATTGAGGATGTTTTGAACCGCCAATGGCACTGTTTTGATGAGGGGCATAGGCGGGGTACAGTTTTTCCATGTCGGAAATGGAAATGGTGTCAATGACGGTACATTGGGAAAGGTTTATTGATTTGCCATTGAAGGTGGAAAGGGTAAGGGAGGAAGTCCTGCTGTTGCCGTTTCCTCCACTGTACGATGCGAATCCCGCCAGCCCGTATTCTTGCAGATAAGTCGTTGATATTGAAGAAGAGTAATCTCCATCGGGGTCGGAGGAAAGAGAATAGGTGATGCTTTCTTTGTAAAGCGTATCTTCTTGAACAGTTGCCCTGGTGAAGGTCATTCCCCATGGAACTCCAGGGAACAGGGAGTCAATCACGAACGGATTCGTAGTGATTCCGATTGAATTCTGATCGATGCCGCCCCAAGAAGGAACAGTCGAGGAATCGTTGATGGATGAAGAATCGCTTGTTCCGGTTATTGTCGTGAACGAATAGGAAGAAACATAATGCATGCCCTTTTTGACTACTGTTATTTCCCTTGACGGAAGGATTTTTATTCTGATAATGCCGCTATCCCTCGTGGTATTTGTTCCCATGACCCCCATTGAGTTTAACAAAGTCGTTCCCGAACCGTACCGGTATTCCCACACATTCCCCGCCGTAGTGTCCGTAAACGGGTGGACGTATGCAGCGTTCGACGCCATGAAAAGCGCCGCTGCCAGGACGATCTGAAGAACGATTCGATGGATCATGGCGGCACCTCCTTTTCTCATCGATGAAAATAACTCAAGGATAACAGGCTTGCAGGGCCAGGACTATAAAGTGTTTTCTGCCAGAAAACACATGCCCATTATGGGCGTGCGGCGGGACGTGAGGGCGGGAATCGTTTTGACGGGAAGATATAGCCGGTCTGGCATGTTGTCCGGGCCGGACTGCAGGTGAGGTCCGGCCGCCCGCTCCACTCGGGCCTAGATCAACAGCTTCGCAAGTTCCTCCAACGCCTGTCGCTTCTCCAGAAGCGTCTTGAGTTTTTCCCTTGCGTGCTCATTCATTGCGGCTTCCGGCCTTTCGGTTTCTTCCAAACCCGCCTTCATCTCGTCATGAAGGGAACCATAGCGTTCAAGCAGATCTTTCCTGCAGGCCTCACAGATCTTCCGGATGGAATTTTTGATGTGGAGGGAAAGCTGCTCGAACCGTTCGTCGATAATGCCGCCTGCCACCGGCAGCAGGGCCTCCGAGTACTTCCCGCGCTTCGTCTCCTTGCCGCAGAAAAGCGGTACTGAGGGCTGCCTCATGGTGTCAAACGCCGAGACGGTGTATTCCGGTCTCGCAGAGGTAAAGTTCGGAATTTCGGTGCCCATGGCGGTCCGGTCCGGCTCGTCGTGAGGGATTACCTCTGTCCCAAAAGCGCGGCGGGCTTCCTCGGCGGTCTTTGCAAATTCGGCATAGGGCAGGTCCACGGCTTTCCGAAGCGGCCGCGCGAGCGCGGTGATTACCTGGAGAAACACGTGGCCGAACATTTCGTCGAAAAGGGGGCCAAACGCGCTGCGCACCGTTGAAGCCGGATTGGCGCGGTTAGCAAGCGCGGCGTCAACAAGGCGTGCAATTGCGGCTACGGTGTTCGCGCGGAGTGCTTCCTTCTTTGAATAAAGCGTTTTGTCAACATAGTCGTTGAGCGCCTTTATCTCGGCGTCGATGAGCGAAAGCTCCTTGTCGGCTTTCCTTCGCACCTGCTCGCACTGCTGCTTGAGCGTTTCCCCCCGGCGGCGCGCGGCGGCCATGGGTTCCTCAATATCGCGGCAGTCCTCCGCGATTTTTTGCGCAGCGGCCTCAAGGGCGGTCTTGAGTTTCCCGGTTACCGCCTGTGACAGGGTGAAATACTTTTCGCGCACCATGAAATCGATGATCTCGGTCTTGACAACATCCATTCCGCTGGCGTCGGGCCGGCCGGACTGGTCGGCGCCCGGAACAGGAGCGTTGCGCGCCGACACGTGAAAAAGAGGGGTGTCGGTGGCAAAGGAAAGGTCGGACGCCAGGACGGTTTTCACAAAGGAATCGAGCGTGGTCAGTTCCTCGGCCGTGAGCTGGTCGATTTTGTTGATGATAAAGAAGATTCTCGGAACGTACCGCTTTACCTCCTTGAGAAATTCAACTTCCGATTGCGTAAACGGCGGGTCCGCGCTCAGGAGGAACAGCACGGCATCGCACCCTTTGATGAGATCAACGGTAGTCTTGGTGTTGTGGACATAGGTTGAGCCGAACCCGGGCGTATCGATGAGGACGGTGCCGTTCTTGAGAACGGCGTTGTCGCATTCGACAACCGCTTCGCTCACGCAATACCGGTTCTTGGGGTTTTTCTCCTCGGTGACATAGGCGGTAAGCGTGGCCGACATTTCGGGTACGGACCGTTGGACCACCACATCGTGTTTGCCGTCGAAGAACCGGATGGCGCAGCGCGTTTCGGGTCCCCATCGCAAAAACGTGGGAATCGAGGTCACGGGTACTACCGAAGCCGGCAGGACGTTGAGCCCCACGAGTCGGTTGATAAACGTGCTTTTCCCGCGTTTGAACTGGCCCATCACGGCCAGCCGTATCTCGCCGTAGAAAAGCCGCTGCTTTACATCTTCAACCTGCCGGCGTAGCGGCGCATACGGCTCGCCCAGTCCGTCGAACAGTGAGAGCGACCTCGCTGCCAGGTCGTCGATGTTGATGGCCTCTTCCTGGGGCTGGGCAATGGGAAGTGTGGTGGGGTCGGGCATATGCAGTTCTAAAATATTTCACGATGCCCGCGATAGAAAGAAAAGGATTCGCCCTACCGGGCGAGCGCGCTACGCGCGAGCCTGTAACGGTCAGGAATTTCTTCTTGAGCTCACCCGTCCTGCCCGCCCTCTTCCAGGGCACAAGCTCGGCGCGGGCAACGCGCGGCTCGGCGCTTCCGCGCCGCAGGTATTAACTGTCAAGCCTTATGGGCGTCGGCTTTACGCTCCAGATTTCTTCTGCGTATTGCCGGATGGTGCGATCCGATGAGAACCGGCCCATGCTGGCCACGTTGAGGATGGACATTTTGGTCCACCGCTCGGTGTCCTGGTACGCTTCGGCAATGGTGTTCTGGCACTGGACATAGGAGTCGAAATCGGCCATCACCATATACCGGTCGCCGCCGTTGAGCAGCGAATCGAAAATGGGGCGAAAGAGCTGGGGCTCCTCCGGGCTAAAGAACCCGAGGGAGATCAGGTCCATCACCTTCCTGAGCTTCTCGTTCTTGTGGTAATAGTCCCACGGATTGTATCCCTTTGCACGCAGCTCGTCGACTTCGGGCGCACGCAGCCCGAAGATAAAGATGTTTTCGTCGCCCACCTCTTCCCACATTTCGATGTTGGCGCCGTCCATGGTGCCGATGGTGATCGCGCCGTTGAGCCCGAATTTCATGTTGCCGGTTCCCGACGCTTCGGTCCCGGCGGTGGATATCTGCTCCGAAACGTCGGAGGCGGGCATGATGTACTCGGCGAGCGACACGCGGTAGTTGGGGAGAAAATGCACTTCGAGGAGGCCGCGAGTGTCAGGGTCGCCGTTGATGACGCCGGCGACGTTGTTGATGAACTTGATGAGGAGTTTGGCCATGTAGTAGCCGGGCGCCGCCTTGCCGGCAAAGAGCACGGTGCGCGGCGCAATTCCCTTTTTCCTGCCGGCCTTTATCTCGTTGTACAGCGCGATGCAGTGGAGAATGTTAAGTGTCTGCCTCTTGTATTCGTGGATACGCTTTACCTGCGCGTCGAACATAAGCTCCGGGTTGATCCGGATGTTCTCCCATTTCTTGAGAATCTTCGCGAGCCGGTTTTTGTTGTGCAGCTTGACCTCGCGCCACTGTTTCCTGAACTCAGGGTCGCCGGCAAGGGGAGCAATCTTCTTGAGCTCGGAAAGGTTTTTTATCCACCCGTCGCCGATTCTGCCCGTAATCAGCGACGACAGCGACTGGTTCGAGGCGTGGAGCCAGCGCCGCTGTGTGATGCCGTTTGTCTTGTTGTTGAATTTCTCCGGCCACATGTCGAAGAAATTTCTCACGAGCCCGGTGGTAAGGAGCTTGGTGTGCAATTCGGAAACACCGTTTACAGAATGCGATCCGACGATGGCGAGATAGGCCATGCGCACCTTTGGGTCGGGCCCTTCCTCGATGAGCGACATGTCGCGCAGCTTGTCGACCTGGCCGGGGTATTTGTACGACACCTGGCGCAGGAACTTGCTGTTGATTTCGTAAATGATCTCCATGTGGCGCGGCAGCAGCGTCTTCATCAGGCTCACGGGCCAGCGTTCGAGCGCCTCGGGCATAAGGGTGTGGTTGGTGTACGCGAATGTGTGCTCCACAATGTCCCACGCGTCGTCCCACACAAGCCCGTGTTCGTCCACCAGGAGGCGTATGAGCTCCACGATGGCGATTGCGGGATGCGTATCGTTGAGCTGGATGGCCACCTTGTCGGGGAAACTCTTGAAATCGGGGTTGTTCGAGAGATACCGCCGGATGATGTCCTGCAGCGACGCCGAGGTGAAAAAGTGCTGCTGCTTGAGGCGCAGCTCCTTGCCGGAATGGTTGTTGTCGTTGGGATAGAGAACTTTGGAAATGTTCTCGCTTGTTAATTTATCCTGGCACGCGCCGATATAGTCGCCGCTGTTGAAGTATTCGAAATTGAACTCGTGGGCCGCGCGTGCGCTCCACAGCCGTAGGGTGTTCACCGTGTTGTTGCCGTAGCCTGGAACGGGCACATCGAAGGGCAGCGCAATCACTTCGTCGGTGTCCACCCACGACACCTGCTGCTTGCCCAGCGCATCTGTGTGGTACAGCGTTTTCCCGTAGTACTTGATGCGGGCTTTGTATTCGGCGCGTTCCATCACCCACGGATTCACCTGCTGCAGCCACTGTTCCGGGAATTCAACCTGGTGGCCGTTGATGATCCGCTGGTTGAATATCCCGAATTCGTACAGGATTCCGTAGCCCACGGCCGGCAGCTCCAGCGTGGCCATGGAATCGAGGAAACAGGCCGCAAGCCTGCCCAGGCCGCCGTTTCCCAGCCCGGCGTCCACCTCCTGGTCGAGAATGTCCTCAACATCCAGCCCAAGGTCTTTCATGGAATTCTTGCAGCTCTCGAACATCTCGAGGTTCATGATGTTGTTCGACAGGAGCCGTCCCATCAGGAATTCCATTGACATGTAATACACGCGCTTCACGTTCTGTTGGTGATACTGCTGCTTGGAAATGATCCAGCGCTCTATGAGCCGGTCGCGCACGGTGTATGCCAGGCTCAGGAACTGCGCATACGGCGTGAGTGAGTACTTATCTTTTGCGAGATTGTATTCGAGGTTATTGAGAAACCCGAGCCGGACGTTGTCCCGCTCCATTCCCTTAAAATGCACGGACCAGTTCTTGTTGTCTTTGTCGACCATTTGGGTCATTGGTTCGGCGTCGGATTTGCGCATACTGTTCCTTTGGGGGATTGTGAAAGGCGGCTTGATCCGGTACTAGGATACAATAAAATACTTGAAAAGGGAAGCTGTTTGGGGAAAGTAATGGCTGTGGATGATGGTCGGCGTATTGTCTTGAAAATTGACAGAAGACTGGAGGCCCGCCGCTGCGAAGCGGCGGGGCGCCAAGATTTCTCATGTTTCAATGAGAGATAGTTTGGCTTTCACTAAAGAAAATTGAAATACGATATGGATATTCACGAATTGATTTCACCAATAAGAACATGGGTATTGTTGTCACTGGTATTGAACCAGAACACCACTTTCCTGCCGTTGTCCGCGGCAGTGAAGCATTCGGCAAGGCTGGACCTTGCGCCGCAGGGGTAGATCTGCTTGTACGTCTTCCTGGCTTCTCTGATCAGTTCTAGCTTTGTCTTATTCAATCGTCACCTCCTGGCTTCCCAACATACAAACAGTCAAATTGGGTGCCAATTTAACCTATCTGTAATATGTTGATATTAAAACAACTGACGTTAAGTGAAGCGATTAATAAGAGGGAATATTTTGCTCGCTGCTGGAATGTCTTGCCGCATGGAAACATCGGCGCTGTGATGCGGTTTGTTACTTTGGGGCGGATGGTGATTTTGCACCGGGAGCGGCCAAACAACGGAAAAGGCCGCGATGCTCTGCGGCCTTTCAAGCGTTCACCTGTTGTCTTATTCTACCTTTACGTCGATCGCCTTCGGCTTTGCAGCCTCGGTTTTCTTGAGTACGAGCTGGAGAACGCCGTTTGCGTATCGAGCGTCAACGTGCTCGGCATCGACATGATCGGGCAGCGCGAATTCCCTGCGGAATGAACCGAACTTCCTCTCGAAGTGATAGTAATGGTTCTTGTCCCGTTCGGTCTTTTCCTCTTTCTTCTCACCGCTTATCGAAAGCACACCGTTCTTTACCTCGACGGAAATATCATTCTTGTCAAGGCCCGGCATGTCGGCCGATATCCTGTAGACGTCCTTATCTTCTACGATGTCTACCTGAGGATACGTGGCGAGCGAGATGTTTCGGTCCCACGAGTCAAAGACGCCGGTTCCCAGAAAATCGTCTATGAGGTTTGTGAGCGATGTTGATGGTGTTTCGTACCTGATGAGTGCGGACATACGTGACTCCTTTGTTGAGGTTATGGGATATGGGTGTTGATGAGTTACACTTTTTCGAGAAACTCCTGGACGCTTGCGCTGGTGTAGAGCGCGATTTCAAGATTCATTATGTCTTCCTTGCCGATGACGGTTTGCCGTTTTGGCCGTCCGCCCAGAAAAGGTATGTAATCGGGCTTCATCACCTCTTCAAGCCTCACAGCCCTCTTGTCAACTACATTCCTGTTCTCCATACATGCCTCCGATCGTGTTTCTTCATTTCCTTTGTCGTTGTCCTAAGAACGCAAGGTCTGTGCCAACGGAAAAACGCTGAAATTCGATGGAATTAGCGGGATATTCGAAAGGGGCGTTTGATAATGGAACAGTGCGGCGGACACAACCGTTCGATTGCGAAACAATCTCCTCTTTTTCCTCACGCTCGCGGCGCTCAAGAAAATAATTTGTAATTCATGAAAGACTATTCCTGCTACCTTTTCGACGCCGACGGGACCCTTTTCGACACTACCGAGTTGATTTACCAATGCTTTTTGTTCACATGCAGGAAGTACGGCCACATGGAAATTTCCAGGGACCGTGTGGCGAGGGGCATTGGCCTCACGCTACGGCGCCAGCTGGAATTGTACCTTGGCCCCCTCACCGACGACCGGTTTGCGACAATCGGCGGCGCCCACATGAAGTACCAGCTTTCAATCTACGCGGACTACCTGCGGCTTTTTCCGGGTGTCGCGGAGACCCTGTCTCTGCTGCGCAATCGGGGGAAGCGATGCGCCGTAGTAACCTCGCGCAGGCGCCAGACCCTGGATTTGTATCTCAAGGAAACCGGTATATTCGATTTTTTCGACGCACTCATCACGCCGGAAGATACCGCGAGTCACAAACCGGACCCGGAGCCTGTGCTTGCCGCGCTATTGGCGCTCAAAGTAGCGGATAAGTCCTTAGCCCTCATGGTGGGCGATTCCGGCTTCGACATCGAATGCGGATTTCGCGCAGGCGTGGATACTGCTTTTGTCAACAGAAGCCACAACGATCATCTGGCGATTGCAACCAGGCCCACCTATGTTCTCGACGATCTTCGGCAGTTGTGCCCGGATATGGGTTAACATTGTATATTTATACCTCGCCATGGTAACATTCTCCTCCATCAGCAAACGCTACCAATCCGGGACTGGCCCCGCGGTTGACAATATCTCCTTTTCCGTGGCCGAGGGCGAATTTTTCGCCCTGCTGGGTCCCAACGGCGCCGGAAAAACCACGCTTGTCAAAATGCTGCTTGATTTTGTAAGGCCTACCGCGGGGACCGCAGCCATCAACGGCATGGCAAGTACCAACCCGCTTGCGCGGCGGGGCGTGGGATATCTTGCCGAGAACGCGCGGGTACCCCTGCATCTGTCGGGGCGCGGCTATCTCTCGCGCCAGGCGGAGTTGTGCGGCATGAGCGGCGCCCGGGCAGGCGAGAAAATCTCCGAAGTCCTGGAAACCGTGGGCATGGCGGGCAAGGAAAAGTCGAGGATGAAAACGTACTCGAAGGGCATGTTGCAACGAATATGCCTTGCCGCAGCCATGATACCGGGCACAAGCCTGCTGGTCCTCGACGAGCCTGCCAGCGGCCTTGATCCGCTTGGCATTCGAGACGTTCGACGCATCATGGATGGGCTCAAGCAGAAGGGCGTGACCATCATTCTCAATTCGCATATGCTGTCGGAGGTGGAAAAGACCTGTGATACGGCCGCCATAATTAACAAAGGGAAAATTGTCCTCAAGGACGCCATTGCCTCAATTGTGCGCGAAGGCGAATCGCTCGAAGACGTCTTTGTCCGCGCCATCGAAGGGCCGCATGCGTAATTTTCTCTACATCGTCAAGTACACCGTTGTCGACATCATCAACCAGAAGAGTTTCTTCGTGCTTCTGGCCGTGAGTATCGGATTCCTGCTGCTCCTGAGAGGTTGCTATTCGGGAAATTACGTGGTAAACGGCAAATCGCTCGACTCCGTCACCGTTGCGTGGCATGCCTCCATCATCGCCTTTCACATTGTGGCCGGGGGCGTGTTGCTCATCGCGGCGATTCTTTCCATGAACCTGCTGAGCCGTGACAGGGACGACGGCACCGTGCAGTACATGCTGTCCAAGCCGCTTGCCCGAATCACCTACGTGGCGGGCCGCGCCGTCGGCATCTGGCTGGTCTCTTTTGCGTTCATGTTCGTACTTCACCTCACCATTTTCGTCATCACGCTCATCAGCGCGGGCGGCGCCATGCCCGGCTATCTCGCCGCGTCGTGCTTGTGCTCAGTCAATGTCCTCTTTATGGTGTTGCTTGTGTGCACGATGTCACTCTTTATGCCCGACTTCGCGGCAGCCATGGTCGGCATCGGCGTGGTCGCCGTAAGTTTTGTCGCCGATTCCCTCTTCCATGCGGCGCAAAGCAGGCTCGGTCAGGCGCTGCTCGCGAATCATCCTGCCGGCATTCCGGGATGGGAAATGGTGTGGCCCAAGGTGTGCTCAATGCAGTACTGCGCGGTCTCGCTTATCAAGGGTGACGTCTTCAGGCCCTTGGGCTCCGTGCACCCGGTACTCGTAATGGCGGGCTACGTTTGCCTGGCCGCTGCGGGCCTGGCGTTCGCGTTCCAGCGCAAGGAGATCTGATTTTTCAAACACTCTTCCGGTGAGCAACCACAAAGGATTTTCGATGAAGGCTCTCTACTTTGACCTCGTATCGGGCGCAAGCGGCGACATGATTCTGTCCTCGCTCGTGGACTTAGGAGTTCCCGTCGAGTACCTGCGCGTCGAGCTCGGGAAACTCGGAATTCCAGGCTTCACGTTTAACGTGGAGAAGGCGCAACGCAGCGCCATTGCCGCGTCGCATCTGGTGATGGCGTGGGACACGCCTCGCGAGTACCGCCACATCCACCAGATCCTCGGCATGATACGGGCCGCCGGCTACAAGAATCCGGTGTTTACCAGATGCGAATCGGTGCTGGCGAGGCTCGGGAAAGCCGAGGCAAAGGTGCACGGCATTTCAGTTGACAAAGTGCATTTTCACGAAGTGGGTGCGGTCGACACCATCGTCGACGTGGCCGGCATAAGCCTTGCCCTGGACTACCTGGGCATCGACACTTTTTTCTTCTCGACCCTCGCCGACGGACGCGGCACAGTCTCCACGCAGCACGGCATTCTTCCCGTGCCCGTGCCGGCTGTGGTCGAAATGGCCGTGGGCTTCGCCATCCGCATTCTCGACGTCGAGGGAGAGTTGCTCACGCCGACCGGGTGCGCCGTGCTTACGGCGCTCGGCACACAGGAAACATCCGGCGTGTCCGGCACTGTGCTGGCAAGCGGCTATGGGTGCGGCGACAAGTCGTTCGAGCGGATGCCAAACGTTCTGCGCGTATTTCTTGTTGACCGTGACGCGCCGACTGCGGGGGCCCGCGTCTGTGTTATGGAATCGGACATGGACCACATCTCAGGCGAGATCATGGGCGATGTGGCGACCCGGCTCATGCGTGAAGGCGCGCTCGACGTGTCGTGGCTCCCCGTGTTCATGAAGAAGGGCCGGCCCGGCTACCGCCTTACCGTCCTCTGCGCGCCGGACAGGCGGGCTGCCCTTGCCGACCTTGTCATGCTCCATACCCGCACACTCGGCGTGCGCTTGCGGCTGGAAGACCGGATCGTCGCACAGAGAAGCGCCTCGACCGCGACGATTCGCGGGGAGCCGGTGGAGGAGAAGATCTGTTCCTACAAGGGCCATTCGTTTACAAAACCGGAATACGAGGCGCTGGCCAGGATAAGCGAGAAGACCGGGGTGCCTGTAATTGAGCTTCTGGAAGAGTACTACGCCCGGTAGCGACACCAGGGTTTCCGCAGAATCAAAATCGTTTTCGGCGCTCACATCGACGGGCATTTGGCGAGTGAGAAGCACCGATCGCTAAACTTTCACAAAGGAGGTTTGCTCATGCTCAAAGTCGCAATTATTCTCGGAAGCACACGGCCCGGCCGGCTCGGCGAAGGCGTTGCAAACTGGGTATACGGCATTGCAAAGAAGCGCACGGACGCCGAATTCGAGCTTGTGGATGTCAAGAGTTTCAACCTGCCTCTGCTCGATGAGCCGATACCACCGTCAATGGGCAAATATTCCAACGATCACACAAAGGCATGGTCCGCGAAAATCGAATCGTTCGACGCGTTCGTATTTGTGACCGGCGAGTACAACCACACGGTGCCGGGCGCCCTCAAGAACGCACTGGACTTCGTCTACCGGGAATGGAACAACAAGGCTGCCGGGTTTGTGAGCTACGGCAGCGCCGGCGGTGCGCGGGCGGTTGAGCATCTACGAGGAGTCATGGCGGAGCTGCAAATTGCCGACGTCCGCGCCCAGGTGATGCTCTCGCTTCACAGCGACTTTGAAAACTACAGAGTTTTCAAGCCTGCGCCGCACCATGAGGCAGCCGTAACCGTGATGCTGGACCAGGTTATCGCATGGGGAACGGCGCTGAAAACGGTGCGCAAAAAATAGCGCCGCCTTCTTGTTCGCAAACAGGAAGGGGATGATCCGGCCGCATCCCCTTCAGAGTCTTCGCCGAAACACGCTGCCGCACCAGGTAGAGGGAAAATCGTTTGTATCGCGATAGCTCCACGGCGACCGGCTTGACAAATAATTTCACCGGCGGCATCGTCGGGGCCCTTCGTCGGCGGTGAGGCCAATATCCTTGTTTGTGGCCCCAGAGATATAGTATTTTACCCAGTCCGCCAAAGCGATACTCAGGCATTTTTTTTCTGTTACCATAAATCAATTTTCCGAAAGGTGGAATCGATGAAGTACCTGTTTACCTCCGAAAGCGTTTCGCAGGGTCATCCGGACAAAGTGGCCGATCAGATCTCCGACGCGATCCTCGATGCGATGCTTTCGCAGGACTCCTATTCCCGCGTCGCCTGCGAGACCCTGGTAACCACCGGCCTGGTCGTGGTTGCCGGAGAAATCACGAGCAAGGCGATTGTGGATATTCCCGGTGTTGTCCGCAAGACGATCGCGGAAATAGGGTACAACGATCCGGACCTCGGGTTTGAAGCGAAAAGCTGCGGCATCATGGTGACCCTCGACAAGCAGTCGCCCGACATATCACAGGGCGTGACCGCGGGAAAGGGCCTTCACAAGGAACAGGGCGCGGGCGACCAGGGCATGATNNGCCGGCGACCAGGGCATGATGTTCGGCTACGCGTGCGACGAGACAAAGACCTACATGCCGCTTTCCATCCATCTTGCCCACAGGCTCGTGGAATATCTCACGTACGCGAGGGAAAAGAAACTCATTCCCTACCTGCGGCCCGACAGCAAGTCGCAGGTGACAATTGAGTACGTCAACGACAAGCCGGCGCGCGTTCACACGGTGGTGATTTCGACCCAGCACGCTCCCGACGTGTCGCACGAAAAGATCCGAAAAGACATGATCGAAAAAGTGATAAAAAAGGTCATCCCCGCGAAATTACTTGACAAAAACACCGTTTATCACGTGAATCCCACGGGCAGGTTCGTTATCGGCGGTCCTCACGGCGACAGCGGCGTCACCGGCAGAAAAATCATCGTGGACACCTACGGCGGCCACGGCGGTCATGGCGGCGGCGCGTTTTCGGGCAAGGACCCCACCAAGGTCGACCGTAGCGCGGCATACGCGGCTCGGTGGATCGCAAAGAACATCGTGGCGGCCGGGCTGGCAAAGAAATGCCGGATCCAGGTTTCCTACGCCATCGGCGTTGCGCGGCCCATTTCCATTTTTGTTGACACCTATGGAACCGGCATCATGCCGGACGACAAGATAAGCGCCATTGTCGAGAAGGTGTTCGATCTGCGGCCGGCGGCGATCATCGAGAGCCTTCAGCTGCGGCGTCCCATTTACCGCGAGACGGCGCGCAACGGGCATTTCGGCCGCGAGTTCGCGAACTTCACCTGGGAAAAACTTGACATGGTGGACAAAATCAAGAAAGCTGCGAAGATCAAGTAAGGCGGTGTGCAAGCGGATCATACCTGAGGGCATAGACGAGTCTATGCCCTTTTTCGTCAAATAGATCCTCACCGCAAAGACGCGAAGGACGCAAAGAAGGCCGCAGAGTTCAGGTGGAGGACGAAAATTGGAAATTAGAATTCAGAAATGCGCGCCTTACCGAGAGTTCTTCTGATTCTAGATTCTTCTTTCTTGGCGTTCCACTTTGCGTTCTTTGCGCCTTTGCGGTGAATATTTCTTTCGAAGGAGTCATCCCATGGACAATCGTCCGGCAGTGGTCCTCACCGGCAACGACCTCACTGTCGAAGACATCGTGGCGATCGGCATCGGCGACAAGCGCGTTGAGATCGACCCGGCCGCGCTTGCGCGCTGCAAGGCATCACGTGATTTTCTCACCGAAGAGATTGAGGCCAAGCGCATAATCTACGGCGTCAACACGTCGTTCGGGCCCATGTGCAACAAGATCATCAACGACAACGATATCGAAGCGCTGCAAATAAATCTCATCAAGAGCCATGCGGCCGGACTGGGCGATCCCCTGAAACCGTACATCGCGCTTGCCGTCCTGGCCGTCCGCCTCAACACGCTTATCAAGGGGTTCTCCGGCGTCCGGACCGAGCTGGTTATGCTCGTGGCTGGCATGGTGAACGCGGGAATCGCGCCCTTTATCCCGGAATGCGGAAGCGTCGGCGCGTCGGGCGACCTGGTGCATCTTGCGCACACTGCGCTCGCAGTGATCGGCGAGGGAAATGTGTTTTATAAGAAGGAATTCATGCCTGCTCCGCAGGCGTTTGCCGGGGCAGGGCTCACGCCAGCGCGACTCAGTTACAAAGAGGGAATCGCCATCATGAACGGCACGAGCGCCATGACCGCGATCGCCGCGTTCGCGCTGTTCGGCGCCAAGAAGCTGCTCCGTATCGCATGTGTCAATGCGGCGTTTTCCATAGAGATCTTCGGCGGCATCGACGACGCTTTCGACGAAGACCTGCACGAGCTTAAACCGCATCCCGGCCAGAAGGCCGTCGCCGGCATCATCCGGCGGTTGTACAGCGGCTCGAAAAACATCACGTTGCGCAAGGACATGCACGAGATCATCCGCCGCCAGCAGACCGGCGACAGGGTGTTCGAGACCAGTATCAACGTGCAGGATGTGTATTCCATTCGTTGCTCGCCTCAGATACTTGCGCCGGTGTGCGAGTCGATCGAGGCGGCGACCAAGACGATAGAGATTGAGGCGAATTCGTCCAACGACAACCCCATTATTATTCCGGACAAGAAGAAGATCATCCACGGCGGCAATTTTCATGGCCAGAGCGTGGGGTTTGCCATGGACATGCTGTGCATTGCGGTCTCGGAACTGTGTACGCTGTCGGAGCGGCAGCTCAACAAGCTGCTTGACAAAAACCTCAACGAGGGTTTGCCCGAGCATCTGATAGCCGGGACCGTCGGCCTCACCATGGGTTTCATGGGCGCGCAATATCTGGCAACGTCCACGACCGCCGAGAACAGGCAGATGGCAAATCCCGTGAGTACGCTTTCCATCTCGTGCAACGCGTCCAACCAGGACGTGGTGAGCATGGGCACGGTGGCGGCGCGCAAGGCCTTCAAGTCGGTGAGCAACGCCAAGCACGTGCTCACGCTCGAAACGCTCGCGCAAATGCAGGCGCTCTCGTTTCGCAACGCGGCCACGATGGGGAAGGGCACCACCAGGGTATACAACGCGCTCAAACCGCATTTTTCGGTGTACGACAACACCAGAGTATTCCATGACGACTTGGTGAAGTTCCGCAAATTGCTGTTTTCGAGCCAGTTGTTTGATGATTTGTCAATTTACTACTAAGAGCAAAGAGTAGATATGGGCGCCCCGCCTTCGGCGGCGGTTCTCCCTATGAGCTCGGCCCGTTGGCCTCGGTGCTGCCTGCCGCTACGCCTATCGGCGCGGTCAGACAGCCCTGGGCTCCGGCGCACCCGGCGGTCCAACCTGGCGCGCGGGTAGAAGTTAGTTAGCCGCAAGCCTTTCAATCCAAATTGGTCCAAATAGTATTCGGTTTGTTTCCTTCCATAGAGAAGGCGTTGCGGGAACGCGACACGCGCATTGCGCAAGCTATGCGCATCGTGCGAGTTCCCGCTGGAGGGGGTGTGCCTCAAGACCCCGCAGACGCGCGTAGCGCGGCGAGGAGGCTTGGGGCCAGGGGGAAACGCGGAGCGGTGCCCCCACTAGATCATGATCCCCTGGAATCTTGAGTTAAGGCGGGGCGCCCGGATTGTCATGTTAATCCTGTTGAATGCCCTCCCCCGCAAGATTCTCACAAAAACATTTCCCTCCCGTGTAGCTCTATCTTATTTTCAAAGAGGCGAGGGCTGCCAATTTTACAAGGAGGACCCATGACAGGTGCGAAGAAGACGCTTATTGCCGGCTGCTGCATTTCCGCATTGTTTGTTGTACCGGTTTCGGCGCAGCAGATGTTCGACAACTGGAAAGTTACTCCGGCTGCCGACGGATCGGTAGGGATGCTGATTTCAAATCCCGCTACTCCTCTCAACATAGAAGCCGAGATGGATTACCAGATCGACAACGGCGGCGTTCCGTCAAAGGCAACCGTGAAGTTCAAAGACGGCATTCAGCGCGCTATGACAGCGGACGAAGTCGTGTTTTTCTGGGACTACCTGAAAGGGCCCAACGCGTTCTGGAACTACCTCCAGGCGCAGGGGAAAATCACCAGCTTTACCTCAAACTCTGACCAGATACCATTTGGTTTCCTCGGGCGCACGGTACGCGTGATTTCAAACGAAAACAATATTTACGTCGGCACCCTGGCCCAGAACACCAACACGCCCGACTGGTTCTCACTCAACATCAAGGGCAATCGCATTCTTTTCTGGAGAAAGGCTGTCAAGGAAATCCAGCAGATCAAGTGATAAAAGTCGGAATCGGTAACGAAAAGGCCGCCGGGTCAATCCGGCGGCCTTCTTTTTAGGTGGTGAGGCGGTGCAGGTTTCTTTTCGGCACGCTATCGTCCGCGACCGGCGTCCCCCTTGACATCAGAATCCCGCGAGAGATTCGCGATCTCCATGCGCATCTCTTCCACGCTGCATGAGGCCGGAAACTCCGACTGGTACGCTTCAATGGTTTGCGCCGCGTCGTCCCGCCGTTTCTCGGCAAGTTCGATCTTTACCAGCATGCCGTATTCCCTCTCGCGCCACGCTCCAATGGGATAGGCCGCAAGATAGTCGCGAATTCCCTTTTCCGCATCCTTGAACCGTGCGAGTTTAGAAAACAGGATGCTGTTGCTCCTGTGGAGAACGGCTTCCTGCACAAGGGTGTCGGATGTCGCGGACATGGTATGTTTGTAGGCGTCAAGTGCACTTTCCCACCGGGAGGTCTTGCTGTAGCAGAGCGCAAGGTCGCACCACGCGACATCCTTGTCGACGGAGTACCGGGCGAGATAGTTAACTAAGGCGACAATCGCGCTGTCGTATTCTGCGCGGCGGATGGTATGCCGGATGGCTGCAAAGGTTCGTTGGGCCGCAGAACCGTCTTCCTGAGCGTGAGCAGATCTCGTTTGCGGCCACTGTCCACGCGACAGACCGAGCGGAAAGTCCCACGGGCCAAGGGTCTCGAAACCCTCGGCAAGTTGCGATCGCAACGACTGCGGCATCGGACCCGTGCTCATGGTGCCGCTTTCGCCGTTTGCAACGCAGAGCTCGCCGCAGGCGACCGCCGATCGGCTGCCCGTTTGTCCGTTGCGGACAACGACCGTTCCTTCCACGACCGCGACGCGGATTTCGTCGCCGCCGCGGTCAACGGCAAAATGTGTTCCCGTCGCCATCACCGAAACCGCTCCGCACCGGACCGATATGGTATCGTACAGCCCTTTATGAGCTGCGATGCGCACGCCGCCGGCTGCCAGATCGAAATGCACCACGCGCGGGCTTGGCTGGTTGAGAGTCACCCGTGAGTTTGCACATATCCGCAGGCCGCACATCCTGTTAAAAATGACGGTTGTGTCCCTGGCCAGGGTGCACATGATGCTCCCTTGAGGTCCGGACTTCATGCCCGCAGATCTGAAGCCTTCGCGATTCACTCCATGTAAACAAAAGTATGCGGAGAAGGCGGCGGCGAACAAGACAACAGTCGCCGCAGCGGCAAGCCATCGTTGCTTTTGAACATGCGGGAATTCCAGCATCCTGGGTTGCCGCCCGGCCGCCTCAAACCCGCGCGCAATGGCGGCGTCTGCCGATGCCTCGTCCGTAGGCGCCGGCTCCGTCCGGACCGACCGCAGCACTGCCAGCGACAGCCGCGCTTCGCGCAACAGGGACGCGCATCGATTGCATTTTGCAATGTGCGCTTCCAGCGCGGCGCTTTCGTCCCCGGGCAGCAGGCCGTCACACAGCAGATAAACCCGGCGCTGGCTTACTCGGCATTTCATACGTTCGAAAGCATCCCGTTTCTCCTGAGGTGCCTAGTGATCAGCTTTCGCCCCTTAAAAAGTATCGCCTTGATTGCGTTTTGACTTTTGCCGGTTTGCTTTGCTATCTCGTCAAGGCTTGCATCCGCGAGGTAGAACATTGAAAAGACCTCGCGATTGTTCTGCGGCATGCCCATAATGACGGACACCGCCTCCTTGAACATCCGTTTCTGGTCGATGGTATCCTCGATGCCATGTTCCCCGCCCGATAATTGCTCCGCGACCTCGTCGAGACCAAGGGCATTTTTGTGCACTCCCTCTCTTGAAAGCATGGAGAATGTTACATTCACGGTTATCCGGTATACCCAGGTGCTGAACTTGCAATTTCCCCTGAACTCGCTTATTTTCCGGATGACGCGCATCACCACTTCCTGAAAGATGTCCTCCTGCAATTGAGGATTGCGGGTAAGGCGCGCCGCCACCGACTGGATCAGCCTCGCATTCGCATGGAGAAGTTCCCGCAGCGCGGAAGCATCTCCCTGCCGGCTTCGCTCAACGAGATCGCTATCGGGATCAGGTCCGGTATCCATGTGTGTGACCCGGGAAAAGCAGAAAGGTTTCCAGTATCGGGGAACAAGCGCGACGGCGCGCATCTAAATATATGATTTTAAGGGCGGATGTGGGTACGCGAAAAGGTGGAAACCGGTCAAGTTCCCCCCACGTCTAATTGATGGGTTGACGAGGAGCAGATTGCGGAGGCACGATGACCGGCAGTGCCGGGGGAGGCAAACAGCGGAGAGGTATTTTCCATTTATCAAAGGAGACGCCATGGAGTTTCATGTGAAGAAATTGATGGTTGTTATCTGTGTTGTAGCGGCTTTTTGTCCACAGGGCGCAACCGGTCAGCAGACTTTTGACAATTGGGCCATCTCCGCCGGCGTAGATGGCAAGGCCGTCACAATGACCTATGCGAATCCCGCAACCTATTTGAAAATAGAATCGGACCTCGATCTGTCGGTCGATGCCGCGGGATCGGCCGCGAGCGGGAACATTCATTTCAAAAACGGCGTTACGCGGGCCATGACGCCGGGCGAGGTGGCGTTTTATTTCTCGGAATACCGGGGTGATAACGCCTACTGGGACTTTCGCGAAAAACAAAACAGCATCACGAGCTTTTCATTTACGGCCGATGCAATTCCGCAGATCTTTGCGGGCCAGTTGACGCGGGCAATTTCCAAGGAAGGGAAGGATTATATCGGGGTTCTGAGCTTGCTGCCCGGTTCCCCCGAATGGTTTACGCTCAACATCAGGGGCAGCATCATGATGTTCTATAGGAACGCGGTAAAGGAAATCCAGATGCTCAAGTAGCGCCTGATTACGGCAAGCGACAATCCAAAAGAAAAGACCGCCGGTCTAACAGCGGTCTTTTCTTTTCCAGCCCTTATTTCGACCCATTACTTCATAACCTGAATCTCTTTTACCGTATTGTTCGTAAACTGAAGCGGGCCGCAGCATGCTCCGTCGATGGTGAGCGAGTAACCCTCGCCAAGTCCGGAGAGCTTCGCAAGCTTGCCGATGTACTGTTTCCCGTCATTGAGAATCAGCCGGGACGTTTTGCCGAACACGTCGAACGGCACCTTGTCGCTGGCGATTGCATAAGAAACCGTTTTGCCGTGCTGGCCGTAATAGTCCCATATAGCAATAGGTCCGCCGCATTGAGCGAAATGGAGCGAGAGTTCCATCGGTTTCATCTGGCGCTGAACGTTGTTTTTGAAGGTGATAGTGCAACTGGCAGGCGTCCCGTCGGGAGACACCGTAAACGCGTATTCAGCCTCGATTCCCAGATACGAATCGGGTGAGTTCACGACCATGGCCGTGATATGGCCGCCGTTGTCCGTGGTCAATTTAAATCCCTGGTAAGTCTCCTCGCCCGCGAAAACGAACGACGAACCGATTGCAAGGACCGCCACCGAAAAAGCAAGTCTGCAAATCAACCGTGACCTCATGTAGACACCTCCATTGTTTGGTGAGCGATGGTATGCATTGTTTGCAACGGGAGAGGCATTCGTTCCGGCTTCCAATTTCATTCTGTTTGACGGGAAACCCGCCCTACCGGTTACCGTGTTTCTACGCCGGCTGAGCCCGCCGGACTGCCGCCTTCTTCCCAGAAGTCGTAAAAATTAAACCACTCATACGGCTTTTCCTTGACCGCCTGCTCAAGAATTCCCACGTATCGTTCCAGAGCAGTAAAAATGTATTTCTCGCGGTTCTCCCTGGTAATGCCGTCAAAAAGAATAGGTGCATAGGCCTTGAAAATATACTTTCTGATTCCTGATTTTGTTACCAAAACAGGAATAATCGGCGCGCCGGTGGCGGCAGCTACAGCAAAGGGGCCCAGGGGAAAGCTCACGTCTGCGCCAAGGAAGTTGTGCTTTTGGCCTTTTTGCCCGTGCCCTATGCGGTCGCCATTCATGCACACGATGCCGTTCTTCTTGATCGCGTCGCGCACGGCCATCACGAGGTCAAGAGGGTCAGAATCGACGGGAATAATGTTTGTTTTGCGGGCCTCGATGGCTTCCTTGAGGATGTCCTTCATTTCGGGACGTTCTGCGTCCATCATCACATAGTGAACAGGGACTTTGAGACGGTCCGTGAGCAGGTTGCCAGCGATTTCCCAGTTGCCGACGTGAGCGCCGAGGAGAATGGCGCCAGAGCCTTTTCCCACGGCGGCCGAAATGAGATCTTCCCGGCGGGCCTCGGAAGTAAAGAACGACTGCTTGCCGGTGAGAAACGCGTATCTGTCAATTATGCTCATGCCGAAAGAGAAACAGTGCCGAAAGCGGCGCCACGCCGAAGAGGGCTGCCCAAGATGGGAGCGAAGCGCGGCCACCGCCCGTGCGGACTTCTTGTCTGTCAATGCGTAGAACAGGCTCACAAAAAGAAGCAGGCAATAGGCCGGCACCACACCGGCATTGGAAATGAGCCATACGAAAATTCCCGTGCCCGCGGCGCTTCCCGTGGATCGCCCGTCCCATTGCGCCTGCCGGTTCATGGAGCCGGTACGCCCGCGCCGGGGTGGCGTTTCTGAAATTCGTTGATGGAATTCTGCCTGCGCTGCTGGTCCGTCTCAAGTTTGAGATAGGCGCCGAAGTAAGAGTTCGCCAATTGCTCATTGGGAGTAGCCGACGAATACAGCATGGCAAGCTCCAGGGCCGACAGTGTTGCGGCAAGCCTCAGACTCGCTTGATCGGCCATAACCGTGGCCCTGGCGCTGAGCCCCGCGGCGTACAGTTGCAATTCCCTGCCGTAGTGCAGCGCGGCGGCCGAATAGTCCTTCTTTCCCAGCGCGATTTCGGCAAGCAGATAGTTGTCGATAGGCAGGGCGGTATCGATTGAGAGCGCCTTTTCGAAATACGACTTTGCCATGTCGGGATTCTTGAACTCGTAATAGGAAAGCAATCCGAGATTATGGTACGACATGTAATTCTTCGGGTCAACAGCCGCGGCTTTCTCGTAACACGCCTTTGCGGATGCAAAGTCTTTCTTCTCCGTGCAGATGCGTGCAAGATTGTAGTAATACCCGGGGACGTCGGGGGCGGAAGTGACCGCTTCCTGCACATAGCGCTGCGCAGAATCGAGGTACTGCGGAGCACGCTCCGTTCGATATTTGTCGAAGCAGGCGATACCGATCGCCTCGAGAATGCGGGCGCGCTCCTTTGGATTGCGCTCGCCTGCAAGCGCCTTCTGCGCCTGAACCATGTTGAAACCTCCGGACGCGGGCCGGTAGTAGTCGCTGTCGTTCTGACGCACCTCCATGGCGGGCAATGGCATCCCGAAATAGGAGTGGTTGCCGTGCATGGCCACAATGATGATGGTCCATATCACAAAGATAAGCGGGTAGAAGGCGATGTCGCGGCTGACAAGGCGCATTTTCATCGTTTGACCACCTCATACACAACCGTGGGCGGATTGTTGAGCGCGTAGGCGATCTTGAATCGGCCCGGGTTGCTGCGGATGGCAGGATAGAGGTATTCTCCCGACGTCGCGGTCCACGCGAAATTGTCGAGGACCACATGCGAAACCCGCATCGAATCGATGGCGTCGATGATCTTCTGGGTGTTGTGCGTGAAAGGATATACCAGACCGGTTCGTTTCGCCCGCACGTAAAACAATTCGGGCTTGCGGCTCATGACCACCGCGTCTTGCGGGGCGTTAATGCGCACCCAGTCTGCGCAACTGTAGAAATTGCGCCAGTCGGGCCCCAGGTACCGCTTGAGATGAAGGTCCTTCGGTTGATTGTAAACATTGAAAAAGCCGATGATCGCGACTACCGCCCACACCACGATGCCCCCCGCGCGCGACGGCGCTTCGGACCCGGCGGTAAATTTTCGCGCGAGGGATGCGTCCTTGGCGGGCACGACAAGGCTCATCAGCGCATCGAGCCCGCTCAGCAGAAAGTAGTAGAGAAACGGGAGCACGCCCACCACAAACCGTTCGCTCGACCATTGAAACTGCCACATGACAAGAATCCCGAAGTACAGGAAGACATACAGGGAGGCGAATCGCATCCGGCCGAAGAATCCCCGCACCCAGCCGGTGAGAATCAGGGCGACGCAGAGCGCCGAAACGATCGTCTTGGCAAAGGGCGGAAACGCATAGGGGAGCGGGATAAGGGATTGCGAAACGATTGAGAGCCCGTAGGCCTTGATGTTCTGTCCGATGCGCTCAAGCATGTCGGCGACCGTCACATACCCCAGATCCGGCGCGTAGCTGTTTTTCTGCACGAGCTGCAGGAGATAGGAATTCTGCCAGGTTGTAAACACGTGGAACACGACCACGGTAACCGCAAGCATGCCCACGTGTGCAAGGGCAAAACGATACCTTTTGTCAACAAGCGTATTGAGTATCCACGCCGCCGAAAACGCCAGCCCAACGCTCCGGCAATGCATGGGCACCACGGAAACCGCAATTGTCAACCAGAACAGCCAGGCGTTTTTCGGGTCTGCCGCGCTCCGCTCGTACAAGACGAGGGCGAGAATCGAAAACAGGAGAAAGGGAATTTCGCTCATGAGGCTCGAACTGAACTCCACCATGAGGGAGGAAACGGCCCAGAGCGCAAGCATTGGAACAAGGAGCCGCCGCAGGTGATTCTTGAAAAGGAAGTAACACAGGAGCGTGGTAAGCGCTCCGCACAGCGCGAGAAAAATCTTGGCCACCATAATGCTGCTGGATACAAACGACACAATCGTTAACAAAAGTGGAAAAGCGATGGGGTATCCGGTTTCCACCGGAGCATTGGGGAGCTGGATTTGCCGGTAGCCCTTTCCCTCGCGCATGGCCTGTCCCAGCAGGTAGTACCGTGCATCATCGCCGTTGGTGGAAAGATCGGGATAGAATTCCCAGGCGAGCAGCGAAAGCTGGAGAACAATGAGGACTCGTACCCACGTCGCCTGCGGAATCGAAGAGAAGAAACCGGGCGCGTTCTTGTCGTGCGGAGCCTGAGGTGTCATTTGTACAAGCTGTTTCCTTTTGCGGTGCGCGATGGCCGATCGTCGGACAAAGGACAAAATAATTCAATGAAGCCTTTCGTCAAAGCCGCGGATATGGATGGCAGACGGAGCGCCTCTCCCCGATGGCGGGCTATCCCGCTTGCAGCCGCCGGATATTGTCCATCACGACGCCGGTCCACCAGCTTTGCGGATTGAGCTTTGCATATTCCTGGAAGCTTCTGATGGCTTCCTGCTTGTGCATCAGCTTCATGCAGATGAAGCCGAGATTGTACAGGGCCTTCTGGTTGGAAGGATTTTTGGCAACGAGTGCCTTCAGGATCTCCACGCTGTGCTCGAACTTTCCGAGTTGATAATTAAGAATGCTTGCCGTCCACAGGTCTTCTTCCAAAGCAAAGGTGGTGCCGCCCGCCAGCCGGGACTCGCAGCCGTCGAGGAGCGCGGCGAACTCTTCGGTGGAAATCACGAACGGCTGGAGCTGCGGCGGGATGTAGATGTCGTTCTTCCCCGGCGCGATCTCGTGTTCGAACCACTTGCGCGCTTCGCGCGAAAGGTTCTTGTAGCCCTTGTACTCTGAGGTCATCCAAACAATATAGTCTTTTGTCAATTCTGTTCGCAGGTGAAATATCGATTTTACGCTTTCGTGCTGCGGCAGCTTGTTGTAGGAAGTAAGCAGGTTCTTGTCTTCGTCGGTATCGAGTCGGTATTCTATGGCGCCGCAGGCGACGGATGCCATGCGGTTGCCCGACGGAGGGAGCGTGGGCACGATAATCACGTTGTTCTTCCAGTCGTACAACGAATTTCCGTTGCCCGGCACCAGCAGAACGCTCGGCTTTCCGAAAATCGCCACGCGGTCGTTATGAAAGATCCGCGGGTCGAATTCGAGGATCCGGTCGAGACAGGACGCCAGCTCCTGCAGCGTAAGGCTTTTGTCGCTTTCCCGAGCAAAAGGGCAGCTTTCCAAGTGCAACCGTTTCGCCGCGAGTTTAAGGAGATCGCGAAGATAGTCGATTTCCTTGACAATCCGGGCTTCGATCTCCACGGGTGAAATGGCCTCTTTCTTTTTCTCCAGCTCTGCGCATTCCTTCTTCATTTTCTCCACGGAGTCTTCGTAATCGATGATGCGTCCCAGGTTGTCGCTTATCTGCGTTGAGTATCCCTTGATAACCGTCCGTTCTTTCGGTGGAATGGCGTTGAGAACATCGTCGGCTTTGGAACGCAGCGATGCGATGGCGTTCTCCCGCTCGCAGTACGCCCTTTTTTCGGGCACGGAGAAGAACATGCCTTTAGATACCGCTTTTTTGAATTTGAGATTCTGGCGCAGGAGGGCGTCGAGTTGATCCATGTTCTCAAGATGAATACGGGCATCGGCCGGTTTGAACGACGGCGTGTTCTTTTCCAGCTCCTGGACGATGCCGTCCCTGCGCTGGCGCTGCAGGTCACGTGATTCCGATTCGAGCCGCTCGATTTGCTGGTAATGAACGGCAATTTCCTTTTCGAGCAGTTCCCGTTTGTCTCCCTGGAGAATCTTGGCGCATACCTGGGAAAGCCAATCGGAAAAAAGGAGAATGGTGCAATAGGGCGGCGTTGCCGGCTTTTCGAGAATTTTGTTCCCGATGTCGGCGCAGTTGCCAACCACCTCGGGAACAAGGCCGAAATCCACAAAGTCGCGCTCCGATTCAAGGTAAGCGGAGAGATCGGATTTCGCGCGCACGCATTCCGCAATTCCTTGAGAAAGCGCGGTCCAGTAGACCGACCCCAGCTCGCGGGCATTCGCCGAGTCGGGCGTCGATTGTTTGAGCCCTTTTAGCGTCGCCCGCGCCTGATCCGTCAAGTGCATGGTGTTGCCTATCGTTGTAGAATTCCGAACTGGTACATGCCGGGCATTCCATTGATAAAGCCAAATATTTTGATGTACACGGGGAAGTCGACGCTGTCCGGAATTGTAAAGGTGTCGGGGGCGGACGCCGCCGACGAGACCGCCACGCCGCGTCCCAGCGAATCGAACACCAGGAAGGCGGCGCGGTTGTCAGCAGACGACACAAAGAGCGTGCCGCGCCGGGCCGCGGGAACGAGATAAACGTCGGTATCCTGAGCGTCCGAAATCATGCCATATATCACCGGCGCCAGAAGCGTGTCGGCAAGGGCAAAGGTGCCGTTGGGTTCCTGTTCGCGGGCCGCCGTGGTGAACACCACTGAATCCTGATAGGGGTACAGCCATGCTCCGGCCGTTGAGTGCACGGAGGACTTGAGCTTGAGCACATAGGTGGTGTTGCCCTGAAGCATGTCGAGAACGGAAAGCGTGAGCGTATCTCTTGTTGCGTTAAGGTCGATGTCGTAGGCGCCGGCAAAGGGCGGAGAAAACACGACATCGACCGAAGTATCGGCAAGCTGGGCCGACAATGCAAACTGCATGGTCGGGGCGGGAGAAACGGGCTGGCTGGTCGCGCCGATCCAGTCGAGCGTAATGGCCTGAGCCGGCGGCGTGTTGTTGTAAATGCATCCTCCTGCAAGCCAGGCCGCACAAACGGACAGGGCAAGAGCCGACACGACTCGCCGGTGTTTCTCGTGACGGAAAGCAAGATGAATTGGGGTCATGATTGCTCTTCTGCTTGAGCGGGTGTAATCCAAATTATATGAACCGGGGGTCAAATAAGACAAGGCTTTTCTTGGGGCAAACTGCGTTTGATCGAGGACACGATGCGTTAGGCACTTGGACGCGCGGTTTCGCGGTTGCGGGCAGGTTCAACCGTCAAGAGAAGACCGTCGGCTGTCAACCTTTGCTTCCTTCCAAAATGCTTCGAGAATCTCGACGTCCGGCGGCAGCCACGATAACGCGCGGGAACTCTCTTCGTCCACCCACCGGAGCGCTTCGTGTTCTTGGGCGGCAAATGCCGCGCCGGTTCCGTCGCACACAAAGGGGACAAGCGTTACTGTTTTGTCGGGATACTCAAACGTGACGGCCGCGAGCCCGCGTTTGACCTGGACAAACGCACCCAACTCTTCCTTGATTTCGCGGACAACCGCGGCCTCGGGCGATTCGCCGGGGGAAACCTTACCGCCCGGAAATTCCCAGTAGCCTCCCTGCGATCGGGCACGGCTTCGCCGGGCGGCGAGTATCACGCCATGTTTCTCGATGATTGCGCATGCAACTATGAGGCTGGGTCTTGCCGTCATGGTCCGAAAATATAGATCCTGTTCCCGTGAGGAGCAAAAATCAAAACAGGCCTCGAACGACCTAACGTATATTGTATGCAACCATTGACTTCTCACTCCTGCTTATGCGAGGTTTATGAGCGCCGCATTCACTCGGTACCCCGGTAAACTCGGGAGGAACGAGTTCCTTCCCGTCGCTTACCGCTGGATGTATTTATCAAGAAAACTTGAAGAAAAGATCAGCGAGCTCTACAAGAAGCGGTATGTCAAGGGAACCGTGACGCTCGGTATCGGCAACGAAGCCACCGCCGTTGGCATGAGTATGCCGTTTCGCCCCGGGAAAGACGTGCTTTCGCTCATGCAGCGCGATTTCGCGGCGCATATGACCATGGGCGAAACGCCGTATTCCATGCTGTGTCAGTACATCGCCAATGCCGACAGCCCCACGCACGGCCGCGAAGGCAACGTGCATCATGGAAACGCTCATGAGCGCCGTTTCCCCATGATAAGCCATTTGTCAAACATGTTGTCAACCGTTGTCGGGGGAACCTGGAGCGCGCGTCAACACGGCGAGGACGCGCTGGGACTTGCCGTCATCGGCGACGGCGGAAGCAGCAAGGGCGAGTTTCACGAGTCAATCAACATCGCGTCGGTGCGCAAAGTGCCGGTGCTGTTTCTCATCCAGAATAACCACTATTCCTATTCCACGCCCACAAGGCTTCAGTACGCGTGCCGGAAGCTTTCGGACCGGGCCGCGGGCTACGGCATCAAGGGAAGAACCATAGACGGCACCGACGTGTGGGAAGTGTATGCCGCGGTATGCGCGGCTCTCGACGAAATGACCGCGACGTCGCTCCCGTACATTCTCGAATGCATGACGCTCCGGCTTGAAGGTCATGCGGTGTACGACAAGGCCGAGTATGTGACAAAGGAGGAACGCGACGAGTGGCTCACCCGCGAACCGCTGATGCGGGCGCGCCGGGCGCTGCTCGATGCCGGAAATGCGGAGGCGCTCGTCGTCGACATCGAACGGCAGGTGGAAGCCGAGGTTGAAGAAACGGTTCGCAAGGCCCTGTTGCCCCCCAGGCCCGATCCCGCAATTGCTGTGGGCCATGTGTTCGCCGAACCCGCGAAGGTTCAAACCTGCAAACCGTTTTCCGCGCAAAAAGTGAAGTATCTGAGCGCAGTGACCCTTGCGCAGGATTACCTCCTTGCCAACGAACCGTCTGCGGTGCTCATGGGACTCGACATAGGGCCCTACGGCTCCGCGTTCAAAACGTGCAAGGGACTGTTTGACAAATACGGCAAAGACCGGGTAATGGACATGCCGCTCGCCGAATCGGCGATCACCGGATTCGCCCTCGGCGCCTCGCAAACCGGCTCGCGTCCCATCATCGAATTCCAGTTCGCGGATTTCTCCACCGAAAGCGTCACCCAATTGGGGCTCAACTCCGGCACATGGTATTTTCGGAGCGGCAAGGAAGCCCCGCTGCTTGTCCGGCTTCCCTGTGGCGGCGGCATAACGCTGGGCGCATTTCATTCCGGAGAATTTGAAGGGTTGTGGTCGCGGTTCTGCGGTCTCAAGCTTCTGTATCCCTTTACGCCGCAGGAAATGTTCGAGGCCCTGGTTGCGGGGTTCTACGACCCGAATCCGTGCATGGTGTTCGAGCACAAATTGCTGTACGGCAGCGCCAAGGGCTCGGATATCAACTTCGACGGCGACCTCTCCAAGGTCTGGAAGGAACGGCAGTATGCGGCCGGGACCGACTGCACGGTGATCGGCACCGGCGCCATGCTCGACGTGGCGCTGGCGGCGTGCAAAGAACTGGGGGGTAGCTTCGATATCTTCAATCCGTTCGTTTTGAACCCGTTGCGGCCTTTACAGATAATAGAATCGGTACGGAAGACGGGACGGTTGTGCGTGGTGCAGGAAAGCACCGCCACGGCCGGGCTCGGCGACCGGATTATTTCCATGGTATGCAGGGAGTGCTTCTCCTGTTTGAAAAAGGCGCCCGTTCTTGTGAGCGCGCCCGACGCGCCGGTGCCGTTCGCCTCCGAACTGGAGGTGCTGTACCGGCCCGACAAAGACCGGGTGAAACTTGTCATTTCGCAATTGATTGGAGACTAACGGTGAGTAACGACACTTTCAAAACTCCGTTGTACCTCCCGTCGCAGGCAGCGGCGGAAACAGAGGCGACCATCACAAAATGGAACGTTTCTGCCGGCGACGCATTCAAGAAAGGCCAGATCCTGGGCGAAATAGAGAGCGCAAAGACGGCGTTCGATTTCGAGGCGCCGTGCGACGGGACAGTGGTAAAGATGCTGTCGGTGGAAGGGGATACCATTTCGTTTGAAGAACCGGTCATGGAGATCGAGACGAGCGACGTATCCATGAAGAACGCCATTCCCGCTGCGCAAGCGGCAAATGCCGCACCGCCCAAGGCGGCGCCGCGTCCCTCGGCCGGTTCTACGGCCTCCGCTGCGGCCACCGTCCGCGCCGTCAACATTCTCGGCCTCGGCGGATACCTTCCCGACCGGGTGGTTACCAACAAGGAACTGTTGCGCGAGTTCCCCGCGGTCACCGAAGAATACATTTTCGGCGTTACCGGCATCAGGGAGCGGCGCTGGGCCAAAGACGGCGAGAAGCCGTCCGACATGGCTTTTCAGGCGTCGAGCGAGGCGATCCGCAGATCCGGGCTCGATCCCAAGGATATCGGCGGCATCATCGTTTCCACGGAAACGCCCGACGTTTCCATGCCGTCAACCGCATGTATCCTCCAGGACATGCTCGGCTTGCGCGGGATACCGTCGTTCGACCTCAAGGCGGCCTGTTCGGGCTGGCTGTACGGATTGTCGGTCGCCAAAGGGCTCATCCTTGCGGGCGTGGCCGACGACATCCTGGTGACCGGCGTGGAAATGCAGTCGCAGCTTCTTGACAAAACAGACATGGGCACCTATTTCCTTTTTGGCGACGGCGCAGGCGCGGCCGTGGTGTCGGGAAAGCGCCCCGGCCATGCAATGCGTGAGGCGATCCTCAAGGCCGATTCCAAGGGACTGCCGCTTGCCAAGCGTTCGGTGCCCGGATACAAGATCCCCATAGGACTCGAAAATCTCAATCCGTGGATCAGGCTCGACGGCCATGCCCTGTTCCGCTTCGCGACCGGAGGGTTCGCCACCATCATCCAGGATGTTGTCGCAAAAAGCGGCTGGAACCCCCAGGACGTTGGGTGGGTGGTGCCGCACCAGGCAAATGCGCGGATACTCAAGGCAGCCGCGCAGAAATCCGGAGTGCCGTTCGAACGGTTCTACATCAACATCGACCGGGTGGGCAATACGTCAAGCGCAAGCATCCCGCTTGCCATGCTGGATCTGCAAAAAGATCTGCGGCCCGGCGACCGTCTTGTATTGTGCTCGGTTGGCGCAGGGGTGACCATTGCGGCCCTTACCATCGAATGGTAGCGGGGAACATTCGCTCGTGACTGTCGCAGACCGTGAGGGCCACCATGCCAGGCTGCGGGCGCGGTACGACGAAGCGGGAATTTCCTCGCTTGCCGACTACGAAATCGTCGAACTCCTCCTCGCCTACGTAACCCCGCGGCGCGACACCAAATCTCTGGCAAAGGAACTGCTCAGGAAATTCAAGTCGCTGGGCGGCCTGCTCAACGCCGACACGCATGCGCTTGTTTCCGTCAAGGGAATCGGCGAGCGGTCGGCCCAGCTTTTCCGGCTTGTCCGCGACGCATCGGCCTATTGCCTGCAGGAGAAGTTCGAGCGCCGTCCCCTTCGCCACCGCAGCGACGTGGAAGAATATCTCCGGTTCAATTTCGGTTCGCGCGGCGACGAGTACGTGGCTGCGGTGTATCTTGACAACGGCAACAACGTGCTTTCCACCGAGATCGTGTGCGAAGGCACCGTGAACCAGTGCGCCGTGTATCCCCGGACCATCGTGGAAAAAGCGGTGCGGTGCAAAGCCGCGTCGCTGATTCTGGCTCACAATCATCCGGGCGGAGCGACCGGTCCTTCGGAAGCCGACTGGGCCATCACGCTCAGGCTTTTTGAGATCTGCAGGCTTCTGGAAATCCAGCTGCTCGACCACGTGATTGTCACACGCGACGCGGCGGTGAGCCTGCGCGATTTGCCGAGGTGGCCCGACCGCCGCGGAAGCATGCCATGAACCGTGGCGTCGCAGCCTGCGTATGCATTGCGGCCATGGTGGCCGCTTCCCCGGCCGGGACCATCCGCGGAACGTTGACAAGCGCGCAGACGGGAAAGGGCCTTGCAAACGCCACCGTGACCGTCGCCGGCACGCCGTACCGCACGCTCACCGACAGCGCGGGCTCGTACCGGTTCGATTCGGTCCCCGCCGCAAGTTACAACCTGATGTTTTTCCTCGCCGGCTACGATTCTCTTGTTGTAAATGACGTATATGTGTCGGGTGACGCGGAAAAACGCTGCGATGCCGGTCTTTCGCCGCGGGCCACAGTCGTCGACCGCATGGTGGTGCGCGGAACGTCGTTCCGGCGGCCTCCGGACATGACCTCGTCGACCAAGGTGATCGCCGCAGACGAGCTGCTGCGCGCGCCCGGCGCGCTGCTTGACGTTCAGCGCGTGGTTACCATGCTGCCCAGCGTCACCTCGGGCGGAGACAACACCAACGAGATCGTCGTGCGCGGCGGCGAGCCCGGCGAGAACCTGTTTCTGCTCGACAACATCGAGATACCCAACCCCAACCACTTCGGCGAGCAGGGAACCGGCGGCGGAGTAATCTCTCTTATCAATCCATTGCTCGTTAAGGGGCTCACTTTTAACGCGGGCGCGCCTCCCGCCCAGTACGGCGGCAAGGCATCGAGCGTGCTCGATGTCACGATGCGCGACGGCAACTCCGCTATCGTCCTGGGCGGCCTCGACCTGGGCGTGGCGGGCGCGGGGGTTCACGTGGAAGGCCCGCTTTTTTCCCCGCAGACAAACTTCATATTCTCGGCGACAAAGAGCTACCTGGACTTCGTGGCGCACACGGCGCTCAACAACCAGGCCGCCGCCGTGCCGGAATACTGGGGCCTGGAAGGGCGGGTCGCGAACAACGCGGCCGATCACAAGATCTATGCAGACGGTATCTACGGCAACAGCGCCATCACCATCGATTCGTCGGATGTTTACTACGGCACCAAAGGCTCAACCATCAGTTCGGGCGGCTCCGTGTACGCGGGCGGTGTCACCTGGGACCAGTTCGTAACGAAGCGTCTGTCAACCAGTGTCACCCTGTCGGCGGTCGGCAATTCCTACGGCCGGCTCGAATATACCGGCGCGGACACGTTCTTCAGGAACACGTCGCTCGAACAGGAACAGGAATGCAAGGCGCGGGCTTCGCTGGATTTCGACAACGCGAACAGGCTGACCGTCGGCGCATATGTCAAAAGAGCCGATTTCAGCATAGACTTGTGGAACAAGCCCGACACGCTCAGACGGTACGCCGGCGCATCCGACACCCTGGGAACCGTTGTCGACGGCGCCGGGTCGGAGCACGTTGTCTGGCAGCAATCGGTTGCGGAGCGCGACATCGGGTACAAATATGGCGGGTTTGTCTCGGGTATCGTGAGGCCCACCAACAGGCTTCGCGTCGTTCCGGGCATGCGCGTCGATGCATTTTCGATTACGCACAACGTGTGCCTCTCTCCCCGGCTCGGCGCGGCCTGGGCGCTTGTGCCCGAGCTTGAAGTCACCTGTGCCCTTGGCGTGCAATACCAGGACCCGGATTACAGCGCGCTTGCCGCGTCCGCTTTCAACAAACGGCTGTCACCCAAGAAGGCCGAGACTGCGGTGGTGGGGCTCGAATACCAGCTCGCGTCGATGGGAATGAAATGCACCGGCGAGGGATTTTACAAACAGTATTCCGGCATCACTGTGGATTCTTCGCTTCTCCGTACCCGCGGCACGGCGCTGGACACCTTTGCAACATCGAACAATCTGCTGTCTATAGGCAAGGGGAGAAGCTACGGCCTGGAGTTGTTCGCACAAAAGAACCTGACGCATGAGGTCTCGTGGAGCCTGGCATATTCCTTGTCGAAATCGGAAGACATGGACCCGCGTCCCGGTCACGAGGGACAGTGGTACCGGGCCGATTTCGATTTCACCAATTCGCTTGCGCTCACCGGCGGCTGGAAAAAGGATCTGCTCGGGTATGCCTGGTACAAGGCATTGCGCAACCATCTGTGGTTCAAAATCTTGTCTCCCGTCATGCCGCTGGCCGACAGAAACGAGATTTCGTTCAAGTGGCGCTACCTTGGCCCCCGGCCGCATACCTCGCCCGTGTACGACTCAACATATCAGCGGTGGTACGTGGACAACCGCGCCCCGCTCAACGCCGACGTGTACGGCGAATACCATTCGCTCGACATTCGCTGGGAACGCAGATTTGGCTTTGGTTTTGTGCAGATGATGTACTATTTTGATTTACAAAATGTGTACGGCCGAAAAAACATATGGACCAGGCTGTACACCGACGGGCGCCCCTCGCCCGCCGACGTCTACCAGTTACCGTTCTTTCCTGCAGGAGGCATCATAATTGGTTTTTAGACCCGAACTCTCATGGGAATTTCTATCGGCCGACGAAATAGAATCACGCTCGGTGCGCGGCGTGCGGAACCACGTTCGCCACGTCAAGGAAGTATCGCCGCATTACCAGAATGCGCTGTTCGACGTTTTCCCGGAAGACATCAAGACCGCCGACGATATCCGTAAGCTGCCGTTTACCGAAAAATCGGACCTTGTCGAAGACACCGACCTGTTTCTGGGTGTGGTACCGGAACAGATCGTGGAAACCGTGATCACCAGCGGGTCCACGGGAAAGCCGCTCGTGTTCTCCATGACCGCAAACGACGTAGACCGCCTCGCCTTCAACGAGGCGCTGTCGTTCTACGCTGCGGGCGTAACCCCGCTCGACCGTGCGCAGGTGCTCGTGTCGCTCGACAGGCTTTTTATTGCGGGCATGGCGTATTACCGCGGGTTGTCGCTCCTGGGTGTAAACACGGCGCGCATCGGCGTTCTTCCCTTCGACATGCAGAAGCATTACATCGAACTGCTCAAACCGAATGTGGTGGTCGGCGTGCCGTCCTTCCTGCTCAAACTCGCCAGGGAACTCAATAAACTGTCCTTCGATCCGAAAAACGCAACCATCAGGAAGATCTTCTGCATCGGTGAAAGCATCCGCGGCCAGGACATGGAACTCAATCAGGTGGGCAAGGCACTTGAGGAATTTTACAATGCAAAGGTGTATTCGACCTATGCGTCAACCGAGCTTTCGTGCGCATACTGCGAATGCACGGCGCAATACGGCGGTCATGGCCACCCGGAGCTTGTGTATACCGAGATTGTCGACGAAAGCGGAAACCCGGTTGCCGACGGCCAGCCGGGCGAGCTCGTTGCCACGCCGCTGGGCGTGGAAGGCGTGCCGCTGGTTCGCTACAAGACCGGCGACATCACGTTCAAGCTTCCCGGCACTTGCGCTTGCGGCCGCAATTCCATCCGGGTTGGCCCGATTCTCGCCCGCAAAGCGCATATGATCAAGCTGAAAGGCACTACGGTGTATCCGCTCGCAATAACCAACGTGCTCGATTCGCTCGAAGGCATCGACGATTACATCATCATCATCGAAGATGACGAATCGCTCTCGGACCGCGTTTCCATCCACGTGGCCACCATGCCGTCGAATCTTGAAAAGATCGGCAGCCAATTGCGGGCGCAGGCCCGGGTTCAGATTCCGGTGTTGGTGTCGAATGTCGCGACAATCAACCACCATCGGGAGCAATGCGCCAAGAAAGTACGGGTGGTTGATAAGAGGAAAAGGAGGGCAAAGTAAGGATCTTGTGGTGTCACGACCGAGTGGCATACCGGGCAAAGATGGTTTGCGCCGACGTAAACAAAAGGTTTTCAGCCAATGTACTTTGAATTAATTTCAGAGGTGTCGCAGAAGGAAACAATTGCGACAGGCGCATCGATCCGTGAGCTCAGGCGGCTCAAGAAAGTCTACGGCCCTGGGCGCTGGATGAAAATGAAGGGTATCGCGACGGTATGTTTTGCCGACGGATTTGTAACAGAGGTCGAGCTTCACTGGTACGAATGCAACGGGATAGGCAAGGTGGAAACGAAAGTAAAACGGTTCGTGCGGGAGAAACAGTCATGAATAAAGATCGTACGTTTGTCGTTTGCATCGAAAACCAAGGCTATGCGGCCTCGCTGGAGCAGCGGAAGCTGTACGAAAGCATCCCGGACGCTTCTGCCGAGAAACACGGTCATGTGCGAGTGATTGACGAATCCGGAGAGGACTATTTGTACCCCAAGGCCTTTTTCAGGGAAGTAAGGCTTTCAAAGGAACTCCGCGAAGCCGTGTCCCGCGCCGCATAGCCTCCGGCAGCGCTGCCCGGCCGCTTCGCGCTCCAAATGCCTACAACCAATACCGCAACTCTTCCGCGTTCTTCATTCGTTCGCCCGATTGCAATAATCCCCACGTACAACAATGCCGGAACCCTTGCCGCCGTCGTTGCGAAAACGGCCGAATACCTGCCCGACATTATCGTTGTCAACGACGGCTCAACGGACGAAACAAAGTCGGTTCTTGCTGAACTTGCCGAATCGAACGCGCGAGTTCATGCCACCGAATTCGAGACCAACCGCGGCAAGGGCGCGGCGCTTCGCGCCGGGTTCGAAAAGGCCCTTGCCCTTGGATTCACACACGCGATAACGCTGGACGCCGACGGCCAGCACTCCGCCGCCGACATCCCGGCATTCCTGGGAAGCATCACGCTGGACCCGAAGGCGCTGTGGATCGGCGACCGGGTTCTCGATTCGGGGCGGACCGGCCAGCCCCGCCGCTCGGCCGCGGGCCGGCGCTTTGGGTCGTTCTGGTACAAATTCATTACCGGACTCGATATTGGCGATACGCAATGCGGGTTCCGCGCGTTCCCGCTTTTGGAAATTGCGGCCCTCGCCTGCAAGGGCGACCGGTACGAATTCGAACAAGAAGCGCTTGTCAAGGCAGCCTGGAACGGCATTCCGGTAAAATCGGTCCCGGTCCGGCTCTACTATGCGCCTCGGAATACAGCCGTATCTCATTTCCGGCCGGTCCGGGATTTTCTGCGAATATTCACGGTAAATTCGAAGGCGGTGATAATCAAGCTGTTCGTGCCGTTTCTCATCGTGGATATGCCGGGCGCAACATGGCGGCAAAAAATAGCAGCGCTCTTCCGGCACGAACTTCAAGCTCATTCGACGCCGAAAGAGGCGGCCTGGTCGCTGTCGCTGGGCGTGTTCATAGGCATTTTTCCCATTTACGGATTCCAGGTGCTCACCGTTTTTGCGCTCGCCATGGCGCTGCGGCTCAACAAGCCGCTTGCCTTCTTGGGAGTCAGCATATCCTCGCTGCCGTTTCTGCCGCTTATTATCGCGGCGGCAGTCGCCATTGGAAAGCTCGTAGTGCCACGGACCTGGAGCGCGGGGTTCGTTCACAGCAGGCTGGCGCCGTATATTTCAGGCGGCATGGACTGGTTTTTCGGCAGCATCATTCTGGCGTTGGGCGCGGCGGGGATTTGCTGGATGGTGAGCTACGTGGTGTTTCGGGGGATGCGGAGAGGGAAATAGGCGGCGACGGAGGATCTCCACGCATCTCGTCCTCTGGGGCCGCCGGAAAGGGCGTCAAAACTTAACTTTTGGCGCCTCTTTCGCTTCTGCTGTGGCTTCGAAATAGGGCGCTTCCTTGAACGTGCCCGCCACCAGGCTGTAGGGAAACATTCTGCGCGTAGCGTTGAGCGCGCGGGCGGCTTCGTTGTACCGCTGGCGCGCCACCGAAATGCGGTTTTCCGTTCCCGCAAGCTCATCCTGCAAAGCCAGGAAGTTCTGGTTCGCTTTGAGATCGGGGTAGCGTTCGACAACAACCAGCAACCGCGACAGGGCGGAGGTGAGTTGATTATTTGTCGCCATCTTCTCGGAAGGGGTGTTCGCCCCGGCGACACTCGCGCGTGCCTTCGTCACTTCGGTGAGAACGGACTCCTCATGCTTGGCGTATCCCTTGACGGTTTCGACAAGGTTGGGGATCAAATCGAGTCGGCGCTGCAACTGGCTTTCCACCTGGGCCCATTGGGTCTTCGTGTTTTCGTCCAGAGAAACGAGCCGGTTCTTCCATCCGATAAACTGGCTGGCGACGACAAGCGCAAGCACCACCACGATGCCGATAACGATCAGGACTTTGTACGATGTTTTCATGACTTCTCCTTTGTTGAGATTTGGTCTATGGCGTTGCACATGGATTTAATGGCGTCCGCGTAGGGCGGGAAGGCTGCCGTCATTTCGCGCCTGCCACCGCTTTTGATTGCGGTCAATGCGTTTTCCAGCGATCCCCCTTTGAGACCGAAGGCCGAGCCCGCGGCAGCAAACAGGGCGGATCTTTCGCGTGGAATCGGAAGCCCCTTCACATGGAGGATGGCTCTGAAGATCGGCGAGAAATCCCTTATGGAAAGCGACAGCAGCAGCCGGAGTCGCGCTGGGTTTCCCTTTGACTCCAGCCAGCCCCGGTTAAGGTGCAGCCATTTTCCCTTGACTTCCCGCTCGATCTGAAGCCGCAAGTCGCTTTTCTCGATCACCAGATTCTGGAAAACGTCCTCGCCGAAAACGACGCTGTGGCAGTCCTTCATGTCGAAGAACTCGATGGGAAATGAATCGAGTGAACTCGCGACATATTCCTTGTCCAGAAACAGCGGTCGAGCAAACCGCTTCTTCATCCATTTCTGCTGGACCGCAATCGATTTTTCGAGCACCGGAAGTGTGATCGCCGAAAGAACCACGAGCAGGTTGATGTCGGACCTTTTCGGGGCGAAATCCTGCCCCGCAGCGCTTCCATACACGATAACCGACACGAGGTCGCTTCCGTAGCAGGCGGCAAAATCCGCGGCTGCCAGTTTTGCAAGATCGATTGGGTTGGTAATTATTCCCATACACGAACCTCTTTTCCTAACAGGTGCTTCGCGAGGTACCAACGATGCCAGATTCCGGATTTAGAGAGCCGGGGACCCGGAGCTGGGCCTCGAATATCTTCTTTGCAGTCAATTGTCAACTATTCATTTGTCCTTTGCGTTCTTTGCGCCTTTGCGGTGAATCTTCTGGAGCCGACTTCAGAAGCCTCGCGATGCCCCGCCGCCGCCGCTGGAGCCGCCGCCGAACCCTCCTCCGAAACCACCGCCGCCGAACCCCCCGCCAAAGCCGCCGCCGCCTCTGCGGCCGCCGCCCATCAGGCTGCTCAGGAGCATGGCCCACAATATGGTGCGGCCAAAGGGCGTGGCCAGAAGGAAGATCAAGACCGCGAGCAGGAGCACCAGGTTTAGCGGCGAAACTTTTGCATAGTGCCGGGTAATTGCATAGCCGCTGGGTCCGGGAAGCGCCAGCGTGATGTGCTTCTCCCGCGAAACCTCGCCGGCGATTGCAAGAGAAATGTTGAGCAGGCCCGCGGCATAGTCGTTGTTCTTGAAATACGGGACTCCGAATTCGTCAAGTATTCTGCCCGTCTTTGCATCATTGAGATACCCTTCGGATCCGTAGCCCACTTCCACGCGAGCTTTGCGGGGGTCGAGCGTGAGGAGGATCAGCACCCCTTCGTCGGATCCCTTTGTTCCGATTCCCCAGCGTTTGTAAAGCTCCGGCGCATAGTCGTCGACGGTTGCGTTTTCGAGCTTTGGCAACGTGGCCACAACAAGACCGAAGCCGGCCTGCTCCCAGAGCGCCTGGGCCACCAGCGAAATCTTCTGCTGCGTGGGCTGGTCCACAACGCCCGCAAGATCCGCCACCGGTCCGGAGGGCCGGTCGGGGAACGTCTGGCCGAACGCGCATGTGCACAGGGCAAATACGCACAGGAGCGGCACAAAGATATGAATTCTCGACTGATTCATCCGCTTCAAAGGGGTCCTTGTTTGCCGGGGCGAGGCGGCCTTGCGTCGACGGCCGCGTAACGAATAAATAATATACTTGCTCTCCACTGGAAAAATGACGAACCTCGGACCGGTGAAGCTTTTGCCTCGCGCCGGAATTCCCGGCGCCAGCCAGTTCCTTGGCTGGGAGATAATTCTTATTGTGAGAAAACTCTTCTTGAAAACGAGAAAACAGCTCGCTCGATTCTCAATGCAGCGTGTTGCCCCGATCCGTCTGCTTGTGCCTGTTCGCGTGGCACAAGGTTTGCACAATTCCCATTGGAAAACATCATCCGAGTAATTTCCCTCCATGATGTACGCAAAAGTATTTAATGGTCCGGTGACCGTACTTTTTCCAGGAGGAAGATGAGCATGAGTAAATTCCCCATTCTTGGCCTGTCCGCCATCTTTTCCCTTCTTGCTTGCGGTAGCGTTCATGCCGGCCATTTTGTGGCCGATACAACGACCAGCGGCATGCATATCCAATTACATGTGCTGCCCGCCGAGCCATTCTTTACAAAAGATCAGGTTGCCGCCGGAAACGCGAAGGAAGGAATGCTGATCCTGGGAGGGGCAAAGCCTTTGCAACCTGATGCGGAAACAAAACCGAACAGCCATCTGGTCGTCCATGTTTTTAATGCACTTACGGAAAAGGCTATTACAAACGCAAAAGTCAAAATGAGTTTCCAGGCACTTGACGAAAAAGGGGAGCAATTCGGCGATCCTGTTGACGTTCCGATTGTCATGATGCAGGCAATCGGAAAGGGCGAACAATCGACGCATTACGGCAACAACGTGGTGTTGCCGAACGGCCCGTTGACAATCTTACTTATCGTCAACGGTAAAAAATTGAGACTGAAAGTTACTATCCCGTATGAATCCGGCACGCCGATGAATGAGATGCATATGCATTGATCAAAACCAGGGGAAAATTCCCCGCAGCGAGTCGCCTGGCGAAGATTGCTTCTGCCCGTTTGCGCAGTATCCGTCATGGTACACCGGATAGTGCAGCTTTTGCAGTAGTAGTTCGGCCGCAGCCCCCGGGCGTTTTTGCCCATCTGGATTCAAACACGTCCCCACCCACCGTCGCGCGCGAGCCTTGCGTCCGGCCCCCCTGTTCACGGGCGTGAACAATGATTGCAAGGAAGACTCAATTTCGTCTCATATTCATTATATTTTGTCACAAAGGGGTGTACGTAAGTAATGCGTGGGGATTGCAGGGCGGCGCATTCAAACATGATACCCGCGGCTCCATCGAGACAATTTGTCGGTTACGATTCCAACAAAGGGGGAGACATGTTCTTCAAAACAAGAGCTGCGGCAGTTTGCGCCGCGGTGATTTTGGCGGCCGCGGGCTGTCTTGCGGATACGTACGCGCCGGAGCAAGGCAACAGGGTCAAAATCAACCTGGGGGCCACCCCGTGGAAATTTGCAAAGGGCGATATTGCCAATGCGCAACTTCCGGCCACCAGCGATGCGACATGGAGCACCGTCGGCATTCCCCACACCTGGAGCGACACGGAATCGTTCAACAACCAGTCGGGCGGCGGCGCCACGGGGTCCATGTACGGAGGCGTCTCGTGGTACAGGAAGCACTTCACGCTCGACTCGGGTTATTCCGGAAGAAAAATATTCGTGGAATTCGAAGGTGCCCACCTCGGCGCGGCGGTATACATCAACGGTACGTTCCTGCCCGGCAACGACGGCATTAACGCCAATGCAACGCACGTGGTGGGGTTCATCGGGTTTGCGGTGGACATTACCCCGTACGCGAAATTCGACGGAACCGACAATGTCCTGGCCGTCAAGATGAGCGGCAACGGCGGATTTTTTACCTATCCCGGCTTTTCCATAGACTACCGGTTCGGGCAGGGCGACTACGGACTGTTCCGGCCCGTGTACATGCATGTCACCGACAAGGTCCATGTGCCGCTCAACGTATACTCGGTGCTGAACCAATGGGGCACCTACGTTGCCACGGTTTCCTGTTCCGACGCTTCGGCAGTTGTCAAGGTGCAAACCAATGTGCGCAACGACAATGCAGCGGCCCAGGCGGTGACGGTCACCACCAAGATTGTTGATGCCACGCAGACCGTTGTATATACGTCGGATAATACCCAGACGGTCGGCGCGGACACGAACCTCGTGTTTGATGTCAACTGCACCATTGCCGATCCGCATCTGTGGTATCCGGCCGGCAGCACCTTTGGACAGCCGTATCTGTATCAGGTGTATCACATTGTAAAGGTGGGCGGGACAACGGTGGATGTCTTCCAGAGCCCGCTGGGCATACGCACTATCACCTGGGACCACAATTTCCCGTATATCAATGGACACCAGCACTATATGTGGGGAGTTTCGAGCCGGTACGACTATCCCGCGCTGGGGACCGCGGTGCCCGAGGAACAGCAGTGGCGCGACGCAAAGCTTGCTGCGAACTGCAGCGCCAACATGTGGCGGCCGGGCCATTCCTCCAGCAGCCCCGAATTCGTCCATGCATGCGACGCGTACGGCGTGATGCTGGTGCAGCCGAGCGGCGAGCTCGAAGGCACGTTCAGCACGGCCCAGCTGAACGACACGAAAAAGACCTACAAGTCCGGACTGCACAGAGACATGATAATTCGGGACAGGAATGATCCTTCCATTCTTGCCTGGGAAGTAAGCAACGGGCCCATTGACCCGACATTTGCAGCCCAGCTCAAGGCCATCTCCAAGACGTGGGATTCTGTCAACACGAGGGCGCAGTCCGACAGGGGTGGGAGCGCGGCGGATCCCACGATCGCGGACATTATTTCCTGCTCGTCTTCCGGTTGCGAAATATCAATGAAGAACAGCCTCCCGAACACTCCCTGCTGGGGCGCGGAAGCGTGGGGCGGCGCAAGGACGGCACGGTATGCGTACGACTACGAACTCGCGTTCGCCGGCCCCTATGTCCAAAACTGGCGAAAAGCGCGGCAGGCAAACTGCTTCGGGCTGTCACAATGGTATCTGTGCGAAACGCCGGGCGAGTCGGGCGCGTTTCTCGAAGGCGTGGGCGAGGGAAGCGTGCGGTCGTTCGGTTCCTCCATGATGGACTTCAACCGTATTCCCAAGATGCTGTACTACATTTACAAGGCGGCATGGACACCCTATTCGGTGAAACCGGTTGTGGCCCTTGCACATCACTGGAACCGCTCGGGCAACGTGCAGGTGAACGCATTCAGCAACTGTCCAAGCGTCCGGCTGCTCATCAATGGCACGAGTCAAGGAATCAAGACGCCCAACCCGTGGACCGGGACCGGCGACGGCACCGACCAGAACACCACACAGCTGCCGTATCAGTGTTTCTGGAACGTGACATGGGCGGCCGGCACGCTTCGCGCCGAGGGGCTTGACGCAAGCGGAAATGTGGTCTGTTTCGACGAAAAGAAGACCGCGGGCAATCCGGACCATATCCTTCTTACCGTGGAGCCTGCCCTGGTAAAGCCCAGCGGAGACACGTTTCAGATCCAGGCAAACGGCACGGATGCCGCGTTTGTCCTCGCAACCGTGGTTGACGCCAACGGAATCTGGTGCCCCACGGCAAGCAACCTGATCACGTTCAGCGTCTCCGGCCCGGGCGACTACCGAGGAGGAAGCGATCAGCTCGTTACCGCGGGGAAACCAATCGACTATCACTCGCCGCTCGACCACGAGCTGTCGGCCGAAGGCGGCATGTGCAAGGTGGCCGTCCGCTCCACGTTCACGCCGGGCACGGCGACGGTCACGGCCGCAGCTGCCGGGCTTGGCTCCGGCACCGCTTCGTTTACCACCTATCCGGTGTCGTCTATCTCCTCGTCTGCGCACGTTCCTATGCGAGCGACAAATGTATCCTTGACCCCAACGGTCACGATAAGCGGTGCGGGCGGCGCGCTGAGGTATTTCCTGAGCAAAACGGCGAATGTCTCCCTGGAGATCCTGGCTGCAAACGGCAAGTCGATCCGTAGAATCACCTGCGAGAAGCAGTCTGCTGGCTGGCATTTTGTTAATCGTTCGGGATCGGCAGACTGCGCGGGTATCTTTCTTGTGAGATATTCCGCCGACGGAGCTTTGCCGTGTGTCAAGCGGGTGGTTTTGATTCCCTGACGCTGGCGAGAGTTCGAGTCTTACTGGAAGGAAAGGCATCCCGCCGGGATGCCTTTCCTGTTTTGGCTTTGCATGTTGCCTGGTTTGGCCTCAACGACAAAGCCGACAAGAACGCGACGGCACCCTGCGAGCAGGCGCGGCGTTTCGCCTGCCCGATTGCAGCAAGCCTACTGCCGGCGAAATGGAAGAACCGCGCGCGCAATGCACTGCGCGTGCAACACGGTTGCTTACTCGCGCGTCAAAAAGAAAGGGCTCCTTGTCAACAGTACAAGGAGCCCTTTCAAAACAAACGTACGCCGGACCGCTACTTCTTCTTCTTGCCGGCTTCTTCCTGAATTTCTTTGTTTGTCGGGTCCATCTTGAGCGCCTTGTCGAGATGAATCTGGTAATCGGCCATGTTTTTCTGGACTTTCGCGAGCTTGGCAAGCCCCAGTTCGGCAAGCGCGTAATTCGGATCGGCCTTAAGCGCACGTTCGTAGAACGTCTTCGCCCACGGAAGCTTTGACTGGTTGAGGTACACTTCGGCGCGCTCGTACATGGCCGGAGCATAGTTCGGATTGATATAGGAAATTTCCTTGTAGGTCTCCACCGCGTCGTCCCACTTTCCCTGGATCGACTGGATCTGGCCGTACAGCATGAGTGCCGGAATATTTTCCGGATCGGTGGCGGTGATGTCTTTGATAGTGCTTTCGGCTGTGGCATAGGAGCCGGAGAGGTACAAGGCATCCGCGTACTTGAGCAGCGTCTTGTTGTCGCGCTTCTTCTGCACGATCTGTTGCATAACGTCAAGAGCCTTCTTGGATTGCCCGGTGGATTTGTACAGGTCGAACAGGGTTATCTTAATAGTCTCGTCCTCCGGTTTCAGCTTGTCGGCCTTTTCCAGAAGATCCAGGGCGTCCTTTGAACGGTCGGTCTGGATATAACCCTGCGCAAGTGGAACCATGTACTTGGGATCGTTCGGTTTGAGGGCGTTGGCGGTTTCCAGGAACATCATGGCGTCGTTGTATTTGTGCTTGGCGATCAGCAGCTCACCGATTTTGCCGGCAGCTTCGGCGTTCTCCGGATCGAGCTGGATGAACTTCCTGAACGCGTCGAGTTCGTCTTTGTCTTTGCCGAGCTTGTCGTAGACCTGGCCCATTTCAAACCACATGGCCGGGATGGTGTCTGCCAGGGCAGAGCACTTCTTGAGCAGGGCAAGCGCCTTGTCGAGGGTTGCCTTCTGCTTGGCATAGTAGAGTCCGGCAGCCAGGAAGCTCTTGTAGTCTTTCGGATACAAAACAGTGTTTTCTTCGTACATCTTGGCGGCAGCGGCCGGATTCGAGGCTTCGGTGAGCTGCGCCTTGCGGAGCGATGCCTCGGGATCGTGAACGCCGGAAAGCTTGGTGTAGATCGAGTAAACCTCGAGCGCCTTCTCCGCGTTGGCCGACTTATCGTACGCGTCGCCGAGCAGTTTCATGACCGTGACCGTGCCGGAATGCTTCTGCGTAAGCTTGGAGTTGATTTCCCGGAACCGCTCGAAAAGCTCTATTGCCTTCTTGTAGTCTTTGCTGTAATAGCACGACTGGCCGTACACGAAGATGAAGTCCAGCGTTCTGGCGGCTTCGCCGGTTACCAGGGCAAGGTATTTGACGGCTTCCTCGTAGTTCTTTGCGGCAAACGCCGCTTCGCCCACCGAACGCGCAACCGTCGCGTCTTTCGGGTTCTTTTCGAGATATTTCTTGTACATCGACAGCGCCTGCGAGGCCTTGTTCTGCTTTGTATAAAGGTCACCGAGCGCCTTATAATCGGAGGTGGCGTCCGGGTTCATCGCAACCGACTGCTCATATGATATGACGGCGTCGTTCACGTCGCCGTTTTTCGCCTGGCATAGCGCCAGGGACGAGAGCACGCCAACATTGCGCGGGTCAAGCGACAGCGCCTTCTGGTACATGGCAACGGCTTTTGCGTAAGAACCCTGCTTCTGATAGATCGCGCCGAGCGATGAGTACATGGCTCCGTCGGCTTCGCCCGCTGCAACCGCGCCTGCAAGGGCCTTGCTGATCTCCTCCGGCGTTCCGCGCGTCATCACCAGCTCACAGTAGCGCTTGAAGATTCCCTTGACGGAGGGATCGGCCTTGAGCGCAGCGCGATAGGAATTGAGCGCTCCGGTCATTTCCTTTTGTTCGTAAAGCATGTCGCCGAGGCTCTTCTGCGCCGCTGCATCGGAAGGATCGAGCGCAACGTACTTCTTGAGGTACATGGCTGCATCCGCGGTATTACCGGCTTTTGCCGAAATTTCGTACAGCGTCTTGAACACGTCAGGGTTAGTGGGAGCGAGGATGGCGAGCTGGCGGAAAATCTCCGCCGCTTTGGTGCAGCCCTTGCTCTTGTAGCAGGCCTGCCCGTAGAGCAGCAGATACGCCGAGGTCTTGGCATCGGCGCCGGTCACCATGCCCAGGTACTTTACCGCTTCGTCGTAGTCCTTGGTCTTGTACTCATATTCGCCGACCGTCATTGCCGTCTTGTAATCACTCGGGTTCTTCTCAAGGCATTTCTTGTACATGTTCATTGCCTGATCGGTCTTGTTCTGTTTCATGTATAGGTCCGCAAGCATCTTGTACTGTTTGATGTCCTGCGGATTGAGCGCAACGACCTGTTCGTAGGAAATCGTGGCGTCCTTTACGTTGCCGCTCTTTGCCTGACACAGGGCAAGCGACGAAAGGGCATCGGTGTTGCGCGGGTCAAGCTGCAGCGCTTTGCCGTACATTTCGATCGCCCTGGGATAATTCGCCGATGCCTTGTACACCCCGCCGAGCGTGGCATACATGGCCGCGTCGGCTTCGCCTGCGGCAATCGCGCCTTTGAGCGCCTTGACGATGGATTCCTGAACGCCGCCGGCGGTCACCAGCTCAACATAGCGTTTGTAAAATCCCTTGACTTCCGGATCGGCTTTGAGCGCCGCTTCGTACGCGGCAAGCGCGCCAGCGGTGTTCTTCTCTTCGTAGAGCATATCACCCAAGCTCTTTTGCGCCGACGCATCGGCGGGCTTGAGACTCAGGTATTTCTTGAGATACCCGGAAGATTCCTTCTTGTTGCCGCTTTCCTTCGACGAGATATCGTACAGCATCCTGAACACTTCGGCATTGAGCGGCGTGAGCTTGGCAAGCTGGAGGAGAACCTCCGACGCCTTCTTGAAATTCTTGGAATTGTAACACGCCTGGGCATACTTGAACAGGAACTCGGAGCCCTTGGCATCGGTGCCGCCGACCATGCCGTAGTACTTGGTTGCTTCGTCGTAGTTCTTCTGGCCGTTGAGATAGTCGGCAACCGTGAGCGCAACCTTGTAGTTGGCGGGCCGCTTTTCGAGATACTTCCGGTACATCGACATCGCCTGGCTCGTCTTCTGCTGCTGCATGTACAGGTCGCCGAGGGTCTTGTAGTCGTCGACCGCGTCGGGGTTCATGGCGACGGCCTGTTCGTACGACACCACCGCGTCGTTGGTGTTGCCGTTTTTCGCCTGGCATTGACCGAGCGCCGACAGCAGGCGCGTGTTCTTCGGATCGAGCTGCAGCGATTTCTGGAAATATTCGATGGCCTTGACGCATGCGCCCGCCTTTTGATTGATGGTTCCGATCGTTTCGTACATCTGCGCATCGGCCTCGCCGGCGGCAATGGCGCCTTTCATGGCTGTAACAACGTCTTTTGCAACGCCCTTTGTCGACACGATCTCAACATACCGTTTGTAGAATCCCTTGATGGACGGATCGGCTTTGAGCGCGGCCTGGTAGGCTGCCAGGGCCGCGTCGAAGTTCTTCTGTTCGTACAGAAGATCGCCGAGGTTCTTCTGGGCCGCGGCATCTGTCGGCTTGACAGAAACATATTTCTTGAGGTACGATGCCGCTTCCACTTTCGATGCGCCGCTTTCCTCGGCGATGTCGTACAGCGTCTTGTAAACCTCGGCGTTGAGCGGCGTGATGAGCGCCAGCCGGTTGAGCACCTCGGTTGCTTTCTTGTAATTCTTTGCCAGGTAGCATGCCTGACCATAGCGGAAAAGAAAATCCGCGTTTCTGGCTTCGGCACCGCCGACCAAGCCGTAATATTTGAGCGCATCATCGTAATTTTTCTGGCTAAAGGAGTAGTCGCCCACAGCCTTTGCAATTGCGAAGTCGCCCGGTTTCTTTTCCAGGTATTTCTTGTACATGGCGATCGACTGGCTCGTCTTGTTCTGCTTCGCGTACAGCTCACCCAGCGCCCTGTACTCGTCGACCGCTTTATCGTTCATTGCAACGGCCTGCTCGTAGGAAATCACCGCATCGTCCGTCTTACCGCTTTTCGCCTGGCACTGGGCCACTGCCGAAAGGATGGAGACGTTCTTGGGGTCGATCTGCAACGACTTCTGGTACATGTCGATGGCTTTTGCGTAGGAGCCTTGCTTCTGGTACACGGTGCCCAGCGAGCTGTACATGGCTGCGTCGGCTTCGCCGGCTGCAACCGCTCCGGTGAGAGCCTTTACAAGCTCTTCGGCCGTGCCCCGCATGCCCACAAGCTCAACATAGCGTTTGTAAAACCCCTTGATGGCAGGATCGGCCGCCAGGGCGGTCCGGTAGGCGGCGAGCGCTCCCACCTGATTCTTGGACTCGTAAAGCATGTCGCCGAGATTTTTCTGCGCTTCGGCGTCGCCGGGCTTGAGCGCCGCGTATTTCTGCAAGTACGAGGCAGCCTCGGTGCGTGCCGCATTGTCCTTGGAAGTTATTTCGTAGAGAGTCCGGTAGACGTCGGCATTTTTCGGCGTGAGCACGGCGAGAGCCGCAAAGAGCTCCTTTGCCTTCTTGTAGTCTTTCACCAAATAGCACGCCTGGGCGTACCGGAAAAGCAGATCGGAATCGGTGGTCTCTGCGGTCGCAATCATGGCGAAATATTTGATTGCTTCGTCGTAATTCTTCTGGCTGTATTCGTAGTCGGCGATGATCTTTGCGATACGGCGGTCGGCCGGTTTTTTGGCCAGATACTTTTCGTAAACACTGACGGCCTGGCTCGTCTTCTTCTGCTGCAGGTACAAGTCGCCGAGAGCCCGGTATTCGTCCACCGCCTTGTCGTTCATGGCAATGGCCTGCTCGTAGGAGATCACGGCATCGTTGACGCTGCCGCTTTTTGCCTGGCACTGGGCTATCGCCGAGAGGTCCGCAACGTTCTTTGGGTCAATGGCCAGCGCCTTCTGGTACATGTCGATTGCCTTTGCATACGCGGCCTGCTTCTGGTACACGTTACCGAGCGAGCCATACATGGCCGCGTCGGCTTCACCGGCGGCGATGGCGCCGGTAAGCGCCTTCACGAGTTCCTCGGGTGTGCCCCGTGCGCCCACGAGTTCCACGTACCGCTTGTAAAATCCCTTGAGCGACGGATCGGCGGCGAGCGCCGAACGATACGCGGCGAGCGCCCCGGCCTGGTTCTTCATTTCGTACATCATGTCGCCGAGGTTCTTCTGCGCTTCGGCATCGCCGGGCTTGAGCGCCGCGTATTTCTGGAGATAGACCGAAGCCTCGCCCCTCGTGGCGCTGTCTTTGGACGTGATATCGAACAGCAGCCGGTAAACTTCGGCGTTCTTCGGGGTAAGGAGCGAGAGCTGGATGAGGATCTCCTTTGCTTTCTTATTGTCTTTTGCAAAGTAGGCCGACTGGCCGTAGCGGAACAAGAACTCCGCTTCTCGTGCTTCGGTGCCGCTCACCATGGCATAGTACTTGAGGGCTTCCTCGTAGTTCTTTTGGCCGAATTCGTAGTCGGCGACGAGTTTGGCGATATGATGTTCGCCCGGCTTTTTGGCGAGGTATCTTTTGTAAACGCCAATCGCCTGGGCGGTCTTGTTCTCCTGCTCATACAGGTCGCCCAGTGCGCGCAGCTCGTCGACGGCTTTGTCGTTCATGGCGATCGCCTGCTCGTACGACACAATTGCTTCCTTGGCATTGCCGGTTTTTGCCTGGCAGTGGGCGAGCATGGAGAGAACAGTGGTATTTCTCGGATCGAGCTGCACCGATTTATCGAGCATCTCGATAGCTTTTGGGCACAGGCCCTGTTTGAGGTAAATGGCCCCGAGCTGGGCGTAGGTCTGCGCATCGGCTTCGGCGGTGGAGATCGCGCCGCTAAGCGCCGCGGTCAGCTCGGTGGGGTCCTGCGGCGCCGGCCCTAACAAGTCGGCATAGCGCTTGTACACACCCTTGGCCGCGGGGTCGATTTTGACAACCGCGCGATAGGCAGCAAGCGCTCCGGCCATGTCTTTTTTCTCGTACAGGAGGTCGCCCAACGCCTTCTGGGATTCCGCATTGTTGGGCTTGAGCGCAACGTACGTTCTTAGATAGGCCGCCGCGTCGGCAGTATTGCCCAGCTTGAGCGAAATTTCGTACAGATTCTTGAACACCTCCGGATCCTTGGGCGACAGCAACGCAAGTTCCTTGAATTGTTCGAGCGCCGCCTTGGTGTCGCCCTCGGAGAGTGCGAACCTGGCAAGGCGCTGGCGCGAGGGAATATTGCGGGAGTCCAGAGACAGTATCTTCCTGTCTATCTCGGCAAGCCGCTGAGGCTCGTTGAGCTGCTCGTAGCACGCGGCGAGCTGGAGCCAGTATTCCTTGTTGCCGGGCTGTTTGCGAACCATGAACTCGAACTGGTCCCGGGCGTCCTTATAGTTCTTGTCCTTCATGTAAATCGTGGACAGCACCACGCGCGGCTCCCAGAGCGTTGCGTCGAGATGCAGCGCAGATTCTGCCGCGTCGCGCGCCATGTCGGGCTGGTTGAGGGCGAACGCCGAAAGGGCCATACCCTGAGCCGCGGGCGCCGACCGTTCGAGGGTGTAGCTTTTCTGGAAGTACTTGAGCGCGTCCTGATACCGCTTCGACTTGAGGTTGAATTCACCCAGCGCCATCTGGATTTTCGGGTTGTTCGGGTTAAGCGCCAGCATTTTCTCATACACCACCTTGGCCTTTTCGGACTGCCCGGACTTTGTGTACAAGTCACCGAGTTTCGCATAGGCTTCCACGTTGTTCGCGTTGACCGCCAGTTCTTTTTCGAGGTGGGGAATCGCCTTTTTCGGCAGATCGAGACCTTCGTAGCACGCGGCGAGAGAGAAATTGATGTCCGGAACGATCTTGCCCGTGGAGTCGGCCGCGTAGATGGCCTGGAAATGGGCGAGCGCTCCCTGGTAGTCCTTCTTTTCGAGCAGCTGGGCGCCCACGACGCGGTGGGCTTCCAGGGCCTCTTTCGATTTTGATGGTCCCACTTTGTCAAGAAAGGACTGGTAGACTTTTGCGATCTTTTCCGCGGGGGCGCTCGCCTTGGCGAGCGATACGGCCCACATGTAATATTCCTGCGCTCCGAACTTGCTGTCCGACGACGAGGCATCGAACTCCTCGGCGGCCTCGCCGAATTTCTGGGTGGTGTAGTAGATTTTTGCGAGTTCGTAGCTGGCCTCAACCGATGTAGGCTTCTTGTCTTTTGCAAGCTTGAGATAGACTATGGCCGAATCGGGCGGGCTTGCCGCGCCAATCTTGAGGGCCAGGGCGCCGTCAGGCTGCTTTGCATACACGGCCTTCAGCAGTTCGAGCGCCTTGGGGTATGATTTTTCGTTGTAGTAAATAAGACCGAGTTCCTTGACCGCGGAAATGTTGGCCGGGTCGGCTTCAACGACTTTTTCGAGCGCTTTCTTCGCCTCGGCGGGTTTGCCCAGGGCAATGCACGCGCGGGCAAATTCCCAGCTCGCATCTGCGGTAAAGTTAACATCGAGCGCCTTCTTTGCCGCGGGCGCCGCATTGGCAGGCTGGTTCATGGAATTGTAGACCTTCGCGGTGCCAAGGTATGCTTCGTAATTCTTTGAGTCCATGCGCGTCGCGACAAGATAGCAGGCGAGGGCTTTTTCCGTGAGTCCGAGTTCGAGGTTTGCCTTGCCTATCTTGACCCACAAGACCGCATCGCGCGCGGAGGTGGGAATCTTCTTGTCGGCATAGGAGAGCGCGTCGGAGTAGTTCTTCTGCTCCATAAGTTTGTCGAAGGTCTCGTCGGAAAATGCGAGGGTTACGGTAAACAGCAGCATCATGGAAGACACGATTTCGCGTACGTGCAGGCGACTCCTACTCATAGCAAGGACTCCTTCCGGGTGTATATAAGACTTGTTCTGGTGTTCTCAATAGGGCAAAAGACTGTGGAAAGTAAAAATATATAATAGTAGAAGTGGGCGAAAGCACTTCTACATATAAGCTCACCGGGCCAGGAACCGTTCCGGGTTCGGGGAGCCCTGTTCGCTTCGACATCACCGAACACTCTGTACTCTGCCCTCTCAAACTCTTCAACTTTTCAACTTCTCAACCCCTAAACTTTTCAACTTCTTCGTCCAGGTACTTCAACTCTCGGTACAGCATCTCCATGAGCGGCGCCCTGGCTCCCGACGCCTGCGCCGCCCGGACGGGATTCCCGAAAATCGATTCCACTTCCATGGGCCTGTGCGCGTCGTAGTCGAGCTTCATGGAGGTGAGGTAGGGGGGCATCGTATCGGTGTATGATACCATTTTGTCAATGAATGCAGGCTCTATGGGGTGGCCGCAGGCGGCTGCGCCGTCGCACACCTCGCGCATGAGGTCAACGGCAAGCCGGCGGGAATGCGGGTTTGCATTGAGCATATCCGTTGTCGCCGACAGAACTACCGAAAGCCCTGAGTACGGCACGTTCCATACCAGTTTTTTCCATCGCGCCGTGCCGAGGTCGTTGGCAGTTTCCACGGCAAATCCTGCTTTTGTAAAGTAGCCGGCAATCTCCCTGATCCGGGAGGTGATGCCGCCCGGGGAGCCGTCGTCCGTGTACTGCCCCACCGTGATGTGGCCGAAGTCAAGATGCCTGATGCGGCCGGGACCCGCCTTGTTTGAGCAAACAAAACACAGCACCCCCAGCACACGGTCCGGTCCCACGATCTTTGCCACCTCTTGTTCGTAGCCGAGGCCATTCTGCATTACCAGCACGAGGCCGTCTTTCTTGACAACCGAGGGAAGTATTGAGGGAAGCGCGCTGTTGGCGGTTGTTTTGAGCGTGATGACGGCAACGTCGCATTGCGGCATGGTGCGTGCATCGTCGTAGACATTTACGCGGGGGAGAACGAAGTCGCCGTCCTTGGATTCGACGGCGAGGCCATGGTCGCGAATGTAGGAAAAGTCGCTGCGCGCCAGGAAATGTACATCGAACCCGGCTCGCGCAAGCCGTGCGCCGTAGAATCCTCCTACAGCGCCGGTGCCGATGATTGCGAAGGAGGTGTTCACCGGGAAATCACAAGGGGAAGCGGGCGGCCGCTATTCCTGCGGCGCAAGCGGTTGGCGCCGCAACTTGATGGAGATGAGTTCGGGCTTCCTGTAGTGAATAATGGAAAGCAGTCCCACAAAGAGAAAGCCGGCCGAGTACAATATAAGGAACGGGCTCACCAGCGCGTTGGAGAATCCGATAAATATCCACAGCCCGGTGAGGCAATACAGTCCGCAGAAAAGTTCGATTATCCAGGTGACGTCCTTGAGAGGCTTGTACGAAGTCTTTGACGCCTGGCCCTTCTTGGGCGTGCGGAGAAACTCCGAGTCCTTGTGGAATAACGCTTCAAGAACGGCTTTTGCGTTGTTGACCGCCAGCCCTGTTCCCACAAGCATCATCACGGGTACAATAAATATTTTTCGCCGCACCTTATTCCCCAGGAAATGCTGCGAAATCATGTACATGCTGGCGGGGCCGCTGGTGGCGAGAATCATGGCGCTTATGACGCAGGCCAGCAGCACCGGATGCATGCATACCTTAACAAAAAGGAGGACCGGCATTGTGAGAAATGCCAGCATGAGCATGAGCGGATGCACGGTGTAATGTGTAAGATGAAGGACCGCCTGGGAAAACTTGAACAGGGACAGCTTCTTTGCGCGGAGCATCGGAATAATCTTGAGCGCCGTCTGGATGGAGCCTTTTGCCCAGCGGAACTGCTGATTCTTGAACGCGTTGATGTCTTCGGGCAGTTCCGCGGGAACTTCGAGATCGGGTACATACTCGGTTTCCCAATCCTTAAGCTGCATCCGGTATGACAGGTCCATGTCTTCGGTAAGCGTGTCGTGATGCCAGCCGCCGCTTGATTCAATCGCTTCTTTTCGGAACACGCCCGCGGTGCCGTTAAAATTCATGAACAGACCGTTCCAGCTCCGGGCGGCCTGCTCCACCATAAAATGTCCGTCGATCCCCATTGCCTGACCGCGCGTGATAAGCGAGGCCTTGCTATTGAGGTGCGCCCAGCGTCCCTGAACCAGCCCGAGTTTGGGACGGTCGATGAAAAAGCATATCGACTTCTTGAGGAAGTCCGGATGAGGAACGAAGTCTGCGTCGAAGATGGCGACGAATTCCGCATTTGTGAATTTGAGGCCGTATTGCAGAGCGCCGGCTTTGAAGCCCGTGCGGTTTGTCCGGCGGATGACGGCAATCTTGTGGCCTTTGGCCTTGAGGTCGGCCACGGTCTTGTCCACCAGTTCGCGGGTTTCGTCGCGGCTGTCGTCGAGGACCTGTATCTCGTGCTTCGACCGCGGATAGTCCATTGCCGCAACCGACTCGATAATCCGCTTGGCCACGGTTTTCTCGTTGTACATGGGAAGCTGGGTAACCACCAGAGGATACTTGCTTTCGTCGGTAATAGTATCGAAGTAAACCATGACCTTCCGTTGAAAGCTGAGCTTCGAATTTCTCTTCTTGAGGTAGAGATAGGTAAGGATGTAGCATTGCGCTCCGTAGGCGAGAAGTGCAATGGAGCATACACCATAGAGGATACACACGATTGCGGTGATCATAGCGTTCTACCTGGTTGGAAAGTATGACATGTGGTTTACGTCTTGTTGTGCGTTTGGACGCCGTGAATTTGACAGCGAGATAATATAATATATTGGAATTGAAGCTCCCAAAAGGAACGGCTTTAGTAAAATAAATTCAAAGGACGTCTTCAACCAACGAAAAAATTGGGCATTCCTATTGCCCCGCTTTCCGGGCACTGCCGGCAAACAGCGTGTCCAGGTCGTTCTGTATTTCGCGGAACAGCCCGGCATCCCGCAACATGTCGGCAAGCACAAGGTCTTCCCAGCCGCTCTGGCGGAAGCCGCTCACTTCGCCGGGTCCGCGCATGAGAAGGTCTTGCTCGGCAATCTCGAACCCGTTGTGATGAGTACAGAGGTACGCAAGCCGCGCATGCGCGGGCGAGTCGCCGGCGGCGTTTGCCAGAAGGAAACAATAGGATTTCTTTGACGACCTGCCGACCCTGCCGCGCAGCTGGTGAAGTTGCGAAAGGCCAAACCGTTCCGCGTTCTCCACCACAAGAACGGTTGCGTCCGGCACATCAATGCCGACCTCAACGATGGTGGTGGAAACCAAAATCTTAACCTGACCCGACGAAAACCTCCGCATGGAACGGTCGCGGTCGGCAGGGTCCATTGCACCGTGAACCAGCCCCATCTCCACCGACGACAGCGGTCCGGTTTTGAGCGCTTCGAACACCGAGCGAACATCCTTGATCTCTTCGCCGCCCGGTTCGTCGTCGCCGTCGATGCGCGGGGCAATGTACAGCACCTGACCGTTCTTTTCGCGTATTTCCTTCAGGATGAACCGCTCCATGTCGCCGCGCTTGCTTTCCGGCACTAGATGGGTGCTCACGGGCAGCCGGCCCGCCGGCGCCGATTGAATCGACACGATGTCCAGGTCGCCGTACAGCGTCTTCGCGAGCGTCTGAGGGATGGGTGTTGCCGACATGACGAGCAGGTCTGCGGCCGTGTCATTTTCCGCAAGTGTCAAGCGCTGCTGGGCGCCGAATTTGTGCTGTTCGTCAATAACGATCATGCCCAGCTTCGAGAACTTCACCTCCGGCGAAAGCAGGGCGTGCGTGCCCACCACAAACCGCGTGCTCCCGCCGGCGAGCCCGGCCCGGATGCGTCTCCGGTCCTCGGCACCAAATTGACCAAGGAGAATTTCCGGAACGATGCCAAGACCGGTGAGCCAGCCGGACAGGGTGGCGTGCGCCTGACGGGCCAGAATTTCGGTGGGGGCAAGCCACGCCGCCTGCAGGCCTTCGCTTAGAGCGGGAAGGCAAGCGAGAAATGCGACAACGGTCTTGCCGGAGCCCACGTCACCCTGCAAGAGCCGGTGCATGCGGGTGGTAGAGGCCGCATCGGCATGAAGCGCGGCAACCGCCTTTTCCTGATCCGGGGTAAGCGTAAAGGAAAGGGCGGCCGCCGCCTTTGCATACAGCGAACCGGGCTTCATGGACCGGCCGGGAAGCGCGAACTTCCGCGTGCTCCACCGGAGGGTGATTGCAAGGCGGTACAATTCCTCGTAGACAAGCCGTGCCCGGAACGTCTCGAGCCCGGCCGGGTCCGACGGAACGTGCATTTCGCGATAGCATTTCTCGGACGGCGGGAAAGCTCGTTTGCTTTCGATGCTGCGGGGAAGCACCTGCGGGTAATGCCGGATGTTGTCAATGGCCCACAGCACGGTTTTTTGCATTAGCTTCTGATGAATGCCGGCCTCTTGCATGGCAAGCGTGAGCGGATATACCGGTAGATAGAGAATAGCCGGCGCGGCCGCGCCTTCAGCGATCCGCTCGACTGCCGGATGGATCATCTGCACGCCGGTGTGGATCGACGGCACGCCGGTGCACAACACGCGTTGTCCCGAAACAAGTGTCTTGCGGAGAAAACCGACGCCCGCGAACCAGAGCGCTTCCATGCTGCCCGAATCGTCGGTGAGCCGGATGCGCAGGCGGGGCCGGCGTCCGCGCTCGACGCGCGCGGCGGTTATGGTTGCGATAATGTTGACGGATGCTCCTACCAGGTTCTTGCATTCGGCAACGGGCGTCACTTTCGAACGGTCGATGTACCGGCGCGGGAAACGTTGCAAAAGGTCTCCCACCGTCAGAATGTCCGCTTCGGCAAGCGCGGTGACGCGCTTTGCGCCCAGGCCAGCTAAGGCGCTCACCGGCGAAAGAAAGTCGAGGCGGGTATCAATGGATCGGGTCATGGTGAACCGCAAAAATAAATCACCCCGCCAAACTAATATTAAGGTAATTGGACGTGGTGGGCCAAAACAGGGGAAAAGTATATTAGGTTGGCTCGCGTTTCAGCAGGGCTTTTTGGGGTGACGTGTACCTGGAATCGTCCGATCCCGTCAAGGGGCGGCCGTGAGCGCGGAGACGAGGCTCCCTGTGCAGAGCGGAATCCGAACTTCTCCCCGGCAAAGGAATACCCGTACGTTGAAAGCCGGCTTGCTGCTTCTTTTCGCGCTATCCACCGCCTTTTGCGCCACCGTGGATACGGTCATCGTCGCCGACGGCGGCCCGGGGCCCTATTCTCTCGGCAGATACTTCATCGACACCTCAACGATCCGCGTGTTCATTTCGAGCGCCCCCGTCAAAGACAGCGCAGGGCGGGTGCGATCCGACTCCCTGTACGTTCCGTCCTACACGTTTGTCGACGAAGCCAACGCGCTCCTGTTCTCCGAACCTCTTGACAAAGGCAACAGGGTGCGTGTCCGCTACGCGACGTTCAACTACGGCATGCCCCGGATGTATTGGCTTTTCGAAAAGCGTTTCGCCGGGTCGCACGACACGCTGGTGATGATCCGCGACTCGCTGTTCAGAATAAAGACGAACGAATTCGCCGAGGAAAACGTGACGCTGTCCGGATACAAGAGCATCAACGTGTCGGTGGGGACCGGCGGAAACATGAATTTGGAGCAGGCGCTGGACGTGAGCCTGTCGGGCGAAGTAGCGCCGCACACCACGCTGTCGGGCCACCTTACCGACCAGGGCACGAACATCGAGGGCACGCGCGAACTATCCGATTTCGACAGGATATACGTGGAACTGGACAATCCGAAATACTCGCTCGTCGTGGGAGATCAGTACGCCTATTGGCCCGTTTCCGGGGGAATATTTTCCGGTGACCAGAAAAAGCTCACCGGCATTTCCGCCGAGTACAGGGGAGGAACTCCCGGCGGCGAGCCGGGACTGGCCGGCCTGGGCTCGTCGCGCTTCAGCGTAAAGGGGTTCGGCGCCATTTGCGGAGGCAAGTATACTATTCAAACGATAAAAGGAAAGGCCACACTGCAGGGTCCGTATTACCTCACGGGCGAAGGCGAACAAGGGTTCATCGTGCCGATCCGGGGCTCGGTATCGATCACGGTAAACGGCCAGAAACGCACCGAAGGCGACCAGGCCGATTTCACGGTGGACTACGAGATGGGAAATATCACCTTTACACCCAAGACGCTCATCCAGGACGACGACATCATTCGCGTGGAATACCAATACCGTCTGTTCGACTACCAACGGTCGCTCGTTGGCGCCAACGTCACCGGCTCGCTCCCCGATTCGTCGGTAAAGGTTGACGGCGCGGTGTGGTATGAGGCCGACGACAAGAACCGGCCGCTCGATAACTCTATTTCGTCAAGCGACATCGCCCTCATGGCGCAATCGGGAGATTCGCCGCCGCAGCACCCCAGCGGCCGTGCTATTCTGCCGGTGGAGGTGGCGCAGGAAAGCCGCCTGCAGCCGCTGTACAAACTGGATTCGCTGGGCCGATACGTTTTTACGCAGTACAATCCGCTCACGCCGACGCAGGACACGGGCTTCTATGCGGTCTGGTTCCGCGACGTGGGTCAGGGCAACGGCGCCTACAGCGTGGACCCGGATTCCACCGGCATCCATCCGGAGCTGCACGCCCAGATTTACAAATACGTCGGGCAGGGGCTGGGCAGCGCCACCGATTCCACCGCCGTTCCCCTTCCGCAAGGTGTTCTCAACGGCGAAATGCGCGTGACGGCCCGGCCCCACAAGTGGGTGTCTGCCGACATCGACGTTGCCGGAACCGACGTGGACAAGAACCTTGCATCGTCCAAAGACGACAACGACAATCTCGGCTCGGCGACCAACGCGCAGATAACGCTCGGCAGGCGGGCGATGGACCAGCGCTCGCTCTGGCTCACGGGAAGTCACTTGTATGTGACCCCGAATTTCACGCACGAGGTGCTCAGCACCTACCAGGGCGGCATGGTGTGGGACGACACGAGCGGCGACATGCTGACGGGAACGCGCCAGGCGTGGCAAAGCGCAGCGGGCGGCGCCATTCTTCCCGGGACCTGGGCGGAAGTATCCTACGGCCAGTTGCGTCACGACAACGAACTCCACACCGACCGCATTTCCGGCGACGCCCAGGCAACGGTGTTCAAGAACTATTCACTGGAATACCAGGGCAGCCTCTTTCGCCACGTGCTCTGGGGCGAAAACACACGACGTGACGATCTTGACGCGAAGTTCAAGCTTTTCTCAACTGACTGGGACGTCTTCGGCCGCGACGAGTGGCGAATGTTCCAGACATCGGGAAATCGCGGCCAGGCCGGCGCGGGCGCAAGCATGACGTGGACGCCGTGGATGCTGCACGAATCAGTGCAGTATCAGCTTCACAGAAAAGGAGACGGCAGTGAACTGTCCGCGCAGGACACGGGCAGGTCGATTACCTGGGACCAATCGGTTTCCCGGTCCATCACCAAGGCATGGAAGGTGGAGGCCACGAGCCACTATCTGGACCTTGACATTTTTAATTTGCAGCAGACGTCGGCGGTGCTGGTCACCGCGGCGAGCGACGTGTCCCTTCCCCAGGCCGGCCTCACGTCGCACCAGGAATACCGCATAAATGTGGAAAAGGCTTCAAGCTACCAGACCGTCGGAGTCTATGCCGGGCCGGGGCGCGGCGACGCGGTATGGAGCGATTCCCTCCAGACCTATGTGGCCAAGGCCAACGGTGACTACATCCTGCAGCAGCACGAGGTATACGACACGGCCGGTACCGACCGGGTGCGCAAGACACGGCTCCTTGTCAACTGGTCATACGCTCCCGCGAAGAAACGCGGGACCGGGATCCTGCGCGACCTGTCGTGGTACGGATCACTTTCTTCCGAAGAGCACCTGTCAATGGCGCACGCGCTGCCCGCGTCGTCGTGGCTGCCGGGATATTTTTCGCTTTTCTCAAAGAGCGGGCTCGGTGACAGCGCGAGCCTGCGGTTTGCCGATGTGTCGTACCGCCAGAACGTGGATTGGTCGCCCGACAGCCTCAAAGGGGTCCACGGCAAGCTGTATGCGGAGCCGTTTGCAAAGAAACTCTCAGACTACTACGAGAACGGCGTGAACTGGGGCGGCGCCGCCGACCGCACGTTTGAACCCTGGTATCTCGGCTTCGAAGGCGCGATGCTCTCGGCGTGGCGTCACGGGCTCCTGGATTACAACGAGTACGCAGTTACCGACAGGCACGGCCAGGCTACCGAGAAATACGCCGTCATCCGGCCGCTTTCCCTGTATGTCAAGGAGACGGGCGGCTGGGCGCAGCAAACCGGCATCTCGGGCTCGGAGGGATGGTATTACCGCGTTGTCCCGGGCGTGCAGTGGCAGGTGTTCGGCAAGGGCACCGTGGAAGTCTCCTACACGTATTCGTTCGTGAGCCTGCAGAACATCGTCGACCCGCGCATCGCGCAGGGATTTACAAGCGGGACAACCCACTCCATTGACGCCACCGGCCACGTGGACTTCGCCTCGCATTTCAGCCTCGACCTCTCGTATCACGGCGAGCTGGGAAGGAACTACTACAATGGAACCGGGCTGCATGTGCTGTCGATGCAGGTGAAAGCATACTTGTAAATGATACTGCTGGTGGGAAAGTACAGCCTGTCTCAAATCTTGACAGTAGGTTTGGGCGTCGCTGTGCGCCCTTCACCTCAATTTTCCTTATCCCAATTGCCCTTATTCCCAAACCGGATATATTTTATAGCACTTTTGAAATTTGCCGACATGCAAATGGGCTAGTAACTCAGCGGTAGAGTATCGCCCTTTTAAGGCGAGAGTCGTGGGTTCAAATCCCGCCTAGCTCAATTCTAAAAAGTCCCTTTTTCCAAGTAAAATCATGGGGAGATGGGACTTTTTCTATTTTCCCTTGCATAAAAGCCCTAATCTCCCAAATACTACGAAAATTGGTATCGCCGGTCAGTTGGCCGGTCTCCGCGCCAAGAAGCATCGGGGCCGATAGCGCATCCTATCAAATCGTCAGTTCTTTTGTTTCGGGCGGATGCTGATCTTGCTTGAAAAGGGCCAAATTCTATCGAGCATTATGTCTCCAAGGAGTGTCCCTGGGCAGAAATCATTGCGTTCCTTTTGCTATTGTGATAAGATTTGGTCAAGTCAGGAGGAAGTCACATAAGAGGGCTTCGGAATGAATCGAGATCTTGAAATCGTCGTTGTGGACGACGAAGAAGCAATTACGGAAATCCTGAGCTCTTTCATACCGCTCATTACTCAGGGAGTACAGGTTCATGCGTTCAACGACTCCGTCGTCGCAAAGGAATATATTGCCCACAATCCCGTGGATGTGCTCATTACAGACTATAAAATGCCTCAGTGTAATGGACTCCAGCTCATGGAGTCAACTCCTGCACAGGTCAGAAAAGTAATAGTTTCTGGATATGTATTAGATATCGACGAGGAGAAACTGCATAGGCTCAATGCCACATATTTCAGGAAACCTGTATTTTTGCCGGATCTGGCAAAAGTTATTTCGGAGGAGCAGGAGCAAATTCATTGAAGTGACAATCCTATTTCCGCCACTGCTCGTTCATCCCCTTTCTTCAACATCAAAAAATTCACCTCAAGCCATCCCAGTATCTGACGATACTCTAAGATAAGGCATAATGGGTTCACTTTGATTTATGCTACAGGGAAGAGCACAGTGCAACCAAGGGAGTACTTATGAATGTCCAACCAGCTACCGTTCAGCAGCCCCCTCAACCGCCGGCCGATACGAAGTCAACAAACATCGCTTCGGATAACGTCAAGGCTGCAGTTGAAAACCCCAAAGCAGCGCCAAAGGTTCAACCTGCGGATACGGTACAAATCAGCAGCGCTGCGAAACAGGCCCTTCAGGAAGCTACAGAGACTGCGGCCCAAACCGCAAAGGAAGCTCAGGGTGGTGATCTCCAGGCTAAGAAACTTCAAGCCAAGGAAGCTGCCGCTCAGGCTGCTCAACAGCCTCCAACGAATACTGAAAGTAAAGGGGCGGAGAACCTGTTGAAATAGCGGCGTAATTTGAATTGAAGATTTGTTGGATCCGACACGGCTGGGAATCAATCTCAGCCATTTTTTATTTCCTGGTGGATGATGACGACGGCGGCATCAATAGCGGCGGCATATTCTGTTCATTCGGTCTATGGGATGATGAACCTGAAACAGCAGCAGTCTGAAGAATGATGGGCATTCAATTAATTATCGATTATTGTGTAGAGAATTGAATTTGTTTTCATATATTAGTCCATGAGAAAAGCATATAACCGCCCTTAAGCGCATAATTAGCGGCTGACACGTTCTTTACTTGTTCCGAGATGGAGGTTTCTCATGACGTTCCTCAACCGGATGAGCTGGAAAACCGGAATTCTTCTGGCAATCTCTTTTTCAGCCATTTCTTTTTCTCAGCCGCCGAAGACAGGTGGTTGGGTTGGAAAATACCCATGGGTAAAATCATGGTTCTTGCCTAATACCCCTGACGGGCTGATGCCCGATCAAAACTGGCATTCGGTTGGCAATGATCCTTATGGCGACATATATGTGTCGGGCATGGATCATTCAACGAATTCGGCTCTCTATCGCCTTAGCCAAAAGGACGATACCCTTCGTTGGATAGGCGATGCAAAACAGGCGTCCACGGATGTGAACAATTGGCAAAATGGAGAGACATGCCAGAAGTTCCATATGCATCCGACCTACCACGATGGAAGAATTTATGTTGCAAGCACCGACCGTACCGATATCGGCGGCGATTACTTGAACACGAGGGGATTTCATTGGTACGCCTACGACATCTTTCTGAATAAATTTATCGACGTCAGCGCCCAGGAACCTACCGGCGCGGCATTACCGCATCTCCAGATTGTATCAATTACCGTGGACCCTATCCGGAACTTGCTCTATGGCATGAGCAACGCGGTTGGTTTTGTTGTCAAGCACGATATCGCAAAGGATACGACCATAAACCTTGGGAAACCTTCGGCCTGGAACCAGCAGTATATCTATGTCAACCGATTCTTGTGGTGCGATTCACGGGGCAGGGTATACATTTCGGCCGGCAACGAACGCGCCCAATGGTACGCAGGGGAGGATAAAACCATCTACAACAACATTTATTACTACGACGTCGCTACAAACCAGATGGGAAAAGCGCAGGGTTTTGCCCTTCAGGGCGCCAACAGCACGGAATGCGGCGCATGGAACAGAGAACACACAAAGCTTTACACCAGCGACGACCTGGGCCACCTGTATTGCTTCGATGACTCTGCTCAGTCTTGGACCTACCTGGGAACGCCGGATTTTGCAGGCACCATTAAAGTATGGAGCATACAAGTTACCCCTAATGGCAAAAAGTTGTTTGTGGGACGCTGTGACAATGCAGACGGTTATTCCGAATTCGATCTGGCGACCAAAACTTCGAAGCCGTTTTTCGCCGTCAAGGATTTGGACGACAAGGCTGCCTCCTTTGACTTCCTCACCGGCTACGACAGTTGGGACCGAGACGGTAATTTTTATCTTGCAATGCACACCATGTACGATGGTATACCCGTCGTTTTGACACGAGCTAATCCTGTACAGATCAAGGTTGCGAAGGGTTTGTTGCCTGAGCTGGTCCTCGTTACGGCAAAGCAAACGGACAATTCGACGATAACGATCTCCCGGAGCGGCGCGACCACAAACGCGCTCGAGGTGCTTTATGATGTTTCCGGATACGACGAAGGCGGGAAGTTGCTAAAGAGGACTTTTGGCAGATCGACAATCATGGCCGGACAGGCCTCGGCTATGATTTCCATGTCTCAGTTGGAGACGCCTTCGGCAATCGGGATCGCCAATACGGTTTTTGATGTCGCCCCTGACGGGGACCAATACCTTGCGGGCACCGATCGAAGTTTTCATCTGGTCACCTCGAAGGTTTTGCCGCTCGCTGAGGTGAAGGCCGCGCCGCATGCCCCGTTCCGCGTAAAGGTTACTGGCAGCGGGGCCATTGTGGAATTGTACATGCAGAAACCGGCGCATACCCGGCTTTCGATTTTCGACTTGAGTGGAAAATGCATCGCCGTGCTAGCAGACGGCAATTTAGATGCAGGACTCCATGAGTTTCCGGTGGCCCGGTCGCAGGCTGCCGGAAACGTTTCAACAGGAATGCATGTCGCTGTTTGTAAGACAGGGGCAGATGTGTACAGCCGTATTGTACCGTGTTATTGATGAGGGAGGGCGGCTATGATTATTTCTAATTTATCAAGGAATAAGGTATCAGTCACGTCCATGGTGTCGTTCGTCCTCGTGGCCGGCACGGCTTTTTATTGCTGGCCGGTCCCTCAGACCGGCGGCTATGTTGGGAAATTACCATGGGTCAGGACCTGGCAGCTGCCCAACACGCCCAACGGCATGAGGCCGCACGCATGCTGGCATTCGATTGGAAACGCGCCGGACGGCGACATCTACGTCGGCGGCATGGACCACACCACCAATGCGGCCCTGTATCGGATTTACATGAGCGACGATACCCTCCGCTACCTCGGCGATGCGGCCGCCGCATCCGAGGCGGTCAATAACTGGCAGAGCGGCGAAACATGCCAGAAATTCCACGACAGGCCCACGTTCCATAACGGAAAAGTGTATGTGAATTCTCTTGACCGCTCCGACATCGATGACGCGTACCTGTCGACGCGCGGCTACCATGTGTACGCCTATGATATTGCCAAGAACACGTTTTCCGACATGAGCGTGAACAATCCGGGCGGCGTGGGCGCCCCGCATCTTCAGGTGGTCACCCTGGCGCCCGACCCGCTTAACAACCGCGTCTACGGTGCGGTGATTCCCACCGTCGACATAGTCTATTACGATGTGGCCAAAAACCTGTCCTTTACCGTGGGTAGGCCCGCCTCAATCAACCGTGAGATTTATACCAACCGGTTCATGTTCGTGGATTCACGGGGAAGGCTTTACTTCACCGCGGGAAGCGAATACTGGTCTCCGGGGTCCGACGCCACGGTGTACAATCACGTCCATTATTACGAACCATCCAGCAATACTTTCGGCGATTTGAATGACTGGACATTGAACCTGAACGCTCTTGAAATGGGAATGTGGACAAGGGACAGAAAGTTCTGCTTTACGGAAGACAACAAAGGTAATACATTCGAGTTCGACGATGTAGCCGTGACGTGGACGTCCCTGGGAAGACCGTTTCCCAACGACCCGAACTGGATATTCGAGGTCTCCCCGAACTCAAAGAAGATTTACAGCGGCAACAATACGATCGTCGAATATGATATTGCCTCGGGAAAGGTCATCAACACGCTGTGCTCGGTGGGAGATTTGGATGCCCAGGCAGCGGCACAAACGTGGTGGATCGGCTACGATTCGTGGGACAACAACGGGAATTTCTATTTCGCAAGTTTTTCGAATTTCGGGATAAACGTCCTTGTTACGCGTTTCAATCCCGTGCGGATGAAGGTCGCGAAAGGGCTGCTGCCTTCGCTTGTTGAAGTGGAGGTGGCCGCATCTTCAAACGTCAACGAGTTTGTTGTCACGAGAAAGGGCGGCTCCACCGCCGCCGGCCTCGACGTGGTGTACAACATTGACGCAGCGGAAAACAACGAATCGCTCATGAAGCAAGTCAAGGGAACCGCGACCATCCCGGCCGGCCAGGAATCCGCGACCGTCGGCTTGAAACCCGAAGATGCGGCGGTCGTGGGCGCTAGATACACGTTTACCATCGTGGGCGACGGCGATCAATATGTGCCGGGCACGAATCAAAGCATAACCGCGGCGAATACGGGGATAGTGTCGGAAATCAACAAGAGCCCCGAAAGCAGGGAACTCTTGGAAAGCTACCGGAACACCCGCGGTGCCAAGGTGCTGAGGATTTTTGTGCCTCAGGGTTCAAATAAGTTTTCGTCAGCCCTCCTGGCTCTTTATGATCTCAAGGGCATCTGCATCAGGGTACTGTTCTCCGGCCCGCTTTCCTGCGGCAGTCACGAAATTGCCCTGGACAGCCGCAGCGCGGTGAAAGGCGTGTATGTTGTGAAGCTGACCATCAACGGGATGTCTGTCCAGCGCAAAGCGGTTGTCTATTAGCGGGAAATATCTTTGTGGTGTGGTGAAGAAGACGCACCCGGCACATTGCTCCGAAAGCTTTTGGCGCGTCATGGCGAGGGAGATCGATGACCGCACCAGGTTTAGGTTCGCTTGCCGCCGGCGCATATCTGGTCGCGTTCAGGGCCGGCGAGTCTCATCAGGAAAAGATGATCTCCTTGATGAAATGATCCGGGCCGATTCGAACTATCCCCCGCAAGCCAGCACAAGATCTGCGGTATGCGCGCAAAGTGCCTATCCAGGATGACCACGGGTGTGTCATCCATGGTGGTTGCTGCAATCCAAACGCATACGTGAGGGAATAGGGAATAAGGAAGGCCGCTGCGAGAAGGCAACTCGTCGAATAATGATCACAGTTTTAACAAACGTGAACCATGAACGACTATGACAACTTCAATGGCGTCTTCTTTTACGCGGTATACAATGCGGTAGTCGCCCAGGATTTTTTCCCGTAAAACCGGGTTTTTGTACTCCGGCACAATCCTGCCTGCTTCGGGGAATTCGGAAGAAACTTCGATGGCGTCAATAACGCGCCGCGCAAATATCGCCGCATAGCGGCGTGAATCACGCTCAATGTAAATGCAGATTCCTTCGAGGCTCTGGGCTGCATGTGGCGACCAGATTATTTTTCGAGCCATCGGGACAGCCTGTTGCGAACGTCCTGGTGTGGAACGCCTTTCCCTTCGTCAAGTTGTTTAACGCCCCGATCGACCTGCATGCGGAAATAGAGCTCTTCCATTATGTCGTCGACGGTGGACTCGTCCGGCAATGCCCGTATCATTTCTATGACCTGATCTTTTTCTTTGATCATGGCTAAACTCCTTGCAAGAAGCAGTCACGCTATAAAATATACGTCGGCAAAAATAAGGTGTAATTAAACATACCCACGCAGCTTCGTCTTATCCCCCGCACACCCTGCACAAGATCTGCGGTATGCGTGCAAAGTGCCTATCGAGGGTGACCACGGTAAGCCCGTGCTCCATGGCGGTAGCTGCAATCCACAAATCGTTGGCGGGAATCGGCGTGCCCGCTTTGCGAAGGGTATTGTGAATATAGGCATAACGCTGGGCGGATTCCTTGACTATGGGCAATACGACGCAGCGCGGCGAGTCGAGGAACATTTCCAATTGTTTGACGTTTTGCAGTGCGTGGCTTCCCTGTGTGAAACCCGAGAGTAATTCGCCGATAATGACGGGGTTTACGCCGATGTTCTCGGCTGTTTGCACGGCATCGAGCACTTCCTCGTTTCCACGTGCCATGTCCGAATACGCGGGATAGTGACCCCCAAGCACTATTCCGAGAACCAAAACGAATTCCCAAACTATTTTCATGATGGCGCGCTTGCGCTTGTTTCCATATTGCACTGCGAAGATTCCAGAAGATCCCAATGGCAATAGAACCTCTTTCCAAACAATGGTCGCGGGGAACGTTCCCCGGAATCAGCGAGTGGCTGGGCCGGCGGCCGCAGTCTGCGCTCTTTACAGGATGCGCAGGCTCCAGCGACGCATTTCTCATTTCGAGCCTGTTTGCGGCCTCCGGCAAGACCGTTTTTGTGTGCGTGGAATCCGGTAAACAGGCCGAGGTCCTGGCGGCTGAGTGCGTCTCCCTCCTCGGAGAGGACGCGGTGTCCCTGTTTCCCTCGCGGGACGCGGTACCCTACAACATGAAGTCGCCCTTTGGCCCGGTTGTGGAGAGCAGGTACACGGTGCTGTCCGCGCTTCTCGACGGAAAAAAGGCCGTGTACATTGCTCCGCATGCCGCGCTTGTGCAGACCGTAGCCTTGCCTAAGGATCTCTTCAACAGGATAATCAGGCTCAACGCGGGGCAGGAAATCTCCATTGCAACGCTTTCTTCCTGGCTCACCGAAAACGGCTTCCGGCGCGAATCCATGGTGGCGGACCTTGGAACGTTCTGTATACGCGGCGGCATCGTGGACATCTACCCATTTATGACCGACGGCCCGGTTCGCGTCGAATTTTTCGGGGACGTAATAGAGACGATACGCGAATTTGATGTGTTTTCGCAGAAAACATCGCGGACGCGTGAAACAGTTGAAATTTTTCCGATGAAGGAATACTGCCTCTCGGCCGAAGCCGTGGAACGGGCGCTGTCGGCCATGGGAGCGTTCGCTGCGGGCAAGCGCGACCTTGAAGCGGGTTTTTCCAAACTGTCCCACCAGTGGAAGACGCTTTCCGACCACGACGGCATCGAGTGGTTTCTGCACTGGTTTGCCCCGGCTACGGCCTCGGTACTCGATTACCTTCCTTCGGACGCGATTATTGTTTGGGACGACCTGCTGCCGCCGCCGCGTCGCCTTGACGAATGCGTGCAGAACTACGAGCGCCACCTCGAACGCGTGCCCGATGCGTTTTCGGCTTTCGTTTCGTCCCCGGACAAGCTGCTGGTGCCGACGCAGGATGCGGTGGAGGGCCTGACGCTGTTTTCGCGCGTGTTCGTGGGCACCGCCGAAGGCGTGGAAGCGCAGTGGACCTGCAACTGCGGCATGTCCGAACAACCCGCCTTCCCGCAAACCATGGAACCGCTGGTTGCCGACCTGCGCAGTCACGATGAGTCCGGCGATGAAACCGTTGTCGTGTGCGGTAATCAGGGACACGCCGAGCGGCTCCTCGAGCTCATCGGCGAACAATGCCCTTATGTAAAGGTTTGCACGGGCTTCCTCCAGCGCGGCTTCGTGGACAGGACGAACAAGCGGCTGTATTATTCCGATGTGCAGATTTTCAACCGCCCGCCTACGCGCCAGATCGTTCACAAGCGGATGCGTCAGGGCCAGCCGCTGCCTTCCTACGATGCGCTGTCGCCGGGCGACTTTGTCGTCCATGTCGACCACGGCATCGGCAGGTTCCTTGGCGTGGAGCATATCGTGGCCGGCGGCGCGGGCCGCGATTGCATGCTCATCGCGTACCAGAACAGCGCAAAGCTGAGCGTGCCGGTTGAGGATTTCCACAAAGTCCAGAAGTACATCGGGAAGGAGTCGGTCGTTCCGGCGCTTTCCAAGCTCGGCAGCGAATCGTGGGAGCGGCTCAAGGCGCGCACCAAGGAATCCCTGCGGGAAATGGCGCAGGAGCTTATCGAGCTGTACGCCAAACGCCAGTATTACGAGGGCATACAGTTCTCCAAGGACACCATGTGGCAAAAGGAATTCGAGGATTCCTTTGTCTACGACGAGACGCCCGACCAGGCGCGCGCGATCGCGGAAGTCAAGAAAGACATGGAATCCAAGAAGCCTATGGACCGTCTGGTGTGCGGCGACGTCGGGTTCGGCAAGACCGAAGTGGCAATGCGCGCCGCGTTCAAGGCGGTGATGGACGGCTACCAGGTTGCGCTCCTGGCGCCCACCACCATCCTTACGGCGCAGCACTACGCCACGCTGGTTGAGCGCATGGCGAATTTCCCGGTGCGGGTCGCCATGCTGTCGCGGTTCCTGTCGGCAAAAGAACAGAAAGAGGTGGTCGCGCGCGTCAAGGAGGGGACGGTCGATATTCTCGTGGGCACGCACCGCATCCTGTCGCAGGACATCATCTTCAAGAACCTCGGCCTCCTCATCATAGACGAAGAACAGCGGTTCGGGGTCCGGCACAAGGAACGGCTCAAACACTTCAGGTACAAAGTGGACGTACTGTCGATGACCGCCACGCCCATCCCGCGGACGCTCCACCTGTCTCTCATCGGCGCGCGTGATCTGTCCATCATTAATACCCCGCCGCGCAACCGGCTGCCCATCGAGACGCACGTCCTCGAATACCACGAGGAGATCTTCAAGACCGCTATCGAGAACGAGCTTGACAGAGGCGGCCAGACCTACGTTGTGCACAACCGGATCCAGACGCTCGGCTCCATTCGCGACACTATCGAGTCCCTGGTTCCCAAGGCTCGCGTGGTGTGCGCACACGGCCAGATGCACGAATCGGAACTTGCGCGTATCATGAAAGAGTTTATCGCGGGGAGGTTTGACGTGCTGGTTTCCACCGTGATCATCGAAAATGGGCTCGATATTCCCAATGTCAATACCATCCTCGTGAACCGCGCGGATACCATGGGGCTGTCGCAGCTGTACCAGCTCCGGGGCAGGGTGGGGCGATCGTCGGAACAGGCGTACGCGTACTTTCTCGCCCCGTCGTTCCGGGAAGCGAGCGAGATTTCGCTGCGCCGCTTGCGCGTGCTCGAACAGTACACCGATCTCGGGTCCGGGTTTCAGATCGCCATGCGGGATCTGGAAATCCGCGGCGCCGGAAACATCCTGGGCGTTCACCAACACGGCTTTATCGCCGCGGTGGGCTTCGAACTGTACTGCCGTCTTCTCGAAGAAACGGTGAAGGAACTGCGCGGTGAAAAGCAGCCGCTCGTGAAAGACAAGGAAGTCACGCTCGACATTCCGCTCGACGCCTATATCCCCACCGACTACGTGGAGGACGGCACGGCGCGGATTTCGGTGTACCAGGAATTGTCGGGCGCGGGCTCAACCGCCGATGTGGACGAGGTGGAACGCGAGCTTGCCGACCGGTTCGGCCCCATGCCGAAGAGCGTGATTGCGCTTCTGCTGTTGATGCGGATCAAGGTCCTTGCGCGGGCGCTCGGATGCGTCAAGGTGACCATAGCGCAGGAGGGGGGACTTGCCCTGTCTTTTGAGGGCGAGGATGCCGCGGTTCGTGAGACGATAGGCAAGATCGTTTCCGCGTCGAAGCGGCAGTTTGAGATTATCAGCGGCCCTCCTGTTTCGCTGCGAACGCGACTCCAGGCAACGGCAGTGGAAGACAGGGCGATTGAGACAAGAGAATTGCTTGCGCCGCAGCCATGAACGCGTGGCTTTCCGCGGCACCATCATATATTTTTTTCATAATATCATGAATGTACTGCGACATGGTTTGGTTTTCGGGCTCCTAGCCGTCTGCGCCTTCGCGGGGTGCGCAAACCGTCCCAAGGGGCCGGTGGTGGCGCGGGTGGGCGAATCGGTGCTTACGCTCGACGAATTGTACAAGAGCATTCCGACCGAATACAGCGATTTTATCACGCGCGAGCAAATCGTCAACTACGTCAAGCAATGGGTCGACAACAAGATCCTCTATTATGAGGCGATCCGGCTCAAAATAGACAAAGAGGAGACCATACGCGATCGCCTGAAACGCATGAAGGAAGACCTGCTCTGCGCCGAGATGGTGAGCCGCAACGCAGTGTCTCCGCAGGAGGTAAAGGTTCCCGAAGAGGCCATCGAAGCCTACTACAACGACAATAAGGCCAATTTCGTGCGCGAAAAGAACGTCGCGAAATACCTCCAGATCGTCTGTGACGACATCAATACCGCGTGGAAAGTCCGCTCCCTTGTGACGCCCGACAATTTCATGAGCCTCGCGGCGCAGTACTCGAAAGTCCCGCCGCCCGATTCGAAAACCATCTCGTATGTAAAGCTCAGCGACATTCCGCCCGAGGTTGCCCAGGAGATCTCCACAACAAGGATCAACGGGACCACAAACGTCATCAAGGCCGGCTCAAGCTTCTGCCTTGTGCGCGTGCTCGACAAACAGCCCAAAGGCACCATGTGCCAGTTGCCGGAGGTGCGGGATGATATTGCCAATATACTCGCGGCAAAGATGCAGAACGCCGCACTTGAGCGGCTCATCTCGTCGCTGCGCACCAAGATGATCGTCGAGGCGCATCTGGACCTCATCACCGAGCAGCGCAAAACGTCGCCGGAGGGCGCATCGCAAAAAGGTCCGGCTGCGCCCGCGGATTCCTCGCATAAGGAAAGTCAGGAGTAGCAGAGTGACCCTATCGAATTTTGCAAAGACCGTCCTGGTTGCCGTGTTTGCGGCTTTGCCGTGCGCCGCCGACCGTCTCGATGGCGTAGCCGCGGTTGTTGGCGATTCGGTGATAACACAGTCGGAGCTGGACGCCTATATCATGATGCGCCAGACAAGCGTTGGCGCAAAACCCGATACCTCCCAGTTCCGCGCCTTGCGCACGCAGCTTATCGGCGACCTGGTGGACGGCAAAGTGCTCATCGTGCATGCCGCCAAGGACTCCAACATCGTGGTAAAGGAAAACGAAGTCGACCAGGCGGTGAACGCACACATTTCCCAGATCCTCTCGCAGAACAGCATGACCATGGACGCGCTCGAAAAGGAATTACGTGAGAAATATGGCATGGGGCTCACCAAATTCAAGTCTCAGCTGCGCTCTCAGATCCAGGAACAGTTGGTAAAACAGAAGGTGTCCCAGTTATATGTCGGCCAGGTTTCGGTGAGCAAGAACGATGTCGAAACCTTCTACCGCGACTACAAAGACAGCCTGCCCACCATCGGCGAGAGCGTGCTGTTGTACAAAATCACCGTGAGACTTGTGACGCCCGATTCCCTGCGCCAAGCTGCCTTTGCAAAGGCAAAGAGCATCAAGCGGCACCTTGATGCGGGCGAAGATTTCGCCGCCGTGGCCAAGCAATATTCGGAAGACCCGAACGCGGCAAGCGGCGGTGACCTCGGATTTATCTCCAAGGGGACGCTCTCCGAACTCAAATTCGAGGAAGCGGTTTTTTCCCTGAACGTGGGTCAAACCAGCGACATTATCGAGTCGCGTCTCGGATTCCATATTGTCAATATTGTCGCGAAGAAAGACCAGACCGTGCATGTACGCCAGATTTTCGTGAGCCTCACCCCGCCCGAGGCGGCGGTCAACCGGTGCATGGCGCTCCTCGATTCAGTGCGAACTTCGGCAAAGACCAAAGCCGATTTTGCCGATGCTGTGCACAAGTTCTCCACCGATGCGCAAACGCGCGCGCACGACGGACGCGTCGGATGGGTGCCCTTGTTCGGTCTTGCCGAAGCGGCGCGCGCAGCCATCGACAGCCTGCAAAGTGGCGGCATGACGGCCCCCGTCCGCGAAGGCAACGAGATATCCCTGTACCGGCTTGACGACCGGATGAAGAACAGGGCGCTCACCATGGAGGACGACTACGACTTGCTTTCCGAGAAGGCGCGGGAAATCATGGCGCAGAAGAAGCTGCTCGATCTTGTTAAGAAATGGCGCCATGAGATTTACATAGACATAAGGCTGTAGCCCCGTGAACTACGGCGACCTCGCCCTCCTGTACGACAGACTCATGTCGCACGTCGGATATCACCGCTGGCACAATCTCATTGAGCAAGTAATAAAGCGCCACGCGCGGTCCAGCCGCCCGTCCATTCTCGAAATCGGCGCCGGCACCGGCCTGCTCGGGGAGCGTTTGCGCGTTTCGGGGTTCCAGTATCTTGCCTCCGACCTTTCCTACCCGATGTGCCGTCAGGCGCGCGCGCGCCTCGGCGGAGTCGTGTGCGCCGACGGCCGGTATCTTCCGTTCCGGGCGACGTCCTGCTTCGACCTCGTCCTTTTTCTGTACGACGGCATCAACTATCTCAAGGATCGCGACTCTTATGTTCGGCTGTTCGGCGAGGTGCACTCGATGCTTTCGCCCGGTGGACTGTTTCTATTCGACGTCACCACCGTGTTCAATTCCGTCAACAACTTCAACGAATACGTCGACGCGGACGATTTCGGCGATTGCTTTTACTTCCGGCACAGTTATTACCATTCGCCGGAGGGCATACAACATAACGACTTCACGATCTTCCGCCGATGTGATGAGTCCGGCCGAATTGGCGCGACGTTTTCCCCCGCTGACGCCCCGACGCAGAACGCGGCCGGGCCCGTTCACAAAAATGATTGCGAATTGTACACCAAGAGCCTCGAACATCACGAACAAAAAGTGTTCCCCGTGGGCGTTATCCGCGATTTCGTTCCGGACGCGCAATTCGAAATCCTGGGCATCTGGGACGACTTTTCCTTCAAGAAACACACCGCAAGCTCCGAGCGCGTCCACTTTCTTTTAAGGAAGAGAGAGCCTGCATGATCCAGTTCTCCCATGTTACCAAGGAGTATGCCGGGTCGTTCGAGGCGCTTTCGGACGTCTCGGTGTTCATCGACAAAGGCGAGTTCGTCTTTCTCACCGGCGCGAGCGGCGCCGGGAAAACCACCCTGCTCAAGCACATTTACATGGAAGAGTTCCCCACGAAGGGCCAGGTGTTCGTGGGAGGGTACGATTCCACCTACATGCGCTCACGCGACATTCCGCTCCTGCGCCGCACGCTGGGGATCGTGTTCCAGGACTTTAGGCTGCTCTCCGACCGCAACGTATTCGAGAATGTCGCCTTTGCAATGCGCGTTACCGGGAGAAAAGAGCGCGAGGTGAAGCGCAAGGTCTTCGAGGTGCTCGCGCTCACCGGCTTGTCCCACAAATGCGCCTATTTCCCGCCGCAGTTGTCCGGAGGGGAACAGCAGCGTGTCTGCATAGCCCGCGCAATTGTCAATGACCCGCTGATTATCCTTGCCGACGAGCCCACCGGCAACCTCGACGTGGCCGTGTCGCGGGAGATTATGGCGATGTTTCAGAAAATCAATAGCTGGGGGACAACCGTCATCATGGCTACGCACGACGAATTTCTCAAGCAGCAGTACCATTACCGTGAGATCGTTCTCGACCGGGGCGTCTTGATCCGCGGCGGGGACATAACGGTTCGGCCCAAGATCGGGAGGATGTTTGCATGATTCTTGTCACCGGAGCGGCGGGGTTCATCGGGTTTCACCTGTGCAAACGGCTTGTCGCGGATGGTTACGAAGTGGTGGGAATCGATAATCTCAACGCCTATTACGATCCGTCGCTCAAGGAGGCCAGGCTTGCGATTCTGGCAGGATTCAAAGGATTTACATTCCACAGGCTCGACATGTGCGATTACGAGGGCTTGCGGGCCATTGTTGATCGCCATCGACCGGCTCGCATCTGTCATCTTGCGGCGCAGGCGGGGGTGCGATATTCTCTCACCAATCCGTTCGCTTACCAGAAGTCAAACAACGAAGGGTTTTTGAGCGTCCTGGAGATTGCCCGATGCTGCCGCGTGGAGAACTTCGTGTACGCATCGTCGTCGTCGGTGTACGGCGGCAACGCCAAACTTCCGTTTTCGGAATCGGACAGAGTCGACAATCCCCTGTCTCTCTATGCCGCCACGAAACGGTCCAACGAGCTCACTGCCCACTGCTACAGCCGCCTGTATGGCCTCAATTGCTCGGGGCTCAGATTCTTCACGGTCTACGGCCCGTGGGGCCGGCCCGACATGGCCCTGTTCCTCTTCACAAAAGCTATTCTCGAGGGGAGGCCGATAGAGGTATTCAACGGTGGAAAAATGAAGCGGAATTTCACCTACGTCGACGATATTGTCGACGGCATTCTGCTCACGCTCTCCCATCCCCTTCCCTCAGAGATTTACAATATCGGAAACAGCAGGGCCGAAGATCTCATGGACTTTATCGGCGAAATCGAAACAAACCTCGGCACAAAGGCCGCTATCGATTTCAGGCCGATGCAGGCGGGCGACGTGCCCGCAACCATCGCCGACATAGACAAGCTGTCGAGGCTCGGGTACGCGCCGAAGACCAACATCGACGCGGGAGTAAAACGGTTTGTGCAGTGGTACCGGGATTACTACCGGGTATGACGGCGGCCGTACACCTGCCAAAAAACCGTGTTTTCCTGTGTTGCAAATTGTAAATTATAAAGATGCTGCCGGTTCCGGCGGCAACGATTCAGACGCCTACGTTCACTCCTTTTGTAAAGGTCAGAAATGAAGAGAAGGACAGTTCTGCTGGTATGCGCCTGGACGTTGTTTGGCGCGCGCGCGGTATTTCCCCAGGTAGGTTCGCAGGACAGCCTGCTTGCGCGGCAATACATGCAGCAAAAGGGGCTTTCGCCGGCGGACATGAAGAACATGGCGAAAGCCTATCAGAAGCGTGACACTACGCTCAAGGGATCGCAGGCCGTCGACACCACGGCTGCGGCCAAGGCCGCCGACACCGCAGCCGCCGCCCGCCTCAGGGCAGACACGCTGCGGCTGGCGTCCACGTACGAGAACATCGTCAGGAACAAGACGGTCGATCCGGATTCACTTCTTCGCACGCTCACCATTTTCGGTCTCGATGCTTTTGCCGGCACAAGGGTTACCACCTTTGCTCCGGCAGACTACGCCGCCACTCCTGCCGACTATATCGTGGGCAGCGGGGACGAAATTGTGGTCCTCCTATGGGGGCGGATTAATGAGGGGGAATACCGCCTCAAGGTCGACCGGGATGGAAGAATCAACATCCCGCATATCGGTCCGGTCGCGGTTGCGGGTCTGCCGTTCAGCGCGCTGCAGAAAAACATTCTCGATCGCGTGCAGAGCATCGAAGGCGTGCAGGCGTCCGTGTCGATGGGTGAACTGCGCTCCATCGGCGTTTTTATCGTAGGCGAGGTGAAATCGCCCGGGTATTACACCGTGAGCGGGCTGTCCAGCGTCACGAACGCGCTCTATGCGGCAGGCGGCCCCACCCGCCGCGGGTCCCTCCGGAATGTCCAGCTCAAACGGAACGGCAACGTGGTCGCAACGGTTGATTTTTACGATTTTCTTCTTTCGGGCAAGGACAACGCAAGCATCCGGATCAAATCCGGCGACGCCATTATCGTGCCTATTATCAAGAAAATGGTCGCCGTTGCCGGCAACGTACGGCGTAGCGCGTTGTACGAAATCAAGGCCAACACAACGCTCAAGGAAGCTCTCGGGCTGGCCGGCGGCATGTCGCCCGCTGCATGGGGAAGCAGGATCCAGGTGGAGCGGTTCAAAGACAATGCGATGCAGGTGGTGCTCGACCTGACGTCGGACCAGCCGCAGACGATCCCGGAATTTGAGGTTCAGGATGGCGACGTTATCAAGGTGTTTCCGATTGTCGAGAAGAACAGGAACGCGGTCTATCTCTCCGGCAACGTGGCGAGACCTGGAAAATACGAGTACAAGCCCGGCATGCGGCTCTCCGACATTCTGCCGGATTTCAATGCGGTGCTGCCCGAAACATACTTCGATTATGCCATTGTCCTGCGACAGGCTCCGCCCACCTTTGTCGACCGACTCGTGCCGTTCAACCTCAAGCGCGGGCTGGCCGACCACGCTTCCTCCGACAACATCTCGCTGCAGCCCCGCGACGAAGTGATTGTTTACTCGCGGGATTACTTCGAGCCCGACAGGACCGTAACCATCGACGGCGCGGTGACCAATCCCGGAAGCCAGAAGCTGCTTGACAATATGAAGGTTCGCGACCTTGTTATCAAGGCGGGCGGGCTCACCGATGAGGCCAGCCCCAATCACGGCGAGATATACAGACGAACCTACAATGGCGAGTACGTATTCACCGAGAAGATCGATTTCTGCGTGAGCTGCGCGCTTGAAGGCGATTCGTCAAGCAATCTCCCGCTCAAAAAGTCCGACAGGGTCTACGTTCGAAGCAAAAAAGGATGGCAGGACGAACGCCGCGTGGTCCTCAAGGGCGAATTCACTTTCCCCGGGGAATATGTCATCCTGGAAAAGGAAACGCTTGGACATCTCATCGACCGGGCGGGCGGGTTCACCTCCGAGGCCTACCTGCCCGCCGCTATTGTGACGAGAGTTTCCGTAAAGGACCTCGAACGGAAACGCGAAGACGAGTACATTAACAGGCTTGAAGCCGACGCCGCCGCCATGACCACGGCGCTCGCTTCCAAAGGCCAGAGCGTAGGTGAGGCCCAGCAGCTGCTTGCTCAACAGGAATTGCTTTTGGGCAAGCTGAAGGCGCAGGAACCGATGGGAAGGGTAGTGATGGACCTCACCAGGCAGTCAGCATATAAAGACTTTATCCTTGAGGATTTGGACACGATCTGGGTACCCAAGCCCAGCGGTACGGTGTCGGTAATCGGGGAGGTGTTCAACCCTGCCACCTTCAGGCTTGACGCCGACAAGACCCAAGTGTCCGATTATCTGGAAATGGCCGGTGGTTTGAAAGAAACGGCTGATAGAAGGAATATTTACCTTGCCCGCGCCAACGGAAGCATCATCTCCAACAAAAAGACTAATGTCCTGGAGCTTTCCATGTCGCCGGGGGACGCGCTCGTAGTGCCGCAGAGAATCGAGTACAAGAACAACTTCAAGACGTTTATGGACTCCGTGACCGCGATTTTCCAAATTGTAAGCATTGTTTCCGTCATAGCGACGTTGATCATCCTATCCAGGCAGTAGGGCCAGGCAAACACGAGTGTCTGGTCTCAAAGAAAACGGGCGTTTCTCCACGATGTGAAGAAACGCCCGTTTTTGTTTGGTCGCCGCGGCGACGCCTATTCCGTGGCGTGAAGAGGCGTTGATCCCGGATCATCGGCCGCTGGAGGCGCCCCCGAGTCGCCTGCAGCCGCCGCGCCCGAGCCGTCCACGGCAACGGGAGAATCCGCCGCAGCCGGAAGAGCCGAGTCCGGCTCGTCGGACTTCCCGCACAGCGCAATGTCGACCACCTTATCGCCGTTATCGAGGTTGATCAGCCGCACCCCCTGCGTGTTCCTGCCGATGATTGAGATCCTCAGCACGTCGCAGCGAATGACGATGCCGTTCTTGGTGATAAGCATGATATCGTTCCGGTCGGTGACGCTCTTGAGCGCCACCACGGTACCGTTTCTTTCCGTGGTCTTGATGTTGATTATCCCTGAACCACCCCGGTTGGTTTTGCGGTATTCGGTAAGGTCGGTCCGCTTGCCGAAGCCGTTTTCGGTGACGGTGAGCACCTGCTGAGACTCGTCGACGATAATCATGCTCACCACGCGGTCGTTTCCAACCAGCCGGATGCCGCGCACGCCGCGCGTATTGCGGCCGAGCTCGCGTGCGGCGCTCTCGTGAAACCGGACAGCCTGGCCGTTTGCCGTGCCCAGAATGATATCGTTGTTCCCGTTTGTCAGTTTGCATTCGATCATGCGGTCCCCGTCGTCGAGGTGCATGGCGTTGATGCCGTCCTTGCGGATGTTTGCATAGGAAGCGAGCGGCTGCTTGTTCACCACGCCGCGTTCGGTGGCGTTCACGATAAAATGCGATTCGTCGAATTCCCTCACCGGCACGAAGGCGGCGATTTTTTCGTCCGGCTTGAGGCTGATGAGGTTTACAATGGGTTTGCCGCGGGACTGCCGGCCGCCCTCCGGGATTCTGTATACCTTGAGCCAGTAACAGCGCCCCGCGTTTGTGAAGAAAAGGATGTAGGCGTGCGCCGACGCGACAAACAGCGATTCCACGAAATCGTCGTCTTTCGACTCCATGCCCACCACGCCCTTGCCGCCGCGCCCCTGCGTCCGGTAGGCTGTTACGGGGCAGCGCTTGACATAGCCTGAGTGCGACATGGTGACAACCATGTCCTCGTCCGGGATCATGTCTTCCATGTCGATGTCCATGTCTTCGCCCGACGCGTCAACGATCTCCGTACGGCGTTCATCGCCGAAACGATTGCGGATGTCAACAAGCTCGTCCTTGATGATTGCCATGCGGCGTTCGCGACTTTCGAGTATTGCCGCAAGTTCGGCAATGAGCTTGTGCAGTTCGGCGAGTTCCAGTTCTATTTTTTCCCGTTCGAGGCCGGTGAGACGCTGGAGTTTCATCTCCAAAATGGCGTGCGCCTGCAATTCCGAAAGCGCAAAGCGTTCCATGAGTTGGGTTTGGGCGGCATCGGTGCTTGGCGATGCCTTGATGAGCGCGATAATTTCGTCGATATTTTCAATAGCGATCTTGAGTCCCTCAAGGATATGCGCGCGTTCCTTGGCCTTGGCAAGATCGAACTGCGTTCGGCGCATGACGACTTCATGCCGATGCTCGATAAAGTAGGTGATTATTTGTTTTAGTGAGAGTTGCCGCGGCTGTTTGTTCACAAGAGCCAGATTGTTGATCGCAAACGTATCCTGTAGACTGGTAAACTTATACAGCTGATTCAAAATGACGTCGCCGAAATTGTCTTTCTTGATGCCGACAACAATGCGCATGCCGGTACGGTCCGATTCGTCCCGCAGAAACGAAATGCCCTCTATGGTTTTTTCGCGGACCAGGTCCGCCATGCGTTCGAGCAATGCAGATTTGTTGACCATGTACGGAATTTCCGTAATGACGATTTGTTCGCGGTCGCCGGTTTTTTCCACTTCGGCACGAGCGCGCACAATCACCTTGCCGTTGCCGGTATGATAGGCGGACACAATGCCGCTCTTACCGTAAATTATCCCGCCTGTAGGGAAATCCGGCCCCGGAATAATCTGCATGAGGTCAATCAACCCGATATCCGGATTGTCTATGGTTGCGACAATGCCGTCGATTACTTCGTTGAGATTATGCGGAGCCATGTTGGTGGCCATGCCAACGGCTATGCCGGTGCTGCCGTTGAGAAGCAGGAAGGGAAGTTTGGACGGCAGTACCGATGGCTCCGTCATGGAGTCATCGTAGTTGGGGACAAAGTCAACGGTGTCTTTGTCGATATCCGCCAGCATTTCCTCGGCAAGGGCCGTCATGCGGCACTCGGTGTAACGATACGCGGCTGGCGGGTCTCCGTCTATGGAACCGAAGTTACCCTGACCTTCCACCATGGGATAGCGTAACGAGAAGTCCTGCGCCAGACGCACCAGCGTATCGTAGATCGCGGAATCGCCGTGCGGATGATATTTGGCCATGACATGCCCAACCACGTTCGCGCATTTCTTGGTGGGTTTTGAATGCCGCAGGCCGATATCTTCGAGCCCCATGAGCACGCGACGATGCACCGGTTTGAGTCCGTCACGCACGTCGGGAAGGGCGCGCGCGGTAATCATGCTCATCGAATAGGCGAGATACGATTTTCGCATCTCATCTTCGAGAAAGACGGGCAGTATGTTCTGACCTTCTGTTGCCATTACGCCAAAACTCCTTTACTGCTGAATCGGAAGAGATTGTTCGAGATCGGCAAGGGCGGGTATGGCCCATTCCGCGGTTGCGTCAAAACATAACGGCGTGACGGCAACATAGCGGTTGAGGATGGCCCGAGAATCAAACGTGTCGCTTTGCTCAACATCCACCTTATCTCCATAGACAATGAACCCCTCCTGGTCGGAAGCGTCATTTGAAACGCGTCGGTACTTGTCATCGAAATATGCCATGCTCTGGCGGGTAGCGCGTATGCCCCGGCACAGGGATGGCCTGCAGTCCGGAAAGTTAACATTGTAGAAAATGATCTTGGTGCGGTCGGCGCCGTCTTCTTTCGCCAGATAGTTTAAAATGCGATGGGCCATGCGACTATAGTCGGCCAGATATATTTCGCTTCCTTTGCAGACGGAGAACGCAAAACTTGGTATGCGCCAGAAAGCCCCTTCACGGGCTGCCGCCACGGTGCCGGAATAATAGCTTGATATTCCGGAGTTTTCGCCCAGATTCATGCCGGATACAACCAGGTCGGGCATGTCCTTAAGCAGATGGCTCACCGCGAATTTAACGCAGTCGGAGGGCGTCCCGCTTACTGCCCACCCCGTCATGCCGACGGAATGAGGCAACGGGAAATGCGAAAGCGGCCGATTAAACGTAAAGGCGTGACCGATCCCGCTCTGTTCGGTGGTTGGAGCTGCAACAACAACGTCAAATGATTCGGCAAGCGCATCATGAAGGCTGCGTATCCCGCCAGCCGAATAGCCGTCGTCGTTTGTCAAAAGAAGCGTGCGTCGTTTGTTCATGAGTATCAGATGTCCAGATCCTTGACCTTATCGTAATTTTCTTCAATGAATTTGCGGCGGGCCTCGACATTTTCGCCCATGAGCATGGTAAAGACCTTGTCGGCTTCTATGCCGTCCTCAAGTTTTACCTGTAAAAGCGTGCGCGACTCGGGCATCATGGTGGTGGACGCAAGCTGGTCGGGATTCATTTCTCCCAAGCCCTTGTAGCGCTGGACAGTCACGTTTTTCTTGTCTTTCCATTCTACAACAAGGGCGTCCTTCTGTTCGTCGGCAAAGAGATATTTCTCCTCTTTGCCGGCCTTGATGCGGTACAGCGGCGGCTGGGCGATGTACACATATCCCTTTTCGATAAGAGCGGTCATATAACGGAAGAAAAATGTCAGCAGCAGGGTCCGGATATGTGAGCCGTCGACGTCGGCATCGGTCATAATGATGATCTTGTGATAGCGGACCTTGTCTGCCGAAAATCCGTCCTCGTCTTCCGAATTGCCGAAACCGGTGCCAAGCGCCTGGACCATGTCCTGGATGACTTCGTGTTCCAGAAGCTTGTCGATGCGCGCCTTTTCAACGTTCAGGATTTTGCCGCGAAGAGGCATGATGGCCTGGAATGTCCGATCGCGGCCCATTTTGGCGCTGCCGCCGGCGCTGTCTCCTTCGACGAGAAACAACTCGCATTTTTCCGGTTCACGCTCCTGACAGTCGGCCAGTTTTCCCGGCAGGCCGCCGCCGTCCATGAGCGTCTTACGCCTGGCAAGCTGGCGGGCCTTTCGCGCAGCCTCGCGGGCAATGGCGGAATTGACACATTTGTCAACTACCTTCTTTGCTATGGCCGGGTTTTCGGCAAGATAGGTCCCCAGAATGTCAACAAGCGCGTTTTCGACAATTGCCGTTACTTCGGTATTACCGAGTTTGGTCTTGGTTTGCCCCTCAAACTGCGGATTGGGCAGTTTGATGCTGATGATGGCGGTGAGGCCTTCGCGCAGATCTTCGCCTTTGAGTTCGATGGTGTTATTATTCTTAAGCAGGTGGTAGCTCTCGATGTATGTGGTGATTGCACGCGTGAGGCCGCGTTTGAATCCTGCCAGATGAGTGCCGCCGTCGATAGTGTTGATGTTGTTGGCAAACGAAAAGATGTTTTCCATGTACGAGTCGTTGTATTGCATGACCACTTCGATGTCGATATTCTCCCGCTGCTGATGGAAACAGACGGGTTCCTCGTTGAGCGTTGTTTTCCCTTCGTCAAGAAACTTGATGAAGGAAATGAGGCCGCCGGGATAACAGAAGTCATGCGTTTTACCCTCGGTACGCTCGTCGGTAATGATGATGTGCACGCCTTTGTTAAGGAACGCGAGTTCGCGGAGCCGTTTTGATAGGATATCGAAGCTGAATTCGGTTGTTTCAAAAATAGTCGGGTCGGGAAGAAAATGGATTTTTGTGCCGGTGTGGGTGCTTACTCCTGTTTCCTCAACGTCTTTTTCGGGCTCGCCGTAGTTGAATTTCATGTAATAGGTTTTATTGTTGCGGTATACTTCGGCCTCAAGATACAAGGATAATGCATTTACGCATGAAACACCGACGCCGTGCAGACCGCCGGAAATTTTATACGAGTCATTGTCAAACTTGCCGCCGGCATGCAGCGTGGTGAGCACGAGCTGCAGCGCCGACATTTTTTCTCCCTCGTGATAGTCCACCGGAATGCCGCGTCCGTCGTCGAGGCACGAGACCGAAGCGTCTTTGTGGATGGTTACTTCGATTCTTGTGCAATACCCCGCGAGCGCTTCGTCGATCGAATTGTCCACCACCTCGTACACCAGGTGATGCAGTCCGAGGGAACCGGTGCTCCCGATGTACATGGCGGGCCGCATTCGAACCGCATCAAGTCCCTTGAGTGCCTTGATGCTCTTTGCGCTGTATTGGCTTTCGTCAACTGCTTCGTCGCTCATACCAAGATGCCTCCGGAGACATTGAAAGACCTCGTAGCTAGCTGCGAGGAAAAGGCAAAAGACACGATTATTTGCGCGAAGCGCAACTACCACGCCTTAGGGAATGAAATGACAATCTTTCCGTCCCTATGGAATGAAAACGTACTCATAGCCGCTCGCTAACCCCGAGGCAGAGCTCGAGGATGAGCTCGCTATGGGGTTCAATAAAACACGATGTCGTTGATTGTTGTGCACGGCGTTTCCTTGCGTATCGAATCGAGGATGTGCCTCTTGATATAGCTTATTTCCTGCCTCCACGCCGACGACTCGACGCGCACGTAGAGAACCCCGTTTTCAACCCGCGAACACTCGGTGACCGACGCGAGTTTCGCGCCGACGATGTTCGCCCAGGCGTTGACCACACCCCATTCGCGCACCGGCGTGAGATAGCCGCGCTCCGAAAGTATGGAATCGATAACGGTACCTATCTTTTCCGGAACGTGCGCGGGGGTCACAGCGAAACAACGGCTCCTTCCCGAATGGCATAGTGGGGCAACCCGGCAACGCCCTGCTGCCGGTCCGATGGGGCGGTTACCAGCAATTGCCCGCGGTGCTCCAGAAGGGGAAAGACACGCGAGGTCCTTGCGGAATCGAGGTAGCTCACGGCGTCGTCAAAGAGAAAAATCATTGAGTCCTTCCTGTACTGTTCGCTCACGAGGACCGACGACATGCGCAGGGACAGGGCTATCGTAGTGCATTGTCCCAGGGATGCGAAGGACCGGGCTTCCTTTTCGTCGACAAGAAGTGTAATGTCGTCGCGGTGGGGGCCAACCGAGGAATATCCGGCAAGGATGTCCTTACTTTTTGCATTTCCGATGCCGTTCAAGAATGCCTGTTCCCAGTCTTTCTGGGAATCGCTCGCGCACCTGATCGAAGGTTTATATTCCATGGACGCGCGTTCAAGATTGCCGCTTATTTCCCCGTAAAAAGATGCAAAGACAGGGGTCATGGCGGCACATATCTCCCTGCGTTTGAAGAAGACAACAGCGCCGTGCCGTGCCATCGCCTCCTCGTATACGTCAAGCTGTGCGTCGTTGATCTTGTTTGCAAGCAAGTTGTTGCGCTGGGCAAGACTTTTCCTGTACGATATGAGCGAGGAGAGATAGGTGGTATCGATCTGGCTGATAAAAATATCCAAAAAATTCCGCCGGTCTTTGGGAACGCCCTGAACCAGCGTCAGGTCTTCAGGGCCAAACGACACCGCCATGCCGTGTCCAAGCCACTGGGAAAATGACGAAACCTGCTTCGCGTTCACCTTCATACTCACTCTTTGTTCCCGGTTGAATCCGATGGACACGGGCACGCTCGATTCATTCCCTAGGGCCGAAAAAACTCCTTCAACGTAGCAATAATCCGAGGAAAATCCGATGAGTTCGTTTCTTGACGCTCCCCGCTGGGAACGCGCAGTGCACAAGAGAAAAACACCTTCCAGGAGATTTGTCTTCCCGCTGCCGTTTGGACCCGTAAGAAGCATGCCTTTCTCCGGAAGGTCCAGCGTTAAGTCCTTATAGCTTCGAAAGTTATCCAGGTGCATCTTCGAGAGAAACATACTGCTAAAATATACATTATAGATAATTCATATATATATCTTTTTGGTGCTTTTCGATTGATCTGAACGTACTATTTGTAAATAGAAGCCGGCTGGTCCGCACCCAGGTCGAGCTTAATGCGAGTGCTTTTTGCCCAAGCCGGCAAACCCCGGTCGGTCCAACTGCCGAAGATTTTCAGGGCTTCTGATTTTTTTTTCGCTTGACTCGACCAAGGCATATTATTTTTATTTATTGAATAAGGAAAGTCATTTTCCGGCACGCATAGCAAATTCCCGGTCCCCGGCGAAGGGACGGGGAATTTTTTATTGCGCCCGGCAACAAAATCCCGGAGGTCATCAGTGGACGACGGTCTCATTTACCTCAACAAAGAAGCGTACGACAAGCTTGACGAGCAGGTGATTGCCCTCAAGACCACTCGCCGCAAAGAGATATCGATACAGCTCCACGACGCGCGTGCACACGGCGATCTTGGCGAGAACGCCGAATACGAGGCGGCCAAAGAGGCCCAGACCTTTAATGAGATCCGCATTCGCGAGCTTGAAGACAAGCTTGCCCGCGCCCGCATCATCAAGGAAGAGGATCTTCCCAAGGGAATTGCGGTGCTGGGCACCACCGTGCGATTGCGGGACCTGGATGCATCGGAGGAAATCGAATATGCGCTGGTATCGGAGGTGGAAGCCGATTTCGCGGAAGACAAGATTTCGGTGTCGTCGCCCGTGGGCAAGGGACTCCTGGGACACAAAGAGGGCGAGAGCGTGGAAATAAGAGTGCCCAAGGGCGTCCTGAAGTACGAAATCCTCAAGATTTCACGGACCGCAAAATAGCGCGGCGCGTCAGACCAGATCCCGTATGATTGCATCGGCAACGAGCATGCCGTCTTCGGTGAGAGCCCACAGGGGCTTGCGGTAATCGATCTGCCGACGTTCGCGCACGTTGTCGAGAACCTGCCTCCGCTTTCCCGCATAGAACTCCCTGCCAGTCGCTTGGGCGAAACGGTTTTCGTCGAGTCCTTCCGTTGTCCTCAGCCGCAGAAGGATCATCTCCGAGGCCAGTTGCTCCCCGCCGATTGTCTCCTTAAAATCAATTGGACTGCTACCCGCCGCGAGCCTGGACACGTAGCGGCCCACATCGCTCACGTTGGCCCACCGGTTCGGATGAACGTACGAGTGTGCGGCAGGCCCCAGGCCAATGTAGCGTGAATGATTCCAGTATGCCTCATTGTGAAAACATTTGTGCCCGGACCGGGCAAAATTCGAGATCTCGTACCGCTCGAAACCGTTCTTCCGGCATGTTCTAAAAAGCAACCGCGCCATGCCGACAACGGCGTTTTCGCCCGGAAGGGGAAGCTTGTGCCGGCGGCCAAACGGCGTGTTTTTGCAGATTGTCAATTCGTAAGCGGAGAGGTGGCGAATGACAGGTGCGGAAAACGCGGTGAAAAGCGTGCTGCGGAAAGACTCCAGCGTCTGGTGCGGAAGGCCGTACATGAGGTCCAGGCCCACGGACTTGAATTGCTCAACCGCGGGCGATGCCAGCGCGGCAAGAGCCTGCTGCGCCGAGTGCGGCCGGCCCAGATCCCGCAATTCGCCGTTATTGAACGACTGAACACCGAAAGTCAATCTCGTGACTCCCATCGACAGCCACAGACCGGCCTTCTCCTCGGTGAATGAATCGGGATTGCACTCGATTGTCCATTCCACGTCGGGTGCAAGGTTCATGTGCCGCAGTAATGATTCACTTAGTGTTTGCCACTGGCCAATGCTGAGAATTGAGGGCGTGCCGCCACCGAAGAAGACCGTTGTGACTGTTGCATCGCGTAGTCCGGCGTCTTCCGAGAGGATCCGCCATTCCTCACACAGCGCCGACACGAATTCTTCGGCAAGCGGCTCGCTGTACGGAACGGAATAGAAATCACAGTAGTTGCATTTCTTTGCGCAAAAAGGGACGTGAATGTAGAGGGAGAGGTTCATGGGATGACGGTCGACCGGTGATTCTGGCTACAAAAACGCGTGTGTGAAAGGAACGATTCTGCAGGAGGAAAATGCATCAGGCTGGAATTTGCAGGGGCCTTTTTCGTTCGACTGGCCGCAGGCAGGGGGAAACTGAGGTTGTCTCGTAACCACCTTAGATCTGGGCGCCTGCCTTGCGGCACCGGTTCTTCTCCAGGCTCGGCTATTCGCCTCGGTGCCGGTCCGCCCTATGCCTGTCGGCCGGGCCGGCCGGCACTGTGCCCCGGCACACCCTCCGTCGCCCCTGGCGCAAGAAACTCCCCCTTTGCTTTCATGTCAATATGATCTGTCCTTCGGCCATTTTCCATCTCTTTGACATATTGTAAACGGTACATGCCATGTACCACGATGCCTCCGCATTTTCCAATCCGCGACCAGGCAGCCTGCGTAACCCGTGCTGCTCCTTTATCCAACCGAACACCGCTCGATCAACGAGCCACGCTGCTCCCCGCATTACCGCCCGCGGTTTCCTTCACTTCGTCAAGCACGTCCGCCCGGTAACCCAGTCGACTCTCCGCACTCACCAACACCTCGATTTTGCACCGGTCGTTCGCAGGCGTGCGTTAGGACGGACCGCAGCGGTGCGCAAAAGCGCAGGGCCGGCCCGACCACGGCCCGCAGGGCCATAGTGGCGGTGCGGCACCGAGGCCAGCCGGCCGAGCCCGGAGGGAGGGCCGACCCGAGACTGCGTCTCAACGCAGGCGAGGGGAACGCCCAAACCTACTGTCAAGATTTGAGACAGGCTGAACTTCCCCCACCATATCAAGAAGCCTCTACAGTAAATTGCTTGCCAGATCCGCCAGATCCGACCGTTCGCCGCGCTCCAGATTGACATGCGCGTAGAGTTTCTGGCCCTGCATTTTCTCTATGAGGTAGCTCAGGCCGTTGGAGTAGATGTCGAGGTAGGGGTGGTCTATCTGGAATATGTCGCCGGTAAAGACCATCTTGGTGCCCTCGCCCGCGCGCGTGATGATGGTTTTGATTTCGTGCGGGGTGAGGTTCTGGGCTTCGTCGACGATAAAGTAGATTTTTACAAGGCTGCGGCCGCGGATGTAGGTGAGCGGCTCGATAACGAGTTTGTCGTTGTCAAGCAGCTCCCTGATGCGCTGGTGCTTGTGGTCGGTTTCGGCAAACTGGTTCTGGATGACGCCGAGATTGTCGTGCAAAGGCTGCATGTACGGGTCGAGTTTCGACTGAATGTCGCCCGGCAGAAAGCCGATGTCCTTGTTTGACAAAGGGACGATGGGTCTGGCCATGAGTATCTGGCGGTAGTACCTCCGGCGTTCCAGAGCGGCGGCCAGCGCAAGCAGCGTCTTTCCCGTACCCGCCTTCCCCGTAACGGTGACCAATTGAACGTCGGTATTCATGAGGGCGTGGAGGGCGAAGATCTGCTCGGCGTTTCGCGGGGTTATGCCGTAGGCGACCTCCTTGTCGATCCTGCGCACCACATGCAGGGACGGATCGCACGTCGCGAGAACCGATTTATGTTCGTTCTTAAGAATGCAATACTCGTTGGCTATGCAGGGCTTGGAAAGCCGCAATTCATTTATGGCAAGCTCCTGCCTGCCGGCGTAGAGACTGTCTATGACGGAATCCTCCACGCGTTCCTCAACCCGATATCCCCGGTACAGCGACATGATGTCTTTGACATGGTCGGTTGTGTAGTCTTCGGCGAGCAGGCCAAGGGCCTTTGCTTTCATCCTGAGGTTGACGTCCTTGGTAACCAGGATCACCTGGCGCCCGGGATTTTCCTTTGCGAGGCAGTAGCCGAGGTTGAGAATGTGATGGTCGGGTTTTGCCCCGGAGAAATTGGACCGCAGGCGCTCGTGGAACTCCCGCTCAAGTTTTACCATGAGCCTACCCTGCTTAGGGCCTATCTTTACACCACCGTCGAACAGCTTGTCTCCCGAAAGGGAATCGATGGCACGTACGAACTCGCGCGCGTGGTAATTGAGCGTCCCGTTGCCCTTCTTGAACTGGTCGAGCTCTTCGACAACGGTGATGGGAATGACGACATCGTGTTCTTCGAATTGGTAAATGCAGGAGCTATCGTGAAGGATTACGTTTGTGTCGAGGACGAAAATTTTCTTCTTTTTAGTTACCATGATGCGATGCCGGTCGTCCTTTCGTGAAGCTGGCAGACGGAGCGAGGGCGGCGTGCGATCACACGTCGGTGCGCTTGGTTCCGCCGGAAATTGACAAAAAGTGATTGTGTGGTGTGCCGCTGAATGTCAAGAATGTAGCCCGCTCACGGGTGAAACATGTCCACGCGCAGAGCCGCGATACGCTTCTTTCGGCGGAACCCGCGATGCCTCCCCTTGGCCCTCACGTGTTCCGCGCTCGTCTTAACCGCACTTCGAATATCCGCACGTCTTGCACACGGCGCAACCTTCTTCATGGACAAGGATTGTGCCGCATTGCGGGCATTGCGGACAGAATCCCAGGTCCAACCCCGTATACTTTATCTTGGTCGTCTCACCGGTAGCACTGGGCCTGGTGCCTTCGAAATCGGCAATACTCTGTTCCAGCACATGACCGATGGCGTCTGCGCACGACAGGATCATTTCGCCCTCCATCCAAGTGGGAATGGGGCAGCGTATGCCGCGCAGTTGCTCTGCAATGGACTTGGGATCAACGCCGGCTCGAAGCGACAGCGAAATAAGGCGGGAAACCGCCTCGGAGTTTGAAGCGGGGCAGCCGCCGGATTTACCCATCTGCGTGAATATTTCGCACAGCCCGACGTTGTCGGCATTGACATTCACATAAAGGTTTCCGCAACCGGTTTTTGTCTTGTAGGTGTGTCCGTGGGTCACCGCAGGACGCGGCCGCGGGTGAAGGGAGCCGGGGGATGCCTCGGTGGGGTCCACCTGGACTGCACCGTTCTTGGCCGACGTTCCGGATGTTATCACCTGGTTCTTCCTGGTGCCGTCGCGATACACCGTAACGCCTTTGCAGCCGAGTTCGTAGGCGTACAGGAAGACTTCCTCAACGTCTTTCTCCGTTGCCTCGTGCTTGAAGTTGACTGTTTTCGACACGGCGTTGTCGGTGTATTTCTGGAACGCGGCCTGGATGCTCACATGCCAGCGGGGCTCAATGTCGTGCGCGGTAACGAAGATATCGCGGATGCGCTTGGGAATGCCGTAGATCTTGCTGAGTGAGCCCGAAAATGCCACCATCTTCATGAGCTCGTCTGAAGAGAATCCTTCTTCCTGCGCAACGCGCTTGAACTCGGGATGAACCTCGATCAGGTGCTGGCCGTCGAGCACGTTCTTCTCGTAGACAATGGCGAAAAGAGGTTCGATGCCGCTGGAGGCGCCGGCGATCATGCTGATGGTGCCGGTGGGCGCGATGGTGGTGACCGTGGCATTACGCACCCGCAGGCCGCCTTCTCTGTCGTATACCGATCCCTTGAAATTTGGGAACACGCCGCGTTCCTGCGCAAGGAACGCGCTCACCCGCCTCGCCTCTTCCTGGATGAATTTCATCACCTGCTCGGCGACATTTGCCGCGGCAGGGGAATTGTACTGGATGCCGAGGTCGATAAGCAGGTCGGCGAAGCCCATCACGCCCAGGCCGATCTTGCGATTACCCTTTGTCATCTTCTCGATCTGCGGCAGGGGATAAGCGTTCACTTCGATGACGTTGTCGAGAAAACGCACCGCGGTGCGGATCGTATTGCCGAGCTTGAGGTAATTGATCTCCTTCTTGCCGTTGGTCTCGGTTATCATGTGCGCCAGATTGATGGAGCCGAGGTTGCACGATTCGTACGGGAGCAGGGGCTGCTCGCCGCACGGATTGGTACTCTCGATCTCGCCCAGCTGCGGCGTGGGGTTGTCGGCGTTGATCTTGTCGAGGAATACAATGCCGGGCTCGCCGTTTTTCCAGGAAAGCTCCACGATGCGCTTGAAGACCTGGGATGCCTTGAGTTTGCCCGCCGGCTCACCCGTGCGCGGGTTTTTAAGGTCGTATTCCCCGTCGCGCTTGAGCGCTTCCATGAACTCCTTGGTGATTCCGACGGAAATGTTGAAGTTGGAAAGCACGCCGTCGTGCTCCTTGATTTCGATGAAATCCATGATTTCGGGATGCGTGCAATTGAGTATGCCCATGTTTGCCCCGCGACGAGTACCGCCCTGCTTGACTGTTTCGGTGGCCACGTCGAACACTCGCATGAAGGACAACGGGCCGCTGCTGACCCCTTTTGTCGATTTCACCATGTCGTTCCTGGGTCGGATATGCGAAAACGAGAAACCCGTGCCGCCGCCGCTCTTGTGGATGAGGGCGGTATACTTGACGGATTCGAAAATCTCCTCCATGGAATCGCCCACCGGGAGCACAAAGCATGCCGACAACTGCTGCAACTCCCTGCCCGCGTTCATGAGCGTGGGTGAGTTGGGGAGGAAATCGAGGTCGGTCATGATGGTGTAGAATTTCTCGGTCCAGATGTCGGTATTTGCATCGGCATTGAACTTTGCCTCCGCGCCGGCGATATTCTCGGCAATCCTGAAGAACATTTCCTCCGGTGTCTCGGCAACCGTGCCGTTGTCGTCTTTTCGCAGGTACCGTTTTTCGAGCACTACGCGAGCGTTGTCGGACACTTTCACCTTCTTCTTGAGCAGCCGATCCTTCAGTGGTTCGCTTTTGTCATCGGTTTCCGCAGATGTGTTTGCGCGAATCACTGCCGACTTGACTGTCTTGCTCGCGGTTCCGAGTGATGCTTCTGACGACATTTCATCTTGCTCCTAGGTTCTGGGGAATATAGACCGTTGCGCAACACCGTCTCGCGGTGCAGCACTCTGCTTCTTTGTATTACGATCAGCGAAGGGGCGTGTTTCTAAAAATATCAACAGAACAGTTCGCGGTCAAGATGAAAAATGCGAAAGCAACACAATATATGGTATAGTCTTTGCTCACGACAACAAACATGTTGTGTTGTCAGCATCCCGGACCAGCCGCGACCACATCGCTGGCGGCACCACCCTCCGAATATTGTATTTTATCATTTTGTGCAGCGTGAACGAGCACATGCGTAAAGCCTATGGCGTTTTTCGAAAAGAGACCACGCCCTTTGGGTGTGGTGCACAATGTTACGCTAAAGCACTAACGTGCTTTTCTTTGATTTCGGGGTTGTACCCCTCATCAAAGCCACGGCCTATGGCCGTGGTTCTTTACCCAACCTTCACACCAAGGAGTAATCCTACATGGCCGAGAAACTGGAAAAGAACGCACTCATTGAGCTAGCCTCCCGCGTCGACAACCTGCGGAGGTATCTTTGACGTCGATGAAAAACGGAGAACTCTTGGCGAATGCGAACTTGACACGTCGAAGGAAGGCTTCTGGAACGACAACGAAAAAGCCCAGGCAACGCTTCGGAAGATAAAAACGCTTAAGGACGTCCTAACGCTGTGGGACAAGGCGAAGAGCGACAGCGATGATATCCAAGAACTTTTCGTTCTTTCGAAAGACGATAACAATTCATCGGTGACCGCCGAGCTTCTGGAACATGCAAACGCGCTGGAGAAGGAAGTTACGCACCTGGAGTTCGTGCGAAAGCTCTCCGGTGAGGACGACGACAAGCCCGCCATTCTCACGGTACATAGTGGCGCAGGCGGGACCGAAAGCTGCGACTGGTGCGACATGCTCTTTCGCATGTACTGCCGGTGGATGGAGAAAAAGGGCTACGCCTACACCGTGCTCGACAGCCAGCCCGGCGAAGGCGCGGGGCTCAAGAGCGTCACGGTCCAGGTCACGGGAGACTATGTCTTTGGCCATCTTAAGGCCGAAAGCGGGGTGCATCGACTCGTTCGCATCTCGCCGTTCGACGCGAACGCGAGGCGGCACACGTCGTTCGCATCGGTATACTCGTATCCGATCATCGACAACTCCGACGACTTCGAACTTGACGAAAAAGACATCCGCATCGACACCTACAGGTCCAGCGGCGCCGGCGGCCAGAACGTCAACAAGACCGACTCCGCCGTGCGCATGACCCATATTCCCACCAACATCGTGGTGGCGTGCCAGAACGAGCGATCTCAGCTTAAGAACCGTGATGTCGCAATGAAGGTTCTCAAATCCCGCGTCAGGCAGTTCTATAAGGAACAAGACGAGAAAAAGCGCACCGACAAGCTTGCGGTGAAGAAGAAGATCGAATGGGGCAGCCAGATACGCTCATATGTCCTGCACCCGTATAATCTCGTAAAAGACCATCGGACCGAGGTGGAAACGTCGAATGCAACGGGCGTGCTCGACGGTGATATCGATATGTTTATCGAGGCATATTTGCTGAATTTCCAATAAGTCAAGATAGGGCCGAAGATGGGCGTTCCCCGGCCTGCGGCCGGGTCGGTTCTTGTTCACGCTCGGCGTCCGGCCTCGTTGCCGGTCCGCCCTATGCGTGTCGGCGGGTCGGCCGGCAACGTGCTCCAGCACGCCTTCCGTCGCCCCTAGCGCTTGGCAGAGGGGAATATTCACAATTGTCAGTTTGGCTGCCGCACGAAGTCTCCGAAAATGTCAACCCGGGAGGATTCATGCCTGCATTAAGGCAAAAGATCGTCGATTTCCTCAACGAATTCCTTGCTATCAAGACCATTAAAGACGCCTCCTGCAACGGCCTGCAGGTGCAGGGCGCGCCTGACGTGCGGCGCATTGGGTTGGCCGTTGACGCGTGTATGGCCGTTTACAAGAAGGCGGTTACAAAAAGGTGTCAGATGCTTCTCGTTCACCACGGCCTCATCTGGAACGGCCTCACGAGCATCAGCGGAGCGACGGCAGCCCAGGTGCGCTTTCTCCTCGCCCACGGCCTCAACCTCTATGCTGCGCACCTGCCGCTCGACCTGCATGCGGAGGTGGGCAACAATGCCATGCTGGCGCGGGCGCTCCATCTTTCTTCCGTCAAGCCATTCGGCGTATACAAGGGACAGCTTATCGGATATCAAGGTGTGATGCCGCAAGCGGCAACGGTCGACGACATCGGCCGGACATACAGAAAGGCGATTGGCGGCACGTTTTCAACGCTGCCGTTCGGGAAGAAGAAGTGCTGGACCGTTGCGATTGTTTCCGGTGGCGGGAGTGACGCAATCCCGGAGGCGATAGACAAGGGAATAGATTGCTTTATAACAGGCGAGCCTGATCATTCCAATCATCATGCCGCCCTGGAATCGAAACTCAATGTGCTGTATCTGGGACATTATCATTCCGAAAAGCCGGGCGTGATCGCGCTGGGAAAAAAGCTTGCCCGGGAGTTCGGCGTGGAGACGGCGTTTATCGATGAGCCCACACTGGTGTAGCACCGCTCCGTACACTTCGCTCCCGCTGCCGCCAGGAGCCGGCCGGGTACATCGCCATCCCGCAACACAAATGCTTGACGATTGAGCGGCAGCCCTGCTCGCCCCGTCCCGGGCGGAATGATCATCCGGCCTCACATGCATCCGGCCTTTTCGTACTCGCTTACAATCTTGTACTTTGCGGCGGCGCTGCTAACGCGTTAACGTTGGGAGCGACCCGAACCTTGCGCAAAGCCGGTAAGAATGTATGTCTCCCGCAGCTTGTCTCCCGTGTACCGGCAATATCCGACACAGCCGATATCCGGAGTGTAGTAATAGTAACTTTTGTAACCCGCGCCTGTCTCTTTGTAAAGGTAGCAGTCTATGAACCTGCCTGCCGCCATGGACTGGGCGTCCGGTGCAAAGAAGGACGCGTGTGTCGAAATGACTTCCATGATTACGGCGGAGGCGGTATCACCGGAGGAGTCCGGCGCATATGCCCACGTGGAGCCGCTGTCGGCGGGATAGGCGAGCCAGAGTTTTTCCGCGGCAAGCAGATGCGTTGCCGTGCCGCGATACCACCCGACTACATAAAGCCCTCGGCTGCCCTGCGGATAGTCTCCCCGGTGTACCACAAGTGCGCCGCTGTCGCGGCTATCCCACTCGTATTTATAAACGTACGCCGCAAAATTCTGATTATAGTTCTGCCACGAAAGCGTTACCAGCTGCGTGTCGCCGATCAGGCCGTATCCGCCGGGCAGCGTAAGTTCCAGGTCGGCTCTGCTCGGGGCGATTCTATTGCCGAGTGAGTCGTATGCTGTCAATGAATATGACCACGAGTTCCCGATCGCAAGCGGCAGGATACTTTGCGTGGCCGGAAACGGCGGGTTCTGCGGGGTGCCGCTGGCCGTGGGGTAGGCGCCGCAGGAGGCCAGAAGCAGCAGTCCGGCCAACGACAGTATCGCAAGAACTGTTTTCATGGCTGCTCCTCACGTCTCTCAAACGCCAGGTGAATATTGATAAAAACGCTTCCGTCGAACCCGCCGAAGCTGCACGAGGGCGGCGATGTCGCCGGCACCGCGGACTCGGGCAGCGCGCCCGAATATCCGGCGCTGAAATCAACGGGCCGGTACTGGTACCGGTACCGCACTTTGGCGCCGATGTCAAGAAATCTGAGCGCCGGCCACGTGTAGCCGAGGGCGGCGTAGGGCACCACCGCCGTTGCGGTGCGTGTCTCGGAGCCGGCGGTTTCCACATTGTACAGTGAATCGGTGAAAACAGAGGAGACCGTAAGCTCGGGTTCATACACACAGATGCCGGCATGAATCGACGCATTCCTCACGAACCTGTTCTGAAACCGGTACCCCCCGCCGATATCGATGATCTTTACGTTGAGCGTCTGTTGCACGTGCAACCGGCAGGCGTAGAACGAATTGTCCGGCTGGTTGAACCGCTGTCCGGCGCAGTCGGCGGAGGAAGCGGCTGCAATTCCGCCGAATCCGAGGTGAGCCTCGAACCGGTTTCGCACGATGACCTCGCCTGCAACCAGCGGCATCACCTGGTATTTTTTGTACGAAAACGGGGGACTCATCGAAAATGCGGCGAATCCGGCGAATTGCCTGGACAGCCCGCTGGACAAACTGGAAAGATCGTAGGCGCCGCTTCCGCCCGACAGGGTGATCCCGACTTGCGCTCCGCGACCGCGCTCTTCGCCCTTTGCACTTGACGGTGACGACTGCACGGGATGGAAATCGCTTTTCCGGATTGTGGCAACCGATTGTTCGGTAACGCCGGCGCGTGCCAGAAACCGCAGGCCGCCTTGGGCGTTCATCACCTTGTACGCGCCCGGCCCGAGCGCGATCATCACCGCTGCATTGGGTTTCTTAGTCAGGTCGGCCACGACCGAACCCTTGTCGCTCACAACGGTGATGTCGCCTTCAACGTCGCCGGAAAGCAGTATGCCGCGGGTGCGGATGTTGAGGTCGGCGAGCACGATATCGCCTTCACCCTGGATGCGGAACTGGTACGAAGGATGCTGCACGCCGCCGGCGCTGCCCGCGGTGCTCGAAATGGTGTGGTTGTAGGAATACTGGTACGCCTCGCTCAGTGTGATGCGGCCGTCTCCGGCCATGTCGGCGCTGCCCCGGAGCGCATTAACAAAGTGGAAGGTGAACACCGAATTGCCGTACAGGTCCGATTCCTGAGCGTTTTCGTTGATCGAACTGGAGCACAGGATTACCTGGCCTTTTGTCTTGCCGTCGTCGCGGAACAGGAACGGCTCGGAAAGCGTGCCTCCCTTTATGCGCGTGAAGCTGCCGCTCTGGCACGCGTCGAACACGCCGATGCGGATGTCGGCCGGAAACGACGTGATCTTTTCCTTGAGCTTTGCAAGAGGGAAATCTGCGTCCCCCATCTTGAGCGCGGTGGCGTCGGCGTGTCCGGAGTAGTAGAACAAAAAGAGATTGCCGCTGCCGGCGGGAAGGCGACCGACCATGTCGGCCAGTTCTTGGTCGAGATCGTAAGGCGACCGGTCGTACAGCAGAACCACGTGCTGCGGCGAAAAGCCGCAGAAATCGGTGAGGATGTTCTGCAGCGACGAAAGGTCGTTGTGCACATACTTGAGGGTCGCAAAATTTCCCGCGGCCGTGCTGTTGCCCACGAGCAGCGCATACCGGTCGGCACTCACCGCGTGAAAAGCGGCTAGGCCGATGAGAAGGGAAAGGATTCTCGGGCTCATCATGGGTTCGCTTGCTTAATGGTAAGCAGATGCGACACGACGACGAAGCCGTCCGCGCGCAGGCGGAGGGAATCGGACAGGCCGCTCTTGACGAGGGAGGCGGTAAGGAGCTGCCTGAGGCCTGCAAGGGAGAACCGTCGGCTCGAAAATACGCCTGCAAAGACTTCGGGTCCGGTGTAATTGTCGAGCGTGATGGAGTTGGGAAGCGGGATGTCGCGGCCTCGCTCCAGCACCATCGATGAATCGCCCGACGCCGGAAAATAGGTGGTGATCCCGCCGGTCGTATCGATGCTTATCAACGCAAAGTTGTTGTCGTTGCCGCAGGAATACAGGAACTGGACCTTTTCTCCCGTAGAGTATTCATTGCCGTCACGCCGCTCCACAGCGCCCTGCCGGTTCTTGACATAGATCTTGAGCGCGGTATCGCCTTTGGTGCGAATGCCCGGGTTACCCGTGTGCGAAAGGTATAGGTACCCTGCGCCGGCAAACAGGAGAAGCGTGGCTGCGAGCGCGTAGACCTGACTGCGGAAGAAAGAGAACCGCTGTGCCGACGACGGTTGCGCCGGCAGCGCTCCCGTCCTCTCGTACGGATGCGACGCGAGAAACGAGGCCTTTTCGGACGCCAGCGATGCAATGAACAGGCGGCACGGCTCGCACGAAGCAACGTGCCGCTCCATGGCGGCGCACCGGTCCTCGCGGATATCTCCCGCGGCAAAGGCGATCAGGTCTATTTTGTCAAACGGATGCTTCTGCATATTAAACGCCGAGTCTCTTTCTGATGCCTCGAAGGCTGTCCTTGAACCTCTTGAGGTTCCGCCGGATCGTGGCGGGCGACTGGCCCGTTATCTTTCGGATCTCTTCCTGATCGAATTCCTCGACATAGGTGTAATACACCGCATCCCGTACGTTCCCATTCTGATTTATAAAAATCAACCGAATCAGGTCTTTCTGGTCGAGTCGCTTTCCCTCGTCGATTCGCGACGCTGTTTCGTCGGGATCAATCCCGTCGACAAACTTCCTGTTGTTTCGCAGCAGGTTGAAACAGTGACGCTTGGCCGCCATAAATATCCACGGCACGGTCCGTTCTTTGTTGCGTATGGAGCCGTAGTGCTCCAGCAGCTTGAGAAATACCTCCTGCATCGCGTCCTTGGCGTCGTCGTCGGAGCCGAGAATGCGCCGGCAGGTGCGGTAGATCAGAAACCCGTACTTCTCGTACAATTCTTGCGCCGGAACCGGTCCGGGATCTGGTGCCATACGTTTTTGCCGCTCACTTTTAAGACACGCAGCAAATCAGGAATCGCTCACGCGGTTTCGCGGGTTTAGCGGTCGCCCTAAAAAAACGGGCGGATGAGAACACCCGCCCTAGAAAAAAACTTTACGATGCGGACGGCTACTTCTTTTTGAAACCACTCTTGAGGAAGTCGAAGGTTATGTACCGGTCCTTCTTGCCGCCGGTGATGGTTGAGTCATACGGAGCCTTCTCGGTCTTCACCCAATCCTTCTTTTTGCCGCTTTCCTTGAGATTCAGATAGACCTGTTTGTCGCATTTCTCGCGGTTCACGAATATCAAGATGGTGTCGCCCACCAGATCGTAGGTTCCCCACGACTCGAATTTCCAGTCTTCCTTGAGGCTCGGGTTGGTGAGTCCGGATCGTTCTTCAACGATGCTTATTTTGCCGTCAACGCCGAAAGAGAATGATTTCTTCTCAACCGCGTTTGCGCCGTCCTCCTTGATCGCCTGCGAACCAGACCAAGTTCCAACGAGCTTGGGCCGCAGTTCCTTTGCAATCTGCAGGCTCTTTTGCAGGCTCGTGAATATCGTATCGGCCTCCAGCGCCTTGGCCTTTGCCTCCGGCCATTTGTTGGCCTTGACAAGAGCGTCAACTAAAGCGAGAAGGCTGTCGCCTTCCTTGAGGGTGGTGCCGGTAAAATTGAGCTTCCTGTCTCCCAGCGCTTTCCGGAGCGACTCGACAAAGGGTTTGGTTTGCGCCGTGGTGGCTCCATAGCCTGCTTCGGCCTTGGCGAGAATAGTCATTGCGGAATCGAAATTTGTTTTTGCGCCCATGCCGTTGCCGAGCTGCTTTGCAGTACGGGACTGGACAATAAGGACCTTGGCTTCGGTAAGCAGCGAATCCGGTACGCCGTTTTGCTGAAGCGTTTCCATGCGCTGTTCGGCGTCCTTCAGCTTCTTTTCGCTCACGCCGCATCCGGCCAGGCAAAAGAGTGCGAGGCTGCCTGCCAATACCATGCTCAGGTTTTTCCAAACCGTTTCCATGCTGTGCCCTCCGGTAAAGGTTTTCCCACCGCGACACCAGTCATAGGTAAATTAATGCTCCCAGTGTGGTGGTGTCAAGGGAATAGGGCAGCGGCGGAGGGATTTGTTGCCAAACCAGTCTCGCGAAGCGCGATCTTCCTCGAACGAAAGGTGTTGCGCCGGGTTTTTGACAAAATCGCGGCTGAGCACAAAAATCAAAGAAACACGGGTAGATTTTCGCGTAACAATTGTATATATAGACAGATGCCTGGAACCGGGCACACGGGAGATGCAATAATGGATCTTGCAAGCATCAGCGATGTCTCGCTGGCAGAACTGTGCCTGGGTGCACCGGTGCCCAGGCCCGCTCTGGCCGAACTTGTGCGGCGGTTTGGTCCGCAGCTGCTTCAGACAATCGCTTGGACGTTCCGCAGGTACTGCCGCGGCCGTGAGAACGAGGCGGCCGACGTGTTCCAGCAGGTGTTTGTGTCTCTGTTTGAAGAAAACGGCCGCAGGCTTGCAAATTACGATCCGTCCAAAGGCGGCCTGGGAACGTATCTGTCGGCCGCCGCAAGGAATATGGCGTTAACTGCGCTTGGCAAGGCAAGAAACGGCCACGTGGAGCTTACCGACGAAATTGCCGACGAATCCGCAGGCGCGGATGCGGCCACAGAACAGGCGGAACTGATGGCCAGGATAGCGTGTCTGGTGGCGGATTGCGCGGACAGCGAGCGGCTCATTTACCACCTATACTTTGAAGAACTCATGCCGCCGGAAACCGTGGCCGGGGTAATGGGGATTTCGGTGGATAGCGTATATGCCAAGAAGGCCAAGCTCATAAAGAAATTGCGGGCACGGTTGAGCGCGGTCGTACGGGAAGAGCGGGGATAGCATGGATTGTCTTACAGCCAAGCAGGTGCAGGATTTTCTAAACGGGACAAGACCCGAGCAGATAGTGCGCCATCTTGCGGATTGTAAAGATTGCCGGTCGCTGCTTCTGGCAACCATTGCGGATGCTTCGCCGGAATGCCGCATTCCACCCGTTCTGGCCAGATCGACAATCGATGGAGTCCTTGCTTCGCCTTCGCAAAAGCTAGCAGGCGCAACTGTAAAACAGCACCGGATGGTGGCGGTTTTTACCTCACGAGTGTATGCCTATGCGGCTACGGCCGCGCTGGTGCTTGCTGGCGTTGGAATCTTCTTTGCGCGTAGTCCGCACCGCACTGGAGGGGGCGTCACCGCTGAGATGACTTCGAGCCGCACACCAAATGCCGCACGCGGTGCCACGGGCTTGCGCTCTGCATCGGCGCACGGCAATCATGTCATAGTGTTCGATTCCATTACCGTCTCGGTCGGAAAGATTCCCATACACAAGGACAAAGAATCGCTGATTCGTTTTGGCGGGAAGACGGGCATCGCCGCAAGCGCCGCAGCCGTCATCACCGTTCGCAGCCGTACCGACACAACCGCGTTCATTGAACTGACAAAGGGTAATGCTCTGTTCTCCATAGAGAAGAACAAGTATCGCGAGTTTGTAGTGCAAACGCCCACTCTAATGATTGTGGTTACCGGAACCACCTTCTCCGTGACCGCTGACAGCGCCTACACCCTGGTCAATGTTGTGGAAGGATCTGTGCGATTGCAGCATCAATTCAAAACAACCATCGTCACAACGCTTGCAACCGGCGATGGCGCATTTGCAAACAAAGACTCGATTACCAATATTATTGTCGAAAACAGCGGCATGCTCAAAGTTCGGCAGCGGTTGCTGCGGGATTACATTGAGGGAGCATCTTTGCACATCGGAACAGGCGGCTTGCCCGGCGCGTTCGGAAGCAACGACGCGGGAGGCGGCCGGGATGGAGAGAATTCGGTCCTACAGGGTCAATGAGAACATTGTGGCCTATAGCGGACGCCCGTTTCCCGGGATTCGGGCTCCAGGAATAAATGCTCAGGGCTCGTCACAAAGGAGGAAACCATGAGTTGTCGCACCGTATTCACAATCGCTACGCTGCTTTTGCCATGCGTTACGTTTGCCCAGAAGCAGGAATATGCAATTCCCCTTCAAAAAGATGTACCGGCATATCTTCACCAGATGCGAAAGGCTTTTGAAAAGCCCGCGTTTGCCGTAAACGCGGAGTCGCGCCTCATCGTGACGGAAAAGGGAATGTCGGCCGTGCAAGTGCAAGACCCGCAGGGCCGCGTGGGGTGGGTGGAGTTGCGGTTGGTGAAGGTGGTGAACGAGAGCCGGATGTTGAGGTTTGAGGCGGCTACGGTTGAGCGGTATGCAGACATGAAAGACCTTATCTGGGTTCCCGGCGATCCGAAAGTTCTTAACTCGCCGATGGTCCTCGACCGATCGTTTGCGGATGCGATGAAGGAGAACGTGGACCGGGAAAGCATTGAGCGGCAGGCGAATTAGGCCCACGAGCGGCAAGCTGCCGAAGGAGTTTGTTGGGACTCTGAAAGCACCGAGAGATGCGGGCAGCGTCTCTTGGTGTTGTGCTCCGAACTTTGGCACAGGTTCAGTCGTCTGGATGGTGTCGCATTTGTGACAGGCGCTTTTCCAAGGTCACATTTCGGGACAGACTTGTCCGTGACATTCTATGCGGTCGTGCTCGTTGTTATCGGTGCCATTGTGATGCCACATGGCATCGGACCGATTATGAATTTTCAATGATCTCCTTGTGCATTGCAGTCCTCTTCCTGCCCTCCGGACTCCCCTGACCGCGAGGCGGCCCCGGGTTCTTCACTCTGCGTGACATGAACCCACGCTGAAGTATATTCATTTTGTGCAGCGAGAACGAGCACATGCGCAAATGGCCGTGGTTCTTTACCCACAATCGGCTCATCAAATTCCAGGAAGCGTCATGCCCAGGACCCTGCTCATAATCTGCTCAACATTTCTTCTTCTTGTCGAAACAACATGTTCCCCAAAGCTCCCGCCCTATCCTTTCCACGTCGTATCGCATTCCTTTGTATACAGCATCAAACAGCACAACGATTCACTTTATTTTTCCACGTCCGAAGAGGGCATATTCCGGTTCCACCCGGATCATCCGGAAGCGATTGCCCGCGTGGGAAGGTTCCGTTCGTTTCCGTTCAGGTCGCTGGCGTTTCCGCCGGACGGAAGGCTCCTTGCGGCCTCGTATTACGGCGGCGTCTTCTGCGCGGGGCGCGACACCATGCTTTCTGTAAAGGCCGCTTCTATTCCGGCCTGGTCAATGAAGCTTGACGAGGGGGGAGCGTTCTGGCTGGCCGGGTCGCGGGGGGTTTTCAAACAGAGCGGGGACACGGTTGTTCTGTTCAAGGAAGTACGTGAGGCGCACGATATTGCCTTTTTCGGAAGTGCCATTGCCGTAGCGCATATGCGCGGCATTTCGCTTTTCAACAGGGAAACCGGGTCGCTTGAAGCCGATTACTGCAGGGGCATCATATGTTGGACGCTTGCCCGCTTCGATTCGGTCCTTGTCGGCGGAGGGAGCGGGGTATGCGCGGTAATCGGCGCACACGGGTGCCGCCTCATACGCGTGCCGCCACAGGGAAACATGCCCTGGTCCGTGGTCAAGGATTCGCTGGGAACGCTTTTTCTGGGAACGCAGAAAGGGTTGTTTCGCGCGGGGCCGCACGACAGCGTGGCTGGGTGCATCGGCCTGGCAGAAAAATGCGTCAAGAGCGTGCTCTTTGATGACCAGGGCAGGCTGTGGGTAGGAACGTTCTATCGTTGACTAACGCGATGGCCGCGTCGCGGCCGAACCACGCGGTATCGGGCAAGGGCCGCGCGAGCGGACGGAAACCCCACGCTGGACAGGTCGAAGGCGCCTGGCTTGACAACGCGGATGTCTGCGATCTCTTCGCTTGGGGCTGCGGCGGAGAGATCAGGCGCGGTGCAGGTGAATATCGTATCGGTGGTGAAATACGTGACGGTCTTGTAGCGGTAGGCGTTGGGGAAAGATCCGAAATAGGAGATATCCGCTATGTCGAGATTGATCTCTTCCTTCACCTCGCGCGCCAGCGCGTCCTCCAGTGATTCCCCATAGTTGCAAAAACCGCCGGGCAGGTCGAGCGTTCCCTTCTTTGGCAGGTGATTGCGAACGGTGAGCACGATACTGCGGTTGCTCTCGATGATCGCAGCCACGCATGACGCACAGTTGTGGAAGTATTCAAATCCGCATGTTCCGCACCGCATGGCATTGCCGTTGAACGCGGCAACGGGTTGTTTCCCGCAGCGCGGGCAAAACGCGAATCCCGTGTGCCTGATCATTGCTCTGCCTGCGCGATGCGACTGTCGTGGACGTCAACCCGCTCGAAAAGCGGGTTTGCTGAAATCCAGTGACCTGCCGGCATAACAGAGTGCGCTGTTTTCACCTCTGCCTCCAAGACGCTCAACACAGTTCGGTTTGGCGACGGTTCCGTCACAAAATATATTAGACAGGGGGCTGGAACTACACAGTAACATTTGGAGCATCGAAAGAATGTCCGGTCTGTCCTGCGAAATAGTGATCCCCAGTTACAACCGTTGGCCCACCCTCGTTACCACGGTCGCAAAAATCCGGCAACTGTATCCAACTGTCGGAATCTGCGTTGGCCTCCAGGGAGAGTCGCCTGCTTCCGAGTTGCCGCCGTCAATTGCAAATGATCCTCACCTGCGCATCGAGAAAATGCCCGCGCCCAGCTCCACCATCACGATGAATGTGTGCATCAACAGCTCGACGGCCGACATCATTCTCATTCTCGACGACGATGCAGGCCCCTGTCATGGCTGGCTTGAGGCGCATCTCGCCGCCTTCGAAAACGACTCCGGGCTCGCTTACACGGGCGGCAGGGAAGTCCGCTTGTCAAAAGGGCTACATGCCTATTCCGTAGAGGTGAGAATCCTCGTGGAAACGGTGTTCGGGTTGTTTCTCTCCCGCGACAAGAAAATCAACGGTCGTATTGTGGGATGGTTCAACGGGCTGGGTCTGTTCTTTGGAAATTTTGACCAGCCCGGTACTGCGCGGGTCAACAATACCCGGGGATGCAACATGGCGGTTCGCCGGGAAACTTTTCTCGCCGTCGGCGGATTTTCCCCCGAGTTCATCGGCAACGGCTATCTGTTTGAGGTGGAATTCGGCCTGCGGCTTGCAAAGCAGGGGAAACTGGGCAGGTATCTGGGCAATGCCATTGTGATCCATCATGAGTCGCCCGGAGGCGGCAGTCGGGTTGCGACCAAGATGAAATGGTTCCGCGCCTATCTGCACAATCATCAGCAAGTCATGAAGATTGTGGGACCGCAGGGTTGGATCGGGTCGGTGCCAAGGCTTATCAAAAGGCTGTTCGTCTGACCCGCGACAATTCTGGCGAGCCTGAAATGGAATTGTCCGGGCGGCTCGCACGTTTTTGCGCATCGGTGCGCATTGTCAATCAAGAGTGATCGGAGAAGAAACACAATGAAGAAATCGCTTCGCGCAGCAGGGATAATTCTGGGCATTCTTGTCGTTGCCGTCGTCTGCTTCGGCCTCTGGATCAAGAGCCAGACCAAAGACCTGAAACCGGTGGAATCCGCGCGGATCAACGACACCACCTTTACGGTGAAAGGCGTGATCGGCAACATGTATCTCGTCGGAAAGGGGAGCAGTTTTGTTGCCATCGACGCTGCCGACAATGCCGCAAAAGTGCTGTCGGGGCTGGCCGCATTGTCCATCAGCCCCGACTCGATTAAGGCCGTGTTTCTCACCCACTCCGATGCAGACCACACGGCTGCGCTGCCGCTTTTTCGAAACGCGAACGTCTACCTGTCGAAAGCCGAAGTCGCCGTCCTCACCGGCGCCGCGCCGCGCCATTTTCTGTTCTTGACTCATAAGAACACCCTTCCGGTTACCGGCTATACAACGCTCAACGATATGGATTCGGTGGTGGTGGACGGTCGGAAGGTAATCGCCAGAGCGACGCCGGGCCACACCGTCGGATCAATGAGCTTCCAAATAGGCCCCATGCTTTTTACCGGTGATTTGTGCATTATAAAGAACGGCGCTATTGAACCCATGCTGTGGATTTTCACGGAAGACCGGTTCACAGATTCGTTGTCCATCAGGCGTTGCGCGCAGATCCCGGGCATCGGATTCATCGGTACCGCACATACGGGGTATACTGCCGACTTAAGAACTGCGTTTGCACTCTGGCGGTAGCGGATTATGCTTCGCCCCGCTCTGCAGCGGCCTTCCCCGGAGGAAGATGAACATCCTTGACAATCCGGTTTCAATCTACCTATTTTGGTCTGACTTTTAGGCCGGCTCGTACCCGGAAAAAAATTCTTTCACCCGAAAACCCCTACCAAGGAGGCCCTATGGCAAGAAAGCTTACTCTAATCTGTTGCGTTTCGATGTGCGCGTTGCTCGCACTGGTCGGTTGTTCACCCACAAAACCAAACGCGTCACCAAACGGCATTGCGCTGTCCATCGCTTCGGTTCGCGAGGACGCCGCCGTCAATACCCCGGTGGGCATGCTGGCCGCCCACGATCCGGATGCGGGTAACGTGTTTACCTACGCGCTTGTGTCCGGAGCCGGCGCCACGGACAACGCGAGCTTTGTCATCAGGAAAGACACTCTTTTTTCAGCCGCGGCCTTCGATTATAGCGTCCAAAAGACATGTTCCATTCGCGTGGAAACCCACGATCAGTCCGGCGCCTCGTTCGACACCGTGTTTGTGATAACCGTCCTCCACGTCAACCACGCCCCGACAGGCGTATCGCTCACGGGTGTTTCCGTCACGGATAATGCCCAGGCAGGATCGCTTGCCGGCACACTTGCGGCAACCGACAAGGATGCGGCAGACAGCCACACGTTCGCGCTCGTAGCGGGGACCGGTTCCGACGACAATTCCGCTTTTACCATCAGCAACAATTCGCTCCTGCTCGCCGCGGCGCTGGATGCCTCCGGAAAGACCGCCCGCAGCATTCGCGTTGAGGTAAAAGACGATTCCGGCGCGACATTCCAGCAGCAGATAACCGTATCGTTTGCCCATGTCAACCACGCCCCGACGGCCGTAAAGCTAGGCGCTCTTCCCGTGACCGATACCAGTGCGGTGGGAACCCTCGCGGGCATACTGTCGGCCGTCGACAGGGACTCCGCCGACACCCACACGTTTTCACTCGTGGCGGGAACCGGCTCCGGCGACAACGGAAGTTTCCTCGTGCGCAACGATTCACTTCTTGTAAATGCGGCGCTCAGCGCCAAGAAGACCTATGCGATACTCGTGCAGGCGCAGGACGATTCCGGCGCAACGGCCGATTCGTCTTTTGCCGTCACCGTCACACACGGCGACCATCCGCCTACCGACATTCGTCTCAGCGATTCGGTAATCGACGAGAGCGCGGCGGTGGGCACCTCGGTGGGGATGTTGCACGCAATTGACAAGGACTCACTTACCGAAACATACAAGTTTACCCTTGTTGGCGGGGATACCGGCACGTTTGAGATCCTCTATGGCGCAGTGAACACCAAGCTGGCACTCAGTTACAGCGCCGACAGCATCTATTCCATAACGGTGCAGGTGTCCGACGGTAACGGCGGGGTATTTCAGAAGATGTTCACCATCAAGGTGATAAAGACCATCGTCATTAACGGGGCGGCGATTTTTTCAGAGCGGCCAACCACGACCGGCATAACGTTGGCAAGCTCGATCACGGTTCTGGACCAAGACCCGAACGGGAACAAGACCTACTTCAATTGGACGCCCTACGATCACTTTGAGGGTACAAAGGCCTACGAATTCACCCTGAATGATTCCCTCTGGTCAAACGTGGCGTTCCAGACGTATGCGCCGGATTCTTTCACGCCCTATGCAAATGGGAAACTGCACGTGGCGCTCATGGGATCGGCACCGGATATTGGAATCGGTATCGCCTCGGATTCCACCGATACCAACCACGTTTATGTCAAGGCGACCGATTACGGATACCTTCCGGACGGCAAGTGGCACGAGGTGTGGATTCCGATATCGGTCTGGGCTCCGTATGTCGACCTTTCGGCTGTAACCATGATCACCGGGTTCAGGTGTCCGGCAACGCCGGGCGGCACCTATGTGCGCGGGTCGAGCTACACCGTCGACGACGTCTACGTCACCATACAATAGCAGCCGACAATTTAGCGGCACAAAGACGGGCAAAGTCCACGCGCACTTTGCCTGTTTGCTTTTTCTCGTGGAGACTGGTGTCGAGCTACTTGGCTGGAAGATCGCTGGCGTCGAGGGCGTCGACAATGGTGAAGAAATGCGACAGCTTGGTGCTTTCGAGCATTTCCCTGAGAAATGAGTCGGGGCGGTACAGCAGTAACGACTTGCCCGTGGTATTCGCCTTCCGCTGATAATTGATGAGGAATTTGAGGCCGTACGAGTCGCAGAGCTTTACGTTTTCCATATCGAAAACGATAGTCTGAGCTTCCGGGCTCTCAAACAATTTTTCAACCACAACGCCCAGGCCGTCGGCGTTGCCGAGAAAGATCTTTTCACCAAATCTGTGGACAAGCTTCGACATGCACGTTGCCCCCACTGCGGTCTCGCAAAATCGTCGATTGATTAATACACGTCGAGATAGGCCTCGCCGATGATCCCGGACGGACGTCCATTCATCTTTATGACGTTGTCGATGGTGTTCACCACGGTCACCGCCAGCTCGTTGCGCTTCGACGAGCATGCCTCGGTAATGTCCATCTCGATTGGCTGCCAGGTAAAGGATCCCAGTTTAACGGAGTTGAGCGAAACCGAAACCGGGCCCGACACCTGGGAGAACTTGAGCACGAGCCTGTTATAATCGCTGGGAATTTCGAACACCTGGCGGTACGTGCCGCATCCGCTTAGATAGGGATAGCCGTATTTGGTCCAGGAATCGTGGCTCACCATGGTTTCCTGTGTGTCAATTACCCAGCCGTTGGACCCCTTGATGATATTGAACATGCCGGCGATAAGCGGCGGGTAGGTGATGGTTATCGGGTCGAAAACCAGGCCCAGGGTACGTATGGAAATCCGGTTGAGCCCCTTGCGCAGGTGGTCCTTAATATTGAAGCAGGACACGTTCTTGCAATAGAGGTCGAGGCACGGCTTTTTCGGGTGCTGGTCGGGTTCGGCAGCAATCACGTGCCCCGTGAGCGACATCGACGTGGGCGCCGGCGCGGGGAACAGCGAAAGGACGCCTGCCGCGTCCATGTTTCCCGACTCGATGATGCGAGTGCCGTTGATGTTGACCTCCACCAGTTTTTCTCCATTTACCGCGTCCGAGCGGGCGCCGGCCAGGCCGTACAGAGAAAATACGCACACGGGCGGTAATTCCTTTACCTCAAAATATGTTTCATAGAAATGCGAGTATCCGCCCGATTCCCGGGAAAGGCCGATCCGCGTGTTCCACGTCGCGAGCGGCATGACGTTGAGCGAGGATGCGGAAAACTGCCACTGATCCTTGAGAACGATGCGGTAATTCCGCTGCACGGTGCCGATGGTATTGATACTGTGCTTCTTGCCTTTTGCGAGCGGCGACACCTGCATTTTCTGAGACGATGCAACAATGGCGTAGGTTTGCTTCGGCGAGAAGTTGAGGTTGATTTTGCACTGGTCGTCTTTTCTCTGGACATCGAGTATTTCGTGAACTTCCCCGGTCAGGCAATCCGTGTAGTAGAAATATTTCTCTTCCTCCACTTCCATGGTGGCGAAGAAGTCCTGGGTATCGGATTTGTTCTGTACGAAGTACACGGTCTGGCTTGGCGTGCTCCCGCAATTCGCCACGATGTCGGGGCACTTCTTGCCTTGCACGGTTACCGATACCGCGGGCTTGATGTGCGCCAGCATGCTTTCGAGGTCTCGAGCTGGCGACACGTACACCTTGCCCGACCTCGAATGAAGAATTTTGGTCACGCGCGCCGTGAACGACGGAGTTATGCCGTCGTCGACGGTGCCCTGCGGAGCCTCGTCGATAAAGATAATGGTTGACTTCCTGGAGGCCATCTTTTCGAGAAAGACAAACAGGTTTTTCGAGACAAGCCGCGAATAGGGGATGACAAGGGCCTGGTAATTGCCTTTTCGCACCTTGCTTGGCGTATTGAACTCGCCGTTTGAAAAGAGCGAGCAGGACAGCAGCTGATCTTCGCTTATGATGTCGAAATCAAGGTTGAGGTGCAGCAGTTCGTCCATGGCCTTGTGAAGCGCGAGCATCCCTTTGCGCACCGCGTCATCGTTGCTCGGCAGATAGTCGGCCATGAGCGACTCCGAGGGCAGGAGAATTGCCGCCTGTCGGCACAGTTGCAGGGGCGTCACCAGTTTCCTGATGTGCCCCGCGTAATCGCACAGTGCCCGTGAGTGCTCCGCTCCGGGCGTGTACCACGATAGATTGTTCGGCGTCTTGATGCAGCTTCGGTGGTCGACGGAGAAGAAGCATCCGTCGAGCACAATGCACGATGGGCCCGCTTGCGCCGCCTGGTCTATTTCGCTTTTGAGGCTCTGGAAGGTCGAGGCGTTGCCCTGTCGGTTTCTGCCGATAACGGTGATTGTTTCACGCTTGAATTCCTTGGCGTTGGCGTCGGCCATCGCGCGCACGATGCCGGCATTTTCCTCGCTCCCTTCCTGGTTCTGAATGCCCACGGCCGCGAAGTTCTGATTCGGTATCGCGAGGCAGTCGCGGAGCATGTTGGCGGATTTCTGGACCGGCCGTTCGGCGCAAAGAACCCAATGCGACAGGCGGTATTTCTTGCACCATTTGTCGAGAACCAGGGTGAACCGTTCGTGAAGCGACTGGGCCATGAATGAATACACATGCGGCCGGTTTCTTGCCTGGTTCTCTTCGGCATTAAAAAACAAGGTTGCAATGAGCGGCAAAAGATTCTTCTTGTATTTCGAACGGTATTTTACAACGAGATCGTCGTCCCATGGAATGGAATTGTCGGCCGGCAGGCAAGCCGGAACTTCGCTGACGAAACCCTCAAAGGTCGAAGGCATATACTTGGAGAACCTTCGCTTAAACGCCTCCCAAACTGTCTCGGTGTAAGAACGGGCTGTTTGCTCCCGAAAGGCATTCGGAGCAAAATTGCCAAGCGGATCGGCTACGAATTTCTTCCTGAAAATCATCACTTGCCAGATCCCGGGAGGGGCTTTCCAGGAAAGCCGATCGCTGCCTGCCGGAAGGGTAATCGTCTTCGTTTTTGAAACAAGGATCCTGTCATTTTCAACCTTGGTGATTTGCACGATTGCGGTGGAAGGATCAGGAATTTTCTTCTCAAACAGGGCTTTACTCTGGATGACCTCGGAATGTTCCAGAGTGAGACATTGTGCCCGCAGCAGCCGGTTCACTCTGGCAAGACCATCAAAAGTGCTATGCCAGGGCAAAGAAAAATCCTCGGCAATACGTACCCCGATTTTTGCCTTTTGCGCAAGCTGAAGAACAAGGTCCAGAAGATCGAAGAATTCCTCTGACAAGAAGGCCGGGTTCATGTCTCGTCCGGGCTTTATCGCTACGCCCGAAAAGCCTTTTTCTATGAAGAATTCGAGTTGTCTGATAATTTCATCGGAAGTTATGCAGAGATTCCAGATCCAAATTGCCCATGGTTTCAATTCTTTCGGAATCGTGGCGGACTGGGTTGCCGGCTTTGGAGCGGAATGGCGTTGGGCCGTGCTCTTCGAATGTTTTGCCGTCTTGTTCAAAGGTAGCCTCTCCTGAAGGAGGTGAATGAATGAAGAAAGGTAACTTTTCAATATATATGTATACATTTCATCCGTCAAGCAAATAGTATTTGTGCTACAACATCATTGTTGTTGTATGGTGTTGATATTGAAATATATACAACGACAAACGACTGCTGAATTTACTGAATCTTCAGTACCTATTCAAGGAAAGCTGCTTAGGCGGCCGCCAGGTTGTTAAGCACGCAGCTAAAGGAGGGGTGGCAGTGACAATGTGTTGAATTAATTGATAATAGAATCATAAATTGATGTAAAATATGACCAAAATAGAAAATAGCTTGTTTGACTTGATCGGGAGGCTTTACTTGACGGTTTCAAAATGAAACAGGTGAAGAATATTCTTATTGAAGATTTACGAATAAACTCCTGGTCGCGGACTATTCGTGAGCGTTGCCGCAACCACAGTGATCGTCGGCTCGCCTATGGGATGTTGATCTTGCCTTTTCCTGTTGCTCAAAGAACAGCGATTTTTGAAGAATGTTCTCTTCATCGAGTGCGTCGTCCGGCGCGGTTTGCAGATTATCTTTGAGATCGGTTTCTATGGATTCCTGTGCCGCCATTTCTTCCGGCGCCGGCGCGTCGGGATCAAACGGAAACGGTCTGCACATCCAACCGCTGGCGCCATATCCCGAATCAACCGCATAGTCGTCGGATTCAACTCCTGCAAATTCAACACGAGACTCGACAACTCCTTCCCACGACGCGCCGTTGCCAACCCACGCATTGTCCACGATCAGATGCCTGGAGTTTCTTTTTCCGGGTTTGGTGAATTGGTAGGGCTCGCCGCTTCCGAAAAAGAGATTGCGCTCCAAAATCAACGAAGATTCCGGATCTATGCCTATCCCGGCACAAGAATGAACGGTATTGTTTCTTGACCAAACGGCGCAGGTGTTGTTCTCCACGATGATGTTCTGTGTTGCAGTGCCGTCCTGCCCGTTTTTATCCATCACGAGTATGGATTCCGCCCCGCTCCTGATTATACAGTTGTTCGAAACCGTGTGGCCCTTGCCTGCAACCCTGATTCCCAGGCCGCAGTCGATTATCCTGTTCTCCTGCACAACACTACCCTCGCCCGTAACCACGGAAATCGAATGATGCGGGCATCGCGAAACGATGTTGCCCTTTACCTGTGTGTCGCCGCACTTCACCATGATTCCCTCGAACAGGCAATTGTCGATGGAATTGTAGGCAATGCTATGACCATATTGGCTGGCGCTGGCGTCCTGCGCGCCCACAAGCAGGCCGTAATCGTAGTTTGAAAATCTGTTTCTGCGGATGACGTGATCGGTGATCGGTTTTCCGTCGTGCGTATCGCCCTCGGAAATCATCAGACCGACGGTCATTGAATCTGGGTCTCTGCGGCGGTTGCCTTCAACCAAGGAGTGGGTAAACTCGCATGATTCCACGATATTGCATGCCGCGCCCGACCCGCCGAAAAAGAGCGTACTTGATGCCTTTGGAGAATGTCCGCAGTTCTCAAAATGCAAGTGATCGAACCTGTTTCGCTCGCACGAGCCCATCACCGCCACCGCCCCGAGAGGCGAATCTTTAAATGTTAGGCCCGAGACAATAAGGTCGCACACGTCGTAGAAGTACCAGCAGCCCCCGCAAATGACGGCTTTTGATTCGGCAACGGCAATAATCCGAATCGGGCGGTCCATTGCGCCCGAAACCTGGATCGTCGCGTCGCCCCGGTAGGTGCCTTCCTTGAGTACTACGGTTTGCCCCGGCAGCACCTTGGCCAATGCGGCACTGATGCGGCCAAACGGGTTTTCGAAGGTCCCGTTTCCGGACGCCTCATCCTCAGGGCCCACCCACAACAAATCGGGATTGTTCGGGGAGTATTTACCTGATGATTCTGCGTCGAAAGAAAATTCGTCTCTACTTCTTTTCATCGTGACCGCGGTCCTTTTCGTCGTCTTTGTCTTTTCCCATAAACTGCGAAACCTTCTTGATTAGGTCGGGCGCCAGGGCTAGGATTTTTCCCAGACCAACGTCCGATTTAGAAACAGAATGTACCTGCACCTTATCATCGACAATCGTGATAAACGCCACCGGCGTGATGTTGACCCCCCCGCCGGTACCGGCACCCGCGCCGGCCTTGTTCTCGTTTCCCGCGCCACCGGCCGCGAACCCAATGGAAATCTTCGACACCGGGATCAAAGTGACGTTGCCGGCGCGGATCGGCTCACCGACCACGGTTTCCGTTTTGGCAATGTACTGGATCTGGTCCATTGCCGTCTTTATGACGTCGGTAAGGTTCATGGGTGCGCTCCTTGAGGCTATTATTTATTTTAAAACTATGTGTTGCGCACAGGCCAAAAAACAAAAAGAAACCGTTGCCGCGGTCGCGCTCATTCTCGCTTGCTTTCTCGCAATTCCCGCTGCGGGTCAATCCGATTCGGCGCTGCGCGTCACCGAACTTTTTCCGCGCGCTCAGTCGGATTGTCCCGAGTGGTTCGAGATCACCAATGCTTCGGGCGCGCCACTCGATCTCAAGAACTGGAAATACGGTCACGCCGACGATACCTGCCTCATTTCGAGTTCCGACTACGTGCTGCCCGCCGGCGGTATTGCCGTTCTCACCAAAGACAGAACGCTTTTTTCCGCCAAGTATCCGGCCGTGTCCCTTGTTCTTCAGCCGGCACGGTGGAAAGCCATGGACAACTATCACGACACACTGTTTTTCTGGGACAGTTCGGGCGCGCTTCGCGAGAGCGTTGGCTGGGACTATCGCTGGTTCGATTCGTGGACAAACCAGTCCCTTGCGCGTGTCTCGCTTGCTACAAGCGCGCTCGTCAAGGAATCATGGGTCGTTGCATCAAGGCCGTCACCGGGTCAGCCCAATGCCGAGGCGACCTGGCGGGCGACCGGCGCAGACCTCGACATCGGCCCCATTCCTTTTACACCGAACAACGACGGCAAGGACGACTATCTGTCAATACGGATCAGCTTGCCCGCGGCGTCGTCGGCCGTTGTGAGCGTGTACGGGTTCGACGGGAGAAAATATCTTGATCTTCCCCAGCCGCTCTCGTCTCAGTATCTCTGGAACGGCTCGCTTTCGAGCGGCAGTCCCGCTCCCGTAGGCCCGTTTTTTGTAGTTGCCGAAATAACCTGCAACGGGACCAGGCAAGTGCTTCGCAAAAAAGGCGTGCTATGGAGATGAGGTTCACCTTTGCGGGCATTGTCGCTGCGGCCCTGTGCTGGTGGACGCCTGCCTCTGGCGCAAGCCGGGAGCCGTTTCCGCTTGGCTATTCCATGGCCGGCAGCGGAACAATTCTTCAGCAGCAGGGGATTTCCGGACGCGAAGCGTTTACTCCCGCATGCGCATACGCCGATTCGTTCCGCTACGGCATTTCGCTGGCAGGCGTGGACTACTTTGACCCCATGGACAACATGGAATCGTCGCATCTTGCCCAGGTCGCCGTCGGCGGCATGTATTCTCTGCGGGGCTTCACTGCAAAGGCATATGTCTCGCATTTCGACGCCCTGCGCGTTTACTTTGAGCAGGAGGGGCAGCTTTCCGTAGGAGCCTCGTGCATACCCTTTGTCAATCCGTCGGTCGAACTGTGCGGCTACCGCGCCGGGCTGTACCAGGGAAGCGATCCCGCCCAGACCCGGGCCGACGTCGGAGTATCCGCCATGGTGCCCTTCCGGTACGCGGCGGTGTCGCTCACGTGCTGTCACATTCCGGTCAAGAACGCGGCAATCGCAGGCTACGATACGCCGCTCACGCTCCGCGCCGGCGTACACACAACGGTCAACGCGCTCGGCAGTCAGGGAATTCTGTGCGAAGCCGCGAGCGACGGCCCGTGGCGGTTTCGCGTGTCAATCGGCGAGGAGTTCTGGCTGCTGAGGAAGCTCGGACTTTCGGCCGCGTTCACGACCAATCCGGTTATCGTGAGCTTCGGAGTCATCCTCGCCTGGAGGGGTGCGGCTGTGAGCGCGGGGTTCGTCGATCATCCGGTGCTGGGATGGAGCAAGGGGCTGGCAATTGATTGGGCGGGGAAATAGGGCAGTCACTCGCAATACAGCGTCTCAAACCTCTTTTTCGGCGCGTACCAGAAATACCCGCACCCCACGCTCTCCGAGGTGACTGTCACCAAAATCCGGCCTTTGAACTTGTCAAGGTAGCGCCTGATCTCCGCCTTTCCTTCATAACGTTTTTTGATGTCCGGTGAAATCATGCCCAGCGACGCATGAAAGGGCGACAGGCGGATGGCCGTTGCCAGGTTATTGTAAACATCGAACAGCGGCAGATCCTTGTCGGGCGCGAATGACGCCAGGCAAGTCTTGCGGTATATCGTGTCGTTTCCGTTTGCGATGAGATAGCGGACCAGCACGCTGTCGCCTGTTCTGGTGATCCGTGCTATGCAGGCCTCCTTCCTTCCATCCCCGGTGTAGTCGATATGGTCGATGATGGTAGTGTCGAACCGGGGCCCAAAGCGATACAGCGCCTTAACGGAATCGTAGTGCTGCCGGTCTTTGTCGCCTGCCTTTTGGAGATATGTTTCGCACACCTGTATGGAGCCGACCACCTCCCGCTCTTGTTTCGACAGCATGGCATCGCTGTAGGTGCGGGACGGCTTGTACCACGCGGTCTTGCCGAACTGTTCGCGAAGGTCGTGGGAATCAAAGATCCTGCCGTGGCGCGCGAAGATCTCGTTTCGAAGAAGGCGCAATTCCTTGAGGGCCGAATCCGAGAAGAAAGCGGATTCGGTGCGTTTGGCAAAGGCTGATCTACTGAAAGGGACAGAAATGGCGCCGGGTGATTCCCGGCGGGAACACCCGAGAATGAGCAGCAATGCCGCAAGGAGAAGCAGCGGGAATGTTTTCATTTGAGAAACGGTTTCGCAAAGAATGATGGAGCCGGAACCTATACCCGATACACCTTGAGCCGCTGGCTTCTCGAAGAATGCTTGAGCCTGCGCAGCGCTTTTTCCTTTATCTGCCGCGCACGTTCGCGGGTGAGGTTGAACCGCTGGCCTATTTCTTCGAGCGTGTGCGCGGTCTCTTCGCCGATGCCGAAATAAAGCTTGATGACCTCTTTTTCCCGGCAGGTGAGGGTGTCGAGGGTCTGGTTGATCTCCTCCTGGAGCGAGATTTCCATGACCCCGTCGTCGGGCAGTTCCTGGTCTTCGTCCTGCAGCAGGTCGAGGAGCTTGCTGTCTTCGCCCTGCTGCAACGGGGCGTCCAGCGACATGTGGGAGTTGCCGATCTTGATGGTTTCCTGGACTTCTTCTTCGTCAAGCTTCAGCTCGCGCGCAATTTCCTCGACGTTGGGGATGCGGCGGTATTTTTGTTCGAGCCTGCTCTGCGCCTTGCCGATCTTGTGGATGGTGCCAACGCGGTTGAGGGGAAGCTTGATTATGCGCGACTGTTCGGCCAGCGCCTGTAGAATTGCCTGGCGGATCCACCACACCGCATAGGAAATGAACTTGAAGTTCTTTTTTTCGTCGAACCGCTTTGCGGCGCGGATGAGACCGAGGTTTCCTTCATTGATAAGATCGGAAAGCGGCAATCCTTGATTCTGATAGTTGCGGGCGACCGACACGACGAACCGCAGGTTTGCTTTTACCAGTTTCTCCAGGGCCTTTCTGTCGCCCTTGCGGATACGCACCGCCGTGAGCGCCTCTTCCTCCACCGGAAGGGTCTTGTTCTTGCCGATTTCCTTGAGATACAACGCCAGCGAATTTTCTTCGGTGAGAAACTGGTTTTTTTCCATACGGTGCAATTATGCCTTCATTGGATGATCGCGAAGCGCTGAGCGAAGGATTCTGCCGATTACAGTCGCGTGTAATTCGACTTTGGGCGTTGCGAGAAAGTCCGGATGCGATTATTTCGCTAGTCAAAATACTACATAATTGTAACAGGGTGGACAAAAAATGTGGCGTGCGACAGTGGCGGGGCGCTGTGGACGAAACAGCAGTGTCCTGTCCCGCAATCGGCGCGCTCCGTGGCTATTTTTTCCACAGGAAAACGATGTGGAGAATCAGTGCGCAGTAGAATGCGCCCCCCGCGCACAGGACAAACGGATTGATGGATCTTCGCACCTTGACCCACGCGAGAATAACAAGCGCGGAGGCCAAGGCGCAGGCGGCCGACACAAGCGTGGCGCCCTTGAGATTCCACTCTGTAAACAGCATGCCGAACACGACCGGAAAGCAGCTCTGGAACACCATGGCGCCCGTGATGTTCCCGATAGCAAGCGTGTCCTTGTCTTTTCCCACCCAGATTACGGAGTTTATCTTTTCCGGAAGCTCGGTCGCTATGGGCGTGATGATGAGCGAAAGAATAAGCGGCGATACGCCCATCGAGAATGAAAGGGCCTGGACGTAGACGACGAAGTAGTGCGCGCCGACAACGAGCAGTACCAGGCTCAACCCGAGTTGCAGGACAATAACAGGAATCGTAAACGGCAGGCGCGTGAACCGGGACAAATACAATTCGCCGACGTTTTCGATTTCCTTTCCTTCGCTCTTCACGGTCCACCAGAGGTATACCGGGTACGAAGCGAGCAGGCAGAAAGCGACAATCGATTTGAGCGCTATCAGCTTGTGGAAGAACGTTGCGCTTACCGCGATACCGTAGTAGATGATGAAAAAGACGAGATCACGCTCAAAACTCCCCAGGTCCGCGCTCATCCGCGTGGTGCGTTTGCCCAGGAGTGAATACACAAAGATCGCTGCGCCGGTAATGAAAAACGCGAGCGTGGCGAGCATGAATGGAGCTCCCGCGATCGCGCCGATACCCACGTCGCGGCTCCCCTTCCCCCCGGTAAACAGGATGGCGATGATGGGTATGAGCGTTTCCGGCATTGCCGTGCCGATCGCTGCCAGAATGCTCCCCACAATACCCTGGTGCAGATTGAACGCCTTCCCCAGCAGCTCGATGGCGTTGACAAACACAATACAGCAAAACAGAATAAGGAGAAGACTTGCGAGAAGAATTACTATGTTGAATGCCATTATAGGTATTCTTGGCCGGGATTAACGCCGGTAGTGCCGGTGTGACGGAAAAGAGCGAATCGTGATTCCGCGGGCATAGGTAAATATACTAAGTTACGCTCTATGTTATTTTACCTATGTGGACCATTCGTCCCGTTCACGAAGTTGCCAGGAGAAGATTCACATTTTCTCACGTCGTACAATGCGCACAAAAAACGAGACCGCTTCTGAAGGTAACACGATTCCCGCACGGTTGCGCGAATTTCTATCCAAGAACTACGCCAGCGAGCAATTGCGTTGCGCCGAGTCGGGCGATATCACCCGTGAGGGCGTCTTCGGCGCCGAATGGCTCGTCGTGACGGACAGGCGGGTGCTCGTTCTTTCCCTCGACGAGCCGCAGCCGGCCCTTCTTGACGCATTCGACTTTTCGTCGATACGGGGCGCCGAGGCCGTCAACCTTGTGGGCAGCGGCATGCTCTCCCTTACCACCACAGAGGGGCCTCATCGGATAATTTCATATTCCGAAGCGAAAAGTGCTTCATTCACGGAGGCGGCCGACGTGATAGCCAGGCTTGCGCGAGGAGAAACGGCGCAGGAACCGGCGCGGGCCGCATCCGCATCGGAAAATGTGTGTGACGTGTGCGGCAGCAAGATTCCCGCAAACGCTTCCCGCTGCCCGCGCTGCTCCAACAAAGGCCGGACATTTGTGCGCATTACCGATTTTGCCCGGCCCTATGCGCGGCTGCTGTTTCTCGTCTTTCTCTTTATGATGCTGTCAACCGGCTGCGGCTTGATCACGCCATATGTCAGCAAAGTGTTCATCGACTACATTTTCAGGCCCGACGCCGCGACCGGTGTGTTTCGGCATGCTTCCTGGCTTCCGCTTGCCGCGCTCGTTCTTTTTGCCGCCTATGCCGCACAGGTATTTCTCGGCGGCGTTCAGGAACGGTTTTCCGGCGCGCTGGGGTACAGGACGGTGTACGATGTGCGCGCAGCCATCTACGAGAAACTGCACAACCTGTCGCTTTCGTATTTCGACAAGCACCAGACCGGCGCGCTGCTCTCACGAGTCAACCAGGACACGGGCGAGCTGCAGCGGTTCATCGTGGACTTCTTCCCGCTTACCCTGGAGAGCCTGCTGCTCCTTGCCGGCGTCGGCACGTTTCTTCTGATACTCAGCTGGCAGCTTACCCTGCTCATCCTGATCCCGGTGGCGATCACGTTGGTTTTTCTTCGGCGCATTTTTTCCCGCGTGGGCGTATACTTTCACCGGTACTATCACCGGCGTTCCCGGCTCTCCGCGCTTGTCAACGATGCGCTGAGCGGAATCCGCGTGGTGAAGGCCTTCGGTCAGGAAAAGATCGAGGTGGAGAAATTCGACAAGAGAAGCGCAAGCTACCGCGATGCCGGCGTGGACCTCGTTCGCAAATGGAGCGTGTATCATCCGCTGCTGCAGTTCCTCATCATGTGCGGCGGGGTGATTGTGTGGCTGGCCGGCGGGCAGCGTATCCTTGCCAACAAGATGACGGTGGGGTCCGTGGTTGCCTACCTGGGATACCTCGCGATGTTTTACCAGCCGGTGCTCACCCTTGCCCGGCTCGTGGAAATGCTCACCACCTCACTGTCGGCGGCAGAACGCGTGTTCGATGTGATCGACGCCGAAGCCGAGGTGGAGGACGCGCCGGACGCCCTTTCGGTAGCCAGGCTTCGCGGGGCAATCGAATTCAGGGAAGTCTCTTTCGGCTACGACCCGTTCAAGCCCGTGCTGCACGACTTGTCGTTTACGGTCGAACCAAGTGAGAAAATCGGCCTTGTGGGAAAGAGCGGGGCGGGCAAGAGCACCATCATCAACCTGATTTGCCGGCTCTACGATGTTGATAAAGGAGAAATTCGCGTCGATGGCACCGATGTAAGAAGGGTGCGGTATGCCGATATCAGGCGGCAGGTGGGCATCGTTCTGCAGGAGACGTTTCTTTTTAGCGGCACCATATACGAAAACATCGCCTACGCACGGCCCGATGCGACCCGTGAGCAGGTGATCGACGCCGCCCTTGCCGCTAATGCGCACGAGTTTGTTATTTCCAAACCGGACGGCTACGACACCGAGGTGGGCGAGCGCGGCGGCCGGTTGTCGGGCGGCGAAAAGCAGCGCATCGCCATTGCCCGGGCCATACTGCGCGACCCGGCCATCCTCATTCTCGACGAAGCAACCTCGCTTGTGGACGCCCAGACCGAAAGAAAAATCCAGGAGGCGCTTGACAACCTGACCCGAAACAGGACAACCATCGCCATCGCGCACCGGCTCTCAACGCTGAGGAATTATCACCGGTTGCTTGTCATTGATAACGGCCGACTGGTGGAAAGTGGAACGCACGAAGAACTCATGGAAAAGAGGGGTGCATTTTACGATCTGGTGATGCTGCAGCGGGAATTGTCGCAGATCGGCTCCGCGTCCATGTAGGGGGACGGCAATGAAGTATCTTGACGTATCGCAGCTTGTGTTCCGGCAGACCGCCGGCGGCATGCTGTCGCTCGACGTCGGACAGGACGCGGCATATCCGGACATCTCGTGCGTGCAACTGTTTCCCCTGTCCCATCCGCTCCGCTACGTTTCGGTGTGCGAAAGATGCGGGGGCGGGCTGCGCGAGCTCGGCGTTGTCCGTGACTGCGCCGATTTTGCGCAGCAGCAGCGCGAGCTCGTGCTGCGGCACATCAGGCTCAGCTACTTTGTTCCGGAGATAACCGACATCCTGCGGATATCAGGCAGGCGCGGCACAGACACCTGGGATGTTGAAACCGACCGGGGCAACACGACGTTTACCGTGCAGGACCACAAGGAAAATGTCTCGCTCACCGATCAGGGTGTAGTGTTTGTGGTTGCCGTAGACAAATGCAGGTACAAAATCTCTCGGCCCGGGTTACTGCCTCCCCGGGCGCGGGCATTGCTTGATAAAAACCTGCTGTAGCGCCTTTTCGGCGCATTATCCGGCGAGCAATCCCCGAACCATCCACTCATTTATTATTTTGTGTAACGTACGAACGAACCGCACAACATTCATCGTGGGCCAACAGCCCGAAAGGATCTTCAATCCGTGGACAAGGAAGCGATACTCGCCAAGGCGAAAGAATACATAGGTCTCGAAAAGGACCCCGCGTTCCGGAAGCAAGTGGAAGACTTGCTTGCAAAGCAGGATTTTACCGAGCTTTCGGACCGATTCTACACCGAACTCGAATTCGGCACCGGCGGCATTCGCGGGGTTATCGGCGGCGGATACAACCGTCTCAACTCGTATATCATCCAAAAAACCACGCAGGGGCTTGCCGCCTACATCAAAAAGGTCGTGCCCGCGGAAAAAGCCTCGGTTGCCATTGCCTACGATTCACGCCATTATTCCGCGGAATTCGCGCTCAACGCGGCCAGGGTGCTGGCCGGCAACGGCATAAAGGCGTATTTGTACACTTCGCTCAGGTCCACGCCGCAGCTTTCGTTTACCGTTCGGAAACTCGGAGCCACCGCGGGCATCGTTATCACGGCGAGCCACAATCCGCCCGAGTACAATGGGTACAAGGTGTATTGGAGCGACGGCGGGCAGATCGTTTCACCGCACGATACGGGCATCGTGGCACAGGTGATCGCGGTGAAGGGATCGGAAATCGCATGCATGACGAAGGAAGAGGCGCTTTCGAGGGGACTGCTCGTCTTTATTGACAAGGACCTGGATGCCGCGTTCATCGACATGGTGAAGGCGTGCGTGCTGCGTCCCGATCTGGTGCGCAAAAAGGGTTCAAGCCTCAAAGTTGTGTACACCCCACTGCACGGAACGGGTGCTGTTCCGGTGGAAAAGGCTCTTGCGGATTTGGGAATATCAGTGACGTTTGTTGAAGAGCAGAAAGCGCCCGACGGCAATTTTCCCACCGTGGCATTTCCGAATCCCGAGGAAGCCTCGGCCATGAAACTTGCGCTCGACCTTGCTAAAAAAGAATCGGCCCATCTGGTGCTGGCCACCGACCCCGACGCGGACAGGCTGGGCATTGCCGTGCCCGACGGAGTGGAAGGATTTACCTTGCTTTCCGGTAACCAGCTTGGCGCGCTCCTGCTCGACTACCTTCTCTCAAGCCGCAAGGAACAGGGCACGCTTCCGCCCCGCGGCGCATTCGTAAAGTCGATCGTCACCACCGATCTCGGCAGGCTCATCGCGCGCGATTTCGGCGTGGAATGCTTTGATGTCCTTACCGGCTTCAAGTACATCGGCGAGAAGATACGCGAATTCGAGTCGCAGAAAGGCGGGTTTACCTACATTTTCGGCACCGAAGAGAGCTACGGGTTCCTCCTTAACACGAGTGTGCGGGACAAAGACGCGGTATCGGCCGCCGTAATCACCGCCGAGATGACGCTGTACCACGTTTCGCTTGGGCGGTCGCTGCTCGACAGGCTCAACTATCTGTACCAGAAGTACGGCTACTTCCAGGAGACGCAGGTTTCGCGGTATTTCAAGGGAGAATCCGGACTGTCGGTGATGGCTGCGCTCATGGAGCGGCTGCGCTCCGCGCCGCCCGCGTCGCTGGGCGGCCTGAAAGTGGAAGTTGTCAAAGACTACCAGGACGGAACCGTCCTGGACACAGCGTCGGGGAAAAGGAAGAAGTCGATTGCCCTCCCGCCGGCGAACGTGCTTCAATTCGTGTGCGACGACGGTTCCATCGTTACCGCGCGGCCCTCGGGTACCGAGCCCAAGATCAAGTTCTACGCTTCCTGCAGGAGCGCGGCGGGCTTGCCGCTTGTGCAGGCACGCGCCCAGGCTGCGGCGAAGATTGAGGCGATACGAGGCCAGATAGCCGTGCTTATTGACGGAGGAAAATAATGTCCGAAACCAGAAGGTTCGTGACGGGCCAGGCGCCGGGTGAAACGGGGTCGCACGCCGCCATTACGCCGGACCCTTTCGTGGGGACCACCATCGGTAACTGCCAGATCATCGAGAAAATCAACGAGGGCGGCACCGCGTTTATTTACAAGGCGCACAACATTCCGTTCGATCTCGACAGGGTGGTCAAGATCCTCAAGCCGTCGCTTATGGATGAGGAGGATTTCTTCATCCGCTTCCGGCAGGAAGCGCAGCTTACGGCCCGGCTCGACCATCCCAACGTCCTGCGCGTGTTTGACACAGGAGAAGTCAACGGCTACTTCTACATGGAGATGGAATTCATCACGGGGCAGACGTTGCGCGAATTCATGATAGCCAACCCCAAGATCAGCGAGCGCGACATCCTGTCGATCGCACTCCAGATCACCAAGGCTCTCGAGTATGCGCACAAGGTGGAAATCACCGGCCCGTCGGGCGAAGTGATCCACGGCATCCTGCACCGCGACATCAAGCCCGAGAACATCATGATAACGCCGGGGAAACTCGTCAAGCTCATGGACTTCGGCGCGGCAAAGCCCCTCAACATAACCAGCAACACCATGCAGGGCATGATCGTGGGCACGTTCCACTACATGTCGCCGGAGCAACTGGCAGGGGGCAAACTCGACATTCGCAGCGACTTCTTTTCCCTGGGAATCGTGATGTACGAGCTTTTTACAAACAAGAAGCCGTTCGGGGGAGAGAACCTTACCGGGCTTATCCAGGCAATCAGCGAGTGCCGCTACACCAAGGTCAAGAAGATCCGGCCCGCCATTTCCTCGCTCACCGAAGAACTCATCGACAAATTGCTTTCCAAGAGCGTCGATCACCGGCCCGCCAACGAAAGAGAGATTATCGAGGACATTCAAATCTGCATCCAGTCGTATACGAGCTGGGGAATCGGCCGCAAGATGAAGGTTCCGTTTTCATTCAAGCGGAACTTCGGCGCCATCGCATTGGTCGTGTCGCTCCTGTCGCTCGGACTATCGGGGCTTGCGTTCTGGCGCGCGTATTTTGCCGACACGTCGGCTCCGCGCTTCGCGCAGTCGGCCGCGGTCCCTCTGCTGGAGCGCGGCAGGGCGGCCGAACGGGAAGGCAGGTGGGACGAAGCTGCGGCTGCGTACAGGATGGTGCCGACCATGGAGCACGGCGGCCTCGCAAACGAATATCTGGAAGCGCAAATCAGGCTGGCCGCCATATACCTCAAGCATGCAAAACAATTCGACAAGGCGCGTAAGACGCTTGAGCGCCTCCGCACGCGGTATTCCGATCCTGCAATCGACGCGTACCTGGGCGAGACGTACTACTGGCTCGGCATGTTCGACGAGGCGCGGGAGCGCTTCGAGGCATCCATGGGGTCGCAGGCAGGTTCCGTGATGCTGCTTGGTCCGGACTTCAAGCGCGAAGTTCTATTTTTCCAGGCCTCGGCCATCGACAAAAAAGCGAGCCTTCAAAACTTTGCCCCCGCGCTTCTCATCGAAACGGTGAAGGCGTGGAATTACTTTGCAGACTTTGCCGGCTGCGCGACGAGGGCCTCCGACGAGCAGTGCGCATACGCCAAGAAACGGCTCAGTGATCTTGACAAAATCGATCACGACCGCGCCAGATAAGGTGACCGCATGAAAATAGTGTCGGTGCTCAACCACAAGGGCGGCGTGGGCAAGACCACGTTCTGCGGTTGCACCGCCCAGGCGCTGGCGCTGGTGGGGTTCCGGGTGCTCGCCGTGGACAACGACAGCCAGCACAACCTCTCCGCCATGCTCGGTACCGGCGTGTGCTCCCCGGGTCTTCACGACGTCTACTGCTCGTCCGCCGACAGCGCTCCGGCTGTGCTGCTGCGTTCGATCCGGCACACCGGCCTGGCCAATTTGCATATTGTAACCTCGTCGCGGGAATTGTGCGACGCCGACGTGGCCGACATGCACTTCCTCCGCCGCGTTATTGACGCATGCGACCTCGGCCGGTTCTACGACTTTGTCCTTATCGACAACGCGCCGGGCATGGACAGGCTCCAGGTTTCGTCGGTGTATGCATGCTCGGAAATCTTCGTCCCCACCGAACTGCGGCAGTTCGCCGTTGACGGCATTGTGGAAATGGCAAAAACGCTGTCCTCCGAGCACCCGTTCGGCGGCAGGATCACAAGGATAATCCCGAATTTCTATCGCGATACCAAACGTCAGAACAGCTTTGCCGAGGCGCTGCGTCGCCTCTTTCCCGGCATGGTGACCGCCACGGCCATTCCCGCGGATTCGGTGTTCGACGAGCTTGTTACCGAGGGAAAAATCCTGTTTCTCCACCGGTTCTCCTCCCGCGGCGCGGCATACTATCTCAAGCTTATCCATGAACTGTTTGACATGAGCGAGGAGAAGGTGTGGAACATGGTACTTGCCAAAAGGGATGAGCGGAGGAGTGAAGAGGCGAGGGAGCGGTTTAAAGGGTTTGGTAAATAGGAAGCCGATGCAGTCATTCGATCATGGCTGCGAATAAATAGAGAAGTGGGCGCCCCGCCGCTTTGCGGCGGCGCCCTCCCTGCGCGCTCGGCCAATTGGTCACGCTCCGCGTCCAGCTCCGCGCCCTTCGGGTCCCGCTTGCGCGGGATGGTCTTCGCACATCCTGAGCTTCGGCTCAGCGAGGGTCGGCCGGCACTGTGCTCCAGCACACACTGCGGTCCGGCCCGGCGCTGGGCAGCGGTGACTACCCCCAATTTGAAACGATTTTCCTCCACGATGGAAGAGGCTGGGCACCGCAACCAGTCCAATATCCTCAACGTCATCCACGAGACAGATTCAATCATCTTTGAACCTATTCCCCCATTCCAGCGACTATCCCCTATGGAATCAAATCACCGATTCCTCGTAAAATGGTTGGGAAGGGCTGCCCGGGTGGATGGCGGCCCTTTCTTATTGGTGCGTCAAATCTGCAATGGGAAACCGGCTGGAATAGACGAAGGAAATAGCAGTCTTCTTGATCGACTTTTAACTTCAAACTTCAAACTTTCAACTCCTCTTTAACACGTATCCACTGCGGAATATCCGGGAGCTCACCGGTCAGGTCGTATTTCCACAGGCTGCCGGATTCATCCAGATCGGCAGGCACAAACCCCGTGCTTTTGAAGAAATCTTTGGTCATGCTGTTCTTTGGCGAAGGCACGTACCTTCCGAATGCCTCTTTGTGACCCGCCTGCTCCAGAAACCGCAGGATCCAAACCAGAAACGCTGCTTCGGCCCGCTTGCCGAATACGCGACAGCTTAACAAAAACGAGTCAACGGTGTTGCCGAGAACGAGGGCGGCCGCGACAATCCCGTACTCGCCGAACCGGTCCTTCATGGCCATGGAGAACAGGCGGTTGCGCGAATCGGCCGCCAGCATTTCAAGCTGCGCCTGCGTGTAACGCCTGGTAGTGAGGTTGAACTGATTGGTCTTGTTGAAGAGTTGTGTGATGCGCGGCAGCGATTCGCCGTCGGCTGCCGCAATGGTTGCCGATATTTCCGATGTGACAAGATACGCTTCGATACTGGCGGCCAGTTCCCTGGCCTGCTTTCGCCGGCGCTCTGCGGTGAAGAAAACACCCTTCCCGGCGTCATCGTGCGTAAGCTGCACCGGCCAGAAACGGGTGCACCGTGCAAGCGCGTCGGCATACAGTGCGGGGGCAGCCGGCAGGTCGAGGATTTCCACCTCAGGCAGAGCAGCGCTCATCATGGCGCGCTCGGCCGGGTTGTCGTCGGCAAACATCATCGCGTCAAGCCCGATGTTGAGCTCCTCGGAAATGGCAAGAACGTTTTTGGGCTTGTCGTCCCAGTTTATCCGGAAGCTCGAAATCATGTTCGGCCTGATGAGCATGTGGGGATGTCGTTCGAACACTTCGAGCGCATCGCAGGTATTGTTCTTGCTGCATAACGCAAGGAGCACGCCCTGTTTGTAAAGCCGGGCGATCTGCGCCTGAAAATCGTAGAACGCTTTCCCCGGTCCGCGGTCCGAGAGAACGAGATTGTCCATGCCGGCTTCGCCCACAACGCCGCCCCAGAGGGTGTCGTCGCAATCGAGCACCAGACATTTGAGCGGGTACTTCCGGAACTGGACCATGATGGAGGAAATACGGCGGGCAATGCCGCGGGTCATATCCTTTGTGAATGGATTATCCCGCGCGTACCGGGCTGCGGAATCGAACGAATTGTTCGCGCCGATTTGCATCATGAGTTCGTCGATATCCACGGGGTACACATCGGCAACCGAGCGGCACATCCGGTTGAACCGCGCCTGGCACTCGCAGAATAGTTCCTGTGGCGAGGGCTCAAGCAGCCTGCTGATGAATCCTGCCGGGCTGGTCCAGGCCGACACGGGCGAGAACACCAGCAAACGGGCAGGCGTGACCGAGCGAAAATTCCGAAGCGCCTCTTCCAGGACCTTGCATGCGGCCCCGAATGCGGCCGCTGCCGCCGCGCGGTCGTCTCCGTAGCCGTATGCGTAGAGTCCGGGCGTGATTTCTCTCCAGTCAAGCGCGACGACGCACGCGTCGAGGGTCGTGAATTCGCCGCGTGGCGCCGACAATTCACTCCCGAACTCGGCGGTCCTGCCCACGATGATATCGCTTGCAGCATCTGCACCGTCCAGTTCGCGCGCCAGGTGGTCCAGCGCGATGTTGCCGCAAAGCCCGATTTTCACACGATCCCCGGTTTGTTGCATGTGTCGGCCGCAGGGCACTACTGCCCGCGGCGCTCCTCTCTAAAATCTAATTAAATGGCGGCGAGGATGCATCTGCCGCAGTCGGCTGCAGCGAAACATGGTTTTAGTGGTTGAAATAATGGGGTTTTGTGCGTATCTTATATGGTAATGCCCGAATCCGCCGTCTCTCTGACGGTAGCAATACCCGCTACGTTATTTTGGAGCCAGGACAGGGGGGAGTTTCCGATGAAGTACACTCGAAGTATGTCCGTTTTGATAGGTTGTGCTGTGCTGTTTCTGTGCGGCACCGCGCTTGCCAAAGACGATGCTGCGCTCGTGATTACCCCAAAGAAAGGAATTGCCGCGGCCAGGTTCGGTCCCGGCACTCTGGCAACCGCAGACGCAAGCTGGTACTACAATTGGAGGAATACCCCGAATTCCGGAACCGTACCGGCTGGAACGCAGGCGCCCGAATACGTGCCCATGCTGTCAAATGCCGGATCCGTTACATCTCAGAATATCAGTGCCTTGACAACGGCAAAGAACAGCGGGACTTACCACTACCTGCTGGGCTTTAACGAGCCGGACATTTCCAGCCAGGCAAACATGACGGTGGCGCAGGCGATCAGCCTGTGGCCTCAGTTGATCGCCACCGGCCTCACCCTCGGCAGCCCTGCGCCTTCCTGGACCAATGCCTGGTTCGACACGTTCATGACACAGGCGTCCGCGCATAACTACCGTGTGGACTTCATCTGTCTCCATTATTACGCGCCGCCCAACGCGGCCACCTCGGTGTCGGATCTCAAGACGTTTCTCACCAACGCTTACAACAAATACAAGAAACCGATCTGGCTCACCGAGTTCGGCGCACCCGATTGCAAGGCGCTGGGCTGGTGCGGCAGCAATGCCGCTGCGCTTACCCAGGCCCAAGTGGATGCGTTTGTGCCGCAGGTAATTGCCATGCTCGAAGACCTCACGTATGTGCAGCGATACGCGTGGTTTGTGGACGCGTCCCAGTCCGGCTTCGAACTTTCGGCCGTTTTCAACGGCGACGGATCGCTCACCCAGACCGGCATTGACCTGCGCGACGCGCATGGTACTGCTGCCGCGCAGACGTTCGGCGGCAAGGGATCGGCTGCGCTCCCATTCCAATGCGTGCGCATTCGACCCGACGGCAGAATTACGTTCAATCTACCGGCGGGCCAAACAGGGTACCTGCTCAGATTCTTTGACGCTTCCGGACGGCTTGGGGCGTTGTGCGCCGGAACCGGGTCGGGTGAGGTTACGCTTGGCAGGGCCGGTGAGAAATTGGCAAGCGGCATATATGCGGCGCGTCTGGAATACAACGGGCAGGTTCGGCAGGCGAGGGTTGTGGTGGAGTGAAGGAGCAGAAAATTCGACGTGGAGGCAGCCCGCTTGAAAAGCCGGCTATCCTAATTCCATTCCCTTGTCCGCTCGAACAAATCAACAAGCCGCGGCACGTTTTTCCCAAACTCATTCAGGGCAATCGTGTTGTCCCCGTCGCACAGCGCTTTATCGGGATGCGGGTGAACCTCAAAGAACAACCCGTCCACTCCCATGCAGACTGCCGCGCGTGCAAGCGGAAGCGCCAGGTCGCGGTTGCCCGAAGACCTTCCCTTGCCGCCTCCCGGAGCCTGCACGCTGTGCGTTGCGTCGAAAACCACCGGCCTGCCGAGGTTCCTGAGAACGGGAATTCCCGCAAAGTCAACAACGAGCCTGTGGTAACCGAAAAATGTTCCGCGCTCGGTGACCCACGCCCGCGGTCCCGCCTTGTCCAGAGCGTACTCCATGTCTGCGGGCGCCATGAACTGTCCCTTCTTGACATTAACGAACCTGCCAGTCTTTGCGGCGGCGACCAGCAGGTCGGTCTGTCTGCACAGGAACGCGGGGATCTGCAGCACGTCGGCGACGCCGGCGGCCTCGGAAGCATCGGCTGGTGTGTGGATGTCGGTGAGGATCGGCAGGCCCGTTTCACGCTTTACTTTTGTAAGAACGGCAAGGCCACTTTTTCTTCCCGGCCCCCTGAACGACGATCGCGACGTGCGGTTGGCCTTGTCGTAGGAGGCCTTGAAGATAATAACCAGGCCGAGGTCCAAAGCTATCTTTGCCAGCGTCTCCGCGATGTCCAGACACAGCCGTTCCGATTCTATCACGCAGGGGCCGGCAATGAAGAAGAGATTTTTCCTGACGGATTTTCCGGATTTGAACGGATAGACTGAAGGTAGGGGCATGGTCGAGAATCCTTGCTAATATATAACGAGTGACAAAGTTACAGAGTAACAAAGTGAAGAAGAGGGAAGAACCTTCCGATTAACGATCGCTCGTGGGTGCCCCCTAGCCGAAGATTGACTCTCGCAACCACTCTCTCTTGGGGTGCACCCAGGAGGGGGTAGCGGAAGACCGCGCGAAAGCGCGGGCTGGAGCGAGGGGGAAACTTCCCCCACCCAAAACAAACGCTAAACTGTCTCCTATTCTATTTCAGAATTATTTCACAAATCCAGTGAATTCATTTGCCCCTAAAACTTGACTGCCCAATCTCAGCGAAAGTATATTTTGGAGCCTTCTTTGGAATCCGGAATCCTCAAACAAGGGCTTCGCATTCCATACCGTAAAATAGATAATTCTTACGAATGTGAGCACATAACTTTTCCACAATCAGCCAATGGAGGATCCTCATGGCACTTAAGGTTGGAATCAACGGGTTCGGTCGTATCGGTCGGTTGGTTTTTCGCGCCGCGTGCGCTCGTAAAGAAATCGAAATCGTGGGCATCAACGACCTGCTCGATGCGAACTATATGGCATACATGCTCAAGTACGACACTGTGCACGGGAGATTCAAAGGCACAGTTGATGTAAAAGACGGCAAGCTCGTTGTCAACGGCAGGCCGATCCGGGTTACTGCCGAAAAAGATCCCGCCAACCTCAAGTGGAACGAAGTCGGCGCGGAATACGTTGTCGAATCGACAGGGCTGTTCCTTGACAAAGAGAAGGCGGGCGCGCACATCAAGGCCGGTGCCAAGAGGGTCGTGCTTTCCGCTCCCTCCAAGGACGACACCCCCATGTTCGTCATGGGTGTCAATCACAAGACATACAATGGTGAAACTATTGTGTCAAACGCATCGTGCACCACAAACTGCCTTGCTCCGATTGCAAAAGTTGTCAATGACAACTGGGGTATGCTCGAAGGTCTCATGACCACCGTTCATGCGGTTACCGCCACTCAGAAAACCGTTGACGGTCCGTCTGCAAAAGACTGGCGCGGCGGACGCGCTGCCGGTTTCAACATCATTCCCTCTTCCACCGGCGCGGCAAAAGCAGTGGGCAAAGTTATTCCCGAGCTCAAGGGTAAACTCACCGGCATGTCTTTGCGCGTACCGACTGCCGACGTATCGGTTGTTGACCTTACCTGTCGCCTTGCAAAGCCGGCCTCCTATGAAGCAATCAAAGCCGCGATGAAAGCCGCTTCCGAAGGTGAATTGAAGGGCATTCTCGGCTACACCGAAGATGATGTCGTTTCAAGCGATTTTATCGGCGAAGAAAGGACATCGGTTTTCGACGCAAAAGCCGGTATCGCTCTTTCCGATACTTTCGTCAAACTTGTTTCCTGGTACGACAATGAGTGGGGATATTCGAACAAGGTGCTCGACCTTATTGCTCACATGGCCACAAAGTGATTTCTTGGCGTCATTTGCAGAAGTAAAAGCCGGGGACGGAGCAATCCGCTCTCCGGCCAGTCCTTGAAAGTGGTTGAAAACCAAGATTCACCGCAAAGACGCAAAGGTCGCAAAGCAAAACCGAAAGGGCTTTTTCTTGATCATCTCTGCGTTCTTTGCGTCTTTGCGGTGAACTTTTTATTTATCGGGTGAGGAGAAAACCATGGCAATCTCGAAAAAGACCATCCGCGATATCGATGTCACCGGGAAACGCGTTCTCATGCGCGTCGACTTCAATGTCCCGCTCAAAGACGGGGTCATTCAGGACGACACGCGGATCAAAGCCGCGCTCCCATCCATCAAGTACGTGCTCGACAAGGGGTGCGCCAGCCTTGTGCTGATGTCCCACCTCGGCGATCCGAAAAAGGACATGCAGAAGGCGAAGGACAAGGCCGAAAAAGACGGCAAGCCGTTTGACGAAAAGAAATACATCGAGGGAAAACATAAAATGGCGCCGGTGGCCGCGCACCTGGCCCAACTGCTTGGCAAAGAGGTGAAGCTCGCGCCCGCGTGCATGGGACCTGAAACCGAAGCAATGGTGAAAGCCATTCCAAGGGGCGGCATTCTGATGCTGGAGAACACCCGGTTTCACAAAGAAGAAACGTCCAAGGATCCGGCCGAGCGCGAAAAAATGGCCAAAGCCCTCGCACAATACGGAGACGTGTACGTGAACGACGCGTTCGGCACCGCGCACCGTCCACATGCGTCAACCGAGACGGTGGCGCATTTTCTCCCCGCGGTTGCGGGTTTCCTCATGGAAAAAGAACTCGAATACTTGCAGGAGAAAATCGTAAAGAACCCAGCCAAGCCGTTTGTGGCCGTGATCGGCGGGGCGAAAGTGTCGTCCAAGATCGCAGTGCTGGAGAGCCTTCTGGGCAAGGTGAACAAGATCATCATCGGCGGCGGCATGGCATATACGTTTCTGAAGTCTAAGGGCCTTTCCATAGGGAAATCGCTTGTCGAAGACGACATGGTCGAAACGGCTAAAAACGTTCTTGCAAAGGCTGCCGAAAAGCAGGTAGAGTTGCTGCTCCCGGTCGATCACGTTATGACGCAGGAGTTCTCCGCAGACGCCGCATCAAAGGTATCTGCAGGCGACGCCATTGAAGACGGATGGATGGGCATGGACATCGGTCCGAAGACCATCGAGAAATTCAAGTCGGCGCTTGCCGGTGCGAAAACGGTTTTCTGGAACGGCCCCATGGGAGTGTTTGAGTTTCCCAAATTCAGCGAAGGCACCAAGGCAATAGCCGTGGCGCTCGCCGGACTCACCGGCGCCACAACCGTCATCGGCGGCGGCGATTCCGTCTCGGCCGTAAACAAAATGGGCCTGTCGGGCAAGATGTCGCATATTTCCACTGGCGGCGGAGCCTCCCTTGAACTTGTTGAGGGCAAAGAGCTTCCCGGCGTGAAAGCGTTGATGGACAAGTAGACACAACTTATATTTGAACACTAAGGAGAAACTGGTATCATGGCACGAAAGAAGTTTATCGCCGGCAACTGGAAAATGAACACCACCATCGACGAGGCCGTCGCGCTTGCAAAGGCCGTCGTCGAGAAAGCGGGGCAGGTGGCCGACGTCGACGTCGCCATATGCCCGCCCTTTATCAGCCTCAAGGCTGTTTCCGACGTTGTAAAGGGCAGCAACGTTAAACTGGGCGCGCAGGACGTTCATTGGGAAGCCAAGGGCGCATTTACCGGCAAAATAAGCTGCGCAATGCTCAAGAGCGTTGGCGTCCAGTACGTCATCATCGGCCATTCCGAGCAGCGCACCTACTTCCACGAGACCAACGAAACGGTCAACAAGAAGGTGAAGGCCGTGCTTGCCGCGGGTCTTTTGCCCATCATTTGCGTTGGCGAAACGCTTGACGAAAGAAAAACCGGCAAGCTGTTCTCGGTAGTTGAGGGGCAGACAAAGGGCGCATTTGCGGGCATTTCCAAGGCCGATGCACTCACGTGCACGGTCGCCTACGAACCCGTTTGGGCCATCGGCACGGGCGAGGTTGCCACGCCCGATCAGGCAAACGAGATGCATATATTCATTCGCAAGCAGATTTCTTCGTTGTACGATACCGATACGGCCGGCGCTGTGCGTATTCAGTACGGCGGCAGCATGAAGCCCGACAACGCAAAGGCTTTGCTGGCGCTTTCCGATGTGGATGGCGGGCTTATCGGCGGTGCAGCACTCAAGGCCGATGATTTCTTCGGCATAGTTAAACCTAAATAAAGGTAGTAAGGCCGGGTAGTTATGTTTTTTGGAATTGGTCTGGTTATTTTCGTTATCGTGTGCGTCTTCCTTTGTATGATTATCCTTATTCAAAACGATAAGGGCGGCGGTATTTCAGGTGCGCTCGGCGGCGGATTTTCCAGCGCAACCAACCTGCTGGGATCGCAGGATACGGCCAACATCCTCACCCGCGCAACTTCGATTTCGGCCGGGATATATTTGGGACTTTGCATTCTGTTATCCGTGTTTCTTTCCCATCCCTCCGGCGAGCAGGTAAAATCCGCGCTTAAGGCAAGGGCCGAAAAACAGGGGAATTTCTCTCCGGCCTCTGCGTTGCAGGGGCAACAGGGATTGCCCATTGGCAATCCTTCCGGCAACGGGGTTCCGCAGGCAGGCGCAACAGCGGGCTTGCCTGTACCCCAGGGGCTGCCTGTACCGCAAGGGTTGCCTGCGCCGCAGGCGACGCCGGCTCAGGGAGGGCAGGTGCAATCGCCGGCGGTTCCGGCTGCAGTGCCTGCGCCCAACAAGGGAAAGAAGTAAGTTGAAACTGTAAAGTGCGGTCGTGGTGGAATTGGTAGACACGCATGTTTGAGGGGCATGTGGGAGCAATCCTGTGTCGGTTCGATTCCGACCGACCGCACCATCTTTTTTCTCGCCTCAATCCTCGTTCGTGATCGTTTCCGGTCCGCAAGACTCCGCGTAAGAGACCATCGATATCATGTCCACGCGCTGCGTGCTTTTGAAGAAAACCGGTGCGTCGGCCGGACTCCGGTGATATACTCTTGAGACAGGCCCGCTATTTCTCAGAAAAGCAAAGACCATTATGCTCTCTCGGTCCGATTCCAGCCAGCTGGCCCTGGTTGCGCTTGTCACCGCGCTGCTCTACTTTCCTTTTGTCAACAAGGCCCTCAACATCGACGCCGACATGTTGGTCCACACAAGTCGGCAAATGCTCGTACATCCGCTCGATCCGCCGCTGGGCGATTTCGGCAGCCTCCTGGTGCTTCACGACCACACGAACATGCCGCCGTCCAGTGTGTTCTATCGCAACGGGCATCCGCCCCTGCTGCCCGCGCTGCTTGCGCCCGTGATTGCGCTTGCGGGCAACCGTGAGTGGCCGCTGCACCTGGCGCTGTTCCCCGCGTATTTGTTGAGTGTCGTGGCGGTTTGGTGCCTGCTGGGTCTGTTTTACAAAGGTGAATGCCGGCTGTATGGAACACTCATCTGGGCCGGGTGCCCGGCACTCCTTGTCAACAGCCACAATGTGATGTGGGACGTCTCGATTACCGCGCTCATTCTCGGATCGTTTGTCCTGTTCCTGACGGGTATCCGCAGAAATAGTGCGGCGCTGGTGATGTGGTCCGGCATCGTTGCAGGCCTGGCGGCAGTGACAAAGGTGAACGCACTGCCGCTGTTCGTGGTATGCCCGGTCTATCTGATTGCTTCGCGCCGGTTCCGGTTTCTTGCCCTGTGGCTTGTGCCTGCGTCCCTGCTTCCTCTTGCCTGGGTGATCCACAACATCATTGTGTACCGGCGAATCCAGTATCTGTCGGTCGGTTGGTTCGCCTTCACGGCCGGCGACATCCGCTACCGCGTGGAACGCACGGTGAGCTATTTCGGAGGCGCCCTGGTGCTGCCGGTGTTCTGGCTGTGGCTTCTGGCCGCGCGTCGAAAGCTGGCGGAACTGGCGGTCTCGCTTGCGATCGGCGCAGGCTGGGGAATAGTCCTTGTTCTTGCTTTGCGGAAATCGGCGTGGTACGGTATCTCGTATGCGCTGTTTGCGGCAACGGGAATCTGGTTGCTGTACCGCACCGTACTGTTCTTTCGGAGCGCCAAAATCGGAACCGTCAAGTCATGGGAGCCGCGCTTTATCGCGGGATTTGCCGTGTTGTACCTCGGCGTGCTCGTGATTATGCCCTCCGCCAGCATGCGGTACATTCTGCCCCTGGTGCCGATTGGTTTGCTGCCGATCCTGGAGGAGGCTTCCCGGCTTGGCTCTCGGCACCGTACCGTCTTGCTTTGTGCGACCATGGGCGTTGGAATCCTCTTTTCCGTTTCGCTCGCCATCGGTGACTACCTGCATGCCGAATCGGACCGGCGGCTGCCGCAGGCGCTCATCGCAAAGGGGATCACACCGGAGAAGACCTGGTACTACGGACGGATGTCCTACGAATATTACTTGTATCGGGCCGGGTTCAGAAATCTTCGCGGCGATCCGGGCGAGCCGCACGCGGGCGAGTGGCTGGTTCACGAATTGGTGCCCGGCGATTACGACGCTCCGGGAATGGTCGTTGCTCGCTTTGCAGCGGTACCGATTGACACAATAGAATTCTGCCGCTGGCCCGTGCGAACAGCGGGGTTTTCCGCCGGGTTCTACGGCGACGACAGGCTGCCCTACGTTGTGCGGTTCGGACAGCCGCAGAAACAGTTTTGCGCGTATGTGATGAAACGGAGATAGGGAATGACCGGACTGATACTGATTTGCGTTCAAGTTGATCGTACGTCATTGCGAGGAGTCGGCGACGAAGCAATCTCAACTGCATGAGATCGCCGCGCTGCGCTCGCGATGACACCCATGCTCGGAATCACCTTGAAAACAAATTCGTGAGAAAGGGAGGCCAACCTCCCCTCGCCGGGGAGGCTTCCAACGGACACTCCTATCTTTTCTCTGTGTTCTCTGTGACTCCGTGGTGAATCTTTCCATCCCGCATTCACTCCTCAACCCGGATTCGCGTTTGGCATCCATCATGTTGTATTTTTTTATCGTCTAATTCCCTGCACCTCAAGCGGGTCTTGTCATGAAAAAATTACCCTCTATCAAGCCCAACCTCAAGGACCTTCCCTTGCCCGCGCTCAAGGAGGCCATAACCTCCTGCGGCCAGCCAGCGTTCCGGGCCAAACAGGTGACGAAATGGCTTTATCAGAAGCGTGTGGAAACCTTTGAAGCCATGGCAAACGTGTCGAAGGACGCCCGCTCGGTGCTCGAAGAGAAGTTCACCGTTGCGAAACTTCCCGTCGTCGCCGTGATAGAATCGGAAGACAAGGACGCGGTGAAGTTCGGGTTCGGCGTCCCGGATTCCGAGTACCTGGTGGAAAGCGTGCTTCTGGTCGACGGCGAGCGCAGGACTGCCTGCCTGTCCAGCCAGCTGGGCTGCGGGCTCGGATGCGTGTTCTGCGAGACAGGCTCCATCGGCCTGGTGCGGAACCTTACTCAGGCCGAAATTCTGGGCCAGCTCATCGGCATCAACGACTATCAGGTGTCAAGGAAGGACAAGTTTGTTACCAACATCGTATTCATGGGAATGGGGGAAGCACTTTCGAATTACGATAATTTCCTGTCGTCGCTTCGGATCATCAATGCCGAAGATGCATTTACAATCGGCAGCAGGCGCATCACGGTTTCCACGGCCGGCGTTATACCTTCCATTCGCAAGCTCATGCAGCAGGACTTGCCCATAGGGCTTGCGATCTCGCTCAACGCGTACAACAATCCCATGCGCAGCAAAATTATGCCTATCAATGACTCATACCCGGTGGAAGCCCTTGTGGGTATTGCAGGCGAGTACTTCGAGAAAACCGGCAGGCAGGTGACTTTTGAATATGTTCTTGTGGAAGGACAAAACGACGGACCCGAAGCGGTCAGGTCGCTTGCCGCTCTGCTTGGGAACATCGGGTGCAAGATCAATGTCATCGCGCTCAACCCCGGCAAGTATCGAAACGCGAAAGGGCCCGAGTTCAAGAAAGTGGAACGGTTCGTCCAGAGCCTTTTCGCCAGCGGGCTCAACGCTACCTTGCGCAAGAGCAGGGGCCAGGACATCAGCGGCGCTTGCGGCCAGCTGAGCGGAAAGATGATTACAAAGTAGACGACTCGCCGGCTTTGGGACGTTTCCCAGGAGACTATGATGCACCCGACACCCTTGATTAATAGCATCAACGAAGACCTGCTTCGCTTTATCCCCATTGATGCCAAGTGCGTGATAGATGTGGGCTGCGCAAACGGCGCGTTTGCAAAGGCGTATCTTTCAACTAATCCCCGCTGTGAATATGTCGGCATCGAGATCGATCAACACTATGCAGATCTGGCGCGAGGCGCGTGCTCCCGCGTTATCTGCGACGATATCGAAACGCTGCCCGACAGCGAATTCGAATCATTGTTTCCCTCGGACGTGTGGATATTCGGAGATTCGCTGGAGCATTTGTACGATCCGTGGGCGGTGCTCAAACGCATCCGCTCGTATCTCGCGTCAACCGCCTGCGTCGTGGCCTGTGTTCCCAACGCGCAGCATTGGAGCCTGCAGGCATATATCAATGCCGGACTGTTCCGGTATGCAGACAGCGGCCTGTACGATCGGACCCACATCCGGTGGTTTTCTCGAGTGACCTTGTCCGAGTTGTTCACCTCATGCGGATACAAGACGGTTGACGGCTATGCCCGTGTTTTTGATGAACCGGACCGTGAGAAGTACACTCCGTCAATTATGAGCATGGCGCAGGCGTCCGGCATTAACGCGGAGCGGGCGGTTATTGACTCAAAGCCGCAGCAGTGGATTGTAAAGGCTGTCCCGGTTTGAGCCGCACGCCGTCCTTGGAGGCAATTCTCTGATGGAAACGTTCCATTACTACATCGAAACGCCGCACATAGCAGAGCCGGACAAGATCGCGGAACACCTGCCGCCTTCCGTGTTTTACGCTTCGATGGATCCGGTGACCAGTATCCGCCTCGTGACGCAGGACAAAACAGAAGACTCTGTGCCGTTTACGGCTCGGCCCGATGTCGCGGAGCGCCAGAAGCATCTCCCATTCAGGCACCATATCTCCTTCAAGTCAGGTCTCAGCATCAGGGAATGGCTCTCTGGAAAGGAAAACAATGAAATAGAGGCGCATGTGTTCCACGGCGACACTTCATTCGACCGGATTCAAATTCCTGTCTGTAAATACCGCTATCGCGAATTCAAGGAGAAGAAGTTTGAGAAATGCGTCCCGCTCTTCGGCTGCCCTTTTTGCAAAGGGCCGGTCGTTCGCGAAGGGAAAACATTTTCGTGCCCCGCATGCGGAAAGTCCTACCGTTTCTCCGGCAATTCAGCGGATTTTTTGACCGACGAGCTGCGGAGCCGCTTCGCCATTGTCGACACCAAGGATGTCTCCGACCATCCGCTTGAACCGTTCATGCTCGCGGCGGTGGAATCCGAGCCGGACAAGCTGTTTCTCGATGTGGGAGCGGGGTTCAAATATCGCTGCTTTGAGAACGTGGTGAACCTGGAGATCGTCGATTACCCTTCTACCGACGTTCTGGGTGTGGGAGAACAACTGCCGTTTCTGAACGATTCCTTCGACGGTGTCTTTTCTTCGGTTGTGCTCGAACATGTGAAGGATCCGTTTGCGTGCGCACGCGAACTGTCGCGGGTCCTGAGGACTGGAGGCGAGTTGTTGTGCAGCGCGCCCTTTCTGCAACCGCGGCACGGATATCCGAATCACTATTACAATATGACAAGCGAAGGTCTTGTTAATCTGTTCCCGGAACTCGACATCAAGGAAGTGACCGTGCCCCCGTATCTTCAGCCGATGGGGGCGATCACGTGGATTTTGGGCGGCTATGTGCAAGGCTTACCGCAGGAGTTGAGGCAGGAATTCCTATCCATGAAGGTGGTTGACATAATAGACAAATTCTCCGATCTCAAATCTCTGGATGATCCTATCATTTCCAGGTTGTCGAAGGGAGTTCGTTACGGTCTTGCCTGCGGAACTATTATGCGCGCCGTAAAACCCGGACGGACCGGCAATGATCCTCACGCCGAAAACGCGCCCCGGCAGGCGCCATCGGCAGCCTGAAATTTCCTATACACCGCGCACCTGTGTCGCATCCGAAGCACCGGCAAGCTGGCGTACCCTGTTCTTGAGCGCTTCTCGAACCAGGTCGATTCCTGCGCGGTCGGCGGGGAGCATGTCGGCCTTCTTCCGGGCAAGAAGGCGGGAATCCTTCCAGTTGTAGCTGTCGTCGGCATAGTCCTGAGGGTTCCATTCTGTAAGGACATCGATCGTTTCGAGCCCCGCAAACTTCGCAAGAGCCCGCATACCATCGGGGTAAATACGCCAGCAGTCCACCGGATAGCGGTGCTCGGGTCCGGCCGACGGCGTTATGATGCAGGCCAGGCCCGTGGGTTTAAGCACTCGTTCCACTTCCATCATGGTGAGCCAGAGATATTCTGTATGTTCAAAAGCCTGGCCGGAAATGAACACATCGACACTGTTGTCACCAAGTTCCCTCCAGTCGTAGGGATCCGCAAGGACCACGTCGACATTGGCGCCCGGGGACATGTCGATGCCCACATACCGCCACGAGGGCACGGCAAATAGAGCCTTGTAGGAACCGTTGATGTCCTGGCTTCCGTAGTCGACGATGGTGAGCGGCTCGCTGCCGCGCCGCTGCCGCAGAACGTTCGCAAAGGCATGCATCTTGATAAAGGAGCTTTTGTGCATAGCGTTTCCCCGGGTCAGCGGACCCGTTTGAGATATCCTTTGGGATTCCAGGTGATAAAGAAATTCTCCCGCGAGCGGTCGACGACAAAATCTTTGTTCTCGGAAACAAACTGTTCGATGGCCTCGTAGGGTCCGGGTTTCGGGCCCAGGTCGAGCCCGTGCCAGCAGATGCTGTCTTCAACAATCAAGTAGTCGCCCGGCTTGATAAGAACGGAATAGGTGCGCAGGACGTTGAGCGTGTTCTCGTAGGTGTGTGCACTGTCTTCAATGACAAGAATTCGGTCGTCGGGAGAAACCAGGCGTGAAAAATCATAAAATGCCTTTTGCGCGTCTTTTTCGATCAGGGTGATCCGCGGGTGCGCGCGCACGATGGGCGGCACGTTGGCAAGCGAGATATCGATGCCGATGACGCGGCCTTTATTCATGGAATCGCAAAAATGGGCAAGCTTGAGCGTGCCGCCGCCGTGATTTACTCCGATCTCAACGACGACGTCGGGTTTCATTTCGTACATGATTTCCTGGTACACCCAGGAGTCGGCAGGGCTCTTGAGCGCCTTGACGCCGAAATAGGTGGTGCTGTTGACAATCCTGTCCTGCATAATTGCCAGCAGCTCTCGCACCGGCATGTCAAGGTACTGCTCCATGAACATAATGCCTCCATGTCCGTGAGACGTTGCGCCAAGCGGGAACACAACAGAGTGCTTAAAATATATATCGTATAAAGCGAGAAGAACCATGAAGCGTTTTTGGCGAAGATCTGGAATCGCATATACGATTTGTTGCCCGACAGCGACGGAATACCTATTTTCTTGCTATGGAAGAGTACTATAACCGGGCCAATCCGGATTTGCTTTCGTCAATTCCAGCCGGAGTGAAACGGATCCTCGAATTCGGCTGCGGCGCAGGCGCGCTTGGCAGAGCGGTGAGAGGGTTACGGCCCGAAGTGGAATATTGGGGCGTGGAGGTGAGCCCCGAGGCTGCACGGGCGGCACGCTACCACCTGAACGGCGTTATCGAGGCGGACGCAGACCTCTTTGACCCGCTGACGAAATTCGACCCCGCCAGCTTCGACCTACTTGTTTACGGCGACGTGCTGGAACACCTGCGCGACCCCTGGGAAACGCTTCGCCGCCACCATGCGCTTCTTGCGTCCGGCGGCCGGGTTCTTGCCTGCATTCCCAACGTGCAGTACTGGACCATGCTCGGGCACCTCATACGGGGCTCGTGGCAATACGGCAGGGATGGCCTGCTCGACAAGTCACACCTCCATTTCTTCGATCTCAATTCCATTATCCAGCTTTTCGAAAATGCCGGTTTTCGGATGGAGAGCGCACGGTCCCGAATGGTTGGCTTCGCTAACGATGAAGCTGCTTTTGAGCGAGTTCAAACGCTGCTTCAGCCGTTGCTTCTGGAATCCGGGGTCGACCCTGCGGATTTCCGCGCTCGCAGCAGAGCCTATCAATATATTGTGCTCGCCCAAGAAACGGAACAGCTGCCCGGCGGAAAACGAGAGTGAAACGCCGAAGTAATTAAAGTGCTCGACTTCAATTCCGATAGAAATTATGTAAAGCGGTTAATCGGACACCAAGCATGAAAGGAGGAAACGAAGAAAAGCCAGAGTAGATTGCTTTCGATCGATGTATCATCCCCAATCGGCAAGGATGCCGGAAATCACAGAATGATATCTTTCGCATGGGTATCATTCGTAACAAGGAGGTTTTCCAATGCGTATCAATCATAACATTTCCGCAATGGTCACTCAGAGCGCGCTCTACTCCGTGGGCGTCGACATGTCCACATCCCTGGAAAGACTTTCCACAGGCCTCAGGATCAACCGGGCGAGCGATGACGCGGCCGGACTCGGAGTTTCGGAGAACTTGCGCACGCAGGTGAATGGAACAGCCCAGGCAACCCGTAACGCGCAGGACGGCATAGCGGCGCTCAACATCGCCGAAGGCGCGGCAAACGAAGTGTCATCGATTCTGCAGCGCATGCGCGAGCTTGCGGTGCAAACATCCAACGACACGCTTACGTCGACGGAACGCAACTACAGCCAGCAGGAGTACAGTGCGCTGCAGCAGGAAATAGACCGGATTTCCAACAGCACCAACTACAACAAACAGACGCTTATTGGTTCGTCCGGCGCCCAGCGTTTTGGTGCGGTTGGGGTGGGCTCGCAGTTGTGGGTGGACGCCAACCACACGGTGGGCGTTGACAGCATTACCATTACAATCGCAACGCTGTCCACCAACCTGCTCGGCATAAACGCCGCCGCAACAAACGTTACCACACAGGCAAGTTCGGTGAGCGCCATCAGCCTCATCGACACGGCGATCGACAGCGTCAACAGCATGCGCGGCACGCTTGGCGCATATGTCAACCGCCTCGAACACGCCATCAATAACCTTAACGTGGCGAACACCAACCAGCAGGCTGCCGAATCCCAGATCCGCGACGTGGATTTTGCGGCGCAAACCTCGCAGTACACGAGAGATCAGATTCTCACGCAGTCTGCGACGGCCATGTTGGCTCAGGCGAACTCGGTGCCTCAGACGGTACTGCAACTGCTTAAGTAGGGTTAGCGGGGTAAAAGCAGTTTCGGTGAGCAAAAGGGAAGCCGCGAGGCTTCCCTTTACTATTGGTGATGCGCTCGGTCCAGGTCAGGTGAGGGCGGCAAGGATGACCTTCACCCTGTGTTCGTAGGTGTGTTCTTCGCGAATTCTCACCGCGGCTTTTTCAACGATGCGTTTCCGATCGGTCTGGTGTTCCGCATAGAAGGCCGCTTTCTCCGCAAGTTCTTCAATCGAACCGTACGTTGCGACCTCGTCCGAATCGAACAGCTCGGCCAGGTCGGCCTGCCGGTCCGACAGGACAAAACTTGACGTAAGGGGAATATCGAACACGCGCTGATTAACCGCGGAAGGCATTTGACAGCTGGTTATGTTCACGTTGACGGTAATGGCCCGGTATGCCGCAGCGAGGTCGTGCCGGTAGTCGATGTTCGGATGGGTCGCCAGCGCGCTCCCCAGCAGCTCTCGCCAGCCTTCCGGATCGCCAAAGGTCTGGATTCCCTGAGAAAGGAGCGCGCCCACAGCGCTCTTGCGCTTGAGCATGCTTGCGAAATGCGTAATGTAGGCACACAGCCATGTGGTGTTACGCTCATCGGAAAAGGGCAGGACAGCGTGCAGGGTCTTCGAAACCGGACCGATTGATGCGTAGACGTCGAGGGCGGGCTCGGCAAGCAGCCGGTGTGACAGCACGTCAACCAAGGGCGAAAGCGAATCGGACCACAGAAATTTCTCCCGGATGTTGCCGGCGAGCCTGTCGACCATTGCCGTGCCAACGAATCCGAGCGGCGTGGTTGCGGTATCCGGAGGTCGGCCGGAAAACATCACCGGATCACCTGCAAGCGGAAGATACTCGGCTCTGGCGAATCCTTCCTTCCGCAGCAACGAAAGGTACGTTCTTTCCCAGCAGAATGCGACCGCATTCGCCGGGATATGTTTCCTGTGGCTTAGCAGAATCGGGCGCGGGTCGTCCACGAACCAGACGGCAACGGGGATGGAAAACCGCGAGGCGATTCGTCCCAGCATGCCTTCTCCGTCGAACCCCTTCATGTTGACCGAGAGTATGAAGGCCGGCCGGTGCTCCTGGACACTGCGCAGAAACTCTGCTTCAAATTGCATGCCGCTCTGGTACTCCTTGTAGCGGAAAGCAACCGGCTTGCAACCGGCCGTCGCCAAGGCCCGCCGCAGCTCCTCTTCGAGGAAGAAGTCACCGTGGCACAGGAGGACCGTTTGCGCGGCGGACGCGAGCGCGGGCCGCGCGGCCAGGAACCGGCCGGCTATCTCGTCGAGCACCGGATCGTAAAAGTCCCTGTTGATGTCGTAGGATGCCGGGTGCCGGACAATTTGGATTGTTTCGCCGGGTGAGCTATTGACAAAACGGATCAGTTCGTCCCGCTTTGCCGCGGGATCCTGGGCCGAAACGAAAAACACCGGATTGGACTTGCCGGCAAACAGCACTTCACGCGCGCGCGTCACGCACTCCGGATAGTAGTCGATAACGACGCAGCGAGTCCGGTCAGGCAGGCTGCCCAGCAGCCGGGCAACATGGTAGCCGAGTCCGATACCGGCGAAAACCACGAGGCCGCCGAACCATTCGAGCCCGTCATAGAGGTCTGCCTCGGCCTCGGGCTCCACAAGGGAGTGCAGGTGCCTGAAGGATTTGTCGGCGAACACCGCCTTTGCCGACAGGCTGCCCGACCGGGACCGGAACAGTTGTAACCGCGACTGCATGATAGTAATTTACTTTCGTGGAAACGCCCGCCGAAACACTCTCGAAGCGCCTGCCCGAAATTGTTCGCGCCTGCCGGCTGGGCGATTACGGCGACGCGGCCTCGGCCCTCAACAAATGCATTCCGTATCTCGAAGGGTTGCAGACGGAGCCGGCCCTGAAGGCGAAGAAGAAGCCCCTGCTTGACAAAATCAACTACTCGCTTGAAACCGTGGTGCTCATGATGGGAAGGAAAGACTGGGTGGCGGTGGCCGACATCATCGAGTTTGAGGTGCTGCCCATCCTGGAAGAAATCAAGCGCCCGACCGCCTAGAAAACTCACCACAGAGGCACAGAGAGCACAGAGAAAAAACGACTCTTGTGATTTGAATTTTTCCGTGTCCTCTGTGGTGAAGTATTCGACCGTTTGACGGATGCTGCTCTAAAACTGGAATTCTATCCCCAGGGCGGGCCGGGTAATGTCGGAGATGAATTGCTTCTCGGTATAGTCGTAGTTCCAGATATAGCTTCCCGTTTCCGGGCTCTTGTACCCGTAGCCGAACAAATTGCTCAGGTTTGTAATGTCAAGATAGACGTCCCAGATCCAGCTCTTGAAGATAAACTTTCGTTCGTATCGGAGGTCGAGGGAAAGGAACGGGTCCATGCGGCCCGAATTGTGTCCTCCGTAGAGCGGTACATAGGTGCGGGCCGTGGCGTCGAACCATTTGACGCCGAGAACGGGTGTGGTGGGATCGCCTGTAACATATCGCGCGCGGATGCCGAGTTCCCTGTTCCCCTTGAACCGAAGACTGCCCACCAGCTGCAGATTATGCGTCTCGTCCTTGCCGAACAGGTCCCACTTGTTTTCGTCGAAGTTGAAACGCTCGCTTCTTGACAAAGAATAGGCAATCCAGCCGAAAAACCGTTTGCCCTGGTCGTGCCGGATCATCAGCTCGAGGCCGTACATACGCCCCATGCCGTCGCCGTAGTATTTCTGGTAGCCTGTCGGGTCCGCCGCGATGTCGGCCGCTGTCGCCTGCCGGGCCAGGTCCCATTGGCGGTTGTAGTATGCCTGCACATCCGCATTGACAAGATCGGTAGCCTGCCATTCGTAGCCGAGCACGTACTGGCTCCCTTTTTCGGCCGGCAGGTTCGGGTTGCCCCACACCTTGTCAATTGCCTGGCCCACCGGCTGCGGGGTCTCGTTATACGTTCCAAGAGATCCCTTGAGGATCTGATTCTTGACGAGCTCGTATTTTGCAGATACCCTGACCGACGGCTCGCCTGAAGTCCGCTGCGTATTGTTGAAATTGTAGTCCCAGAATTCCGGAATCACCGAGCCTTTGTAGTACCGCAACTCCGGATAGTAGTCGTACCGTATGCCGGGCATAACAAGAAGTTTCTTGACGGGCCGCCATTCGGCATTGAGGTACGCACCAAGGGGACCGAACGTGTAGCGTGACGTGTCTCTAACGATGCTGTTGTCGGCCGCGGGGATAGCCAGATCAAGCGAATACGGCGTAATGGCCATGTCCGCGCCGAAATTCAATTTGAGGTTGTCGGACCTCATATACGTGAACTGGTCGCGGATGTAATGCGCGAGTTCGTCTGCCTGGACGTCAAGGAATCCGAAGGCTGACACGCCGGAAACGTACTTGGTGAGCGAATACCGGAATTCGTTCCGGAGAGACGGACCGATGTCCCAGTCCCAGCCCAGAATTCCCATATGAAAATATTGCTCGTCCGACACTTCGTTGGTGGCACTGCTGATTTCCGTGCTGCCGCCCCTAACCTGGCTCGTGATCAGATCGAGCCGGTCTTTTGATCCGAACAGGGTGAGGTAGAAATGCATGGATTTATTGGGTCTGTAGTCCGTTCGGAAAATGTAGTCCCAATAGAAGGGGACCGCGGTGAAGAACAAGTTTTCCTTGAGCACGTCGGTAACCACGAAATTGAGGACATTGGCAATGTAGCTTCGCCGCGCAGTAAGAAGGAACGACAGTTGATTGGTGATCGGTCCTTCAAGAAAAACCGATGCGTCAAACAGGTTGCCGTCGAGATATCCGTGGAGCCTGTCGGTCTTGGCCTCGCGGCCCTTGAGTTCGATGATTCCCCCGAGTGCGCCGCCGTAGCGCGTGCCCCAACCGCCGGGATAGAGGTCCACTGTTGCGAGGGCATCGGAATTGTAGGTGGATTTGAGCCCGCCGAAGTGAAACAGAAGGGGGATCTGGACGCCGTCAAGCATATACCGGGTGTCGCCCGTGCCGGAACCGCGCACGATGATGCCGGCCGCGTCGAAGGCCGACCGCGCAACTCCCGGAAGCGCTGTTACCACTTTGACGGCATCGCCGCCGAGTCCGGGTACCTTTTTCACTTCGTTCAGCGTGAGGGTGTATTGCTCCACCTCTTTCTTTTCGGATTTCCCGTACACGACTATTTCGTATTCGCTGTAGGAAAACCGCTGAATGTGGTACGTGATTTCCTTGGCAATCCCGTGCTGGACCGAATCGCTTTCGACAAGCTGCTCATATCCCGGGCACACCACCTTTATGGTGACCGGACCGCAGGGGAGGGAAGAAAAACTGTACCTGCCGAGCGAGTCGGTGAGCGTGACAAGAGCGTTTTCTTCGCAGTGCTGACTGCCGAAATTGCAAATCTTCTTCAGGTATGTGCCGAACGGTACGCCAAGCGAGGTATCGGCCGTGGTGTCGCGGTAGCTTACGATGACCGTGGCATCGCGCACGGGCGCGCGCGTGCCGCGTTCGAGCAGCCGGCCCTTGAGGTTCACATATTGTTCGATTTTTTCGGCGACTTCCTGGACGGTGAAACGGTAGACGTATTGCAGGATTACCGGAACGGGCCTGCCGACCGCTTTTGCGGGCGCAAAGACGAATTTCCGGGCCGCTTCGGCCGCGCTGGAATCGAGTCGCGGGAAGAAGCCCTTGACTATCGCGACACTGTCCACCAAGCCGAGAGTGTCCACCACGAGGTCGAGCACCACCGCGCCTTCCACGCCTTTCCTCACCAGGTCGGGCGGGTAAGAGGCCTTGACAAAATTGATAAGCCGGGGCATCGAGTCGATGGGCGGGAGGCTGTCGTGGGGCGCGCCGCGCGCCGTATCTACCGGAGTCGGGGAGTGTGCCGAGGCCGCGGGCGCGGGCGAAGGAGCGCTTTCCGTGATTTGCGCGCAGGCCAGTGCCCACATCAGGCACACGACGAAGCCTGCGCACGGCACTACGGAGTTGTAAACCGGCAGCCGCATCATCACTCCTGCAGAAGCACGTAGCGTATCGAAAACGTTATCCACGTCGCAACCGGTTTGCCGTCACGCATAGCCGGATCAAATTCCAGCTTGAAAAATAACTCACGGGCGCTCTCACGTGTCCCGTACCCGATATCGTTGAGAATCTTTACTTCTTTCACTTTGCCGTCGCCGCCCACCAGCAGTTCGGCCCTGATCACGCCTTCCGCTTTCGCCGCAATCATCTCCTTGGTGTATTCGGGCTTTACCTCTTTTCTCAGGCGCGGCGCAGACGTTACGGTGGTAATCGAAACCAGCGGGCCGGCAAGGTCTTTCTTTGTGGCCGTTACCGTATCGACGTCTTTGTCAAGTGTATTTCCGATCTTCCCTATCACCGCGTCGGACACGGAACCGCCCGCCCCGATGCCCGTGGAGTACACGCGCCTCAGTCCGTATATGGGCCGCGCCGCTTCCTTCGTCTGCGCCGGAACGTTCTGCGGCGGCGCGGTAAAGTCCTGTTTCTGGTTGAGAAGCGGGGCCTTGGTGAGATCGATCGGCTTTTCTTCGTGCACAGGTTTGGGTTTGGGCGGGGGCGGCTTTTTCTTTTCGGGGACAACGAATTGCGTGGTGACTTCGGTGACGCGCTTTTCTTCGAGACGGGCCGGCAGCGCCTTGACGGATTTGAGGTACATTCCGGCGGCGAAAAAGAGCAGCAATGTTGCCGCGACAATGGCGCCGAACGGGCTATTGTACGACCGCCGGGGAGGGCCCGACAGCAGGTTGAGCGTGATGTTGTCCATGCCAGCGGCCATGGCCTAATCCTCTATCACAAGCACGGAAAAATCGGTGAATCCGGCCTTGCTGCATGTGTACATCACACGCTTGACAATGTTGAACTCGATCTCGCGGTCGCATTGGATGACGATCCGTTTTGGTCCCCCGTCCGCGCTTTTCTGGCGCGAGAGCCATGCGTAGACGCTCGACACCAGCAGATCGGGCGAGGCCGCAAACGAAATGTTGGACGCGAGCTGTTTCCCTTCCGCAATCACGGCGTCATGCGTTATCTCAATCATCATGCTGGGGACGGGCGGCTGTTTTGATGACGACAGGGGCAGTTCGAGGTCCGACGACGGTGTAATGAGCGTTCCCTCGGCATTGAAGCTCTGGATAAGAAACACGAGCAGCAGGGTGAGAATGTCGATGAGCGACGTCATCTGCGGCTTGATGATGTCGCTGATGACGGCGGCGGAGAACTTCTTCTTGTGAAGGTTCATGTCATCTGCCCCCGGCGGGGCTTTCCGTTGCGCTGGCGAGGCTCACTTTGTCGAATCCGGTCTTCTTGCAGGCGTCCATAATGCGAACGACGTATTTGAAGTGAATCCCGTCGCGCGGGGCGACGATCACTTCGTCCTTTACGTCTGCGGCTGCGCGGCGCACCAGGAGGCGCGCGGCGAGCGTGTCGTACGGATAGTCGTCTCCGGCGCGCGGAATGGAATCGAGCAGCGCATCGCCGAGGGTGATGGCGCAAAACGATTGCGCCACGAGAACTGTAATTTTCACCTTGGGTTTTTCGTTGGCCGCGCCTTGCGCCGCTGCCGTGGTTACGTTGGGCGGCAGAGACATGTCGATAACCGCGAGGTTGGTGTACACCGCCACCGACACGAGAAACGGAATAAGGATAATGAGCACGTTCATTATCGGCTTCACGTCGATGTCGATCTCCGCCTCGATCACCTCGGACGGCAGAAATCCCTTTTTGCCGACGGACAGAGTCTTCACGGTTTCAGCTTCTTCATGAAATTGAGTGTCTTCACCACCGAATCGTCGATCATCTTTGTCAACTGGGCCTGCTTATTGTACAGCGCGGTATAGGCCACCATACAGGGGACCGCCACGATGAGGCCGAACGCGGTGCAGTTCATGGCCTCGGCAATGCCGGCTGCGAGCATAGACGCCTTTTTGGACGCTTCCACCGACGCGAGGGACGAAAATGACGCCTGCAATCCGGAAATGGTTCCCAACAGCCCGAGCAGGGTGGCGATGTTTGCAAAAAGCGAAAGGTAGTTGAGGCGCTGGATCATTTTCGGCATTTCGATGATCGCCGCCTCTTCCATGCCTTCTTCGATGTCGTGCATGCCCATGCCCGCCGAAAAGCGGTCGACGGCCGTGCGCAGGAGCACGGTTATCGGAGCATTTCCCTTGCTCACGACCCTCTTTGCCTCATCGGCTTTGCCGTCCCGAAGCGCGGAGGCTATCCTGGATACAAGCACCGGTCCGCTCGCTCTGCATACGACAAAATAGAAAAAGACTCTTTCGAGCACGACCGCGGTCGAGATCGCCAGCACTATCAAGATGACCCACATGAAGGGGCCGCCGGAATTGAAGAATGTCGCGATAGTGTGAATCATGGCAGACAGGCTCCTTGTTGATGAACGAGACTGACGGTTTTTCCGGGAACTAAAAGAACGACGGCCGAGGTCACGCCTGGGCTTGTTTGAACCGTTTACGCGAAAGACCGAGGTAAAAAACTACACCAGGAAGCGGATACCCTCCGGATCAATTTCCGTGAATTGCACGATGGGTCGGTGAAAGGCACTTTCCTACCCAACCGAAAGCGGCCGGTGGTCCGAAAATCGCCGAAGCTGGCGCCGGCCTAGTGATGAACGTTCGTGTATATCGCCAGAATGGTGGATATGGTTATCGCAACAGCCGATAGAATCGGAATAAACACGAGGGTCAGGAATTTGTATTGTTGCGAATCGGGAACAATGATTACATCGCCTTCCTCGAGCGCGCCGTCTTCCTTCACTTGCATTACCGAACCGTAATATGTGACGACGAACGAATTCGATCTGTCGGCTTTCGAAGAATAGCCGCCGGCAAGTCCGATGTAATGGGATTTGGTGCCGCCGGCGACAAAAGGATAGGCGCCCGGGTTGCATACGCTTCCGCTGACGTACACGCAGAATTCCTTTTTTGGAATCACAATTTCGTCCTCGGGCTCGAGCACCAGACCGTCCTTATTGTCGCTCAACCTGAGGACCGAAAAATCGTTCGATGCGTTCATTCGGAAGAGCCCGGCGTTTATTTCGGGACGCACCGAATTGTCGAACAAGCCGGTGGTCACCACCGGCTTGAGGGCATTATAATTCTGTTTCATCTCCTCGCTGAGCATCTTCCTGCGGCGCACGACGTAGGCGCGTTCCGAATTGCCGAACCCGGTGGCGCCACCTGCCTCCGCGACCAGGTCGGTCGCCTTGGTGACGTTCTTTACCAAGGGATACATTCCGGGACGCGCGACTTCCCCGCGGATAGTTACGGCGAGCGCCTGCGGGTAGTTTTCCTTCTCCGACACAATGATAAGGTCGCGGTCCTTGAGGGTGAACGAAACCGGCTCGCGGAGGGAAAAAATCTTGGTAAGGCTCGAATTGCCGGGATTGGTTCGCTGAATAATGATGTGGTCCGAATCGGCCGACGCGTCGAACGCAAAAAGCGAAAGGAAGTCGGCTGCCGGTTCATCTTGTCTGATGGGAATCCATCCCGTCACCTGTGACTTGAGCGCCCCCGTGATAAGTACTCTGCGCTGGGCGAGCGAGAGCCTGACATTGTCGCCGGGATACAGGTAGGGATTTTCGGACTGATTGTTGGCAAGCAGATATTTGAAAAGGTCGAGCACGTGCACCGAGTCCCTGTTGCGGCATTCAACGTCGCGATAGTCGTAGTCATTATACGAAGGAACCGTGCCGCCGTTGGCGGCCTTGATGGCGTCGAAAAGCCGCGATGTTCCGGGAAGCCTATAGGTTCCGGGACTCGACACGGCGCCGGACACGCTCACCACCGCGCTCTTTGTCTTCACAAGGGAGACATACACTTCGAACTGCCTCTTGAGTTTCGAGGCCACAAAGTCGGCGATGCGTTTTTTCGCCTGGACCAGATTCGTCTTTCCGATTTTGATGATGCCGAGTTCGGCGATATAGACGTCGCAGTTTTCGTTGACCGTTCCGGTATACTGGATTGAGGGCGATTCGACAACCGAAATCTGAAACACGTCCCCGCCGCCGATGTAATAGGCTTCGGGAACGACGGAGTTGTCGGGCTGCTGTTCGGGTACCCGGGCCTGGTCTTCGAATTGGGCGCCGGGAAAAAGCTTGGAATAGGCCTTGAGATCGGGAGAGTCCAGTGCCATGCACACCACGGCCGAAGATAGCACCGCCATGCCGAAACCGCAGCGCCAAAGGCGGGGCAAATTTGCTCTACGAAGAATACGCTGCTCCTTGCTCCGACGTGGCTTGACCGCTAGTGTTTGACAAGAGTGGTGCCCCCGGCTTTTCCTTTTTGCAGGCGCCGGGAATTACTACCTCGCTGTCAAACCTAGAAAATACTATTCAGGCATCCTGCACGCATAAAAAATGGGATTGCCGCGATTTCATAAACTAATTTATGGATGGATAAACAAGAACCCACTCTTGCAAGAGACAAGTTTACGGACGATGAAACAATTTATTGCAAAAATCCTGTCTCACGCCTCTGTGTCGGATTGCTTTTTCGAACTTGCTTTCGCGTGGGACGCGGCGGCGGGCCCGGTCCTGCCCGGACAGTTCTGTACCATCCGGGTCTCGCCGTATTCGGCGCCGCTGTTGCGGAGGCCTTTTGCGTTCTCGCGCTACGACGAGAAGACCGGTGTAGCGGCAATAGCCTACAAGAAACGCGGACCGGCGACCGAGCTGCTTTCGTGCAAACCTGCAGGTGGGACCATCAACATCATCGGCCCGCTGGGCAATGACTTCTTCCGGTTCGCCACGGCCGGGTATGCGCACTTCTATCTTGTCGCCGGCGGAACGGGCTTCGGCCCCGTTGCGTTTCTCGCCAACCACTGCGCGCAGAGAAACCTAGCATGCACCGTTGTTCTGGGATGCCGGACGCGATCGCAGCTGCCGCGGCTGAACCTGTTACCTTCTGTAAAGGCCGTCGTCTGCACCGACGACGGGTCCGAAGGCATTCACGGCACGCCACTCACCTACCTTGCCACGCTGTCGCCGATGCAGTATGCTTCCTCTGCGGTTTTTTCCTGCGGGCCCGCGCCGCTATTAGCCGGCTGCCACGAATGGGCGCTGGCCCGAGGGCTTTCCTGTTTTGTCTCGGTGGAGCAGGTAATGGCCTGCGGCGTTGGAGCGTGCATGGGCTGTGCGGTGAGAGTGACGGATGCCGGCGCAAACGGTTTTGCGCGAGCATGCACCGAAGGTCCGGTATTCGACAGCAGGAGAATTTTGTGGACCTGAGTGTTGCAATAGGCGGGAAGAAACTTCCGAACCCCGTTGGCGTTGCCTCTGGAACGTTCGGGTACGGCGGCGAATACGAGCAGCTGGTCGACTTTGCGGCAATCGGCGCCCTCTACACCAAGGCGGTGACCCTTATGCCCCGCCCCGGCAACGACATCCCCCGCATCGTCGAAACGCCGTCCGGGCTCATCAATTCGATCGGCCTTGCAAACGTGGGCGTCGATCGGTTTATTTCCGAGAAAATGCCCCATTGCAGGGAATTGCCGTGCGCCGTGGTCGTCAATATCGCCGGTTCATCGGCCGACGAATACGCCAGGGTGCTCGAAAAACTGGAGACCTGCCCGGGAATCTGGGGATACGAGATCAACGTGTCGTGTCCAAATGTCAAACACGGCGGTATGGCGTTCGGCACCGATCCGGCGCAGGTGGAGCGGCTCACCGCCGACCTCCGCAAGCGGACAAAGAACCCCATCATCGTGAAGCTCACGCCCAATGTCACCGATATCCGGACCATTGCCAAGGCGGCTCAGGAAGGCGGCGCCGATGCCGTATCGTGCATCAACACGCTGGTGGGCATGGTCATCGACGTTGGCGCGAAAAAGCCCGTGCTGCCCATGGGCACCGGCGGATTGTCGGGACCGGCAATCCGGCCCGTTGGCGTTGCCGCAACCTATGCGGTAAGCAGGGCGGTGAGCATACCGGTTATCGGCCTGGGTGGAATCTCGGGTCCGCTTGACGCGCTGCAATACCTGCTCGCGGGCGCCTCCGCAGTTCAGATAGGCACCGCCAATTTTGTGGACCCGACAACCACCGCGAGGGTCCTTGCCGGTATCCGCGAATTCTGCGAACGGGAGAACGTCTCCTGCATCAAAGACCTTCACCGGTTTATCCCCTGATCCGCCCAGTCATGGCGCCCGGTACCCGCATCGGTCAAGCGCGGCCTGTCCCTTTAGCCAGGGGAAACCTTCGCGCGCGGGCGATTGCGCTTGCCGGATCGCTTGCCATCGTACTCCTCGACTTGTCCGTCTCGGATGCCGCTCCCTTACCTGTGCCCGCATTGGGGACAACGGCTTTTGCGCCGGTTAAGGGTGTTGCCACCTACTACAGCAGAAAATTCGCCGGCAGGAGAACCGCCAGCGGGGAGCGATACGATCCGCGCGCGTGCACGGCCGCGCACCGGACCCTGCCGTTTGGAACCCTGGTGAAGGTTACCAATACGCGGAACGGGAAGTGGGTCGTGGTGCGTATCAACGACCGGGGCCCGCATTCCCGGGGGCGAATCATCGACCTATCGTATGCTGCTGCCGTGGCCATCGGTCTGGACAAAATGGGAATTGCATCGGTACGGCTGGAGCCGGTGCGGCGGCCGAGGCATGCCGAGGAAGCTCTCTCTGGAACCTCCCGGCGCACCTGAGGTATATTTTCGGGCATGCGAATCTTGCCGCCTGCCTACTACCTCCCCACACTCAAAGGACTTGTCCGTAATCTTGTTCGCCGCGAAGCCGTCTTTCCGTTCTACGCCTCGTTCAAACTCACGTCGCGCTGCCATTTCGGTTGCCCGTTTTGTAATGTCAAGAACGACCGGGGGCCCGACCTCACCACGGCCGAGGTAAAGGCCATTCTCGACAACCTGTCGCGCTCGTCCGTGCTCATGACGAGCTTCGAGGGCGGCGAGCCGCTGCTCCGTGAGGACATCGGCGAGCTGCTGCGGTATGCGAGGCAGCGATGCCGGTTCTACCTCCTGTTCACCACGAGCGTCAAGAACATCCTCGACTATCCGCTCGAAGACTACGGCAAATGCATCGACTTCTTTCATATATCAATTGACGAAGGACACAACAACCTCGCGCTGTTCGACGCGCTTCCGGAGCTGGTGGAACGGTTGAGCAGCCAGGTGTCGGTGCAGGTGGTGGTGACCGGGCAAACCGTTGGGAGCCTGGAGGAGAAGGTGAGGCGTGCGCACGAAGCCGGGGCCAACATCGTGGTCATTCCCGCCACACATATGGACAACACAGACGATTTCTCTCCCGACATGGCAACCCTGGAAAAGGTCCTTGCGTCGCTGCGGGCTCGGTATCCGTTCACGATCCATACGCCTCAGGGATATTTCAGGGCTTTTCGCGAAGGACGGTGTTCCTCGGCGTCAATCGTTATTGCGCCCGACGGCAGAGTCTACTATCCATGCCACATCCAGGCGACCAAAGGACCTTCTCTTGTGACAACGGATTTATCGTCGTGGCTTTTGTCGCGCGACGCCGGGGTGCTGCGCGGCCATATGAAGTCGTGCACGCGCAACTGCGGATGGTATCAGTACTACTCGATAGATTCTTATACGTCAATTGGCTCTGTCCTGGAGGCCCTGCGGCCGATGTTGCGGCAGGGAAGACTGCGGAAGACGCGGTCGCGGGCGGCCTGAGGCCGCCGCACGATATTACGGCCGCAAGATCTGCAGCACGCTCTTCAATTCCTGCGACACTTCGCGGATGAGGTTGCCGTTTGACTGATGCGCCGGCTGTGCGGGCGCAACAAGCGGCATTTGCATCTGGCTGGGGATATCGAATTCCTTGGTTTCCGCGAGCTTCTTTTTTGCCCCCGGAATGGTATATTGCTCTTCGTAAAGCAGGTACTTGATGTACCTGATGATCTCGATGTCTTTGTCCCGGTAGGCGCGGTTGCCGGCCCGGTTCTTCTTGGGACGCAATTGGCCGAACTCGCTTTCCCAGTAGCGCAGCACGTGGGGTTCGAGGGAGGTCTTTGTGCAAACCTCGCTTATGGAATAATATGTTTTCTTATTGTCAAGCATTTGCGCGCCGGATAATGGGTTAATGAGACGCCAGTTAGAACGTTTGTCTGACGTTTGGCGTTAACAACAGATTATTATACTATATCCCAGCAGGTTGTGCACGATTTTTGTGATTTCCAGGAGATGGCTGGGTATTTCTTTTGGTGGGGGAACCACCTTGCGGCGGTTCCCCCTGGCCCCGAGCCTCCTCGCCGCGCCTGGCACGGCTGCGGGGTCTCGGGGCACACCCCCTCCTGCGAAGGGGCGCGCCGAAGGCGCTCGACTTGCGCTCGCGCGGCGTCGCCCCTTCGCAACGCAACCTCATTGGAATGCCGCTTCGCGGCCGTGAATACAAATGCCCGGTTGCATCGATATTAGAAGTAAATAATGTGGGTGAGTCGGGGCGGCGCTGATGACGGAAAGAAAATGCGTGGCTAGATTCAATGGCTTTGCGTTCCCCATCGAGTTGATTTATGCGATAGCGGAATTGACAATTGTGGCAATGATCTTTTGCCCAGCGTTAGGTGGACCGAAGCGGTGCGCTGAAGCGCAGGGCCGCCTGACCGCGACCCGCAGGGCCATTGCGGCAGGCGGCACCGAGGCCGTGAGGCCAAGCCCGCAGGGAGACCGACCCTGGGATACGGGCACATGGTCATCGCCCGTATCCCAGGGGAACGCCCATCTCTTTTGCCAATATATGGACCGGGGGTTGGTATTACCACCGCTCCGGCTTCGACTCCCGCAGCATCAAATCCCGCACCGCTTCCTTGGCCGGTTTTCCCTCGAACAGCGTTTTGTAAACCTCGGTGGTGATCGGCATGACGATATTGTACCGCTGCGCAAGCGCGTAGGTGGAGCGGGCGGTCTCGACTCCTTCGGCCACCATAACCGATCTCTTGAGCGCCTCGGCAAGCGGCAGCCCCGACGCGATAAGTTCGCCCATGTTGCGGTTGCGTGAATGCCTGCTGATGCACGTGGTGATCAGGTCGCCGATGCCGGTGAGGCCGAAAAAGGTCTGTTCCTCGGCGCCCATCTTTTCGCCAAGGCGCACGATTTCCGCCATGCCACGCGTGAGCAGGGCGCCCTTGGTATTGTCGCCCAGGCCAAGCCCGTCGCAGATGCCGGCGGCGAGCGCGATCACGTTCTTGACGCTTGCGGCAAGCTCCACACCCACCACGTCGGTGTTGGTGTATATCCTGAATGTGTCGGTCGAAAATTCCTTCTGGATCTTTGTGGCCAGATCGAGGTTCTTCGACGCGGCGACGACGGTTGTCGGCATTCCGCGCGAGACTTCGGCGGCAAGGGACGGCCCGGACAGGACTACAAGCCTGGAGGCCGAAAGTCCCGGAATCTCGTCGCTCAGCACTTCGGTCATGAGCTTGAGCGTGCCGCATTCAATGCCCTTCGCGGCAATCACCCACCCTTGTACTCCATCAATTGTGCGCGTGTCGACCGAGGCGACCAGGGTCTTGCACGTGGACCGCATAGTCTGCGACGGCACCACGCAGAGCACGTACTCCGACGTGTCCATGGCGTCGCGGATATCGCTGGTGATGTAGACCTCGGGCGGCAGCGTGATGCCGGGCAGTTTTTGCGGGTGCTCGCGCCTGGTTCTGAGCATGTCGGCGTCTTTCGGGTTGAACTCCCACATCCTCACAACATGGTTTCTTCCGCGAAGCATGACGGCCAGGGCGATTGCCCAGCTTCCCCCGCCGAGAATAGTGATGTTCACCGGACGCTCTCTCCTTTCGGCGACAACGAGTCGGGTGCCGCCGCAGAAGCGGGGGCACGTTTGCGAATTGGAACAAAATCCACCACCACCGGACATCCGTCGAAATTGAATGTGGCATACAGTTTGTTGGCAAGGAACCGTTTGTAACTGGCGATCGCGCTGCGGGGATTGGTCGACATCACGTGAAACAGCGGGAAGGGCGCGTTGGCCTGCACCAAACCCGAAATCGCCACATGACGGTTCTCGCTTATCGGGTGCGGATGCGCGGAGCTCCATTCGGCAACAAGGGCGCTCAGGCGGGCAGGGTCAACGCGCGCGGCCATGCGCTCGCGGATGTCGATGGCCCGGTCGAGCACGGCGGTGATGCGCTGGCCCGTGGTTGCCGAGGTGGAGACCATGGGCGCATGCGCGAGCTCCATGCATCCTTCTCTCGTGCGCGCAACCAGGTGGTCAAACGTGGTATGGGTCTTGGCGACGAGGTCCCACTTGTTCCAACACACGAGAACGCCCTTACGCAGATCGTGGATTTTTCGCACGATCCGCAAGTCCTGCTCGTGAATTCCGAGGACGGTGTCCACCACGAGCACGGCGACGTCGCAGCGTCCGATGCTGTCGATGGCGCGCAGGTTGCAGTAGTATTCGAGGTCTTCCTTGACATTTGCCTTTTTCCGCAGTCCCGCCGTGTCGATAAGCATGACGGAGCGGTCGCGGTAGGAGAGCAGCGAGTCGATGGAGTCGCGCGTGGTTCCCGGGTCGGAGCGGACTATCATGCGGCTCTCGCCGAGCAGCTTGTTGACAAGCGATGATTTTCCGGCGTTGGGCCTGCCCACCACGGCAATCTTGAGAATGTCGCGTTCGTCCAGAAAGGCCGACGACTTCGGCGCTTTGTTGCCGGTGCGCTTGAGCACGGCGCACACCGAATCGAGCATGTCTCCTATGCCGTAACCGTGCAGGGCGGATACGGGGTGGCCCTCGCCCAGGCCGAGCGCCACGAAGGCGCCGAGATCGTATTTTGCCGCCTTGTTCTCCGATTTGTTAACAACAAGAATCACGTTGTCTTTTCCCAGCTTGCGGAGGGAGTGCGCCACGCGCCGGTCGATGTCGGTTATCCCGTCGCGCGAGTCCACCACAAAGAGAATAACGCCGGATTCTCCGCACGCGATGGCAACCTGTTTCGCGACGTCGGTTGCCATGCCGTCGGATGAAGACGGAATAAGGCCGCCGGTATCGACAAGGGAAAACGCGCAATTGTTCCACACCATGGGCCGGTAGTTGCGGTCGCGCGTGACGCCGGGCATGTCGTCCACCACGGCGACTTTCCTTCCGAGAATCCGGTTGAAGATGCTCGATTTGCCTACGTTGGGCCTGCCCACGATGGACACCACCGGCAAGACTGCGGGACGCAGATTCGTTCCCATGTCAGCAAATCCTGGGAAGAAGTTCGCCGGGAGGCATTTCGAGCGGACGGGTGCCGCCGATGGCCGTTGTGAGCAGAGCGGGAAACCGCCCGGCCGGCGTGACCGTACCGATGACGCAGGCGTCCCTGCCGTCGGGATGGGCGTGCAGCGCGGCAATCGCGGCGCCGGCCGATTCCGGAGGGACAATGGCAATAAACCTGCCTTCGTTCGCTATATGCAAAGGATCCATTCCGAGAAACGCGCATGCGCCGCGAACGACCTTTGGAACGGGCACCGAGGCTTCGTCGATGACGATGCACGCTTTTGAAGCGCGGGCAATTTCGTACACGACCGCCGCGAGTCCGCCGCGCGTGGCATCGCGCAGGGTTCGCGTGAGCGGAACCGCCGAAAGCAGCGCATCGGACAGGCTGAATAGCGGCGCGCAATCGGACACCGCGGCCGTCGCAAAATGGAGGTTCTTCCGCTGCGCCAGCACGGTTGTACCGTGCAGACCGATGCCGCCGCTCACGATGACGATGTCGCCCGCCCTCGCGTTTGCCGCCGAGAGCGAAATGCCCACCTTGACAATGCCGATTCCCGAAGTGTTGATGAACATGCCGTCTGCTTTTCCCCTGTCGACGACCTTGGTGTCGCCGCACGCGATGCGCACGCCCTGCGACGCGCACACGGCATGCAGGGAATGGAGCATCTTTGCCAGGAACGCAATATCCAGTCCCTCTTCGAGAATGAGTGCTACCGAAAGGAGTATGGGCTTGGCGGCCATCATCGACAGGTCGTTGATGGTGCCGCAGGCCGCGAGCTTGCCGATATCGCCGCCGGGGAATTCCAGCGGAGAAACCACAAATGAATCGGTGGTGAAGGCAAAGCGTCTGCCGGGAATGTCGAAAATAAACGCGTCTTCCAGGGTGCCTACGCCGCCCGGTACAAGCGCGGGAAACACCACGGTTTCGAGCAGCTCCATGCTGCCTTTGCCGGAGCCGTGAGACATGCGTATTGTTGCATTTGTCATTGTTTATGCCCCGTACCGGAAATAGGCTGCGCACGATCCTTCGCTCGAAACCATGCACGGGCCAACGGGATGCTCGGGCGTGCAGGATGTTCCGAACAGGGGGCACTCGCTGGGGCGAAGGCGGCCTTTGAGCACGCCTCCGCACGAACACGATTCGGGCATTTCGCTTTCGCCGCCATCCGGGGGAATACCGAACCGCTGCGACGCGTCGAATTGTGCATACTCGGGCTTGAGTGAAAGCCCGCTGCCGGGCAGGGTTCCGATGCCGCGCCATACTGCATCAACGATGTCGAACACCGATTTTATGGCGGCCACGGCGCGAGGGTTGCCTTCCCGCTTGACAATACGGGGGTAGGCGTTGAGCACCGCGGCCTTCTTGTGGGCGAGCATGTCGCATACCATTGCGATGCCGCTCAGGATGTCGAGCGGCTCGAACCCGGTGATCGCCGCGGGCAGGCCCTGCCGGGCCACGGGGAGATATGGTTTTTCGCCGATGATGGCGCTCACGTGACCGGGCAGGAGAAATCCCGAAATGGCCAGTTCCTTGTCTGCGATTAGTGCGCTCAGTGCGGGCGGAACGATCTTGTGCGAAACATAAAACGAAAGGTTTTGAAGTCCTTCCCGCTTCGCCGTGGAAACCGCCACTGCAGTCGCCGGCGCGGTTGTCTCGAATCCCACGGCAAGAAACACCACTTGCTCGCCGGGCTTCTGCCGGGCGATTTCGATGGCCTGCAAGGGCGACGTCACCACGTCCACGGCCGCGCCTGCGGATTTCGCTTCGTCAAGGGATGTGCGGAGGCCAGGCACGCGCACCATGTCGCCGTAGCTCACCACCCTAAAGTTCCGCGACAGGGCAATAGTCGCGGCCGAATCTATGTAGGCGCCGGGCGTCACGCACACGGGGCAGCCCGGGCCCGAAACGAGTTCGACGTTTTTGGGCAGCAAGGACCGGAGCCCGAGCCTGCCTATTTCCATGGTGTGCGTACCGCACACTTCCATGATGCGAACCGCGCCGAGCGACTGGGCCGCATGGGCGATTCTTGCCAGCAATTGCCGGGCTGTTAACGGATCGGAAAAATCAGCGAGGCTCATCGTTGTCCGCCGTTTGAACGAGTTCCTTGAGGAGGTCGAGCGTGATCCTGGCCTCTTCCTCGTCGTATTTCTGGATGGCAAATCCCACGTGCACGAGCACGTAATCGCCGATAGTTACGTTCTCAAGGAGCGACAGGTCGGCCGAGGTGGTATTGCCCAGCATGTCGACCGTGGCTGTAGAGCCGGAAATGGAAAGGATTTTTGCGGGGACGGCAAGGCACATTCTGTTCGTTTGCTTTCCGGTGTTGGTGAGTGCTAAAAATACTACGTCCCGAAGGGGAGCTGAGTTTTTTTTCGGGGGCGGCGGGGGAGGGGAGGCCCAAAGACAAGGCAGTGTTGCATGTGAGCGGACTTGATTCCAGTACATTGGCGGCACTAGTATTTATCTCTTGCACGTATTACGTTAAAAGGGTATATTCCAAGAATGATCACAAGTTTTGGCGACAGGGCAACGGAAGATTTCTACAATGGCATAATCTCTAAACATACGCGGCATCTACCGTCAAACATGAATGCGGTAACCTTTAGAAAGCTTGACATGATCAACGCCGCACTGTCGGTAGATGACCTAAAGTCTCCTCCGGGAAACCGGCTGGAGCACCTTGAAGGAGATTTGAAAGGCTTTTACAGCACAAGGATCAATGATCAGTTCAGAATCATTTTCAAGTTCGTACAGGGCAATGCAATTAAAGTAAGCATCCTTGATTATCACTGAGGAGTACACATGATTCCCAAAAACAGAATTCCGACGCATCCCGGAGAAGTCCTGCTGGAAGAGTTTTTAAAGCCTTTGGGCATGTCTCAGGTGGAACTGGCACAGAGACTTTCCGTTCCGGTGCAGCGCCTGAATACGCTGATCAACGGAAAACGCGGAGTGACCGCGGAGACCGCGCTGCTGCTGGCGCGTGAATTCAAGACCTCGCCGGAATTCTGGATGAATCTTCAGGCGGGGTTTGATCTGTATTATGCGCAGAAGAATCTTGACATGGCGGCATGAAAAGCGCAACCGGATAGAAGTCCATGAAAAAGGATTCAAAATCTGCGACTTCATCGTTGATTCGGTTGCCCCCCTCATGCAACGTTTCCTTAACCGCCAGCTTCCAATGCCCTTTTCGCCCCTGCCACCACCAATTGCCCATACGAAATACATTCGTCGTTGGGCGGGGTCCTGCGGTGCAAAAGCGGGGTGAGCCCTGCCTGCGAAAGCAGCGGCACGAGCCGTTCCACGAGCAGGGTATTCTGAAACACGCCGCCGCTCAGGCATACGGTCGTGCAATTGGATTGCTGCGAGGCGATGGTTGCGGCCGCGGCCGTGGCCTGGGCAATGGTGGTGTGGAATCGCGCAGCGATTTTGGGAACCGGGGTTCCACTTTTCAGATCGTCGTACACCTCGCACAGCAATGCCGATCCGTCAATCAGGATGCCCTCTTCTTCGACGGAAAGGGGCGAACCGTACGATCCAGTTTCCAGGGGATCGGCCGCGCCTTCCAGCATGATCGCGGGCTGACCCTCATAGGTGCGCTTCGTGCAGATTCCGAGAAGCGCCGACGCTGCATCGAACAGCCTGCCCATGCCGCACGACTGCACACAGTTCACGCCGGATTTCACCATGTCGAGTATTGCGGACGCTTCGACGGGAGGCATCCAGGGAAGCGCGCCTGCAGCCTTGTCGCCCAGAAGGCGGAAGATCGCGGCAAGCGCGATGCGGCCCGGGTTACGTATCGCCTCGTCGCCGCCGGGCAGGCACAGGTACGCCAGATGCCCGAACCGGCTGAAGCCGGCATAGGAAGCGTGCAGAATCTCACCGCCCCAGGTCTTTCCGTCTTTTCCGTAACCGGTGCCGTCGTAGACAATGGCCAGGGCCGGACCGGGCACCTCGTTGTCGGCCATGCAGGCGGCCGCGTGCGCGTGGTGATGCTGGATCTTTACAACAGGCAATTCCGTCGATTCGGCATACGAGGCGACAAGCGACTGCGGATGCATGTCGCACACGTAGGCCCGGGGCGAAATGCCGAGCGCGGAGACGAGGTGGTTCGTTGCCGCAACCATGGGGTCGAGCGCCTGCGTGGTTTCGACTGGCCCGATGTAATGCGACAGGTAGCAGTCGTTCTTCCTGCCGACGGCAACGGTGCTCTTGAGCACGCCACCCAGGGCGATAAGGCCGTCCACATTTTCGGGCGAGGGCAGCGGCTCGGGCACGAACCCTCGCGACCGGCGAAGGATAATCGGCTTTCCCGCAACCACTCTCACGATCGAATCGTCGTTGCGCATGAGAATCGCGCGATCGTGAGTGAGAAACGCGTCGGCGACGGAGGAAAGGGCTGCAAAGGCGTCGGCGTCGCCGAAAATCATGGGCTCGTCGGAAAGATTCGCGCTTGTCATTACGAGCGCGGGGAACTTGCTATCCAGGAACAGCAGGTGGTGAACCGGCGTGTACGGCAGCATGATGCCGAGCGTGGGAAGTCCGGGCGCAACCTCAGGGGCAATGCCGGGGCAGGATCCCCGTTTCCTGAGCAGGACAATCGGCCGCTCCGGGCTTTCCAGCAGCGCATTCTCCTCCGGTGAAATGCAGGCGAGCCTCTTTGCAATTTCCGAATTCGCAACCATGATCGCAAACGGCTTTTCTTCGCGCCGTTTGCGCAGGCGAAGTCGCGCCACCGCGTCGCCGTTGTCGGCAGCGCAGACGAGATGAAATCCGCCGAGGCCCTTGACGGCCAGAATGCCGCCTCCGGCGAGCATCTCCAGCGCCCGATCGATCAGATTCGTGTTCGTCAAAACGCTGCCCCGGCCGTTAGTCAGCACAAGCCGCGGACCGCAATCGTTGCAGCACACGGGCTGCGCGTGGAACCTGCGGTTTGCCGGGTCCTCGTATTCATTCCTGCAAGCCTCGCACATCGTAAAGGCGGCCATGGTGGTGTTCGAACGGTCGTAGGGTAGTGCCGAAATAATAGTATAGCGCGGACCGCAGTCGGTGCAGTTGATAAACGGGTGACGATATCGCCGATTGGACGGGTCGAGCATTTCCGCGAGGCATGTGGGGCACACCGCGGTGTCGCAGGCAATGTCTATTTCCGAGGCCTGGCCGCTTCCGCTTTCCGCGATGCTGAATGCCGCCGGAGGATCGTCGGCGGAGGCTTCCCGTATATCAATTGACCGTACCGCAGCGAGCGGCGGGGAAGTCTCTTTGATCGACCGTGTAAACCGGTCGAGCATTTCCCGGGTGCCGAACGCGCGTATCAACACCCCGGTGCCGTCGTTGCGAACCTCGCCGGTGATGCCACTCTGCAGGGCACAGCGGTAGACAAAGGGCCGGAATCCGACACCCTGAACCGTGCCTTTGACGGTTATGAAGAGGCCACGGGTTGATTTCATGGTTTGCAGGCTGCCGTTGCGCGGTGATGCGCCTCGGACCAGGTGGCGCGCCGCCTTACCCCGGACGGGCGGTTTTCAGACTGTTCAGGTACGCAGCGAGCGCGTCGATGCCTTCGCCGGTTGCACACGACAGTTTGAATATCACGGCATTGCCGTTGAGTTTTTGAATGTCCCCTGTTGCGCGCGCCATGTCGAAGTTGACATGCGGGATCAGGTCGATCTTGTTGATGATCACGGCCGCTGCTCGGATGAAAAGGCTGGGGTATTTTATGGGTTTTTCGTCGCCTTCGGCAACCGACAGCACGGCCATCTTTTCGTCTTCCCCGAGATCATACGACGACGGGCACACGAGGTTGCCCACGTTTTCGATCACAAGCAATCTTACGCCCGAAAACGAGGCGTGCTTGACTACGGCGTTGATCATGTGTGCGGTGAGGTGGCAGGATCCTCTCGTTTCGATTTGCGTGGCAAGGGCGCCCGCTTTTTCCAGCCGGTCCTTGTCGATCTGGGTCTGGATGTCGCCGGTTATTACCATCAGGGAGTGCCCCATTTGCCTTCCGAGCGCTTCGAGGATCGACGTTTTGCCTGAGCCCGGAGAGCTTATCATGTTGACAACGGTGAGGCCGGCCTCTTTGAACAGGAGCCGGTTCTGCTGGGCCACCATGTCGTTGAGCGCATGAACGTTTTTCGCGAGTCGTATCTTTTCAATCATCATCCACCTCGATGCTTTCCACAATACAGTCCTGGCCAGCCTTGATGGTCCTGGTGAATGCGCCGCACGCCGGGCACACGGTCGCGATGTTTTCGGCAACGTATTCGACGCCGCATGCGCATGAGAACGTGGCCGGCACGTCCCTTGTTTCGACAAGCGCGTTGTTCATGCCCATGTCGGGCAGCACGAAATCCAGGTACATCACAAGCGACTCGGTAAATATACCACTCAGCGCTCCAACCGCGAGCGTGATTTTGGTGACCCGGGCATTGAGCGCCGTTTGCTTGACAAGAGCGGCTATTTCGCAGGCGACGGAATATTCGTGCATATCGAGTTCCCGGGGAAGAAAGATTCACCACAGAGGCACAGAGGACACAGAGCAGGAAGAAGTCAATGGTTGAAAATATAATGTGAGAATAACGCGGATCGGCCGCTTAGTCCGGAGTTACAGGATACCATCGTCAATAGTTTCCGGTAATCAATCTTCTTGACCTTCGTTTCTTTCTCTGTGCTCTCTGTGTCTCTGTGGTGAGACTTCAGTGCGTCGAGCACGAAATGCACGGATCATAGGCCCGCACAAGCATCTCGAGCATGAGCTGCAACTCGTCTTTTCCCCGGTCCTTGAACTGCGGCACCAGCTTGTCCATGTCCAGCTGGATGTTGGCGTGGTTCTGGTTGGTGGGGATGATGCAATTGGCTTTTACGCATTTCCCGTTTTTGTCGTACGTGTAATCGTGGAATAAGATGCCGCGCGGCACCTCCACCGCTCCAACACCGCGGCCTTCACGCGGCTTGAAGGAGACGGGTTCGTTTTTGACGCCTTTGTCAATAAGCCATTGCAGGTGCTCAATGGTTTTTTCCACCGAATGCACGCATTCCACGACCTGCGCAACGGTGTTGAAATACGGGTTGCAACACGGTGCCGCCAGCCCCAGATCCGCCGCAACCGCCTTGGCAAGCGGCGGAAGCTGCGTGTGGTTGTTGTTGAACCGCGCCAGTGCCCCCGCCATGTACGATTCACGGTTGAATTTGGCCCACTTTGCCGTGGATTGCGAGTTCATGTATTCGTTGGTAACCCGGAGATACTGGTCAACCGGAATCGCACCCTCGACGTCTGTGGATTTGATAATGCCGTCGTACAGCGCATACTCCGCCGGATCGGTAAGCGACACGTATTCCGTTTCCCGTACAAAATCGGGCAGGCCGCCGGCAACGGACTTGACAACGGCGGCAAGGGTCTTGAGGTCCGGTATTGCGGACTCGAACCTGGCCAAAAGTCCTGCAAGTTCCTTTTCGGTGGGCACCTTGGTGAACCCCCCGATGCAAGTTCGTATGGGGTGCGTTGTGCGGCCGCCCACGATATCGCAAGTTTCATTCGCCAGCCGGTGCAGCTTTACAACAAGGAGCACCGCGTCCTTGTGCGTTGTAGCCAGGGGAATCACGCTTCCCACTTTGAGGAGATCGGGGAGCGCAAGGTAACCGACATGGAGAATGTGACTCTGGAGGTTTTCGCCGTGGTTGAGTATCTTGCGGAGCCTGCGCGTCTGCTCGGAAATGGTGATGCCGAATGCCGACTCGGTGGCCTTGAGCGACGAGAAGGTGTGGCCGATTGAGCATATGCCGCAGATGCGCGAGGTGATCGGCTGCACTTCCGTACAATCCCGCCCCACCACCATTGCTTCGAAAAAGCGCGGAGCTTCGGGCACGCTCCAGCGCACGGTCTTCACTTCGCCATTGTCAATATCGACAAGGATGTTGCCGTGTCCTTCGACCCTGGTGACATGGTGCACGTCTATATGAATGGCATTGGAGCTCATTTACCGACCTCCGGATCTAGCGCGTACATGGTAAATTGCCGTTTGATGTCGTCCACCGAAAGCTTGTATTTCGCGAGCACTTCGTGCATCGCGTTGTTATTCGGATTGGGCACGGCGCCCCTGCACCCTTCGCACGACACGTTGTTGCTCGGGCATATCGCGTTGCAGCCTGCGCGCGTAACCGGCCCGAGGCAAACCCCGCCTTTATCGTACATGCATTCGTTTCCGAGCATCTTGCATTCCACGCACACCGGATATTGCGGAATGTCGGGCGTCGTGCCGAACACCAGCGCCTTGACGACTTTGAGAAACTCGGAGCGCGTGATGGGGCAGCCGTGAACGAAATAATCAACCTTCACTACTTCGTGTACCGCTTTGGTGGGATAGGTTTCTAGATGGGGCATTGCCGCGTCCTTGTCGTACACTTCCTTCTTTACCTTGTCGATGTTGCCCCACAGGTTCTTGATTTTGTTGACACCCCCGGTGGCCGCGCAAGCGCCGTACGACACAAGCACCTTTGAGCGGCTGCGGATGTCTCTGAGGCGCGCCTCGTCCTCGGGCCTGGTAATGGAGCCTTCGATGAACGAGACATCGTACTCGGGTGCGCTGCCGGTGAGCACTTCCCGGAATTCCACCACGTCAACAAGATTGACCAGCCCGAGAATGTCCTCCTCAAGGTTGGCCACCTGGAGCTGGCAGCCTTCACAGCATGCGAAATCGAAAAATGCGACTTTTGGTTTCATGTTACAGGGCCTCCACGAGGTGCGCTATGCCGTCGAGAGTAAACACCGGGCCTTCCTGGCACACGTACACGCCATCGATCTGGCAGTGACCGCACTTGCCCACCCCGCATTTCATGCGGCGTTCGAGCGAGACGATGACGTCGGCGTCCCTGAACCCCATATTGCGGAGTTCGAGGATCACAAACTTATACATGACGGGCGGCCCCACGATAAATGCCTTGGTGTTTCTGGGGCTCAGGCGGTCTTTTATTTTCGGGATGAGCGTGGTAATAACGCCCGTGTTTCCCTTCCACTGCGGGCTGCCGCGGTCGATGGTTTCCAGGAATTCCAAGGACGGATTCTTCTTCCAAGATTCCATTTCGTCAATAAACAGCCGCTGCGAAATATCGGTAAATCCGCAGAGGAGAAATATTTTCCCGTAATCCGAGCGGTTGTCCAGCGCATAGTTGATCGCCGAGCGCAAAGGGACGAGTCCTATGCCGGCGCCGAAAAACAGGAGGTCTTTTCCCTTGAACTCGTCCATGGGAAAATGAGTGCCGAACGGCCCCCGCACGCCAAGGGTGTCGCCCGGTTTGAGATCGTGGAACGCGGCCGTCACCTTGCCCACTTTGCGGATCACCATTTCGAAGCTGCCCTTCTTTGTGGGGGACGACGACACCGAAATGGGCGCCTCGCCGATGCCGGGAATGGAAATCTCGGCGAACTGGCCGGGTTTGTGGCCCAGGTCTTTTCCGTTGAGCTTGAACTCGAAGAACCGGTCGCGTTCGGTCATGGGATGTGTTTGTACAACCGTGAGGGGCTCGGGCATGTAGATCGATTCGTGCTCGTGGCATCCGCATCCTTCACACATGGTGCGCCTCCTTTCTCAGAAGATCGTCGTCGATGTCGGGAGGGAAGGCAATGTCGGGTACGCAGGCCGTCTTGCACCTGCCGCAGCCCACGCAGCCGGCCAGCCCCAGCTTTTCAAGCAGATATTTCTGCTTTCTGTACAACCTGTGACGGATTCGGTCGGCCGCCTTTGTCCGGAAGTTGTGGCCGCCGGCGCACACCGCAAAGGGTTCGAGCACGCAGGCGTCCCAGGTGCGGAACCGCAGCCCATAGTCGAACGACAGGTCGAGTTCGTCGAGCATGTCGAAGCAATAGCATGTGGGGCACACGGTAACGCAGGATCCGCAGGAGAAGCACTTCGCCCCGCGCGTCTCCCATACCGGGTGGCGTTCCTTTCCGTCAAGGAATGGCGGAAGATCCTCGCGTTTTATCTTGAGCGTTACGGTATCTTTCACCGCGGTTTTCATTTTTTCGGCCTTTGCCTTGCCGTCGGCCGTCGCGGGTTTCGCCGCGCTTGCCGAAAAGAATTCCTTGCCGCGGTCGGTAACGATTTCAATGGTGTAGGAATCGTCTCCCATATCGATGAGAAACGCATCGGCGGCCAGGTACGGTTCCTCGGGCTTTATCATCGACGAGGTGAAGCGGTATTTGCCCGGTTTTGTCGGGTAAATGCCGACGAGCGTGGTCTTTTCGCGCCGCGTGCAGTAGTGAGCGTCGATTTTATTTTCCGTAAACGCCTTGTCGAGCATTGCAATGGCAGCCATGTCGCCGGGATGAACGCCGATGATGGCCTGGTCTTTTTCCGCGTACACGGGAGCGCATGAGGCCGCATCTCCGGGCGTGTAGGAAAGCACCGGGTCCTTTGGCGGAAACAGATACTGCTTGGGCGAGTACAGCGTTTCGTCAAAATCGAGGCGAAGGTTAGCTGCGCTGTCGAGCTTATCGTAGGCGAATCGGCCGTCATGCGCCACCACGCCGAAAACGTCGAGCGGCCCGGAAACGAGTGTTCCGACAAATTCGAGAAGCTCCTTTTTTGAAATCTGCAGTAATTCCATAGAACGGCTTTTCCCTTCTCGTTTGACAATCCGAGGGAACAATTCGGGAAAAATGTTATGTGACTTTTTTCACAAAAATACGTACATCAAATGAAAGCTCAAAATAATTGATTGTGGGACGAAGTTGCAGGGGGATGAAAATCTGATGGTGGCTTTTAGGCATAAAAAATGATTTGGTGGGGGAACCAAAGTTGGTTCCCCCTGGCCCCCGGCTTCCGGCGCGTTGCGCCGGCGATCCGTGGGCACACCCCCTCCAGCGGAAACATGCACGATGCGCACCACTTGCGCAGTGCACGAGCCATGTTTCCGCAACGCCTTTGCTGTGGAATGCCGCTTCGCGGCGATAAAAAATGCAGAGGATAGTAACGCGGGTTCCTGGAATTCTCACTAGTGTGAAATGGCTGGCCGCATAAAGAGGATTGCCCTTATTGACAATTGTGGCGTTCATCCTCTGTCCAGCACCAGGTTGGACCGCAGCTTGCGCCTGCCCAACGTGAAGGGCAGAAAGCGCCGCGTGAGCGCAGTGCCGGCCGACGCGCCGGATGATGGAAAAGAATAGGTGGCTGCAAGTTCGTCACCGTAAGACCATAATCTCCCTATCGGTTTGGGCATCCCCGACAGATGCCGAAAGTACATACCATCCCTGTGAAAGTCCTGCGGGAATTTTGACCAGATAAGAACCGATCTCCTGCTTTTTGTTGACTAACGACAATACCATTCTGCCTTTGACGTCGAATAGCTTGATAGATACGAATGCGGAAGCGGGAATATCGTAATGAACCGAATTATTGCGACCGATATGAAGGTTGAAAGTGTTTTGCATTGCCCGTGATTTCTCATGCACGTTCGTCCGAAAATCCGAAAGCGGCCTTCGCCACACTCCGGAATTTGTCCCCACATAAAGGTCTGAATCAGCCTCCACAAGGGTGTAAACAGTGGTATTGGTCGTGAACCCGGTGTTTTCGGCTGCCCAGTTCAACCCATTGTCTGACGATAGAAAAACACCCCTGCCCGTCCCGGCAAGAAGATCTGTGCCAATGACTGCAAGCGCATTCACCGAATCGGGCAATGCCGTGACCGCTGTCCAGTGCGTTCCCGTGTCTGTTGAGTAATACGCTCCATTGACGGCCCCGGCAAAAACAGTCTCGCCGATCCAGGTGAACGCGTTTACTAATCGCGGGATGGGGGCTTTGTAATCCGTGTTTGTGTTCACCCATGATCCGCCATTGTTTGTGGACCGTGTCACGAAGCACCATCCGAACCCGCCTAGAACTACTCTTCCGTTTCCAGCTATGCACGAAAAATCAACAGGCGAATCCTCACAAAAAAGCGGCGGAGATGTGGTAGTGTCCCAGGTTAATCCGTTATTCGTTGAGCGATAGATTGACCCGTCACCGGCAAATAAAGTATTGCCGCTCAGGCCGATTGCCGAGATTCCGTAATTCCCCACATCGGTTACCCGAGTCCAACTGGCGCCGCTATTCGAAGAACGATAAAGTCCTGCAGGATATGCCGCTGCAAACAAATTTGTCCCACTTACCGCAAAAGATCTGACAGGTACTTTGGGCAATCCGAAATTTTCCGGAGTCCAGACAGCACCCTTATTGTTTGACCTAAAAACGCCGCCGCTCTCGGTCCCGGCAAAGAGGTTTGTGCCGGACACGGCAAAGGACTTGACAGGAATGTTCGGCATTCCCTGGTTGACCGGATTCCACGTTGCGCCGTTGTCGGTGGAAAGAAAAACGCCGCTAGCCCAGGTACCGGCAAAAATGTTCTTGCCGGCTGTCGCGAGGGCGATAGTGGGACGTGTCCACGAACCCGAATCAAGCGCGGTCCAGCTTGCTCCGTTGTTTGCGGAACGAAAGACGCCATAGTCGGTGCCGGCAAACAAGTACGAACCCGCGGATGTGAGTGAATTTACAAACGGACGAGAATTGCTTGTGCTTGGCAAGCCGTTATTGACCGCCGTCCAGCGGATTCCATTGTTGACAGATCGAAATACGCCGCAATCCGTTCCGGCAAATAGGTCGGCGCCGCTTGCATAGAGCGAATTCACTTTGCTTACAGCGAAATTACTGTCGACTATCCCGGTATCTGCACGGGTCCAGTGCTGGCCATTGTCAGTTGAGCGGTACACCAAGCCCGTATCGGGAACCGTGTTGTACAAATAGTCGTTATACCCGATAAAAAGATCGGTCCCCTTTTCTCCAATAGACGAGACACTCCTTTGGGGAAGCCCGTTTGCTACCGGTGACCAATGCGCGCCGTTATCGCCGGAAACAAAAACTCCTTCATTGGTGCCGGCGAAGAGGCTGTTCCCGCTACTTGCCAATGCCGTAATGATGAGATTCGACAAGCCCGAGTTTGTCGCAGTCCAATGGATGCCGGTATCTGAGGAAAGAAATAATCCGTGATGGTAGGCTCCAGTGTAGGCTCCAGCCAGAATATCCGTCCCGTTCGCCAGAAAGCAGGAAGCATGAAGGCCGGTATCGGCCGCTGTCCAATGTGCTCCGTTGTCTTTCGTGATGTATACTCCGTTAGACGTCGAAACGAGCATGCTCGAACCGACAGACAAAAAGGCGCCCGCATATCCGCCGCCCGGTCCGCTTGTCTGCACCCATTGAGTCCAGGATTTTGCAGGCACAACCAAAAGGACGCCTAGACAAGCCAGAAGGATTGCTTTGCATTTCACAGGAAGTACCTCCGGTTGGTTTTTGAGGTCATTTTGTGCAGCGTGAACAGGCTCTTGCGAAAAGCCTATGGCGTTTCTCGAAAAGAGACCACGCCCTTTGGGCGTGGTGCACAACGTTACGAAAAAGCACTGACGTGCTTTTCTTTGATTTCCGGGCTTCGCACAATAGTTTCGTAAGGTTTGGTAGTGGTGCTGCGCACCATCCGTTATGTCGTTTGCCCTTCTACCCCTCATCAAAGCCACGGCCTATGGCCGTGGTTCTTTACTGGTTGCGAAGGGCTTCTACACCGTAATAATATACTTGCCCATAAAGGGAAATAAAGGTCCTTGCCAAAGGAACGTTTTCTGACAGAAAACACATGGTTGTATCCCTTCCAACAACGCGAGCAGCCAATCCATCATCCTCAGAGCGGCGCTGATGGCTGGAAAGCAGGTTGCATTTCCCGCACCCGCATTTGGCGCAGCCGACCTTGACAATTGTGGCATTCAACCTCTGCCCAGCGCTAGGGGCGACTGGAAGGGCGCTGGAGCGCATTGTCACTTCGTTCCCTAAGGTGTGGTAGTTGCGCTTCGCTCAGGTAATCGAATTTTTTGCCTTATGCCGCCCGACCCGGCCGACAGGCATAGGGCGAGCGGCAACGAGGCCAACCGGCCGAGCTGGAAGGAGAACCGACCCGAGCGCAGCGAGGGGAACGCCCAGCTTCCTGATTGTATTATGGGCGCGTGACAATATGAAGCTGTGCCCCCACCAGGAGAAATAGCTTTAGAATTTTTTTTTCACGCCGTTCTTTAACGTATTTTATGCCAGCCTCATTCCCCAATCCAAATTCCACAAAAAGAAGGAATTATTCGTCATGCCCGAAAAATTCGTCTACTTCATGAACAGAATGACCAAAATTTTCCCACCCAAGAAGGAAGTGCTCAAAGACATATCTCTCTCATTCTATTATGGCGCCAAGATCGGCATCATCGGCGTGAACGGGTCGGGCAAGAGCACGCTCATGCGGATCATGGCCGGCATCGACACCGAATTTCAGGGCGAGGCGTGGATAGAACAGGGCCGCACCGTCGGGTATCTGCCGCAGGAGCCGAGGCTCGACGAAAAACTTGACGTAAGAGGAAATGTCGAGCTGGCAGTCGCCGACAAGCGCTCCATACTTAGGGAATTCGACGAGGTTTCCGCTAAATTCGGTGAGTCCATGTCCGACGACGACATGCAGAAACTGATGGACCGCCAGGCAAAACTGCAGGACAAGATAGACGCGGCCGACCTGTGGGAACTGGACCGCCACATGGAAATCGCCATGGACGCGCTGCGGCTGCCTCCGGCCGATGCGTCCGTGGCATCGCTTTCCGGTGGCGAGCGCCGCCGCGTTGCGCTGTGCAGACTCCTTCTCGAAGAACCCGACCTTCTACTCCTCGACGAGCCTACCAATCATCTCGACGCCGAAAGCGTGGCATGGCTGGAGCGCCATCTGAGCGAATACAAAGGATCGGTGATCCTCACCACGCATGACCGGTACTTCCTCGACGATGTCGTGGGCTGGATACTCGAACTGGACCGCGGCCGGGGAATTCCATGGCAGGGAAACTATTCATCGTGGCTTGAACAGAAAACCAAACGCATGGAACAGGAGGAGCGCGAGGAGAGCAATCGCCAGGCGCGCCTCAAGAAAGAGCTCGACTGGATACACCTGTCGCAGAAGGCACGGCAGGCAAAAGGCAAGGCGCGCCTCAACGCCTACGAAGAACTGCGCAATCAGGAAACGTCGGACAAGCTCAAGACCGCCACCATTGTCATTCCGCAAGGGCCGCGCCTGGGCGACCTCGTGATACGGGCGGAGAAGGTCGCCAAGGGCTACGGCGACAAGCTCCTGTTCGAAAACATGAGCTTCAATTTGCCCCGCGCGGGCATCGTGGGCATCATCGGGCCGAACGGCGCGGGCAAGAGCACGCTGTTCAAGATCATCACCGGCCAGGAAAAGGCCGACGCCGGCACGCTTACCATAGGAGAATCGGTGCAGCTCAGCTACGTTGACCAGAACCGTGACGCACTCAAATCCGACAACACCATCTTCCAGGAAATCACGGGCGGCCTCGACATCCTGCGCCTCGGCAAAATAGAAATGAATTCCCGCGCGTACGTCGGCCGGTTCAATTTCTCCGGCGCAGACCAGCAAAAGCTCATCAGGGATTGTTCGGGAGGCGAGCGCAACCGCGTGCACCTTGCCAAGCTTTTGCAAACCGGCGGCAATGTGCTGCTGCTGGACGAACCCACCAACGACCTCGATGTGGAAACCCTGCAGGCGCTCGAACAGGCCATTCTCGATTTCTCCGGTTGCGTTGTGGTGATCACCCATGACCGCTGGTTCCTCAACCGGATCGCCACGCACATTCTCGCCTTTGAAGGCGAAAGCCAGACCTACTGGTACGAGGGAAATTTCTCGGATTACGAAGAGGCGAAAATCGCGAGACTGGGGTTGGACGCGGATCAGCCGAAGAGGATCAAGTATAAGAAGCTGGTGAGATAAAGAGAAAATTCCAGATTCCAAATTGCAGATTCCAGATTGAAGATCCATCGGCCGCGGGTTCGATTGATCGGCAGGGTGGAAGGTGTTCGAATATTCTTCTTCATTCCTTTCATTGTCTGATACACGAATGATTTGACGGCAGGCGTTGTATCGGCCTTGGCTAGTGCAACTCTTGACAATTGTGGGATTGACCTTCTGCCAAGTGCCAGGCAGGACCGGCGTGGTGCGCTAAAGCGCAGTGCCGGCCGACCCGCGCCGAAGGCGCCAAGGGCGGTCCGGCACCGAGGCTGACTAGCCGAGCCCGGAGAGAGGGCCGCCGCTGCACAGCAGCGGGGCGCCCAATTCTCTACGTCCTATCAGCTATCTTCAATTCCCGAAAAAGAACCTATACCCCACGCACGCCTCATACGCCCGGTTGTATGCCGTCCCGCTGAGGCTCTCCGAAAGGTTGGTGAGCCCGTGCAGGTAATCGAGCGTGAAGAATACGCCGTGACGGCCGAACCGCAGGCCTGCTTCGCATCCGACAAGCGCCGAATAGTCGTATCCGGTAATGTCTACCGCAGGCATCCTGTCGGAACCCGGGGTTGCGGGCGATCCGTCTAGTATCCACGACAGCGAATCGCCGGCGAGGACCGACGCGTTGAGTCCCAGGCGCACAAACGCCCAGGCGGACTTTCCGGAATATCCGCCTTTCACGATTATGGGAATTGAAAAGTAATCGAACCCCGCGTGGGTCTGCAGCGTGTGATCAAAGATATCGTCGTTGAACTTTACCGTGGTGGTCTTCGTGTTCTCGCCGCGCTGCTCGTATTTCATGCCGATGGACACGGCCGCAAACCTTCCGATCCGCAGCTCGCAGTCGAGCCCGAATGCCGGGGCGATGGGCCGTTCGACGTTCGGCGTGGGCTCGAAATACGATTTGAGCAGGCTGTCGGCCTCGATGTGCGATTGCGATGCACCGCCGGAAATCCCGAGACTCATCACCAGCGGAACGCCGTGAACCAGAATCTGAGCGTTGGCGCACCATGCGCACAACGCAAGAATCCCTGCCGTTTGAAGAAGTCTCGTTTTCACAGTATGCCTCCCGGTGTCAGCTTGAGTGTTCTCAGGAAAGACGGCCCGCTGATTCTCACAAGAAAGACGCGATGAGCGGCCATGCGTATGAGGGAACGAAGCGCCACCCGATACGTTCCGCTTGCGACCCTGCAGGCGCGCAGGTCAACCGATGCGAGCAGTTTGCCTGACAAATCAAAAACGTCAAGTCTTCGGAGGTCTCCTGCGTTTGTCAAGGTGAGTATGCCGTCGCGGAAAGAGGCCTTGAAAGCGTTTACCGAAGCCGGTTTCACCTGGCGGGCGCTGAGACTGCGCGGCGCCAGAATTTCAAAGTCTGCAAGGAACGGCACCGACGACGAGGTGTCGCTGCTGATGTCCTGCACGGTTGCCTGGAGGAACGTTGATTTCGTTACGACGCCGAAGGTGCCGCCGGGATACGTCTCCTCGACCTGGGCGAGGTGATCCGGGTCATGCGCCCAGATCTTTGCGGCTCCGGAATCCAAGGGTTCGCGAAAAATAACCGGCTTTGTGGTGAGGGTTGAGGTCACCTTGCCGTTTTGATCGAATCCGATCCAGGTGAACAGAGTGTCCCACACCGCCGTCGTACGGGCCGTAATGGAGAAATTGCCGGCGCTGGCACTCGTGAGCGGGAACGAATATGGCTGGTCGGAGGTTTGAATTCTGAGTTGGACGGTGAGCGGAGAAAACGCCGGGAAGTAATAGGACCCCCATTGCGCCAGCGACTGATCCCAGATCGAGGGAAGGGATGCTCCTATGTCAACCCCGCGCCATTGGGCGTTTGTTGCATCTATGGTGGTGTGCACCAGGATGGAATCGGTAGTGGATCGGTAGTTTTCGGCATAGGATGTCGTTGCGTCTCCGACCGTGACGAGCACGACGTGGCGGTAGGCCACCGACGTATCCCCCAGAAGGCCTGTTGCGGATCTCAGCTGTGACAGAAAATCATGCTGGGCCAGATTGATGACCGAGGTGCTGCTGCCGCTGGCAGGTACCCAGCTCGGGACCGGTGATCCCTGGTTGAGGTATGCCGAGTACAAGGCGTTTTCGGTGAAGGTGCCAAGGTAGGAAATGATGCTCGAGGAGCTGGCGTCGTTTATAGAAAGCGTTTGGTACGCCAGCCCCTTGGATCCCTCTATACTGTGAACCAGGCCGCACCGGTATCCTCGTTTCTGCAGCATCGTGATTGTTTGCGACATGGATTTTGCCTGGTTGATGATGGAATATGCGTAGGCGGACAGTCCCTTTATCTGGCCATTGAAGGTCACGATCTGCTGCGGCGCGTTCCACCGCCATATGAATACGGTTTGAATCGGCTTTGACAGTTTCTGGAGAGTCGAATCTGTCAAGGCTGTGTTCAGCAGCACATAGTTGCCCTGCCAGGTGCCTGCCGTAAATGTGGTGAGGTAAAGCGCGGAAAGGGCCTTGGGCGCATAGGTAAGGGCAATTGAGGATTCATACGGTATCATGAGGGAGCTGGAGTCGTGCAGCTGGATGGGCGAAGCCTGGGTCGCAAGGTAGAACGACTCGTCGGTGCTGTTTGCGAAAACGGTGAGTCTGATAAACGAGGGCGGTGCTGTAAATGCCGGGTTAAAGAGTACCGGTATGCTAAAGGGGGAATTGCCGTTTCCTTCGTTGGGAAGCAGGTACCGCACCCTCACGTGTTTGCTTTCGCCAATGGAGACGCGCGAGAAAAGCACCTCATAGGTTGTCTCGGTAACCTGACGCATTGATGCGATGCGGCTGTCCAGTATCCGTTCGAGGGAAAGACTGTCGGGAAAGGATCCGGTGTATGAGTATTGCGTCTGATGAAGCTTTGCGCGAAACATGGTGTCACCTTTCCATGTTTCGAGGCCCACAACGGTCGCCCTTGGCGGAAGCGTAACGAGTCCCTGAAACAGAAAGGAGCTAATCAGGTTGGGCTCACTCAGATCGGTCAGGTTACCCGAAATCCACGCGTCTTCCACGATGTCAAGGTAGGAGCCTCGGGGTACAACGGATATTTCCGACCGGTCGAGCCGGGAAGTTCCGAGCTGCACCATGTTGAATTGGGTATCGTAGTACACCCGTGCAGTGTCTTCGTACGCAGGCACCAAAGTCTTCTGGTACGAAAAGAAGTTGATATCCGCGCCGACGGGTGCCGCAAAACCGGCGCAGAGCACGAGGGGCAGCAATACCGAAAGAAATCGTTTCATGGGCGCTCCTTTTAGCAGGGATATGTATTGATGGCAATCGCGCTGGACATAGTAAAAGTATAATAAAAGGGAATAGGTCTTGCGTAAGGAAAGTCCGAAAAGTGTTTTCTGCTGGAAAACGCCTTTCATGCCACCTGCAGGATATTCAATTGTGCGCCCCGCGTTGGATCGGGGTTCCCTCTCGCCGTGCAACGTGCGGCGGCGGCCTGAAACATTTGGACTCGGCATCTTCCGCAGCGTATCTTAAATGGTTTGAGGGTGAGCGTATTGGATTCCTACCGGTACTGCGTGAAAAAGAGGCTGTCAAACGCATCATGGAAATACTCACTGCAAAAATTACAGCGGCAGATTTGAAATCAATGGCGGTAAAAATGTTCGGCAATCTGGTAAAAGCGGTCGTCGATGTACGGTTAAAAAAAATGGCGGTGGACGCAGAGCTGCATTCGGACGAAGAATCCTTGCTCCTTGAGGCCGGATCGAGACAGCAGGGGACTTGTGGGGAATCAATGTGTACCCGGATATCGAAAGAAGAAGCCCAGATTTCATCGAGTTCGATGCGATGATCAACCTCCGGCCGTCGCAAGGGAACAAGTCACGGGGAGTGGATGACGCCGGCACCCGCGAAAAAATAATTGCCGTCGTCGATGATTGGATCGCATGAACTACCAGCACAAACAGCTTTCCGAAGGCCGCTGGCGCGAGTTCACCTTTTTTGAACAGATGGCTCATATTGGAAGCGAGATCGACCGGACAATTCGCTGGAAACAAAAAGGCAACTCGGAATACAGCACTCTTGCATTCTGGCGTGCGCTGGAGCTGATCGATCTCACGATAAGCAGTGCAAGGACCGCACCTCGCCTGAAGGAACTCACCAGGACGCGAGAGGCCTTGGCGGATCACTTTGTTTTTTCCAACGCATATGGGACCACGGACGAGTGCTGGAAGAAATATTTCTTCTGCTTTGCTTATGCTGCCCAATTGCACCGCACAAACCGTTAGGCCGAAACTCGACTTCGTCCGACAACGCTGCAAGCGAACGGCTTGCCCTCAAAAGGAGATGCTTGCCGAAAAGTAAGTTGCGGGAAGGGGCAACAAAAAAGCCCACCGGGACTGCGACCGGCGGGCCTTTCACCATCACCTAAAGGAGGTTCATCGTTCACTTCACTTCACTTCAGCAGTCATAATCACTACGAGAAGGGCCGGATATAAATTGTCGGTTTCTGACTTATCTGGATATTGTTGCAGGTGACAGGCCGGGGATTCGCACATAAAAAAAACCTGCCGCGGCTGCCCGGCAGGTTCGCCCTTTTGAGAATGTAGGAGGTACTGAGGAACTGTGTACCAAACCAAATTACCTGACAGAACAGATCACTGATGCAGCCGAAAAGAATACGGGATTCCGCTCCGATTTATTGCGCAATAGCGCCACTTAAAAACTCAATCGTAACGAATTGATTTCTATGTTTAAGCTTGAAAACAGCCACTTGAAGGTGGCAATAATTGATCCCACCTTGGACGCACATCTGCTCGGATCAAGATACTGTACCGGCGGGTACATTTTTCAGATCTCGGACAAACAAAAGGGGCAGCTCCTGAGCGGTCCCACATTTGGGTGCGGCACGTTCCATGCATTTGACGGTCAGGGCGCGCCTGAGGTTTTTCTTACCGCGCTTGGCGAAGAAACCGCGAGAGTGGGCGATAACGTGGTTGTGCTGGGTGTCGGAAGGGTGATTCGTAGCAGCCCGGCGCTTCCCTTTCACACGCGTGACAACCCGAACGTCCGGGAGTTCGCCGTCTGGGAAATTGAGCGCGACACTTCGGCATTTGAGGCGAGAACAAGACACGTATTTGACAAATACGATATTGTCATTATCAGGCGAGTGACTCTTTCGGACCTGACGGTCACCTCTGCCACCAACCTCGCCAACGGTGGGAAAGAGGAAATCCGGCTGCGCTGGTTTCCCCATCCGTTTTTTCCCTTTCCCCACAACCGCGTCGCGTGCCGGTTCGGATTCCCCCTTTCCGTTCCGGACAACCCGGGCTATTTTGTCAACGCACAGGGATTCGTAGAGTTGAAGCCCGACTACGACTGGGCAAAAGGGTTATACCAGCCGCTTGGCCTCGCGCAACCCGCGCAATTCTCCGCGGTTGTCAATCATTCGATTGTGGAAACCGTGGGTGTGTCGTGCGACTACGCGCCTGCGTTTGTACCGGTATGGGCGAACCGCAGGACGTTTTCGGTTGAGCCATATTTCGAGACAACAGTGCGAAGCGGTGAGGCCGCTTCCTGGCAGATTTCGTACCGGTTCGGGGATACGTGCAAGGTCTGAAGGTCTAAAAGTCTAAAGTCAAAATTCCAAATTCCAGATTTCTTTGCGCACCTTTGCGCCTTTGCGGTTCGTCTTCCCTTTTCTTCTCTGTGTCTCTGTGGTGAATCGGATTCAAAATTCCAGATTGCAAATTAGAGATTGATTGCGTCTTTCCGGTGCATTCACACCCTTTTCTCTCTCTGTGTCCTCCATGTCTCCGTGGTGAGTCTTGCACTACACCAGCACGGCGAGATCGCTCGTCGCCGGGTTGCCGCCGAGAAGCACAATGGCTTCGGGCGGAACCCCCTTGACACTCAGTGGGGCGACAACTTCGGAAATGAGGTCCGGAACGGAGGAGAGTAGAAACTGGGTGCCGGCTTCGGCCGCGGCCCGAACGCCGGAGAGGCAAGCCGGAATGAGCGCCGTTTCTCCGTTGTTAATCTTGCAGGAGGTGTGGTGGCCCGCCAGCCGCACGACTCCCTTGCACACGGTGACAACCCTGAACGATCGCTTGATTGACAGGGGAACTTCCGCGGCTCGGTCGAAGCGGTATTCTTCGAGGGCGAAATGCCTGTTTGCCACGAGGAAGGAATGGGTGCAGCCGGCGGCGCAGTCCAGCACCACGGGAGGGATTTTGTGGTTGGAGTGCCACGTGGTGTCGATGATTTCGAGGGACTCCCTGATGTGAAGCTCCCGGGGCTTCCCGTCTTTGTCCGGACGATTCCAGTCGAAAAGGCGAAGGGTGGTGTCGGCCGTCTCCTGCGCCTCGTAGAACAGCACCCCGCCGAGCACGGCGTGCACGGTCCTGCCGGGCACGAAGATCACGTCACCCGGCGAGACGTCAATGTAGTTGAGAAGGGGGAGAATGCGTTCCGTGCCCGCGGCGTTTGCGATGTCGTTGCGGCGCGTCCCGTTCTTGAACCCGCATGCCACCTGCGCGCCCGGCAGTGTATCGATGATGTACCAGCACTCCGACTTGCCGAAGTTGCCGTAACCAAGAGCCTTTGCCTGTGCATCGTCGGGATGGACCTGGACCGAAAGGTTTTCGTGCGCGTCAATAAACTTGAACAGCAGGGGAAAACCGCGGTATCGCGGCAGCGAGCCGACAATAGCCTGCGGGTCGCCGGCGAGGATTTCGGACAAGGTCTTGCCGCGGTACGGGTCCGTAACGGCGACCGATTCGCTTCCCGCGACGCCCGATAGCTCCCATGATTCACCCACAAGGGTGTTTGGCGGAAGTCGCTTGCCCAGAACTGCGGCAAGGGCCGAGCCGCCCCAGATTTTCTCGCGGAGAATAGGCTCGAATTGCAAGGGGGTCAGGCTCGAAGCCGCGGGCACCGCTAGTCCTTTTCGATGATCTGATTTCTAAATTCGTCAAAGGAATCGAAGAGGAACCCGTCGAAAACGATGTCGAACTTGAGGGTTTCCAGTATGTAGTTGACATATTCGTTCGAGGAGATGATATACATGGCGCCGCCCATCTTCTTCACTTTGTTAAGATTGTACACGAGCGCGCCGATACCGCCCGAGCAGATAAACGTGACTTCATCGAGGTTGAAGGCGATATGCGAGCAGCCGCCGTCGATGATCTGCTGGATCTCCTTGTCGAGCATGCGGGCGTTTTCCCAATCGACCTTGCCGCTGATCCGGATGATCTTGAAGTTGTTGATTTCGGAAATAGATAGTTCCAAGCTGTTCCCTCCGTGTCTGTCCCGCGTCTCCGCTACAGTTCTTTAAAATCTCCGTCTTCCACCGACTTGCCTTTTGCGTCGAACCGCCGCGCTGCCCGTGGCCCGCGCCCGAGGGAATCCGGTTTCTTCCAGAGAAGAGAGGCCGCGATCCGGATGATAACAAACAGGACAATCAGCCGAATTGCCCATACCAAGAGGGCCGTCATACAAAGCTCCGCAGACGTACGAGGGCTTTGGGCGTTCCCGGTGATGGCGCCGCTGGATACCAAAGCCGCTTCTATAAATTACTATATACATTACGTCGCGACAACTTGTCTCTTTGCGAGGCCTTGCGGCAAATACTTGCTTTGTCCTTTTGGAAAATAATTATCTTTGAATATCGTAATATATTCCCTTTTTCTGATTATCAAATTCATTTGGGGGAAAATCAATCTCTTTTTTGGAAAGGACGAGATCGATGAGCGTGGACATTGCCGTACTCAATGAGAAAATCAAGGAAGAGAGCAGTTTTGTCACCCTGCTGAGAAACGAAATGGGCAAGGTGATTGTCGGTCAGACAAAAATGGTGGACAGGTTGCTCATCGGGCTGCTCACCCGGGGCCACATTCTTCTCGAAGGAGTTCCTGGGCTCGCAAAGACGCTCGCGATTTCCACACTCGCGAAAATCGTCGATACCAAATTCAGGCGGCTGCAGTTCACTCCCGACCTCCTGCCCGCCGACCTCATGGGCACCATGATCTACAATCAGAAAACCGGCGAATTCGTGCCCAAGAAAGGTCCCATCTTCGCCAATATCATTCTCGCGGACGAGATCAACCGCGCCCCGGCAAAAGTGCAGAGCGCCCTGCTCGAAGCGATGCAAGAGCGCCAGGTAACCATCGGCGACACCACCTATCCCCTCGACGACCCGTTTCTGGTGCTTGCCACGCAGAACCCCATCGAACAGGAAGGAACGTATCCGCTTCCGGAAGCCCAGGTGGACCGCTTCATGCTTAAGCTCAAGATCGTGTATCCCACCAGGGAAGAAGAAAAGGAAATCCTTGCCAGAATGGGAAAGGGCCTTGTGCCCGAGGTAGCCAAGGTGATAACGGTGGACAAAATCCTGGCAGCCCGCAGCGTGGTAAACGAAATTTACATGGACCCGAAAGTAGAAGACTACATAGTCAACATTACCTTTGCAACACGCGAGCCGGACAAGGCCGGGCAAAAAGACCTCAAAGACCTCATCGCCTACGGGGCTTCCCCGCGCGCCACCATCTTCCTTGCACGTGCGTCGCGCGCCCTAGCGTTTATCCGGGGACGCGGGTACGTGACTCCCGAAGATGTCAAGAGTGTCGGCATGGATGTGCTGCGTCATCGCGTTCTGCTCACCTACGAGGCCGAAGCGGAAAACATCACTCCCGAGGATGTGGTTCAGAAGATATTTGACAGCGTGGAAGTTCCTTAGTCCGATTGACGTGGGTATGGACGTTCTCTCCGCAATCAATAGACAAAGAAGACTATCCCCGGTGCTGTGGACGGGAGTTGTCGCGGTATCCCTGGCGAGCGGTATCGGTATGCCCGCCAACGCCGAAAAGGTCCTCAAGTACGACGAAGAAAAGGGAATCATCTTCATCGACAAGGATGCGCCTCCCGAAAGCGCCGACCGGGGCGCGCAGGCGTCTTCCGAAAAACCGGCCGGGAAGAAGGCGCCCCTTGCCCGTGGAATTGACACCAGTCTTATCAGGGGAAAGAAGAAGGATCCGTCTGCGGTATACTTCGAATCGGGGCTCCAGTACTTTAAGGCGGGAAATTATGCCGACGCCCTGCGACTGTTTCTCTACGCCGATTCGACCGACCCACAGCCCAAGTACGCGCTCTGGGCCGGGAAAACATACCGCCAGATCGGCAAGACCGACCAGCACCTGTTTACAATGAAGAAGATCCTGCAAACCTATCCGGAGAGCGACGTTGCCGACGATGCGCTCTTTGAAATCGCGTTTTCGTACCAGGTGGCCGACGACTACGACAGAGCGGCGCGATCGTACACGTTGCTCGCCGAACAGTATCCCTTCGGCACGTCGTTTTCCAACGGCGAGTCGTTTCTCGAAATCGCCAAGCAGCAGAAGCAGATGATGCGTTCCGAAATCGTGACCACGCTTCGGATGCTCGGATACAACGGCACGGAACTCGATGATCTGGTTTCGAGTTTCCAAAAAGCCAAGGGTCTGACGGTTTCCGGACTCTGCGATCAGAAGACCGTGCACAGCATCAAGGCGGAGTACGTAGCATTTCAGAAGAACGAAGAGAAGGTCGCGGCGCTCAGGGTGCGCTTGGCCAGGATCATGAAGTGGACGGCCGTACTGGGCGGTTTCATTCTTCTGATGGCCGCTGTTATGATCGGGGTGAGGATAAGCGCAGCGGGAAAAAGAAAACAGCTTGCGATGCTTGCCCAAACACTCGCGGATTTCAACGAAGAACAACTATGATACCAAAAGAAGTTTTGCAGAAAGTCCGCCGGATCGAGATACGCACCCGGAGTATTGTTGAGTCCATTCTGTCGGGCGAATACCAAAGCGTATTCAAGGGCCGCGGCATGGAATTCTCGGAGGTGCGTACGTATACCGAGGGCGACGACGTGCGCTCCATCGACTGGAACGTCACCGCCCGCATGGGACAGCCATATGTCAAGAAACACGTGGAAGAACGCGAACTCACCGTTATGCTCGTGGTCGATGCGAGTTCGTCGGGCCATTTCGGCTCGGTGTCGCGCTTCAAGGACGAAGTCGCGGTCGAGCTGTGCGCGCTGCTCGCGTTCTCCGCAATCAAGAACAACGACAGGGTGGGGCTCATCATATTCACCTCCGACGTCGAAAAGTACATCCCACCTAAGAAGGGCAAGAACCACGTGCTGCGGGTGATTCGCGAACTGCTGTATTTCCGGCCCGCAAAGCCCGGCACCGATGTCGGCGCGGCAATCGAATTTCTCAACCGCGTCATCACAAAAAAATCGGTTGTGTTCCTGGTTTCCGATTTTCTCACCTGGGGTTTCGAGGTGCCCCTCCGGGTGGCGAGCCATCGCCATGATTTCGTGGCCATCTCCATTACCGACCCTCGCGAGAAGGAACTTCCCGACGTGGGCCTCATCGAACTATCGGATCCGGAAACCGGCGAAGCAATGCTCGTTGACTCGCGCGACAAAGACCTCCGGCGGGCGTTTTCCTCCGAAACGCAGCGCCGCAGCCGGGATCTGTCGGCGCTTTTCCGCGCAAACGGAATCGACGAGATCCCCATCTCCACGGAAGCCGATTACGTTGAACCCCTTGTCAAGTTTTTCCGGAAACGGGAGAAGATGTACCGGTGAAGAACCCGATCCTGGCGGCGGCCGAGAAGGTCTTTGCGCAAAGCGTTGCGATCCGGCGCGAGATACATGCGCACCCCGAACTTGCTACGCAGGAATTCGCAACTGCCCGCCTGGTGCGCCGGCGTCTTGCCGCCCTTGGCTGCGCTTCCGCATTTTGCTGCAAGAAGACCGGCGTGGTTGCAACCCTCGAAAATGGAGCGGGGAAAACCGTGGCGCTCCGGGCCGACATGGATGCCCTGCCGATTGCAGAGGATACCGGGCTCGGATTCTCCTCTGTTTCCAAAGGCGTTTCCCACGCGTGCGGCCACGACATGCATGTAGCCTGCCTGCTTGGCGCGGCGCAGTCGCTTTTGTCGCTGCGCGCCTCCTGGAAGGGACGGGTGGTGTTGCTGTTCCAGCCGAGCGAGGAAATGGCCCCGGGCGGCGCAATTACCATGATCCGCGAAGGCGTATTTCCCCAGGGTGCTGCCGCGGTGTTCGGGCTGCACGTGAACAGCGAGCATGCCTGCGGCACGGTCGGGCTTATACCCGGACCGGACTATGCCGGCGTGGTCGATTTCGACGTTGTGGTACACGGCAAGGGTGCGCACGGCGCAATGCCGGAGCGCGCCATCGATCCCATTGTGTGCGCAAGCGCGTCGATTCTTGCTTTGCAGACGCTGGTAAGCAGGGAATCGCCGCCACATGAGCCGTCGGTGGTTACCGTGGGAAGAATCGAGGCAGGCACCAAGCATAATATCATTCCCGGCGAGGCGCGCTTCTGCGGCACGATCCGTGCCTTTTCGGATGCGCATCTATCGCACCTCAAACGCCGCGTGCGGGAGCTGCTTGAATCCACGGCTCGGTCGTTTCGCGCGCGCGCCGAAGTCTCGTTTGAAGAGGCCTATCCGCCCGGTTACAACAATCCCGAGGCAACGCTCAGGGCAGGATCGGCACTGTCGCGGGTTCTTGGACAAACGCGGGTGGTATGGCGCACGGTGCCTACAATGCTGGCCGAAGATTTCGCCTATTTCCAGCGTAAGGCGCCGGGAGTGTATGTGCATCTCGGCGTACGGCCCCCTGGAAAAAAGAACGTCCCCGGCATTCATACCCCGGATTTTTCCCCCGACGAACGAGCCATCCTCACCGGAATAGCAGTGCACACGGCCCTGGCAATTGATATTTTACAAAAGTAAATATGCTTGCCAAGAGACCCCATTCCGCCGCGGACGTGTTCAACGACATAGCCGACAGCTTCGGTTCGTCTGCGCGCGAGATGATCGAGCAGTGCGGCGCCGTCGGCTTGTTTCTCATCGACATTCTGAAGGCTGTTCCGCCCCTCATGCGCAAATTCCACCTGCTCGTGGAACAGATGGTGCGCATCGGGGTCAATTCGATTTCAATCGTGTTTCTTGCCTCGGTATTTATCGGCGCGGTGAGCGCCTGGCAGGCCCAGTATCTCATCGGCGACTATTTCCCCAAGACCTATATCGGTTTTGCGCTTGGAAAGGCAGTCTTCACCGATCTCGGCCCCGTGCTCATTGCGCTGGTGCTTACCGGACGCATCGGCGCCAAGCTGGCGGCGGAGCTGGGCACCATGAAGGTGACCGAGCAGCTTGACGCAATGGTATGCCTGTCGCTCAACCCGTTCTGCTACCTGCTGTCGCCGCGCGTGCTTGCCGGGTTCCTCATGACGCCGTTCCTCATGATTTTCTCCTTTTTCTTTGCGATCCTCTCGGCCCAGCTTCTTGTGACCCTGTCCTTCGGCGTGCCGGCTATCTCATTTTATAACTCGATGCGAGCCCTGTTCAGGACGCAGGACGTGATTATCGGCATTGTCAAGGGTTTTGTGTTCGGCGGCAGCATCGCGCTGAGCGGCAGCTACTTCGGTTACTTCACGCGGGGAGGCGCCGTGGGCGTGGGCGAGTCAACCAAGAACGCGGTCGTCCTCTCGTCGATCCTCATTTTGTTCTTCAATGTGGTGATCAATCTGGTACTGATGTGAGGCCGGGACTGCAAGGCGGAGGCGGCACCCGGACTTGAACTGGGAAATAAAGGTTTTGCAGACCGGCTGCCTGACCGATTCTATCCCTATTAAAACCAATTAGTTGCAGATCGCACTTTTTCGGATGTCTTCACAATTATCTTCACACAAACCAAGCCTTACGGCATACCAATGGTTCATGAAAGCCCTTGAGCTGATAGTTAAGAGCCCTTTGGAATCAGGTCGTTACTAAGTCGCACGCGGATTTTTCCCGCCTACGGGGAACCTTCTCGTCCTTTGTGGTTGGCAAGCTTTCCTATTCTGTCGGTTCGATGTACTCTCGCAGCAGGAAGGTCAGACAAGCTTTGCAATGCTTTAACGATGCGCAGGATATCTTTTCTCAATCCAATTACAATGGCCCCCTCCTTGAGAAGACGAAAAATGAGATTGTGAAATTGTCTGGCGGTCGGTAACAGTCGTATCTTCGTTCAAACAAGAAATGTGTTCAACATGACACCAGAAAATTGGATGTATGAGCGGACAGACCAAGCCGTGAGCCAGAAGTGTTCCCGTCTCAATGGTCTTGCATGAATGCTTTTATGTGCGCTCGGATATATTTTGTTAACATTATTTCTTCCAGCAGGAGCAATACCATGAGAACTAAGTATCCAAAGGAACGAGTCTTCGATGTGCTCATTGAACAGGATTCGGAAGGGTATTACGTGGCGTCAGTTCCGGCTTTGCCCGGCTGTCATACGCAGGCCAAATCGCTGGATGTACTGACTAAACGCGTTCGCGAAGCGATCGAATTATGCATAGAGGTGAATGATATCCCCGTTGTGCCGCTTTCATTTGTTGGAATGCAGAGGGTGGCGGTGTGAGCCGGCTTCCCCGTGTTCCTGGAATGCGCATCATCACCGCTTTAAAGCATGCCGGATTCGAGGTAATTCGTATCAAAGGAAGTCACTATTTTTTGCGACATCCCGACGGGAGGACTACCGTTGTTCCCGTCCATCGAGGAGAAGACATCGGGCCAGGACTGCTGAACCAGATCCTTCGCGATTGTGAAATAACTGCTGACGAGCTTCGAAGATTGCTGTAGAACAGGCCTCACTTTCCCGCTATGTATTTCTGCCAATCGTTTTTTAGCCACCTTGACCCATTCACGATCAAATTCTCGCGCGGGAGCTGAATTTCCCGTGCGGTCGCCTTCCGAGCGGGAAAAACCCTTATTTTTGACCGGGTTGCGGACAACTGCTCGTGTGTGTGGCAAACAAGAACAACAATGCCGGTTTTCGTGATTCCCAGCGTATTCCACCTGTCTTCGGCGTCACTATGTTCATCATCAAAAATTGTCAGTGCGCGTGGATCAAGAAAGACTGATGCCGAAAGTTCAAAAACGAATCCCGTGTTTGCGTTCGTTCTTGATGTTTTTTTCAGGATCCCAGTCAAAAGAAATTGTGTTCATAATGTTCAGCCAATAACATAACCATTACATTGTTCTCCAAGCAAAAAAACGACACTATTAAAAGGGTAGGTTGAGAGGATGGAACTATGGAAGAAGAAAATTGGAGGCGGCACCCAGACTTGAACTGGGGAATAAAGGTTTTGCAGACCTCTGCCTTACCACTTGGCTATGCCGCCCCAAGACCATGGAAAAAAAGGAAGGCGCGATACCTTCCTCTTAAATTTTGGAGCGAGAGACGGGATTTGAACCCGCGACGGCCACCTTGGCAAGGTGGAGCTCTACCAGTCTGAGCTACTCTCGCTTAATTGAACGTAAAAGATAGTTTATTCTTGAAAAACTGTCAAGCCGTAAGTAGCAGCAGTTCACAATCGACACGATGCGATTTTCTTAATCCCGCCCATTGTACCGAGGAAGCCGCGCTGGAATTGACTTCAGGTGTCCCCTTCGGAGGTTATAGTGGGGGATTTCCAGCGGAAACCGCGTGGCCTGTGGTCCTTGCTCACGGGCCTCTCCCGTTCGGGTTCCAGGCCTGCGCTGTTGTCATAATGAGCGCGATAAACACCATGGTTCCTATGCCGAGGGCCACGAATTTCCCGTAATCCACCGTTCTCTTTACGATCTTGATCTTGCCCAGGGTCGCCTTGCCCAGGCCCACGGTATCTGCGCCGCGTCGTGTTGAATCGGCAACCAGACTGTCCCTCGTATAAAGAGGGGTCGACCCAAACGGCGTCTGGCAATACGACGGACAGGCCAGGGCCGCAACGACAAGAAATATCGCGATCTTTTTCATCTTATCCCTGGCCAAGAAGTTCCGAAACCAGCTTGTTGATTTCCCTGGGATTGCCTTTGCCGCCGGTGGCTTTCATCACCTGGCCCACAAAGAATCCCATGAGTTTTGTCTCGCCGGCTTTGTACCGCTGCACCTCCTTCGGGTTTTTTGCCACGACGTCTTTCACGATCTTCGAAAGTTCGCCTGTGTCGGATATCTGCGTGAGGCCCTCCTCAGCAACCACGGCAGCGGCATCTTTATCCTGCATTTCCATTATGTCAAATGCTCTCTTGGCGGCATTGGCCGACAGCGCACCCTCCGCCACCAGGCCCAGCAGGGCTCCCAGCCGCCGCGGAGTGACCGAAAGGGATGCGACGCTGATTTTCTTTTCCTTGGCAAAGCGCAGCACTTCCCCCATCACCCAGTTCGCAACGAGCTTCGCGTCTTTGCAGAAAGCAAGCGTTTCTTCGAAGTACTTCGCTATGGCGGCCTCCAGCGTCAGCACATCGGCCATGTACGGCGTCACGCCGAAATCGGCTATGAAACGCGCGCGCTTCCGGGCGGGAAGTTCGGGCATGGTCTCGGCCGCGCGCCGTATCCACGCGTCGTCTACCACGAGCGGCAGGAGGTCGGGATCGGGGAAATAGCGGTAGTCGTGAGCTTCCTCTTTTGAGCGCATGACGACGGTGCGATTCCGGTCCGGGTCCCACCGGAACGTCTGCTGCACAATGGCCTCGCCCGAGGCAGCCGCGTCACGTTGGCGCAGGGCCTCGTAGGCGAGCGCTTTTTCCACGCCCCGGAAGGTGTTCATGTTCTTGAGCTCGGTCTTTGTCCCGAGTTTTGTTTCGCCTTTGGGCCGGATCGAAATATTGGCGTCGCACCGGAGACTGCCTTCTTCCATGTTGCAGTCGCATATGCCAAGATATTCGAGAATCTGTTTGATTGCAGTGAGATAGGCGTATGCTTCCTGGCCGCTCCTCAGGTCCGGTTCGGTCACTATTTCGATGAGCGGCGTGCCGCAGCGGTTGACGTCGAACAGCGAGTCGGCATCCTGGTCGTGAATGAGCTTGCCCGCGTCCTCCTCGAGGTGGATGCGGTTGATCCGGACGTTCCTTTTTGCTCCTTCCGCCTCGATGTCAATTGCCCCGTTGGTGCACAGCGGCATGTCGTACTGGGAAATCTGGTAGCCTTTGGGAAGGTCGGGGTAAAAGTAGTTCTTTCTTGCGAAAACGGAATTATGCGAGATCTCGCAGCCCACCGCCAGTCCCATGCGGATAGCCATGTCCACCACGCGCCGGTTGAGCACGGGGAGAGAGCCGGGAAGTCCGAGGCATACGGGGCAGCCATGGGAATTGGGCGCGTCGCCGAATTTCGGCGCGCAGCCGCAGAAGATCTTTGTTGCAGTAAGCAATTCGGCGTGAATTTCGAGGCCGATGACGGTTTCAAATTCCATGATATTCTCGATTGTTCACTGGGATCCTAAATTCAGGATTCACCATGGAGACACGGAAGACACCGAGAAATCCGGAAAACTGTTTCGGATTTCATTGTTTCCGCGATCTTTGGGCTTCTGCGGTGCTGTTCAGAAAATACTTTTTCCAATCGCGCGGGGGCTATTCCTCGACAACCCTGAACTTTATTCCCTTCTTTGAAAGCGCAGTGTCGCCGAACGTCTGCGCTTTTTCACGCGTGTCGAATGACCCCACATGGACGCGAAACAGCGGCTTGCCACCTGCGCTTCCCTGGGCGATTGAAACAAACGGGAATTGCGCGAGCAGCTCCGACGTTCGCGCTTGAGCATTGTCCTTGTTGCCGAACGCGCCCACCTGAAGTGAAAAGGCCGGCTTCTGCGCGGACTGGTCTTTCTTTGCCGCAGAAGGCGATGCCCCGGCTGCAGTATCGGACGGCAGCCAGGCAACGGTGTCGCGCGGCGGAGCGGAGTCTTTCTTCGCGGTCTGCAACCTGGGTTTCGATTTTACAACCATGGTCTGTTCGAGATACTCGCTCCAGGCACGCTTGATATGCGTGAGTATGGCCGATGCTTCCTGCGGACGCGACATCGCGGATGCGCACGCGTACGCCGCCGCGTTGGCTGGGCACGACCATGCGCCGGTATCGGGAAGCGCGGCAGCGGTGTTGAATCGATCGAGCGCCCTGCCGAAGTCTTTCTTTACATAATAGAAGATTCCGAGGTAATAGCCTGCAACTGCTCCCGCTTCCGACACGGTGTCGGCGGCAGCCTTTTCCAGTGAGGCGACAAAGGCGGTATCGGCCGTATCGTGAATCGCGCTCAGGTACCGCTGCGGTGCGTAACGGGAATCGCCGGACACGTCCTTGGCAACGGCAAAATACCCGGCCGCCTTGCGGTTGAGGCCCCGGACATACGCGGCGCTTCCGAGCAAGAAGTACGATTCGGCGCGGATGGAGTGGTGCACGCTCTTGTCGCGTGCTATTTTCTTGTAAATCTGCAAGGCCGTATCGGCGTTGTCAAGGGTGCGGCCGTACAGCATGGACAGTTCGGGATCCGCGGGATCGTCGGCGTGTGCCTTGTGGAGAACGGCGCGCGCCCCCTGAATGTCGCCTTTGCAAAGAAAGGCGCGCCCCTCTGCCGCGGGGTCGGCAGCTGCGCACCGCCAGACGGCCGCTGCCAGCAGCCAGGGCAGGCAGCCCCGAAGAAACGGCTTGGTTCGGTATCCGGGCATCGAAGAAACGCCGAGGGTGAGGGTGCTAAAAAGAATCATCGCCGGCAGGCTCTTGGGGTGTCACAAATTTTTCCGGGATGGCTTGTGTGGCGTGAAGTTCGGTTTCGAGCGCCTTTATCCGCCGGTCTTTCTTGAAAATGGCGGCCCGGAGCACGACGTTGTAGTATAAGGAAACTGCGGCCCCGGCAAGAAGGCCCAGGCCCATCGCGCCTGCTACGTATGCCCACACGGGGAGCGCCCTGGTCTGATATGCAAACAGATGTGCGGACACGCGCACCTGAAATTCCGGCTGGGAGAACGTGACGATTATAACAAACGCAACCGCGAACGAGACCAGAAAAATCGCAATCCATTTGACAAATGCCATGGTTAGACTCCTTCGCCGATGAGCGTTTTGCCCGTGCTGCGTGCGACCCGCAGAGGTAAAATCGTTCCTGCCCCGCAGTCTTTGCAAGCAGCAAGGACCTTTTTGCATCCCATGTCCTGCCCCATCCAGAGGCCATCTTTGGGGTCCTGCCTGCCGGTGATGAGTACCGACAGCTGCCGGCCGACCATGGCGGAGTAGATCTCTCCGGTTATTGCGGTTTGCAGGGTGATGAGCCGCGCCAGCCGCTCCTGCTTTTCGCGGGGATCAACGCTGTCGGGCATGGCCGCGGCGGCGGTGTTGTCGCGCCGCGAATAGGCGAACATGAATGCGGTTGTAAAGCGTACCGTTGTGAAAAGCGAGAGTGTTTCCTGGTAGTCTTCGACCGATTCGCCGGGGAAGCCGACCATAACGTCTGTGGTGATGTCGACCTGCGGCATGCAGGTGCGGATCATGTCGATTGTGTCGAGGTATCCCTTGGCCGTGTAGCCGCGGTTCATGCGCGACAGCACGCGGGTGGAGCCGGACTGCACGGGAAGATGCACGTGCTTGCAGAGCTTCGGAAGTTCCGCCATTGTGCGAACAAGTCCTTCGGAGCAGTCTTTTGGGTGGCTCGTGGTGAACCGGATTCGCGCAAGGCCGTCAATGGCGTGCAGGCGCCGCAGAAGCCCGGGGAAATCCACGTCGCCGTCGCGGTACGAATTGACGTTCTGTCCCAGAAGCGTCACCTCGCATACGCCTTTGTCAACAAGGGCGCGCACCGTTTCTTCCACGGCGCGCGCAGGAACCGACGATTCGGGGCCGCGCACCTGCGGCACCACGCAGTAGGCGCAATGGTTGTCGCACCCGCGCATCACGGCCACGAACCTGCTCACGCCCGACGCAAGGGCGGCGGCGTGCCCGCCATGAGCCGTGCCCAGCGCGGAGTCGAGGTCCAAAACAAACCGCTCGAAATCGCGGGCGCCCACCACCAGGTCGATGGCGGGGAAGTCGCGCTTGAGAGCATCGCCCATGCGTTGCGCCATGCATCCGGTCACCCAGAGCAACCGGTGCTTGCCGCCGCGTTTCTTGTGCGCCGAAAGCTCGGCGATGCGCGCCAGGGCGCGTTTCTCCGCGCGCTCGCGCACGCTGCACGTGTTGACGACCACGAGGTCGGCGGCGGCAGCAGTGTCCGTTTTTGTAAAGCCGCGCGCCGCGAGCGCGGCCGCCAGAGAATCGGCGTCGGCAACGTTCATCTGGCAGCCGAAGGTTTCGAAGAATACGAGCGGCATGGTTACAGCAGGTGCTTTACGAAATGGTATCCGTACAATATGACAAGCATCGAGACGTTGGTGAGCACGCCGGCCGCCACATCGTCCATGACGATGCCGAGGCCGCCGTCGAGCGATTCCATGCTGTGCACGGGAAACGGCTTGATGATGTCGAAAAAGCGGAACAGAAAGAACCCGAGGATGAGCGTCTTTATGGAAATCGGGACAAGCAGGAACGACACAAACTGGCCCGCACATTCGTCGATAATAACCGCCGATGGGTCATCCTCGCCGAACACTTCCCGCGGCCGTGACGACACCAACACCGAAAATGCGATAACTGCAAGCGACAGCAGCCACCAGTAGACGGCAGGTATGGTAATGCCGCCATGGTACAGGAACCAGTAGAGCGCGCCCACCGTTACGGCGGAACCGATAGTTCCCGACGCGACGGGAATGTAGCCGAGAAACAGGAGTGACGCGATCGCCCGCTGCAGCCAGATGAGGATAGGGTTTTTCATGAATGCTTCCTACGCGTGTAAGCGTGTATGCGAAAACCTTGCTTGTGTCGTGAAATAATTGCTGTCAACTGTCAACGTTTAACTTTCAACTTTGTACGAAATCTCGACCCTCTCGTGCAGCGCCTGGTTGAGCGTTATCTGATCTATGTATTCGAGCTCGGTGCCGGCGGGAACGCCGCGCGCAAGCAGGGTGATCTTGAGCTTCATGCCGGAAAAGACACGGGCAAGGTACAGGCACGTTGTCTCCGCTTCGGCGCTTGCGCCGAGGCCGAGAACAAGCTCGCGCACTTCGCCTCCGGCAAGCCGGGCCCGCAGCTCCTCGATGCGGAGTTTGTCTGCGGTAATGCCATTGATAGGCGAGAGAACACCGCCCATCACGTGATACAAGCCGCGAAAAATGCCGGTCCTTTCAAACACGAGCACGTCCTGTGGCTTTTCCACGACGCAGATCACCGACGTGTCCCGCGCTGTTGACGAACACACGTCGCAGAGGTCGGTCGTGCCGTAATTGAAACACCGTTTGCAAACCACGATACTCGACTTGATTGAGGCGATGCACTGCGACAGCATGTCGAGTTCTTCCTGCGGACGCTCCAACAAGTGCAGCGCGAGCCGAAGCGCAGTCTTCTTGCCTATGGTTGGCAATTGGCACAGGGCATTAACGAGATTGTCGAGCGGTTCAATCATGATAAATTCCAAGACCCACCACAGAGACACGGAGGACACAGAGAAATTAAGGGTGAAAAGTAAAACGTTGAACGCGAAAGCAACCTGCAACCCGACCCGTTTCTCAATACTCAGCTATTCTTGGTCTTGTCTTCTCTGTGCTCTCTGTGTCTCTGTGGTGAATTTTTCTTACGGTGCAATGCCCAGGGCGCCCAGATCCATTCCCTGCGTGAGGCCGCCCATCGCCGCGTTGGACTGTTCCTTGACTTTTTCCTGCGCGTTCTTGAAGGCTGCCACGATAAGGTCTTCGAGCATTTCGACGTCCTCGGGGTCTACAACCTCCGGATTGATGGAAATTCCCACGCAGTCTCCGCCGCCGTTCATGGTCACCTTCACCATGTTGCCGCCGGCGGTTCCCTCAAAAGTCTGTTTCGTGAGCTCGTCCTGCGCCTTTACCATCTGCGACTGAAGGCGCTGGGCCTGTTTGAGCAGTTTGTTGATGTTCTTGGACATCGTGTTTCTCCTTTTGATTGCGTCGCAGCGCCTACAAGACGGCGCCGTCGAAAATGTCAAGCACGGTCTTTATGATGGGTTCGCGGTCGATTTCGTCGTTGATGGAGAGCGACACGGGCGCCGCCGGCACGACCGTTCCCGCGGGCAACGGTTCCCCCGCCGCTTCCAGGGTCATATGCAAGGCAACGTCGGTCCCGGCGAATTCATTAAGCTTTTTCTGGATGTCGTCCCGGTTCTTTTTCTTTATCACCTCGCTAAACTGGAAATGAAACACCTTGGGAAATCGAAGCTCCACGGAGGCGGCGGTCGACGAGACCACCACGGCGGCCCCCAGGTGATACCCGAACGTCGGCCTGTCGCGCACGAGCTGTTCCATGAACTGCGGCCATCGCGACCTTAAATCACCGGCGGGCGCAATAGGCTCGGCAGGAAGGGGCGGCGCGGAATCAAGGTCGCTCGCGTCAATTGCGGCTTCATCCTCTTCCATTTCGGCATCGGGTTCAGGCGGCGCCTGAACCGGTGCTAGGGGAGGGGGCTGTTGTTCGGTTTTTTTTTTATCGAGCGGTTGTCCGCTTTGCACGGGCGACGTTGCCGCCGCCGAAGCCGTCGCAGTGACCGGCGGCGCTCCGCCGAGCGACTCCAGAAGCGCGGAAAGGGTCACGGTGTTGTCCAAATGCACCAGCTTGAGAAGCATCAACTCCACGAGAAATCGAGGAAAATCGGAGAACCGCAGGTCGCGTTCGGTTTTGCGCACAAGCTCGGCCATGCGCAGCAGCGTCTCCTGGGAGAACGCGGACGCGCGCTTTGCAAATGCGCCCGAGGGATCGGCGGGCAGGTCGATGCGCGGGTTGTTCATCACGTTGGGCATGCGGCACAGCAGCAGGGTGCGCAGGTGGTCTTGGAACCCGAGCACGAACTCGTGCAGGTCGAACCCGCGCGACAGGATGTCCTCGACCGCGGCGAGCGCCGGCTCCGGGTTCTTCTCCTCGACGGCCTTCATGACGGTGTCGTACAATTCCACGTTGATGATGCCGAGCACGGTGCGTACCGCGTTCTCGTCGATTGATTCGTGCGAAAACGAATACACCTGATCCAGCAGGCTCAACGCGTCGCGCATGCTGCCTTCGGCCTTGCGCCCCACGAGCGCGAGCGCGGCCTTGTCGAACGCGATCTTTTCCGACGTGCATATGTGTGCGAGCCGGGCCGTGATCTGCTCGGTGGAAATCCTGCGGAAATCGAAGCGTTGGCAGCGCGAATGGATGGTGGCTGGAATTTTTTGCGGTTCGGTGGTGGCAAAGATGAAAATCACGTTCTTGGGCGGCTCTTCGAGCGTCTTAAGCAGCGCGTTAAAAGCCGACTTGGACAGCATGTGCACTTCGTCGATCACGTAAATGCGGTATTTGCCACCCATGGAAGTATACCGCACGTTGTCGCGTATTTCGCGGATGTCGTCTACCGAGTTGTTCGACGCTCCGTCTATTTCCAGGACGTCGAAGCTGGAGCCGCTCATGATGTTCTTGCAGGGCTCGCACTCGCCGCACGGGTTGGGTGTTGGCCCCTTGTCGCAGTTGAGCGCGCGCGCTAGGATACGGGCGGTTGTGGTCTTGCCCACGCCCCGGGTGCCGGTAAAGATATAGGCGTGCGCCACGCGATCTTTTTCGATCGCCTTCTTGAGCGTCTCGGTGATATGCTCCTGCCCTACCACATCATCGAAGCTCAGAGGCCGCCATTTACGAGCGAAAACGAGATAGCTCATAGGGGTTTAATAAAGAAAAGGGTCAAGTTTACCTGCGGCACACTCAGTATCCGCTTACCGTTGCTCCCTTCCGGGCCTGGCGGGGTTCACAGACTGTCGTTGCGCAGGGCCTGACCCTGATTGTCGTGGCGGAGAGGCTGGGATTCCCTGCCGCACCTCGTAACACATTGAATCTGCTATTGGTCACAATCCGGCTGCTTCAAAACTGCGCTAACCACAGCCAGAAAATATAACGAATGTTGAGAAAGAACGAGTAGAAAAATAGATTTTCGCGCTTGAGATGTAAACATCCGAAAGAAGAAACTCATGCTCGTTTCAGCCGATACAATAGCGCCGCCATCGTCATCGACATTCACTTTGCTTACTCCTGCGGGCGCCCGGATTGCAGGCGACACGGTTCTGGCGGTCATAACCATCTCCAACAAAGACGGGCTTGTCCCGGGATCGTATTGCTGCACGGCAAGTAAGCCTCATATACTGACTCTCTCGGTACGATCACCGCCCCGACTCCAACGGTCACCACAACTCAAGCACAATCCCGGAATCCTTCACAAATGGTATTTAGGGGAGGATGGGGAAAATGCAGAATCAGGATGGTCAGGATTGGCGAGACGGTCATGATAACAACAAAAGAAAAAAGCTCAGGAAAAGATTCGTCTTCGTCCCTGTTAGCCCAGCCCTAATCCAGAATTTTCAATTAGGGATTGTCAAGCCCCGCCCTACACTATATAATTACTTTGTTTCAGTCAAACAGATGCTTGTTACTCCTCAAGTTGATTTCCTGATAGGCGTCGCACAAAAGAAAGGTGGCAGTATGAACAGAATGATCTCGGCTTCGCTGTTCGCAATTTTGGTCTTTCTTGGATGTACCAAGAATCCTGCTTCCACCGTTCCACCTCACACGACACAGGTCAGCTCCGCCGATTCGCTTTTTACGGTGCTGGTCGCCCGTGTCCAGACCCTGTCCAAGGCGAGCAGTTACGATCAAGTGGTCGGCGTCACTTTCAACGATCTGCGCGACGGCTTCAACGATATCATCTCGCAAGACGACACGAACCAGAAAGCAAACGTGGGCTACATCGTGAGCGCCATCCTCTCCCTGAACACCGATCCCGTCATCAGAAGAATGGCGGATTCCCTGGACGCATATTTCCGCGCGCTGGACAGCAGCAATTCGGTTTCCGTCATGGGGCCCACACTTAACAAAGAAGGAGTCCTTGGACTTGGCAAGGTGATCGGCGTCCGGACTAAGGACATCGTCCTGGCACAGACGAAGAAACCGTCGTTCCCCGCGTTTGTCACCATGAGCTATATCCAGAGCGCTATTGAATCCGAGCTGCTTCCTGTGCTGGACAACGTGATAGCCGCCGCTGTCAGACTCGAGAACCGGAGTGAAACATCGGTACTGGTCGTCGTCACAGACAACGGGTCCACCGATTCTGCGATAATAAACAAAGGCGAGATTTATCTGGTGGACGCCTATATGCACTTGCTTAGCGCGTTCGGCAATTGGTTATGCGCCTATAACTACGACTTGTATGCTCCCGGCACGACGAACAACAGTTGGATCGATTCGCTCGCGAATTCGAATGGCTACACAAATCCCACGGTCTATTCCCTTTCGAACGATACGCTCATTCAGTGTTCCAAAGACTACGTCAGCAGTTCTGATCTCTACATGGTACGCATGATGCAATACAACCTCCAGCGCCAGGGATTTCTCACGATCCGCTCGGCAAACCAGGGGAAGATCAAGGCGGACCTGCTCGCGGCGCCCGCATTGATCAAGACGGGGATTACAAGCATAAGAAACGAAACCGGATCGCAGCAGTATGATATTGTCAAGATAAGCAACATCCTCGATATGGACAAAGACATGGTCAACAACGCACAGAACCTTATTAACGAGGGGGTGTCACCCGCCCTGGCAGCCAAGTTCAGCAGCCCCGAATCCCTTATGGATTTCATCACGCAGCTGTTAAGCGGGCCCTACTCTTTTGACGAAACCATCGACAGCGCCCACATTGCTTTGACGGTTAACATCAGCGCATTTTTTGACCATCCTGTGAGCGACCTCAGGTCTCTTTTGCCGAAGTACCGGTGGCTCGACGAATCGCAATGGGTCTCGGGCGAAGAGGACTTCCGGTATGTGAGCACTATGCCGTCAAATACCGTTGTTACCTACCAGGGTAATGACACGGTAGTTATACCCAGTTCCCAGATCGACTCGATCGTGCCGAACGCGTTTGGCAATATCGTGTATTATCTCAAGCAGCCTTACAAAGCAGCCGTCACAATAGACTCAACATGGTCGCTTAATAATCCGCTCAGGCTCATGGATGGAAACAACGCGGATATGAACGTTGACAGTCTCACGAAGGCAAAATCCTTTTTTCCGTATTTCACCGATTACACATTCGACGGCATTTTTCCGGACATGACCCGCCAGAAATGGCTTGATTTGATCTATCAGTAACAGTACCACATGACAGCGTTCGCCCTCCACGCAGGCGCACCGCTCGAAAACAGGCATTGCGTTTCCGGTGCGCTTCTTCTTTTCCTGTTCGTGTGCGGTGCTTCGGCTCAACAGCCGCGGCATTGCTCGTCCCTGCTTTTATCCGACCTGCAGCCGGGGCTGTTTGCCGGTCGGTCCACCCCGGTTCCCGACACCGCTTCAGGCGACCGTATCTCCTACGGAGGATCGTATTTCGACGTGGTGCAGGATAGAACGTCAGACAATGCCGGAACAATATCATCTGTAAATAGTGATGCGGCGTCGGCCTACGCGTATGCGACCATGCAAAGGACTCCGTGGATTCTTCGTGCTTGGTGGAACTGGTCCAGCATGGACTTTGATTGGTCAAATAGGGCAAGCGATCTGCTCGCACATGCACATAGCTCCCTTGTTGCAGGCGGCGCGGGCATCGGCTTCAAGAAAGGGCATGTTGAAACCGAAGGGGCTCTTTGGGTCGCACCGTGTACCGAAGACGGAGACGCTCCGACACGCGCACTCGGCGGGAGCTATTCACTTACGTGGAAAGCCCATTCATTTTCCGTAGGCCTTTTCGCAGACCGCTCACCGGCCCTCGCTTCGCTTTCGAATATCGAGACGCAGTCAAACGGGGCAGGAAGAGAATTCCCGCTGTATTGCGTTCGGACCCGGGCAAGCCTTCCGTTCTCCTTTCATTTTGGTCCGGTCGATGCTGGAATAACACCGGAAGTCGCCTGCGTTGCCTCCGACACTACTGCGCAATCACCCGAAAAACTGAACACGCTCCTTAATGCGAGCGGCGGCACAATGATGCTCTGGGCAAAAACGTCGAGCCATCCACTTCCCGTGTCCTTCGATTGTCTTCTCCGGGATTGGAGCCTCGGCGCAAAGGGATACGACGGCACAACGATGTATGCAATCGCTGATAATGGTGAAATCCTTGACGGATGGGCCGAGGCTTCCGTGGAATTTCCGCACCGTATTCGCGCCGGGGCTTTTGGAGAGCTGAGCGATGGAAACGTGCCACAAGGATATTTTGAGGCGTTCCCCTTTACCTCATGGACAATCTTCGACCCTGTTCATTACAAGATCACGAGACTCTCCGGAGTATTCCATGAAGCGGGATTGTTCACACAGGGCAATTTCCCATTTCTACACCACTTCGAAATCGACCCTGGCATAGACTGCTCATTCTTATATGGTAAGTTCCTCCTCGGAACGCGGGAAAGACAGGTTGCGATCCTGATTCCTTACTATACGGACGAATCCGTCATTTCAAGCGAAGAGAAGCTCGTCATGGTCAAGCTTCGCCTGGGATACGGGCTGAACTTTGGAAGGTATTCTTTCCTGATTAATGCGCTCCAGCTTGTCCCATGGGAGTTGCGCTCGCGTCAGGAAACTGTCGCGCAACTTCCGCCCTCGCAGCCCTCGACGCACACGGGGTACGGCGGGCTTCAGATTACCTTTTCAGGAACACTCCATTTCTGAACTATGCCTGTCCGCACTCCCCGCCATACTGCCGGCAGGATAAGCGCTTGTGAAGGAGTGGCTGAACGCCATGTGCTGTTTCCGGCGGAAAGTGCATGCCCCGCTTCCCGCCGTAACTCCTGGATTTCTATTCTGGCCCGTCAAGATGTGCCGCAAGACGGGACGTAATAGGAAGAACGGCCCGAACGTAGCAAGGGTAACGCACAATTTCCTGTCGCACTATCCACCAAGAAGAACCGAGATTTGTGCACTCACAGCACTTTCACCCATTCAAGCAGCGGCAGAAACGCCGTATCCTTGCATACCGCGGAAACCGCTTTGTAAATGTCGTCGTGGCTCGTGTGTGCCATCCATTTCATGTCCTCGTCAAGCAGGGTTTTGAGATCATCCCAATGGGAAAGAAAGACTTTTCCCGGATTGAACGGCTTGATCGCGTTGTCCCTGTATTGCGCAATCCCATCCTTTTTGTGCAAGAAGCCGATGCCAAGAATCATGGCATCGGGTCTGTCCCCGACGCTCAGGCGATCATATTGACCGGGCACATAATTGGCGCTTCCCATGACAAGGATATTCCCCCAGCGCTTATGCTTTATTACGAGTGAATGAATTTCGCCTTCCTTGTACGCGTAATAATCTCTTTCGGGAACCAGAGGATCGTCAACGGTGCCGCACAGTTCTTTCCGCACCTCAATTGGTAATTTGATATGTCTTGCTTCGATGAATTTTACGGAGAAATCAGCACATTGAAACGACGCATCGTACGAAGAACCAACCACAGTGATGTTGTACTTCTTGCAGAGGGCGGCAAAGGCTGCCTCCCTTTCGTAAACATTGTATTTTGGAAATGTGGACGATTCCTCCGGCGCCAAGCTGCCCAAGGCAACGTTGGCGACCGACCTGCATCCATAGAGTGGAGGATAAGGATTTCCATCAAAATGTGTCGCGGCCCTGGCCCTTGCGAAATAGCTCGAAACGTAACCCACGTCGATTGAATGGTCGAAATGGGCGTGCGTCGTGAGAATCGCGTCGAGCTTGGGAATGTTCATTCGATTCAGGCAACCCGAGATCCTATCCGGGCTCAATGGGAGCTTTACCGGCCAAAACGGGACTTCAAAGTAGTAATGGTCCCGAGAAAAATAGGGGTCGATAAGAATGTTTGTTATGCCGTCCGTTAAATGGAATGAGTTGGCCCCAAAAAAAGTGACATATACTCCCCTGCCCGGTTCAACAGCGGATTTCAAGGCGAAGGTGCCTTGCTGCTCTTTGGTAAGCGAGCTGAATCGTACCTGTGCAGGGGGATAAACGGCAGCCGCCCTATGGCCGCCCCTGCGCCAGCTGTGAAATTCCGAAGCTATAAAATGCGGAATTGATCGGATCGTAAAAGTTGACAGCATTTTCAACCTCCCGTTTGTCTCATCCGTTTCTTCGACAAGGTCAGTCAGTAATATAGAGAATCGGCGTACGCAAGCCAAGGAGGGGCCCGGTCATGAGTCATCTTACTCCGAATCGGCCGGCACCGGAGTCATTGTTTGGGGGCAACCTGAACGGGGACAGGCGTAACAGGAAGCAGGAAACTCACAGTGGTTCCTTGCCCGGGCTTCGACTCTATTGCGGTGGACCCGCCGTGATTTTTTATGATATTGTTGCAGATGGAAAGGCCCAAACCCGTTCCCTCTTTCCCTTTGGTGGTAAAGAACGGGGTGAATACTTCTTTGAGCGTATTTTCATCCATGCCTTTGCCTTGGTCGCGGATTGTAAATGAAACCGCTTGCTTGTCCGGTGCAAACGCCGTGGCGATGAAAACGCCTTTGTCCCTGTCCGGCAGGGCCTGGCAGGCATTCTTCACCAGGTTAATAACTACCTGTTCAAGACTCTGGGGGTTGCCCCTGACGCGGGGAATGGAGTCGCCAAACTCGACGCGAAGGTTTTGGGTATACCTCCCTGTAACGTGCTCGATCACGGACAAGGCGGATCGAACGGTTTCGTTGAGATCGACGTCCTCGTCGAAATCCGAGTCCTTCTTGGCAATGGCCCGCAAATTCTCGACAATATGTTTAATGCGGTCGGTGTTGCGTTTCATCCGGTTCGACGCCTCTACGATGGAGGTCTTGAATTCGGCGTAGCCGAATCCGCCGATCGACAGGCCGACGGTTTCGGCGGCGTGTTCGTCAAGAACCGCGGATGCGCTTCTCCACGCGTTTTGGTTGAATTGGGCGTCCAGCATCAGGGAATTGTTGGGATTATTGATCTCATGCGCGACGCTGGCGACGACGGTACCCAGGGTCGCGAGCTTTTCCGCATGCGACAATTGTTTGCGAAGCAAGCTTTCTGATTTTTCCTTTTCAGTTTCAATAGTTTCGCGCTGCTCCTTGATAATCAGGTTTTGCACAAAGACCTTTCTGACGTTCTTCTCAAAAAAATAGCCGCCAACAAACGAAGTCAATTCAAAAGCCCAGATCACCGCAGTATCTTGATATACTACCTCAGGAAGGTAGCGGTGGGGCCAGCAGAGATTTATTTGGTAAAGTATTACGTAAGACAGAGAAATCGGTACGGCATACGAGAACCTGAGCCCGAGAGCGAAAAAGGCTCCCATAATAAATGCAAGGATGTAATACGTCATCATGTGAGGACCACTTATGAAGAATTTTGCCAAGTGCACGGCGGTCAGACCTCCCAAAAGGTTTCCCAGGCCACAGATGCCTTGGCAAATAAACGTTAGTCTTTTTATAAAGGTTACAGCGATAACTAGACAAAAATAGGGGAAAACAACCATGATTATGGGGAGCGAGATTTTGAAAATCAGATCTTTTTGAAATAGGAATACATATACCATTATTATGAACCACGCAAATGCCGCCTCGATGGTAGTGATCCTGTTTGTAAACCTATTTTCTTCGTCATAATGGCTGGCAAAGGACTTCTCCAAAGCCTTGTCGGCGTATCGCAGGGTAATCTTGTTGAACTTATAGGAATTCGAATCATCATTCATGGAATAGCGACCTTCACATAGAGAAAGGAAATAGAAGCACAGAGGTTTGAGGACGTCGTTCTTGATTCCCATTTGGCATCATGAATCCAGTACCTCTTTGCGTAACCTTCTGCTGAGCGTCGATTGGGATACACCCAACATATTAGCAGCAAGTGATTGATTGCCGCCGGATTTTTCGATAGCTTCTCGTATAAGAAAATCCTCGACATCGCACAGTTTCGGGATCGTACCGGTATACCAAAAAGGCCTGTCAAGAGGGGTGCAAGCCTCACTACCTCGTTCCGCTTCGCGGACCGGCGCGCTCACATGCTCGGCCTGAAGCCCGTCGCCAAGATGATCCAGACTGCCCATTCCAACCGCGTCAAAAATCATGGACTGCAATTCCCGGATGTTTCCGGGAAAGGAATATCCGTACAGGTTCCGGGCCAGCGAAGGAGGCGTCTCCGGAAGCGGCTTACCAAGGGTTCTTGAGGCCTCTTCCGCGAAATGCGCGATGAGCATTTGGAGATCGTCTAGCCGCTCCCGCAGCGGCGGAATACGGATGTGATGCGTTTTAAGCCTGAAATAGAGGTCATTGCGGAATTTTCCCTGGTCCATCCGCGCGCGGAGATCTTCATTGGTGGCGGCGACAACCGCCACGTTTGCATATTTCAGGACATCTGAGCCGAGCTGATAATATTCTTTCTCCTGGAGCAGGCGGAGCAGTTTGACCTGGGAATGCATTTCAAGGCTGCCGATTTCGTCCAGAAACAATGTGCCCGATGACGCCTGCTCCACCAAGCCCGGACGATCCAGATCGGCACCCGTGAATGCACCTTTGCGATGTCCAAAAAGAGTGTCCGAAAACATTGTGTCGTCCAGCCCGGCCACATTGACAGAAACGAATTTCCCCTTTCGTCCGCTCAATGCATGGACTGCCCGGGCGAAGCCCTCCTTTCCCGTACCGCTTTCGCCGGTGATCAGGACCGGTCGCGGGCTTGCGGCAATAGCCTCGACATAAACGAAAATGGCCTTCATGACCGCATTGGTCGTTAAGATCGGCGCAAACGCTTCGGGATGGTCCAGCGTCCTTTTCATTACCCCTTTTGTAAGCACGATGTTTTCATTGTGAAGCTCGCCAATGTCCAATGCGTGGTGAATACTGGCGATCAACCGGGCCTCTTCTATCGGCTTGGTGATGTAATCGAAGGCCCCTGCCCTCATACATTCGACAGCCACCTCAATCCGGCTCGATCCCGTTGCGACGATGACCGGGAGACCGGGGTTCATCTGATGCACTTTCCCGAGAATCTCCTGTCCGGTGACCTGAGGCATGGTCAGGTCAAGCACAACGGCAGAAAATTCCGATGTGGAAAGCAGGTCCATCGCCTTGTGGCTTTCGGAGCATAATACGACATTGTTTACTTTGTTGAATTGGAGGGTCGCACGATAAGATTGCAGTACATCAACCTCATCATCGATGAGCAACACCGGTTTTTCCGGATATTTCTGGAATTCCATGAATCCTCCAGGCGAACGTCGTAAGTGAGTGATTGGAACCGCGTGCCCGTCAAAAATATTTCCCTAACCGCAACAGGAACTGGTGTGCCGTCCCGTAAATACGCTAAAGAAAAGACAATCGTGCTGCGATCATTGAAGAATGATCCGCTATGCAAAAATAGGACAAAATGCCGTTTTCCCTTTTGCTTCGGTCCAGAAGAAAGGCATTGACTTGCTAAGCATATTTGTGGGACACGACACTAGGGGGTAATAAATAATAATATATCCTCGTCCTTACCGCCATTATTTTATGCTGACATGAATTCTTTTGCAAAACATGTTCTGCGTGGCGGGTAAAGGCCGGGTAACGCGAGGTTACTACTTGCCAGTCCCGGCCTTTGCACCCGCGGACAATTCGGCGCCGATATAGCCAAGAACCAGGCTCTTGACCGGTTCGCTTTCATTCATGAGCTGATGGCCGCCGTTGTCAATGAGGTGAATCGTGACTGAATTGAACCGTCGCTTGAGCGCCGGGAGGTTGTATCGCCAGTCAACCGCGCTGTCCTTTTTCCCTTGAATCACACATACCGGCGTGTGAAACAGCGGATAGTGCTCCAGCCGTTTGTTCCAGGTGACCATTGCCGATAACCAGCGGACTGGGGCAGTTTTGCCCTCCAGTGGATCCTGGTAATACTTCCGCTGCCATGCAGTATCCGAGGATAGTATTGCATGGCAGCGAGGCCAGGCGCACGGAGACCATCCCAACAATATTCCGAGTATACGGAGTCCGGCCCAGCTTATGGGGTGAACCAACGGCGCGCAGAGGATAACTCTGTCTACGTTCAGATCCTTCTTGTAAATGTTGAGATATTCGATGATCGCGGAACAGCCAGTACTGTGGCCGACCAAAATAAGCGGGCGGGGTAGCGACTTGCCGTATTGGTCAAGGAAGTGTCCGATGGCGTAGCCGTACTGCGAAAAGTCCTGGATTGATGAGCGCGGTCCGGAGGATAGGCCGTGACCTGGAAGATCAATGGCCGCGACCGTGAACCCGGAATCCAAACCAAGATGTATGACGTTCTTCATGATGCCCGCATGGTCCAAATAACCATGAATAACCAGCAGTGTGCCTCTCGGGTTAGCGGGTCTAAACACGTGCGCCGCCAGGTTATCAGCTCTGAATTTATGGGTGCCCAAGGTGCAAGATTCGGAACGATATGTTCCGAACCAGTGAACTACGCTTGGAGTGTCCAATCCATAATAGCTGAAGTAGTCCTGTATTGGGCGGGGGTAGTCCGTCTCAGAATCCAGGTCCAGTGGTCTCATCGCGGCGCGAACAGACTCCGGCGAAAAGGTAATTGGCACACTATTGGCATTAGCCATGGGCGCGACTGCGCTTAAGAGCAAGGAAACCAGAAAACAGGCTTTCCATTTCATAGATTCCTCCGACCAACGAACAAAGGGTAGTATCTTGATTCTTCGAATGGAGCGGATGCGTCAAGGATTGTGTCTTGACTTTCTTGACAGTATTCGGAAGGTAAATCCACTGCTTCGCAAGCTTCGGGCGCCGAAAAGAAAATATACAAAGCATTCCGGACAAACTGCAATAAAATGCAACTTCGCGAACATGTTGACTTGGACCGGTTTTAGTGATGCCGGCATTAGGCCCTAACGGACACATGACACCAAATGAGCCAAGGTCGATGATCTATAATGCATTCTGAATGAAATTTGCATAGCGCTCATTTTGCCCATAGCTACTACTCTCCGTCAAGACAAATATCATGCAATCTGCATGAACTCGGCTGACGGTGAAAACCCCTGATCTTCTGCAATTCCCCCTGATTCAAAACAAGTTACGACAATTTCTGATTTCCGGCATGGGCTTTGCAAACTACCATGCCAGGAAATAAGATTCTAAGAGGAATTCAATGGAATCCTATACATCAATCACCAAACAGGGTACATGCCTATGAACTTTTCAAACAAGACTTTTTACTGGAACACAATTACCGAGCAGGATTGGAACGAATACCTTCCCGAACGTTTCAGTTGTGCCGGTTCCCGAATCGTCCGCGTCTTCCCGGATTCGCCCTTGTATTCAAGCGTGGTGGCATTACGTTATGCGGGGCTGGTCCGCTCCGGATACCTTGACCCGGCGCGCCACGATCCCTCGTGCATGCGGCTGGCGCGCGACACGGATTCGATAATCGCAGCATTGCTTGTCAACGACGAGGTGGCGGTTTCGCTCACCTTCAACACGCCGACCCAGCGGTTCCCCCGGCTGGCCATGGAGCTGGAAAAAGGAATTGTCCTGGACCATTCCCGGTTTCGCGACCCCAACGTGATAGAGTTTGTGAAGCTGGTTGCGGTGCCGCACGTGCGCCCGTTTCGATACGGGGTCAACCTTTTTTTGCTCGGGTGCCTGCTTGGAATCATGTTTTCAAAGCCGCACTTTTGGCATGTCTCAAGGACCGTGGGGCCGGCAATGGCCTTTATGCGGAAATTCGGATTTACCTATTCGGATTCCCACGCCTTCGTCGATGCCGGGCTCAACAACACGAAATCGTGCGCCGGATACTGTTCGCTCGATTCCATTTGCTGCAGCGAGGCGGTTCCAAACGATCTTCGTCGGTGCGTTCAGGAGATGATGGAAAGAAACCTGGAAACCGAAGATCGCCGTGCTGTTTCTCAGGAAGAATATGTCGCAGTCGCTTAAACGATATGGTGCCTGGGCTTTAGTGACCGGCGCCTCCTCCGGCATCGGCCGCGCAATGGCGCAACGCCTCTGCGCGGACGGTCTCAATTGCATCATAGTCTCTAATGAAAAGGAGGCATTGACTGCGACGGCGGAGGAATTCTCCCGCAGGTACGCCACGGAAGTTATTCCTTGTACCTGCGATTTATCCAGCCTGAATCACCTCGAGGAAATTCGGCGGTGCGTCGGCACCCGGGAGATTGACATTCTTGTAAACTGTGCGTCTTTCGGAACGCTTGGGCGCTTCCTCGACACGCCGCTTTCCGTGTATCGGGAGGGAGTGGGAGTGTCCGTGCACTCGTATCTCACACTCACCCATCACTTTCTCCAGGGAATGGTCGAGCGTGATCGGGGAGCGGTGATCTTTGTGTGTTCCGTCAATGCGTTCGCGCCAGTTGCCTTTTCTGCGGTCTACACGGCCGAAAAGGCCTTTGAGCTGTTTCTCGGCGAAGCCATATGGCAGGAGCTGCAGTACGCTGATAGCAAGGTAGACCTCCTCGTAATGTGTGCCAGCGCCACAAAGACTAATTTCCAAGCTAGAGCCAGAACGCGCGTTGCGCAATGGGCATGGACGCCAGAAAAAGTTGTCGATGCGGGTTTGCGCAAATTGGGAAGAACTCCGGTTGCTGCGATTTCGTGGCGTGGAAATGTGTACCGCTATGCGGGCAAACTCTTGCTGGAGCGGCTCCGACTTCGTTTCGCATCATGGGCAATCACCTCCAATCTGGCTTGGGACCGCAAGGCGCTTTTGAGAACAAAATAATGATAATTGGCGCGGAAGTGGTGCCGCAGCAAACAGAGCACGGGTAGCGATTCGAGTGTTCTAGGCTAACCAAATGTGAACAATCAGAAAAGGAGAAGACGATGGGAAGATGTCCTTTTTTCAAGCTGGCGATTTTGTCTTTGTTCCTGAATGTTTGCGGTTTGGAAAGAATCCCAATGTCGTTGACCGTCAGCGGAGCAGTTTCTTTGGGAGCTTATCAGGCAGGCTACCAATATGTTGCCAATGATTGGATAAGAAAGAACAGGGATTATTTAAAGGTGTGCACTATCACGGGGGCGTCCGCCGGAGCAATTAATGCGCTGGTTATGGTGCTTTCTCTTGCTGATACCAGTTTTTGCGTTGATACTAACAGCCTGTTTTATAGAACATGGGTGCCAGTTGGGTACGACACACTCCTCGGTGGAGGTAGCGCAATTGGCGCATTCAAGAGAGACTTCTTCGACGTACTTAGAGACAAGGTTCTCCTGCCGCAGATAACGAATCCTCCGTCCGGTGAAGATGTTGATGTGGTGCTTGGAATAACCGCCACCAGGATGGAGCCCGAAGAGATCAAGGTGAGTGGCAGGTTCACCATTCCGAATGTCGAGGACAAATTTCTTGTTAGGATGAGACGCATCGGAAATGGGGCATGGGAACTGCGGAATTATCTTGACCCGAAGGCTGGCTACCCTGTTCCAATACTCCCGCTCCACACCGGCAATTCCTCGTCTGAGATGCACAAGAATGATTTGAAGGCTGTTTGCGATCTTGCCTATGCCTCCTCTGGATTCCCTGGTGCCTTCCCGCCCAAAGCGATATGGCAATGGAGATTGGTTCCAGGAGAAACAAAGAATCTAGATTGGGATACTACGCAGAATTCATTGTGGGACCAGATCTCACTTCGCAAGAATCATGTCCCGGGAAATGATTCCAAACCGACATATATGGATGGTGGGGTGTTTGACAACGCACCGCTTCGGTTAGCTTCGAACGTGATTTGCAACGGGCTTACAATTGATAGCTCGGAAATTCGGTGGAATCCGTGCCTTTCATCAAGAACCGATACGTTCACTGTCAACAAAACGTTATTCGTGTACTTGAGTCAAGATAACGTTACTTTTCCCCAATATAAATCCATTCAGTCAGAGAACAATGGCAGTATCACCTCGACATTCATGAAGGTGCTAGGCAACCTGGCCAGTTCGGCGCAAGCGAAGGAAATTCGAATCATATCCGACAAATTCCCCGAATTTGACCAAAAGTTGAAATTGACAAATTCATACACTCCGACAATGAGCGCCTACCTGATGAATTTTCTGGGTTTTTTCGAACGGCCTTTCAGAGTATTCGACTTCTATCTTGGAATGTATGATTCTCAAAGGTATTTAGCCAATATTGCCGTTCCTAGCCTGAAAAGTACCAGGCCATCCTATCAATTTTCGTCAGATCTGGAGGCAACGAGACCAGAACGGGCGAACGTCCGCTACAAACTTATCAAAATGGTTTACGATACGGTTCTTTCGATTGCGGACTCTTGTGTAAAATACCGCACGTTTGTTCCAGATTCAGGAACATGGAACCCTATAACTAGAACCGTCGATACAATGTATCGGCTGATGAAGAAGAACCACCCAGCCGACTCCTTTGACCTCAGCCAGGAGGCGATCATGCTGCAAACCAGCATTGATCGATTATGGTCAAGGTGGGCGTGCAGGCGGATTGATCCAATTCATTGGGACGTGGACAAATCACAAGAAGACGGATGGCGCAGAATGACCAATTTCCGCCCGGTTTTTTTCAAACTCGCGTCAATCAATCCCAAAGAGTTTCGTAAAAACGTTATTGCGCCGACCTTGAAAAGTGGGGGCTCCGGAGAATTGGACGCATTGTTGTATTTATTGGGGCGCTACCGGTACACCTACCAGAACATGTTTGCCTGTGGCCCGCAAAAAGCAAGCATAGACGCTTCTAAGTCTTCCATGGCAGACAAGTTTACTGGTCTCATTGATTCCCTTGCGAGTCATCAGGATGCCTGGATCGAAAGGCGGTATTCATTGCTTGCAAGGCCGATATCGAACTTCTTCTACTACGTTCCCCGAACCTCATATTGGCATTTCGGAGCGGGAACAGATGGGTTGACATTGGGCGCAAGTCACTCCATGGCTTGGCCAAAATTAGTCGGCGACGTATGCCTTTCTGTTGGAAAGGGATCGAAGGCCAATATTGGTGCACAAAATGCGGCCTTGGGCCAATGGTACCCTCCAATTTCGTTACATTGTGGATTCCTGTGCACAACCTACGCAAACGCGGTTTTCCAATCAAGCATTGGAGGCTTCCTCAATGGAGGAAAAGATTGGATGCTAAATAGCGTTGATTCGCATCTGGCTACAAGCTGGACCTTCGGCATGGAACCAGTGGTTTTTCAAATGAGCTTGTTGGAGTTGATATATGTACGAACCTCATGGGGCGGACAGAAATTGTACGATTTTGAATCAAGAACATCATCGGACTGGGACTGGACGAGAATCAATCTTCAAGTCGGACTTATGTGGTAGGAGAAGCCCGGAAAAACGAGGCCTAATAAATTATATTCATGGGAATTGTAGAACTCAACAGGGCGTCACGGAGTGATGGCTTTGGCAAAGGAGTTAAAAAGAAGAGAATGAATCTCTACTTGAAATCGGTAATTACCAGAATTCCTTCAATGGGTGGCTGGCCGGGGGCAACCTGTGCCAAGGCCGTAAAAAAAGAGGTTACCTGGTTTCCGGCGAAAACTCTGACGATATTGCCGAGAATAGGTCCCAATTCGTCCATGAAGGTAAGCCGGAACAGGCCTTGTCTTCCAGAAATAGAAAATGAAGAGTGCGGTTTGAAAATATGAGGGAGGCAGTGATCCTTTGAAGAGAAAGCAGGCGCATTCTCCAGCATTTGTGCACCCTCAACAGGTGTGGGCAAATGATCCCGACCATCCCAGATCCATCCGACAGCGCCTGATTCAGAGTTATTGGGAAAGTGCAAATTTGCTACGAACTGATTTCCTGCCTGGCTTCCGTAGAACGAAATATAGCTGTGAGAAAAATCCTTTGGATATCCGGTAGTTCGTGAATGTTCCAGCATGCCATATCCCGTCAACTGCTTCTTGGAACATCCGGGAATCCGTAGGGTTGTTCGAAGTTTTGTCCAAGGGATAAGCACTTCATTGGTGTAGAATTTCTTCGAAGTACTACTGTCAAAGATTGTGTCTAGAAGTTTTATGGTCTTTGGTGACCGGTCAACGGAAATTTCCTCCATGGAACTGTCGATTGCCACGACACATTTCGTTAATTCTCCCTGCTGGGCCAAAAGGCATGTGCCGATTGCCAGAGTCGGGAAAGGAACTTCTGAATACTTCCAGCAGGGCTTTTGAAATCTCTTGCTTGTTCTGTACGATGTTGTTCCCGGATGCAATACGAGCATTTCGCAAGCAGCGTTGTTGTCGCCGAGCCCGATATTTGTAATGATCATCTGTGTCTGGATGAACGTTTGGTCATCATAGACGGCGGTCAAGGTAAAGATTTCACTGTAGTTTTTGGATGAAAGGATGTTCGGTTCAAAAGGGTGGTTTACTGCCGGATTGAGTTTATTAGAGGAAAAGACAGGGAAACAAATGAATAGACAAATGCTTGCTATTTCGACAAACGTCATGTTTATTTGAGACAAAATGTTCATAGGCTTACCTTGTCCAAGACACGCTATCCTGCTGGATTTCGCAATAATCGAGGCATATCTTCAATTCATTAAGCTTTTGAAAACCGGACAAAGAAAATAGAACAATCGCACGCCGAAACAAAATCATTCTCGCTTACCAGAAAATGCCGGCCCATCGGCCCCGATACCCGGTAGAAGATCCACGGAAAATTGTTCGGATCAACGGGGCTGTGGCGAAGACTTGTAGACGTGTCCGCCGGAGGAGTGAAAGGCCCCATCAAACAAAAAAGGGTTCCTTGCCTATTTGGCAAGAAACCCCTTCCGCACAGTGGCGGAGAGGCTGGGATTCGAACCCAGGGTGCATTGCTGCACACACGCTTTCCAGGCGTGCACCTTCGGCCGCTCGGTCACCTCTCCATATAGTCCGGCATTTCGTATTCCATGCGTGCAAGGGTGGGGCTGCCGACATTGTCCGACACGCGCCACCGCCGTTTTCTTTCCGGAAATAGGCTGCATCGTGCAAAAAGATCGAGTACAAAAATAGCTTGTACCACCGCTGATGTAAACAAAGGTGAAGATTTTTCGGGCGTGCTGCCGTGTCACGCTACCCGATTTCTGCCAAGCCCGCCTTGCCTGCGGGTGGCGGATTGGCGGCGGAAGCCGTCCTATCGCCTGCGTGTAAATTATGACACGAGCCTTTCCTTTTTGTATTTTGAATACCACAGCGAGCGCATTGCAGGCTGCTCACCGGGGCGTACCTCCGGTTGTAATCGCGGTTCCCGAAGGTCCGCTGCGAGATCCTTCAATGCCACCTGGTGAAACTTCACAATCAACGGAGGTGTTTGAATGGCCAGAATCACCAAAGTCGAGCTGCTCAAGTTGCAGAAGAAGCTTGAAACCGACGAGGCAATCGGCAAGAAGCTCGGTATCACCCGTCAAGCGGTGCATCAATGGAGAAAGAAATACGGCATAGACTCTCGATGGGAGCTCAATCCGGACCGGAACAAGAAGATGTCGGCGCTGTACAAGACCGGGAAGACGGGGAGCGAGATTGCGAAGAAATTCGGGCTTTCGCTTTCTCAGACCTACCGTCTGATAGGCAAACGCAAGAAGAAGTGATGGGCGTGGCGGCGCGCGTGTAACTCCGGAGAGTTACTTTGGTCTTTTTGCCTGGACATGCAGGATTGGTCTTTTGCCCGAAGCGGCAAGGGACCTTTTTTCTTGTTGGCAAAGGCGCTTGCGTTTCTTAATGTCTTTTGCCCTTTCCGACGTGGACCACGACCTGTGGCCGTGGCTGTGTGCCGTTGGCTCACTTTTTGCACTTTCACTCTGGCATGATGGAGAGTCCGCGGTATCGTTTGGAAACGCGGAGGTAGGGGTTTACCGGAAAGGAGCGGATCCAATGAATTCAGTCGCAGACAGCTTAATCGAGTCGAACATTTTGAACTCCGAAGAGTTCTTTCAGCGAATGATTATTCTTGAAAGAAAAAAAACCGAGCGATCGGGGAGGTCCTTTCTCCTGGTATTTCTGGATGTCGGTCCACTGCTGCGGGACAGCGGCAGGCCGCAGGAAATCCTCCTTGACAGTCTATCCCATGCTCTCAATTCGTCAACGCGCGACATTGATGTAAAGGGATGGTACCGAAAAGATTCGCTGATCGGCGTGCTTTGCACCGACGTGCGCAAGGGCGACAGTGCTTCGGTTGTCGACAAGATCAAAGGCAAATTGAAATCGGCTTTTTCTCCGGACGAGGCAAAGAAGATAAAGATGTTTGTTCTTCATTATCCGGATCTCGAAAATAGATTGGCCGGCGCGTCTCCTGCGCAGGTGATCAGAGAGCTCCGGCCGGAGAGAAAGGGCGTGTTCTTTTCATAGCAGACGAACAGACAAGGCCGGTGAAGCGACATCAAACCCTATTCCTTTATTTGTGACGACAAGAAAATCGGCAACCCGATTTGTTTGATCTGGTCCTGCAGCTCTTCGATGCCGTCGATGTGGTGGTCTTCGTCCTTCAGAATTGATTCGAGCACCTCCCGCGTGGCGAAATCCGCCACGTCGCCGGCGAACTTTATGGCGTCGTTATATGCCTTTATGGCCGTCGCCTCGGACTTGTGGTCGTTTTCGAGCTGCTCCGGAACCTCCGCGCCGATGTTGATTTTCCGGTATTCGGAAACCACGGGCCTGCCTTCCAGAAAAATGACGCGGCCGATAAGCTTTTCGGCATGCTTCATTTCGTCAATGGCGCGCTTTTGAAAATGGCCGTGGAGCCGGGCATATCCCCATTGTTCGGAAATCTCCGCATGCACCATATACTGGTTGACGGCGGTGAGTTCGTCGGCCAACAGCGAATTAAGGACTTCGATAAGCTTGACATTTCCTTTCATTGCGACCTCCTTGTTGTGACAGTGTGAGCGTTTGCAGTTGTTTTTGGGACAAAAAAGAAATTTCTAACCTTCGCCACGTTCACTTTGTAGCGTCAACACCATGACTATTGCCACCCTGTTGCCCATGGACTCAAACAGGAGAATGTGAGTTTCAGATTTTGCAATAACTGTGCCAATCGGGAACCAACAGGAGAACCCTGCGCCAAAAGATCCACTGAAGGTTTGGTTGTTGGACTCCGAACACACCCCATAGCGGTCCTGATAGTTCTTAGAATTCGGAAAAAGGAATTTGCAGAAACGGGAAACCAAGGTCCGGTTATTTCCTCACAAGAAAAACAGCTTGTTGTCTTTGACACTCCAGCAATTACCGCCAAGTCAATAGGACCGTTCAACATCATTTCCGGCCTCCTCGTGCTGTCGCGGGTGGGCCGGCAGGAAGTGTGCCGTGAATTCATGCATGGCACAAGAATTGCCCTTATTATCGGGCGCAGCGTTCTGTCGTGCCCCGTTTCCAATTAATCAGCACTATCCGTCAGTCCTCTTCACAACCCCAAAGGAGGGATCATGGACCAGGAAAAGAATTGTGTGAGCCGCAGGGAGTTTTTGAGTGCTGCGGCTGTGGCCGCAACGGTCATGGCGGCAGGCCCGATGTTTAAAGTCTCGGCGAAAAGCGAGATGAAAATGGCGATGCCGGATATCTACGTGTGTGGCGTGTGCGGGCACGTGGAATTCGGTGCAGCGCCGGAGAACTGTCCGATATGCCACGCCCCCAAGGAAAAGTTTACCGAGAAGAATACGTTGTTCGCCGACGCCATGAAGAAATTCCCCGAGGTAAGTCCCAGCCACGACCCGGTCATTTCAATCAAGAAGGAATCCGGCCTGGTCCCGGAAATTGCCTGCAAAGAGGTAAGCGTCCGGGTGGGGAAGCACATGCACCCCATGGAAGAGGCGCACCATATCAAGTTCATCGATTTCTACATTGATGACAAGTTTGTCACCCGTTTTTTCCCCAACCTCAAGCAGTATCCTGCGGTGAGTTACTATACCAATGCAGTGGGATCGAAAGTACGGATGGTTGAATTCTGCACTGTTCACGACTATTGGCAGGCCGAGATGGCCATGGCATGAGTCCTGGGCGGAGCGCCGGAACCGCTCCGTCTTGCCACGCGTTACGAGTGCTAAAGTATGGATGGCGGGGTCGCGCCCACGGGCGCAGTTCCGCCATTACCCAACGTATTAATCGGACAATGAAATTCCAGCGGCACCCGCACGAATGATGGAGAATGCCGAACGGAATCACCAGGACGCGTATGGACCGGCATACGGCCAAACGGGTTTTCACCAGAAACCAAGGAGCGTCATCATGGACCTTTACCAGCGGCATTGCCTTCCATGTAAGAACGGCACGCCGCCCATGACTGAGGTCGACGAAGATACGCACTTCAAGAATCTTGTCGGGTGGGAGCTCGTGCGGACGGGGACGCACATGATTAGAAAGGAGATGAAATTCAAGAAATACCTCGAGGGCATCGCGTATGTCTCCCGGGTGGGCGCGATGGCAGACGAGGAGAATCATCACCCCGATATGCACATCTTTTACAAGAGAGTTGTGGTGGAACTCTCCACGCATGCAATTGGCGGCTTGTCGATCAACGACTTTATCCTTGCCGCGAAAATTGACAAAATGGAGCAGCCCCGTTTTTAGCGAGATGTCGCGCACGTGTCTCTAATCGGGTAACGCCGTACTCCCGGGTCAAAGTCGCCTCCTTTTTCGAGCCTGGCGGCCACCCGTTCCATCCTCAAGAGTGTCTTCCCGGACCGGATTGTTTCTACTATAGCTATTTTCATTCATGAGAAATTCTTTTTTCAGAAATGGAATTTATTCTCAAGATTTCACTCCGATTGGAATGAACTGCCTCATCATCATCTTTACACAGCTTTTCTTTGATAAATGGAGGAGCGCTCAACGGCACGCATATTGCTTTTTTATTATTCGTCATGAGAGAGCGAATGTGAACAAGCCGATTCGTGGAGATTTGCGAGGAGCCAAATTCGGGTTCATCAGTCGGGAAAGGGATGTAATAATGAATATCGCGGAAGTCGATACACTGGAAAAGGATCTGTTTTGTCCGGAGGACCATTTCCAGAACATGCTGATCAACGAGCGAAAAAGAACCGAAAGGTTTGGTCGCCCCTTTATGCTTATCTTGCTTGACGTTGGGAGATTGCTCGGGGAGGGAAGTAAAGAAAAGCCTGCTGTGCTGCAAAACCTGGCTTTTGCCCTCAACTCGTCAACAAGGGAAATTGACATGAAGGGATGGTATCTTTTTGGCTCTTTGGTGGGAATTATATGCCCGGAATTCTACGAGGCGAATAAAACAAGGCTGGTGGAAAAACTAAGGCAGAAGCTCAAATCTTTTCTGGAACCGGAAGAAGCTGCAAGTATAAAAATATATTGCATCATGTATCCCGATAACGAAGTGGCGCATACCGAGGACTCCGCCCCTGCAAAAAGCGAACAGATTAATCAGGAATGGCCCGGGCTGTTGCTTTCCTAAGCTCAAAAGGTACAGGGAGGGGGAAAGCAGTAACCGCATTTTATGGCCTCAGGAAAAAGGTGCGGGGCGGGAAGTCCTGCGTGGGATTTTTTAAATAGAAGGAGATCACCTTATGAATATGCTGGACCAGGCAGTGAACATTGAATCGGAAGGGATGCGATTCTATACAGACCTTTCCGAAAAGACCGCAGACAGGGGCATAGCCGGCATCTTCGGTTTTTTTGCCCGCGAAGAAAAGCGCCATTGCGAAATTTTCGAAGCGTGGAAGAAGAACGTGGTTGCTCCGGACATCGATGATACCGGCCTCTTGGGTAAGGCCGATCAGGTTTTCCGCACTATTTCGGTCCATTTCAAAACCGATGGTGTGCCGGCAATTAACCATGGTGATGCTTATAAAAAAGCGCTTGTCCTCGAGGAAAAAAGTATTTCATTTTATAACGAGATCAGCGGCAGGATTGATGATGAAGAGCAGAAGACGGTATTGAAACTCATCATCCACCAAGAGCATGCGCATATCAAGCTAATCAACCAATTGATGGAATTTCAGCGGCATCCCGGTGAATGGCTCGAAAATGCCGAATGGAACCATCGGGAAGAATATTGACGCGAAAGCGCGTACCGCAATTTCTTGTGTACCGCGTTTCACGGTGACATTTTGGTTGGTATGGAAATCCTCTTTCCGGGCGATTCTTCCGGTTTGTTTCCGGCCAGAGCGTCTTTGTCAACGGCGGACTTGCCATGCAGGTGCTGTTCTTCGCCGTCAAGGAGGATATCCCCGTTTGGGTCGCGTTCACGAATCCCCTCAAGTGCCGAGGCACCGGCAAGTCCGCCGTCCTTGAAAAGATTATTGAGAGGGAAGCAGCGTCGCGTGCAGGCTGATTTTCGTGCCTGCCAGGGCCTTTGAGACGGGACATCCCGCCTTTGCCTCTTGCGCCTTTTCCTGAAACATTGCGCTGCCGATACCCGGAACCTGCGCCTCGGTAACAAGCTCGATTGAGGTTATGGTGAAACCGTCGCCCTCTTTTTCTATAGCAACATGAGCAATGGTTCCTATTTTCTCCGGGATAAAGCCCGCTTTTTCCAAAGTTCCTGCCAGCGCCATGGAAAAGCAGCCCGCGTGTGCCGCGCCGATGAATTCTTCCGGGTTCGACCCGCGGCCGGATTCGAACCTGGAGGAAAATGAATAAGCTGCCGTAATTGCTCCGGCCCCGGTCTTCATTTCTCCTTTACCCTTTGAAAGGGTTCCGTTCCATTCCGCCTCGCCTTTACGTATGGGCATAAAATCCTCCTTGTCGAAGTAGTTGCTGCCATCTGTAACGAATCGATACAAATTCTGTTATTACACGATTTGATGCCTCTTCTTAAATCCAGCCAGTGTTTCAATTTGCTGCAAAAATTCTCATTATCGATAAACAATTCCCAAAACGGGAAACGTGATGTCTAGCTGTTGTTGTTTCTTTAGGCCCTGATTAACCCTTTTCACGAACAAACCTAAACAAGCTTTCGGTCCTTGCAATACCTACGGACTGCCTCTTCGACCGTAGGTAAATCACCGAACAGTTCTCTTTGCCGTTGGATGTTCTTGCTCGTATAATCTCCATTCTTTATCCATTTGATCATTTCATTCATATCACTAATTCCACCGACAGCCAGGCCGACAAGAGGGAAAATCACGTCGCTGACAAAGGGAGGGAAAGCCGGTTTGGCTACAATTTTCCTGCCAAGGACTTTCGAAAATGCCTCGGCCACAACGGTTCCGGATGCCGGTCTGTCCCATCCAACGTCAACGGAAGCATTAAGCTCACTCTCAGGCAGACTTGTCGCGGCAAGTGCGGCGTATCGCGCCAGATCGGGGGTGTAGATCATGCCATACGAAACACCGGGAACAAAGGTGGGGAAAACTCCTTTTTGAATCCCGGGGAGAACGAAATCCCTGGTCTGATCAAGAAAAGCACCGGCTCGAAGTGCAATAAACAACTGCCCCTTCTCCTGCAGATATTTTTCCGCCAGATACTTATTGTAAAAGTGGGACACCTTTATTGCTTTGTCGCATTCCAGTATTGATATGAGCACAAAGCGGGGAATACCGGCGGATTTTGTTGCGTCAATCAAATTACGGTACCCTTGGGCATCCGTTTTGGAATTATCACCTTTGGTATGTCTCGTGTAGCCTGCGGCGCTGGCAACAATGGCCTGGGATTTCGGATCTTTGGAAAGAGCTTCCGGCAGCGACTGCGGGTCCATCATGTCGCCAATCACAAAATCCGTTACCCCGAGTTCCCGGAGTTTCGTTCGATTGCTTGTTGCGCGTACCATGGCCCTCACGTGATGATTTTGATCAATGAGCGCCTTGACGATTTTCGATCCGAGAGCGCCTGTTGCGCCGACGACGGTAACCACTTTTTGGTTCATATGATTTTTCTCGATGTTCATTGAAGGGACCTTTATTTATTCGGTAAGAAAGGTTGTCATCCCCGACCCAACTTCAGATGCAATTCACGTTCCAATCCGGCTGACCACTCTTTATTCCGGGCAAATGGGCCATAAGTTTACGAATTCCCAAAATTGAGAAGAACAAATCCCGCCGGGCAGCGGGTCACATAATTTACTGCCTCCAGAAGCATGAAATCGACCTTGAACGATCGAATATTTGCTGGCATGCCGCTTGCAAACCATTCTGTCAAAAGTGAGAATCATATGCCGATACGGATACATTTCCGTTTCCCGGACAGGTGACGCTGGCGAGCGAGACTGACGTATTTATCCCACGCGCACAAGAAAAAGCACGGTCCCGGGCAGGATCATTTCCGCGATGCCCAACAGTGGCGGAGAATAGATTGGTGACCTGAACATTGCATGACTCTTCGCCTTCGGGAGCAGGACAAAATCACCCCGAATTATTTTAAGTTATTGGTATATCCGACACTATTATCCATGTTTTCTTTTCCCAAAAGGAATTTATGAGACCGCACAAACTCCTTCTCGTTGAAGATGATGAGGCGGCCCTGTTCGGGTACGAACGGTACCTTGCAAAGAACGGGTACGACACCAAAAGCGCCCGAACCCTCGCAGACGCGCGGAGCACAATCGGGGCGGAGCGTTTTGACGCGATCGTGCTCGACCTCAAACTGCCGGACGGCGACGCCATGGACTGGCTGCCGGAAGTAAAGAAAGCGTATCCTACGCTCCCGGTAATCGTTATTACCGGCAGCAGTGACATACCGACCGCAGTAAAGGCTACCAAGAACGGCGCTGAGGATTTTCTCACCAAGCCGGTTGAAATGATGGACCTTATCGCTTCACTTCAAAAGTCGCTTGAGATCGGCTCGCTCCGCAAACAGGCGCTGGTCCAGAACCGTCTTGTCAAACAGGAAGATCCCTATTTCGGCACCAGCCCGGCGATCGTGGAGGCTATGGAGCATGCGTCGGTGGCTGCGGCGAACGACACCGTGGTACTGATCCTGGGTGAAACCGGGACCGGCAAGGGTGTATTGGCCCGATGGATCCACGGCAGGAGCGAACGGAAGTCCGAGGCGTTCGTCGAGCTCAACTGCTCCAGTCTCAAGGGAGACCTCCTTCGAAGCGAATTGTTCGGCCACGTCAAAGGTTCGTTTACTTCCTCGATCAAGGACAGAGAAGGGCTCATTGAGGTGGCGGACGGCGGCACACTGTTTCTCGATGAAATAGGGGACATGGATATGGAAGTCCAGACACAGCTCCTCAAGACCATCGAGGAGAAGTCATTCCGGCGGATCGGGGAGAACCAGGTCCGGAAAAGCGATTTCCGCCTCATCTGCGCTACCAACAGGGACTTGATCAAGGAAACGGAAAACGGGAAGTTCAGGAACGACCTGTACTACCGGATCTGTGTTTTTCCGATTCGGGTGCCCGCTCTGCGCGAAAGGAAAGACGACATGCCGGGGCTGTGTGAGGAGATCCTCAGGGGATTCGATTATGCACACCTGCCTGTTGCGCCTTCGGTGTTGCAGCTGCTCTCAGGGTATCCATGGCCGGGGAACATACGGGAACTCCGCAACATGCTTGAGCGGGCGTGCCTGCTGGCAAGGGGCCAGGCAATAATGCCGGAACACTTCCCCGGGCTCAATGTGAGGCCGGCTGCCCTACCGCAGGGAGAGAACGGAGCGGACCTCGTCAATCTTGACGAAATGGAAAAGAACCATATTAGAAGAGTGCTCGAGCATTGCAGGGGGGACAAATACAAGGCGAGCGATGTCCTGGGAATTTCACTCTCCTCGTTGTACCGGAAGCTCACGAAGATCAGCGACGCACAATGAATCCGAAAGTTTGCGCTTTCCATGTAACTTTCCTTTGAAGGAGTTTTTGGTGTTCTTACTTTACGCGAGAGAGGAATGCGCCATCTCTTCAACGCTTGTCATGACAAGCGCGGGCCTTGCGACGGGCGTTATTTCACCCTGTATGCCGTTATATTTCAAGTGGCGTCGCCTCACCCTGCAATCCGTCCTCGCCCTGTAGATTTGTTCCTTGAGTGAAAGCGGCATGCTTCCGCAATAATTGACAAAAACGCGCGTGCTTGATGGGCACGTGGCATTTAATGGGCATTCAAGACATTGCATCTTTCCGTCGCACAACATGCCATTCTCCTCTGTAAATCTTATTTCGTTTGCCCCGCACCTTTCGGGATTGTCGCTCAACCGCCGTCGGTGATTGTAGTAAAACCTCGCAAAAGCGATTTGAAGAGCATAATCAAAAGGAACTTCAATCCCAAAGTTTGCGGATTCCCCGAGGCTTGCTTCGGGGTTAGCAAACGACTACAATTGTCTTCTTCCTTAGGGATGGAAGATGCCCCGCAGCTTGCTGCGGGGTTCTTCACTGAAAAAGGCAAAAAATATGCCAGAGTTGCCAACGTGAATCTGATAAATGTGAAGGCCGCAGGCGCACAGTATTGTTAGGATTAGGAAAAGTGGTTCCCGGATACGGGAAAAACAGCAGGCCGATTTATCGGAAACAATTGAAAAGAGCCAGAAGGGATCGGTGGATTCGGGAATGGCAACATAATTGCACTATAGTTGCTCGCGGCAGGAAAGACGGTTGATCAGGTTATGGGTGTGTAAAATGCGTCCCGGGAAAAAAGCTCCTTAAGAAACCGGGTTGGACTATGGCATCCAAATAACTATGGGGCGTCTCTATTTATTCGGTAGAAAGTATTGTCATCCCCGATCTGATCGGGGATCCATGTGTTTTTCATAGGGAAAATGGATTGAAAAACCTCTGCTCCCGTCATGTGTATATAGGTGTAGTCGCGGCTCCGCTTGCGCGGGAATGACACGCAAAACAGCGATAACTGAATTTATAGAGGTGTCCTATTATGGGCGCCGCATTTGCCGTTTTCAACGAAGGAGATGGGCTGGATCAGGATGGAAGAAACCATGAAGAAAATACTGGTCGTAGACGACGAAGACGCGATTCTGTTCGCTTTTTCCAGAGTCCTGATGCAGCCAAACATTGAGGTTCATACCGCGCAAACGCTCAACGAGGCCCTGGACCTCCTGAACAAAAACGTTTACGATGCCGTGATCGCGGACCTCAGGTTGAGCGGTACCACAAGCAACGACGGTTATACTGTTATTCAGAAAACCGCGGAAAGCCAGAAGGAATGCAGAATAATTGTCATGACCGCATACGGCGATGAAAAGACAAAAGAAACGGTTTTTTCGTTGGGCGCGGATTTCTACCTGGAAAAACCGGTTTCTCCCAATAAGGTGAAAGAACTGATTGCCTCCATGGGTATTTATTGACCGAGCCATTTTCCGCCGAGCCTACCCGAGCTTGAAATAGAACACCGATCCTTTGTCCTTTTCGCCCTCGGCCCAGACCTTCCCGCCATGGCGCTGGATGATGCGTTCCACAACCGCCAGGCCGACCCCTGCTGCGGCGGCATCATTTCCGGCCGTAAACCGGTGGAAAGGGGTAAACAGCTTCGTGGCGTCTTGCGAATCGAAACTTATCCCGTTGTCGCGGACGAAACAGACCTGCGGTTCCTGTCCGTCAACAATACCGAATTCGATGCACGGCCTTTGACGGGTGGAGGTGAATTTCCATGCGTTTTCGAACAGGTTCTGCAACACCTGCTTCATAAAACCGTAGTCCGCCCATTCCGTCACGTTTTCCCGGATCACGAAATCCGCTTTGCGGTTTGGCTGAGACCTTTGGAGATTCTCCGCAACTTCACGTGCAAGCCCGCTCAGGTTCACACGCTGCAGCCACATCTGCTTCTGGGAAATTCCCGACAGGAGCAGAACGCTGTCGAGAAGCTGGTTCACCTGCTGAACCCCGCTGTCAAGCAATTTTATGTATTTGTTACCCGAAGCGTCGATCTTGTCGGCGTACTCTTTGAGAAGCAGGTGGCTGTATCCGCTCACTACCCGTAGCGGGACGCGGAGATCGTGCGAGAGCAACCGGGTGAGCGACTGGAGCTCGTTGTACGACGAGCTGAGTTCCGCGGCCCGTCGTTTGAGAAACGTATTGAGTTCTTCGATTTTTTTTCGGTTTTCCATTTGTTCGGTAATGTTCATGACAATAACGGCAAATTGCATGGGGGCCGGCTGGTAGGAAAAAATGTTGAAATGCGCCTTGAGTGCGGTGGAATAACTCTCGAAATGAACCGGTTCTCCCGAAATCGCCACCCGGCTATAGATCGATTTCAGTTTGGAATCATCATCCAGAAGCAGCGGAATAGCGCTCCTGGTTTTTCCAACAATGTCCACACGTGACAGCCCGGTGAGTTTTTCGAACGCGGGATTGACATCAAGAAAGCGGTAATCGGCCGGATTTCCTTTTTCGTCGCAGATGAGTTCGTGGAGCGCGAACCCTTCGGTCATGCCATTAAAGAGCGAACGGTAGCGCGCTTCGCTTTCGTGGACGGCCTCTTCGGCTCTTGCATGCGCGGCGCGAAGCCGGATGGTCTGAATCCCGAGGGCAAGGTCGCTTGCCAATTCGGAAAGCAGCATTACCTCGTCGGCCGAAAACCCTTCGGGTTTCCTGTCGTAAATGGTGATTGCGCCAAAGGCCCTGCCCCGCGCCATGGTGAAGAGCGGCAGGGCGACGGATGATGCATAGCCGCGCTTGACCGCTTCTTCCCGCCAGGGTGTGAAGGCCGGGTCGGTGAGCATGTTCCTGCATTCCGAAGGCAGTCCGGTGCGGATTGCGGTGCCGGTGGGGCCGCGTCCGCGTTCCGAGTCCGACCAGGTTAGCTTCAGGGTTTCCAGATATCCTTCTTCAAAGCCGGCGTATGCCGCGGGCCTTATTGCTTCTCCGTCATTCTCACTTGCAAACCCTATCCATACCATCGCGTGGCCGCAGTCCTCTTGGACTATCCTGCATACTTCCCTGAGGAAATCGTCTTCCTCGGTCGTAAGCGTAAGGGCCTTGCTGCTTGCGCTCAACGCCTTGAGCGCGCGGTTAAGCGTACGGAGCGATTCCAAGGCCCGGCCTCGCTCTTCCGCGACGTGTTTGAGCTCAATGCTTGTTTGCTCGGCCAGCTTCCTTGCCTCCACCGCGTCTTCCATGAGGTTGAGTGCGGCAGTTCGTGATTCCTGAAGCGCCGTGTTTGCGACCTGGATTTCGTTTACCCGGCGTTCCAGTTCGGTGTTGAGCTGCTGCACCCTTGCAGTGGCCTGCTTGCGTTCTATGGCATACCGTATGACGCGAGCAACGGTTGTGCCGCCGGCAACCCCTTTAACAAGATAGTCCTGCACGCCGTGACGGATGGCGTCGGCACCGGCGGTTTCGTCTGCGGCTCCGGTGAGCACCACAAGGGCGAGCTCCGGCACCGCCTCCTGGATTCTTCGGTAGGTGGCGGTGCCGGAGCTGTCCGGCAGGTTCAGGTCGAGCAGGCCAACATCAAAGGTTTTTTCGCCAAGTGCTTTTATTGCATCGGCGAGACGTTCTACCCACGACACCACAAAAAGGGCGCCCTGGACCTCCTTGAGGGACTCTTGGAGCAACAGGGCGTCCGATGGACTGTCTTCCACGAGAAGAATTCTTATTTCCGGCAATGCCGACATTGCAATGTCCCTATTCTTTTACGGGGAGCACAACCACCGACAACCAAAAATGTTCTATGGATCGGACACATTCGAGAAAGCGGTCGAAATTTACCGGCTTGGTAACATAACAATTACAATGGAGCTGATAGGATCGAAGGATATCCTGCTCGGCGCTCGAAGTTGTGAGCACGATCACCGGGATGCTGCTGAAATCGGGATTCTCCTTCATCTCTTCCAGAACCTCCCGTCCGTCTTTTCTCGGAAGATTGAGGTCGAGCAGGATCAGGTCCGGCCTCGGCGACTTCTCATATTTTCCCCGTCGCTTGAGAAATTCCATTGCTTCCACACCGTCATCGACGTGATGAAGTTCATTGGCCACCTTGGCAAGCTTGAGCGCCGAAATCGTCAGCTTTGCGTCGCTCGGGCTGTCTTCCACCAAAAGTATCTGGATGGGCCGTGTCTGGAGTGGACTCACGCTGATTCTCCTTTGTCTGGAATGGTGAAACGGAAGGTCGATCCCTGCCCGGGGACGGATTCGACCCATATTTTCCCGCCGTGACGCTCCACGATCTTTTTGCAGACGGCAAGGCCGATGCCCGTGCCTTTGTACTGCGTCCGGGTGTGGAGGCGCTGGAAGATCAAAAATATTCTGTCGAAGTACTGCGAATCAATACCAATCCCGTTGTCGCGCACGCAAATTTCCCATGCACGTTCCTTGCGCTGCGCGCCGATATGTATCTTGGGGCTAAGCGGGCCGTGGAACTTTACCGCGTTGGCGATAAGGTTCTGCAAAAGTTGGGTCATCTGCAGCAGATCCGCCGTGACAACGGGCAAGGGGTCGCTGGTGATGGCGGCCTGGCTTTCCGTAATCAGGAATTTAAGGTTGGCAGTCGCCGCGTTGAACGCACTCTCAAGGCCGATTGGCGCGAATTCCCCGCCACGCGTGCCCACCCGGGAGAAAGCAAGCAGGCCTTCGATAAGGCTCTGCATCCGTTCTGCTCCCTCTACCGAAAAATCAATGTATTCCCGGGCCTGGTCGTCAAGTTTGTTGTAGTATTGATTCTTGAGCAGGCCCATAAATCCGCCCACGGCGCGCAAAGGTTCCTGCAGGTCGTGCGAGGCGACGTAGGCGAACTGCTCAAGGTCCTTGTTGCTGCGGCCAAGATCTTCCGCGGAACGGCGCAGCCCCTCTTCGGCCTGTTCGACCGCGCGGCGCGCCTCAACGGCATCCTTGAGCAGGTTGAGGGCGGCCCGGCGCGAGCCGCGCAGGTCCTGGTTTGCCTTCTGCAGTTCGGCTGTTCGCGCGGCGACCAGCCCTTCGAGGTGCCGCTGGTGCACCGCCAGTTCTTCCTCCGCCCGTTTGCGCGCGGTTACATCGCGCGCCGCGGCAAATACCCCCAGCACGTTGCCGCCTTCGTCTTTGTAAACCGCGGCGTTATAAAGGACGTTCATGAGCGAACCGTTTTTGTGCCGGATGGTAAGGGGATAATCGATGGCGGAACCCTGCTCAAAGACCTGCCGGTAGCCGAGGTCCGCCTTTTCTGGTTCCGTAAAGTAAATTGAGAAATCCGTCCCGATAAGGTCTTCCTTGGGCATGCCCGTGGCCCGGACGGCGGCGGCGTTTGCGTCGGTGATTTTTCCCTCAGCCGAAATGGTGACCAGGGGATCGAGTGACGTTTCGAGAAGGTTCCGGGAATACTGGGCGACCTGTTTCTGCGTCTTTGCATCGAGGAGCACCGCCTCCGCCTTTTTCCGCACCGTCACGTCCATTGAGAGGATGAACACGCCCTCCGGCACCGGTTGAATCGTGAGGTCGAACCATCCAATGGCGCCGTCCGGGAAGGTGAACTCGTTCTCCCATGTCTCGGCCTTTCCTTCCTCCAGACAGCGTCCAATGGCGGAAAAGACATGCGTGGATTCGATGCCGGGCCATATGTCCATGTACCGCTTGCCCATGAGTTCCGCTCTTGGTCTGCGGTTTTGTCGCTCCGCGGCGTCGTTGATATAAACGTACTGCCACTGCCGGTTGAGAATCTGACAGCCTTCCAGCATGTTGTCCATAGTGCTGCGGAAGCGCGCCTCGCTCTCCCGCAGCGCCGCTTCGGCCCGTTTGTTTTCGCTGATATCGTTGAAAACGATGACGACTTGACGTTCCTCCGGCTTGCCGATGCGATAGGCGTACACTTCGAACCAGCGATTCAATGCTTTGGCTTCGTTGACAAAACGGATCGATTCGCCCGTGAGCGCGACGTTCCCGTATATCTCGAACCAATATGCCTCATGGGCCGGCGCAAGCTCGCGCATCAGTTTTCCCTCCGCGCCGTGCAGCCCGGTTTGCTTTTCGAAGGCTGAGTTGATTTCAAGGAAACGGTAATCGGCGGGCCTGCCCTCTTTGTCGAATATCATCTCGATGATGCAAAAACCTTCCTCCATCGTACTGAACAAGTTGTGATACCGTTCCTCGCTGATGCGCAGCGCTTCTTCCGTCTTTTTGCGCCGGGTGATATCAGTGTACATCGCGAGGTTGCCGGTATGTTCGCCCGTATGATCCGTAATCGGGGCATAGCTTCCTATTGTCCAGAGCCGGGAGCCGTCTTTGCGAAGGAAGCAAACTTCGATTTGAACATTGTTCTTCTTTATGAGTTCTGTACGGGCGGCAATCACTTTTTCTTTCTGGTCCGCAGGCATGAAATCCAGGCCTATTTCCCCGACCAATTCGTCGATGGAATAGCCGAGCATGTCCGAAATCTTCTTGTTTGCAAACGTTATTCTTCCGTCCAGCCCGCCCATCATGATGCCTTCGCTTGCCGTTTCGATGAGGCGGCGGTATTTCTCCTCACTTTCCCGCAGCGATTCCTCGGCCTGTTTGCGCAGAGTGAATTCTCCCGGAACCTGCCATACGCCGGTCTTTCGCGCCGACGCCAACGCCGCAATGCACATGTAAACCAACCCGAGAACCTGCGTTGACCGCGTTACCCACTGCAAAGGTGAGTCCCGGACGGCAATTACCATTGATCCGGCAAGACCGGTTGCCAGCAAAACCAGGCCAAGCGCATACCAAAAGAGGAATGGCGACGGTGAACGGCGGTGCATCCGCCAAAGAAGGCCGGACGTCGCAAGAAAAAGCGCCACGGCCGCGCTCACCGCCAGGCTGCGCAGCAGGGTCCCGCCCTGGCCGTCGACAAAGAAAACCGGCATCATATTTGTCAATGAGCCCCAGATCACCAGCCCCATCAACCCCATGCCGCCCAGATATACATACGTCAGCCACGCGGTCGAATGGACCAGCGGGACTTTGCGCCTGGAGGCGATGGCTACGCCTGTACATTGAAACAATGCCGACAGCAAAACGGACGTGTTGTAGATCGCGAAGCCCTGGTTCAAACCATGCCCCGGCACGAACGGCATGGCAAACGCACCAATCTGCGACATCAGCACTCCGCAGCCAAGCATCAAAACGGTAGGTTGACCATTGGCCGCGAAGCTGCGGGCGGCCGGAATGACGATGAAAACAATACCGAGAATCCCTGAACCATATTGGACGAGGCCGTACAAGAATGGCAAGGTCCAAACGACCCGCATGTCCGCCACCCATAGCGCAACTATCGCGGCCGCCAATAAGGGAACGGGCAACCAGGCCAGGTTGCGCCATTGGCCGGCGGTCTTACGGGGCATAACGTGCCGGACTTCCGTGCTCATGCTTTTTCCTCGCCGAAATCGACGTCATAGTGCGGTGGCTTGCCCAGTTGTTTGCACAATTCGTTGATTTGCATTTTCAATTCGATCATGCGCTCTTCCCGGTCCGCCATGGTGCGGTTGAAGAACGTCAACTCTTCATTGGTTTCCCTGAGCTCTTCGGTGCGCATCCGCAGGTCCTCTTCGGCACGTTTGCGGTCGGTGATGTCTATTGACGTGGCAAGAAGCGCAGGTTCGCCCGAATAGATGATACGATTAATGGAAATCGAGACCCAGAACGGGGTTCCGTCGGATTTCTTCACTTGTATTTCATAATTTTTTAGAGCCCCCGCTTCTTTAAGGGCCTTGATAAGCTTGTTCCGCTCGGCGGGATCGTTGTAGAGTTCCGGCGTCTTGCGGCCGAGGAGTTCCCCTTTGGCAAATCCGAACGCCCGATCGTATTCAGGGTTCGTAAAGAGAATAGTACCGTCTTCCTCGCGGCCTACGGATATTTGAATCGGCGACGCGTCGGCAATCACGCGGAACCGTTCCTGGCTTTCGCGGAGGGCCTCTTCGGCCTTCTTGCGTTCGGTGATGTCGCGCGCGACGTGCACCGATCCCGTCATTTGACCGTCCGTGCCGAATAGCGGGGTCGTGGTAACGAGAAAATCGCCCCCCAAATTGTCCTCGTGGACCTCGACGGCATGCTCTTTACCATCCGTCAACAAAACCGCGTGCGGACAAAAGAAGGGCGGCGCGTTGGAGCCGTGCACCACTTCGTAGCATTTGAGCCCCGCGCACTCGTCGGGCGTCCGCCCGATCTTTTTCGCCATCGCCATGTTTACCCGCATTATGGTATGTTTACGGTCGAGAATGGCGATAAGGTCGGGCACGCTGTTGAACGTCCTCTCCCATTCCTCTTTTGCAAGAATGATCTTCTCCTCCGCGAGTTTGCGCTCGGTAATATCGTGCACCATGCCCACCGAGCGGACGACTCTTCCTTCCGCGTCCCGGAAATGCTCGCATTTCTCGTGCACGATGCGGACCTCGCCGCTTCCCTTGCGTACCACCCGGTGTTCTATTTCGTAGGAATCCTTGTTTTCGCGAACCGACCCGGAATACGCCGCGTCCACCGCTGCACGGTCGTCCGGATGCACCGCATGGAGAAATGCCTCGTGGGTGGCGCCGAATTCCTGGGGCGCAAGACCGAAGATCCGGTAGATCTCGTCGGACCAGGTGAGCCGGTTGTTGGTGAGGTCGAGTTCCCAGTTTCCCAGGTGCGAAAGTTCCTGCGCCTGTTTGAGGCCCTCTTCACTTTTGCGAAGTTCCTTCTCGGCAAGAAATTTCGACAACGCAACGGAGAGATCGTCGGAAAGCCTTTCCCACAAGGCAAGCGACGAGTGGGAGAACATCCCCTTCTTCTTGTCGTTAAGCTGCAGCAGGCCCAGACTCTCGCCGCTCATGCGCAGGGCAAAGAGCCCCACCGATTCGTATCCCTCGCCGTTGCAGCGGTTCCGCGTGCGCGCCTGCCGGTCGGCTTCGGTGGTGGTGGTGAGCAATTCCGTCGTGCCGTTGCTCCAGAAGCTGCCCCGCTTTGTAAAAAAACTCTTGGACGGGTCAGTCCGGCCCTGAATCACATTGCCGCACATGCATTCCATGATGGGGTACCCGTCGCTGCCGCGAACAGGCATGCCGGCGCTGTCGCGGCTGCACAGGTGCGTTTCGGCGAGCACGAATTCTTCGGGAAATCCCCGTGTTTCGAAATAGGGGTAGTCGTCGCCCTGCCTGAGCCTTATCCCCACCGATTCGAACCCCGACTTCTGCTTTAAAAAGGAGACGGCCGATCTCACCAACTCTTCGAGTCCCTTGGAATCATTGACAAGCTGCAGGAACTCAACGGCAATTTCCCGCTCCCCTTCCGCGGCCTTGCGGCGCTCTATTTCCCTGTTCAACTCGTCGCGCGAGGCGAGAGTCGTTCTTAAATCGTGCGTCATTTTGTCGAATGACCGGGAAAGCCGGCCTATTTCGTCGTTCAAAGTCATCCCGACCTTATGGTCGAGGTTGCCGCCGCCGATGATCTCCGCGCCTTTGGCGAGTTTTTGAATGGGGACGGAAATGGATTGCGCGACTGAAAACGTTATGATGCCGGCCATCACGAAAACAACGGCAAGCACCATGAACAACAAACGCTGCAAATTCGTCACCACTGCAAATTCTTCCCGGGCGTCTATCTTTGCAACCAGCCCCCAATCGGGGAACGCAATATGCGTCCAGGCCGCCACGACATTATTCCCGCGGTAATCGACCGACATGCCGATTCCTGTCTTGCCGGCAACACCATTCTGGATTGGAAGCGCTATTTTCTTTCCGATGCCGACATGCCTCGACAGGACCGCTTTGTTGTCGTGCCGCAAAGGATTCAGGTACACGATATCGCTTCCGGATCGTTTACCCACGAGAATCTCTCCGGTGGCTCCCAGTCCCGTGGTGTCCTGGATCAGCCGATACAAGGGCTCCATGTCTATTTCGAGGATGAGGGTGCCTGCCGGCGCCCCGTTAAGGTCGGCGATCGGAACGGTTGCGAGTATTTCCGGCCTGTTCCCCGCCAGCCTGTTGATGAATACGTCCGAAAAGTAAAGGTCTGTCGACCTTTGGCTCAGGATCTCCGGGGAGATTTCGCCGAGTGACCTGGACAGGTCCATTTTGTGCCTGGGGTTGCTCACGTAGACAACGGTGCCGCCCGTGTCCGCAAGCATGATATCCGCCAGGTCCAGGGCTTTCTGCATTCTTACCAATTGTCCGTCGAGCGTCTTCCGGGCAATGGCTGCTGCCGGGTTAAGCGGGTCCCTTTGCAACCGGGACAATTCGGGGATGTTCTTCCTGACATTATAGAATCCGCGGGACATTTCCAGGGTGTTCTTAAGGCTCTCAAAGTACGCTTGGATTTCTTTCGCTTTGAAATGGGCCAGGCTCTGCAGTTGTGTAAGCCGGCTTTCCGTCAGGGAATTCTTGTAATTGGAAAAGGTAACGGTGCTCACGAAAAGCAGGGGAATGGTGACCAACGAAAGAATAATAATAATGAGCCTTGATCTTATAGACATAGCAACCCCGCTCCCAATGCCACGAACAACAGAGCCGTATGCAAAGCCATGGCTGAGTTGACGGCTGGAATGAAATAATACAGCAGCGGGGCGCCGAGAACGTATCCCGCAGCGGCCAGCGCACCAGTAACGCCGAGAATGGCGCCAATGGTTCTGAACTTTTGGCGTTTCCCGGTAGGATTGAGGATGGCAAGGATCCCCGCAAGAGCGACCAGCAGAAAATTGAACGTAGTGGGAATGGACGGCATTCCCGGCACCACGCTTCTCGCGTCTCCAGTGTCCCTAACGAACAGGCTCTCGATCCCGGTCTCGATACCAAAGACGGCGGAGAAGAAAAGCAGGCCCATGAGAAGAGCGAGGATGAACGAGGTTATGGAAAGCGCGACCTGCGCCTTCTCGAACTCGCCCTCCCGCGCCCGTACCAGAAAGTAAAGGGTGATCCCGCTTACCACAAAAGCAAATGCGGTTGAGAACTTCATTGTAATAAGGCCCGGAGCTACGCTCTTGACAAGGACGACGTTGAATATCCAGCCCGCCATGACCGCGAGGCCCGCAGCGGCCACGATGCCGGACAGCACCTTGACAAAAGTAAGGTTGGTTTTGTTTGGCATGGTCATCCCGGAATCACAAGAAAAGGTCATTGGTCATAAAGAGAGTCATTCGTCATTGGGAAAGGGGCATTGGTCGTCAAAAAAGTCATTGAACACAGGAAAAGAGTCATTGGTCATTGGAAAAAGGTCATTGGTCATTGGGAAAAGGTCCTGGAAAGACATGTGTACCACCTTCTACTTCCAATTTCTAATAACTAATGACCATTTCTTTCCGTCTTTTGATTTCCAATCACTAATGCCCATTCTTTCTATTTTTATTTGCAACAGGATATGCGCCATTTTCCACTCACGATTTCCAATGACTAATGCCCATTCTTTCTATTTTCATTTGCAACAGCATACACACATTTTCCGCCCACGATTTCCAATGACTAATGACCATTTCTTTCCATCTTATGATTTCCAATGACTAATGACCATTTCTTTCTATTTTTCATTCGCAAACGGGTCTCCCGCCTCCGGAGATGGATCCAAATTCCATTGGGCGCCATCTTCCGCAACACGCTGATAGTCGTTCCCGATGGACTTGATATAGGCATTGAGCATTCGCCCGAGACGGTTGAGATCCTGCTCGAAATTCCGGTGGCTTTCCCCGGAAATCAACTTTCGTTTTTCGGCTTTGAGAAGCCAGGTCTTGGTTTCGAACAGAGATCCCCTGCCGTAGTAGAGGAAATGTTTGTTTTCTTTATAGTGGAACCTGCCGAATCCCTCGCCGATGTTTGCGGCAACGGAGTCCGCCGCTCTCACAAGCTGCTTCCCGACAGTGTCTTTCGCGAAGAAATCCCAGCGGGCGACTTCGGTCCAAACGCGTTCCCCGATGTCTATTGCCAGCCTGTAAACTTCGAGTTCTTCTAATACCATATTCCGTTACCCCAATAGAAGTCATTCGTCGTTGGGAAAAGGTCATTGGGAGAAGAAGTCATTAGTCATTGGGAAAAGGTCACTGGGAAAGAAAGTCATTAGTCATTCGGAAAAGGTCATTGGGAGAAGTAGTCATTAGTCATTGGAAGAAACTCGTCTCGGCCTTGTTTCTAATGACCGATGACCAATAACCCTTTTCTCTGTTTTCCCGATAACCGATGACCTCTTCTCCATTCTTTCTAATGACCGATTCTCGGTTTTTGTTCTAATGACCAATGACTCTCTTCTCCGTTTTCCCGATGACCAATGACCCTTTTCTCTTTTTTCCCAATCACTCTTTATTGTTCTTTTCCCACCTTATACATCGGCTCCATCCCCATTTTTCCGCACAATTCGTTCACTTGTTTCTTAAGCTCGATCATGCGTAATTCACGGTCGACCATGGCGCGGTTAAAGCGCACCAGTTCCTCATTCGCCGCTTTCAGTTCCTCGGCGTGCCGCTTGACCTCATCCTCCGCACGCCTGCGCTCGGTGATGTCGACGAATGCGCCAAGGAGCGCCGGTCTGCCGCCATAGGTTATGGGCCGCACCGACGACAATCCCCAGAACGGCGCCCCGTCCTTGCGTTTGAGTTTCACTTCATATTCTGCAACATTTCCTTCTTTCTTGAGGATGCCCAGTACCCGGTCCCGGTCTTCAATGCTCCAATAAATGTCTTGCACGCCCTTGCCAAGAATCTCGCTTTCGGTGTAGCCGAACGATTTTACATACGCTGGATTGACATATAGAAATGTTGCCTCGGAGAGCCCGACCACCCCAATGCCGACCGGTGTGGTTTCTGCAATGGCCTTGAACCGTTCCTCACTTTCGCGCAGGGCATCTTCGGCACGGGCAAGCTCGATAATATCCACCGCCTCCTGGACCAGCAGGTCGAGCAGATCCAATTCGCGTTGCTGCGGCCGATGGGGAACACGCCAGTGCGTGGACAGCATTCCAATAAGAGTGCCCGAATGGCTTATCAAGGGAGTGGATTGGACGGCACGAACGCCCGCGTCGAGCTGAACCTTGAGGGATGGGGTTCCGACCAAAATATCGCTTTTGGTGACGTCCTCGACAATTGAGCGCTCCGCTTTCTTTATTGCCGTACCGCAGTTGCCCTGGCCCCCGGCGACCGCGTTCCAGAAATTCAGGAACGGTTCTTCGAATCCGCGATACGCTGCAATTTTGAGGCAAACCGATTCCGGCTGGAGAAGCTGGATGTTGCCCATGTCGGCATGGGTCATGGCAATCGCGGCATCCACGATCTCTCCGAGGGCGTCCTCAAGCTCACCTGCCCGTACAAAGCGCGCGGTGATCTTCTGAAGGAGAGCTGTGGCAGTCGATTCGGCAGCCAATGCTTCTTCGACCTGTTTGCGCTCGGTGATGTCGGCGAACACCGTGGCGAACTTTCCCTTACCCGGAGAGAACACCGAAATGGCAAAGTGCTTCTTCATGGGAGGGAATGGCGTTTCAAAATACTCCGGCACGCCGCTCTCCGCCACCCTTGCGTAGATGTCCAGGAAGGGCGGGCTTCCCGTCCCGTAGAGAATCGAGGCCTTTTTACCCACGGAGGACGTTCGATCGAGTCCGGTGATACGTTCGAAGGCCGGGTTTGCATCGGTGATGATGTAGTCGGCGGCTTTTTCATCGATATAGACGATTTCATGGTTGGCAAGCCCTTCCGACATTGACAAGTAGAGCGACTTAAACCGCTGTTCGCTTTCCCGCAGCGTTTCCTCGGCCTTTTTGCGCTCGGTGATGTCCGTATGGACCCAAAGCCGGCCGTACAGTTTGTCGCCGATCCGGATAGGAATAAAATCCCGCAGCAGCGACTGTCCGCCGGCCATGCCCACGTCTTCGCCGCTTACCGTTTGGCCGAGAAGCACCAGTTCCCCGATGCGGGCCACGGCCTCGTCGGGCTTTGCATAGCAAGGCCTGATTTTGTCAATCATTTCATTCGCGGACAGTTTCATAAGATCGTCGGGAAGATCTTTAAGACCGAACATATCACAAAACGACTGGTTGACGAATTCAACCCGATTTTCGTTGGTGACGAGCAGGATCCCGAAATGCATATTCGAAAGGATCAGATAAAATCGCCGCAGCGTGGTTTGCAGCTTTTCTTCCATCTGTTTGCGCTCGGTGATATCGTGCGCCACCACCATCGCCCCAACGATCTTTCCGTTGTTCCATTTGAAGGTGGTGTTCAGGAGCGCCCACAAAAAGTGCCCGTCTTTTGTCCGCACCCTGTATTCCACGGACTCTCCGGGTTTTTCTCCGGACTCCCCCTGGCGAATGCGGGTGGCAAAGCGGATTTTCCCCTCGTCGTCGAGGAGGTCGAACGCGGTGATGCTTGAGATCTCCGCGCGCGAGTAGCCAAGGATGTTGCACATAGCGTCATTTACATCTGATAGTTTCCCGTCGGGGAAACCCACCTCAAAAATGCCTGCCGGCGCCTTCTGGACAAGGAGCCGATACCGTTCTTCGCTTTCCCGCAGCAATGCTTCCATTCGTTTGCGCTCGGTGATGTCGATAACGACTCCGAGCACGCGCACGGGTTTGCCGGCATTGTCGCGCATGGCCCCGCCCTTGGCGTTTACCCACCGCACTTCGCCCGAGCTGTGACGGATGCGAAATTCCAGGTTGAACGGTTCGCGTTTGGCAATTGCCTTGTCGCGCTCCTTTTCGGCATTTTCCATGTCGTCCGGATCAGCGAACCCGCGCCAGTCCCGGTAGGTCTTGATGGTGCCGGGCGCAAGGCCGTAGATAAGGTTGAGCTCCGGGGTAAAGGCCACGGAGTCCTTTGCAAGGTCCCAGTCCCATATCCCGACTTTTGCGCTCACCTGGGCAAGACGCAGCCGTTCTTCGCTTTCCCGGACCGCTCTTTCGTTTTCCATTTGCCGGGTGAGGTCCTGGATGGTCACTGCGCATCCGGCAACTTCGCCGAACGTGTCCAAAATGGGTGCCGCGTTGTCAAGGACAACGCGCTGGACGCCGTCAAAGCCGACGATCCGGATAATCTGGCCGGTAACGGTTTTCCCGTTGCGCAACGCACGCGAAGACGCCCACTCATCGGGCAATACGGTTTTCCCCGTATCCGCCCACGACGCCTTATCCTGGATGTAATCGCCGATAGTTCTTGCTGCCGGCCTTGGGTTACCCCAGATTTCATCGAATGCCCGGTTGGCCGAGATGGTCCCGCCCTGGGTGTCGAGCAAGGCGACGCCCACGGGTAGAACCTGCATTACGGCTTCGAGCCGATTCTTCATTTCCAGGGCCTCTTCCATCTTGTGATCGGCGAGCTCGCGCGCCGCCTGTTCTGCCCATTCGGCCTGTTTCCTGTCCGAAATATCGCGTATTGTCAAGACTGCATTTTCTATCTTGCCGTTTTCGTCGCGGACCGGCGCGCCGCTAAAGACTGCGTACCAGCGCCGTTTGGTTGCGCGGACGTATACCGAATATTCCTGTTCCGCAAAACTTTCTCCGGCGCAAACCCGCATTAGAGGCCATTGCCCTATGGATAGCTCCTTGCCGTCCGGGCCGGAGAGGTCCATCACCTTTGCATCGCCGGACATCACCCGCACCATATCTTCTTTGGACCCGAACCCGAACAGGGCGAGTGCGGTTTGGTTCATGTCCGTTATCTTTCCCGACGCGTCGGCAATTACGAGACCGTCGTGCGTCGCAATGGCGCCGATAACTTTGTTGGCGTGCAGAAGGGCTTCCCGGGCCTTGCTGCGGTCGGTGATGTCGATAAGGGCGATGAGACTTTGGTCGCCGGAATGCCCGTCCCCGCGAACCACCACGCTTTCGATCTGGCACCTGAAAAACGGGCCTTTGACGCTGCCGCAATCGAGCTCGCACGACTGCTTTTCGTCGCCGATAAACATCCGCCGCCGGAACCTGAACCAGTCGTCCTGGCTTTGGGGTGCGACAAGGTCGGAGAATTTGGAACGGCCGTCCTTGATTTCCGAACGGTTGAGGCCGAACAATTTCACCGCGGTCAGGTTGGCTTCCACTATCCTTGTTTCGGCGTCCAGGGTGAAGTAACCCGTAGGAGCAAAGTCGTACAACTCGGCGAAGCGGTCGCGCGTCTCGACAAGGTCGAAGTGCGCCTTCCGAAGGTCCTCGTTCTGAATTTCGAGCTCCGTTTCGTAAACTTGAAGCTCGTAAAGCAGTTCTTGGACGCTCGCCGTCTTTAGGACGGGCGCGGCATTCGGATTTTCCTTCAGGATCGATTCGGCTTCCTTGCGAAGCCGGGATATGGAACGGCGAGTAAGATTCATTCTCGTCCGCCTTGTTTTTTGGGAGTACTCACGATTTTTCTCCGGCCTTTTCCATAAGCAGCAAGGCCCTGGCCGGCCGGCCTTTGCCGCCGCTTTCCACACGCCTGGCAACAACATGGAACCGCAGGTGTCCTGCCAGCGGTACTTCTACCGACAGGTCCAGGTTCTTTGTTAAGGGGCCGCCGCTGCTCACGGTTCTTTCCAACCATTGCCGCGCGGCCGGGGAGCTCCACGAATCGCCCATGAGTTCGAATATCGGCTTACCGTCGCATAATTTTGAGGAGGTTTGGAAAAGCCCATACCAGCTCGAATTGGCCTGGACCAAATGCAGATTCTCGTCGAGCACGATCATAGGCTCACGCATGGACGAAAAGATGCTTTCAAACAGTTCGCGGGCCTCTCGCCCGGCGGTCTCGGCTTGTTTGACGCGGTTGACGTCAACGAAGGTGACCACCAGGCCGTCAATAACGTTTCGTGCCGTGCGATAGGGCATAATGCGCATTTGGTAACAGGTGTTGTCTTTGGAAAAAACTTCGGTTTCCTTGAAATTGAGGGTTGCAAGCACTTGCCGGGCGTCGCGCTCAAACCCGTCGTACTCGATATTCGAGGCCAGGTCGCCAACGGGCCTGCCCACGTCGGTCGGAATGAGCTTGACGATCTTGACCGCTTTGTCGGTATAGCGTTTGATTTTGAGGTCGTTGTCCAGGAAGATCGTGGCGATGTCGGTTCCGTTGAGCAGGTTCTGCATGTCGTCGTTGGTTTGCGAAAGCTCTTCCACCCTTCTCTGCAATTCCGTGTTGACCGTGGTGAGCTCCTCGTTGAGGGATTGCAATTCCTCTTTGGACGTTTCGAGTTCCTCGTTGGCGCTTTGCATTTCCTCGTTTGTCGACTGCAATTCTTCGTTTGTCGATTTCAACTCCTCGTTGGAAGTGTCCAATTCCGCCACGGTCGTTCGCAGGGACTCCCTGGTAAATTGCAGGTCGCGCTCCAGGTCGGTTTTGTGGGGGACCGGTACGGCCGGGCCGACCGTCGCGCGGATGGGTTGCTCTTTGCCGTGCTGCGGGGCCTGCGAAAAGGTCACCAGCAGCAACCCGCGCACCGGTTCGGGGTCTTGTATCGGCGACACGGAAATGTTGACATATTCGTAGCCTTCGTTCGACCGGATGCGCACCCGTTCGTGCACCACCTCCTTGTTCCGGGAGAGGGCCGACCTGACGGCAGAGGCGAGGAACGTCTTGAGGCCCTCGCGCGACATATCAAAGACGTTGAGCCGAGGTTGACCGCTTGCCGGCTCGAAATAGGAGCCTGTGCGACCGTGCACGTACACGATGTCGCCTCGCGAGTCCACCACGACGCTCGGCGGTGCAAAGCGGGAAAGCAGCAACTTTTCCACCACCGTGGAAATGCCTTCCTTCTTGACGGGAGCAACGGGTGACAGCGCGTACTGCTCCGGCCGGGAAATCTGGTGCGCGTTCATCCTGCGCTCGATGCGCCTGCGGAGGGTGCTCAATTTGTACGACGAGAAATCGTGGCCGAGACGCGTGCGCAGGAGGACGAAGATCTTCTGCAACGGCCGTTCCATTTCCCGGGGGATTTCCACGGGTTCCGGCAGCGGTCGCACCAAGTTTGTTCCATTGACATAGGCAACAAGCCGGGAGGGCATTGCCGCGGGCGGCAGGATGCAGTCCGCCAGGGACGTGCTTATGGCGCTCACGGGCATTCCCGCGTATCGTGCCGATTTCACCTCCTGTACAATCGCCATTCCCCCGTGGCTCTTAATGTCCCTGAGGCCTATGGTGCCGTCGGAGCCGGTGCCGGAAAGCACAATGCAGATGGCACGTTCTTCAAGATCCAGTGCCAGTGAGCGAAAGAAGAAGTCAATTGGAAGCGGAGGGATTTCCTTGGCAGGCGGTTCCATGAGTTGGATGGTGGAATCCATCACCGCAACGTAGGCCCCGGGCGGTGAAACGTAGACGTGGTTCGGTTCCAAGACCGCGCCGTCTTTGGCCTGCACGACGGAGATTTCTGTTTCTTTGCTCAAAAGCTCCGGAAGAAGGCTCGTGTGCCCCGGGTGCTGATGGGTGACGACGATATAGGCCATTCCGGTATCCGGGGGCAGGTTCCTGAAAAGGTCGTCGAGTGCCTCGAGCCCGCCGGCCGAAGCGCCGATGCCGACTACGGGGAAACCCGGTTTTGGGGAAGCCGGGCGAAACGCGGTTTGTCTGCTTTGTGAAGCTGTGGCCTTGGCGTGCTTTTTCCCCGCGTCTTTTTGGGCAGGAAGACGTTCCGTTTTTCGTGCCGCCGCCGAACGCGCCGGTTTCCGTTTTTTTGCCATCGATCAACTCCCCGGGGTCTCCTGCCGCCGGAACACGGGTTCAGCCTATTTCTGTTCCGCAAAATGCGGAAGTCTCACTTCCACGGTGAGGCCCGGCGGCGGTGTGTTATTTGACAAGGATATCGCACCCAAGTGCATTTCCACGATATGTTTAACAATGCTCAAGCCCAGGCCCGTGCCGCCTTTGCGCGTGGTAAAGAAAGGCTCGAACACGCGGTCGATCAGTTCCGGCGGAATCCCCTTTCCCCGGTCGACGACGCGGACGACAACGAACAATTCCTCCGGCCGGGAAATTTCGACGACCACCGGTTCGTTTTCCGGGCTGTGGTCGCAGGCGTTTTCGAGCAGGTTGAAAAAAACCTGCTGCAGCTTGGTCGAGTTCGCCATAACGAGGCAGACGCCGGCGGACGGGGCTGAGACGAAATCGATCGTGCGCATTTTGTGGGCCGACGAATGACGGAATGTGTCGATGACGGTCCTGATAAGTTCGTCGAGCGGGTGCGGCATGAATTCGGACTGCATAAGCGGCTTGCCGAGATCGAGCAGGTCTTTCATGAGGGCCGACAGCCGGTGCACCTGATTGCGTATGTGTTCGAGGTAGGGGAGGTACTCCTTGTTGTCGCCGATGCTCTGGAAAAGGGCCTCGCTAATTGCGAGGATGCCGTTAAGCGGGTTGCGCACCTCGTGCGCCACGCCTGAGGCGAGCGTTCCCAGGAGGGAAATTTCGTGGGCCGAGCGCAGCTGTTCGTCCATGACACCGTGTTCTATTTCGTGGCCCATATACCGCGCAAATATTTCCATCAGGTGGACATCATTGTCTTCGAACGCCATCTCTTCTTTAGCAAGTACGCAGATCATGCCGTTGACCTCGCCCTTCTTCGAAAGAATCGGGATGCTCACGTACGATGAATAGGCTTCGGCGAGAGACCCGGCCTGTTCGGGAAACATGGCGCGGAGGTCGCCATTAAAGTGGCAAATCTTCTTTTCCCGGTACACGATCCCGCAGGGGTGTCCGGCAACCGGGGTGTCTTTCTCGTGCGTCAAGACACCGTTTGTCAACTGCGACAGGTACCTGAACCTGCCTTTTTCCACTTGGCCCACGGCCGCGTACGGTACGTTGATGATATGCGCAATGGTGAGGGCGATCTGGTCGTAGGCGTTTTCGAGCGATTCGGAAAACGTCGTTTCGATGGCGTAGATGGATTCCAGCACCTGCTGGCGTTTCGAGAGGGCCGCCTCGGCCTTTGCCCGCTCGTTGATTTCCATCCTGAGAAGTTCGTTGGTGCCCCGGAGTTCGCCGGTGCGGGCCAGAACCTCATTTTCCAGGTGTTCGTGAACTCTGGCGAGCTGGTCTTCGGTGTTTTTGCGCTTGGTGATGTCCCGGCCGTACACGTTGACATATCCGGAATCGGGAAAAGGGACTACCTGGAGGGAATAGATCCTGCCGTCGGCAAAATGCTCCATTTCCACGCCTTTCTGGGAGGCGAGCGAACCGTGCACCGTGTCTTTGATGACGTCGGGCACAAGGAGTCCCACGCCGGATTGCCAGGCGCGCAGCAGGGGAGCCGACGATGCGTTGCCATAGACCACGGTTCCGTCCGCGTCGATACGGACTACCGGCGAAGGGTCGTCTGCCGGGAAACGAACGAGCATCTTTATTTGTTCTTTGGCCTGTTTTTGCTCCTCGATTTCCTTGACAAGCTGATTATTCGCCTGTTCGAGCGCTTCCGCGTTCTTGCGAAGGAGCTCTTCCTGTTGCTCCCGCTCGCGAACCAGCCCGGCGGTTTCCGGGACAGCACCTGTTAGGGCATAAAGCGAGGCCCGCGCCAGGCGGGGAAGAAAGCCGGACAATTTCATAGGTATCCGTTTTACGGTTAAATTATAAGACAAAATAATAAACCAGCGGTCATAAAGCTAACCGCAGGCAAGTAGTCGGGACCATTAAGGGTCCGCTGCGTTCGGATTACTGCCGGGTACTATCAAAATTCCACGAAAGGGGCACAACACCTTGCCGGATTCCGATCATTTTATTAGAGTCAAGAAGCATTCAATAATATTCAGCAAATCAAATACCACATGTTCTTATTAGAATCATTTTAGGCAACCTCTAGAAATTGCAGGGTTAAGTGTCATTCCCGCGAAAGCGGGAATCCATTTGTTGGTTTCCATAGGAAAAGATGGACTCCCGCTTTCGCGGGAGTGACATCAAATCAAATTTTGTGAATAAATAGAGGTTCCCTTTAGAAATAGATCTTTCAATTGGCATGGCTATTGCATTTTATTGAAAAGAAAAGAGTTATTTAACCGATTATTGAAAAAATACTATGGAGGATTTCAATGGAAAGAATTCTTGAACATAATCATATCAGCTCTCCTTCAAACAATGCAGAGAACAAAGACGACTGTCTTACTCGGTTTGCCAATATCCTGGAGTGCGGCCATGAAAGGGCATCCAAGGCGATTCTGTTTTTTGAAAAGATGGGAGGTTTGAGCCCGAGCCTGGTGAATAAGGCATTTTTCCAGTACCTGGGCGTGAAAAAAGATGCACAGAGAAGGGTCCTTGAAAAAATTTCCCTCAGCATGGGACTGGAGCTAAAGCCTGTTTCCTGGTTGCCGCATTTTGAAAATAGCTACGAAAACGCCGAATTGGCGGATGAAAGTTTCGGGGACATCTTTACCCTCATCCATGAAATCTCAGCCGACGAACTGGAATTCTATCTGGCGTATGCCGCTGTTGAAAGAAACGCAAGGGCGCACTCGCTCCTCCTCATGATGGCGGACGTGGCCAGAGAATTCCTGTTTGACGTAAAGATCTGGTATCTTAACCACAAAGAGGCCGAAAGGGTATTAAGTTTGACCTCGCATGAAACCATTGTACCCGATTATTCGGCGGAGACAGTTTTGAACTGAGCAAACAACCACGGCCTCAGGCATAAGTATTGAAAGTTGGTAATTAGTTGACATCCGTGGCGTATGTCATTCCCGCGAAAGCGGGGCCGCGACTTCACCAGCATACAGAACTCTTGGAGCAGAGGCACTTGCCAATCCACTGCATGAAGAAAAGATGGACTCCCACTTTCGTGGGAGTGACACATGTCACCCATTTGTGCTCTGACTAATAACTGAGTTGAAATTATCGCAAGACCTTCTCCGTTTACCCCGAAAAGGTAGAATAGGCGCAGTCGGTATTTTCATTCCTGCAAAACGGTTTTAGAAATGGGAAAATCGAAAGGCTTCTTGATTTGGCTTTTGCAGGGTAATGGTATTCGCCGCGAAAGCTCTGTCCCGGCAGCGCCAGGCAATCTTTGCAGGAAGAAAAGGCCCTTGCCGGAATGCGCCAAGGGCCTTTCCGCAAACGCAATCAGTAGGGGAATGATTTCTTCTTGCTCGACTGACTCTTCGGCTTTCCCTGATCCATGAGTTCCTGTTCCGCCTTTATCCAGTCGTCAAGTTCAGAACCCGGACGCTTTCCGCGCTGTTCGTAAATCTGGTAGGCGCGCTGGGCGATTTTTTCACGGTCGACTGCACTACTCATAATGACTCCTTCCCTTAATTTTGAATGTGGATTGACAGTGTTACCGCCTGCTCGTTTTGCGGGTAGCCGACGGCGTTTACCGGATAATGGTTTGCAAACCATGTGCCGTCTCATGAGGACCCGTCTCAACAAGAACTTTAGGGACGTACCCGCACGGCATCTCCAATAGTAAGAAACATTTCGCAGTTTCAAAAACGTCGAATCAATTCCTCAAATCGCTCATGCATGCGCGTTAAAGGATCTGGAACGCGGATTGCTGTTTACAGAAACGTCGCCCCTGCTGTCGGAGGAAAAAGCGGCTATGATACCTTCAATGCGTCTCACAATCTTTATCGTAATTGCGCCTGTTTTTCTTTTTGCCCAGGGGAACGGATCGGATCTGGCTGCCCTGGCCCAAAAAACGTTCGGCATCCTTCCGCTCCAGATGGCTTCGCCCGAGAACCCGATCACACCGGAGAAAGCCGCACTCGGCAAAATCCTTTTTTACGAGACCCGCATTTCGGCCGACGGCACGGTAAGCTGCTCGCGGTGTCACCCCCTGGGGCTGTACGCGGCGGATGGCTTGCCAATGGCAATTGGGAATTCCTGTAAAATAAACCCGAGAAACGCCCCCACAATTCTCAATGCCGCGGCGCAGATCTCTGCCCACTGGATCGGAAACAGGACGAGCGTGGAGGACCAGGCACGGCAGGCCCTCATCGGTCCGCCGTCCTTCGGGATGCCCTCGTACGATTCGGCGATGAAGGTGCTCAAAGCCATCCACGGGTACGAACCGCTTTTCAAGGCGGCCTTTCCGCTCGACACCCAGCCGATCAAGGAGCAGAATTTTGCCCTCGCGGTGGGAGCGTTCGAGCGGACCCTGGTTACCCCGGGTCTCTTTGATGCGTTTGTAAATGGAGACCCCGATGCGTTGACGCCGGGGCAAAAGAAAGGGTTGAAGACATTTGTATCCGAGGGGTGCGCCTCATGTCATTCCGGCGTGTATTTTGGCGGGCAGTCGTACAAAAAGTTCGGAGTGAGCGCGCCATATTGGACATTTACGAAGAGCCAATCGCCCGATCTGGGGCGGTTCGTGGTGACGGGGGACGAAAACGACAAATACGTGTTCAAGGTGCCGGTGCTCCGGAACGTCGCCATGACTCCTCCGTATTTCCATGACGGTTCGGTCAATTCGTTGACCGATGCGGTATACATCATGGCAAAAGCGCAGCTCAACAGAACGTTGCCCGGCGACGAGCTGAAGAACCTTATGGCGTTCCTGAACGCCCTTACGGGCGCAATTCCGAAACAGGCACTGGAGGTTCCGCTTCTTCCGGCCCGGGAAGAATATTGACGTAAGGAGATCCCCCACGAATTTAAGCCGTCGTGCGGAACGGTGCGGCTTCCCATAATCGCCTTTGGATGAGGAGGATTGCTTGTGAAAAAGATCATCCCCTTTTTGTGGTTCAATGACAAAGCGGAAGATACCCAAAGGATATGAAAAGGCTGCGCCGGGCACCATGCCCGATGCCAAGGCCGTTGAGGCGATGGCGAAGTACAACAAAACGCTGCAGGAGGCGGGTGTGCTGCTCTCGCTCGAAGGCCTGCACCCGCCCTCAATGGGCGCGCGTATCGCATTTAACAAAGGGAAACCCTCGGTGACCGGCGGCCCATTTCCTGATGTAAATGAAATTCTCGGCGGGTATTGGATGATCCGGGTGAAGTCAAAAGAGGAGGCGATTGCCTGGGCATCGCGCTGTCCCGCCTCGGACAACGATATTATCGAGGTGCGACAGGTGCAGGAGTTCTCGGAATTTCCTCCCGCGGTTCAGGATGCTGCCGCCCGAAAGTAGTTCGCAGGCGGCATTCGATGCCGTATGCAGCGCTATTGTTCCGCAAACCTTTTTAGGCCCGCAAGCAGCATTTCCCAGTTTTTTTGGGAATGGTCGCGCACTGCCTGAGTCGGATTCTTATCCTGGGTCAGCGCCACCCGGGTATGATCTCCTTCGTCTGTCAATTCAATTGTCACAATGTGATAGTTCTCCGGTTTATCACTGAGTCCCGAAAACGGGCTGAAATGACTGTATTGAATTATGTTGAGCGGTTTGTTTTTGAGGATTACCCCTTTGTCTTCATACGATTTGCCCTGCCACACGCCTTTCCACACTATATCGCTGCCTTCGCGCCAGTCCGTCACAACCGTCGTGCCGAACATGTATTGTTTGATGGCTTCCGGATTCACCAGCGCAGCCCAGACTTTTGGGCACGATGCGTTGATAATTATTGAAGCTTTTGCAACAAGATTCTTGTCCATACTATCGCCAGATTGCCAGGATTCCTCCGTATAAGGCATATGTCAGGAGGAACAAGCCGTTATTGATCACCAGAACCAGCGGTTTTCTTCCTTCCCAGAGTGTATTAAGGCTATGCGTGAGGGCAAAACCTGCCCAGATAACTATGCCCACGGCCAGGCCGGAAAAGAAATCGGTTGCCCTTAAACTGTGGATGATCACCATCATGGCATAGACCACAAAGAGAGAAGCGACAATGCCGCTCAGGAACAGCCATGGCATCTTCTTTTTATCCTGCTCGGTCATTGTATGCTGAGGATCAATTCCCAGTGCTTTCATCCAGGGTTTTGCAAACAAAAGCGGTGAGTACCAGACCCAGCTGAGAATAAAATTGACCACGGCCAGGACAATAAGCGGTAGAACGGAAATACTGAAATCAATCATAGGGATCTCCTTTTTTGTCAAGTTCAAAACTGCATTATTTCCATCGGCCTAAAGTTCCCCAACCAACAACTTAAGGAAGCGTCCTAATGCACTGGAGACATTATTGAGCAATCGCTATGCCCGGAAGAAAGCGCGTACCTTGGTGATCGACATAGTGGGGAAAAGGTGCTCACTTGTGCTGCTCAGGCATTTTACCGAGAAGGTGGCGCCGGAGGCGGTTCCGGTCGAATCGGAATAGGGAGTTTGCAAGTGGGAGATCATTTCCTGGCAACGAGGAGCAAAGGAGTTTTGTATTCTTGTTTTCAAGAGAATCAATTGTCAGTTCTGAAGAAATCCCGGATATGCGAAATACGGCAATAGCGCCAAAGCGTTATTCCTGTGATCGTTGTGTTTTCCTCGTCTTTGGTATCATTGTTGCTGTTTACCTGCGCAAGAACTCTTCACCAGGCCAAATGCGACAAAGGGCGCACAAGGAAGATTGCGTTGGCTCAACCCGAAAAGCTTATCATCGTAGGATCCGGCCCCGCCGGCTTGACTGCCGCGCTTTATGCAGCACGTGCAAATATTAACCCTTTAATCATTGAAGGCGCTGGTACGGGGGGTATGGCGGGAGGTCAACTCATGGTGGCAGGGAAAATCGAAAATTTTCCCGCCCTCGCAGGGGAGGTTGATGGATCGGGACTCATTCAACTGATGAGAGACCAGTTAAAGGGGTATAACCTGCGAGTTGTTGCGGCTGACGTGAAGGAGGCCAATTTGCGGGCACGTCCCTTTTCAATTGTATGCTCGAACGGCAGCGCGTGGGAAACGCATTCGGTAATCGTCGCAACAGGCGCTGCGGCAAGGCGACTGCCCCTCGCATCGGAGGAAAAATATTGGGGCAAGGGAATTTCGGCCTGCGCCGTGTGCGACGGGGCTTTGCCGATCTTCCGGAACAAGCCTCTTGCCGTGATCGGAGGGGGAGATACCGCCGCGGAAAGCGCGCTTCATCTCACTCGATTCGCTTCGAAGGTTTATCTGATACACCGGGGCGATCGGCTGCGCGCCAGCAAAATCATGCAGCATCGCGTGCAGAATACTCCGGGTATTGAGGTGCTCTGGGATCGGACCGTTGCGGAGTTTTTTGGCAGCGAACTTCTGGAAGGCCTCAGGCTAAAAAGTGCAACAACGGGAGACATACGGGAATTGGAAGTATGCGGCGCCTTTGAGGCCATTGGACATTTGCCGAACACGGCTTTTCTTTCGAACCAGCTTGGCCTCGATGAATCCGGACACATCCGGTGCGAACCGGGCACGACAGCCACCTCGGTCGAAGGAGTATTTGCGGCCGGCGATATTGTTGACAAGAGATACCGTCAGGCGGTGACCGCGTCGGGAGGCGGGTGCATGGCGGCGATGGATGCGGAGAGATGGCTCATGGAGAAAAGGCTTCTCTGATGAATCTTTGCTGCTGTCGGTTGTTTGCCGCACGCCGGCCAACGACCTCAGCAACAGGTCGCTCGTCTTTTACGCGGGCGAAGAAGCAAAAGTGGAAAGAAAGCTGGAGGATCACTATGAAAGCGACAGTCGACAAGGACCTCTGCATCGGGTGTGAATTGTGTACCCAGATATGTCCGTCTTTTTTTTCGATGGCCGTAGATGGCGTTGCTCACGCTTTGGCAGGCACTGTCCCTCCGGAAGATGAAGCGTGCTGCAGCGAAGCCGCCGAAGGTTGCCCGGTAAAGGCGATAGCGGTTACGGGATAAGAACCGGCGTGGCACGACCCCATATTCAATGAACCCCGGTCACGAGCCATTGTCCGGCATTCCCATTTGTCTTAGCCAGCGATAGTGCGACACAACCCCCTCGATAAATGTAGGGTGAGCCCGGTAGGGCACGCCGAATTCCCGGCAGGTTTCCCTGACGATCTTCGACATTGCCGGGTAATTGACGTGGCAAATTGTGGGAAACAGGTGGTGTTCAAGGTGATAGTTGAGGCCGCCGAGCAGCCAGGTGGCCGCCCAGTTGCTTTGTGCGAAGTCAAGTGTTACCCCGGCCTGATGCTGGGCCCAGGGTTTTTCAATCGATTGCGAGCCGGTTATGGGCAGGGGAAAGTCGGCTTGCCCCACGCAGTGCGGCAACAGAAATATCATGCTGAGGACCAGCCCGAGCACCAGTACCGCAATGCCGTAGTAAAAAAGAACTGCAAGGAAGGGATGAAACATAAGCGGAATCGCGAATACCCATAAGAAGAATACGACTTTTCCAACGATAAAGACCGCGAGGTCTTTTCTGCGGGGTCGGGGAACGCGGTGCCTGCCCAGACGGCCCGTAATGATATACTGGAAATCGTCGAAAAGCTGCCACTTGATTGCCAGGAACCCGTAGAGCGGCCACAGGTAGAGGTGCTGCCATCGGTGAAACGGCAGCAGCTTCTGGTGCGGGGAGATACGCGCGAGCCTGCCGAAATCGATGTCGGTGTCCCACCCCGTGATGTTGACATACGTGTGGTGGATAACCGCATGCTTGAAATGCCATACATACGAACTTCCGCCGATAAGGTCGAGCGTCATTGCCGCGAGTTTGTTGATGGCCCGGTGTTTTGAGTAGGCATTATGACCGCCATCATGCTGGACGCAGAAACCGATGCCCGCCATGGTAAGACCCAGCAAGACCGCAAGCGGGATACCCATCCAGAAAGTGCGCGACGCGAACACCAGGAGTGCATATGAGGTCACGAAGCACGCAAGAATGATCGCACTCTTCAAATACATCTGCCAATTGTCAACCTGCGAGATTCCATTGGTTCCAAAGAAGCCATCTATCCTTCGTCTGAGTTCGATCTGAAAGGACCTGTTGTCCCCGAACCTCAAACGTTCGGACGGCCCGCTTGCCGCCGGCTTTGCTGATGGATTTTGAGGCAAAGGTGTTTCTTGTTGCATGGTATAGCCGATGTTGACGGATTTTCGCAAAAAATATACCAATGGGGTTTTCCATTGATAACGCAGAAAGTAAGGCAATGGTGAATTTTCAATTTTAGGAATAATTCCTAAAAGTGAGAATCTTCTGAAAGGCCTGTTGTTCCAATATCTCAGGAATCGCCATTGCTGCAAGCAGACGGACGGTCTGTATCCGATTTTGCTTCATCATTGTCACCGCGTGAGTGACAATCTATTTTTCTCTTTCACCAGCACAGGCAGCAAACCCGGTAATGAATTCTCCATCATCTTCCGCGAAACTGATTTCCAGTCCTATCGCTCCCACCCTTATCCGCCTTTCCGCGCCCATGCTCCTGGCCATTTTCTCCATGATGGCGTTCAATCTTGTAGACACGCTTTTTGTGGCCCGGCTTGGCACACTTCCGCTTGCAGCAATTACCCTCACCTTTCCGGTGGTCATGGTCATCAGCACATTCACAATCGGTATCGGCGTGGGAGCAATGGCGGCGATTTCAAAAAGCATCGGCGAGGGAGACCGGTCCCGCATCCGGCGCTATGCAACCGATTCCCTCACGCTGTCGGCCGCGTGCGTGATCGTTCTCACCGCCGGCGGGCTGGCCAGCGTGGAGCCTCTGTTTCGCGCCCTCGGCGCGACGGATGCGACCATGCCGTTTGTCAAGAGTTACCTGTATGTCTGGTATCCGGGCATGGTCTTCTTTGTGGTCCCCATGATCGGCAACAATGTGATGCGGGCAACCGGCGATACGCTTACGCCAAGCATCATCATGGCCGGCGGGATGCTCGCCAACACACTCCTCGACCCGCTGTTTATCTTCGGGTTGGGGCCTGTTCCAGCCATGGGGATAGCGGGTGCGGCAGTTGCCTCCCTCGTGTCCCGGGGTCTCATGCTCGGCGTTTCGTTGTGGGTGCTTTACTTTCGCAACGGGCTGCTTTGCCGGCCATGGCCCGGACTCGCGACGCTTTTAGAATCCTGGAAAACCATTCTTGCCACAGGGCTCGTGGTGGCGGTTTCAAACGCTGTTGTCCCAATCGCAACCGGCATCATTACCCGGATCGTGAGCGCTTTCGGCGCCGAGGCGGTTGCCGGGTTCGGCGTGGCCACGCGCATCGAGGCGCTGGGTTTTACTCTTATCATAGCCCTTTCAACCGGCGTGAGCCCCTTCGTAGGGCAAAACTATGGGGCGCGAAAAATAGACAGAATACAAAAGGGTCTCCAGTTCGCTTCGCGGTTTTCCCTCGCATGGGGCGCGGTGCTCGCTGCTCTGTTTCTGCTTATGGGCGGCCGGTTTGCGGCGCTGTTTACAAATGACCTGCACGTGGTTTCGTGTGCCCGGCTCTATTTGTGGATTCTGGGCGCAAGCCTTGGCCTCAGGGGCGTGCACCAGATAATCTGGACGGCGCTCAATGTCATAGGCCGACCCTACGATTCCCTGATCCTGGAAGGGATCCTTGCGTTCTGCCTCTGGATTCCGTTGGCTTTTTTTGGGGCGCATTTCTTAGGCATATCCGGGGCCTTTTTCGGGTTGTCTCTCGCCAATGTTGTTGCCGGGATAATCGCTTCTTTATGGGCAAACAGGGTGATCGGCATCGAAAAGCGAAAAATGCAGATCTTCGGCTGATGTCTGGAATACAATTTGCTTTTTTATTGGTTGCCGCTTGATTGGCAGCCATGACAGAATGAAATTTCGTTAAGCGTCCCCTCTTGCGGAAGCACCGGTTTGGAATCTGTTTTAGTCCCGGAATATATTTTCCTTAAGGAAATTCTCCGGAGAACGCCAATGATCGATGACCTCTATGCCTTGCTTGCCAAATTCGGTTTTAATGAGCCGCTCCATTCGCCGATGACGCATATGCCGATAGGGCTTGTTGTGGGGGCCTTGATATTTTTCCTCGTGGCCGTCATTTTCAAGAAAAAGAACCTGGCGCTCACGGCGCGGCATGCCTCCATACTTGCGTTTATCTTCGCGTTTCCCACCATCATGCTCGGCGTTATGGACTGGATCCATTTCTACCACGCAACACTGTTTGTACCCATCATGATAAAGATGGCGCTTGCCGGCATCGCGCTCATCGTACTCGGCACGGGGATCATTCTCGGTTCCGAAATCAAGCTGCACACCATGACCATGACCATTCTATACGTTGTCGCCTTCGTCGTCATGATAGGACTGGGCTATTTTGGTTCGGGCATTATTTACGGACGCGGATTGCAGATCAAGGCGCCGAAATCCTCGGTCGTGGCAACGGGTTCGCCAGGAACGGGCAATCCGGCCGACACCGGCCGCGCGAAACCTGATTCCGCAAGGAATCCTGCTGCCTCCACGAGCCCTGCACGACAACAGGAAAGGTAGGGTACCCATGCGGCGCAAAATTTCCGGCGTGAAGAGCTCGGTTGATGCGGTGCGGCGGTGCGCCGCCCTTGCCGCGATCATCGCGGTGTCGGCAATGGGGTCGCCTCTTTTTGCTCACGGGGGGCACAGTCACCAGCCGGCTGCCTCCCGCGGGTCGGCGCTCGACTCAATAACCGTCCGGCCCGCCTCGGCCGACACGGCGGCAACCGGCACCATGGGCATGGAGGAACATCCCGGCGCGCTTGTTCCGCTCGACCTCCCCTTTGTCACCGAGAGAGGCGATTCGGTGCGGCTCGGGGCCGTGGTAAAGGGACCAACCATACTCTCCCTGCTGTATTACAAGTGTCCCGATGCGTGCAGCATCCTGCTCACCTCAATCGCAAACGCGCTCCGGCCCTTTTCCGACAAACCGGAAACCGCGCCGAACGTCGTCTGCATCAGCATTGACGAAAAGGAAACCCCCGCCGACGCGATGAAGGCCAAAACAATCGCGTTCGAGGCGGTCCAGAAACCATACCCGGCGCAGCGATGGCATTTTCTTACCGGGCCTGCGGCAAGCATCAGGCAGGTGGCCGACGCGGTCGGCTTCCGATTTGTTAAGAAGGGGGACGAATTCGATCACCCGCTCGGCCTCATTGTTCTTTCTCCGCAAGGCAAAGTGGTGCGCTACATCCTGGGCACCGATTACCTTCCCATGGACATATCCATGTCGCTCATGGAGGCATCAAACGGCACCGTACAGCCGACTATCGCGCGCGTGCTGCGCGCCTGTTTCAGCTACGACCCCAAGAGCCACTGCTTTGTGTTCAATATCCTCCAGGTGAGCGCCACGGTTATTTTTACGCTGCTGGGAATTTTCATCGTATACCTCATTGTTTCCGGAATGAAACGGACGTCGAGAGAACACCACTGATGGCAGAACGCGAAACACACGAAAGCGACTACGTCCCGTACTTTTTGCACAAAGGGAAATACCCGGGCGCCTTAGGCTGGCTTTTGGCCACCGATCACAAACGTATCGGTCTCCTGTACCTGGCGTGCATCGCTACGTTTTTCTCAGTTGCGGTGATTATCGGCGTGATCATGCGCATCAACATGCTGCCCGGTCATGTCATTCTCACAGCGCAACAGTACAACGCGGCTTTCACCCTGCACGGGATCATCATGGTCTTTCTTGTGGTGATCCCCGCCGTGCCCACCATTTTTGGAAACTTCTTTCTCCCCATCCTCATTGGCGGCCGCGACATGATCTTCCCCAGGCTCAACCTTTTTACGTGGTACTTGTTCGTGCTTGGCGCGGTGCTCGCCCTGGTTTCGGTTTTCTTCGGCGGCGGAGCGGTTGACACCGGCTGGACCTTCTACGTGCCGTTCAGCCTCAAAACAACGGTAAACGTTCCGCTCGCGGTGTTTGCCGTGTTTATCCTGGGCATGTCGTCGATTCTCACCGGCATCAACATCGTGACAACCGTGCACCAGCTTCGGGCGCCGGGTATGGGATTCTTCAGGATGCCGCTGTCTGTATGGGGGTTTTACGCCACCGCATGGGTGCAGATCCTGGCGACGCCCATCATCGGAATAACCATGCTGCTCGTGGTCATGGAAAGGCTGTTCGGTATCGGCGTGTTCGATCCGGCAAAGGGCGGCGACCCGCTGCTCTACCAGCATTTGTTCTGGATCTATTCGCACCCCGCGGTTTACATCATGATACTTCCCGCCATGGGGGTGATTTCCGACATTTTTCCCGTGTTTTCGAGGAAGAATATTTACGGATACAAGATGATCGCGTTTTCGAGCCTTGCCATTGCGAGCGTGGGGTCGCTGGTGTGGGGCCATCACATGTACGTGAGCGGCCAGAGCGACACCGCCGGCATCATCTTTTCGCTGCTCACATTTCTCGTTGCGGTCCCGAGCGCAATCAAGGTGTTCAACTGGCTCGCCACCATGTACAAGGGATCAATCCAGGTGGAGCCGCCCTTTTTGTATGCACTGTCCTTTATCTTCCTGTTTTCCATCGGCGGGCTCACGGGTCTTTTCCTTGGAGCGTTGTCGCCCAATGTCCAGCTCCACAACACCTATTTCGTGGTGGCACATTTCCACTATGTCATTTTCGGCGGCATGGGGTTCGGGCTGGCCGCGGCGGTTCATTACTGGTTCCCCAAGATGACCGGCAAGATGTACAACAAGCCGTTGTCGGTGGTTGCCTGGCTTGTTGTATTCGTGGGGTTCAACATTTTCTACTTCCCGATGTTTATCCTGGGGTGGGAAGGAATGCCTCGGCGCTACTACGACTATCTGCCGCAGTTTGCCACGCTCCACCAGGTCGCGAGCATTGGGTCGTTCATCATGGTTGCCGGCCTTGTGCTGGTGGCGGGGAATCTGCTTCGCGGCCTTGTGGCGGGCGCCAGGGCGCCAGCCAATCCGTGGGGCGGCGCCACACTCGAGTGGACACTGCCGTCGCCGCCAGGCCAGGAGGACTTCGAAGAAATTCCGGTGATCACTCACGGACCGTACGAATTTGACAAAAAGGAGTCCGGCGCATGAACGCCTCCGAAGATGCACATGCGGCCGGCAGGCTGGGAATATGGCTGTTTATTTCCACCGAGATAATCCTGTTTGGCGGCCTGTTTCTCCTGTATTCCATGTACCGGCTCAAGAATCCCGCGGATTTTCACGCGGGATCCCTGGAACTCAACAGGGTTCTGGGCACGCTCAACACCGTGATCCTCATTACCAGCAGTCTTTGCGTCGCGCTCGCCATTGATTCGCTCGGCAAAGGCAGGACCCGGAAGTCCGCCTGGTTTGTGGCCGCCACCATTGCCTGCGCGTTCGGTTTCCTCATAGTAAAGTTTTTCGAATGGACCGCAAAATTCCATCACGGCCTGTACCCGAATGCCAAGGTGCTGCTGTCACTTCCCAAAGGGGAAAACCTCTTCTTCGGGCTGTATTACCTGATGACGGGGCTGCACGGGGTGCATGTTATTGTGGGCATCGGCGTCCTATCGGTAATGCTCGTGCGTGTCCTGCGCGGCACCATTACTCCGCAGAATCCAACGTATCTGGTGAATTCCGGTTTGTATTGGCACCTTGTCGACATCATCTGGATATTCCTTTTCCCGCTTTTTTATCTTATTACCTAGGGGCGGTCGTGAACGCAGACGCATCGCGGGAAATGCCGGACGCACGGCCCCATGGGCCGACGACTCGTTCCTATGTGGCGGTGTGGGGTGCGCTCATCGTGCTCACCGCAACGACCGTTGCCGTTGCCGGTTTCAATCTCCAGAAGATCGCCATTATCGTGTGCCTGGGCATCGCGGCGGTGAAGTCAACGCTCGTGCTGTTCTATTTTATGCACCTTCGGTACGAACACCGGCTCATTATCAAGCTGTTGATCCCGATTGCAATCGGCGCGCTCGCCATCTTTATCGGTCTTACGTTTTCGGACGTCATCACGAGATAACGGGGAAGAACCGCCATGGCAACATCGACCGGCGTCGTTGACGGAGCGCTCATTTACATTCTGGCGATGTCGGTGCTCCTGTTGTTCCTCATTGTCTTCTTCATGATCTACTTCGCGGTCCGCTACCGTGCCTCGCGCAACCCGGTGCCGAGTGAGCTGCCGGAAAGCCCGCTTATCGAGGCGATATGGGTTATCGTGCCGACGCTGCTGGTTACCACGATGTTCATCTACGGACTTACCGGCTTCCGGTTCCTTCGCTCCGCGCCGGCCAATTCGCTTGTCGTCAAGGTGTACGCGCGCCAGTGGTCGTGGCTCTTCGAATACGACAACGGCAAAAAGAGCGCCGACCTTATCGTGCCGCTGGGGAAAAACGTCCGCTGCGAGCTCATTTCCGCCGACGTGATCCATGGCTTTTACGTCCCGGCTTTCCGCATCCAGCAGGACGCGGTGCCGGGACTTGCGACCTACGCATGGTTCAACGCCACCACCATGGGGAGTTACTACATTCTCTGCTCGCAGTACTGCGGGCGAAGGCATTCGGCAATGATCGCAAAGCTCATCGTGGTGCCGCCGGACCAGTTCGAGGCATGGCGCCAGGGCAAGAAGATCGAGTTCACCGGCGCGAGTTATGCAAACATGCCGGCCGGCGAGCGCCTGCTCTACGAACGCGGATGCGTGTCGTGCCACTCGCTCGAAGACAACAAGATGATGGGCCCCCCGTTTAAAGGTCTCTTCGGCTCACAGGTGGTTGTGACAACCGCCGGCGTGCAGCGGACCGTCGTCGCGGACAGCGCCTATATCCATAAATCAATTGTTGATCCCGGCGCCGACATTGTGTCCGGATTTCCAAACACCATGCCGCCATCCAAGGACGTCGTCTCCGAAGACGAGATCGGCCGGATCATTTCCTATCTCAAAGGCCTCAAGTGATTGCCGGCGAGCCCGGCCCGGCGTGGCGAACCATTCCCGCACTCACGCGATTCGGCCTTTCGCTCGTTGTCGCATTTTCCGCGCTCACCGGGTTCGTTTGCTTCCGGCATGCGGCCGACCACCGTGCCTGGGCCGCGTTTACTGGCGTGCTGCTGCTCGCATGCGGGGCATCGGCGCTCAACCAATACCAGGAACGGGACTCCGATGCTCAAATGGACCGCACGAAGAACCGGCCTTTACCGATGCGACAAATTTCGGGGCGGCTGGCGGTTGGTATCGCGGCGCTGCTGATCCTTGCCGGCGCGGCACTGTTGTATTTCGAATCGACGTCCTTCGCGGCGTCCCTCGGCATCTTCACTCTGCTCTGGTACAACGGAGTTTACACGCCGCTCAAACGAAGGACACGGTTTGCCGTGCTCGTCGGCGCGATCACCGGCGCGCTTCCGCCGCTGATAGGGTATACCGCGGCCGGCGGTCCCGTCGTCAGTCCCTGCCTGGCTATTTCGCTGTTCATGTTCCTGTGGCAGGTTTCGCATTTTCAACTGCTGTTGGTAAAATACGGAAGGGAGTACGAACGTGCGGGCTTTCCGGCAATGGTGTCGCCGACAAATGAGAAAGGCCTCAGAATTTCCGTTCTACTCTGGATGACGGCAGCCGTGGGCGGCTCGCTCGGCCTTCTCGCGGTTCGTATCGTTTCCGGGGAGGTTGCAACCGCCGTGCTGATTGCAGCCGGCGCGCTTTTCCTGATCTTTTCCTGCGCACGGTTGGTACGGGTGAGACAAACCCCCAACTTCGCCACGCTGTTCGGGTCCCTCTATGTTTATCAAGGGATCGTTTTTCTTCTGATCATCGGGAGCGGCGTGCTGAAGCCGAGCTGAAAAAGAACCCGGGCCCCGGCTCCTCGCTACCCCGGGAATTTTGAATTAAGAAGGCCGACGCCCATCAAGCCGAGGTAAACGGCGCAGGCAAGAGCGACAAGGCTCAGGCCGGCAATGCTTGCAAACGTGGAAAATGCATTGAGAGGTAATGCCAGCTCCAGTGCAACGATGCCGCATGAAAGCAGGAAGAACAGAGACCCGAAAACAATCTTTTTTACCAGAAGCGGCGTGGTGACGCGGCGGAAACGGATTTTGCCGTCGAGAAGGCCTGCGCAAAAGGCAAGCAGGACCGCAAAGGGGAGCGCGATTCCCACTACAGTGTCGGCGCAAACGATGAGGTCCCGGACCCGACCGTGCACAACCATTGCGAGAAGGGAAAGCAAGAGCACTGTTGTGACAAATGCCTGCGGAAAATGCACGAGCATCGGGTGCAGGTCGAGCGACAGAATAAATTTTCGCACAGGGGCGATTTTTTCCGAATATGGCTCGAACATCTTGTCCGGAACGCCGCAGGCAGGGCATTTACCGTGCAGTTTTCCCTTTTCCATGATGTACCCGCAGGACTTGCACCGGACCAGTTCTTTCATGATCGTCCTTCCCCTTTGTTGGCTTTTCCCCGGAATGCCGCATTGCCGAAAGCGTTGAGCCCCCTCGATGCGATCGACTTCGTCGTGTAGGAATCAAAATAGTAGCGAGTGTTTGCGGTTTGCCACAAATAAATTAAGTTCATTTTGTACAAGCCGGGAAAGTGATTCGCTGTGAAGGGCGATCACAATCCTCTGGCGTGCATCCCTGCCCGAAGAGCGATTGGAAATATGCATTCATCCCCTGAGCGTGTGTCGCTCCCGGAATCGACTGTATGGCAAGTCTTGAACCATGGCAGTATCTTTCGGAAATATCGATTCTTGGTTATGACAAAGAATTCCCGGTATTGCGAATATCGTCATTCATATTTACCTTGCCGATTCGATGATTTTCAAATCGGCAAGGCGTGGTGTTCTTGCGGCCGAAGGCTACTACTCTATGTCCTTTATCGTAATGGTCGTGCCTGACAAGGCAGCCGAGAATGCCTTAAGGGGTTTATTGGCTGGACCATGGATGACTTTTCCGCCTATGTCAAATTTTGAGCCATGGCACTGACAGGTAATCACATTATTATCGGGAAGCGGCACCTCGCACCCGAAGTGGGTGCATTTTGACGAAAAAGCGGCTACCTCGGTTTCGGATATCCTGCTCACGATTATTGGTTTGTGAGCATCATGCGGGTTGGGGATCTTTACAGCGCCGCCAACCTTTGCAAGGGGCTCAAATTCCTGTTTGGTCAAATCAACGGTGATCGGCTGCATGGGAAGAGGTGGTTTGCCGCTTGAGGCGCTCGATTCCAGGTTCATGAAGGGCACTGCAACTGCAGCCGCAAGGGCGGTTCTTCCCGCATTTCTAATGAACTCACGTCTCGTTACTTCTCTGTCATCCATGGGACCTCCTTTTTGGAATAGAACAAACAACTTCTATGCCAAACCAAAAGAGAAGGCCGAACCCCCTTGCGTCTGGGAGCCCGACCTTACGGCGTCCGTTTGCACGGAGCACTCTTGCCCATCCCAAACTAGTCAACCTTTACTGCTATCGCTTTCGAAGTCACTTCCCCGGTTTTCTTGAGGATAAGCTCAAGAACTCCATTTTTGAAATGGGCCTCTACTTTCCTGTCGTCAACATGCGAAGGAAGAGTAAACGACCTGCAAAAGCTGCCGTAACCCCTTTCCAGATGATAATAGTTCCCTCTCTTGACGTCTCTTTTGGTCTCTTCTTTCTCGCCGCTGATCGTCAGCATTCTGCTGTCGACCTTGATGGAAATGTCGTCCTTTTCCAGCCCCGGCAGGTCCGCTTTCAGCACATAGGAATCAGGCCGCTCAATAATATCCACGCGCGGCCATGTGGTATCGCTAAGATCGCGGTCCACCCTGTTGAAAAAGCTGTCCGCAAGAAGATCCTCGAAAAGCGTCCCAACCGACGTTTCCGGCCAATCATATCTTATGAGTTCTGACATACCAATCACCTCCTTGATCCCGTTCTCCAGCAATAGTACGGAGAAAAAGCGAGGGGTATTGACAAGAAAATGTTCGAATTGCACAGCGAGCGGATTCTCGGAAAGTCTTCCCGGCTCAAGAATCAGCGGGGTTCTGTCGGGCGCCGTCAACTCTTTTGGCGCCGCAAGATCCTGGCGATATCCGTCGGGAGCCGGTCAAAATAGAGATAGAATACCGGCGTCACGAACAAAGTGAGAAATTGAGAAAAGAGAAGCCCGCCCACCACGGCAAGGCCGAGCGGCCGCCGTGATTCCGAACCCGCGCCCAGACCAATCGCAATGGGCAAGGTGCCGGCAAGCGCCGACATGGTGGTCATCATAATGGGTCTGAAACGGATCAGGCAGGCGCTGAATATAGCGTCGCGCGGGGATTTTCCGCCCTGATGCTGGGCATGTTGCGCAAAATCAATCATCATGATACCGTTCTTCTTGACAAGTCCGATAAGCATGATAATGCCCACAAACGCGTAGATGCTGAGATCCACCCTGAAAATCATCAAGGTGATGAGGGCGCCGAACCCGGCAAAAGGCAGGGCCGACAGAATGGTCACCGGATGTATGAAGCTTTCGTACAATATACCCAGCACAAGGTAGATCACGAAAATTGCGATAACGAGCAGCAGCCCAAGTCCGGACAGCGAGGACTGGAATGCCTGGGCTGTACCCTGGAAGGAGGTGGAGATACCGACGGGAACAACTTCCCGGCTCAAGCGCTGCACCTCGCCGATTGCCGTGCCGATTGCCGTGCCCGGCGCCAGATTGAACGAGATCGTCACCGAAGGCAACTGTCCGAGATGGTTAACCGTTGCCGGACCGATGTCTTGAGTGATTCGCGCCAGCGTCTTGAGCGGCACAAGCTGCCCGCTTGACGAATGGATATACAGGGATGAGAGATTCGCCGGATCGAACTGATACTGCGGCAAAAGTTCCATGATCACCCAATACTCGTTGTTGGGCGCGTAAATGGTCGATATCTGTCCCGACGAGTAGGCGTCGGCGAGCGCGGATTCGATTTTTTCGGCGGAAATCCCGAGGCTCGCGGCTTTGTCCCTGTCGATTTCGATATTGACCTGGGGATTGCGGATCAACAGGTCGCTCGTGACGTCCTGAAGCCCCTTGATTCGCTGCATCCCATCCGTCATTTGCTGCGCAACGCGATACAGCCTGTCGGTCTCGGCCGCCTGAAGCGTAAACTGGTATTGACTTTGGGAAATAGTGGCGCCGAATGAAATGGGGGGTGGATTCTGCAAGAACACCCGCAGCCCGGGAATTTGGGCGAACTTCGGCCGCAGCTCCTGGATCACCTTGTCGGCGTCGAGGGCGCGGTTTGCCCTGGGGACAAGACGGATAAAAAGCACTCCCTGGTTCGACGAAAGGAACCCTCCCACGCTTGACATGTATGCATCAATGTTGCGGTCGCTGTCGGCAACTGCCATTGCGGCAAGCTGGTGACGCTTCATGTCTTCAAACGAAATCCCTTCCTGTGCCTGCGTAATTCCCACCAGCCTGTTGGTGTCGTCCGCGGGGAAGAACCCCTTGGGGCTGATGACGAAGAGAAACACGGTAAGCGCCAGCACAACGAGAGACCCGACAAGCGTGAACGCCTTGTGGTCGAGCGACCAGGCAAGCCCGCGGCCGTAGGCGTCGCGAACGACCGTGAAGCCGCGCTCGGTTGCCAGGAAGACCTTGCCGTGGCGCACCTCGCCCGGGGCCCGGATGAAACGGCTTGCCAGCATTGGCGTGAGGGTGAGGGACACGAATCCGGAAATGAGCACGGCAACGACGATGGTCACCGAAAATTCCCGGAACAGTCTTCCGATTATGCCGCCCATAAAGAGCACCGGGATGAATACCGCAACCAGAGACAAAGTCATTGACACAATGGTAAAGCTTATTTCCTTGGATCCGCTGAGCGCCGCCTCCAGCGGCTTCTCGCCGAGTTCCATGTGCCGCACGATGTTCTCGAGCATCACGATGGCATCATCGACCACGAAGCCGATGGACAGGGTGAGCGCCATGAGCGACAAGGTGTCCAGCGTATAACCCAGGCGACCCATGACGGCGAATGTGCCTACCAGCGACATCGGCAGCGAGAGCGACGGAATGAGCGTAGCCGAGGGGTTTCGGAGAAAGGCGAAGATAACGAGGATCACAAGAATCAGGGCGATCAGGAGCGTTATCTTTACGTCGAGAACCGAGTCCCTCACGGTGTCGGACCGGTCGAACAATATCTGCAGGTCCACGGCTGCCGGTAGCTTGCCGCGAAAGCTCGGCAGGAGCGCTTTTACGGCTTCGGCAACGGCCACGGTATTGGTGCCGGGCTGGCGCTGGATGGCCAGGATGATGCCGCGCTTGCCCTTGAACCAGGCTGCGGTCTTGTTGTTTTGCACATCGTCGATAACGTTGCCGATTTCTCCCATACGTACGGGCCGCCCGTTTCGATATGATACGACTATTCCCTTGTAGGCGTTGGCGTTAAGGAGCTGGCCGGTGGCGAGCACCGCATAGGATTTTTTCGATCCGTCAAGGATTCCGGTTGGCAGGTTTACGTTTGCGCCGTTGATTGCGTTTTGCACATCGTCGATGCCGATGCCGCGGGTGGCCAGTGCGCTCGGATCCAACTGGACCCGCACGGCGTACTTTTGCGAGCCGTACACCTGGACCTGCGCAACACCATCCACCATGGATATCTGCTGGGCAAGCATGGTTTCGCCGTACTCATCAAGGGAATACAAGGGCAGTGTGGGCGAGGTGAGCGCGATGTACAGGATCGGCTGGTCGGCCGGGTTTACTTTCCGGTATGAAGGCGGCGTGGGCATGCCGGGAGGCAGCAGCCGCAGTGCAAGCGCGATCGCAGATTGCACGTCCTGGGCCGCGGCGTCGATGTTCTTGCTTAAAACGAATTGCAGCGTAATCTGCGAAAGCCCGGACCTGTTCACCGAAGTCATGGTTGCAACGCCGGCGATGGTGGAAAATTGCTGCTCCAGCGGCGTTGCTACCGCCGATGCCATAGTTTCCGAGGTCGCTCCCGGCAGGGTCGCGGTCACCAGGATGGTTGGGAAATCCACGGTAGGCAAATCGCTCACCGGAAGCCCGCGGTAGGCGATGATGCCGAACATGAGTATGCCAAGCATGACGAGCGTGGTCATGACCGGGCGGAGAATAAAGATTCGGGAGATGTTCACTGGTGCCGTCCTCCTCCGGCGGCAGCCGACATGAGGCCGGTTTTTACCATAACCCGCATTCCCTGCCGTATTCCCAACTGTCCGTCGGTGACCACCTTTTCCCCGGACGCAACGCCTTTGTCGACAACGACCCATTGCAGGTACGAGGGCCCCATCTCGATCGGCCGTAGTTGCGCAGTGTCGCCCGGCGCCACGACATACACGAAATTCCCCTGCTGGGACGTTTGCACGGCCGCGGCCGGCACCACGGTGGCATTGCGAATGGTGGTGAGCACAAGCGCCACCTTTACATAAAGGCCGGGCCACAACACGCCTTCGGCATTTGCAAATGACGCCTTGAGCAGGACCGTGCCGGTTGTCGGATCCACCGTGTTGTCGACGAAGGTGAGACTGCCCTGGAACATTTTTGTGGAATCGGAAGGCAGATACGTCGTCACCGGGAGCTCCCCCTGGCGCCTGCGGGCCCGGACTTCGGAAAGTTGCTGTTCGGGAATAGCGAAACTCACGTAAATGGGCTCAATTTGATTGATGGTGACAAGCGGGGTTGCGCCGTTGGCAACCACGAGGTTTCCTTGCTTAACGAGCAGTGGCCCGGTTCGCCCCGTTATGGGCGCCGCAATCGTGCAGTAGGCGAGGTTGAGGCTGGCGGTCTGGGCGGCCGCCGAATCGGCGTCGACCATGGCCTTTGTCTCGGCAGCGGTCGAGACTGCCGCGTCGTATGTCTGCCTGGTCACGTAATCTTTCTGCACCAGATCTCGATATCGTGCCACATCCGCACTGGCGTTTGACAATGCCGCCTTGTCGCGCTCGAGGTTCGCCCGCGCCTGGGCAAGCGCGGCACGGTAGGGCGCGGGGTCGATTTGAAAAAGCACTTCGCCTTTGCGGACATTCCGGCCTTCGGTAAATCCCACCCTCACGAGTTGTCCTCCCACCCGGGCAGTGATGGCTACGGTGTTTATCGCCTCCACTGTTCCGATTTGTCGCAGCTCCACCGGAACATCCATCGAAAGGGCCTGTTCAACAACTACCGGAGCGGCAAAAGCACCTCCTCTGCCGGCCTTCTTGGTGGCGCAGCCGACGGAGAACAGGGCCAGCGCTCCTGCAATCAGAGGCGCGAGCACGATAAGCCGAAGGATCGGATGATAAGCCTTCATGGCCCGCCGTCCTTTCTTTCCATTTCGGATTTTGTTCCCAGCGTACCAATGTCATGCGCAAGTTGCGCCGCGGCCAGCCACCAGTTGGCGCGAGCCTGAATTTGCTGCGCCCGGGCGCTTTCGAGCGCTGTTTGGGCGACGAGAAGGTCGAGTATGCTTCCGACCCCGGACGTGTAGCGCCCCAGGGCAACATCATGGTTTTCCGTGGCGCTTGCCAACAGATCGTCGCTGGCGACAATGGTCTGGTCTGCCGTTTCAAGTCCGTAGTAACTTGTCCAGACCTGGAGGGTGACGAGGTCCTTGACGTTTTGCGCATTTGCGTGTGCAGCGTCGGCCTGTGCCCGAGCGGCTGCTGCGTCGTAGTGACGCGAAAAGCCCGCGAAAATCGGAACGCTGAGCCCCAGACCCGCGCTATACGTGGTGTAGCCGCCGTTCAGGTTGACTAGCGAGATCCAGCCGAGGCTCCCGGTTGCAGACAACGAAGGAAACTCGTTGGCTTGTACGTTCTTTGCATGCGCGTCGGCCTCAAGGGCAAGGGTCCGGGCGGCCGCGAGGTCGGGGCGCTTGCGAATCGCGCTATCGAGACATTCCTGTACCGTCTGAACTCTTTTCTCACGGGGCGGCGCGCCAACGGGAAGCACGACATCGAACGCCGAATTTGCCTCAAGCCCCATTGCCGTTGCCAGACTTCCCCTCGTTGTCATGACTTGCCCCGATAGTGTCGCCAGCCCGAGCTGAGCCTGCGACAGGGCGGTACGCGCCTGAAGAACGTCTGCGATGGTGGCAAGTCCCGCCGAATGGCGGTCGTTGGTGGCCGCTTGATTCGACTTGGCTTCCTCCACAGAAGCCTGCTGCGCTGTGAGAAGACTCTTGGCCGTAAAGTAGCCGTAATATGCCTGCTCCACCTGAAGAATGACGCCCTGAATCTCGGCGTTGTGGGACCAGTCGGCTGCGAACAAGGCCTGGCGCGATTCCTCGACCGAGGCGCTTCTCCCACCGAAGTCGAAGAGAAGCCAGTCCAGGGATGCGCCGGCGGAATAGCTCCACACGCCGTTGACGTATCGTCCTCCAAGCGTGGGATTTTTGGTGTCGGTTGCAGCGGCTGATCCATTGATATCAGGGAAATAGGAGCCGACTTTGCCGGCGAACGTCGCGGCTGCCGCCCGCGCCTGCGCCCACGTCTGGCGGGTGAGCTTGTTATTCCGGAGCGCAATATTCACAATGTCCCACAGGCCGAGATTGCTTATGTTGTCAAGGTACTCACGAGGAATCGGAGAGCCCGATTTTTCGGCCCGGGCCGCCTCTTCCTGTTTTTCAACCGCTTTCTTCGGCGGGACCCACGCGGCGTCCGGCCGCGGCGAAGCGCCCGGAACTCCGTACACGCGTGGTACATCGTACACGCATCCCGCGAAAATCGCAATGCAAACGGACGCTGCCAAAACGGGAATACTGCCGTTTCCCATAATGAACTCATGTCCTTTTCTGTTTCCATGCCGGATCAATCGCGTCGACTGGGTTCCCAGCCGGAATAACCCGATGATCCGCTGGAGTAACAACGCAAGTAATATGCCACCAATAATACGGGAGGGAGGCCGGTGTTGATATCCAGTTATCATCAGCAGCCACGCTGGTCACCGTGGCCGGTGGGAAGGTGTGTCTGAGGGATTGATTCGCAAAAATGGTTGTCTGATTATCATTATGTGCAACGCGAGGACCGGAGGTACCGAGTCTCTGGCGCAATACCGTAAAATCAAGAAATGCTCGATTCAAGGTCTATTTCACAATAGTACACTTAGTCGTATTAGTAAATTGGCCCGCGGTAAATCGCACCACGTAGGCACCGGCCGCAAGTGCGGAAGCGTCAAGGTCCCAATGATAGTATCCGGCGGACTGCGAGGCTGCGGGCGGCGCTTTAACGCGGCGCGACCGCAGGTCGAACACCTCGATGGCCACTCTGCTTGTTTTCGGGAGCTGGTACCGTATGCGTATGATCCTGCCAAACGGATCCTCTGGGTGCACAAAAACAGTATAGCCGAGCGGAGCATTCGGAGACTTGAACGGTTTCGACAATGCGGAGGGCCCGTCGAGAACGGCAATCCCGCATGGTGGAAAAGTAGTATGGGCAACCGTGATTGTGTCGGTGCCGTCCAGCCTGCAGGACCGCACCAGATCCGCGCCGAATTCGGTCCAGAAAAGCCTCTGCGTTGTCCGGCCCACGCTCAGGTATTGCGGGCTGGAACAATGCGCAATAATGGATGTCACGCCCGACCCGTCGAGTTTTGATCTGCCGATGTTTCCCGCATTCGCATCTGTCCAAAATACGAACCCGCTGTCCGGGTCGAGAGCCACTCCCACTGGCCCGGAAAGACCGGTCACAATTGCCTGCCACGGCGCCTGTGACGTGGCTGCGGCCCGTTCAATCGCTCCTGCCCCGAAATCGGCCCAGTACATCGTTTGCGATCTTTCGTCGACTGCGATTCCAAAGGGCGTGTGCAGGCTCGATGCGCCGAAGAATTCGAGCGGCTCGGCTGAAGATCCGTCGAGGTTTGAGCGGAATATCCCGGGACCTGCCGTGAGATTGGTGGCGGTCCAGTAAATCTTCCCGTTTGTCGAGTCGATCGTGATCCCTCTGGCGCACGATTGCAAAGACATCACCGTGCCCGAGTCGCCGGGATCCGCGCCCGCGAATTTGATATGAGCATTAACAAACGCGAGTTCGGTCCAGAAAACCGCGTTGGTCCCCCGGCTTGCCGCCAGTGCCTGCGGAAGGGACTGCGCAGCAAGGGCGAGTGTCGATTTTACGGTACCGCTTTCGTCGGCCATGACCAGCCGGGGTGAGGTGAAATTTGCCTCCATCCAATACAACGTGACGCCGTGTGCGCGAAACGCGCACGCAGCGATGCAGCACACCATTATTCCCCGTGCCGCAACCGTAATTTTCCCCATTGCAAACTCCTTTCGTGAACGCAGCCGCCGTGAAGGCTGCGCCGGTTCCGGACTAATTGCGTGCGGGGAATATTCCCGTCAGCGCGATGATGAAATTGACACATTCAAACGGCGGCATGATCGGGTGCGGCTGCCCGCCGCCGGCGGGGCTCACCGCCACCGCCGAAGAGGCCAATGTCGCGTTGCCTGTTTTCCCGTACGAGGGAGTCGCCGATGCGTTGCGGGCGGCCAGCGCGTTCTGCGGTCGGTCGGTAGTTGCGACAGTCGAATCGACTGCTACAACCGCACCGTGCGTATGTACGGGCATTTGGGCCTCGGTGAGCGTTTCGGTCTCCTGGCCTCCAACGTCCCCCAGAAGCCTGGGGGTCAAATTTGTCCCGGTGCCGGCATTCATGGGAAACCGTCCCCGAAGATCGGGCAGCGCAAATGTGGTCGTTCCATTACCCCCATAGGTTGTTCCGAGCAGGGAGAACAAAGCCTGGTTTTGGGTGATCGGCAGAAGCGAGCCGTCGCAGAACGCCCAGCCGACAGGGGCGAAATTTCCAGCGAACAGTTTGATTTCGCCAAGATAGTTGTTCTGAGCATAAACAAACGGGGAGTTGAAAAGGAACAGAATTGCAAAAGCGCGTATTAATCTCGCACTGAAACGACCCTTGCGCACAGGGGCAACGCTGCTTGCCATGAGATCCTCCTTTGGATGTGATGTTTCGAAGAATTATTCTTTCGCAAGTTTCGTTCCAAATTCGGAGGCGGGGCGCCCAATTCCAGTTACCATTCCCTGTGGCGGTGGTTGTTTACTGGAAATGGGTGCCATAAGCTTAGCCGGCGCTCTTTTCTCATTTCTAAAGAACTTGGCATATCTGCGAATCTTGATTGTGGAGATGCCTCATCCTATTATAATCAGACATTGCACCATTGATTGATAATCATTGTGGAAGTTCAGCCTTTCTTGGAGGTTGACCCGCAGAAATACGATACGGCACAACTTTTGCGACGATCTGGGATTCATGAATCGACCTGTTTTTGCGATTGCTGTTTTCTTTTCTGCAGTTTCTTCTCTTTTAGCATTCGAGGAATGGAGCCTGCCAAACCTGGATGGCCCCACCCTCATGCGCCCCTTTAGTCTTGAAGGACAAACTGGAGGTATCTTATGAATCACCGTGTTCCGACCTTCCCGATTCTCGGAATCATTCCGGCCATGATTCTTTTGCTGGCTGCAAAGGACGACTGGTCAACAACTCATATGGTTCAGTTCGGCGGAAGTTTGGGTTATGCGTATTCACCTAAGACTTTTTCGGCATCCGTAGGAGACACGGTCGAGTGGGATGGAGATTTCGGCATGCACCCGCTGAGTTCTACCACGATTCCCGCCGGGGCCCCGACCTGGCACAACACTTCCGGAACCAAGTTTCTCTATGCGATAACCGTGACGGGAACGTACAATTATCAGTGTGACGTGCATGCGGGTCTTGGCATGGTCGGTTCATTCGAAGCAAGCGGCTCGGCAGTGAGAGAAACCGGACAGTATGGTCGTGCCGGACAAACGTTCGCGGGAATAGCCGTTCATATGATCGCGGCTCCCCTGGCGGCGGCCGAGTTTAGGATTCCTCGCGCTGCATTTGTAAAGATTGAGGTCTTCGATGAGCGTGGCCGCGCTGTTACCACACCGACACAGCGTATGTACGACGCCGGGGCTTTCCGCGTGCCGATTAATCCCCGGCTGGCGGCCGGGCCGTATTTCGCCAGGTTGTCGGTCGACGGAACTGAGATTGTCGGAATAGGGATGGTCGTGAACCGATAAAGACAAATGTTCGGAAAACTTTTCACCAAGAAAGGGGATTCTGCAATGAACAAGAAACCGAAAAAAGCGGCTCGCCCAAAATCGAAAAAGGCCATAAGTAAAGGTTCCAAGCTTTCCTGCAGGGAATGCGGCTTGCAGTTAGAGGTTGTTGATGAATGTGGTTGCGCGGTCCCGCATGACATCATGTGCTGCGGAGAGCAGATGATAGTTTCGTGTTGAATTCCAACGTTTACTAACCCCGAAGGTTCGCAGCCGTAGTGGTGGTGCTCCGGGGTTAGCAAACGACCATGAAGTTCTTCTTCCTTATGGATGGAAGATGCCCCGCAGTTCGCAAAGCGGCTACTCCTGTAGGTAAATATGCAGTCGTAGTCGCGGTGTGCGGCGGGGTTTTTCACTTCCGCTCCTGCTTGTATCCTTTGTTCATTTATTTCAATGCCTGCTCAGGGAAATTCATAATCCAGGGCTATATTCCCGTTGGCTTGGACATGGAGAAGCACGGAACCTTTGGCGGGCCACCGCCAAAGAATAGGCTTTGAGAAAAAACCACATGCCTGGTTTTTCCTTTCTTGACGATGGCGTCCGCAAACACCTATATTTTTCATTGAAGGTTAACGATACTCTGACGAGGGGCGCGGTCAACTGCGCCATGTACTGCTGGACAGGAAATTCGTGCTCTTTACGACAGGAGGCCGGGCTACGATGAAAACACTCATTAAGATCTTTGCGGCCGGGATGTTGCTGGCAGCAGTCAACTGCGCCCAGAAAGCGACCGAACCGGCACCGCTTGTGATAACGAAGGCAAATTGCGGAAGCTGTCACGCGCTTCCTCCCGCCGACGCCGGGCATACATACCACGTTGCCGGGATTGGCTATAAATGCTCGTATTGTCACAAGGGATATGCAATGGACTCAATGACTGACTCTTTTATCGTAAATCCCGTGACCCACAGGAACGGCGATACCGACGTCGTTTTTTCCTCTCCCTGGGACGACAGCGGCAAAGCAAGTTTCACCAAAGCCTCAAAGCAATGCAACAACGTCTATTGTCACGGCGGTATCCCGCAGGGAACCCATGCTTCCGTTCATTGGAATGGTACGGATACGGTTGATCCTGCCAATTGCAGGGCCTGCCACGACTTGAGTACGACTTCCCCCGGGATGTATGCCGGCCATTACGGGCATTCACGCAACGGGAAAAAGGATAGCCTGGGGAACCAGGTGCAGGGTGCGAATGTGCAATATTGTTTCAATTGTCACGGAAAATCTCTTACAGATTCTTTGTACAACGTGGGCACCGGAACCGTTGATTGGTCACGCCACATCAATGGCGTTTTTGACAAGGGAGATTGCAAAGATTGTCATACGGGGACTACCCCATCCTGGACAACATGGGAAGAGTACCTTACGAGCCATCCTGGCGCATCGCCGCTAGGCAAGATCATGATGAAATGAGTCCGCCGAAGCCTTTTAGCGCAGGAGGATTTTCGAACCGATTTCCCTCACCGGATAAATCAATTCCGTCATGCTATATCCTGCCTTGCCAGTAGATTTGTGTACATAATATGGGTCGTTTTTCGACAAATCCTCGATTTTGCTCGTCAGATCATTTTCTCCATTTTTCACAAGTATCGCGGCTATTTTTACCGCCTTGATTCGGATCAAATAGCCGTTTTTCGAATCCCCATACCCCATGCAGTCGGTGACAAATTCCTTTATTTCCTTTTTCGTTTTCTCGCTGAGGTTCTTATTCGCCAGAAGAAAAGTTTCGAATATATCCAGCATGTCGAATCGTGAATCCTTATCCAGCATCTCAATAACGAAATCTCTTCCCGGATAAACGCAGCACAGCTTTTCTTCGATTACCGCAAGTCTTCTCAATGAAACCGCAACCATTTCCTCGCTCATGGGTATTCCTTCGAGAATATCCTTGCGGCCGCTAAGATAGAGAATTGACCTGACCAGCGTTCCCCTGGCGCTTCTGTCGTCTGCTTTCCCGAGGATATAGAACAGGGGAGTGTATAGTTGTATGTCATCGTCGTTTTCATCCGCCTTTGCCCGGCTGTACCATCCCAGCAATCTCGAATCAATTATGTCGGCCGCAGCATTGACTGCTTTTTTGTCACCGGATAATTGGGCAAATACAAGTTCCGCCTTTCCGTCGCCCTGCTTGAGCCGTTCAAGCGTTTTTAACAGTATGATACATCCGGCATCCTGCACTAAAGCATCTTCCGAAAGTAAATCTTTCTTAATGGTGTCGATGATTGAATTGATTTCAACATGCTCATAATTTTCCAGCATTCTTGCCTGTTCCCGTAACCCTTCGCTGCTCCCGTAAAGGTTTTGCAGGAGAAGAAAGACAAGCAAGGAAATTGAAAACATGATATTTTTTGGCATGCCATGGCCTCTTTGATAAGTGTTATCCCGAAATACGGGGTCATAGTATATTAAAGTGTCATTTTGTAAGAACGAAGTCATATCCGACAAATAAATTCTATGACAAATAGTGATGAAACCAGTGATTTTCTGTGGATAGACCAAACCCTGCAGGGGAACGTTCGGGCGTTCAGCAATATTACCGTAAAGTATCAAGACCGGATATATACCCTTGTTTTGAGATCCATAAAGAATCGGGAAGATGCGAAAGATATCACTCAAAACGTCTTTCTTAAGGCGTTTTCGAATCTCAAAAACTTCAGAAAGGAAAGTTCGCTTCTGACATGGCTTTACACGATTGCCGTAAACCAGGTTAAAAATTATTGGAGAGACAAGAAGAACAGATTCGTTATTGCAGAATCGGAATTGAGGCCTTTTGTCGATGAAAAGGGGAAGAGGTTAAGAGAACTATCTGACGCGAACATGGAATTTGATGCTGAGGAACTAAGACAAGTAGTCGATGATGTGATTTCTTTCCTGCCGTTGGAACAAAAACAAATGTTCATACTTTATTATATTTCAGGTCAAACTTGCCAGGAAATAGCCGGGATTTTCAAGACGTCCGCTTCAAACGTAAAAATACAGCTCTTTAGGGGACGGCAGTTTCTCTACAACAAGTTCAAAAACATTTTCTAAAATAGTTGTAACCGTTGATGGGTCTTCGGTGTCTATTCATTATAGGGGATACTCCATATGAAATGTGATATTTTTGAAAAGTATCTAAAGGAGAATGATCTTAGTGATACTGTTGTGCCGATCGAAATACAAGAACACCTGAGTGATTGCAAAGAATGCAAGAATTTCCACCAGTTTATCTTGGCTCTCGGCTCCCAGAAAGGTTCGCTGGAGAAGGCTCCTGAAGATGTTCTGCCGAATATTGAAAAGAGAATATTGGATAGTCTTAATCAATCAACAAGTAAAGAACCTCGTTCCATATTCAGACCCCTATTCAACCCCAAGCTAAGGCCTGCTCTTGCCGGCTTTTTTGTGCTGCTGGTTGCCATATTGTCATACGCGTGCCTGGCCAACAAGAATATAGGGTATGTTGAAAATCTGTCGGAAAGGTTCAAAATCGCGCAATTTGAAAATATTAAGTCGGGCGACGAGTTATATACGGGAGACAGTACCACTGCAGCCATAAGTCTGGAAAGCAAAAACGAATTACAGATTCACCATAATACGATGGTCAGGGTTAAAGGCTCACGGCACATAGCATTATCGCGTGGGGAAATATCGCTTCTGTCGGGAGATAAAGAACTTCAGATTGAGACTCCCGACGGATTATTACTTTCAAGGAATACAAATTCAAAGATACAAACGGTCGCGAGACTGGAAAATGGTGTATTAAAAACGGAAACGACCTGCATCGTGTTTGAGGGGAAATTAGTAATTAAATATCCCTTAGAAGAAATAGTACTGAATAAAGGGCAAAAGACGGTATTAGCTGAAAATGGCAGAATAACGTATCAGCAACAAATGACGGCTGTCGAATCAGAATCCGAAAAGAGTACTGCCGTCAAGCAGAAGATATATGCGGCTGTTCAGTCCCTCTGCGATTGTATTTACGCTTCTGAATATACCCCTGGGAAAAAGGCGGATCACCTGCAGCTTTTCGGCAAAGAGGCTAACGAAAATAAATTCAAAGTGCGTGTTTTCTGGCAGGAAAAAGGGCTCAACGAACAGGGATTCGGGCCTTTGAACGGAAATAATCAAATCTGTTCTGTAAAAACAGGGAGGATTCATGCTTAGAGGCAAAGTCTCAGGTATCAGGTTGTTATGTTTTTCAGCAGTCCTGATATCCTTGGCGGGTTTACCCGTGATGTCGGCTCAACCAACCCCTCCGGAATCAAGAGATTCAAAAACGCTCGCAGTAATTTTCCCAGCCACCCTTTGCTCCACCGAACTGCCGGATGAACTCATCGGCATGTTCACAAAAGAGTACAACATACCCATTAAGAAATTAAACTTGTGCACCGGAGACGGGGACAAACTCATGCGTTCCGACAGTGCGCAACCAATAGATGTTTTTATAGGGCACGAAAAGGATATTGAAAACAAACTCGTAGCCGACGGATATTTGGTCAATTTAAGAGAAGTGATGTATTCGATCTTCGCGATTGTCGGTCCCAAGGAAGACCCGGCGGGTATAAGGGGAATGAAAGACCCGACCGAGGCGCTCAAAATTATAGCAAAGAAGAAAGCGCTGTTTTTCTCCCGGGGAGACAACTCCGGCACTTACGGATTGGAAATGAAAATGTGGAAACTGGCGAAGATTGAGCCAAAGGGCGACTGGTATATCACAACAAATGCCGGCACGGACGCGACCCTCGTGATAGCGAATAGAAAGAGGGGATATACGATTGTCCATTATCCTTCATTCATACAACAGCAGGAAACCCTTGATATGAACGTCATGGTCGACGGTAACATGGACAATAAGCTGGTAACCGCCTATGAGGTCCTGGCTGCAAACCCGCAGAAATATCCGGACGCCCATTACGTTGATGCAATGACTTTCATAGGGTATCTGACTTCCCCGAAAATACAGGAGTACATAGCCAATTCCGGCGTACAAAAATTCAAACGCCAGACCAACTTTCCCCTTGCGGTGACCGGCAAGCAAAAAGCAAGCAAATAACTTAATGGTAATGCGAGAATGAAATGTCAGATACATTGACGCTTGGGACTTTTCTACTTCTAGTGCCTTTGGTTATGGTTGTTGCCGGGGCATATGCATCCGTCGGCCTCGGTGGCGGCACAGGATATCTTGCCATCTTGTCCCTCTGTGGAATGTCCGCTGCTGCAATGACGCCAACTGTCTTGTTGTTAAACATTGTAGTGACGGGGGCGGCATTACTGCGTTTCGGTTTGGCCGGACGTTTGAATTGGAGACTTATCCTGCCGTTTTTATTACCCGCCATGCCGGCTGCATTCCTGGGTGGATTCATAACAGCCGATCGGAAGATATTTTTTGCATTATTGGCGGCAACCCTTGCAATCGCCGCCATCGCGATGTTTCGAGCTGCGCCAAATGCTCAAGAGCAGGAAAAAGATCCGGGGCGTCTTCGTCTTTTCTTAATAGGAATCCCGGCAGGGCTTGTTATCGGGTTCCTTTCAGGTTTCCTGGGAATTGGGGGCGGCGTGTTTCTCGGGCCGCTCATTCTATTTCTCGGATTGGCAGGACCAAAACAGATGGCTGCAATGAATTCCGTCCTGGTATTAGCATTGTCAGGCATTGGGTTAGCAGCACATGGAATTAGAGGTGGAATTGAGTTGAGTATCGTCTTGCCGTTGGCAGGGGCTGCGCTCATCGGCGGACTTTGCGGCGCGACGCTAGCAGAGAAGAAGATCTCTTGCTGTATGCTCCAACGCGTGTTCGCTGTCGTTATTCTAGTCGCCGCCGTGAAGGCAACCTACGATGCCATTTCTTGATTTGTATTTCTTCATGATATGACAAATCCTGCGAGGTGTTCAACGCTTCGCAGACAATCATTGCGGTTGATGAGTGAACACAAGGCTTCCGTGGCTGTATGCAGCGGAAGTTTTTTTGTGCTTTCGTTGTATAAATAGGTATATTACGAAACTGCAAGACATTGTCTTCTTATTCTGTCAATTTCGGGGTAAACATAATTCATGAGCTGTTTCCGAAGGTATTTCAATGAGGTAACATAACCTTAGTGTGATGAGGCTGAATATCATGAGCAAAACAAAGGAAGAACTCGGCGAGCTTCTGGACAAATGCGTCACATTCCACGGTCACCTCTGCATGGGGCAGGTGCTGGGAGTGCGCCTTGCCGTCAAGGGGTTGTCCCTGGCGGCGCCGTCCACCTACAAGGACCTGATCGTCGTGGTGGAGAACGATCGCTGCATCGCCGACGCCATCCAGACGGTCACCGGTACGCGCCTGGGGCGGCGGAGCTTCAAACTCAAGGACTACGGCAGGATGGCCGCGACATTCATGAATGTCACCACGAACCATTCATGGCGTCTAAACGTTGCCATGGATCGCACGATCAACGGCGAAGACGAAGATGCGGTTCGACAGGCACTTTACATCCCGGACGAAGAGATGCTCGCATGGCGGGAAGTGAAGGTCAACCTGCGGCCCGAAGAGATGCCCGGAAAGCCAAAGCGGGTTGTCACCTGCGTCGAGTGCGGAGAAAAGGTCTTCGACGGCAAGGATACAATCGGGGAAAAAGGGCCGGTATGCATGGCCTGCTCGTCTGGCAGCTACTACACGGCACATTGACACATCAACTTTCGATGATACCGAACACCACGAGTAAACCGCCTGTCAAGAATGATCAGCCGCATGGTCCGGAACCGGCTAATTCTCATCTGGCAACTGCCGGGACCGCAGAGACGCACAAAGGAACGAACGGCGGCACAACAAACCAGTCGGTCAATTCTGTGGGGCCAAAGGGACCCCTGGTTCTGGCTGGCCTGGCGATCGCCCTGTGCGTGATGGCCGTGGCAGCCTTGACAGTTGGACGTTACCCCGTCAGTATCGGTGAACTGCTGCACTTGGTGTGGAAATCACTATGGCACCACGACACCATGGTGTTCGGTGCAAGCAGCACCGTTTTGTTCCATGTCCGTCTGCCGCGCATGTGTGCGGCGGTTCTTGTCGGCATGGCCCTGTCGGGTTCTGGCGCGTGCTACCAAGGTATATTCCGCAACCCCATGGTGGATCCTTCTCTTCTGGGTGTCACCGCGGGATCGGCGTTCGGTGCGGCCCTGGCGATACTGCTTTCGGTCGGGGTGGTCGGGATCCAGCTTTTTTCCTTTGGCTTTGGCCTTGTCTCGGTGTTTGCCACGGTCATGCTGTCCGCCTTTGTCGGAAAGCGCGGAGAAAAGACATTGACGCTCGTACTGTGCGGCATCGTGACCGGCACCCTGTTTTCCGCCTTGCTTTCGCTTGTCAAGTATGTCGCCGATCCATACTCAAAGCTCCCCGCGATCACCTATTGGCTCATGGGAAGCCTGGCCTCGGTCAATTTGTCCGACGCCCGCATCGCCGCAATCGCGACCGTAGCGGGCGCAATCCCTTTACTCCTCGTGCGGTGGCGGATCAACGTACTCTCGTTCGGCGACGAGGAAGCCAAAGCCATGGGAGTGGACGCGGGTCGGATACGGGCGATCGCGATCGTGTCTTCAACGCTCATGACCGCCGCGGCGGTGTCCATCAGCGGTATGATCGGCTGGATCGGGTTGGTGGTTCCGCACCTGGCGCGTATGCTGGTGGGCCCCTCTTTCCCGGTGCTGCTCCCCGCATCGCTGCTCCTGGGCGGTACGTTCCTACTCGTCGTCGACACCGTGGCGCGCGTCGCGTTCCCCATCGAGATACCCATCGGCATCCTGACCGCGATCATCGGCGCGCCGTTTTTCGTATTCCTGCTCGCCCGGGGGCGCAGGGGGTGGGTATGAAACTGGCGATAAGCAACATATCGGCGGGATACGGGTCGCGCACGGTTATTTCGGAAATCAGCGCATCGTTGCATTCGGGCGAGGTCGTCTGCTTGCTGGGACCCAACGGCTCGGGCAAGACCACGCTTTTCAAGGCGATTCTTGGGCTCATTCCCTCGCGAGGAGATATCCAATTCGATCAGCGGTCCGCCTGCACGTTCACAACGCGGGAACGAGCTCGGACGCTGGCCTATGTCCCACAGATCCACATCCCGCCATTTCCCTTCAGCGCCATGGACGTCGTGCTCATGGGAAGGACGCCCTTTATCGGCGCCTTCTCCATTCCCTCGGCGGATGACAGGCGCGAAGCGGCGCGCGTCATGGACCTGCTGCATATCGGTCATCTGTGCGACCGCAACTACGCGCAGATTAGCGGGGGTGAACGCCAACTGGTGCTGATCGCGCGCGCGCTGGCGCAGTCGCCGCAATTTCTCATCATGGACGAACCCACGTTGCACCTTGATTTCGGCAACCAGATCCGGGCGCTGAATCTTATCCGTGAACTTGCAACCCAAGACATGGGAGTGATGATCACGACCCATGTCCCGGACCACGCATTCGCGTGCGCCACCCGGGTGATAGCGCTGCTGGACGGCCGCATCGCGGCCGACGGTCCACCCAAAGAAGTGCTAACCTGTACGCTGCTCAAAAGAATGTATGGGATCGACGTTGATATTATTTCAGTGGCGGAAGGCCGATTTTTGTGCGTTCCGGCCATGGGAGGTGCTAAGTGACAAACAAGAATCTGTGCGTAATGACTCCGGTGCTGGTCTTCGCGGCGCTCGCAACGGGCGCCTGCTGGGCCGGGTCTCCTTCCGTAAGAACGATCGTGGACATGGCAGGCCGCCATGTCACTATTCCTTCTGCCATACGTTCCGTCTACTCGACGTCGCCGATGGGCGAGGTGTTGATGTACACACTTGCGCCCGGCAAAATCACCGGCACAACATGGAACCCTGACGCGGACGAACGACGATTCCTTGTTGAGGAGTACAACAAAAAACCGCTTCTCGGAGGGTGGTTCGGCAAAAGTACCACCGGTAACCCCGAGGTGATCATCAAGGCGAAACCCGACATCGTTCTGTCGATGGGGTATATTGACAAAACAGACGTTTCCGCAGCGGAGCGCATGGAGAAACAACTTGGAACGCCGGTGGTGATGGTCGACGGTCGGCTGACATCGCTTGACACGTCGTACCGCTTTGTGGGCGGCCTCATTGGTGAGGAGCGCCGCGCCGATACCCTTGCCGGTTATTGCCGGCAGACCCTCAATACGGTCGCCGCTGTCGTTGCGTCGATGCCGGCGCAGAAGCGTATACGGGTTTACTACGCCGAAGGACTCAACGGGCTGGAAACGGACCCGAAGGGGTCAACGCATGCCGAGGTGCTTGATATGGTGGGCGGAGATAACGTGGCCGATGTACCCATGGTGCGCGGGTACGGCCGCGCAGCAGTCTCGTTCGAGCAGCTTCTGCTGTGGAAACCGGAGATGATCATCGTGCAGGTGGACCACGGGTTCGCGCACGGCACGGAAAACTTCGCAAAAATCATGTCCGACCCCGCGTGGCGGAACCTCGATGCCGTAAAGAACAAGAAGGTATTCGAGATACCATCACTGCCCTTCGGCTGGTTCGATCGGCCGCCCTCTGTCAACCGTATTATCGGCCTGCGGTGGCTGGCCAATCTGCTGTATCCGGACCGGATGAAGATCGACATGCGCGCAGAAACAAGGCGATTCTACGAACTGTTCTATTTCAAAAAGCTCAATGACACGGAATGCGCGGAGCTGCTGGAACGGGCGCTTGCGCATTGAACGTACGACACTGGCGATGGGAAGTAAACCATGGAATGGCTGAAATTCGGGATCGACTTCGGCATCATCGGACTTCTGGTATTTCTCAGCGTAGTCTCGGTGAGCGTGGCGATCGAACGGTGGCTCACGTACCGCCGCATCCGGCCCGCCGACTTTGGCAGCAAAAAGGAACTGGAACTCATGCTGACGTCCCGGGTTCATGTAATCGCCACCATCGGCAGCAGCGCGCCGTATGTGGGCCTGCTGGGCACGGTGCTGGGCATCATGTTGACATTCTACACCCTGGGCAACCAGGGATTCATGGACACGGGCAAGATCATGGTTGGCCTTGCCCTGGCGCTCAAGGCGACGGCGGCAGGCCTTCTTGTCGCAATACCGTCCGTGGTACTCTATAATTTCCTTTTGCGGAAAGTCAAAAGGCTGCTCCTTGAGTGGGACATTCATCATGGATGAAAAGGAATTCGACTATATCAACGTGATACCGTTTGTTGACGTGATGCTGGTGCTGCTCACCATCGTGCTCACCACATCAACGCTGGTCGCGGCGGGATCCATCCCGTTGCAGCTGCCGCAGGCATCCAAGAACCGGGAGGATCTGCTGCGAATACAGACAATCGAGATCGACCGCACAGGCACCATCTACTACAACTCCTCTGCCGTGTGCCAACGGGCGCTGTTTGAGGCGCTCATGCACATAGATCGGTCCACACCGATCCTTATCCGCGCAGACAGGAAAATTGCCCTTCAGACGTTCGTGGACGTGCTCGATGTCGTCAAGACCCGGGGGTTCACGCGGGTCAGCTTGCAGACGGAGTCCGTGCGATGAAGTATCAGAAACGTGCAACGCTTGTGTCGCTGACGATCCATGGGGTTTTTATCGCCGCCGTTACCGGCATTGCGGCGTTTTCCGCTCCGGCGGCTCGTACGCTCACGATCGACTTTAACATCGAGAAATCGCCGGTGATACAGCCGGCGGCATCAACGGTCCCCGTGCCGGAACCGGCTCCTCGGCACGCCAGAAGACCCGCGCCTCCGCCGGTTAAGGAAGAAGAGAAATTTCCCGACACAACCGCCGAAGATATCATTGCCGATACGGCGCAGTTCACGGATGCCGAACCAAGCGGAGTTGACAATCAGTTGGTCCAGGTTGCCTCGATCGGCCCGCTAGGAATGCCGCAGGACACGGGCCAAGTGCGGGAGAGGGAGAGGCAGCGGTATTTGAAAGAGCAGTTCGAATACATCCGGGACATCATCTACCGCAAAGCAGTTTATCCGCCCATGGCGCTCGAAATGAAAATCTCCGGCACGGTCTTACTCTCATTCTGCGTACGCGAAGACGGCGACGTTGACAGTATTGAGATACTCAAGGGATCAGGGGCTTCGATACTCGATCGGGATGCCGTTGCCACGGTCAGACGGGCGGCCCCATTTCCCCATCCGCCGGTACGGGTTATCTTGAAGTTCCCGTTGGAATATCGGATGGAGTAAGGGCCGCCGCGTCACGTGTCCGGTTGGATACACACAAAGTTGAAAGGAGCGAACATGTGGCTCAAGAGTTTGAATGAATGGAAGAACAAGGGCATTGCCTGCGCGATCGTCACAATCGTCAAGGCCGAAGGGTCGGTGCCACGGGGTGTCGGCTCCAAGATGGTGGTGAGCGTGGCGAACGAGATTGCCGGTTCGGTCGGAGGAGGACCGGTTGAGCACATCAGCCGTGCAGAAGCTTTAAAGGCCATCAAAGACAACCGCTGCATCAGCTTGGATTTCTCTCTTGCGGGAGACCTGTGGCAGGTAACACCTGACAGGACGGTGCAGGGCCTTTGCGGCGGATCGGTAACCGTGTTCATCGAGCCTGTTTTGCCCGAGGCTGAAGTCGTGATTTTTGGCGGAGGCCATATCGGTGAAAAGGTTTCCAAGTATTGCGAAATCCTCAATATGCCATACCGCGTGTTTGACAACCGGGAAGATTTCTCATCCGCCGAACGGTTTCCTTCGGCAGTCGAGTGTGTATGTAAACCGTATGAATCGTTGAGTGAGACGATGAAGCTGACCAGTGCGAGTTACTGCGTCATACTGACTCATGGGCACAAACACGACGAGACTTGTCTGGAACAGATCCTTCGGAACAAAGATGTTCCCTACATTGGCATGATCGGCAGCCAGAATAAAATCGGAATCGTTGTCAACAACATCCGTTCCAGGGGCGGACATGTTGATGAAAGGGTCTACTCGCCGGTGGGTTTGAAAATCGCCAACAATCTTCCGGAGCAGATCGCTTTGGCAATAGTGGCCCAGATAATCCTCCTCATCAACAAAGGCACGCCGGAGCATTTCAGATTTCCCTGGCATGAGGAGGGAACCATCACACCTGACAAATCGGAGGGGAAATGAAGAACTCGGATTCCCGCGATTCATCAGGAACCACTCCATCGAAGTGGGAGTTGTACGATCAACTGATTTCGCTGATCCCCGACGACCTGGTGGTCGACGACGTGCTTGTCGGCATTCACTGGACACTCGTGCGTTCCGTGGGGGTTGGCGTCGCCATGACGCCTCCGCATGGTTCCCACTCCATTTCGGGCGCCGGAGCCTTCAAGGGCCGCAGGTTGCGTGAACTCGCTGCTTTTGTCAAGTCGTGGCAGCCCTATGAGGCGGCCCTTGGTGTTGCGGCGATCAACGCCTATGTCAATGCGCCTTCCACTATGGCGAATGTTTGGAAGACTCAGCCGGAGTCGCAGGTCAACGAGAGTGTCTTTATCGTCATGAAACCCGAGCTCACCGGCAAGAAGGTGACCGTGGTGGGTCACTTTCCGGACCTGGCCGAGCTTTCGACCATGTGCCGGCTTTCCATCCTGGAGCGGAACCCCCTGGAGGGCGATTTCCCTGATCCGGCGTGCGAATACATTTTGGAAGATCAGGATTTCCTGTTTATGACCGGCGTTACGTTTACCAACAAGACATTGCCCCGGCTTATGGAATTGGGCCGCAACGCCTGCATGGTTATGGTGGGTCCGAGTGTCCCGCTGACCCCTTTGTGGTTCAGTAAAGGAATCGCGTCCCTGGCCGGCACCACGGTTATCGATGCCGACAGGATCTGGCAACATGTGGCGCAGGGAGGCGACCGATCAATCTTCAAACAGGGCGCGCACATGGTGAAGCTGTATCCGGCCGACGTCAGGTGACTAGAGTTACATTGTTGTTCGACTTGTAGAAGAAGAAATCTTATGGAAACAATTGTACGTGAAACGCTCATTTCCGCTATCACGGACTATTCAACTCTGATGGAGGACATCCATCTCTTCCATCACTGGGTGGTGGTCAAAGCCGGGCGCTATGAAATGTCAACCTGCTTCTCGGCCACTCCCGGGCTCACGGAAAATCCCCGGGACACCTGGCTGGGCGATCTGATTGGACGGAAGGCGGCGGAAATCGCGCAAGAATACCTCGCTTCGACGGACGTTCTTCGGATTGCCGTGGGCATGGCCTGCCTGAAATGCGTGATCCCACCGGTTCCCGAATTCACGGTAAGCTCGGCAATAGACCCGTTTTCCGAGCAAACCAAGACACGCCCAACCTGCTTTATCGGCCATTTTCATGATGCGGAGATGTGGCGCGATGAAGGGCGGCCGGTATCGATTGTGGAGCTTTTGCCCAGACCGGGGGACATCCGTTGGGACGATTCGCATGGCGTGCTTTCCCGCGCGAAACTGGTATTCATGACCGGGCTCACGCTCGTGAACGGGACGTTCGGGGAGGTAATTTGCAGGACCCCTAACGCAACAACCCGTGTCATAATGGGGCCCACGGTGCCGCTCACGCCCAGCCTCTTCAAATTGGGTCTGCATCGGCTCGGCACTTCACGAATCATGGATGTCAACAAAACTCTTCGCTATTTCGGGATGGGTGGAGGCAGCATTATGCATGCTCCGCAAGGCGCATTGCAGAAAATCAACATCACAAGGCCTGATTCCCCTAAACTATTCGATGACAGATCCGGCGCTGCGGAAGTGAATCTGAAAGGTTCTGAGTAATTATCCTCGTCAACATATTCAAAGGAGTCATATGTCACTCATCGTAATATAGAAAAATATATAACGCTATTTGTCAGGCAACTAATCCGGGGACTTTCATCCATTCTTTTCCGAAAGGATTCCTATGTCTCGTGCGCACCCAATAACCAATCACTCCTTAATCCTGTTTTCATTATGCCTTATAGTAAATGCATTTCCATCGAGAGCCGCTGATGTTACCGGCACAAGTCAGCGTGACACGGCGCTCAAGCAGGATACATCATCGGTTTTTTCGCTTGGAACCGTTGTTGTCACCGGCAGCGAGAAAAAACAACAGAATAAGGATGTTGTCACCAGTGCACAAATGAAGGAATTCGGCCGCACCGATGTTGCCCGCGCACTTTCGCTTCTTCCCGGAGTAAACGTTTCCGATATCGGTCCAAGAAACGAGTCGCAAGTATATATCCGAGGATTTGATCTGCGCTCGGTTCCCCTCTATATCGACGGCGTTCCGATTTATGTGCCGTACGACGGATATGTCGACCTGGGACGTTTCACGACGTTCGATTATTCGGAAATAAAGGTTGAAAAAGGATATTCTTCGGTACTCTACGGCCCGAATGCAATTGGGGGAGCGATCAATCTGGTTACCCGGAAACCGGTGCACAAGCTCGAACTGCAAGCGGATGTGGGCACCATGGGGTATGTCGACACCAAGCGCGACTCAACGCTTATGCCCCATTTAAACGGCAGTCTCATGAACATAGGCGTAGGGTCTCGATTGGGTAATTTTTTTCTGATGGGCTCGATTTCCGATCTTGACAAAGGCAATTATGAGTTGTCGAAAGCATTTACCCCGACTGTGCTCCAGAGTGGCGGGTTACGCGCAAATTCATATCACCGTGATGCAAAGGCGAGTGCAAAAATCGGGTGGGACCCGGCGCCAGGTGATGAATATGCACTCTCCTATGATAATCAACATGGGGAAAAAGGTGTACCGCCGACCGTCGATCCCACGGGCATGGTACGCTACTGGTATTGGCCCTATTGGGACAAACAGAGCGTCTACCTGTCTTCAAAAACCGTGCTTTCCGATAATTTTTCCCTCAAGGTTCCGGTCTATTATAATGAGTTGAGCAACAGCCTTTTCGCTTGTGACGATTCGACCTATTCGACATTCAAGAAAAGGTCTTCTTTTAAAAGCAATTATGATGACTGGACAGCAGGCGGCGCCGTTGAACTCGGCACTACCATTATTCCGGGAAACGAGATGAGTGTCGCCCTTCACGGCAAACGAGACTATCATGAAGAACATAATGCCTACGACACCGTCAAGGTAGCCAACACCAAACCGTTTCAGGAAGAGCCTTTACGGCATTTCAAGGACAACACGTTTTCGCTTGGTTTAGAGGACGGCGCCACTATTCTCAAGATTCTCAACTTGACAGGAGGAATTTCCTATGATAACCGGTCAAGTGTTGAAGCGGACAATTTCTACTCGCATTACAACGGTAAGATATTTCAGAATGTTTTTGACTCGATAGTCCCTTTCCCGAGCAACAACGCCCAAGCTTTTAATGCGGAGGGCAAGGCGACAATTGATATCAATAGTTCACAGAATGCCAGTATATCGATAGCGCGCAAGACAAGGTTCCCGACGCTCAAGGATCGATATTCCTACAAGCTGGGCACGGCGATTCCCAATCCTACTCTTCAACCTGAAGATGCCGTTAATTATGAGGCGGCCTATGATGCGGGATTGAATCTGGGGAAATGGTCATTATCCGGCCATGTGAGCCTTTTCTACACGCATTTGTATGATGCGATACAGTCGGTTGACAGCGTGATTAAAGCAGGCGTGCTGGATGCCAATGCACGTGCACAGATGCAGAATACCGGTGAGGCCGAGATGCCGGGAGTTGAACTGAGCCTTGACGCTACGGTTTTTCACGATGTTGAGTGGGCGAAAGCGTTGGAGATTGGCGCAAACGCCAGCTATCTAGACAAACACAACCTCTCTCATCCGGCGATCAAATTTACCGACATACCTCCGGGCAAAGTCGTCGGATATGTCAAATATACCCCGATCACCGGATGCTATGCCCTTATAAGTGCAGAATACGATTCTTGGCGCTATACGACAAGTCAAGGATCAACGGTTCCCGAGTACGCTCTCTGGAATGCATCATTAAATGTTCCTCTGGGTGCAAACGCGTCATTCGAGGGGGGAGTAAGGAATGTCTCTGATAAGAACTACTTTTTAGAAGCAGGATATCCGGAGGAGGGACGTACGTTCTTTGTCAACCTCCATACGAATTTCAATTGGGATTGAATCCCATAGCGAGCGCATTGTCACTTCGTTACCTTATGGTATGGTAATGGTGCTTCGCGCCAATCATTATAGTGATTGCCATACCCTCGAAGGTTCGCTAGCGCGGCTACTCCAAATGATTAGAAACTGTTCATGGCGAGGTTTCGCTGAATCATGAACAGTTTCTTGCAGCAGAAGCGTTGTCCGACAGGCTTAACATTGAAGAGAATGTCGGCGTGCCGAGGTCATGGACGTATGCGCTACTGGTGCCTGCTACCAGATGAAACCGGTATCCGGGTCCGTCGACACCGGCCGCACGAATTGTCAGGTGCCGTAAAGCTTGTTTCTTATCATTTCTGCAAATTTTAATCGAAAAGAAACCGAAATCAAGGATAGCTGCGGATTGTGGGAGTGGCCCAGTATTTGCGGCGTTATTAATCAAAGAGCCTAATGTTCCTGTCTCAAAGCACCGATTCTTGCAAGGGAAAATTATCTTTGCAATAACCTAACCAGGATTCTCCGGATAGCAAAATGATTAACCTGATGTTAACTTTTGAAAGATCCTTTCTTTCTCTTACTTGATCTTATCTACGAAAGATGCGTAGATAATTCGAACACATGGCCTAATTCAATTTTCAAGAAAAGGAGCGAGGACATGAAAACAAGCGCACGCAACCAACTTACGGGCGTCATCGAAAAGGTTGTTCACGGTCCGGTATCGGCTGAAGTCGTTTTGCACATCAGTAAAGAAAACAGCGTGACAGCCGTGATCACCAACGAAAGCGCCCAATACCTCGGCCTTAAGAAAGGCGATACAGCTACCGCTCTCATAAAGGCCTCGTCGGTAATTCTTATGGAACCTGACGAACATGTAAAGACCAGCGCCAAGAACCGGTTCTGCGGTAAGGTGGACGGAATCGTCGAAGGCATGGTGACCGACGAAGTAACCATACATCTTGACGACGGGAATTCCATCGTAGCCACTATTACCAAAAAAAGCCTTGACGACATGAAGCTGAAAAATGGCGAGACCATTTGCGCGCTCGTCAAAGCTTCGCACGTTATTCTGGCGATTAAGCAGTAACGCGGGAACCCAAAGGGGACGAATTAGCGAACGACTAAGAGTATGTTCTTATTCTGCAGGGATTGAAGAATCCTCGCAGCTTACTACGAGGATTCTTCAATATTGTTTCGACAATGGGATAAGACTATTTTCTTTCTAGCGAATATTAGAAATACTACACCTCTCTTTTCGGAAGCGCATGAACTCCAATTCCCCCTCTTTCGGCCCACTGTGGCTCCTGTTCGGTGGACGCCACCTGCTCGAAAAAAACGCCATCGATCTTCTTCAAAGCGTTGACAAACTCGGATCGATCACCTCGGCCGCCAAAGAAGTCGGCATCAGCTACAAGACCGCCTGGGATCTTATCGACAGGCTCAACAACCTTTCGTCCAAATCGCTTGTCGTCACCAGCACGGGCGGCAGACACGGTGGCGGATGCAGACTGTCGGACTACGGTAAAAAGATCCTCGATGAGTACGGTCACCAGCAGCGGCAATTCGAAATTATCACGAAAACCCTATCCGGGAGAAAGAACGACTTTGCTTTTTTTACCGATTTCGCAAGGGGCCTCATCGTGAAAACCAGCGCGCGCAACCAGTTTTCCGGCACGATCGATAGGATAGTGCGTGGACCGGTATCAGCCGAAGTCGTGCTCCGCATCAGCGAAAAGGACTCGATCACGGCGGTTATCACAAACGAAAGCGCTCGGGCGCTTGACCTGAGGAAGGGCGGAAAAGCGACGGCGCTTATCAAGGCTTCGGCCGTGATCCTCATGGTTGTCGATGATGAAGAAACCAAAACGAGCGCCATGAACCGTCTGTGCGGAAAAGTCATTTGGATAACAAAGGGCGCTGTGAACAACGAAATAAAGATCGCACTCGACGGCAACAGGACCATTGTCGCCACCATCACTAAAAAAAGCTCAGAAAGCATGAAGCTTTCCCTGGGCAGCGAGGTATGCGCCGTGTTCAATGCCTCGCAGGTCATTGTTGCGGTAACCGAATAGAAACCGTCAAACAAAGTGTCGAAACATCCACTCTGCGGAATCTTTTCAAAAAGGTGTAATAATTAATTTGCGCATAGGGCCGCTATTCTTTTTTTCGCTGCTCCACTTTTCGCTCCGCCTCTCTCCAATGCAAAGGGAGTTGACTGTTCTTCCGTTGTATAATATTTTACATAACAAGAATGTTTAGTCAGCCATTTTTCATTTAATGGAAAGGGATGCTTATGAAAGCACGCGCTTTCGTTTCGGCATGTCTATTTGGCTTGGTTTGCTTTTGTGTGGTTTTTGCCGGCCCTAAGCTCACGTTCAACGACGGGAAAAGCTCTTGCGAACTTACACAATCATACCAATTGTGGGGAGCATACACGCAGAATCCCAATGACGTGCCTGCCACCTCTTCGTGCGCCGATCTTTTTTTAAAACAAGGCAGGGTCGGCGTGAAGGGGCAGGCGATCCCGGGACTTACCTATTCCACTATCTTTGCCTTTGATAATCTCGGCAAAGACCAGTTCACGGGTTCGCTGGGCACTGCACAGGCCACCACCAATACCACCTTCCAGCTCTATGACTTGTACATGAGCTACGCGCTTGATTCAACGTTTGCGAATATCACCTTCGGGTATTTCCGGCCGCAAAGCGGACATGAAAACATCGCTCCCGACGCAGGGGTCAATTCTCTTGACAAAGGGTTAACGAGCATGTACCTGCGGTCCTTTTTAACAGGCAGGACAAGCGGACGTGAAACCGGCGTGAATATCGGCGGGTTTTACGGTTCAAAATTCGTCGGGGTGGCGTACAATCTAGGAGGATTTGATCCAACGCAGGGATTGATTGCCGGCACGGACGGCGGGCCCCGAAAATGGCATCCGCTGGGGGTCGGCCGGCTCGCAGTAAGCTTTTTTGACGCAGACATGCCTTCGTATCGTCTTTCTCCCGAGATCAACTTCTTCGGGCAGCGCAAGGGAATAACGCTGGGAGGTCATTACAGCTATCAGGGTGCGACGGACGAAACATGGGACACCAGCGCAGTAAAGTATAATGCCGTCACAAAGGCGTATTCCGGTGCTGTAAAGTATGTGGGTGGGTTCCAGAAAAACGGAAGCCTCGGCGGAGACTTTGTGGGAAATTTCATGGGGCTCAATATCGACGGTGAATACGATGTTATGTCCCGCAGCGTCAACGGTATTTCTTACCATGGCGGTTTAGTGAAAGCGTCGGCCGCAAACTTTACCGACAGGGTCTATCATATCAGGGGCGGGTACGACATTCCGCTTCCCAAGGACCAGTTTCTCGAACCGGCGCTCATGTACACCGAATTTGACGGCGATGCGAAGTCAACGGTCTATCCCAACGGTGTCGACCACATTTTGGATGCCGGGCTCAACTGGTACCTGAATAAAAACAATCTTAAAATCGCTGCACATTATATCAAGCAAGGAGGAAGGCCGAAATCCAACTATCAGAGTGCGGCGCCGGACGCAAATGGAAACGTGACCGTGCGCGGCGACATGGTTGCGGTTAATTTTCAAGTCCAATTCTGACCAGGATGGCCAGGATTAAAACCGGATTAGCAGGACTTGTTCCAGACGAAAGACATCTTCCGGTGCTTTGCCTGCCCTTGATTTATGTGATGAAAACCTAGGAGAATCATTATGATTAAGATGTGCAACTATGCCATACCGGTTGCCCTGTTATTTTTCTGCCAGACTGTTTATTCCCAGATCACCGTCGCCTGCGCGGCGAACATGCAGTATGCCATGGAGGAGATAAAAACTGCGTTTGCCAAATCCGGCGGCGAAGTAAAAGTCATCTATGGCGCTTCCGGCAAGTTTGTAACGCAAATAAGAAACGGCGCGCCATTTGACGTTTTTGTTTCGGCCGATATGGATTATCCGGAGAGCCTTTTCGTCCATGAATTTGCCGTTGACAAGCCGAAAGTGTATGCGTATGGGAAACTCGTTTTGTGGACGACAAAGGACATTGACGTCGGCAAGGGAATTTCCGTGTTGACCGACCCGGCCGTGAAAACCATAGCCGTTCCCGACCCCAGGACCGCGCCGTATGGCCGCGAGTCGGTAAAGGCGCTTAAGAATGCAAAGGTCTACGATGGAGTCCTTTCCCGTCTCGTGTACGGGGAAAGCATTTCCCAGACCGCGCAGTACATTGTTACGGGCTCTGCCGACATCGGCTTTAATGCTAAGGCTATTGTGCTTGGCCCACAGATGAAAACAAAGGGGAAATGGGCGGAAATCGACAGCTCGCTCTACGATCCTATTGCTCAGGGCGTTGTTGAGTGCCGTTACGGTACGGACAACAATCCCGGCATATCCCAGCGTTTTATCAATTATCTTTTCGACACGCAGTCCCGCGACATTCTGCAAGCGTACGGGTACATTCTTCCATGAACAGACTCCTGGGAACAATTGTCGGTGTCAATTCTAACGGACATGTTTTCCAGGTTGTGGTTCAAGTGGGATCGGTCGAGATCACGGCTGTTGCCCTGGATTTCACGCCTTCCGATCCGGATGCGGCGGTAGGAAAGAAAGCGGGAATTGTCTTTAAGGAAGCGGAGACCGCCCTGGCGCTGGATCTGCCGCCCCACAGCCTCAGCATCCGCAACCGCCTTCCTTGTCGCGTTGTCGCCGTGGAGGACGACGGAATACTTGCAAATGTCAGGCTCGATTACGAGGGGAACCCGCTTTGCGCGCTCATTACCTCCGGATCCGCCAGGGATCTTGCGGTTGCACCGGGGAAAATGGTGAATGCGCTCATTAAATCCACAGAGGTGATGATCGACCTGGAGGGAGAGTGAACATCGACCTCATTCCCCTGTGGCTGACGCTCAAACTGGCGTTTCTATCCGCCGTTTTTCTGTTTGTTCTCACAATGCCGCTGATCTTCTGGCTGCATTTCACCGCATCCCGCTCCGGAAATGTCATTCGCACGCTTGTCAACATGCCGCTGGTGCTGCCGCCCGTCGTGGTTGGCTTTTACCTGTTGCTGCTCTTTAGCCCGAATCACGCTTTCGGACGAATGCTGCATGCCGTGTTTCACACCAACTTTGTCTTCACCTTTGAGGGGCTTGTTGTAGGGTCGGTGCTGTTCAATCTTCCGTTCATGGTCAACCCCATATTGTCCGGGCTCGAAGCACTGCCGCGCAACCTTGCCGAGGCCAGCTTTATTCTTGGACGCTCGAAATTCGCGACGTTTCTCAGGGTTCTCCTTCCGTCAATAAGGCCCGCGCTGCTTACCGGCGCCATCCTCACCTTTGCACACACCATCGGCGAATTCGGCATGGTACTCATGATCGGCGGCAAGATCCCGGGCGTCACCCGCGTCGCGTCCATTGCCGTGTACGATGAAGTCGAATCGCTCAATTTCGCATCCGCCCATATTTATTCCGCCGTTCTCGTTGCCATATCCTTTGCCGTTCTGCTTGTTCTGCTTCTTGTCAACAAACGGTTCGCAAGGACATGGTGACATGAACCAAGCATTGAAGCTCTCAGTAAGCAAGCGGTTGCACACCGCAGGAGGAGACCGGGTTCTGGACATTCACCTGGAGCTTGGCGCAAGCGAATTCGTCGCGCTGTTCGGACCTTCGGGCGCAGGGAAAACGACCTTGCTCAGAATGATCGCCGGGCTTACCGCCCCTGACGAAGGCACTATTTCCATGGATGGCGAGCAATGGTTTAATTCCTCAAGAAAAATCAATTTGTCCCCACAGAAACGCCGCGTTGGGCTGGTGTTTCAGGACTACGCGTTGTTCCCGGCGATGACGGTTGAAAAGAATATCGCGTATGGAATACGCAGCCCTGCGGATAAAAACCGGGTTCGTTATCTCATGGAAACCTTTGACCTCACGCAGCTTGGCCGGCGATACCCCGACACGCTGTCGGGCGGCCAGAAACAGCGCGTCGCCCTTGCCCGAGCGCTTGTGCCGCAGCCGCAAATCCTTCTGCTGGATGAACCGCTCTCGGCCCTTGACCCTGCGATGCGGTCTGCTTTACAAGAGGAAATCAGCCGCGTGCACCGCGACATGCCGGTCCTCACGGTTCTCGTTAGTCACGATCTGGGGGAAATATTCAGGCTTACCAGCCATGTGTTTCATTGCGTTGACGGGAAGATCATCGCGCACGGATCGCCGCAGGAGATCTTCGGCGCTTCCGACGACCGGCTCCGGATAACAGGTCAGGTGCTTGCCAAAATCGAGCAAGGGGTCGTCTGCATCGTAACGGTTGCGGTGGGTGCTGATGTTTCCCGCGTTGCAGTTCTGCGGAAAGAGGCCGAGTCGCTTGCGGTGGGCGACCGGGTGAGCATCTCCGTAAAATCGTTCACTCCAGATATTAGAAAACTGCGCATAGACTGACGATTTGCTGCGTTTAGTGAGCGACGGAAATGCCGCTTGCCCCTATTTCTTCTTTTGAAAGACCTCGGCTCAGAATAATCCGGCAATAGTTATCTTGTGTTGCGATAGCATCAAAATTGATATTTGTTAGGACTTTCGAACTTTTATGGAAAGAGGGTGTCTATGATGTACATACAAGAACCAACGCTTGACCATTTGCTTCTCGAAGACATGCCTTACGGCGATTTGTCGACGGCACTTCTGGGCATAGGGGAGATGCCGGCAAAGGCAAAAATCGTCTCCCGGCAAAATTGCGTTGTCAGCGGAACAGAGGAAGTCATCCGCATTATCAAGAAACTAGGCGGAACCGTTTCGAGTGCGGCACAAGAAGGCAGTGCCATTAGCGCGGGAGAAATCATCCTTGCCGTCACCGGCACTGCGGGAATGCTTCATGCCGCTTGGAAGGTTTCTATCAATATTCTTGAATACTGTTCGGGAGTTGCTTCCAGGACAAGGCATCTGTTGGACCTTGCCAAATCGGTAAATAAGAATGTGGCCCTGGTGACGACACGAAAGACCATTCCTGGAACGCGCGATCTTGCAATCAAAGCATCCTGCGCGGGCGGAGCGTTTCCCCACCGTCTGGGCTTGTCCGAAACGATTCTCTTTTTCGAACAGCACTGCAATTTTACGGATGGCCTGAGAAACCTGCTTCAATCGACGCCGAGAATTCGAGCCGCATGTCCGGAGAGGAAAATGATCGTTGAGGTAACCGATTACGAAAGCGCCCTGCTTGCCCTCGATGCCGGGGTGGATGGAATTCAATGCGACAAAATGCCGGTGAAGGAAATAGAACAAATCGTCAAAATTGCTTCGCAACATTCACCGATCATTATAGTCATTGCGACCGGGGGCATCAACGATACCAATATTGTTTCCTATGCAGAAACCGGCGTTCATGTAATTGCGACATCGAGCGTTTATTATGGAGCCCCGGCGGATTTCGGCTTTGAACTTGAAAAGGCGTAGAAAGCATTCAAGATTCATGACGGAAAAAACGCGGCGCGAGGCACGCCCTCTGCCGAGGTGTTCGGCGTTGCAGCGAAAAGATATGGGTTTGCCGACGATATGCTGGAGTGAGCCCTTGTCACGAGCGAGGAACAATGAGTTTTCACTTTCGGCTTGACTTTGCGTGCCAATTTTCATACGATTAATAGGACAGCGACAATCCACTTCAGCAGGGGGCACGCAACCATGGCTATGACGAATGACGAGCGCAGGAAGTTCTTCAGGATAGAGGTGATTGCACCGGCCCGGTTCCGAATGATCGAGGAAGAGACTTCGAAGCCGCTCACGGACTGGATGAACGGCTCTACAGCCGATGTAAGCCTGGGCGGCGTGAAGGTCACCGCGCCGATGCCGGATGATCTGGTTGAAGAACTGGTTGACGATTACGGTCTCATCGAGTTCTCATGCCAGCTGCCCGGCACCCCCAAGGCCATCGCCGGTACCGGCACCATCGCCTATTTCCTGCGCGGCACGACGGTGTCAAATGCGACTACGGCCACGTTCGGCCTCTCATTTGTCGCTATCGACAACAGCTCCGAGGACGTCATTGGCGATTTCATCCGAAAGCGCATCGACTCCCCCGCTTGACCTGAGCACTGTCCATGTGGACGTTTCAAGCTTCGCCGACGCTTCGATACTTAAAAGATGAGTGCGCCGCTTTGTTCCGCATTTGACATTTGCGTCCCGAAGCCTCCGTATCTTCCATTTTGCAAATCACGCATTCTTTGCTTTCTTCGATGCAAATATTTCGCGATCATTGCTCGCGCCATCCGGTTCCTCTCCCTGATCTTCTCGAAACACTCGCAAAGTCATGTCAATCATCTTTGCGCCATTTTATCCCCATTTCGGCAGCAGTATAGGTATATTAAATTTGGTCGACGGGAACAATCTGATCGTGGAGATATCGCGCCTACGGCTCGGCGGTGGTGAACGTGGACGCTGTTACCGCATCCGGTGAATCCCGGAGCGAGCGCAGTCCCCACGGCTTGCTGCGAGGAATCTTTCAACCCGAGGGAATATCCGCAAATTGCATACGAAAAGAAGATTGATAAAGTATAATTTATCTTCATCACACCTTAGAGAAGGTGAGGATCACATGAAAAGGTTTTTGGTAAAGCTTGTGGTGGGCGGCGGTTTACTGGTGTTATCTTCGCATACGGTAAGCGCTCAATGGGTGCAGACAAATGGGCCGAATGGCGGGAATATTCGCTCTCTTGCCGTGAGCGGGAGCAGCATCTTTGCCGGGACTGATGGTGGTGTTTTTCTCTCTACCAATAGCGGGACAAGCTGGACCGCGGTCAACTCCGGCCTGCCCGCGAATACTAATGTCATTTCTCTTGCCGTGAGCGGGAGCAACATCTTTGCCGGGACTGACGGCGGCGTTTATCTCTCCTCCAATAAGGGGACAAGCTGGACTGCGGTTAACTCCGGCCTCACAACCACTTTTGTCCAGTCTTTTGCCGTGAGCGGCGGCAACATCTTTGCAGGGACTGGTGGTGGTATTTTTCTCTCCACCAATAACGGGACAACCTGGACTGCCGTCGACTCCGGCCTCACGAATACTTTTGTCCAGGCTCTTGCCGTGAGCGGGAGCAACATCTTTGCCGGGACTTCAGCGGGTATTTTTCTCTCCACCAATAGTGGGACAACCTGGACTGCTGCCGACTCCGGCCTCTCGGACACTTATGTCGAGTCTTTTGCGGTGAGCGGCAGCAACATCTTTGCCGGGACTTCAACTGGTATCTTTCTCTCCACCAATAGCGGGACAAGCTGGACCGCAGTTACCCCCGGCCTGCCCGGGAATACTTTCCAGTCTCTTGCCGTGAGCGGCAGCAACATCTTTGCCGCGACTCCAACCGGTATTTTTCTCTCCGCCAATAGCGGGACAAGCTGGACTGTGGTCAACTCCGGCCTCACAAGCACTGATGTATTGACTCTTGCCGCAATCGGAAGCAGCATCTTTGCCGGGACTAATGGCAGGGGCGTTTTCCTCTCCACCAACAGCGGGACAAGCTGGACTGCGGTCAACTCCGGACTCACGGGTACCGATGTCTATTCGCTCGCCGTGAGCGGCGGCAGCATCTTTGCCGGGACTGACGGCGCGGGTGTTTTCCTCTCCGCCAATAGCGGGACAAACTGGACTGCGGTCAACTCTGGCCTCACGAGCACTATGGTCATGTCTCTTGCCGTGAGCGGCAGCAGCGTTTTTGCCGGGACCGATGGTGGTGTCTTCCTCTCCACCAATAGCGGGACAGGCTGGACTGCGGTCAACTCCGGCCTGCCCGAGAATACGGGGTTCAGTTGTCTTGCGGTGGACGGCAGCAACATCTTTGCCGGCACTGTTTATGATGGCGCTTTTCGCTCCACCAATAGCGGGACTAACTGGATTGCGGTCAACTCCGGCCTGCCCGAGAATACTAATGTCATGTCTCTTGCCGCCAGCGGCAGCAACATCTTTGCCGGAACTCCATATGCAATTTTTCTCTCCACCAACAACGGGACGATCTGGACTAAGGTCGACTCCACAATTACTGATGTCATGTCTCTTGTTGTGAGCGGCAACAGCATCTTTGCCGAGACTTCAACCGGAGTTCTTCTCTCCACCAATAATGGAACATCCTGGACTGCTGTCGACTCCGGCCTCACGGATCATTATGTCCAGTGTCTTGCCGTGAGCGGCAACAACATTTTTGCCGGCACTGATTATGGTATTTTTCTCTCCACCAATAGTGGAACAACCTGGACCGAGGCCGACTCCGGTCTCATGATTACTAATGTCACGTCTCTTGTCGTGAGCGGCAGCAACATCTTTGCCGCGACCTGGGGTGGCGGGGTCTGGAGCAGACCTCTTTCGGAAATGATAGGAGCAGTCAATCCTTTTTCGAAGGGAATCACGTTACACCAAGGTAATTTTGGCATCCACTCCCCGAGCCGCACTAACCCTAACGCAACCATTGAATTCTCTCTTTCTCATTCAGATCAGGTGTCGGTGAAGGTTTATGATCTGTCCGGCCGTGAAATGACCACGCTTGTCAACAGGAATCTTGGGGCTGGGTCGTATAGTTATTCCTGGGATACGCGAAACATGGCCACTGGTTGTTATTTAGCAAGAATGCAAGCAGGATCGAATGCTTGTGTAAGGAGCATTCCGATTTTTCGATAGATCGCTGTTCGCAGGGGTTCCGGTAAAGAGTGGCCGTGGGGGCTTGGAAAATTGGGATCGGCACACTTTTTTGCAGCTGTAAACGTATATTATCCTCCGGCAACTAAATATGAACAAATCCGCTCATCCTGGGCTTGTAGAAGGATGAACGTTCCCGCCGATGAAACACCAATTTTGAAACGACCATAAAAAGCAAGGGATTCGCTCCATGCACATGGCGACATCGGAAATTCCGACTCTCTTTCCGCACTGGTCGCGCCGGTTCCTGTTCGGAGCTGCGGCGGTTCTCTTCGCCCTTTTGCCTCACGCGGCCATGGCTGCGCTTCCGCCCGTGGTCCTCGTGGAAAACCACGGCGAAGTGCTCGTGCACTGGGTGCGGACCGGGGTTCGGGGCGCGGTCGCGGTGAACGTTGACGCTCACGATGACTGCGCTCCGATCCCGCCGCAGCGCGCCGACAAACTCCAGCGCTTGCTTGCAGCCGGCAACGTGGCTGCGATTGGTCGGGCCAACTCCTTCTCGGATTCGGGCCTGTACTGCTGGGGCGACTGGATCAGCGCAGCTTACGCCCTCGGCATTGCCCGCGAGGCCGTGTGGGTTGCGTCCCAGGTCGGAGCGAAGGATGGTCTGCCGTGGGTACACCCAGCGCCGCCTGTATTTCCTGTCCGGATATGCTCGCTGGAGTCTCTCCCCGAGCTCAAAGGCCCCGTGCTCCTCACCGTGGATGCAGATTGCGTGCCCCCCTTCGCCAACTACCGGGGCATAGACCCGGTTGAGGCTGTGCGCCGGATAGGGAAAACCCTCCGGGCCGTTCCTTGGGACGTGAAGCACGTGAGCGTGTGCTTTTCCTGTGACGGGGGGTATCTCCCCATCACGCTTCGCTGGGTAGGGAACGCCCTTCAGGAGGCGTTCGAGGGCAAGGACCCGTCCCGGACCAACGCGCCCTGGCCCCTGCTCGCTAAAGTCGAGGAGTGGCGCCGCAGTCTCCCCCCACGCGAGCTCGTACGGCGGGTGCGGCCTCTGGTGCAAAAGCAGCCGAAGGATCCCTGGCTCCGTGTCTACCTCGCTGATGCTCTTTTCAGGGCCGATGATGTGCCCGGCGCCCTGGCCGAAGGCAAGACGGCGGCGCGCCTCGACCCGGGTTGCTGCCGCATCCTGCCGGAGATCGGCGGACAACTGGCTGATGCGGGCCATCTGGACGAGGCAGAGCGTTTTCTTGCCGCAGCCCCGGCTGTGGTGAACATTGCCGCCGAGCTCGCGCTGGCTCAGGCTCTGGACCGTGCCGGCCGCACCGCCGAGGCAATCGAGCATTACTCCCGGAACTGCAAGCAGGCGGCTAACTACGGCGGCGATTTATTGATCGGGTACGGATATGAGCGTCTCGGCGATACGACCCGGGCCCGACAGCACTACCTGCACGCGGTCTCGCTGCTCGCCGGCGTCAGCGAGATGCCCGCATTCCCGGACCTCGCTCCGTCTGTTGCGGCTGCCGAGCGTTTCTTGCGGGCCAACGGATATCATAGGCAGGCGCTTGCTCTTCGCCAGGATCAACGGCTCGCCGAATTCTTCGTCGGCGACAAAGACACGGGTGGGACCGCCGGTCATTGACCCCGGATGCGGGCGCGGTAAAGAGACGGATTCCGCCGTGTCCGAGGCTACCAGCGGAACATGAGCGTCCCCGCCGGAATTAGAAACCGGACGCCTACGTCTTTCTCAGGAAGTACGTATCCTTTCGGCTACCGCATGGAAGAGTCGAACGTATGCGAAACAACTCTAAGAAGTAAAGGATTCACTCCATGTGTAACGTAAAATCGGAAATTCCGCCAGTTAGCTGGTGCTGGTCGCGCCGGATTATGCTCGGAGGGGCGGCTTTCCTCTTCGGCCTCTTGCCTCTCGCGGCCATGGCCGCGCTGCCGCCCGTTCTCCTCGTGGAGAACCACAGCGACGTTCTTGTGCCCTGGATCAAAACCGGAGTCCGCGGCGCGGTAGTGGTCAACGTTGATGGCCACGACGACTGCACTCCGATCACACAAGAGAACATAAGCAAGCTCCGTCGTCTCTTTGCAGCCGGCGACGTGGCCGCTATCGGGCGGTCGAATGGCATTGCGGACTCGGGTTTGTACAACATAGGCGATTTCATCACTGCAGCCTATGCCCTCGGCATCGCCCGTGAGGTAGTGTGGGCCGCGCCCCTGCCGGATGCAGCGAGCAAAGTATTAACACACCTTCCGTTCCGGGCCAGCCTTATAGACTCCATTTCTGCACTCCGGCTTCAGGGGCCTGTGCTCCTCACCGTGGACGCGGACTGCGTACCATCCTACGCCAAGTACCGCTGCATCAATCTTGTTGAGGCCGTGTGCCGGATCGGGAAAACCTTTCGGGCCGTGCCCTGGGATGTGAAGCACGCGAGCGTGTGCTTCTCCGTGGATGGGGGGTATCTCCCTGTAACACTCCGTTGGGTTGGGAACGCGTTGCACGAGTCGCTCGACGGGAAAGACCCGTCGAGGCCCGATGCGCCCTGGCCCCTGCTCGCCAAAGTCGAGGATTGGCGCCGCAGCCTCCTCCCGCGCGAGATTGTCCGGCGGGTGCGGCCTCTGGTGCAGCAGCATCCGAGTGATCCCTGGCTCCGCGTCTACCTCAGCGATGCCCTCTTCAGGGCCGATAGCGTGTCCGGCGCCCTGGCCGAAGGAAAGAAAGCGGCGCGCCTCGACCCGGGCTGTTGCCACATCCTGCCAGAGCTTGGCGGCCAACTTGCCGACGCAGGCCGTTTGGACGAGGCGGAGCGCTTCCTTGCCGCGGCTCCGGCCGTGGTGAACGATGTTGCCGAGGTTGCACTTGCTCAGGGCCTGGATCGCGCCGGGCACACTGCCAAGGCAATCGAGCACTACTCCCGGATCTGCAAGAAGGAGGCTAACTACAGCCTCGATTTACTGATAGGGTACGGATATGAGCGGCTTGGCGATACGACTCAGGCACGACAGCACTACCAGCACGCGATCGCGTTACTCGCCAAACCCGTCAGCGAGATGGCCGGCTTTGCGAACCTTACAACGTCTGTTGCGGCCGCGGAGCGTTTCTTTCGGACCACTGGGGACCAGGGGTCTGCGCAGGCGCTTCGCCGGGATCCCCGGCTTGTCCGCTACTTTGACAACGACGGAGGCGGGGCGCGGACCAGCGGTCGGTGAGCCGGGATCCGGCGCGGAGCAGACAGACCCAGAGGGAGAACTGGTGAGCGACCCTGAAACTGCGGAGTGAAACTACTATCGGAAATTATTGTAGGTTAGCAGCCCTGCCAGGACGAGAAACCAGACGCTTACAGCAACTGCTCCCCATCGTGCTATCGAGCGAAGAAGCTTTCGCTCGCCCAGCAACCCGAATGCCGCTATCGGCGCCAGCCAGATTGATGTGCCCACAAAGAACGCCGCAAAAAGCGTCATGCCGTCCGCCGGTCCCGACCCGCCAAACGCTTTTGTCAATGCCAGAAGAAAAGGAGGGCAGATATTGATGCCGGTGAGAATTCCCAGAACCAGCGGCCGGTCGATAATTCCCGCCCAGCGGCCGGTACGGCAGCATTTGTCGCGCTGGTGAGTACGAAAGGCAGTGACCAGCAGAAAAACGGAGAATAGGAAGTAGCCGGCCGCGGTGATGAGACCTTTTCCTTCAAAGTCAACCTGCCTGCCAAGCAGCCCTGCGGCCGCGCCGAAAATAACGTAAGATATAAACCTGCCGGCCGATAATTCAAGAACTGCGAGCAGACTTTTCGGCAGGCTCTTGCCGTACTGCATCAGGTAGGGCGCATAGACCGGTCCGCACGTGGCCAGGCAGGTTGTTCCGGTGGCAAGGCCGAGAAGAAAGCCTTGTGTCAAGGTTGCGATCATAGAATCCCATAGCGAGCGTATTCCTCGAAGCTTGCTTCGGGGGTTAGCGAGCGACTATAAGTATAAGTATGTTTTTTTCCATAGGGATGGAAGACTCCTCGCAGCTATTGCTGCGGGGGTCTTCAATAAAAGCGCCATTACTTCCCATTTTTCACCAATCTGACCGGATAACCGCACGTCTTGAGCCATTGACGTTCGTACTTAATAAGATAATCAACGCAGAAACCCAGCCCATATACAGTGGCGATTGATTCGGTGACCTCCGTGGCGCTCCACCATGCAGCCCTGTGGCCAATGGCCCAAAACATGGAAACAGGAGGATGCCCGCTAATGGAATCCCGCGTATCATAGCGGGAACCGGCGGCAAAGCCCGAAAAACCGCTCCTGTTATTGTCCTTCATGTTATTTCCGGGCATGCCTTCGATACCGAACGGTTTCCAACCGCTTTGCGCCGCCAGGGATTTAGCTATTCTGTTATCCCTTCTCTCCTTGTCCCAATTGTATCCGTGTTTAATCAGGTAATCCCGTAAAGCATCCCAATCATCATCCGTGGAGACATGCCATCCCGGCGGAGCAAGTTTTTTCGAATCGGCGCAATACCAATTGTAAAGGGCCCCGAATCTCTTTATGCTGTCGGCATTATTCGTATTTCCATAGTAACAATAGCCGGGCGAGGCAAGATTATGCCAGGCGACACTGTCGGGTACATGCGGAATGGGGGTGCCGTCGCTCCACTTCGTCGTCCGTAAATTTTCGGCAGTCCAGACTTGTTTCCCGATCCTGACGGTATTGTATATGTTTCCGTCAGCGTCAGTTACTGTGTTTCGCGAACAAGACGAAAACAAAATCAGGAACATGCTCCCTATAAACAGTACTGTTTTCACAAAACCCTCCAGCCAATGCTTGCGAATAGGGAATTTTTCATACGGTGCATGATTTGAAAATACAACCCGCCTTATGCTTCCTTAATCAAAAAACCATGCAATTGTTTTGGAAATCCTTTGCAAGCGCCCGCCTTTTTCTTTTCCTGATACGGACGAGATTGCCATTTATACTCAATTTTTCTAAAAAATAATTGACATTTCCTTTTTTGTTGATTATATATTACAATACTATTGACCTGCTTAGACACCTACGAGCTGGCATCGGTTACAACCATAGTGCAATTCTTTGATTTTTATAGCAATTGATTCATTTTCTATTTAAGCACGTAAATAAGGAAGAGGATTGGAATAAACTTCAACATTTAAGAAGTAGGGGGTCTAATGAAAAGATCAAATGTTTTTAAATGGACCGGCATTGGGCTGCTTGCCGTAGTACTGGCGGGCGCAGGCGTCTTTGTCTTTCTTAACAAAACCTCTTCATCCCGAATAGTATTGGCTGATGAGGCAAAAGAGCATAGTCAACTTCTCCACAACGCAAACGGCGATCATGCGTGTGACTGTTTTCAGCCATGGATTTCGAATGTTACGATTTCGAATATTACGAGCACCTCTTTTGATATGACGTGGGATTGCGGCACCTACACGGGTTCGGCGGGTCCTGCTGCCTATCAGGTGACATATGGTACAACTAACGCCAAAAGTAGTATCTACCCGACTACCCTGCCCACGACCGCTTATACCCATTATACCGTTACCGTGCCAAACCTGACTCCCGGCACACTTTATCACGCCGGAGTAAAAGGATGTTGTTTGAGCAACTGTTCCAGAGGTGGTGGTCCAACCTACTGTAAGACATATCAGCAGAGTGGCGGCACGAGTGACTGGACACTCACCACCCTGGCGGGCTCCACGGGCTTTACCATAGCTGGCATTATAGGCACGACCGCAACCGGAAAACGCGTAGCATCCGCAAAAGCAGATGCGGGAATTACCGGGGTCCTCGTTACTTTGTCAGGTGGCGCCTCAAAAAAAGATACCACGACGAGCACCGGAGCGTACTCGTTTGCTAATCTGCAAGCGGGTACCTATACCGTTACCCCGACCAAGACTGGGGTAGTATTCACTCCTCTGAGCAAAACCTATACCTTGACTGCGAGCGTGAGCGCCCAGAATTTTGTAGGAGTGACGACCGGCGTACTTAACACGGTAGCAGAGAATGCCGTTATGTCACAAGTGACGGCGGCGAAAGTCACGGCACAAGACGTGACGATCACCTGGAAAACGAACATACCCGCGACCTCTTCGGTCGAATACGGTTTGACAACGCAATATGGAATGAATAGCGGGGTGAACGCCGAGATGGGCTATAATCATTACATTCAATTGTTCGATCTCCAGAAAGGGGCAACGTATCACGCCCGGGCTGTTTCCTATACCGGGGAAAACGCGAATACGGCCGCTTACTCGTCGGATTTCACCTTCAAAGTACCGTCATTCGAAGACAGAATATCGGATAGGGGGCGCATTGCGAATGAGCCCAACCCGGCTTCCACCTGGACCATGTTCACGTACTATCTCTACCAGCCGGCCAGGAGCGTGACCATAGATGTCCTCACGCTTTCGGGGAAACGCGTGGCGACCCTGGAAAGCCCTTCGAGCTCCCTGGGCGAAGGCTGGAACAAAGTCCGGTGGGACAACCTCAGCGACAACTATGGAAAACGTCTTCAAGATGGGGTATATGTGTATAGATTTAAATTTCGAACCGCCACTAACATGGAACAGGATATAGAAGGCTCTGGCTTGAGGATAGTAAGATAACACTTGAGGATTACAAGACAATCCGAGTGCCGTTCCCCCTCGACTTTCGGTCGAGGGGGAACTTTTTTTTGCCCAAAGTGAATCCTATCTGCCTTGACGAATTCGACTGGTTTGTCCCGCATCCCGAATACCACAGCGAGCGTATTGTCACTTCGTTTCCTTATGGCATGGTAATGGTGCTTCGCACCAATCATCGTAGTTATTGCCATACCCTCTAAGACGCAGTCGACATACTCGGGAGTGATCCACAGTGCGGGGAATTCAATGCCTATCCGGCATTCTCGCTCAAACCGATGCCCGCCTCACCCCGCTACGCGGCACCCCTCTCCTCGATAGGGAGAGGGGGAGAAAACAGGAATACTGCTCCCTTCTCCTTGTCAAGGAGACCACGACTTGGGCTACACACAATTCCTACAGGAGCAGCAACGTCTTCGCCAACGGCTGGGGGTGGGGTGCGTTGCGGATTTAGACGAACAGCCGGCAATGCATTCTTGAAGTCGAAAGCTTATGGCATCCCTGAAAGGCACACCAAACTATTCGAATAGTTCCTTCATGACATCGCCTTTTGCGTACGGGGTAGGGATATTGAAGAGAGTTCCCACAGTTTTGCAGATATCGATAAGGGTTCTTCCCTGTTTGGAAACGAAATTCTTCTTGATCCCCGGTCCGATTGCCAGGAGAAAAAGTTCCGTGCACCCCCGGCACTTGTCCCCATAGCCGTGGTAATCATCGGTGTGTCTTCCGTGGACGCTCATTACCAGAAAAACCGTTTTGTCCTTATAGGCGTCCACTTTCTGAATCCGGTCCCAGAGGTCATAGACAATCTGATCCATAAGGATTATCGACTCGTAATAGGAATTCAGCCCGGCGGCTCCGCCGCAGGCATCCTTCTGACCTTTCAATGGGCATTCGGCAGCCAGTTCCTTTTCCGGTGTTTCGGTACCGCCCCCGGCGCCAAAGCTGAGATACACGAAAGAAGGGTGTTTTTCCATGATATGGGGCAGCGCCTTCTCATAGATTGCGTTTTCGTTCTCTTTCACTTCCTTGTCAGCCTCAAATGTAGGCGCATATTTAGCCCCGAACTCAGTGCTAGTGCTGTAGTCTAGGATTTCGAAATTTCGCCTGCTTGAGGCGAAATAGGAGGAAGTTCCGGAATCTTTCCTGACGCTGTTCCAGTATTCAAACAGGGTCGGGAAGGTGGGGCGAATGGTTTCACTGAACGGATTTCTTAGGACATGCCACACGCCGGTAAGAAGACTCATCTGCGCCGGGATGGGCAGGGTGAGTTCTCGATTCTCGAACTTGGTGCAGATCGTCCCGAGAGGCCGGAGCTTGGTCCAGATATTATCGATGTACAAGTGGTTCTTGTCGCCGAACGCATCATTGTAGCGCACACCGTTCATAACGATAATGAATAGATTCCTGGCTTGAGATTTCTGGGGAACGGACTGGTCGCCGGCGTTCGACGGCATGGCCGTTAAGAGGATCGTCGCAATGAGAGGGGATAGTATTTTAGAGAGGGTCATTACCTGCTACCTTGAATTGACATTTGTGGCCATGCCCGTCTCCCAAAGCCACCGCCTGTGGCGGTGGTCGTTCACTCTTATTTGTTCTTGGTAAATATGGCCACTTCGGTTATTCTGTTTCTTCCGTCCTCTACTTTCAAGAGGATATCCTTGGTGAAAATGGGTTTTTCCAGGTCGAAGGTGATATGGCCGTCATGCGCCCTGTTTTCAACCTTTCCAGCCCATTGCAGCCTGTCGAACTGGTCGGTGTAGCCCAATTCGCAATTGAAAAGAACGTTCTTCCTTTTCAAGCTGTCCGCCACGGTATACACTATTATCCTGTAGATGTCCTGCAGTTTAGGCAAGGTAATTTCGGCCATGAGCAGTGCGACGGGTTTTGTCGGCACTTCTCGCTCAAATAAGTCGCCGAAATAAGTGGTGTTGTCTCCGGTGTCCGCTTCTGTTTTCCCGTCAATAATCTGTTTAATACGCAGCTTGTCCGTTCTGTTGGTGGTATTGACCGTAATACAGTCGGCACTTCTCATATTGTCACAGCAGAGGCAATGTCCTCCGACTATGTATTCACCCCATCCGGAGGCACGGATCTTCTTATCCGTTAAGACGATGTTCGTCAGCTCCTTCATATCAACATCGGTGTTCTTTGAAGGAGATTCTTTTTGAACGGCGGCCTTGTTCTTTGTGAGCGAATCCCCTCGATCCGTCATGCTTCCCTTTGAAAGAGAATCGTTCGTGGAAATGAGTTTTATTTTCGAAAGCGAATCCTCCTGAGCCACGACCCTAGCACAGAAAAACACAAGGAACACGGCAAGCGAGACTGCCGCGAGCAATGAGACAGGTGTCAAGGGCTTCCGCGTGCAACCGACCTTCGGCGATTGAAAGAGTGAAAATGTTTTCACTATTACATTTCCTTCTTTTGAGATCCCCAGTCTTCCCAGGTCGCCCCATTGTCCTTGCTTGTCTTTAAAAATATCCTTGACCATTCGGTCTTGTCTTTCGGTGCATCAAACCAGAATACGTGCAAAAATCCGGAAGCGGTCATCGTTATGATCGGATTATTGTAACTGCCGACGCTCGTCGTGAGCTCTTTCTTTTCTTTCAGGGCATTTCCCGCAGGGTCGATCTCGCCGTAGGAGACGACCGATTCCCCGCCTAAATAGCTTGCCCACGTGAAATGAAGGTGCTTGTCTTTGTCGAACACCACCGACGGACGCTTCGGTGACCTCTTTTCGATAGGATACAAGTTCCTGCCGGTGATGGGACATTTGTCCGTCTTTGGGTCGAATCGGGCGTAGAAAATTTCGCCGAGCTGAATATTGCGTCTGTCAAGCCAAAAAAGATACGACTGCGAGCCGTCCGAAAGCACTATGGGATTGTCAATTTCCTCCTTCGTTTCCTTGGAGACCGGGGTTGCCGACAGGACCTGTTCGTTGTTCCAGGTACGGCCCTTGTCCGCGCTTGTCCGGCAGACAACGGAGGAGACCATTTTGTCGTTGTTTTTGAAGAGCGTAAATCCGTCCAATCCAAGGTTAATGCCCTTTTTATCCTCCCGAAAGTCGGTCCACACCACCAGCAATTCATTTCCGTTGCACGAAAGGGCCGGGGGGTAACAATAACAAGAATGCTTACCCACTTTTCCCAGAAGCATCTCCTTTTCCCAGGTAAGTCCCTGGTCTCGGCTGGCCTTGAAGTAAACTTTGTTTTCCACGTCCTGCCAGATCAGGTAGACATTTTGTTCCTTGCAGGCAAGCAACGGATAACGCGCGCTGTTGGCATCGGTGATAAGGATGCGGTTCTTTTCCCAGGTCTCTCCTCCGTCAAGGCTCCGGGAGTAGTAGAGCTCTCCGTCTACCGTCTCGCCGTAGTCTATCCATGCAACGTGCACTATTCCCGAGTTTACCGCCATTGCCGGAGGATAACAATCGCTCTTTTCGTTGCTAATCCGCCGGGAGATTGTCCAGTCTTTTCCCTCATCAGCGCTCCGCCGGTAATAAATGCTTGCTGTCACCCCCTCCGTAACAACCCATGTCAAGTGGAGGTTGTTTCCCTCCGAGACGACGGCGGGGTATCTGCAGTCTCCGGCCATGGAAATAAAGGCCGGGGCCGAGTCGGCCTTCTTCACGGATACTACTGACGCGGCCGAGTCGGTAATTTTCGTGGATGCGGAGGCCGAGGCCGAATCAGCCGCAAGGCAGAAAACGGATGGCAGCATAATCAAAAAACAGGTTTCAATCCCACAGCGAGCGAATTCCCCGAAGCTTGCTTCGGGGTTAGCGAGCGAATACAAATATTTCTTCTTCCATAGGGATGGAAGGATTGCGGGCTGCTCACCGGGGCGTACATCCGGTTGTAGTCGCGGTCCCCGCAGCTTGCTGCGGGGTCCTTTAATACAGGTCCGAAATCTCATTATTAACCTCAGGCAATTTACCGAATTTCTTAAGAAATTTTTCCACCATCTCGTTCTCTCTCATGGTATACATAGCATGATCTTCGTACTGGAAGAAACGGGCATTTTCCACCGATTGCCACTTCTCCTCCAAGTCTTTGCGTATATTGTCGGCACCTCGAATATAAATTACTTCCTGCTTTTCGTTTAACAGTTGGTAGACTCCACTTACTTCAGGAACTCTCTTTACATTTTCTTCGGATAGTTCAAGGTCATCCTCCGGCGGCAATATGACAGGAGCGAGCTTCAGTTCCGCTTTCTTCCTCCAGGGCAGCCCTTTTTCCATTAGAGCGCCTGTAGGACACACTGCAACACAGGCGCCGCAGAACACGCACCCCGATTTCTTATGGGACGCTTCGGCGGTTCCGATAATAAATTCACCGTTACGCAACGCAAACCCCATTACCTGTTTCCCCGAAACGTTCTCGCAGGCCCGTACGCACCGGGCGCACCCGATGCAAAGATTAGGATCGAGAAGGAAAAACGGCGTTTCGCTAACGGGAAAGTCCCTGGAAATGTATTGCGCAACGTCGTTTTTGACCTCTATATATTCACTCACCCTCTGGAATTCGCAGTTGTCAAATTTCGGGCAGCACCGTGCGTTTTTTATCACGCCCTGGGTGCACGATCCCCGGTCGCAACCGGACCGTTCGGAGCAGGACAGGCAGGCATGGGGATGCAGTGCAATGATCCGTGCCAGGCTTTCTTTTCTTTTTTCCCGGATGCGCGGTGTATTCGAAGCAATAACCATCCCTTCCTGTGCCAGGGTGGCGCATGCCTGACAATCACCTCTTCCCGCAATTTCCACGACGCAGAGATTGCATCCATGGTATTCTGCATCATCGGCGCCGCCCGCCTCGATGAGTTCGCCGCCCCTGTAGATTCGGCCGTTTGCCTTGGTCCCCGGCCCGGGCGGAACATCCGGATGGTAACAAAGGCGAGGAATGTAGATCCCCACTTTATCTGCCGCCTCGATAATTGAAGCCCCTTCTTGCGAACGAACTTCATGATTATCAATGGATATGGTTATTTCTTTTCCCACGTGGCGGCAATTGCTCCCTTCTTACATGATTGCGCACAATGGATTTCTTTCTTCTGGTGACAGGAGGCGCAGGTATACTGGATCTTTTTCCGGTGCGACTCATGGACCACAGCCACCTGCTTATCCTCTATGTCAATCATCACCGTATCGATCTTAAGCGCATTTTGAGGACATTTCTCAATGCAGACTTTGCACGCATTGCACTTTTCGGCATCAATGCTTACGTAATACTTACCCGAACCGTCTTGATATCCATAGTGAATAATCATGTAAACTTCGCTTCCGTTCTTTATGCTCTCTGTTCTTTCTCGTACAGTGCCTTGGAAAAAAGCGCTGCCCCAATGGCACCTGCCGTTTGAGGATCCAATTCACAATTTCTATTCTGCGGCAGCGGGAGGCAATTGAAACCAATGAGCCTCTCTATCCTCTTTACGATCCCGATATTTTTGGATTGACCGCCTGTAATGACAAAATTCGGCTCAATACCTACCTTATTCAGCAATTCATGCATTCTGAGAGACATTGCATTACAGTACGATGCCAGTACCATTTCCTTGGTCCATCCCTTTCGCAAGAGCGATACCGACTCGGATTTGGCAAAGACGACGCAGGTCGAACTCACCGGAGGCGGATCTTTCTCGACTTGCAATGAGTGCGCACCAACCTCCTGGATAGGTACCGATAAAAGGTCTGCAATGACTTCCATCCCTCTTCCCGTCCCTGCTGCGCATTTATCATTCATAAGAAACGAGGTTATTTTGCCCTTTTCATCGATGCGGATGGCTTTGATATCCTGACCGCCCACATCCAACACGGTTTTAACCGTAGGTCCCCAGATATATGACGCACCCCTTCCGTGACAGGCGATTTCCGTAATCGCCTTTTTTGCCATAGGCACGTTGACTCTTCCATACCCGGTTCCCACGATATAGTGAACATCTTTTTCCGTAAGACCCGTGCCCTCCAATGCCCAATTCAAAATCTTCGTTGCACTTTCCGGGCTATTTGAGCCCGTCCGCATAATGGCCCAAGTATATATCTCTCCATCGAGCATGACCGCAGCCTTCGAACCCACGGAACCGACATCAATACCGGCGGAGATTATCTTGGCCTTTTTTGGATCCATTCCTTCTACGGTTTTTCTGTATTCCGGCCATCTCCAATATTCTTTCTTTGCGCCTTTTCCGTTATCGCCATCGCCCATCTCTACCTTGGGCAACGAAATAACACGGTCTTCAATATGCTCCAGGGCCGAAGAAAGCGCTGCTCCCAATGCGGAAGCGAACTCGGGTTCTTCCGGAATAAGCAGGTCTACCCCCAATTTGCTTTTAAGAGAACTCACCAGGCCAACGTCTTTGGCTACTCCTCCTATGAGTACAACATCAGGATTTATACCCAATCTTCTGACCATGGAAGAGATTCTATCGGACATGGCGTCGTAGACTGCCCTCGCAATATCCGCTTTTGGAGTTTTTTGATGAATTAAGGTGACAACTTCCGATTCGCCGAAGATAACACACTGGGCATTCATCGGGATCGCTTTTTCGGCCTTGAGCGACAGGGAGCCCATCTCTTCCAGATTCAGCTCCAGCGCCCTTGTCATGGCCTCGATGAACGCGCCCGCGCCCGCCGCACAGCGGTCATTGGCCACGAAATCCGCTATATTTCCTTTCTCGTCGCACTTGACCGCTCTCGCATCCTCTGCGCCCACATCGATCACTGTTTTCGCATTTGGAAATAAATAGGTGCCGGCCTTCGCCATGGCACGCACCATGCTCACCTTTCCCGTGGCGTGTGAGGTCATTTCGGCATTGACGCCGGTAGCGATTATTTGTTTGATATCGGATTCCGCCAGGCCGCTTTGTTCTATGGCCTTACGTAATGCATCGCTGGCGGAGACCGACGGATCGAATCCGGTGGGTACCATGCTCTTGGCGACAACCTTCCCATCGTTGACAATGACTACCTTTACGTTTCTTGCGCCTACGTCTATTCCTGTGCTGATCATTGTAATCGATACTCCTTCAGTTTAATACAGATCATCGGTTTGGGTCTTTGTCGCCAACATCTCAAGAAAGGCTTCGATTCTTGTTTTCATTTGTCCGCTGTCCTCGCGACTGTATTCCGTATCAAGGTAGTATATCGGAATTTTCTCTTTTTCGAACAGACGCTTCAGGCGCATATATTCCATGGCATACAGATGACAACCACGTATCACATGATAGATCACGCCGCTGATCTTGTAGTCCTTTACAAGTGTTAGCAACTTGTCGATCCTGTCCTGGTTCCCGTCTTCCGAGGTGAAGCAAGGGCAGGTGCACGGCATAATATATCGTTCTGCTATGGCCTTCAGCATATCACCGGCCGACCCTTCATCAACCCCTACAGGGTCGTAGTATATCCGGTCGCCGGAGCAGAATTCATCCGCAACAATCAAGCCCTGCGGTTTTGATTCTTCAATCAGATTGGGGATTTTCCAGCAATCCGGCCATATCATTGGAGAACCGGTCAGTAAAATCCTCGGTGTATCTTCTGCAGCAACATATGACTTATCAACCGCTTTCCTTTCAAGCTCATCACAGAGCAGGTTGGTTTTATCCGTCCATCTCTTGAGATCGTCAAAGTAGCTCATCTGATCCACCAGCATGGCATCCCTTCCGGAAATGAGAGGAGAGCCTTTCCGTAAATCCAGCAACCGACGGGATGCTGCTGTGGCCTTAAGGGTCGTTTCTATTGCAGTACGCATTGCTTTGCCGGTTATTGACCTGCCCGTGAGCTTTTCAATCTTTCCCTTTATCTCTTTTACCTGTTCAAGCCAATAACTCTTTGCCTGCGGGGTGTCCTTTATTCTGGGTACATTCATCTCCCACACGGGAAACGCATCGGTCAAAATCTCGCACACCTTTGTTTTCCCATCGCACGTATTGGGAGAGATGATAACATCGCACATTTCAAGATAAGGATAGAGATTGGCCATTGCCAGGCCGATCATGGACCTGACGACTGGGCAGACCTCCACCGGAACAATTCTATCCCCGATCTTGCTCGGCGTATAGAACCCTGAATCAATACGAACAGGAATGGCGCCTGCGGCCAGTATAAGTTCAACGGGCGCTAACATGCAGGCAAAGCCGATTACCTTTCCCCCCTGCGCTTTAAATTCACGGATCTCTTTTTCCCTTTGACCGAAAAAATCGGCCACCTGGTCGAAATATTCCATGGCTTTGGGACGATTGGGAACCTGTTTCATCTTCTCGATGTTTTCGGCGACGGTCTTTTGAACGCCGGCCTTGAATGCCTTTTGCAGTTCATCCTTTTCCGCAGGGTCAAGCGTTGGAAGATATTTTGGATCATTGTTGGTTTTCACCGGGAATTCTCCTTTTGCAATTTAGTTACTTTCACCGCACTCGATTGTAAAAACCTTTTGTATTTTGACCGCGCGATCGGAAATTTGAAGAGGCCGACTTTTAATGCGTCTTTCTCCGGGCACATTTCCACACAGCGGAAACATAAAGTGCAATCAGATGAAGCTATCTTCTCTTTCTTTTTTTCTTCGTACACCTCCGTGACCTGCACGGGGCAGCTCCTCTGGCAAACGCCGCATTTGGTACAGCGTTTTCCTTCCTTACGCAATGAAAGAAATGAAAACCTGTTAAATAATCCGAGAATGGCACCCATCGGGCACAGCCTGCACCACATCCTCCGGATAAAAGAAGTGGTGAGCAGATAAAAAACAAAAACGCCAATTGCCAGGTAGGACATTACGGCGGACAAGGTACTGATAGTATCCACCGTGAACATTTCCTTGAATCTTCCTTCAACAAAGGGGAAGATTTGTTTGCTCGGGCAGATTTGACAAAAAGGGGTAATGAGATCGTATTGGTACTCCTTTAAGAAGAAATGGGGAATACCAATGCCCATGGCGATGAATAGAATGGCAATCACAAAGATCCATCTAACCAATACCGATACCTGTTTCAAATTATCCGATAAGTTGTAATAGCCTATCTTTAGAAGTTTTCGAATACGGATGGATAAATCCTGTACGAATCCCAGCGGGCAGACCCATGAGCACCATGCGCGCCCAAAAATCAAACCGAAAATCACAAGCAGTATTACGGGTACGAGCAGGGTACTATACCCAACCTTCCAACCGGCGGAAAGTCCCTCCTGCAAGGAACGTATAAAACATTGGGCTATCCGGTGATTCGTATAGTAACAGCTTAACGTAGGAAGCACGAGGGAAATATTCTTCCACTCGATCAGTCGTACCCCTGCATAGCCAAGGTATACAATGAGGAGGAAAAAGACTATTTGGACACCCAATTTCAACCTTGTTATTTTCAGCATATTATTTACCGCCGTTCAGAAAGAAATCATCTATCATTGTTGCATCCTTATCCACCCGCGGGGTGGGGAAACCGAGAATCTTGCCCACCGTCGGGCAGATATTAATCTGTCTCCATTTGTTTTCCGTCGAATAATTCTTCTTGATATCAGGACCTAAGGCCACTATAACCAGGTACCTCTTACATTCGTCATCACAATCCTGCTGTAAGAGAATATCGCCATGGTCATTGAGAAAGAAGAAATCCGTTTTATCCTTGTATACGGGATCCGCCTGGACAGCCATCCAGATTCTGTATAGGTGATCATCCATCTCCTTGAGCTGTTTCCGATAGCGGACCATATCTTCCGGTACCTGCTTCTTATTAAAGCTCTTTGCGCCCCCCAGAATGACAAAGACAAGCTGGGGATGGCTCGTTTTCATGTAAGCGGTGAGTTTGGTATAGAGCTCTTCATCATTGTTTTTTTCTTTTGTAAACTCAGCGGTGGCGCCAAAATTTTCGCCATAATCTTCACTATTGCTGTACGTCAGGAAATTAAGTTCCGGCTTACTGGTGATGAAATAGCATGATTTTTTATCCTTCCCGAGGCCTTTACGGAAGTACTCAAACATGGTAGGTTGTTCCGGAATGTCATCCTGGTTTGAACGCCGGAGATCTTTCCAGGAACCGGTGATTATGGCTAGATGAACCAGGGCCATGTAGGAAGGATTCCCATAAAAGGTAACACAGCGACTGGCATTGGGAACCATGTCGTTCCAAAGATGAGGGATTAAGGCATGGGTCGGGCTACCGAAGGATTCATCATGCCGGAATTGGTCTCCGACGACAATAAAAACATTCTTTGCCTTAAACTGGCCGTACGCATAATTTCCATTTATGAGAATAAAAGGAAGTATTAAGAGTAAAAAGCGTTTGATCGTCACCCTCATTTCTTTCCCTTCTGCTGTTGATTCGGTTTTGGCTCCTAGAATCCACAATGGATCTTGAGAAACAAATAATATGATTGAATATTGTCTGTAACCCCGAACGGATTGCTGTATGGATCAGGTTCCATCGGATTATTGAAGGGATCATGAACCATCCCCGCGGGGGAACTGTAAAAAACGTAATTATATAAGGAAACTCCCGTCGTCAATATCACGTTCATTCCGGCATACCTATCCTTAATCATTAATTGAATGGTCCAGTTTCCATGATAATAGTTCTCCAGCGGATTAAAGAAGTCATTAAATAGCTCGAACTGAACGCCGGTGGATATCGAAGTTTTCGGGGTGAACTTCCAATCGTACACCAGGTAGGCGTTATTCGACATGGTATTATGCCGATATTTATCGTCCATAACCGAGTCTGATTTGGGACCGTAATCGTCCCATTCATAGAGGTTTTTATACTTGGGGGTTAAGAACATGTCTTTTGCAAAGGGGAGAGCCCAGATATATTCGCATTTGTTTGTGAGGATGAGGGAGGAAATATTTTCGTCGGTATAATTGAAGTCGAGGTGAGGGAAATGTTTGGTAAATTCATATTTAGCTCTCGTGGTGAAATTGAAACCGCGGCTCTTGTACATGTCGTACTGTGCTACGAGCATTTCGTCGAGCGCATCGCGGTAATCCAATGGATCCACCACGGTGTAGTACAACACATCAACCTGATGGAAGGAAAGATTATTGCCCACGTGGGAGACCAGCGTATTGTTGGGAATGTTATCCTGTACGTAGCGGAGATAATTCTTAAAGGTGAGCTTCTTATCGTCTGCGAAATCGTGTTGGTACTTAATAAGGGAGTACAGATCGAGGTCCCTTTCGGAGGCATAGATATAACCGATCGGTTGCCCATTCTGATATTTCATTTGAAATGAATTCAGTTCACTCCCTTCGTACATTCCGCCCAAGGTCAAATTGAGTTTTGGAAGGATATCATATTGGCCATATAAATGTAAACCGTCGAGCCCCTTGCTCACCTGCCGTTCCATATTGAAACTGATATCGGCAGAATCTTGCACAACAGTGTCAATCAACTTGCCGGTCCTGTCATTCCGCCGTAAATATCGCTCGCCGGAACGATAGTAACTGGGCACATAAGGATAATCCGGATATGCATCGTCTTCTATTTCATCCGGAATTCCATTGTTGTTCCGGTCGACATAAACATCCGACTTGGGAGGATCACAATCGTAGTTCAAAAAATCTTCCTCCCAATCATAGATGCCGTTCTTGTTCTTATCATACTTAAGAGGCATCACCCCGTCCCAATCTCCTCCGCCCAATGGAAGGAAATTTACCTTGCCTTCCTGGCCGTTTTCCGGAAATTGGTCCTTATCGTCATTGTCTTCAACAAGTTGATACAGGTACTTTTGGCTTGACAGATCTCCTGTGGAACAAGCCGGGTCGTAATACGTTGTCTTATAATTGGACTGGACAATATACCCTTCACCGCCGACTTTTAACTGGTCGAAAACGTTCCAAAGAGCATTCAGGGCACCCACGTTGCCCGGCTTTGGCCAGAAATTGCCGTCAATAACCTGCTGGCTTTGGGCCCATTCGCCATACGCCTTTAGCCCTGGAAGGTTACAATCGGCGTTAAGCCCGTAGATTTGGAGCGCGCTCGGGGAATTTGGAAAGAGAGAGTCAAACGAGCCAACTAACGAGCCGGGCTTGCCATCTACTTGATTGCGCATATCTATTACCGTGGCCCCGATATCAAAAATGTCTTTGATTTTTTTGTTCACATGAACTCCATGGAGCCAGTCTGCACTGGGCGCTATATTGTAAGCCTCCATGTACATACCGTAAATTCCCGTATTTGAGATTCGTGAGTTGATGAATGTTATCGAATTCATCCCGTAGAGCCAATCAAAAAATACGTCAACACGCGCGCCGCAAAACAGGCTCTGATTGAACGTAAATGGCGTAAAATGGGTTGCCACCCTGTCGCCAACCAGGGCCATGACCCCCCGGTTATCGGCCATGTCGCCGACCTGCACCATACCATTCAACCACTTTTTTAGAATGGGAGAGAGAGCGATGTCGGATTGTTCACTCTTTGCATTCCCGTTCATCGACATATCAAAAAGATAAAATCCTTCCGTTAGATGGTTGCCGAAAATGTCATAGTAGTTCCATTCGGGAACTTCACCCACCCAGGTAGGGTTCAAATAGGAACCTTTCTGGGCGTAATTTTCGTATTCGGGAGGCATCTTTAATGCTACACCGCTGGTGTCGACAAAGCTTAATGCCATCGCCTCAGCCGTGAAAAAAAGGAGTGCTGTTGAAAACAGGTAAACCTGATTGAGTGTCTTCATGGTGCGCAATCTCCTTGCCTATTGCCGTTAAAACCTCATTGCGTTTCGGTATTGAACCTCAGTTTCCGGCGACCAAAAATAACTGCTTTCCAACTTCGCCCTGGATTCGTCGCGCAAAACTCATCATTGCCCCTCTAAAGTATGGGGATCGGCTACCTGCGTGGTATCAAAATGGGGATTGACTAACTGTATGGTATCAAATACGATCTGCGTGGTATCAAAGGTGTGCTGTAGAGTATCCGGATCAGGCGTGATATTTACCATCTTCACAAAGAGCCGGCTGCTCCGAGCGAGTATCAACCCGGATAGCGGAGAGGCGGCAATGAGTAAAGTGTCAAGGAATTGGCCGGAGCTGTCGAAGGCAAGGTGCACGATACCCGTTGCGCTGTCGGTATGTGTCTCGACTGCCAAATCAAGGTGGTTTTGCCCGATCCCTATAGGAACTGGGTTTCCCGTGGCATCCGCGCTATCAGTTTGGATCTGCCCGCCTAAAATGACGCTCACGCGGCTGGGTCCTCCGGCCGGGAATTCGTTTGCCCATCTGATCGAATCCATGCTCAAATTGTAGGTATACGGCGCGAAAGAGTACGCCTTGGTGAGAGGGGCGGAGACTGTTTCCATTCTCCCATTAAAGCTATTGAGGGATTCATTTTCGCTGCACTGCATTATCAATACAAAGATGCCTACCAGCAACGTTACCATTGTTACTTGCCGCATAGCGCCTCCACTGGCCGAAAAGAATTGAATCACAGAGTCCGCGCATCCCCGCGCCATCTAGGGCGGGATTAGCGGGCGGATCAGGGTTTATTTTCTTCCTAGTGAAAGAAGAATCCCGGGGGGTGGGTTCTTCAATTTCTCTAGCCTTGGGTTGAGCGTTCCGAGGTGCTGCCTTATGCGCTTCAATTCCAAATTTCCACAGTCCACCCTCGACTTTCACGCCACCACAAGTCCAAAAAAATACTTGTTACAATTGAAGGAAGCAAGCAGAGAAAATAGTTGTAACCAATGTCCGTTTCCAGGTGTCTTTTTCAAATAGCATCTGTTCAAAATGGGTTGATATTTAATTCGTCCGGCCTTTTCCGCTCGCCTCGATACGCCGTTCGTCAAGTAGCCGCTTTGGGCGTATCGGTCCATTTTGAACGGATACTTAAGGGAACCTCCAAAAATTGCCGAAATGTGCCAATCTTCTTTGATCGTGTTGGCCCAAGGTATTTTACGGACGAAGGTCCTGTCGGTTTTACTCACAAATTCATTGCCTGTGTAAAAGATAACTCTCACAAAAGGATCTACCATGAAAAACACCGTTTCCCGCCGGTCATTCGTCAAGCAGGTCGGCGCAGCCGGTATTGCCGCGGGTATCTCGGGCATTTCCATTAAAGCTGCGGAAACAAAACCAGCATCCGACCCGGCAACGGAAAAAATCCGCAATTACAAGCCCACAATGGCATATCGGACCATCGGAACCACAGGAATTGCCGCCTCGGTGTTCTCTCTTGGCGCCGGCAACATCAAGGTCGATGTTCTTTCCGCGGCCATCGGTATGGGGGTGAATTTTATCCACACGTCTTTTCATTACATGAACGGTCAATCCCTTGACATGGTGGGCAAGGCCATCAGTGGGAAAACCGACAAGATTTACATCGCGCTCAAAGACGATTTCCCCTCCATCGAAGAGGCGCTGAAGGTGCTCGGCGTGACCTCCATTGACTTCCTTATGTTCAACCGGCACAATGCCGGCGACCTCAAGAAGGAGTTGCCCTCGATCAAGGAGAAATTCATCGCATGGCGCGGCAAGGGGCTTGTCAAATTCGCAGGCCTCACGGTCCACAAGGACACCGCGGCTGTGCTTGACGTGGCGGCCGACGCAGGTTTTTTCACCTGCGTCATGCCCGCTTATCCGCCAAAGCAGGTGGAGGAACTCGCCGCCCAGCGCGACAAATTGCGCCAGAAGAACATTTCGATTCTTGCAATGAAATCGAAGGGGGAGTTGAACGCGGATGATTACGTAGCCCACATCCCGAAGGTCCTGGCCGATAAAACCGTGAGCACGATCATCAAAGGGGTGGGCTCGCTTGACGATCTCAAGGCATGGTCCGCGGCCGCGGTTTCGGCAAAAACCGGTCTGCTGCACCGCATCATGAACGGGTATGAAACAGCTGCTTATCACGGCTGCGCCATGTGCGGACGATGCGAGCAGGAATGTCCGGCGGGAATCGCGACGTCGGACATTATGCGATGCATCAGGTATTATCACGACAGTGAACGCCTGCCGCAGATGGCTGCCTCGGAATTCCGCGCAATGGGCCTTGCGCAAGCGGCGCTGCGATGCGACGGCTGCGGCAAATGCGAAGCGGCATGCCCGCAGGACCTGGGGATCATAGATGACATCAAACGCGCGCAGAGCACGCTCGCGTGACAGGGAACAGCATTCGGCGGCTGCCGTATGGTCTGATGACATATGCGACAGCTGGAATACGTGTGACGGTCGCGGCGAATGCGTCGGTTGGCCGAACCCATCTTGTCGACTCCCTTGCGATTGCAGGAAAGGACAAAGATGCCTAAATTGACAAAAATGACAATCGGTTTCATGCTTGCCGCAATGACGGCCGCGCTCTCGTGCGCGGCGTTCAAGCCCGCGCTGGTCGGCCAGGACGCGCTTCGCAACAACGCGGTGGAAATGAAGGTGAGCGGCCGGTTAAATATGAAATTTAAGCAATCGGTCGTCTACGGCCCGTTTCATACGGACACCTTTAGCACCGGGTTCGCAAAAGTCAATCACGACAAGCCCGAGCGCAGTCCCACGAGCGAAGACATCTCGACATACACGACCGCGACCCAGGGTTTTCACTTCACTCAATACGATTCGGCGGGCGATACTATCGGCGTGCGATGCCTCGACACCATAAAGGCCAAAGTCACCCAATACAGCAATTTAACACCCGATGAAGTTTCAAACTGCCACTATGAGATACATTTATCAAAGAACGACGGCGAAAAAGTGTTCCTCATGTATACAAAAGGAAAGCCGCTGGCCATTCCCTTCGGCAAAGACACCGTAAAGATGACCGACGAGTATAAATCCGATGTGAAAGAAAAAATGGTGTTTCAGGGCGTACTTTTTGCCAAGTCTGGGGAAACCATAGCAGCCGTCAGCCTGATGAGCGAGGGATCGGTATGGATCAAAAATGAACTGGACAACGAGAGCAAATTGCTGATCGCAGCGATAGCGACGGCGATGCTTGTACAGCCCAGCCTTGAAAACATATCGCCGCAGTAGTCGCCCGGACTCACTGCTTCCCGGGTGATACAGGCAACCTAGCCCGGGCCCTCACCGCGTTGCCAGGAGCGACCGGATTCTACCGATGATGTCCGCCGCAACTACGTCGGTCTTTTCCGACGCGGAGGCGATGGCATCCACGCCGGCCGGGATCTTCTTCGGCAGCCATTTTCCGCTGCCCGACGTCGTGAGCACGATCACCTTCCTCGCGTCTTGTTTCCCTTTTAGAAATGCGTGAATGTTTCTGTCCCAGTCCCACGCCATGCAGGTATTGATGATAACGATCACACTATAGGCGGAAGCGTCTTCATTTTTCAGCTTCGTGAGGCCGGTGCATTTCACATACACCGGTTCGTCTCTTAACGCATTCTTGATTTTATCGACAACTGCCCGTTTGAAATTGCTGTTGCGCGAAACGATAAGCACTTTTTTAGCAAGGGTCGGCTGGTTCACGGAAAAGGAATCTATGTCCTTTTGCGGCCAAAAGAGCTGGGGGAAGGAAAACGAACAGGCGGGGATGGTACAAAGAAACACCGTAATAAAAATGATCGATATCATTCGTATGATCATAAATACCTCACGGGGATTAGCTGATACGTGGGCAAAGGCTCGCCAGAAGAATATACGTGTCCAGTCGATAATTGTCAAAGAGTTCACGGCATTACGGGCGACAGCCTGTTTTCCGAAGACTCTCAATGGGCAGTGGTGGGTGAAGAAAAGCATTCTATGATGCCGCCGATGATTTGCCGCATGAGGAGTCGGGATTTGCTTTTGACCGCAGGGAACAGCTAGTTTGGTATGATCGGGAAGCAGGGGCATGATTGTCCGCATTTGCAAACAGCTCTGGTCCGCGGGCGGCCGGTTCTTCAAGCAAGATCGTTGGTTTGCGGAAAGAATACGTGGTCCCGGGGTCGGCATAGCAGCTCCGGCGTTGGGGCATATATGATGAAATCAATATTAAATTCAACCATCGTTTTGCTATTTTGTCTTGCAGGTAATGTCTTTGGTCAAGAACAAGATTCTTGGAAACCTGGAGATTCAACGGTTGTATTTGTGGATAGCGGTTCCGGCTTTACGTTCTGCCATTCCAAGAAGTGGACTATTGGGAGGCTGCAGCTACAGAAGAATGACAAGCCGAGTTTGTGGCTGGAAATACGCGATTCTGATCTCAATGATCCGATGAACAAGGGCTTGGATGTAATTGAGCATAGATACTATTTAACGCTTTTCCCCCACATGACAACATCAGCCGAAACATGGTCAAAAAGAGACGTTACTGCTTCACATATCAAGAAAATGGAAACTAGGTCCAAAGCAATAATAGAATGTGTTCTAACCGATACGACTTCGGGAGTTTATAATGGATCAATGTGTCGAGCAGTGCGCTATGTTGAAAATAATTACGGGGTAGAAATATCATCATGTTCATTTGCTCAATTTAATTTGTTATTTCTGTACAAGATTGCGAACTCGACAGGATTCACAAAAGGAAAAAAAGGTCGGCCGTGAGGCGCTCAATTTTGACCGGTGGGCGGGTGGAGGACTGTTACAGGTTCGCAACATGGGCTACGTGAACCGCATGCTCGAAATGAAGTCGAATAGTTATTCTCGAAAGTAAGGCAGAAGTACAAACGTGCAATTGATCGTGATTTCCAAATGTTAAGGAAGGCGAACATGGCAACCGGCCGAATCGTGGTTTTTCTCTGTGTAACGGCGTTTTTTTCGTGCATTCCCCGGACCGTCGCTCCGCTGCGCACTATTGTCTACGAACAGGCGCCTCGCGGGGATGGCCTGCTGGTCTACCTGCCCGGTATGGGAGACTCGATCACCGTGCTGCAGGGCAACGGGCTTATCGATTCGATCAGGGCCTATGCCCCGTCGTTCGATGTTGTGGCCGCCGACGTCCATTATGGCTACTATGCCGACCGCACGCTCCACGAGCGTGTCACCGTAGACATCATCAGTCCTGCGCTGGCCAGGGGATACCGCCGGATCTGGTTCCTGGGCAACTCAATGGGCGGTGTCGGCTCGCAAATCTATGCGTGGAAGCATCCGGGCGTTATCGAAGGCATGATTCTGCTGGGGCCCTATACCACGTCCAAAGGGCCGGTGCGGGAGATTATGAAGGCGGGCGGGCTGGCGGCGTGGTCAATGCCGGCACAGGTAAAGGAAAAGGATTGGGAACGGCCACTGTGGCAGTGGCTCAAGGGGTGCGCAAACGGCGGTCCCGGATGTCCGCGGATCTATATCGCGTACGGCGTGAAAGATAAACTTGCGCCGGGAATTCGCATACTCGAGGCGGCGCTGCCGAAAGGACGCGTGGTCGCGCTGGATGGCGGTCACGACTGGCCGGTGTGGAAAGAGGGGCTGATGCGCCTGCTGCGGGCCGGGGTTCTGCAGTGAAGCACCGCAGACTCCCGTCCGCGGTGCTTCACTTTGAAGAATTTCTCTTTACCGGCGGTCCCCTAAGTCCGTCGGCTTGACCGCCGGCCTTTTCTGCTTTCCAGGAGTATTGGGATGTAAGCACCTTGCGATCTCCGTCACCCGCCCACGCACACCACGATACTTGGTTTCTCCTTGTATGTCTCCACCACGGCTATGTGCTTCCTGTCTGCTGCCGCAAGCATGTCGTTCATGCAGGCTTTGGCCCGGTTGTTGGTATTGCATTCCTGGCTGATATGCGCAAGCACGATGGCGGCCGGAAGTTGTGTTGAGGCGGCAAGGACATCCTGAATGAATGCGCTGCATTGTTCGTTCGACAGGTGGCCGGTTTTGACGATCCGGTCCTTGAGCCATTGCGGCCGGGATGATTGGGCCAGCATGGTCACATCGTGGTTCGATTCAATAACAATGACGTTTGAATCCGCGAAGAGAGGGATCAGGCCGGGCCCGGCGAATCCGATATCCGTGGCAATGCTGATTTTGTGCGTTCCTTTCGAATGTCGCAGAAAGAAAGAGTACCCGAAGCATCCGCCCCTGGAGTCGTGCGGCACGCCGAATGAGGTATACGAGAATCCCTCGCAGAGACCGTTCCCCTTTGAAAATGCGACGAGCGGACAGGCTTTGTCCAGAAGGAAGGGATGGATATTCTTGAGCGCTTTGGCCACCTTGACATTGCAATAGATCGGAACTCTGTGCTCCGCCAGTCTCTTAAGGGTGCAGCCGTTGACATGGTCCCCGTGGCTATGGGTGATGAAAACAGCCGAGAGCCTTTGCAAGGAGAGCCCGAGGTTTGCAAGCGCATCTTCGGTGTAGGAAACGCCGGTCCCGCAATCCACAAGAACGGAGACGCTCTCATTCCATAGTACCGTGCAGTTGCCGGCACTCGTGCTGGCCAGAACGCACACCTTGGTCTCCTGTTTCATGCAGACCTCCAAGAATTTGCAAAAGGCCTCAAGGGCGTCACAGTTCCACTCCGCCCGGCCGTTCCTCCCGTGTGTCAATTGCTGCCTGCAAGTTCGCCCTGGTCCCAAGGATTCGGATCCGTTTCTTTGCCCTGGTAAGGCCGGTATACAGAACCTGTCTGGTGAGCAGCGGGCTTTTGTGTTCGGGTAAAACCAGCAGCACGGCGTCGAATTCCGACCCCTGGGCCTTGTGCACGGTCATTGCGAACGCTGGCTCAAGTCCTGTGAGACGTTCGAGAGTATGTATCGAATAGCATTCTCCGCGGCGAAAGACGACTTTCTGTCCCGAGTTCTTTGATTCCACCACCAAGCCCGTATCGCCATTATACAAATCGAGGTCATGGAGGTTCTGCCCGAGAACTACGTGCTGGCCGTGAAAAAAACTTTTTCTGTTTCCCTCGTCCAATTGGGGACGCAGTAATTTGTCTGCCAGCACGTTAATCGAAATCCGTCCGCGCTGTCCTTCGTGGGCCAGTGTCAGAATGCGCGATGCATCAAAAACCTCGAATGCCTTGCTCAGCCCGGAAACCGCTGATGCGTGATCGTGATGATGCGGGTCTTCGACTGCGTCAAGATCAAGCCCCCGCAAGGCTCTTACCGGTTCCAGCTTTTCGTTTGAATACCACTCCTTCAACCAGTTCTTGATCGGGCTAACTCCTTCGCCGGTGTCCAGCGTCACGACGGAGGCGTCATTGTTTTCGGTAACGGACAACAGGGCATGGTCGACGTCGCCGTTGTTCACCTGCTCGCTCACATCCAGGATCTCTTTTGTCGACCGGTATGAGTGAGTGAGGATAACCGCATGGTCTGCCAGGCGTCCGGCCTTTTGCGTCATGGTGGGCGTTGATAGAACAAGTGACGGCGCGCCGTTGGTTGCGTTATCAACAGGAATGCCGCCAATAATTGTTCGCACCCAGTCCGCTGTGTGCTTTGTCAAGGTAGGGTGTCCGCTTATTCCGGCAAAGCGGTCGGTCAGGTCGCCCAGTACTGCGCCGGCTTCCACCGAGGGCAATTGATGCATGTCGCCAACCAATACTATCCGGCAATCCGGGGCGGCGGCATCCACAAGCGCGGAAAAAAGGTGCAAGTCAACCATACTCGCTTCGTCCACCACAATGACCTTGTAAGAAAGCAAATTGCCTTTATGGTATTTTTCGCTGCCGTCGGGCCTGGTGCCCAGCAGACCGTGGATGGTTTTCCGAGCAAGGTTTTTCAAGCTCAGGTCACGCGCTCTGCCACCGCTGTTGTCGGAGGAGGCTTTCTTCTCCAGCAAAGCTATCCCCCGATCAACGCTTTCACCCAATCTGGCTTTTGCCCGGCCGGTGGGAGCACACAAGACTATGCGGTCCGGCTCTATTTCTCCATAGGCATGCATGAGTACTCGAAGAATCTGCAAAACCACGCTGGTCTTACCGGTTCCCGGGCCCCCCGAAACAATCAGGAAATTTGTGCGGAGCGCAAGCGCCGCCGCCGTGACCTGACGATAGTGAAATGTCTTGGTGCCCTCGAGAACGGAATCGGTTGCGAACACATCGTGTATCGCGTGTGCGGCTTTTTGATCCGATAGCGCCGAAGGCGGCTGCAGCAATCGGTTGGAAAGGTCCTTTTCCAGGGAGGCGGCTGCGCGCCAGTAACGTGAAAATCCCGCGCAGCCATTCTGCCGATTTCCGATGATCAGGAGCGGGTATCGGCCGTTTTCGGCCAGAGGTTCCTGTCCTGTCAATGGCGCATAACGCCGGGGATTTCGCAATGCCTCGTCCACCGCTGCCGCGACCGTCGTGCCTGCATCCGGACCGGTGATTATGTCTTTCCATGCGGGACTGCTGCCGGGATGTTCCTTTTCGTACACTTCAACATTCCGCTTGACGAATTCCTCCGTGAGCGGCCTGAGAAGAAAATCTCTTGGCGCACGAGGCGCTCCCAGGTTGAGGGCGGCCAGGTTGAGAAGCAGGAAGATCTGCGCTTCCGCGTGAAGGCCTTCGTCCGCTACGGAGCGGCACAGCAGCCTCGCCTGCCGCCGTGCCAGCGGGTGGATCTGTCCGGTTTCAACAAGATATTTTTCCAGAGCTTCCAGCAGTTCCATCGTGCGTCCCCACTTATGTCAAGCGCGGCCGGATTTCTTTATGATCAGGTCGTGTATTTGATCTTTTGCAAACTTCGAGTCTTCTTCCGGATCCGCCGACCTTGTCCACACATGGCATTGACCCTCGTGCAGCCGGGCGTCAAAACTTCTCAGAAACACATACACGGCCCCTCCAAGGTTCTTGCCCGGATCATACGTCTCTCCCAGCAATCCTTTGAGATAGGTGTCGAGAGCATGGCAGTAGATTTTCGACTGAAGGTCGTAGTGGCGCTCCTCGATGCAGGCTTTTACATTCTGCGGGTCGAACGCATCGAGTTGGTCGCTTTTCCAGTCCAGCACGAAATAGTGCCACGGGTGTTTCGCATTCTTGTTTTCAAGCCGGAACACCAGGTCCATAAACCCGTGAACCCAGTGCGGAGAAACGCCGAGGAAGAACTCCATTTCCGGAATACACGCCGAGCGTGCAAGGTCGCCAATTGCAACAGTCCCTCCTTCGGGAAGCGGCAGGGACGTTGTCAACGCGCCATTGACATAATCAACACCGGCGTCAATAGCCTTGTTCCGTTCGGTTTCATGCCGAAGGCCATTGAGAACCCCGTTGCGGTCCAGATACTTTTCGACAATGGAATTAACGGAATGCCTGTCGCACAGCACCGTCTTGATGTCCTCCGCACTCACGATCTCCTCGAGTGCCAAATGAAGCGCATCTCCGGTCTGTGCGCCGCCCGGAAGGAGAGGGCGCTGCCTGAACTTGTCTCCAGGGGCTTCGTTTCCTTCATCGCTGTGGTCAATGGCGCGGTCGGAATCGGCTTCGCGGCTGAGCTCCGAATAACTTGTCTGCCAAGAGATTCGACCGTGCAGGTTGAGCGCCTGAATCTGTTTTGCAATTCCGTCCGAAGCCTTTCGGGCTTCGGACGGAATTGCCCACGCAGGGTCAAGATGGTCGTCGGTCTCGTTGGTCGCTTGGGCGGGGCCGCCGTTCCAGCGGTTATGATCAAACAGTGCGATATTCATCCTGTCGGCACTTGGTTTATTGAACAGCCGGAGAAGGCGGGGAGTGAGGTCGTTGTCGGATCTTTGTTTGTTGTCGAGGAGTTCGTATCCGGCGAGATCGCCGTTGCCGCTCATTTTGAATTCCCTGAGGTGCGCAGGCACAAACAGCATTGCCTGCGCCCGGGTAAGCGCAACATAAAGAAGGCGCCTGCGCTCCCGCATTGCCTGGGTCAGGATTCTGTCGTGAGGCGTGATTTGTCCGGCCGAAGGAATCCTGGTCTCTTCAATTTTCAAATAGGGGACAACATGACTCTTTCGATCGTCTCCCACCCAGGAGAGCGCATTCGCTCCGCTGCGAACATTCCTGGAACCCAGGGTTGCCACGAAGACAACAGGAAACTCCAGCCCCTTTGCGGCATGCATGGTGAGCACCCGCACGCTCGATTTGTCTGTCGAAAGCATAAACAGGTTCTTGTCCCGGCCCGCGGATTCTTCTTCCGCAAGCAACCGGCCCAGGTGCTCCACAAGCTGTTCGAGGCTCAAGTTGCCGCGATACAGCTTTTCGAGGCAATAGTCGCTCACCTGCCGAAGATCGGCCAAATGGCGCTGCCCGTCCGCAAGGCGGACAAGCCGCTCGCGTATCGACGTACGTTCAAGAATGCTTCTAAAAAGACGGGACCAGAGATGCCTTGACGTGAGATAGGTCCATTCCTCCAATGCGTGTGAGATGCAGGCGTCGCCATGTCCACAATTCCCGAAGGGATTCAAACAGGGTTCAAGGTCCTTTTCCGGATCGACCGTACCCGGATGGCGATTGAAAAACCTTGTAAGCAGGGCGGCAAGCCGGGGTGCCCCCTCGCCGGTGGGACGGATGATCGCGCGAAGCAGCGCATGCAGGTCCAGCGCCAGGGGCGATTGGAACACGCCTTCCATCTTGTACTTGACAGCAGGGATGCCGCCCTTCTGGAATTGTTCCAGAAAAAATCCGGCAAGGGTGTGTGATTCAACGATGACCGCAAAATCCTTGTAATCGAGAGTGATGTCCGCCCAACCCGTTCCTTTCGGAATCGAAATGGTTTTTCCCTTAAGGGATCTGATGACCGTGCTTGCCCGCGCGGCCATGGCGGGACGCCGTTGGGCTGCGTTTCCCGTGAAATCCATGATTTGCACCGGCTTGTCCTGTAACCGGTGGTTGGGCTTGTGCGTGCGCTCCGCCGGAGCCTGCGCGAGCGCGCCGCCTTCACCCTCGGAAGGATACGATATCTTTTCCTCTCCCGCAGCAGTTTCGTCAAATGCAAACCAGTCTTCGCCGTCCGTATCCCTTTTGAAAATTGTATTGCATCCGTCAATAGTTTCGGGAAGGGACCGGTAGTTGTTTATCAGGCCATACACCTGGCCTTTCTTCTTTTCAATGGCGATTTTCGCGTCAAGATAGCTTTGCACATCGGCGCCCTGGAATGAGTAAATCGACTGTTTGGGATCGCCGACGATAAAAAGCCTCGGACCGTTTTCGTCCGGCGTTTCAAGGAATATTCGGTTGAAAATTCCCCATTGCAGCATGCTTGTGTCCTGAAACTCGTCGATGATGCCGAAGCGCAGCCGCTGGCGAAGTTTGGCGCAGAAAACGGGATTGTCGGTTACCGCGTTGTGCATCAGGCGGAGCATGTCTTGAAAAGAGATAAGGCCTTTTTCCTGTTTTGTGCGGATCCACCGGTCGCGGAGAAGTTCTGCGGCGTCACAGAGCAGGGTGAGACAAAGGGCGTTGCGGATTGTGCATAATGACGTGATGCACCGGTGACTCTGTACCGTCTGCAATAAACAGTCCAGTTCGTAGCCGGGCCTTGTTTTCTTAAACACGGCGTCACAAATGTTGGTGGATCTCAATACTCCGTTTTTGTCAGGCTTTTTGTATTTGGAAAGAGAGGCCACGGTCTTTACATTAATCGGCAGTGTTCCGGCAATGATTTGTTCTGCCCAGGCTTTGACAGAGGTGATGGCGATTTTTGCATTCTCATGAAAAGCATCGGGGGGAGCAAAGCCGTCGAGGAATTTTTGGAGCCTCTCTACAGAGCCCATGAATTCGGGAAGGGAAGCGCGGCATTCCTTTTCAAATAGTTGCACGAGGCCTGTCAACCTGAAATTCCCGCATGTTCTCCTGTCAAGGACTGTATTGTCTTTGTCAAGAAGTTGCTCCGCAATTTTGGTGACAAGGGTGAAGTGCTCTTCCTCCAGCCGCATTCCCTGTTCCTGCATGCGCTCCAAAGCCCAGATAATCTTGTTGTCCGGGTCCTGCCAGTCGGAGCGCATTGATGCCCGCAGTGCCTCCGCCAGCCCTTCGGAGTCATCCGCGATCTCCGTTTTGAAATGCACGCCGGTTTCGAACGGCCACGTCTGGAGCAGGCGCAGGCACACTCCGTGAATGGTGCCGATAAAGGACTCGTGGATGTTATTGAGGCAGTCTTCGAGGTGCTTCCTCAACTCGGTGCCTGTTTCCGTGCTGTCTTTGTGAAACGTCCGTATCCGGTTCTCCAGCCCTTCCCGGATCCGTTTCCTGAGATCTCCGGCGGCTTTTTCCGTGAAGGTGACCAGCAGAACTTCCCGAATGTGCACGGAGCGTTCGGCATGTTTCTCGTCCGTAACGGTCTGTTCGAGAATCCTCAGCACCATTTCCACGATGGTATAGGTCTTGCCTGTACCAGCGTGGGCTTCGATCACGCCGTGGCGGCCGAGGTCGATATCCTCCGGTTTCGCAATGATGATGACGTTACTCATGGATCCAACCCTCCAGCATCGGCCCGAAGCGTGCGCGTGCGCGCTCTTGCAATTCTTCGTTACCTACCTCCGGGATGCGCGCATCCACGAGCGCAAAGGCCTCCAGGTAGCAATGATAAGGGGGATGTTCCCTGGCGAGTTGGTCCTCGATGTTATCTCTGGTCAATTTGGTCAAATCGAGTTTGTTGTCGTTGCCCCGTTCGCACAGTTCCTGGACTATTGCGAATGGGAGGTGATCGCAGCAGCGCTCGATCAGCATCGACCGGATCAAACCGCGAAGCCAGTGTTCCACATCACGGCGGCCGGCGCATTGCTTTTTCATTCTGGCAAACGTCGTCTTCCCATCCCCGCGGTTCAACTGGACAAGCGTGATGTCGAAGCGCGAGCCGATTTTGGCGTCGGCGAGCCATTGTATGGCTCCGGCCAACCAGAGGTCCGGATTTTCGTACGCTTTCCCTTCTTTCTTGATGCTGAGAATGCCGATCTCTCCCGTGCCGCCGCGCGGCACAAGCGTCATTCCATGCCTGCACTCAACAATGCATTCACTGCCGGTTTCCATGTCAACCGTCAATTGACCGGCCACCCCCGGCCGCTTAAGCGACACGTCGACGTTCCGAACCATTGCATGGTTGCCGAACGTGGTGCGTAAATCCAGGGTGGCGGCCGCGCAATCGCGCGCCCAGTTGATAAGAAACCGCTCCTCCATTGTGCAAAGCTGGGCCTCGGGTGAGCCGCCGTTCACAACGTACCTGGCGTGAACCTCTCGGGCGACTTCTTCCGCCTTGTCACCCAGGGAGGCCGGGTCGGTACAGGCGCCCTTTTGATCCTCCGGGAAAACCAGGAGAAGCAGTTCGGTCCAGATTGCTTTCTGCAAAATGGACATTTCCAGCGGGCCAGACTGCAGCGGCTCGTCGGTAGCGCCCATGGTGGCAGGCCGTTGGTCGATCTCGATGCCCAGCGTTCTTGACAGGTGGTATTCAAGGGGGTTGGCAAAAAACGTGCGCAGGTCGTTAATGGTGGTGCGCAGACGATCCTGCGAGGTATTCTCCTTTGTCACGATAGCGGTTCCATAGCGGTATTTTGCCTTATGCGCCCCGGCCTGCCGCTCAATGCGGGCAAGGCGGACTTCGGAAGGGTCCCAGCTTCCCGCGGAGCGTTCCGTTGTCAAAAGTTCATCCAGGGACTCGCGGACAATCCATGGGATGTTGCGCCGTATCGTGCAGCGATCCTCATTCGAGGCGCCCGTCTGTGCCATTAATCCTTGAGCCTTGAGATACGACTCCAGCTCAAGGATGACGCTTGACGGCTGCAGTTCCTCTTCTTTCTGCATGTTGCGCGCGCGGAAAGAGAGAATAAGGCGTTCCTGCGCCGCATGCAACAGCTCGAGGAATGCAAAGCGGTTATCGCGAACAGGATCCGAATCTCCCACAATGCGTTTTTGAGACAGCAGATCCCATCCGGGTTTGTCGTTTGTGCCGGGAAATGCCGTTGCGTCAAGCCCCAGCGCGAAAATCACCCTGTGCGGAACAATCATTGCCGGTCGCAGGGGAACAAACGTGATGCCGCCGGTCCATGCCCTTGATCCTGCGGGAAGTTCTTGAGGCAAGCACGCGCTCACCAAGGCAAGGAATTCCTTGAGCCCGGCCCCTTCGCCTCGATTTGCAATCTCGTCCTGCATTTTAATTGCAGAAATTGCTTCGAGAAAATCATTGCGTACCCTGCCTTCGGCAGCCATAGTGCCCGTCTTGTCGTCCGGAACAGTACCGAACCAGTCCCACACCAGCCCGGTGATGATATCAACAGATGCAGACAACGACTTCTGCGCGACCAGCAGCTCGGCGGCTTTGTACAGGTCCTCAACCTGGCTGCAGAAGGTTTCAACGCTGTCGGCGTCGGAGGTGTCGAAATCCCGGAACGCGGGAACGGGCACTGTCGGCGGTTCGCCGTCGGCTGCAGGTATCCTATATTTCATGTCAACCGGACCAGCGGCCAGATTACCAAGAAGCAACCGTGCCATACCGAATTCGAAGGTGTGGGCATCGGTAGCGGTTTGCCCGAGATCACCCATGTGCCGGCGGTGCTGGCGGTTGTAGCCGCGGAAGATGCCGAGTTCTTCCGCCCACCCTTCCCAGACGACGACATCCTCGGGAAAAATCTTCCGAGCGCATTGGGCAATCGGGTTGCGCAGGAGAACGAAAATGCGGGCCCGGTCAAAACGTCCTTCGAGAATTTCCAGGAGTGTGCTCATACCCTGCGCAAAAAGGCTGTCGCTGCCCGGCGCGGCCAGTACCGAGTAGGGAATGTATCCGGGGTCACTTTGCGGTAGTGATCCGAAAACCCGGTGGATATGCGACACATAGGTGCCGGGGTCGGGAAGATAGACGACGATGTCATTCAAATGCCCAACAGTGTTGCTTTTCACCAGGTCGAGGACGTGCTCCCGCAGTTCCTCAACTTCGCGCGCCGGATCAGGGCAGGCAAGTACCAGGAGTGATGCGTCGGCCTTTTGGAAGTATGCGAGTTCATCGTGACATCGCAGGAGCGAATACTGGATTGCCCTAAGCAATGAGCCGGGATTGTCTTCTTTGTCTACCCAGCCGGGACCATAATATTCGAAATTCCACTGCGCCCTCGCACACCAGAGAAAGATGTTCGCTTTACCGGCATTTCCCCACAGCTCGAGCAGCGAATGGTCGCGGGAGGGCGGCGGTTGGGCGATATCCCTCAGTTCCTCCTTCCTGTAATCGTCCGGACTTCGGGGAGCAATGCCTGCGTCCTCTTTTTCGGAATCACTTTTCCATGCCCGGCGAAGTCTGCCGCGGTTTCGCCGTGTGTCAACATCCTCCCAGAATTCGGCGCAGGGATTGGTAAGAAACACATGCATTTCCATCCCGGGCATCTGGGAAATTTCCACGAGCGTATTCCGGTGAAAATGGCTGACCTTTGATACCCCGAAAAGGAAGATGTTGTCCGGAGACACTGTCCATGCTGTACCGTTTTCCATTCCCTTTTCGCGCCGGAGCCGATAGAGGTGAGGCAGAGAAATATGGCGGATAGTATCGGATGCGCCGCCATTGCCGAAATAATTGAGCGTTCTGCAGTAGAGGTCTTTCTGCCAGAGCTCATTGCCGGTGTCGTCGCCGGAATACATCCGGTTCTTGAGCCATGTGGCGTCAATACCGTCGAGCCGCCACCAGCGAACGGCGTCGTCCCACACGCTTGGCCGGTTGAACTCGTATTCCTGGAACTGGCGCGCAATTTGGGACGCCAGTTGAATCCGTTTGACCGGGTCAATGGTCGCGTCCGGTTGCGTGAGGTATGCTCTGACCGATTTGTAGGAGCTCTCCGAAATCAATCCGGGCGTCAATAATGCGCAAATCACCTGCCGCATCACCGCCACATCCATGCGCCGCATGTTATCCGATGGTGCAAGTACGTTCCATAGAAAGCGTTCAAGCGTAAGCATCTCAAGGTTGGCGGTACACCCCAACGCAAGCGCACGTCCGTTTTTATCCGGGACATCGCAATCCGCCAGGCGGAGGTGCAGCCATTTACCGAGTGCAGGGCTTGGCACAAGGAGCTTGGGCGGGCAAAAGGGGTCGGTCCAAACGGAACGAATTCGCATGAGCAGTTCGGGGACCAGAAGGTTTGCGGAAGGGGCAAAATGAAGGTTGAGCATCCTAGGGCAATCCAAAGAGTGGAATTGAGTCCGTTTCCCGGCCGTTACGAATATTCAATATACATACCGGGGTACATACTGAGGATCGCACGTCATGAGGCGAGAAAAGAGCCAAGTTTTCCGTGAAAATCGGCAAATGCGCCTCATGGATAGGGTCAGGAATTGAGCAACGGGATTTGCTTCGTCCGACTTGACGTGAACGGCGGATCCTTTGTGAGGCAGGTTCTGCTGGTACGGTAGGTTTTTCTTTATCGGTTCGGCAAACAAGGCATCCGAAAGGATGCCTTGTTTTTTTGTGCGTGTGCTCGGCAGGGAGGGAGCGGGTGGTTTCTGGCAGAAAACACTTTCTGTCGAAGGGGGTTGTAAAGCACGGGGTTGACAGTATATTATTCTAGCGGGTGATATTCCATTCGTTACAAAGGTGTAACCATGAAAATAGGTTGCTTATGGCCTTTCCTTTCCTTGGCGCTCGCCTGGCAATGCTGGGGAATTGAAATCAACGTTGATACGGTTTTTTCCGCAGGTCCCCAGGGTGACACGACAGCGTGCTTTACCATCAAAAATACGAGCGCCATTGAAACCGTCTATGTTGACTCTATTTACATCTACAAATTATCACCACTTGTAATTTGCAGTGATATAGCGTTTCAGGACCCTGCCCATGTCGCCTTTTGCGTGGATGTTATTTCGCCTTTGAAAACAACAACTGACAGTGTTTACATCGCAACAAAAGTGTGGGGGTGTTATTCGAGTTATCTTACAATTGCTCCTCACGATTCACTAATGTTGAAAAATGTTCAGGTCGGTGAATGCCTTGGTTGTGTTGGTGTTCAAGCCAACAGCTACAATGACCAATGTATTCTCAAGGCTATTTTTGTACCCAACAATGGTGCCAGGGACTCTGTTGTATTGATCGGGCCAAGGATTAGTGGCGGAACAAAGTCCCCAATTCGATCAAAGATTGTTGTTTCTGGCAAGGCGTCTTCGTCAATGAAGCTCTACGACCTATCCGGCCGGCGTATTGACAAAGTCTCAATCAGGAAATCCGGCGTATATATCTCGACCTACGGGGTGGGAATCTTGGAAAAAAAGGTGATTTTTGGCGATTGAGCATTGGCCGTTAGGATTTTGCGGCGGCACGGTCGGGCAGGGGGATCAAGACGCCGGAGGTGCTCTCGGCAGGCCTATTTTCGAAAGGCCCGCAGTCTCTCCAAAACAAATCCTCGCAACCGCTCGTCCAGTGCCACATTATGTATCATAATTCATCAATTGCTACATTTCAATACATATTTAATTGCGCCGGAAAGCAATGGCTTTTCGAAACAGCAAGTGTTGCTGTGCAGACGCTGGTCAATTTTCTTCCAACTCCCATAATACCGCCGGTGCTTTCCTGGCAAGGAACAGCCCGCCGCCGATGGTCCGAAAATAGCGCCGCAATTCTTTCCGGTACCATGACCCGGACCGCAAATGGATCATCCCGTCCGTCGCTTTCCTGTCGCAATGACGGCGCCAGTCCTTTGTTGTCACCACTTCCAGGTAGAGCGCGCCATGACAATGACGCGCAAGGTTTCCAAGCGACCTTTTTGCGTCGTGATCATTCAGGTATTGCAGGACGCTTTGGCATATGACAAAATCATAGGTCTTTGATAACCTGAAATCAACCGCTGAGCCTTTCTTCCACCCGAACTCCCGGCACAGGTAATCACTGCCTTCGATGCCTTGGAATCGAGCCTTTGGAAAGCGATCCGACAGGGCGGTTCTCCATTCCCCGAGGCCGCAACCCACGTCCAGAACCGTTCGAATAGGCAGGTGCAGGTAGCGCAGATCGCCGAAAACAAAACCGGCAAGTTCGGGAATGTGCTTTTCGTCCCGTATTCTCGTATCGCAATTCAGGTAAAACCGCGTATAGTAATCCCGGTCAAAACATTGTTCCTGAGAAGGGTGCTTCATTTCCAGCTGCCTTGAGAAGATATGGTTGTCAGAATTGCTACCGACCGCTAGTGCTGCACTTCCGCATTCATGGAACTCATGCTTTGGGGAAGACGGTGGTCGGGACCATAGGTGAGGATTTTATCGCACACCGTTTTGCATTCGTCAAAATCGCCGTGGAAGACGATTGTCCGGCCCGTCATGTCGACTTCGAAGGCGCAGCGAAAGGCCGCCTCCCGGCTCATTTCGCAACAGTGCGTGAGCATCTCGACGACATAATCGTACGAGTGTTCTTCGTCGTCGAACAGCACCACCTTGCTGCTGAGCCGAACCTCCGTGAGTGTGCCGCTTTCGGTGGATTCACCCGTGCGTGCTCCGCTTCCCGGGAGCGTGCTCATCTCCTGAGCAGATAATTCCAGTACCATATCCAAGCTTCCTCCTGCTGGCCGGGACCAAATATATCCGTACACCGGCAGGCAGTTTTGAGAAATTCGTTGATCGTGTCAACGGTTTGCCGAAGAAAAAAGGATTGTCGAGATTGTATAAATGCAAGGTCGTCGAAACTTTCGGGGGGCAGGTAGAGAAGCAGCGGATTGAAATTCGCCGTTGTATCTTCCTGGGCCAGCACGAGGTTACTGTAACGCTTGAAAAATGCCGCGGCCTTCTTTCCCGGGGGCTCGTCGGGATCTCCGGTGAGCTTGATGAACAACTCCCGGCCATGCAGCGTGCTTTTGAACAGGGAGACGACAATGGGAAGCGCCTCGTCGGGAATCTTCTCTGTCAAGTCAAGGAAAGGTTCTGTTCCCATCGCCAAGAGATCGTCGGCCGACCGTACGGTTTTCCCGGCGACCGCCGACAAATAGCTTAGGATAACCTTCAGGTCATCATCGGAGAGCATAGTTTATCCCGGTCACGTTTCCGTGGGCAGCGCCGGCGTCGTTCAAGAATTGGACCCGGCTGCCTTGGAAAAATACGATCCGCTCCGCCGTCATTTGGAAATTATGGCGGCGCAAAGCGGCGAGGACGGGCGTGAGGAGGTGTTTCGGCCGGAATTCGCGGAGGTGTTTCGGTGCGGATATCATCTCGCAGACAGCAGTCTCTCCTTGATTCGGCTCATATCTTCTTCAGTTCCGCAATCAACCCGGCAAGCACTTGCTTTGCATCGCCGAACAGCATGCTTGCCTTGGCATTGTAGAAGAGTTCGTTTTCGATGCCTGCATATCCCGTGTTCATGCTGCGCTTGACAATAATGATATTGCGGGCGCTTTCGACATCCAAAATAGGCATTCCATAAATGGGGGAGGATGCGGTGTTCCTGGCGGCGGGATTGACCACGTCGTTTGCGCCCACCACCAGGGCAACGTCGGTTGTCGCAAATTGCGGATTCGCGCTCTCCATGTCCAGAAGCTTGTCGTAGTCCACATTTGCTTCGGCCAAAAGCACGTTCATGTGCCCGGGCATGCGTCCCGCCACCGGGTGAATGGCATAGGAGACGTTCACGCCTTTTGCCGCCAGCGCGGTTTCGAGTTCGTGCACAGCGTGCTGGGCCTGGGCAACGGCCAGCCCGTATCCGGGGACGATAATCACTTTTGATGCATAGTTCAGAAGGACTGCCGCATCGGAAACGGAAATGTCCTTCACCGAACCCTTGATGGACGTGCCTGCTGCGGCAGCGGCGACCGGAGAGCCGAACGCGCCGAACACGACGTTCACAAGCGACCTGTTCATCGCTTTACACATAATAATGGTGAGGAAGGTACCGGCCGCTCCCACTAGAACGCCGCCGGTAAGCATCGCCTGGTTGTTGTAGCCGAGGCCCGAAAACGCCACGGCGAGTCCTGTAAACGAATTGAGAAGCGAAATCACCACCGGCATGTCGGCGCCTCCGATCGGCAGCACGAACAGCACGCCATACAGCGCGGCAACGGCAAGCGCAATATATGCCGGAGCGCTGGTGGCCGCCACTACCGCCAGTCCCGCCGCAACCAGCACGCCGGCGAGCACGGCTCCATTGACAATGTTGTAACCGGGCATGCGGAAAGGACGCTTAATGGCGCCGCTCAGCTTGAGGAACGCGATGACGCTGCCCGCAAAGGATACGCCTCCGATGATCATTCCTGCCGCGACAACCGAGCGTGCCGCGGCGTCGCCGCCTTTGTGGCCGAATTCCAAGAGGCCGATGATGGCGGCGCAGCCTCCGCCCATGCCATTAAAGAGCGATACCAGTTGCGGCATGGCAGTCATTTTCACCGAGCGCGCAACGATCCAGCCTGCAACGCCGCCCAGAGTTATGCCTGCTATGATAATCGCGAGTTTCAGCACCTCACTCGAAGCGTGGTCGCCGGACAAAAGCAGCGTGGCGGCAACCGCGAGCAACATTCCGGCCGCCGCTATGAGGTTGCCGTTTCGCGCGGTTTTCGGGCTGCTCATCATCCTGAGGCCGGCAATAAACGTAACCGAAGAGACAAGGTAACACAAGTCAAGCACGTAGCCGTCTGTATGCATCATGGCGCGCGCCGCTTCTTGGGTCTAAACATTTCCAGCATCCTATCCGTAACCGCGAATCCGCCGACCACGTTGAGGGTTCCGAGCACCACGGCCAGGAACCCCAGGCACAGAGCTGCATAGTTTGTCGAATCGGTTTTGAGCACCACGATGATGGCGCCCACAACCACCACGCCGTGTATGGCGTTGGCTCCCGACATGAGCGGCGTGTGCAGTACGCTCGGCACGCCCCCTATCACCACGACTCCCAGGAAAACCGAGAGTATCAGGATGTAAACCATCTGGATGTTTGATCCTGCAAAGGCGATAAGCTGTTCCACTGTTGCCTCTCCTTGTGCGTGGCGCCGGTTTGACTTCAGGGCTTTGCGGGTTCGCAACCCGGATGCACCGCTTTGCCCTGGTGCGTAATAAGCGACCCCTTTGTGATTTCATCCGACATGTCCCAGGCAAACCCGTTTTTTGTTGCCACATGGGTAAGGAAGGCCTCCGCGTTGCGTGCATACAGGTCGCTTGCCGTACGCGGAAGAAGTCCAGGGAGGTTCGATTCTCCAATGATAGTGACGCCGTGCTTCACAACCACTTTGTCAAGTTCACTGCCTTCGCAGTTGCCGCCCTGTTCCACGGCCATGTCGACAATCACCGATCCCGGTCGCATGCGCTCCACCGTATCCATTGTGACAAGCACGGGCGCCTTTTTGCCCGAAACCTGGGCGGTGGTGATTACGATGTCGGCCTTTTCCACGTGCTGCGCAACGAGCTGCTTTTGCCGCGCCAGAAACTCCGGCGATACCTCCTTGACGTATCCGCCTTCCACTTTGAGCGATTTGTCGCCGGTCACCTCGATGAATTTCCCTCCGAGTGATTCCACCTGTTCCTTGGTTTCGGGCCTGATGTCCGACACCTCCACAATTGCTCCAAGCCGTTTTGCCGTTGCGACCGCTTGCAGCCCTGCCACGCCCGCACCCATGATAACCACGGTTGCGGGCCGGATGGTGCCGGCGGCGGTCATCAGGAGTGGTAATACCTTGCCAAGCGCATTTGCGGCAACCAGAACCGCTTTGTATCCGCCAAGATTAGCCTGTGAGCTGAGAGCGTCCATTCTTTGGGCGCGTGAAATGCGGGGAATTGCATCCATGGAAAAGCTCGAAACGCCTTGTTTGACGCACGCAGCAACGAGGTCGGGGTTTGACGCGGCATACATAAAGGAAATGAGCGCAGACCCCTTTTTCATCAGCGCAATTTCGCGGGGCAGGGGAGCATTCACTCCTATTACGACATCGGCAGGGGCATATGCCGAGGCCGCATCCGGTGCGATTACTGCCCCGGCTGCGGCATACAAGGCGTCGTCGAGAAATGCTCCTGTTCCGGCACCGGTTTCAACAATACATTCGAACCCTGTCGCAAGGAGTGATTTCACCACCTCCGGCGTAAGCGCAACGCGTTTCTCCCTGGGCTTGGTTTCCTTTGGCACTGCTATCTTCATAAGAATTCGGCACCCTTGAAGAATGGGACCGCCTCTTGCCGCGGTTGTTTACTCAATGCTTTACCTGGACGAGCAGAAATTTACCATCATCCTCGACCCAAGCTATTCTCATTCTTGCAAACATCGTACCATTGTGGATTTGTCGAATAACCAACAGCCGCGATCTTGAATCCCACAGCGAGCGCATTCCCCGAAGCTGCTTCGGGGTTAGCGAGCGAATACAAATATTTCTTCTTCCATAGGGATGGAAGGATTCCCCGTGGCTTGCTGAGGGGTCCTTCAATTGAAACCACATGGGAACCATTTACCAGTTTCGAATCCAAGAAGGCTTTTGGCGGTTTTGAGAAAGGATCATAGAAATTGAACTTCACGCGGTCTATAGTGCGGAAATTGGTATTTAATTTGCAGAGCATAAGAGAGATCCACTGGGTGCTCATCACAGGAATGGACAGTGACAACCGCTACCAAAAAGATTCCCGGCATCGCTCACGATCCGAAACGATCGGCGGCAGCCCTCGATTCTGTTTGCATTAATACCCTCCGCTTTTTGTCGGTTGATGCAGTGCAAAAGGCAAACAGCGGACATCCGGGCATGCCAATGGGAGCGGCTGCCATGGTTTACACGTTGTGGACGCGGTTCCTCAATGTCTCGCCCGCACAGCCGTCGTGGTTCAACCGGGACAGGTTCGTTCTTTCGGCCGGGCACGGGTCAATGCTGCTCTATAGCCTGTTGCACGTGTGCGGGTTCGATGTCTCCATCGAAGATATCCGCCGTTTCCGCCGGCGGGGCAGTATCACTGCCGGCCATCCTGAGTACGGACTCACGCCGGGCGTGGATGTAACCACCGGTCCTCTGGGGCAGGGATTTGCAAACGGCGTTGGCATGGCGATCGCCGAAGCCAATCTTGCCGCGCGCTATAACAGGCCGGGTTTGGACATTGTTAGTCATTATACCTACGGCGTGGTGAGCGACGGCGACCTTATGGAAGGCGTTTCGGCTGAGGCTGCATCGCTGGCCGGGCATCTGCGGTTGGGGAAATTAGTTTACTTATATGATGACAACCGGATCACGCTCTCTGCTGCCACGTCGCTGACGTTTTCGGAAGATTGCATACTGCGATTCGAATCGTACGGCTGGCACACCCAGGAGGTTGAAGACGGAAACAAGGTAGAGGATCTGGCGCGCGCAATTGCGCGTGCTCGTGCCGAAACAATGCGTCCGTCAATCATCCGGGTGAGAACGCACATCGGATTCGGGTCTCCGCACAAGCAGGACACGGTGGAAGCGCATGGAGCGCCTCTCGGAGAAGATGAAGTGAAACTGACGAAGACGGCGCTCGGATGGCCGCTTGATCCTCCCTTTTACGTTCCCGAAGCCGCCTATGAGCATTTTCGGGAGTGCATGGTTCGCGGGAAACAGGCGGAAGCCGACTGGCGGACGTTACTCGAAGAGTACCGGAAAAAATATCCCGACCTTGCCGAGGAGTTCCGTTTGCAAACGGGCGGGCAACTCCCCTCAGGATGGGACCGCGAAGTGCCTGCGTTTCCGGCAGACGCAAAAGGCATGGCAACCAGAGTCGCATCCGGAAAGGTGCTGAACGCCATTGCGGGCCGCGTGCACGCAATAGCGGGCGGCAGCGCCGACCTTGATCCTTCGACATTCACTGCGCTTTCAAACGCCGGCGATTTTGAAAACGGCGGCAGCGGGTATCTCGACCGCCAGGGCTCGGCCGGAGGCGGGTGGAGCCGCGCCGGCCGGAACATTCATTTCGGTGTTCGGGAGCACGCCATGGGCGCCATCCTCAACGGCATGGCGGTTCACGGCGGCACCATTCCCTTCGGGGCAACGTTCCTCATTTTCTCCGACTATGTGCGGCCGCCCGTGCGGCTGGCGGCGATAATGCGGCAACAGGTGATTTACGTGTTCACACACGATAGTATCGGGCTGGGAGAGGACGGCACAACACATCAACCGGTGGAACAGCTCGCGGGACTGCGCGCGGTTCCCGGACTCCTGGTGATTCGTCCGGCCGATGCCAATGAGACTGCGGTCGCTTGGAAAGTGGCGATGGAAACGCGCGACCGTCCCACGGCGCTCATTCTTACACGTCAAAATGTTCCCACGCTCGATCGCAGCGTCTACGCACCGGCGGAGAGCCTCAGGCGCGGCGGCTACATACTTATCGACGCGCCGAACGGCAGGCCGGACGCGATTATCATTGCCAGCGGGTCTGAGGTGAGCCTGGCCTGCGAGGCTGCAGTGCTGCTTGCCCAGCGCGGGGTACGCGTGCGGGTCGTGTCGATGCCGAGTTGGGAGCTTTTTGACGCGCAGCCCCGGGAATACCGCGACGAGGTGCTGGACCCATTGGTAGGGCTGCGCCTTGCGGTTGAAGCGGGCTCTCCCCTTGGCTGGCACAAATATACGGGCGACCGGGGCGACACGCTGGGGATAACATCGTTCGGCAGCTCTGCCCCGGGCGCGGAATTAATGGCTGAGCTTGGTTTCACAAAAGAGAATATTGCGGACCGCGTGCTTGGCTTGGTAGCCGGCCGCATTTCCCGGGAGGTGCTATGAAAATCGGCATCGCGGTCGATCACGGCGGCTATCTTCTGGATGGCGTGGAAGCAACGGGAACGAAAGGAAATGCTTATGCATAGCAGCGCGCTTGCAGGACTCAAACGTCATGGCCAGAGCGTATGGATCGACTACCTGAGCCGCGAGACTCTCGATACGGGAGAGCTGGCGCGCATGATACGCGACGACGGCGTAAGCGGCGTTACCGACAATCCCGCCATTTTCCAAAGAGCGATTTCCTCATCACGCAGGTACGACTCGGCCATAAACACGCTGGCTAAGGCGCATGCGGACGAACAAGAAATCTACACCTCGCTTATCATAGAGGATGTTGCTGCGGCAGCCGATCTATTGACGCCGGTATACGACGACTCCGAAGGCGACGACGGATATGTGAGCCTCGAAGTGTCTCCCCATCTCGCCCGCGATGCCCACGGAACAATCCTGGAAGCCCGGAGCCTGTGGGAACGCGTCAGCAGGCCCAATTTGCTTATCAAGGTTCCGGGAACCGCAGAAGGGCTTGTTGCCGTGCGGCAGCTCATTTCCGACGGAATCAACGTGAATATCACGCTTCTATTCGGCATACCCCGCTATCGTGAGACGGCGGAGGCTTTTGTTGCGGGACTCGAAGACCGCGTGAAGGACGGGCTGCCCATTGACAATGTAGCATCGGTAGCCAGCTTCTTCCTGAGCAGGATAGATGCTCTGCTGGATCCAATTCTCGAATCGATAATAAAGGTCGGCGGGGCAAAGGCGGAAATTGCCCGGCCGCTCATTGGCGAGATTGCGATCGCAAGCGCCAAAGAAGCATACAGCTCGTTCAAAGAAGTCTTTTTTGACGCAAGGTTCAAGGCGCTCGCCGCTAAGGGCGGTCGCATGCAGAAGGTGTTGTGGGCGAGTACCGGAACAAAAAATCCGGCGTACAGCGATGTAAAGTACGTTGATTCGCTCATCGGGCCCTATTCCATTAATACCATGCCGGTAGAAACGCTTGCCGCGTATCGGGACCACGGTCAACCTGCGCCGCGCCTGGAGCAGGGCTTGGAGAATGCGCGAAAAGCCCTGAAGAGTCTGGCCGATGTCGGTATCGATCTCGACAGGCAGACACAACTTCTTGAAGACGAGGGAATTGTAAAGTTCAACGAGGCGCACGATGCGGTAATGGCCGTCATCGAAAAACACCGGGTGCCGGTTTATTAGGAGATTTAGATGAAATTTGTGGTTGCAATTTGCTCTCTCCTGGTTCTTGTTGTTGCGGGTTTCTTCGTCACACTGTATTCAGGGCTCATCGGCGTCGCCGCCACCACGCCCGACCCGCCGGGCATGGACTGGGTCTTGTTTACCGGATCGAAATACTCTATACAGCGGCATAGCAAAACCATCCGGCCGCCCGACCTGTCCTCACCCGACATTGCTTCCGCGGGCGCCCGTTTGTACCAGGGACTGTGCGTTGCATGCCATGGTGCGCCCGGCGTGCCACGGTCGAGCGTCGGAGTCGGGCTCAACCCGGTTCCGCCGCTTCTTGCCGAAGGAAAACCAGTCTGGACCGCTGCGCAAACGTTCCTATTTATCAAAAGCGGCGTCAAGATGACCGGCATGCCCGCATTCGGCCCGTCGTACCCGGATTCGGTTTTGTGGAAAATCACGGCGCTGGTGAAGAAAATGCCTTCGTTGTCGGCAGACCAGTACCGCGATCTTGCACAGGCGGCCGTTGCTGAAGTCTCAATGCGCGACGACAAGGGAGTAGGACCCGTGATGAAGGTCGTTTTAGGGCCGGTGAACGGCGGCATGGCCTCGCGAGGCGGGGTTCTTTTCAAGAGCAAATGCTCTGTATGTCACGGCCTTTCCCAGCCGCTATCGGGCCCCGCTGTCGGCGGTATCCTCGGGCAGCGCACTCCTGAGTACGTCATGAATATGATGCTCAACCCCGGCGGCATGGAGGAGAAAGACTCTTTTGTAAAAAAAATGGTCGCCGACTACGGCGACCTTGTAATGCCTCAAACCGGGCTCGACAGTACACAGGCGCGGTACATTCTGGAATACCTGAGAAACGCGGCCAAAGGGTAATGCGGAAAATTCGGGTAAGGGGCGGTATTCTTAATTTAGGGCAAAGCCGGTTCAGGCATTGCCAATGTGCGGAGGTGCGGCCGCGAGCGTGCCTTGATTGTAGAAGTGGTAAATCTTTTTCGATTCTGAGAATTGACGTCTCCACTTTTGCGAAATTCCTGGAAATTCAATTTATTCTTTGCATCTCTCTCCTAGGCTAACGGGCTTCCGATTGAGACTTCTCCTCAAATGCCGGAAAAGTTGCCTGTCCTCGCCACTTAATTGCATACGCAAAACACGGAAATCTGCTGGAACGTCCACGTGAGTCGGCATGGTACACTATTTGCATTTTGGGAAAGGTCCTAAATAATTATTGATCGTTGTCCGACGGGCAGAGGCAAATTTTCATGAATCACCGCACAGCTTTGATATCTCCGCTCCTGCCGCTTGCCCTCTATGGCGCGGCTGTGGCGCTGATTGTATGCGGCATGGTAGTCACTTCTCACTTTGCCGGCGGCAGGCGCAAGCACAGGCCCACAACCCCACCGTACGAATCCGGCATGACGCCTACGGGGTCAACGCACATTCATCTCTCTGTTTCCTATTATCTCGTAGCAATGTTTTTTCTCATCTTCGATCTGGAAGCTGCGTTCATCTTTGCCTGGGCGGTTTCGCTTAAGCAGGCAGGATGGTCCGCATTTGTGGAAATGCTTGTCTTTGTCGGCGTGCTCATGGCCGGGCTTGGTTACTTGTGGCATGAAGGTGCGCTTGATTGGGGGCCCTCTGCGCGCCGATCGAAATCCAAGCCAAGGGAAGAGAGTTCTTTGCAGGCACGGGGGGACGATGTTCGGCAGGACTGACCAACCCCGGAATGAAGCCGGCGCCGTCGGCATTGTGCTCTCACGGTTGCAAGACATGCTCGCATGGGGAAGAAAGAATTCGATATGGCCGTTCAATTTCGGACTATCGTGCTGCTACGTGGAAATGGCCACCAGCCTTACGAGCAAATACGACATCGCCCGGTTTGGCGCGGAAGTGATTCGCGCCAGTCCGCGCGAGGCTGATCTTATGATAGTTGCCGGAACGGTATTTGTAAAGATTGCGCCGGTTGTTCGCCGTCTGTACGACCAGATGATGGAGCCGCGCTGGGTCATTTCCATGGGGTCGTGCGCCAATTCCGGCGGTATGTACGACATCTACAGCGTCGTCCAGGGAGTCGACCGCATCCTTCCGGTGGATGTGTACGTGCCCGGCTGCCCGCCGCGGCCCGATGCGTTTATGGAGGGGCTTCTCTTGTTGAGTAAACTTGTCGGATCGGAACGCAGGCCCCTGTCGTGGGCGGCGGGCGACCAAGCCACGATCCGGCCGACGCTTCCGAGCATGCGCGACGAGAAACGGCAGTCGCGTCAGCAAGCGGCCGGGCTGCGGCCGCCGGATACGGTATAGGAGCCATGCTTCAATGACAAACGATACAATCCTTCGTCAAGATCTCACCTGGCGGTTCGGCGACGCAATCGCCGCATGGCAGCCCGTTTCCGACGACGTACCTACCTTGTGGGTAACCAAGGAGCGCGCGGCCGACGTCCTGCGATATCTCAAGACCGGCATCGAAAAGCCTTACCGGATGCTCTACGACCTCTTTGCCATCGACGAACGGATGCGCGGGCACCGGTCGGGACAGCCGCAGGCGGACTTTACAATAGTGTATCATCTGCTGTCGTTCGACCGCAACGCCGACATCCGCGTCAAGGTGCCGTTACACGGTGAATCCCTGTCCGTCAAGAGCGTCACCGACATCTGGCCGGCGGCAAACTGGTACGAGCGAGAAGCGTGGGACATGTTCGGCGTTCATTTCGACGGCCATCCCGGCCTCAGGCGCATCCTTATGCCGCCGTGGTGGCAGGGCCATCCTTTGCGCAAAGACCATCCGAACCGCGCCACCGAGATGCCGCCATTTGTCCTGACAAACGAGAAGGTCGACCAGCGGCTATCCCAACTCCAGTTCAATCCGGACGAATGGGGCCTGTCGCGCCATAGTGAGGACGGCGACTTTTTGTTCGTCAACATCGGCCCGCACCACACCGGAACGCACGGGCTGTTTCGGATCGTGTGCCAGCTCGACGGTGAGACGATACAAAACGCGGTTCCCGATATCGGCTACCACCACAGAGGCGCAGAAAAAATGGCCGAGCGCCAGACATGGCACACGTTTATCCCGTATACCGACCGCGTCGATTACCTGGGCGGAGTCATGAACAATCTTGCCTACGTGCTGGCCGTCGAAAAACTCGCCGGCATCGTGGTGCCGCCCCGCGCCCAATGCATTCGCGTGATGCTTTCCGAGCTGTTTCGAATCGCAAGTCACCTGGTGTTCTACGGCACGTTTGCGCAGGATCTGGGGGCAATGTCGCCGGTGTTCTACATGTTCACAGACCGCGAACACGTGCTGGAGATTATCGAAGCGGTTTGCGGCGCGCGCATGCATCCCAACTGGTTTCGGATCGGCGGCATCGCCGACGATTTGCCGCGAGGATGGGACCGCCTTATCGACGGATTGTTGCAATGGCTTCCCGGACGGCTCAAGGAATACGACACGCTCGTGCTCAACAACCCCATTTTCAAGCGGCGCACCAGAGGCATCGGCGCCTTTACACAAGAGGAAGCCGTGGAATGGGGCATTACAGGGCCGGGGTTGCGCGCATGCGGATGTGCATGGGACCTGCGCAAGAAGAGGCCGTATTCAGGATACCAGCAGTACGATTTTGAGATTCCGGTAGCGAGTAGCGGCGATTGCTACGACCGGGCGGTTGTGCGGGTGGAAGAAATTCGGCAAAGTCTGCGTATTGTAGACCAGTGCCGCAACAACATGCCGGCGGGCGATTACAAATCGGATCATCCGCTTGCGTCGCCGCCCCGGAAAGAGAAAACCATGCACGACATAGAAACGCTCATTGCACATTTTCTCTCGGTAACCTGGGGGCCGGTTATGCCGGCGGGTGAGGCTCATGCCTCAATCGAGGCGACCAAAGGAATAAACGGATACCAGGTGATAAGCGACGGCGGGACAGTATCGTACCGCACGCGCATCCGAACGCCGTCGTTTGCGCATTTGCAAATGCTGCCGCTGTTGTGCAAAGGAGCGGTGCTGTCCGATCTTATCGCTATCCTGGGAGCGGTTGATTTTGTCCTTGCCGACGTTGACAGGTAAAAGGGGGCCAAATGTTGACACAAGAAGAACGGGCCGCGATCAGCGAGGGATGTGATTCCAGCCCGTCCGCGCGGGCGGCCGCGCCGCACGCGCTTGGAGCGGTCCAGGCGAGCAGAGGATGGATTTCCGACGAAAGCCTGAGCGACATTGCGGAGTTCCTTCACATGACGCCGGCCGAACTCGATTCCATTGCCACGTTTTACAACCGCATCTATCGCTCGCCCGTGGGCAGGCACGTTATTCTGCTGTGCGACAGCGTGAGTTGCTGGATCATGGACTACGAATACTTGCTCAACCATCTATTGACAAAACTGGGAATTTCCGGTTTTGGTGAAACTACGAAAGACGGTATGTTTACGCTCCTTCCATCCGCGTGCCTCGGCGCCTGCGACCATGCGCCCGCCATGATGGTCGATCGGGAACTCTTTGGCGACCTCACGCGGCAAAGCATCGACACAATCATCGACCAATACAGGATAAAGGACGGCGATCGACGCACGGCACAATCTCCCTTGGCAACGGGGCGCAAAGAACAATGATCGATTCGCCGCTTACCCATGCCATGAAACCGACCAAAGAGGCCCTGGCGATCGACGAATACGAAGACGCGGGCGGCTACGCGGCCCTGCGCACGGCTGTGACCGAAATGACGCCATTCGATGTGACGGCCGCGGTGACCGACTCGAACCTCAGAGGGAGAGGAGGCGCCGGGTTTCCAACCGGGAAGAAGTGGAGCTTCGTGCCGCCGCCGGGGAAGAGAACCGGAGCCGCATACCTTGTTGTCAATGCCGACGAAATGGAGCCCGGCACGTTTAAGGACCGTCTGCTGCTCGAACAAAACCCGCATCTTGTTCTGGAGGGCGCTCTTGCCGCGGCATTCGCGATCCAGGCCCAAACGGTATACGTGTTCGTGCGGTGGGCATACGCGAAGGCGGCGCAAAGACTGACAAAAGCGATTATCGAGGCACAGCGCCGCGGGTATATCGGCGACAACGTCCTCGGCTCAAAATTCTGCGTGCGCGTACACGTGCACACGAGCCACGGCAGGTACCTGTGCGGCGAAGAGACCGGACTTCTCAACGCCCTGGAGGGCAAGCGTGCGTCTCCCCGCAGCAAACCGCCGTTTCCCCAGGTGGTGGGGTTGCTGGGAAGGCCCACGGTCGTTAACAATGTGGAAACCTTGTGCAATATTCCGCCTATTCTCCGAAACGGCGCCGCATGGTTCAAGGCGCTGTCGAAAACAGGCGACAGCGGAACCAAGTTGTACGGCGCAAGCGGCAGGGTGAATGCTCCCGGCCTGTGGGAACTCCCGATGGGAACAACGCCGCGCGAGATAATTGAGAAGCACGCAGGCGGCATGAAAAGCGGATACAACCTGCGCGGCTTCTTGCCGGGCGGCGCATCCACCGATTTTCTTACGGACAGGCACCTCGATGTGCCCATGGATTTCGACGCAATGCAGAAGGCCGGAAGCAGGCTGGGCACAGGCACAATGATTGTTCTTGACGACCGCACATGCCCGGTTGCGATGGTGCACAATCTGGTGACGTTCTTTGCGCGGGAATCCTGCGGCTGGTGCACACCGTGCCGCGACGGCTTGCCCTGGACGCAAAACATCCTGGCCGATATTGAACAGGGCCGGGGGCGACCGGAAGACCTGGACCGGCTCGAACTTCATTGTAAATTGCTGGGCCCCGGCCGCACATTCTGCGCCCTGGCGCCGGGCGCGGTAGAGCCGCTGCAAAGTGCACTCAAATACTTTCGGGAGGATTTCGAACGGCACATTACGGAAAAACGGTGTCCGTATAAACATTAATGAATTGCAAATTGCAAATTCCAGATTGAAAATTGATAAATAAGATGCACTAAGCCGGCGGAACGGGTTTGGCAATTTGTAATTTGTAATTTGTAATTTGGAATTTTTCTTATGGCGACTCTTTACATCGATAACAAACCTTACGAATTCGAGGAAGGCCGCAACCTGCTGCATACGTGCCTGGGGCTGGGGTTCGATATTCCGCACTTCTGCTGGCACCCGGCCCTGGATTCGGTGGGCGCGTGCAGGCAATGCGCCGTGAAGCTTTTTAAGGACGAAAACGATTGCACCGGGACCATCGTGATGTCGTGCATGACGGCGGCACGGGACAATATGCGCATATCAATTGACGACAAGGAGGCACATGAGTTCCGCGCCGAGGTGATCGGTTTTCTCATGGCCAACCACCCGCACGACTGCCCGGTGTGCGACGAAGGCGGCGAATGCCATTTGCAGGACATGACCGTGCTTACCGGACATACGTACCGGGAGCACCGGTTCAAAAAACGAACGCACAGAAATCAGGACCTGGGGCCGTTCGTGCATCACGAGATGAACCGGTGCATCGCATGCTACCGATGCGTGCGATTTTACCGCGATTATGCGGGCGGCAAAGACCTTGAGGTGTTCGGATGGCACGACTCGGTATATTTCGGCAGGCACGAAAGCGGCGTGCTTGCGAGCGAATTCGCGGGCAATCTGGTTGAAGTATGCCCCACAGGCGTATTTACGGACAAGACATTCCGCAAGCACTTCACCCGCAAATGGGACCTGTGCTCAGCGCCTTCGGTGTGCGTGCACTGCAGCCTGGGATGCAACACCATTGCCGGCCAGCGGTCGGGCGTGCTGCGGCGTATTCTCAACCGCTTTAGCGAGGACGTCAACGGCTATTTTCTGTGCGACCGCGGCCGGTTCGGGTACGAATTCGTCAACGGTTCTCGTCGCGTGCGCACGCCACTTGCCAAAAAGGGAAGAAACCAGAAGCTTGAACCGCTCGACCGCTCCGCGGCGATCAAGCGGGTTGCAGAGCTGTTTTCCTCCGGACGTCCCGTTATCGGCATCGGATCGGGCCGCGCATCGCTGGAATCGAATTTCGCGTTGCGTCAACTGGTGGGTCCCCAGCGGTTCTTTGTGGCCGAATCCGAGACCCAGCATTCAATAACAACCGAAATCGTCCATGCACTCCGCAGGACACCTGCCTCCAGGGCGTCCCTGCGCGACGTTGCAAAGGCCGGCGCCGTGCTTGTCCTGGGAGAAGACGTCACCAATACCGCGCCGCTGCTGGCGCTTGCGGTACGGCAGGCCTGCCGTACCGCGGCTTTGACCAATGCCCATGGTCTGGGCATTGATCCCTGGAACGATGCTGCGATACGTGAAACGGGACACAACGTGCGGTCTTCGCTTGTCGTGGCTACGCCGACGCTTACCAAACTGGACGATGTCGCAACCACCGTATATCATGCGCCGCCCGACGATATTTCACGCCTGGGCTTTGCAATAGCGCACGCGCTTGACGGCAGCGCACCTGCTCCCCGGGGACTCTCGCCCGAAATCGAAGCCATGGCGCGCGGTATTGCCCGGGATCTTGCGCAAGCGGCACGGCCGGCAGTGGTGTCCGGCGCGGGAAGCGGAAGCGCGAGCGTTGTTGAGGCCGCGGCAGGCGTTGCAGCGGCATTGTACAAAGTAAACCACGACGCGTGCCTGTGCATGTCACTTTCCGAGTGCAACAGCTTCGGCTGCACGCTGCTTGGCGGGCGGGATTTGACTGCCGCGTTGGATGCAGCCGAGCGCGACAACGCGGAAGCCGTTGTCGTGCTGGAGGCCGATTTGTACCGGAATTGCGATCCGGCAATCGCCGGGGCCCTGCTCACTCTGCCGCGCAACGTCGTCGTCATCGACCACACGCTCACCGCCACCGCCGCCATGGCCGATCTCGTGCTCCCGGCTGCAACGTTTGCAGAGGCAAGCGGAACGTTTGTCAACAACGAGGGACGTTTTCAGCGCTTCTTTAGCGCCATTGCGCCGCAAGCCGGTTTTGCGCCGGGTTACCGTTGGATTGCCGAAATTCTGTCCGTTGTAGGCCCCGAGGCGCCTCGTTGGGAAACGCTTGACGACATCGTGAACGACATGGAGAGCCGCGTGGCCGATTGTGCCGGCATCCGCGCAGCAGCGCCGAGCGCCTCGTTTCGGGAAGGCAGCCAAAAGATAGCGCGCCAGAGTTTCCGGGCGAGCGGACGCACGGCTCTTCTTGCGAACACGTCGGTTGCCGAATCTCCCAATCCCGCTGACCCGGATTCGGCGCTGGCGTTTTCCCCGGAAGGAATACAGGCGCCCCGGGAGCAGCCGCTTGTCGCAAGGTACTGGGCGCCTGGAATCAATTCGGTCCAGGCTGTTTCTAAGTACCACGGTGACCCGCCGGCCGCACTTGTCAAAGGGGAAGCCGGCGCGGATGCCGCCGAAAATCACGGCGCAAAAGCGCCCGCTGCGTTTGCCTCCCACGCATCCGAATGGCTTGTAATGCCCCTTCACCACATTTTCGGATCGGAAGAACTCAGTATGCTGTCGCCGTCCGTGGCAAGCCTTGCGCGTTCCGCCCTTATTGTGCTCAACCCCGAGGACGCGGCAAAGCTTTCCATCAGGGAAAACGACGCCGTGGAAGTGAGCAACTATGCCCTGTCGTGTGCGTGTGTCGCCGCTATAGCATCCTGGGTAACCAAGGGAAGCGCGGCACTGTCGGTGGGCCGGCCAGAAACCCAGGGCCTGGACCTGCCCGAATGGCTGTGGATACGGAAAGCGGGCGCGCCATGAATCAAACGCTTGTGATGGCGGGCACAATTGCCGGGGTGCTCGCCGGCGTGCTTGTCGCCGCGTCGCTCCTGATATGGGGCGAGCGCAGGCTGCTTGCGGTATGGCAAGACCGCTCTGGTCCCAACCGCGTGGGGCCGCTGGGCCTTGGGCAGGTGGCGGCCGATGTCGTCAAGATATTGACAAAAGAAGATTGGATTCCCCCGTTTGCCGACAAGCCCATTTTCGTGCTTGCACCCATGATCATTATGACAACCACGCTGCTTTCATTCGCGGTTATATGCTTTGGCCCAAGCGCCGTTGTGGCCGACCTCAACGTAGGCCTGCTCTTCTTTTTGGCCATGTCGGCCATGGGGGTGTACAGTGTTGTTCTGGCAGGGTGGGCCTCCAACAGCAAGTATCCGCTGCTCGGTGCGATGCGGGCTGCGGGCCAGATGTTCGGGTACGAAGTCTTTATGGGATTATCGCTCATGGGCGTGGTGATGTGCGCCGGGTCGTTTAACTTGCGCGAAATCGTGCTGGCGCAGCGGCACCTGTGGTTTTGCGTGCCGCAGGTTCTGGGTCTCGTGATCTTCCTCATTGCCGGATTTGCCGAAACCAGACGGTTACCGCTTGATTTACCGGAAACAGAAAACGAACTTGTCGCCGGCTATCACACCGAGTATTCGGGCATGAAGTTCGGCATGTTTTATGTTGGAGAATATGTGGGAGTTGTGCTGGTGTCGTCGCTGATTACCGTCCTGTTCTTTGGCGGCTGGCTGGGGCCGTGGCTGCCCGGCGTGGTGTGGTTTTGCATCAAGACCCTTGTTTTTGTGTGTTTCTTCGTGTTGTGCCGGGCCACGCTGATGAGACCGCGCTACGACCAGCTCATGTCGTTCGGGTGGAAGGTGCTGCTGCCGCTGTCGCTTGCGAACCTGCTTGTTACCGCCGCCGTGGTGCTGGTGCGGGGAGGACAATGATTGCATTGGTCAAGGCGTTGTGGACCGTGTTCCTGCATTCGTTCCGGAAACGGGCCACCATCGAGTATCCCGAAAAAAAGGCCTATCTCGCCCCCCGGTGGCGCGGCAGGATCGTGCTCACGCGGGGCCCGGACGGGAAAGAACGGTGCGTTGGCTGCTATTTGTGCTCTGCAGTCTGCCCGGTTTCGTGCATCGCCCTGCAATGCGCGGAAGACGAGACGGGCAGGCGGTACCCCGAATTCTTCAGGATTAATTTTTCGCGTTGCATTTTTTGCGGCTATTGCGAGGAGGCGTGCCCAACCTACGCCATCCAGCTGACGCCCGATTACGAAATGAGCGAATACGACAGGCAAAACCTTGTGTACGAAAAGGAAGACCTGCTCATAAGCGGCCAGGGAAAATATCCGGGGTACGATTTTTACCGCGTTGCCGGCGTGAGCATCGGCGGCAAGGGCAAGGGAGAGGGCGAAAACGAGCAGCCGCCGATCGACGTGCGAGGCCTGGCGGACTGACCGTAAATACATTCACCGCAAAGGACGCAATGAAGAAGGCGAATAGAGACGCAGACCGATGCCTTCCCAAATCCTTTACGGGCTTTGCAACTTTGTAGTAGGTCTCTATAGCATGGCCACGGTGAGATGCGCAAAGGAGAATCGCGTATGAACATCCTCTTCTACGTCGCTGCGGCGATTGCGATTGTGTCAAGCATCGCGGCAATTACGCGCAGCCATGCAATTCACGCCATTTTGTTTCTGGTCGTGTCGTTCGTGTCCATTTCGCTGGTATTCTACACGCTGGGCGCGCCGTTTATCGCCGCCCTCGAAGTGATAACCTATGCCGGTGCCATAATGGTGTTGTTTATGTTTGCCATCATGCTCTTGAATCTTGGAGCGCACGCGGTGCAGCGGGAGCGTCAGTGGCAGCCGCGCATCGTGTGGGCCGGGTCGGGCCTGCTGTCTCTCATTCTGCTTGCCCAACTCGCATGGACGTTCTCCTTTGGCAAGGCACAGACGGGAAGCCTGCCGGTGGCGCCCTCACAGGTGGGCGCAGCACTGTTCGGTACGTACCTTCTGGGTGTGGAGCTTGCCTCAATGCTGCTCCTGGCCGGGCTTGCGGGCGCCTATTATCTGGGAAAGCGATCCGGCGAACCGGAACATCCGAAAGGAGGCGCCGATGGCAACGGTCCCGCTTAGCCATGCGCTGCTTCTTTCCGCCGCGCTGTTCGCGATAGGGCTGGCCGGCGTGATAACCCGGCGCAACATGATCCTTGTGCTCCTGTCGGCGGAAATCATGCTCAATGCGGCCGGACTCGCGTTTGTCGCGGCAGGATCTCGCTGGCTGGCGCCGGACGGCCAGATCATGTTTCTGTTTATCCTGACGACTGCGGCGGTGGAGGTTTCCATAGGGCTGGCGCTCGTGCTTCGCCAGAACCACCTGGCAAAGTCGCTCGACATCGATGCTGCCGGATCAATGAAGGGATAACATGCTCAACTGTCTTTGGATTGTTATTGCGTTGCCGCTCGCCGGGTTTGCGCTGCTCGCGCTTGCAGGTTCGCGCATGCCCGGCCGGCTTTGCGCGCTTGTGGGCGCCGGGACCGTTGGAATATCCGCGGCGCTGGCCCTGGCAATGGGAGTCTCCTTTGCCGTGTCCCCGCCCGAGGGCCGGCAGTTTACGCAAACGCTCTGGAGCTGGATGTCGGTGCCCCCATTTTCTCCCGAAGTGTCGCTTCGGCTGGACCCGCTCTCGCTTGTCTCCGTGTGCGTGATCCTGGTTGTCGCGTTTCTCATAATGCTTTACTCATCGGAATTCATGAGCGGCGATGAAGGTTACAGCAGGTTTTTTTCTTACATGGACCTGTTCGTTGCAGCCATGCTTGTCCTTGTCTTGGCAAACGATCTCGTTTTTCTGTATCTGGGATGGGAAGGCGTGGGTTTGTGCAGCTTCTTGCTTATCGGGTTCTGGTACAAGGTCCCCAAGAACGTAGTCGCGGCGCGCAAAGCATTCTTGGTGACCCGCGTGGGCGACGCCGCGCTTCTGGCCGGCATATTCCTCGTTGTAAATAAATTGGGCACCCTGTCGATTCCCGAAGTTCTATCGCGCGCCGCGGTATCGTGGCCTGCCAATTCGGGCGCCGCCAATGCTGCGGCCGCGCTGTTTGCCGTGGGCGCAGCCGCAAAATCGGCGCAAATCCCGTTGCACGTGTGGCTGCCCGACGCCATGGCCGGTCCGTCGCCTGTGTCCGCCCTTATTCACGCGGCCACGATGGTGACCGCCGGGGTCTACCTTGTCGCGCGCCTGCATCCGTTATTCACCCTCTCGCCGCAGGTGCTGTTCGGCGTGGCGATCGTGGGCGCGGTCACCTTGCTTGCGGCAGGCCTGGCGGCGCTTGCGCAGCGCGACATAAAGCGCATCCTCGCCTATTCCACCATGAGCCAGATCGGCTACATGTTCCTCGCCCTTGGCGTTGGCGCATTTTCGGCCGCCGAATTTCATTTCGTGGTTCACGCGTTCTTCAAATCGCTCTTGTTCCTCGGCGCCGGGGCGGTGATCCGCGGCCTCAACCAGGAGCACGACATTTTTAAGATGGGCGGATTGCGCCGCGCCATGCCGGGTACCTTCTGGACATTTGCAATTGGAGTATGCTCGCTGTGCGCGTTGCCCCTGGTTACGGCGGGATTCTACAGCAAAGACCTGATATTGTCGTCGGCGCTTGCGGCACACCAGGGAGGAATCTGGCTGTGGTTGGCCGGGGTTATCGGTGCATTCATCACAACGCTCTACGCCTTTCGCATGCTGTTTGCGGTGTTCTTTGGCGAAGTTCGCACACAAGTTTCAAAAGGGTCTGGAAGAAACATGACGCTGGCGCTTGTGGTTCTCTCGCTGTTTTCGGTTATTGCCGGATTCTGCCAGATGCCTTCCGGCCTGGGCGGCGTATCGCTGTTCGCAGATTTCCTCGCCCCGACGCTGCCGCAGGTTAGGGAAGGCGTTGGCCGCCTGCAAGGCTCGCTATCACTCGTTGCCGCGATCGTCCCGCTCGTCGGGATCATGGTCGCATGGACGATGTACCTGCACCGGCCACGGTTTCTGCAAGGCTACGCGCGGCTTCCGGCGCTTGCGGCCGTCCACGGGTTTGCAAAGCAGGGGTTCGGGTTCGACGCGCTGTACGATTACTGTTTTGTAAAGCCTGTCGTGTACCTGTCTCGTGTCAATAGACGCGACGTGAGTATCGCCTATGTCGGCGCCATAAGCCGTGTGGCGGAGGCGTTGCATTACCTTTTGAGCATGACCCAAACCGGCCGGGTTCGCTGGTATGCCGCGGGCGTCGGCATCGGCGCGGTGGTTCTCATCGGGATCGGGGTGCTGCTATGATGCTTGTGTGGCTCATAGGCATCCCCCTCTTGGGCGGAGTACTCGCCTGGGCTGCGGCGCGCGTTCACCCTCGCGCTTCGCAAGTGCTATCCATTGCCGCGTTGGGCATCGATCTGTGCTTGGCCCTGTGGCTCCGGGGCTCGCATGTGCAGGCGCTGACGCAGTCGGGCGCCTGGATTGCGCAGGTGCAGTGGCCGTGGATACCGCGCATGGGAATTTCGGTTCACCTTGCCATGGACGGTCTGAGCCTTCTGCTGGTGGTGCTCACCCTGTTTCTCGGCATCATGTCGGTTGCTGTTTCGTCAAGCGACGTGCGTGACCGCCCCGGTTTCTTCCATTTAAACGTGCTGTGGTCGATTTCGGCGATGATAGCCGTGTTCATGGCGCTCGATTTGTTTCTGTTCTACGTGGCATGGGAGCTTATGCTTGTGCCCATGTACTTCATCATCGCCTTGTGGGGGAGCGAAAACCGTATACGGGCGGCCGTCAAATTCTTCGTGTTCACCCAGGCAAGCAGCCTGTTCCTCCTTATCGCCATTCTGGGACTCTATTTTGTCCATGGGAATGCGACGGGAAACTATTCCTTCGATTACGCCGCGCTTTTGCATACCGCACTGTCGCACCGCGCCGGCGTGTGGCTCATGCTCGGTTTTTTCCTTGCCTTTGCGGTAAAGCTGGGAGTTTTCCCGTTTCACGGATGGTTGCCCGACGCCTATGGCGAGGCGCCGCTTGCCGGCAGCATCCTGCTTGCAGGCGTGATGGCCAAGACCGGAGCCTACGGGCTTATCCGGTTCTGCCTTCCGCTATTTCCCCAAGCGTCAAATTCGTTTTCCCTTGCGGCGATGATCCTCGGCGCGGCCGCCATCGTGTACGGCGCCCTAATGGCTCTTGGTCAGACCGATCTCAAGCGACTCATTGCCTACACGAGCGTGAGCCACATGGGATTCGTGTTGCTCGGCATTTACGTATGGGGGCAGTTGTCTCTGCAGGGCGTTGTGCTCCAGATGATAAGTCATGGCATCACGGCTGGCGCGTTGTTCATGATCGCCGCAGGGCTCGAAAAACGAATCGGAACCCGGGACATAACGCGGTACGGCGGATTGTGGCACGTTACGCCGAGGCTGGGCGGAATCACCCTCGTGTTCGCCCTCGCGCTCATGGGACTGCCCGGGCTCGGAACTTTTGTGGGTGAAGTCCTGATTCTGCTCGACACATTCCGGCTGTCCATACCGCTGGCGGTGATTCCAATAGCCGGTACGGTATTCGCGGTTGTCTATTCTCTGTGGATGGTGCAGAGGATCTTTATGGGCGAAAGCGCACCGCGGCCTCATATCGCCGATTGCCGGGGCCGCGAATTGCTGTCGCTAGGCATTATGGCCGCCCTTATCGTATGGCTCGGTGTGTATCCGAAGCCCTTTCTCGACACAAGCGCTCCGGCCGTTACCGAGCTTCGCCAGAGCGCCCCCGAAGCGCGTCCGGTCATCACGTCACCAAGGGAGCTGCTTGCGAGGGGCTTGCCATGAACCTGGAAAACCTCATGCTCCTTTCTCCGTTTATTGCCGTGGCGTTGGCGTCGATAGCCGTCATGCTTGCCGCTACCCTGTGGAAGACCCGTTTCCCCGCGCTTCTGATTACCGTGGTTGGGTTGGGGGCTGGCCTTGCTTCGACCGGGGCGCTTGTGGGCAGGGCGCCTGCCGCAGTGACGCCGCTGTTGTTGATAAACGGGTATTCACTGTACTTTTCGGGTCTGGTGCTGGCATGCTCGCTCGGCGTTGCGTTGCTTTCCATGGGATACTTTGCCCGCCGGGAACAAGGCCCGGTCCAGTTCTGTCTTTTTCTCCTGTTATCGACGCTCGGCGCCATGGTAATTGCCTCGAGCTCGCATTTCGCGTCGCTTTTGCTGGGGCTCGAATTGCAGGGAGCGGGACTGTATCCGCTTGCGGCCTATGCAAGGTTTACACCCGCGAGCATCGAAGCCGGAATCAAATATCTGGTTCCCTCGACCGTTGCCAGCGCGTTTCTCGTTTTCGGCATGGCGCTGGTCTATGCCGATTCGGGCGTCATGGATTTCGGCTCCATTGCCGCGATCGGTCGCGCTCCGGCAATGTCTTTACTGATGACTGTGGGCCTCCTCATGATATTGTCCGGCGCGGCTTTCAAGCTGGCGCTTGTGCCGTTTCACCTGTGGACGCCGGACGTTTACCAGGGAGCGCCCGCGCCGGCCACCGCGTTTGTGGCAACCGTGTCCAAGGCGGCGGTGGTAGGTTTGCTCATGCGATTCTTCGCACCTTTTACGGATCACGGAAGCAACGCCGTTGCGGCTTCTTTGTGGGCCCTGGCCATAGCGTCGATGTTTGCGGGCAACCTGCTCGCGCTTCGCCAGGAAAACATCAAGCGTATCATTGCGTATTCGTCGATAGCCCACATGGGGTATGTGCTGGTCGCGTTCTTGTGCGGCACCGCCTTGGGAATCGTTTCGGCAACGTACTACGTTACCGCCTACGCCATAACCGCACTCTGCGCGCTTGCCGTTGTGTCGCTTCTTTCGCACGCCAAAGAGACCGAATCCCTGGCCGATATTCGAGGACTTGCCTTGAGGCGACCGCTCGTCGCTTTCCTCTTCGCGGTTGCCATGATGTCTTTGGCCGGAATTCCCTTTACGGTGGGTTTCATAGGGAAGTTTTACGTGTTGTCGGCCGGTGTGCAGAGCCGCGTGTGGCCGCTCACGTTCAGCCTTGCCGTATCCAGCGCTATTGGTCTCTACTATTATCTTCGCGTCGTTATCGTGATGTACCGGCATCCAGCCCCGGCAAGTGAAAAGGACGCCGGCCCTTCGGCAATGGCGGGCATGAGCCGCCCGCTTTCGGCTGCAGGGATGATTGCGCTGGGAACGGCAGGCGTTTTGCTCGTTTGTTTTGGTGTCTATCCGGGTCCGCTATTTGATTTCATTGCATGGATGGTCGGCTCATAAGAGAGGAGTATGCATATGCAAAAGTCCACCGTCTTCAAAATCTGGGCATCGCAAATCCGCGCGCCGTTTCTGCTGCTGTCGGTGATGCTCGTCGGCATGGGGGGGGCGGCTGCGTTTCACGACGGCGCTTTTAACGGCATCAGGTTCGTTCCGTGCATGGTGGGGATCGTTCTGGCGCACAGCGCGGTGAACCTGTTCAACGAACATTCCGATTACGCAACAGGCATCGACAACAACACCAGGCGCACGCCGTTTTCCGGGGGCAGCGGCAACCTGCCTGCGGGAAGAACAACTCCGCGCTCCGTGCTTGCCGTGGCCATAGCGCTGCTTTCCACAGCCCTCGGTATCGGCATTTTTCTTGCCGCGGTTTCGAGTTGGGCCGTTATGCTGTTTGTGATTGCCGGAGGACTTGCCGCCCTGCTTTACACTTCGCACCTTTCCCGCTGGGGGCTGGGCGAGATTACCGCCGGTATGTGTCTGGGGTCCCTGGTGGTTATCGGAACCTACTTTACACTGGCGGGCACCATTACAAGGGAGGTTGTGTTGCTTTCGGTGCCGCCGGGGATCCTCACCGCATTGCTTCTCCTCCTTAACGAGTTCCCGGATGTCCAGGCCGACCGCCGCGGCGGCAGACGGCATCTGGTGATTCTTCTAGGCTGGCGGGGCGCGGCAATTGTCTACACGCTGGCGTTAACATTGTCGTACGCGATGATTGTGGTGGGTGCGATACAGCGTTGGTTCCCGCCCACGGTGATGCTTGCCTGCCTCACGCTGCCGCTGAGCGCTAAGGCCGCGATAACGGCGCTTCGGTATGGGGATCGGTTCGAGAAGATGGTGCCCGCACTTGGAGCGAACGTGGCCATGATTCTGGGCACCGATCTGCTTGTTGCCGTGGGGTTGATGCTGTAGCAATCATGAAACGAGGTGGAGGGTAACAGTAATGAAAAGGAGAATCCATATGAAAGAACTCAAGAAGTACTTTGTGACCGCGGCCCTCGCCTGGGTGGCGCTTGGACTTGTTGCGGTTGCGATCAAGATCGTGTGGCACAAGTGTTCGCAGGGAGGATGCAATGGGCCATGGGAAAAGAAATCGCAACGCACCGGCGAGACCGAGCACGAGTGGAATCACAAGAACGGCAGTGATGGGCCGGCAGGAATAACATGGGCGCATATTGCGGAAGCGTTGGAGGCGGCAACGGCTGCCCTCAACAAGGCGGTTGCCATGGTCCGATCGGCTCCGAAATCCGGCAATTGACGCGGGGAGTCTTTTTGTCAACTAAGTCAAATTTTGCGTAAGGGTACCTCTAAGAATTCAAAACGCAGTTTGTCATTGCGAACGAAGTGAAGCAATCTCGCGTTTCGTAATGAATAACTTGAGATTCGCGAACGCGGCTACTCCGGTAGCGCTGTATGCCGTCGAAGTCGTGGTGCCACATCGCTTCGCGCCTTGCAGTCACATCGAGGCTAAGAGCAGGAGGGGTAAGATGTCGTTCTTGGAAGAGTCGGGAAATGATGAGTTGACGGAAACATTCGTAGATCACGTAAGGGAGATGATCCTGAACCGCGTATCCGACGCAAGGCTTTCGGAGGCGCAGGCCCGTCATCTTCGCAGTCTGGCAACTGGCAAAATGCTTCGAACCAAGTTCGCAGCCCGAATTTTCGCGGCTTCCGGCGGTTCTTGCACGCCTGCGCCGGGTCTCGAAAAGGCATGCGCGGCGATCGAACTCGTTCACACGGCAAGCCTGCTTCACGATGATATCATCGATAATGCTCTTGTCCGGAGATCGCAGCCTACTCTGTGGAAGACTCAGGGCGCGAACTACGCGGTGCTCGCGGGTGATCTGCTGTATTGCGAGGCGCTTACGATGCTTCTCTCCGGAGAAAACGGATATCTAGCCCCGCTGTTTGTTGAAAAGGTCAAGGAAGTCTGTCTTGCCGAGATCAGACAGGAGTTGCTGTTTCGTGCAAGAACGACGGAATGCGAAACCTATCTGGACATGGTTCGGGGAAAAACCGGGCCGCTATTTGCCTTTCTGGGCTACACGTGCGGGGCCGAAGATATCGAGCTAGCCCGGGCACTCGAAGAAGCCGGGTACCTTACAGGTACGGCGTATCAGCTTGCCGATGACCTTCTTGATGCAGCTGGGGACGAAGAATCGACGGGCAAGACTCTCGGGACAGACGCATTGCGGAAAAAAGCGACTCTGGCCTTCGGCATACAAGGCTTGAACGGGACACCTGATTCGCTTATCATTTCTACAATCGGATCTGCAAAAACTGTATTGGAAAGATGGCCGCTGCTTCGAGACGGAATTACTGACTTCTTTGTCAAAGATCTGGGGCCGGTGCTGAATAAAACGATTAACTTCCAGAAACAACAAACCCCCTTTGCAGCATAGCCCCAGATCTCAAAGGCCTGCTTTCTCCCATGCCACTTTGTGGCTCACTTCACTTCTGCCATGGCTTCGACATGCTCCAAGAGCTTTTCTTCTTCCTCAAAAGTCATGGTATCAATTAACCCAGGATGCCGGAGTTGCACATGGTCCAGAAGTACTCTTTCCGCTTCCTCGACGCTTTTCCCCTCAGCCACAAAGTTGCATGTCCGCATTCCGGTGTCTCTGCAGTATACGTACTTCATTTGACCCTCCTTCCGCCTCCGTGATTAATTCGGTTTGCCTCCCCCCCATGTTGTGCGGCAAAGACAATCGGTCGCGATTCTGTCTTAACGCTTTTTACGATTGCAGTTGAGCTGCATCGTGGGTGGAGCGTTCTGCATCGCCGCAACGGTATTGCTGTGGAAATACTATGCATCCCAATGCCGCAATAATCGAAAAGTGGGCTTTTCGGCCGGGCCCGACAGAGTTTGTTTGACATATCCTTTCTAGCGCCCGGACAATCACATTTGACACCAATCACACGTAGGGCTGTTCCTGTAGGCCTGCCATCCCAAAAGGCCTCGAGAATTTGGTTCTTTTCCGGCCCCGGGCGATCATTTAATTTTTACTATTCCCCCGTACTCGAGTGCTCCCGGCCGAGCCGGGAGTCCTGCATCTTAATTGACGGATGGCAATACGCCGCCCAAACCGTATCCCGCAAACCCCATTCTTATCGTGGACGACGAGGAAGACGTTTTGCAGTCGTACAAGATGACGCTGCGACTGAGCGGAATCAACAATTTCACGCTGTTTTCCGACAGCCGCAAGGTTATGGAGCTGCTTTCCCGGTCGCGGCATTCGGCTGTCGTGCTCGACCTGTCCATGCCGCACGTAACCGGGCTTGAGTTGTTGAATTGCATCAGGGAAAAGCATCCCGGGACCCCGGTGATCGTGGTCACCGGATCCAACAGCGTTCCCACCGCGGTCGAGTGCATGAAACAGGGAGCTCACGATTACATGGTAAAGCCGGTTGAAGACAGCCGATTCATCACGGGCTTGAAAAACGTTATTGAGATCTTTGAGTTGCGCAATGAGAATAATGCGCTCAGGCAGAGCATGCTCGCTCCGCAGATTAAGAACCTTGATGCGTTCTCGTCGATTGTGACCACGAGCAATGCGATGCTGGCGATTTTCGGCTACATCGAAGCGATTGCCGAAGGCGCGAAGCCGGTGCTTGTCACCGGCGAAAGCGGCACAGGCAAAGAGCTGGTTGCCAGGGCAGTCCATGCGGTGAGCGGCCGCACGGGCAAGTTTGTCCCGGTGAATGTGGGCGGGCTCGACGACACGGTTTTTTCCGACACGCTTTTCGGGCACCGCAAGGGGGCATTTACCGGCGCCGACGCGGAGCGCCGCGGCCTTGTGGAAGAGGCGTCGGGCGGGACGCTGTTCCTTGACGAAATAGGAACTCTCGACATCACGTCGCAAACAAAGCTGCTGCGCCTGTTGCAGGAAAACGAGTACTATCCGATCGGTTCCGACGTGGTGAAGACCGCCCGTGCGGCGGTGATCGCTGCAACCAATGCGGACCTCCAGGCCCGGATGAAAGCGGGCGATTTCCGGAACGACCTCTATTTTCGCCTGCTCACGCATCACATTCATATTCCGCCGCTGCGGGAGCGGCGGGAGGATCTTCCTGCGCTGCTCGACCATTTCCTCGCGCAGGCCTCCGGGGCATCCGCAAAGGCGCGGCCCGCAGTTCCGCCCGGCATGCTTAGTCTCCTGTGTCAATACGAGTTCCCCGGCAATGTCCGGGAGCTCGGCGCCCTCCTGTTCGACCTCGCCGCACGCTGTCGGTCCGACGCGCTGGACCTGACGCATCTCATAGAGTACATAGCCAGGCAGACGGGCAGGAACCCCGGCGACCTGACCGTGGAAGCCGCGAACCAGTGCACCATCCCGTATCACGGCGAGTTTCCCAAACTCCGGGAGGTCGAGGATTTCCTCATATGTGAAGCAATGGCGAAAGCCGGGGGAAACCAGTACCGGGCCGCGGAGATGCTGGGCGTTGCGCAGTCGACTCTGTGGAGACGGTTCAAGAAATAGGGAGGGGCAGCCGGCTTTCGGCCGCCGGAAGGCAATTCCTTGCGTAAACTCACTCTTGTCAAGCTATCCCGGGGGATCCATGGCTAAACCGGAAGTTCCAGTAAGCCTCAGATCCGACAGGACCGGGCTGCGGTTTCTCAACCGGGCAACCGAACGGGAATTCAATCTCTTTTACAACTCCGAGAACGTCCTTTTCGTCCGGGTCGGGACAATCCTGTCGATGCTCGCCTGGGCATCCAGCATCGTCCTGGTGTATGGAAAGTATCCGCAGTTCTTCCACTATTGGCTTGTGGTTATTTCCGCGAGCATCATGCCCATTCTGATTGCGGTCCTCGTCGGCACATTCCACAGGCGGTTCCTTGGCTGGCTTCAGCCCATGGCGGCAGTCTCCAATGCCGCGGCAGGTCTTCTCATTCTGTATCCGGGATTCCGCGTTTTCGTCACTGCGAGCTTCGACGTTCGGAGAAAGGCTGTGGTAATTGCGGTTCGCGATGAAGGCCGGGGCATGGACAAGAACGTCATTGATCACATTTTCGAACCGTTTTTCACCACAAAAGACCAGCGCAATGGCACAGGTTTGGGCCTTTCCATCTGCAACAACATCGTAAAGAGTCACAATGGTTCGATCGAGATTGATTCCAAGGTCGGGGCAGGAACCACGATGAGCGTGGTACTACCGGTAAGCGAACGCACTGCATCGGTCCGCGCGTGAGAAGGCAGTCCTCGCTCACCTGTGCCGCCCGGCTCGAATTCCTCCCTGTCCGTTTCCGCTGAATCGCCAAGACCCGTCTGGGTTTCTCCAGAATCTTCTCTGACAGACCCCAAAAAGTTCATCGAAGGATTGTCGGGATCACCCCTGCCAAAGTCCTGCCTATCGAAAGGCTGCTACCCGGCCTTGCCGTTTGCGACACAGGCGGTGTCAGTTTGTTCATGTGACACAAGGCTTGCACAGGTGCAAAAAGAAATCCTCCTCTTGTACAAGAAAAGTCTCATCAAAACGTGACCCGGATCACAGACAATCGGTTCGCGACATTCTATCTTTCTCAGTATCGGATGTGAACCATGTCCAGGGCAAGGCCGTGACAAAATCGAGAAGACCAGGACACGCGCTGCCAACTGCAGAGGGGAAACGTGTGAAAGAACGAATTCTCTCATGGCATCGGACAATAACCTGCATTGTGCATTCTGCGCGATGCAAAATGCATTGGCGCAATTTTCCTCGCTGAGAAGTGCGTTTCGGGCTCTGGCTCCCCGTTTGCGGGCCCGGGAGGCAATGCACTCTGCATTGACGAGGACAAACCGGTTCCGGGAGAAATTACCAGCTATCGCATTGATTCCCAAAGCGAAACATCGACCCGGCCGGTGTTGGCACGGCCCGTGCGTTGTTCTCCTCAGAAAAGCAATGCGGAGAGAAAATGCATCTTCGAAGGTTCCCAGGCAGCACCGATAAGTTCACCAAAGAGGGGGCAACCCATGTTGACAAGAATCGCGAGAAGCGTAAACATAGCCGTGCAGGTAGCAATGCTGGGATTTGAAAAATCATATAAGTCGGGTGAATCGGTCGATTCGATAATGGGGTACGTCGATTGCCTTACCGGAATTTCCAACCGTGCGGCTTTTGAGCGCGACAGGGCCGGGGTGGACGATTCATATTCCCTCATCATGATCGACGTTGACGATTTCAAAAGTATCAATGATTCAAGAGGCCATCTGCAGGGCGACAACATTCTCAGGCGCCTTGCCTCGATCCTGTCGCAGGCGGTTGCGCCTTTGGGACGGGCATATCGCTTCGCCGGCGACGAGTTCGTCCTCGTCGTCCCACGGCGCGAGGCGGTATTTCTTTGCAACGCAATCCGCGACTACATGAAGAAGAGGGAGTCTTTTACCGTGAGCCAGGGCGTTGTCTTGAACCTGAACCAGGGATTGACAAACGATGCCTTGACAACGGTGGATTCCGCGCTGTCCAAATCGAAGAAACACGGCAAGTGCAACATAACCATGGTGGTGCCTGCGCCAAACCAGGCCGCCTGAAGCCGGGACCGGCCGCCGCAACAACGCCACGGTTGTGCCGACCACCCCGGCCTTCCAATAGGGAGAACCGAATGATCGAACCGCTCTGCATCGGAACCGCAGTCATGACCACAGCGCTCGTGGGCGCCAGAGTCATTTTCACCAGACGGAGAACCGGAAAATCCGATGGCCAAGGCGCCGGTGATTGGCCCTGCCGCTTTCCATTCGTGCGCGAACTGCCCCGGCAGACGGTATTGGACCACCAGCCGTCGTTCGCGGAAATGATGGACTATCTGGAAGAAATCTCACCCTTTGCAAGGGATCCGGGCCGGACGCGGGAATTTCAACGATGCTACATCGCTTTCTGGAACAGGAGTCTGGAAAGAAACCTGGCCGAAATAGAGGACGGCGATAGAATGGGCGCCGAGAGTTACTACTACGAAATCGACGGCGAAGACCCGGTGTGCTCGCGGCACCTGCAGCAAAGGACGTATGCCAGCCGCGGCGAAATCCATGCACACCCGGAAGTTATTCCGCCGTTCCACCTCGGATGCTCGTGCAGACTGCGCAGGTTGTCATATCTGTCAAGCTGCCGGCTTGATACGTCGTTTCACCCGCTCTTTATCAGCGACAATCCGCCTATACTTCCGGATTGGCGTGAACGGGCCGAGATACGGGAGCATGTGCTCATGTGCGGGTAACCAGCACCCGGCAAGCGCAGACCACACGGGGATGGATTAAAAGCACGAAGGTGGATAGGGCGCCTGGCCGGCGCCCGGGCTCAACCCCAAAACCGTGTGGCCCGCACTTGCCGGTCGATCATCGCGCTCCGCTTTACGCTTGAAGCGGACCTGGCACCTAGTTGCGCCAGTGGCCCTCCACAAAGACCCAGCCGTCTTTTCGGTGGGTCCAGCGATGCGCTATCCAGCGGGCATGCGGCCGTGGAGGCAATTGCCACGTTCCCGGCGTCCAGACGTAGGCATTGTTTTCGTAACGATGGTACCCGGGAATCCACACATGGTCGTGGCTCGGCCGCAGGTCCCGGTGCTCGATTACGGCACGCGGTGGTGCGATGCGAACGACGAGCTCACCCCCCAAAGCGCTAAAAACCAGCGCTCCCGCAAAAACCAATCCGATCATTCGCTTAAACATGACACTTCCCTCCTTGTTCTTGGTGACAAACTGTGAACCACTCCCGAGAGAAGCAATAACCGGGCCGTTGGCCAAAGGCTGCCATACGTTAAACCTGGCAGGATTTCACAATCGAAAAGTGCAATGTTGCAAGTCGGAATCTCGGAACTGCTAGTGGCCGTATCAACCCTGAAACAGGCGAATGTAGCCGGCGCCGGGAAATGCAGGAATTGCTATTTGAGCTTGGAACACCTAATTTTCAAAGAAAGGAGGCAGCGGGTTGCCCGAATGATTTGGGGATTGTGACAAAGATGAAATGAATTAAGAATCATAGGATGTAATCTTCAATTTGATCTTGTTGATTCTGTCTTGGTAAATCACACGTATGATTGGAGGCATAGTATGAGTAAAGTTGTTCTGTTGGCCATTATGGCCTTTGCGTCTTGCAGCCTTTGTTTCGCGAGAAACAACAAGAACGTTAGCCTGGTATTTGCGCCAACCGATGCTGCAACTGACTATCAGCCGAAACACCTGAATGATTTTATGAAAGCCACGTTCTTGATCGGCAATTTCGCTGACGACCGGACAAGCAGTGACTACATAGGGGTAAATAACGAGGAAAAGAATTCGCCGAAATACTATTCGGCAAATGGCAGCGTTACCGATTTTGTAAAGAAAAGTACGTCCAGTATCATGAACCAGTTCAATATAAAACTTGGCAACGACTATGATTTTGTGATCAATGGTAGCTTGAAAACACTCTTTGTAACCGAAGAAAATACGTATATAGGCAAAGTTCAAATAGAATTTACGATGTTGAACAGAAATAGTGATACGGTTTGTACTTGTTTGGCCTATGGCGATTCACACCGTTGGGGGAGATCTTTTTCAGAAAAGATGTATCTGGAATGCATTTCCAATTCGCTATTTACATGTTTGAATGATTTTATGTCTCAATGCGATCCTCGGGTGAAGAAATGAGCGTCCCACTGCCTGCAAAACCGTGACTCATTGCGAAAGCTTTTGATTCCCCAAGTTCGCACATTACGGGCAGTACCGAGGCCACTGGCCGAACTCGAACCGAGGCTCGTCGGGCGCCCAGGTCTTCGTTCTCTATATCGTATCGCCCTTGTACCCGCCCCGGTATCAAGGAAAGTGTATACATTTTGTATACGCTGCGGCCCGGTTCTCCCTGTTCGGGCGAATGATTAGGAGACCGGCAATTATCGTATTTCCCCTCTGAAAAACCAATGAAACTGCAAAGACGTATCACGGGCAACGAAGCAATTTGCGTCCCGTCGCTTCCGGGAGCACGGGCCCTTACCGGAGGGAAGCTTTTTCCCCTTGCAGAAACCAGCCTAATCCACCTATATTAAGAACTCGACATAATGCAGTGAAACGGATTCCCCCCTCACGTTGACTCTGCCCAAGTACAATTGTTTGTGGTCCTCAAGAAACCTTGATTCCAACTTTTTGCAAAACAACAGAAGTGTCGGTCTACAATCAAACCGCAAAGGCAGCTTATTCCGGTACAGGCTGTTTTAAGAAGGAGGTGGTGTGGGGGGTAAAGTCCGGAGCCATTCTATTGAGCCATTTCTTAATTCTTCGCGTAATCACTTTATTTTGAGGGGAAAGCAAAAATGAAAAAAGTACTGCTATCAATTCTTGGAATAAGCGCAATGCTTGCCGCATTTCTTTCCACGGGCTGCAGCACCGAGCCAAAAGGTACGGAAGGCAAGATCGTAGTGAACGATACGATTGTTTCCGGAACAGCCGGAGTGGACACGATTACACTGAAGGATGCAGATCTCACCGCCGACACCGTGAGCGTCAAGGTAACCAGCTCAGCCGATAATGTAGGTATCTTCCTTACGCTTACAGGATCGAGCGGCATCTACAAGAATGCGCTCGGGTTCTCCACTGCCCAGTCTACCGCCGGGAGTGTCATCCAGGTCAGCCAGAACAGCTTGGTAACCATCACCTACAAAGACGCAAAGCCGGCAGGGAACCGGACAGAGACTTTTTACTGGAAAGCCGGTACTCTGGCGGTTGCTCTTGACAACACTTCGTATAGGGGCATCGGTTCCGCAGCGGTGATTACGGTGACCGATCCGAATATCTCGGGCCAGACGGCAACGGTTAACGTCATGAGCACTTCCTACTCCACGCCGTTTCCCGTAACTCTCACTCAGACATCCTACGGACAGTACTCCGGCAAAGTGTACTTCACCGTGAGCACTGCCATCACAAGCACCGACACTCTGCACGTGAAAAACGGCGACTCGATTACCGTGACCTACAGCGATGTTGTGACCTCGAGCGTTTCGATGGTCGCCAAGGCCGGCTGGACTGCGATTCAGCCTATCACGGTGCAATCCGGCGCAGCGAGCTACTCGGGACTCAATGGCAAGATGACAATTAATGTGGTTGACTCTAACGTCACCACGTCAAGCATAACTGTGCACCTGACGTCGCACAAGGATCCGACCGGGATCGACCTCACACTGTCGAGCGCAAGCGGCGTCTATTCTGTTCAGGTCGGCGCTTCCCTGACGACATCCGGCATTAATGTCATTGCAATTCAGCCTCCGCTTGACACCATGACTATTTCGTATACGGACCCTGCCATTGCCACGCCGATTACCGGCGCGCTGGTATGGCAGGCCAGTGCGGTTGCGATTGTGACTGATTCGGCCAGCTACAATGGGTTTGAACAGATGATGATCAGCGCCACGAATGACCACACTACCGCAGGTACGATTGTTGTAAATGTAAGCAGCGCAAAGGCGGGTGACACCATTCCCATCACGCTTACCGCGGTAACCGCCACTCCTTGGATATTCACAGGTAGTGTCGGTTTCAGCCCCGGCGTCAAGACTGCAACTGCGGTCGGGGTTAAGGACAGCGACATGGTAACGATCTCGTTCACCGATAGCATTAGGGGCGACATGCCGGGTATCACGGTGAACTGGTACTCGACTCAGAAGCCTGCCATGGGACTTTTCGGCGCGGGAGTCACTGCCGGTAGCACCGTCGTTACCGGATTGAACCCGGTTTTGTTGAGCTGGAATGGGTGCACCATTGACTCTTTGGATTCCGCAGGTGTCAACGGCACGACCAAAGCGGTCATGATCACGGCTGTGGGCGCAACATGGGACGGGTTTGGCTGGGCGCAGGGAGGCATTGGAGCTACTACAGGCATTGACATGACGGCCTACGCGGCCTGCTCTCTCCATGTATGGCTCAAGGGAAACGCGACTGACCTCGGATTGCTTATTGAAAACGTGAATCCGGGTCCTAATCCTGCGCTGCAGACCTGGGTATCCGCCCTTGCCAGCGGATATGTAGCCGACGAAGCCTGGCATGAGGTCGTGATACCGATTTCCGCCTGGATGGGAACCTGCGACTTGACAAACGTCTCAAATTTATTGGGTGTCAGGTTCAATAACCCGACCTATACTGCCGGGCAGTATGTAGAGATAGATGATCTCTACTGGACCCTGCCGGCCGCAACCGCCACTCCTACCGCCAAGAAATTGGCAAAGAAGCTGGCGAAGTAAAAACTGGATTGCTACACGTGAGGAAGCTCCGGGCAGCGATCCAGTTGCAAATCGGTTCCTTCAAAGCCCCGCGGTTCTCGCGGGGCTTTTTATCTGTAAATAGCGGTGGAAGATTGTCATTTCATTCCCTAAGGTATGGTAATAGCGCTTCGCGCTTAACATTATGTCATTTGCCTTTTGCAGGCTGCTCGCGGGGTGCACATCCGGTTGTATTCGCGGTCCCCCGAAGGTTCGCTGTCGCGTTTACTCTTGTAGAATTGTGTGCAGCACGCAGACAGGTTATTCTTTTGAAGTCAGGAGAGGTCGCAAGTCTCCCGGCGGCGTGTGGCTGCGGGCGTCAGGCCGATAGCAGCATGTTGCAAGTCTTCCCGGTGGCGCGTTCGTAGAGTGATTCCGGATCAACATCAAAACCGCAATCCCAAGCCAATGTTGGCCATGAATCAAGGTGAAAATCAGCGAATTGGGTCAAGTCACGCAATGGCGCTGCAACAGGAAACTTGAAAACCAAATCCTGCAGATCAACCACCCCGTATTCACCATTATTGAAACGCAACGATATTCGATATCCATCAAGATATTTCGCTTCAGAAATGCATATACATTCTTTCATAGGTCCTCCGCGGACAATGAAGATCCCGCGATAATCGGACGAGCAATGTCTCACCTTAGATCGGTCGGCATAACAACGACGCGCCGGACCGCGTTTCCCTCTCCTGATGCGGTGCAGCGTACAAAATAGACGCCGCAGCCGCTCGCGCTGCCCCGGCCGAAAAGCCCGGAGGCTGCATGCCATCCCGCCGATTGTTGGGTCGGAAGGACACGGCTCACGATCTTTCCTGTTGCGTCTAGAACGTCAATTGCGACCACGCCGGGCCTGGCAATAAAATATCGGACCACGCCGCCCGCGAAGCCGATCCTGAGGCCAGGTTCCTGCGACTGTGCTGCCGCGCGAGCGGCTCCGTACACGGACGTCGTTTCGTTGAGTGCATGAACGACGAACGAGGCAGTGCCCTGGCCCAGCCCCGCTGATGTCGCGGTAACCGTCACGGTGCCCGGTGTAAACATCGAGCGAATGGCTACCTTGCACAAGCCCCCTTCGGCCCGAAGCTCCGGGTCCAGCGGCGCATGATACCCGAGAGGCTGACCGACCGTAACATAGTTGTCCGCGCCGCCGCGGTAATTGCCCGGGCCGGAAACGGTGAAGGTTATATTGTGGCTGTCAAGAGGGCACCAGGCGCCGAGGGAATCCACCACGGTTGCCAGGACGAATCCGGCGTCCGATCCGTTGGCTCTGATGAGGAACGTGTCGCCGTCGGGCTTGACAAGAGGAGGCTCGACACTGAGCACGATGTGGTGCGAATTGCCTGCCGTCACCCTCTGGTCCGTGCACACCACGGTCCCGCTGCCGTCCAATCCCTGGGCCGTGAGAGTTCCGGCCGCCCAGGTAACGTCCCATGAACATTGAAACGGCAATTGCGTGGAGTTCTCCGTCGCATCGTTGCCTGTCCCGGTCCAGGCGTTGGGCGTCTTGATTCCTTGACTGACGCCATTGATCAACAGCTTCACGCTTGGACAATTGCTGAACGCGTTCACTCGTACCGCGCCCGACCGGTTCCAATGGTGGGCGAGCGCGACCACCGGTTTGGTGGAAAACGGCACCCATGCGGCCTGGTAGGCATAATACAGAAGTTTAGGAATGCGGTTGAAGTCGACCATGGAACAGCCGAACGACCGCACGTTGTAGTCTCCGGCGGGCCGTTCGAGATACACCCCCGCTTCTCCAACGGTCTCTGCAAAATACCATTGACAAAGTCCAAAACAGTTGTCTTGCCGGCTCTTTACCCAGTTTGGAAGATACGCCGCCACATAGGCGATCTGGTGATCGTAGGCGAAGCGGGCCGACATGCCGGTGGCGTTCCACGCCTCTGCCCCGAAGGCGGGCATGGTCGGACACGCGCTCTTGACTCCCATTTCGCAGCCGCTTGCGGTGCAGGAATGAATGTCGCCGTTGCCGCAGATAGATGACCGGTCGGACTGCGCCCTGGTGTGGACGGGGTCCCATTGTGCCGATAAGGCCCTGAGTGTCGATGCCATTTCGGCGGTCATGCCGGAGTTGTCGATCTCGTAGGCTAGGATCGAGGGATCGTTTCTGTCTCTGATGACCATGTCGCGGTGTATTTCGGCCTTCAAAATCCCTTTCGGGTCCGTCGGGGCGACGCCGGTAAAGGCGCCTTCGGCCTCGCCCGTGGGCTGGACGATCATGATGCCGTAGGCGTCGCATGCGTGAACGAATTCGCTGCTGCACGTGGAATGTCCCGGACGCCACAGGTTCCCGCCGATGGCGGCGCACAGCTTTGCGTCGCGCCACTGCTGCTCCTCGGGAACTGCGGTGCCGAGCGCGGGATAATCGTACCGCGAGCTGGCACCCCACAGGTAATGCTGATGGGCGTTGAAATACGGAAAATTGGCATCCCACGTGAGCACGCGGATGCCCAGCGGGCTCTCAAATAGGTCGACCGTTGTCCCGCCCACCTTGACAATATGGTAAACCTTATACATATACGGCTTGCCGAAGGTGCTGTTGTTGGGATACCAGAGATGCGGGCTGGCGATGTCGCCGGTCTGGTCGAATGCATAGGATTGACCGGCCGGAACGGTTTGCGTTCCCTGCAGCGTGAGCACCACGTTGCTATTGGCATCCACGATTTTTGTGGTGAGCGAGACGTCTTGCGACGACGCGCCGTCGTTTCGAACATTCGTTTTGATGTTGACCGTTGCCGAAGCGTCGGATGCGTTTACCGCCGCCGTATAGGTTCCCCACTGATTGAGCACCGAATACACGTTAAGCGGCACATGGACTTTGTCGGTAATGTGCATCCACACGGGACGGAACAAGCCGCCGTCCGACTGGCCGAACCGGAAGCCCTCGGCGAAACCGGGGTCGCTGTAAAAGCCGCCGCTCTTGCCCACCCGTACGGCAAGGACGTTGTCCGCGCCGCCAAACTGAATAGAGGGCGTGAGGTCGACCACAAACCCAACAAACCCGATTACATGCGTTGCGTTGGGATTCACGGCGCTGTTTCCGGGGATGAGCGTGCCGTTAATGTAGACCTGACAGCCCACGTGGGCACCTTCGAATTCCGCAAAAATCTTTCGGGACGAATACGCCGCGTCGAGCGTGAAATGCTTGCGGTACCATACCGTGCCGGGCATCACCGTGCCGTCGTTGCCGCCCATTGACATATTGACAAACGTACCTGTGTCGTCGTAGGTGTGCGGAATGCCCACGTCTTTCCAGGCTGCATCGTTGAACGTCGGGTTCTGCGCGCCGATGGGATCAATCTTTGTAAATTTCCAGGACGTTTCGCCGAGGTTGATGGTGACGCGATTCGAGGGTTCGCCGGTGTAGGTTTCCGCAAGGCATTTTGCGGACAGAAGTGACACAATGAAGACGGCAAGGATTTGTTTGAGCATAAGGGGTCCTTGATTAAGGGTTATTCCGCTTCTTCAGTTGTTGTCTAAAATGAGAATTGGGCGTTCCCCCGGTTGTAGAGGCGCACGGCNNGCCGTGCGCCTCTACAACCGGGGTCGGTCTCCCTGCGGGCTCGGCCCGTCGGCCTCGGTGCCGCCTGCCGCTAGGGCCTGTCGGCCGCGGTCAGGCGGCCCTGCGCTTCAGCGCTCCCTGCGGTCCACCTAACGCGCGGCAGAAGAATTCTGATCGGTCAATAGAACTACCTTGCCATCACCATCCGTTTCACCAACTCTTGTCCATCAATAGTGCACCGCACAACGTACACACCGGTTGCAATTGCCCCGGCCGGGCCAAAAACACGATGCCAGCCTTGCGTTTGCAGTGATACGGGCATCTTCACAAGAATTCTTCCGCTCGCGTCAACCACGTCCACCGACACCTTTGCAGCCCCGCTCAGATAGTATTGTACCATCCGGCCGGCCTGCCTGATTCTGAATTCGGTCGCTGCGCGCTTTGCACTCAACGCGGCCGGCGACACCACCGACACCGATGGCGGGGGCGGCACGGGATACACGGTAAATGACGCGGTTCCATTGCCCAGACCAGCCGAGGTGGCCGTGACATTCACGGTGCCCGGCGTAAAGGTCGACCGGATCGCCACTTTGCACATGCCGCCTTCGGCCGAAAGCTCCGGGTCTCCCGGCGAATGATAATTCGTGCCGCCAGCCTCGATTGCCTGGTCTGCACCGCCGCGGTAGTTTCCCGGACCGGTGAGGCTGAACGTAATATTGTTGCTTGCCGTAGGACACCAGTTTCCGTTTGCGTCAACCACCGTTGCGAGGATGAACGCCGCGTCGGTGGCATTGGCCGTTATCTTGAATGTCTCCCCGGTGGCCGGATTCACGACAGGCGCGGCCACGGACAGCGCGATGTGGTCCGCATTTCCCGCAGTCACTTTCTGGTCTATGCACACCACGTTTCCGGTTGCGTCCAAACCCTGAGCTGTAAGCGTTCCCGAGGTCCATGTCACGTTCCACGAACATTGGTGCGCAAAAAGCGCGTTGCCGCTGCCCGTGTCCGGATACGGGATTTGATCGGTGCCCTGCCTGGTCCCGTTGATGAGCACCCGTACCGAGGGACAGTTGCTGAATGCGTTCACTGCGATCGCGCCCGAACGGTTCCAGTGATGCGCGAGATATACCACGGGCCGTACCGAATAGGGTATCCAGCACGCCGCGTACATTTTGTAAAGCATTTTCGGGATCCTGTTCCAGTCCATCATGGAGCAGGCGAAATTCCTGATCGGGCCGTCTTCTCCGGGTGATTCGGCCATATACCACTGGCACATGCCGAAGGCCTTTACGTTTTTGCCGTATTTCCAGTTCTGCATGTACACCTGGGCAAAATTAAGCTCGTTGTCGTAATCGTACCGCGTGCCCTTGGTGTAAAACCCTTCGGCCCCAAAGCAGGGCTTGGTAGGCTGCATGTTCTTGAGACCTCCCTCGCATCCGTCAAGAGAGCAGGCTATTACCTGGTCCACCACCATGTCCGATTGATCGTTGCCGCGGTCTTCCTGTGCGCGGGGCATCAGCGTATCCCATTTGACAACCGTATCCCTGAGGGTCACGTCGAAAGCGTGGTCGATGGGCGCGTTGGCGCATTCCCAGAGCAGGATGCTCGGGTTGTTCCTGTCCCGCACGATCATGTCGCGATGGCACTCGCTCTTGAGCGCTTCGTTGAGCGAATCGTTATGGGGCGTGCCGAGCGCCAGGTTCGCGGTCATGAACGAGCCTTCGTCGTCGCCGCTTGGCTGGAGGATCATGACGCCGAACGCGTCGCACGCTTCCACGAATTCGTGCGAGCAGGTGGAATGTCCGGGCCGCCATAATCTCCCGCCACATTCGGTGAGGGTTTTCGCGTCACGCCATTGCTGTTCCGCGGGAACTGCGGTTCCCAGCGCCGGGTAGTCGTACCGTCCGGCCGCGCCCCACAAATAGTGCGGGTGGCCGTTGAAAATGGGAAAATCGTTGTCCCACGTAAGGGTCCGGATGCCCAGTGGGCTGGTGAAAACGTCCACCGTTGCCCCGCCCACCTTTACAATGTGATACACCTTGTACATGTAAGGTTTGCCGTAAATGCTCGCATTTGGATACCACAGATGCGGCTGGTTTACCGCACCCGTCTGGTCGAACACGTAACATGCGCCGGCGCTCACGGCATGGGAATCGTCGGTGGTCAATACAACGGTGCCGGCCGAGTCCACTACCTTTGTGGTGAGGGAAACGGTGACCGCGGCGTCGCTTTCGTTCTGCACATTCGTGAGAATTCGCACCGTGGCCGACGCGTCCGACGCAGAGAGCGTTGCCACGCAGGTGCCCCAGTTATTGACGACAGAGAACACGTTGATCGGAATGTGCACTTTGCCGGTTACATGCATCCACACGGGCCTAAACAGTCCGCCGTCGCCCTGGCCGAACCGGAAATCATTTGAAAAACTCGGATAGGTGAACCAGCCCGAGCCGGTGGACACCCGGACGGCCATGACATTATCGCTCCCGTCGATCTTCACATAGGGGGTAATGTCAACCACGAAGGGCAGGAACCCGATCACATGCGTGGCCTGCGGGTTCACCGCGCTGTTGCCGGGAATGAATGTTCCGTTGACATACACCTGTGCGCCGATGTGAGCGCCTTCGAACTCGACAAATATCTTCTTTCCCGAATAGCCGTTGTCCAGGGTGAAATGTTTGCGGTACCAACCGGTGACTCCCTGGAGCGCGCCCGCGTTCCCGCCTGAACCCATGTTCAGGAATGTGTTGGTATCGTTCCATGTATGCGGGATGCCCACCGAAATCCATGCCGCGTCATTAAACGCAGTGCCCTGGGCGTTTACCGGGTCCGACTTAATAAACTTCCAGGGAGTTTCCCCGAGATTGATATTGACTCGTTCACTTGACTCGCCAGTGTAGGTTTCGGCGAGACAGGCTGCGGAAGAAACGGTCAGGATGACGAGGAGTGATCCACGTACGGTTTTGAAACGCATGATTCTCCCTTTGCTGATTGTAAATCCAGCGTGCTGCGCACTAAAGACTGCCGAGGGTGTTCCGTTCCGCCCTCACCCCCGGGAATGCTGTGCTGCAAATTCCCCTCGCCCTGTGGGAGAGGGAGCACCCGCCCAACAGGAAGGGCCGAAAAGTGCCCGCCAAGAGGCGGGACGGGGTGATGTCCTGCCTGGTTATCGCATCAACATGATCCGCTTTGCAAATTTGTCCTGGCCATTAACAATGCAGCGAACGATATAGACGCCATTACTTCTGGTGATGCCGGCTGCCGAAAAGGGAATCGCATGCCATCCGCCGGATTGCAGCGCGTTTGGAACACGGCACACGATCCTTCCGCTTGCGTCAAGAATATCCACGCTCACGAATGCCGGGGCGGCCACATGATATTTTACGGTGCCGCCGACCAGGGCGATATCGAGCTTCGACATTGACAAGGGCGCAACAGAGCGCAGCGGCACAACCGTTGCTCCGGTGTCGCTGTAGGGATACACGGTAAACGAGGCGGTGCCCGACCCGAGTCCGGTAGATGCAGCTGTAACGCTCACGGTGCCGGAAGCAAATGTTGAACGCACCGCCACCTTGCACTTGCCGCCCTCAGCCGCAAGTTCCGGATCCATGGGTGAGTGATAGTAGAGCGGCTTTCCCGTGGTAACGAACTGGTCCGATCCGCCGCGATAGCTGCCTGCGGCGCCGGAAACGCTGAAAGTGATGTTGTGGCTGTCGGTTGGGCACCAGTTCCCGTTTGCATCCACCACGGTCGCCAAAATGAACGCCGCATCTGACCCGTTGGCGGTGATTCTGAATGTCTCGCCGCTGGGCTTGACAAGAGGTGGTTCAACTGTCAGCACGATATGGTCGGGATTGCCGGCAGTCACTTTTTGGTCGGAGCATACCACGGTGCCGTTTGCGTCCAAACCCTGGGCCGTGACCGTTCCTGCCGCCCAGGTGACGTCCCAGTAGCATTCGAAAGGAAGCTGCGTAGTGGCGGCATCATTGCCGTCGCCGGTACCGGTCCACGGATTGGGTGTTTTTGTTCCCTGGCTTACCCCGTTGACAAGCAGTTTGACGCTCGGACAGTTGCTGAACGCATACTCCCGCACCGCGCCGGAGCGGTTCCAGTGGTGGGACAACGCGACAACCGGCTCAAGCGAATACGGCCTCCAGCAGGCTTTGTAGGCATAGTACAGGAATTTCGGGATCCGGCTGAAATCCAGCATGGAGGAACCGAATGAGCGCGAAGGCGATCTGCCGTCCAGAAAGGCCCGGTCTTCTCCCGGCTCTTCGGCCAGATACCATTGGCACAGCCCGAAACAATTCGCCTGAATGCTCTTTCGCCAGTTCTGAAGGAATTCCGCAGCATGATCGATCTCGAAATCGTAGGCTGCCCGCTCCGACGGACGTCCCCATGCCTCGGCGCCCCAGGCCGGGCACTGCGGCTCGCTGTTCTTTACCCCTATTTCGCATCCGGTAAGGGTGCACGAGGCAAGGTCGAGCGGGGACCATGGGGCCCCGCGCACCGCTTGTTTGCGGGGGGCAAGTGAGTCCCACGTGTTGCTGATGGCTCGCAGCTGGTCGCACAGGGTGGGATCACAGGCGCCGTTGGCCGCCTCCCATGCAAGGATCGAGGGATTGTTCCTGTCTCGAATCACCATGTCACGGTGTATCTCCTTTTTTAGTCCCTCCTGATACGCGGCACTGGCGTTGCCGGCCAGCATGTCCGTGGCCCAGTTGTTTTCACCGTCGCCGCTCGGCTGGATCACCATCACGCCATACGCGTCGCACGCCTGGACAAAAACAGGTCCTTCCGCGGAATGTCCCGGCCGCCACAGGTTGCCGCCGCAACCCGCTGTCAGCTTGATGTCGCGCCACACCTGTTCGGTGGGTATCGCGGAGCCGAGAGCCGGGTAATCGTATCTGCCGGAAGCGCCCCAGAGAAGGTGCTTGTGGCCGTTGATATAGGGGAAGTTCTGGTCCCAGGTGATGGTCCGGATGCCCAGGGGGGTTTCAAAAACGTCAAGCGTGGTTGCGCCGACTTTCACGATGTGATACACCTTATACATATGAGGTGATCCGAACGTGCTGTTGTTGGGATACCACAGTTGCACCGGCGACGCGTCGCCCTTCTGGTCGAAAACGAAGTTCGAGCCCGCGGCGACGGTCTGCGTCTGGTCCATCGACAGGACCACGTTGTTGTTTGACGGATCGACCACTTTCGTCGTGAGAGAAACGGCCTGGCTTGCGGAGCTTTCGTTCATGACGTTGGTGAGGATCCTCACCGTGGCCGAGGTGCCGCTTGTCGAAAGTGTAGCCGCATACGTCCCCCATTCGTTGACGACCGAATAGATATTGGCTGGCACATGGACCTTGTCGGTGATGTGCATCCACACCGGCCTGTAAATGCCCTGATCGGCTGAGCCGAACCGGAATACCAGAGAGAAGCCCGGCCAGGTAAGGAACCCGCCCTGGCCCACCCGAACGGCAAGGACATTGTCGGCCCCGCCGAAGTTCAGGTTATAACCGGTGAGATCCACGATGAAACCGATAAATCCAAGCACATGGGTGGCCTGGGGATTATAGGCGCTGTTTCCGGGAATAAATGTGCCGTTGCAGTACACCTGGCAGCCCACATGCACGCCCTCGAATTCGACGAATACCTTCCTGTTCGCATAGGAATTATCTAAAGTGAAGTGCTTCCTGTACCAGCACGTGCCTTCGTACATCGACCCGTCGCCGCCGCCGCTATTCTGGTTTTCGTAGGTGTCGGTGTCGTTCCAGGTGTGAGGAATGCCAACGTTTCTCCACGCGGCGTCGTTGAATGCGACGGTCTGGGCGTTGGTCGGGTCCGAGCGCATGAATTTCCACGGGGTTGCACCGAAATTGATTTTGACGCGGTTGCTTGATTCGGGGACATAGGTCTCGGCAAGGCACACCGCCGACGACAGTAAGAGGATAGCGATGAAATACGAGGCACGAATCCGGTTTCGCATGTGCAATCTCTCCTTTGCATCTGTGGGCTGCATGATTGACAGCTGCAGTATCATTCTGCCTTTTAATAATATAACGGCATAGAGTTCCCGTCGAGACGGAATTATGCCAGCGCGCACATTGTTCGTTACACGTTCATGTAACGGATAATGGTTTCTTCCTCGTCATTTTACGCAGGTCCCGGCTATGGGCGTTTATATTATTTACCGGCGGTACCCGGTCTTGCGAAAGTACAAACAACGACGGACAGAACCGGCGACCGCAATTACCGCGATCGCCACTTGTCCCCTCGATCGAAAGGGTGCGTATTCATGATACCTTTTGGGACCGTCGAATGTGAACGGCTTTCTGTGCTGGCAACGGCGTTTGTGCTGGCACTGTGGGCGGGCGGCTTTGCAGCGGGCGGGTCGGAGAAGATCGTGGTAACCAACAATTGCCCCATCACTCTCTGGATCCATTTTACCGAAATGCCGTACACCGCGGATATCAACGGCGGCAAGGCACAAAAAATGCTTCCCAACACCACCCTGGTGTACGATTCGCTGCCGGATTTCGGAGCCGGAAGGTGTTGGGCCTACTATAAAGACCCGGGAACCGCCGTCAATAAATATGCACCCATATCTTCTTATAACGGGTTTGTGGAAATGACCGTGAGCGGGGGCGCCAAGGGTGTGCAGAACTACAACGTTTCTTTTGTCGACTATGCTACGCTGCCGGTTAAGGTTGTAGGAGCCGGAAATTGCGTCGCGACAATCGTCCCGGTCAGTTTTGCCGAAATGAAAAGCCAGCTCAAGAACGGGTGTCCCACGCAGGTCGACGATTACATTGACAGTTTGGGAATCGGCAGGTGCCTGGGTTCCTACGACTACTGCGTCCAGCCTGGTTACGATACCGGGAACATCTATTGCAACAAGATGAAACTGGCATACGGCTACGACGGCCTTGCTATTTACGGCGGTTCGTTCGGCGGCGCGTCGCAGTCGTTCTACGACTCCATTGCCGGATGGCAACGGGGAACCTTTGCCGGAGACGCGGATTCCACCGATTATTATCTTGGCCCGGAACAGGATGCCAAAGGGAAATGGGTCAAACCGTACAACCACTTTGCCAAATGGGTCCACAAAGACCTCGACGCAGAGGTATATGCGTTTGCCAACGACGACCATCAGAACCAAAGCGGTTTCCAGGCATGCCCGAACTCCGGAGAGCTGGATATCACCTGGTGCCCGTGTGAAGGGACGTCCCTGGAGCAGGGTAAATTCACCCCGATATTACGCTTGCAGAATGAGAAGTTCATGCGGTACGCTCTATTCGCGCCGAACGGGAAAACCGTACGGTCCGGCATCGCCGCCTCAATGGAAGAGGTGAGCAGGGCGCTTTCGGGACGGCTGTCGCAGGGTGTGTATTTCCTTGCATTGTACGGGAGAGATGGGGTCTTGGCCGCAAGCAAAAGGATTTTGGTGCCGCCGCAGGATCGTTAACCACATCGCACGGAGCTTGTCATGAAAAGAATCATCGCAGGATTTCTGATCGGGGCAGTCCTTACTGCCGCCGGCTATTCCGACAATTGGCCGCATAAGAATGCCAGCGGCGCCACGGTGCGGCATTTTATCGTGCTCAACCACCTGGCCAAGAAGATCAACGTGATAATGTCCGGGCAGAAAAACTTCACCATGCAGCCCGGCGACAGCCTGATGTTCGAGGAGTCCAACAACTGGTCGGCGGCGAGGATCGCGGCCTATTACGACGGCATAACCTCCGCCTATATAAATAACCTTACCCTGGCCGAATGGACCCTTGACGGGTGGCAAAACAAGGATTTCTACGACATCAGTCTCGTTGACGGCTTCACCGTTCCCGTGCGCATGTACCCGGTGAAGGGCACCTTCACCACCCAGACCGCTTCGTACCAGTGCGACACGGCCGGTTGTACCAAGGACCTGCTTCCCAATTGTCCCGACTCACTGCAGGTAAAGGATTCAAGCGGAAACGTCATTGCATGCATGAGCGCTTGCGCAAAATGGTTTTCAAATGATTCATTCTGCTGCAGGGGGAAATTCGGCCCGGGAGTCTGCCAGCCCACCGACTGGTCAAGGATCTTCAAGGACGCGTGCCCGTGGGCCTACAGCTATGCGTACGACGACGTCACCAGCACGTTTACGTGCCAGGTGGACGCCGCAACCGGCATCGGCCCGGACTGGGTCATCGAATACGGATTCTTCCAGGACAAGCTTGCCGCGATACGGCCGGCAATAACGGTCGCGCAGTCTTCGTTCGATAAAGCGCTGGGAACAAACATGCTGCGGTACTCGATCAAGGGAATATGCGGCACCAGTCCCACCCTCGGATTGTATTCGAGCGCGGGAAAACGGCTGGTGGAGCGATTGATCGCGAATTCGTCCGGAACCATCCCGCTGTCCGGATTGTCAAAAGGGGTCTATTTTGTTGTTCTCAAATCGGGACAATCGGTGCTGGCGCAACGGGCGGTCGTTGTCAAATGACAAAGTATCTTCGTGGTTGCAAGGCGTTATCGAGAATGCCGGGGCGCGGTGGCGCATACTGGTGTGCCCGTACATTCCAGGGACCGCTCGTTCCGGGATCCTCCGTTACACAACCGTATAACGGAAAATGATTTGTCCGTCATCATTGTGGGCCGCATCGAATAGAAGTGTCGTATATTATTCAGTGAAGATTTCGTGTGTCGCGTGCGTAAAGTATCAAGTCGGCACAACAGTGAACCTGAAATGAGAATAAGAACAGGCGTCGTGCCGTTGCAAGGATTTCAAGGCAGACTCGATTGCATGGGGGAAAGTTTGCAAAGAAACCTGACGTCTGGCGCCTGTTTTCCTAAAGCCAAGCCGGCTGGGAAAACCTCACCCGTTTCTCTCTCCCTTTTGGACTTACCGGGTACTCCCGGACAAGCCGCGGGTGGGGTTTTCCCGGCCGGCTCGAAAAGGCAACGAGCGCGTTTGCGCGCATCGACTCCGTCGATAGTGCAGCTGTTGCAATCGTAAAGAACTGCGATCTGTGGAACAACCTTGCCTCGTTTTCGCAACACATACCTCACCCTCCAACCTCTTCCCGAGTAAAGGGCCCTTTCAAAGGGCCCGGGTGGGGCCTTGCCGTTCGCCCGGCGCCTTCCTTGTTGTCAATAACAACCTTCGAAGCCGTTAGCCTCACGAACGTTGTCAGATCCTGTATGCTTAAAAACCGGCTTAGTGGTGTTACCAAAGATCGCAACAACACGTGGCAACAACGCTTCAAATTAATATTATAAATCAATATGTTAAGTATTATAGTTGCGTTACACGAAATGTCAAAGATTTACCTTGATTTTTTCGGAAATATCCCTTATAATTAAGACTACCATGACGCCACTTCCCGAAATTTACGAATATCTCGACTACCGGGCATACCTTTCCGACTTTTACGATGCCAAGAAGCGCATCAATCCCTTGTACTCCTACAGGGTGTTTGCGAGGAAGGCCGGGTTCAACAACCAGGGATTCTTTATCGACGTGGTGAAGCGTCGCAAGAAACTGTCCGACAATGCAGCGAAGAAAATGATAAGGGGCATGGACCTTGCCGACGACAGGGCGCGCTATTTCAAATACCTTGTCAAGTACGATCAGGCAGGGGACGGGGAAGAAAAGGAGCTGCTGCTCAAGAAGCTCCTGGAGTTTAAGTCCAAGACCCTGTTTAACGACGTGTCGCTGCAATATGCGAACTATTATCTTAAATGGTATAATCCCGTGGTAAGGGAGATTATCGCCGTCGAAGGGTTTGATGGCGATTACAAGAACCTGGCCGACAAGATATTCCCTCGCGTGAATGTTGCGCAGGTCAGGGAATCGGTGGGCGTCCTCGAAGCGCTGGGTATCATCGAAAAGGACGCGGACAAGGGTTACAGGGTGACGATGCTCAAACTCCGGCCGAACGTGGCTGAGCTGCGCGAGGTGATAAAGAATCTGCACCGCCGCTGGATCGAGCACAGCGTTAAGGCAATCGATGCAATTGAGCCGGAGGAACGGTATATCAGCTCGCTTATGGTCGGCTTGCCCGCGGGCATTGTTCCGGAGCTCACCAGGAAATTCGAAGAGCTCAAGGAATATGTGCTTTCCACCGCGGCCTCACATGAGAAAGATCAGGAAAAGGACTTGCGTATTTACCAATTCAACTTTCAACTTTTCCCCAGAAGCTCGACTCTGGGGGCGTCCAATGAGTAGGCATTGGGCATGGTGCTTGACCGGTGCCGTGCTGGTGGCAGCGGGACTGCACTGCTCGCAGACGCCCCGGGTCGCCGAGTCCACGCCTGCCGACGATTTTCCCAATGCCCTGTGCGGTATCGTGACCGATGCAAACGGCAAGGCCGCTGCGGGCGCGTTGGTGTACGTCAGGAGAAGCGACTCTCTCGCCGACACTGCTTTGGTCCTCAATGCGTTGCAGCCCGACGGCCGCACCGACAGCACGGGAAAGTATTATGTTGAGAATCTGGCAAACGGTAAATATGTCATCGAAATAAGCACCGACTCTTTCGGGGTGAGCATCGCCTGCTCGCTGTTCTCACGCCAGAAACGGCTGGTGACGTTTCCCGATACCGCCCTGAGGAAATTCGGCAGCATTCAAGGAAGTGTCAAGTTCTCGGGCATACAGACGGCCTATGCCCGCACCTTCGGGCTTGCGCGCGTCGCCCGCGTCGATTCGGCCACGGGGCAGTACGTTATCCAGCGGGTCCCTCAGGGAACCTACGGCCTGCAGGTAATGGTTCCGGTGCCGGGGGTTCCCGCAGTCGATATAGCCGATGTAAAGGTGGAACCGGATTTTCCGACTCAGGCCGACCCCGTGACATTGCAGACGTTCTACGAGGAAGACTATGGCCAGTGGCTGTATTCGCGCACCATCCACCTGGTGACAACGCCGCTTGGCGCAAACGTCACCGACACCGTGGTCCACTTTCCCGTGCTCGTTCGCCTCGATCAGTCAACCATTGCTTTTAGCCAGGCCAATGCCGATGGCCGCGATATTCGCTTCGCAAAACCCAACGGCGTCCACTTGCCCTACGAAATAGAGCAGTGGGACGCCGCCGGTCACGCGGCTGCGGTATGGGTGAGGGCCGACACGCTTTACGGAAACGCCACCACCGACATCGTCATGTATTGGGGCCGCAAGAATGCGGCGGATTTTTCGCAGGCGAGCTCCGTGTTCAGCAGGACCGACGGGTATCTGGGCGTGTGGCATTTGAACGACGAGTCGGATGCCACGGGCCAGGGCCATACCCTGGTATCCTCGTCCAGTGCAACCACTCCGGCGCCCGACACCGGGCTTGCCGGCGGCGCAATGCGGTTCGACGGGGTCGGCGATTACTGGGCTGTTCCCTTTGCTTCGAGCATTGACGGAAACAACCGGTTCTCGGTGTCGGTATGGGCGCAGTGGCTCGGCAGCCAGGTGCCGGGCTATAACCGCATCCTGTCGAACAAACGTACGTGGAACGATTCGGCCGGGTTCGAGCTGCTCACCATCAGCGGCAACGACAGCGCTATTGACGTCCGCGCAGAAGACTCAATCGGCAACGGCCCGCTCCACGTTGTTGACGGATGGAAAGCACACGGCTGGCACTACATCACCCTTGTCTGGAACAACGGCACGTGCGCGATTTACGTTGACGGGAATTTCGTTGACGCACCGCTCATCAATGCATTCTCCACCACAAACGATCTCGTGTTCGGCTCGAATGTGGGCAACACCGAGCAGAAATGGAACGGCCGGTTGGACGAAGTACGTTTGTCCAACGGCCCGCTGTCTGCCGCGTGGATAAAACTCTGCTACATGAATCAGAAGCCGCAGGATGCGCTGTGCCAGTATTGAGGCCCAGCCTTTGGCCGTTTGCTTAAACGGAAAAACCGCGATCCTCGGGGCAGGGTACTCGCGGCGTTTCTACTTCGCCACAATAAAGCCCACGGTCTTGTCGAATCCCTGTCCTTGAATGCGGCACAAATACCTGCCGGACCGGGGCGCGCCAGCATCATTGAGGCCCAGTGTGTGCCCGCCCATTCCGACGACGCCATCCATAAGCGTTTGCACCAGCCCGCCCCGCACATTGTACAGGCGAATGAGAACCGGCTTGTTTGCCGCATCCTGTGGGACTGAGAAATGAATCTTGACAGAAGAAGATTGCATTCCGGTTGCCCAAAGCTGCCATGAAACCCCGGCCGCGCAGGCGCGCAGGAATGATCCTGCGCCCGTGACGCGGCCGTTTCTTACCGAGACCGGCCCGCCGGCGTACACAACCTGGGCATCCGGATTCGCGGTAAAGCCCTGGCCGCTGCCATGGTTTTGCGATACGGTCACCACGTTGAATACCCTTTTTGCAAGCATTCCGTTGAATGATCCTTGGCGGGCGCCGATGGTGAGTGTCTGGGCGGCATCGCTCCACACAAAGGGAATTGTTGCATACTGTCCCTTTTCGTAATTGTAATTGTCATCCTCGTCTTCGTACAGCGTGAATGTACCGTCGGCGCCGGGATAGACGCGCAGCTCTATGGTGTCGGCGGACTTTTCGGTGGCATACATGAGATCCGGTCCCATCGGCACAATCGATCCGGCGCGGACGTATATCGGAATTGTCGCAAGCGGCGCGGACGACGTAATGGTGGCGCCGCCGCTCACGGAAGTCCCGGCCCAGAAGTCGTACCATTTTGTTGACGGAAGATAAACCTGACGCGACGTTGTACCCGGTGTGGTTACCGGGTTTATCATCAGGGCGGGCCCGAACATAAACTGGCTGCAGATCTTCTTTACGTTCGGATCGGTCTGGAAATCCATTATCAGCCCGCGCATCATGGTGTAGCCCTGGTCGGTCACCATCCAGGCGACGGAATATATGTACGGCAGCAGGCGGTATCGCAGTTTGATGTAGTTTGTCAAGATTGCCTGGGCTGTGGCGCCGTATCGCCATGGTTCCTTGTCCGCGCTCCCGTGCACACGGAAAATCGGAAAGAACGTTCCATACTGGAACCATCGAACCATGGTTTCGGCATTGCATTGGGTCCAGAAGCCTCCTATGTCATCCGCCCAGTATGGCAGTCCCGACATGCAGAAATTGATCCCCACCGGGATCTGTTTTCTGAGCGTGGACCATGCGGTGTCGATGTCGCCCGACCAGGTGACCGCGGCATACTGCTGCTGACCGGCCCATGCGGAGCGGGTGAGCGTGTATACCCTTTGATTCGGATTGTACTGTCGCCTGCCCTGGTAGGTTGTTTTGCAGACCATGGTCGAATACGCCGGGCTTCGCCAGTCGAGGTCCTGATACATATCGCCTTCGGATGCATCGTGCCACAAGCCGTCGAACCCCTTGGGCATGATCTGATCCCGTATTTGCCTCCAATAAATCGAATCGCACTCCGGGCTGAAGGGATCGTAGTAGCGACCGCCGTACCCGGAATCAAGGAGGCAGCCGGCCGCCTGCAATTCATTGTAATTCGCGCTTCCGGACGCAAACGCGGGCCACACGGAAAGCAAGCTGTGGCAGTGGAGCGCTCTGTGCAGCGAGTCGTTCATGTCGGCAGGATTGGGCCAGTCGTTTGTGTTGAATTGATGCGATCCCCATGTGGTCCACCACTGCCAGTCGACCACGATGTTGTCAAGCGGTATTTGCAGGGTCCTGAATTGCGAGGCGATATTGAGAAGCTCGGCCTGCGACGCGTACCGGTTCTTTGATTGATGGAAGCCGTAGGCCCACTTGCCGAACAACGGTGGCTTCCCTGTTATGGAACGATACCCGCTGATCACCGAATCGATGGCCGGGCCATAAATAAAATAGTAGTCGAGATACGGCGCACAGTCGGCTCCAACGCGCATGATTGCGGCGTTCTGCTGCCATTGTATCGACCAGAGCGAATTGTCCCAGAGAATGCCATATCCCTTGCTGGATACCGCGAGTGGTATGGTGTATACGCTTGTGTACTGCTGCGGATATAATGTAACGTTCCTTCCATTGTAGGTGACGCTCGAATCGTTTTCGTATTCTCCCAGCCCGTAGATCGCTTCGCCGTTGCTGATGGTAAATGGAGTGGAGAAACTGTAGGGCGCATCGGGAAACTTCGAGCTGGCAGCCATGTCGTTTCCCGAGTCTTGCGCGATTACTGTTCCGGAGAGATCTTTGAAGGTAATTGCACCGGTCGATGTCGCGACGGAAACTGCAATCGCGGAAGTTGCGATCCTTATTTCGCCGGAAGAAGGTTCGCTCACTGCATATGGAACGGAGTCCCAGGCGGTTCCGGCAACCGAAGTATAGCTTTTGGCAATGAACGTTTTGCCGGGCACGCACCAGACGCGCGCCATTTTCGGGCTGCACACGGTGATGTTCATGGTCCCGTTCTGCATTGCAAACTGGACGGTCTGACCGTTCTTTGTGTAGCCGGTCACGCTGCCCAGAGAGGCTGCAGACGAGCTTGAAATCGGAGCAAACAGTCCGATGAGAAAAAGCGGCCACACCGGTCGGCGCTGCAGTGGAAACAATTTCGACGGGAGATTCTTCACTTGCCCTCCTTTGCGGCTGTCGTTCTCCCAATATAGCAAGAGGTGATGAATCCGGCAACCGGGAGAGTTGCCCAAGCCGGGCTCCTGCAGGCCTGTCTTTTTGCAGCCAACGCGCGGCATATCAATCGGTTGCCTCGAATTCCATGAATACATTAATATATAACTGCGATCATTTTTATGAATGGAAATCCTCGCTGGAGTATTACCCTGAAAGAGGATTGACAAAAGAATCGGTGGGCCGTATATTCTGATTGTGCGTCCGGCGTGCGTACGTGGGACCAGGGTTTTCTCTCAGAAAACACTATCTTTGCAATCTGATTGACATTGGACGCCTTTAGAGGAATATTGTCAATGAAAGGCGTGCTTTCTTGTTCAAAGGAGGCAATCATGATGAAAAAGATTATTAGAATATTCTCTTGCTGCTTTCTGTTGATTTGTGGATTCTCTCACGGGCGAGCGTTCTCGGATTACATTGAGGGCATTGACACGACAGACGCTAACGGATGGGCGCGCGACTCCGTGTTCCTCGAATTGCCAAATTTAGCATGAAGTCAGGATCAAGCATCTCGCTGGATCATCTGTGCAAAATGAAGTCGAGCTGAAGTTTGTGTCCTCAACTGGTGAATCTGATTCACTGCGAGCAATTGTTGGAAGCTACTTCTTTAGTCGAATAGTTAGCCCCGGCTTTACGGGGGAGGCGTTGTCCAATCCGAAAATCTCCGTGCTTGTGCGCCAAGACGGGCTAATTATTTGCTGCGAGCCAACGAAGGGTGCTATTGCCCGATTTTCCGTTTATAATGTGATCGGGCAGCAAATGGCGAATTTTCCCCAAAATGGTGAAAATAACATATACTTGAGCACAGCTTGGGGCCGCGTCGTGCCGGGGCTTTACTTGGTAAAGGCAGAACTTCCCGACAAAACCGTCCTTACTCGAACCTTCATGTTCACTCGATAGCAATGGGTTTGGTCACTCAAACAACTGCGTAGGTTGACTAAAGAGTCGTTCCAGCGTATATTCTGTAAAATGACACCATATTGATGGATTTGCCAAAGAAACAGAGGAACCTGGATCACAGATCCAGGCCACACGGGTTTAGAGGAATGTTTTGGTCACACTGGGCACCCGTTCGCCGGTCATTCATGGTATAATCTTGCCCAAGGGGGTCGGCATGAGATCGCCGTGCATTGCAGCGAAGTTCATCCTGGTTTGCATCGGCGCGTCGTGCGCCGCAATCATTCCCGCGGGTCGCAGCATCGACTGGAGCAAATCCGGGATACCCGGCGGCGTTCCTGCCAGAACCACCACATTCGCACAAATCAATGCGTCAACCTACGGCAACGGCACCATCGACGCAACGGCCGCAGTTCAAGCCATGCTCAACAATTGCACGGCAAATCAGGTTGTGCTGCTTTCGGCCGGCACCTTTCGAATCAACTCCGGCCTGCGAGTTCCCAATAATGTCACCCTCAGAGGCGAGGGCTCAGGTAAGACCATACTTGACGCACACGGAACCAGCGGCGCCGTGATAAGCTTCGGTCAGGACGCCACGCCCTACGCCGCCAATTCAACGGCGATAACCGGAGGATCCAGTGCCGGGTCCACCGCCATTACGCTTGCAAATGCGGGCGGCATCAGCGTTGGTTCGTACCTGCTTGTCACCCAGATCAACGACACGAGTTTCGTTTCCATCAAAGGCGGGGAGGGTAATTGCACCTGGTGCGACGGCGGCATCGGCTGGAACGGCACGCGCGCGCTGGGGCAGATCGTTGAAGTGACATCTGTCAACGGAACGTCGGTGGGCATTGCGCCTGCGCTTTACCTCTCGTATAACCCCGCGTTCTCCCCGCTTGCCACGCCGTTTGAGGCCGGCGCAAAGAACGCGGGCGTCGAAGACCTGCAGGTGTACATGAACAACACCGGTTACACCGAGAACATTCTCATGAACGGCTCGGCGTACTGCTGGGTAAGGAATGTGGAGAGCAACTACACCGACGGCGACCATTTCCGCGCCTTCTGGTGCTACCGCTGCGAAATCCGGGACAGCTACTTTCACGACGCGTTCGCCCACACGCCGGGCCAGACCGACGCCGACGTGTTTATTGCCGACAAATCAAGCGGATTGCTTATAGAGAACAACATACTCAGGCGGATGCACGTGTCGGTCATGCTCAACTGGGGCGCGGCCGGCAACGTGGTCGCTTACAACTACTCCGCAAGCGATTTCGACCAGACCGCATACAACGTGGTGATGGGCGATCTTTCCATGCACGGCTCACATCCGATGTTCAATTTATACGAAGGCAACATAGCGACTTCTTTTCATCCCGACGGAATCTGGGGTTCCAACAGCCATAACACCGTGTTCAGGAACTGGCTCCTGGGAACCACCAGGATTTCCAAGCCGCTGTCCGGCCGCGGGGCCGAGAGAACAGACTCTACCTGGTGGGCATGCCAGGCCAACCGGGTGATCAACGTGGATTTTGCCGGCCGCTTTTACAATATTATAGGAAACGTTGCGGGCTCCCAGGATCTTCTCCAGCTAACATCCTACAACAATGGCACCCGCATAATTCCGGCCCAAAGCATGATAATCGCGCCGCAGTACCGCTCGTACGACGCCACGTCCTATTGTTTCTGCTTCGGCTACAGCGAGGCAAATGACGACGGATCGGGCGCCTACCCGGAAGACAACAGGCTGCCGTACACCACCGCGCTGCTTCACGGCAACTATGACGTCGCGTCCGATTCCGTCAAGTGGGATCCGACTGTTTCCGACCACACTATTCCTGCTTCCCTGTATCTTTCCGCAAAGCCTTTGTGGTGGGGCACTATGCCATGGCCGCCAATCGGGCCGGACGTCACTCCAATGACAAATAAGATTCCAGCCCAGATTCGCTACGAAAGCGTGTACATGGCTGCCCGTCCGCAGCGATCACCGGCCGCGCCCGCTCGCGCGCTCGACATTTCCCTGACGGCGTCTTCTGCGCTGTCCTTCGAAATCGCCAAGCCGGGATTTGTCACGTTGGAACTGTTCGACGGTTCAGGCAGGCTCGTGTGCACGCCGGTGCATGGGAACGCCGCTGCCGGCGTCCACCGGGTGACCCTGGACGCCGCAACGCTTCGGCCGGGAAGGGTCATCCTCTGCAGGTTGACAGAAGGCGCCGCTGCTGTGACCGCGAGGGTAATGCTCCTGCGTTAGCGCGTTTCCGGACCGCCCGTATCAGGGGGAACCATGACTGCCGTCCTGAAACTCGTGCACAGAAACCTATTCGTAGTTGCCGTGACCGCCGTTTTCTCCTGCCTTGTCGCAGGGGAATCCCCGCAGGCGCAAGTCTATCCGCTCGCGGTGAGTGCCAACAGGCGATACCTCGTTGACCAGAACAACGTTCCCTTTCTCATCGCCGGCGACGCCCCGCAGGCCCTCATGGTCAACATCTCGGAGGCGGACGCCGACATGTATTTCGCGGACCGCTCGTCGCACGGATTCAATTGCCTCTGGATCAACCTCCTGTGCGCGGACTACACAGGAGGACGCACCGACGCCAGCACCTACGACGGCGTTCTGCCGTGGACCACCGCCGGTGATCTCTCCACTCCCAACGAGGCGTACTTTTCGCACTGCGACCGGGTGCTTCGGCTTGCGGCGAACCATGGGCTCGCTGTTTTTCTCGACCCTGCCGAAACAGGAAGCTTCTTGAGCGTGATGCTCGCCAACGGCGTCACTAAATGCCGTAATTACGGAAGGTACCTGGGCAACCGCTACAAGAGCTTCGACAACATCGTGTGGTTGAGCGGCAACGACTTTCAGACCTGGAGCAATGCCGCAAACGACACGGTGGCGACCGCGGTGGCGCTTGGCATCAAGGACAACGACTCGCGCCACATTCACACGATTGAGCTCAATTATCTTGTGAGCGGATCGCTTGACGATCCGAACTGGGCGCCGATTGTCTCTCTCAACGCTTCCTATACATACTATCCAACGTATGCGCAGGTGCTCAAGGACTACAACCGGACAGATTTCCAGCCGGTTTTTCTCATAGAGGCCAATTACGAATTCGAAAGCCTGCAGGGGCCGGTGACGACCGCGGTCATCCTGCGGCGGCAGGAATACTGGACAAACCTGAGCGGGGCTACAGGACAGTTTTACGGCAACGGATACATCTGGCCCTTCAAATCGGGCTGGAAAGATAATCTGGTCACACCGGGTGCCACCCAAATGGCTTTTGTCAAGACATTGTTCGAACTTCGGCCGTGGTACAACCTGGTGCCGGACCAGGATCACACCGTTGTGACCGCCGGGTATGGCACGTTTTCCAACACCGGCCACGTTGCGGACAACTATTGCGCGACTGCGGCGCGTACGCCGGACGGTGGATTGGTTTTGGCATTTCTGCCGTCGGGCCAGACGGTCACGGTGGACATGACGAAACTCAGTTCGTCCGCCAAGGCGCAATGGTACGATCCAACCAACGGGACATATGCGACAATATCCGGTTCCCCTTTTCCCAATACCGGCACGCGGAATTTCGCGCCACCCGGCGCCAATAGCGCAAGCGACAAGGACTTTGTCCTCGTGCTTGAGGCCACGACTTCCGTGTCGAGCCGCATGAACACCAGTACCCCCGAAGACGTGACCGTCAAGACGGCGTATAACCCGGCAACCCAAACCGTCGCAATCATCGTTTCCGGGAAAGAAAGTATGGCCGTGTCCGTGATTTACGATGCGTCCGGCAGGCAGATGGCGGTTCTCACCGGAGAAAGTTTGCACGGCGAATCGGCGAGGACCGGGGCATGCACGTTATTGTGGGATGCTTCCGGAGTCCGTTGTGGTGTGTACCTGCTGCGAGTGCAAACGCAACATGCGGCTGTCGTACGTCCATTTGTGAAGACCAGGTAAGACGCCCTGGAGTTGCCGACTATAGACAGAGGGGGAAACGTCATGAAAACAGTATGGATCGTAACCGTGCTTCTGTTCTGTTCGCTTGCCTGGACAAAGACATACTATGTGGATCGGAACGACGCCGGCGCAAGCGACAATAACTCCGGCATCGCGGCCCAACCATTCAAGACGATCTCCAAGGCGGCAGCCGCGGTCCTTGCCGGCGATTCCGTTGTTGTCAAGGCAGGAACCTATGCGGAGCGCATATCCTTTGCCTCGGGCCATTCCGGCGCAGCGGGCAGGAAGATCGTGTTTACGGCCGATCCGAGGCGGACCGTGTTCATGCAAGGGTTCCAGACCGACGGCGAAAACTACCTGCGGATTGAAGGCTTCGACATAACATGCCCGCAAGGCGGCTGGAACGGCGGAGGCATCTGGATTGCGAGCAGCAATCTGGAAATCGTGGACAATTACTGCCACGACATTCCCGGACCCGGCATCCAATCGAGCTGGAGCGGAGGCACGTGGGATTCGGTGTACATCGGCGGCAACCACGTGTATCACTGCCAGTACGGCCTCACGGTGAGCGGAAGCAACTTCCTGGTGGAGAATAATGAGGTGGACCGGCTCTTCCAGTACGACACAACGGGCGACTGCGATTATTCACGCTTCTTTGGAGACAACATTACTTTCCGGGGAAACAAATTTCACGGCACCATTTTCAGCGAGGTGGGCAATGCGCATCTGGATTGCTGGCAAACATTCGACAACAACGGCGAGCACGCGGCCAATGTGGTGTGGGACGGGAACTGGTGCAGCGAGTGTGACGAGGGTCTGATGGCGGAGGGGACTTATCATCACAGCAGTCATGATTTCACTTTCAAGAACAATATCTTCGCTCACTCCGCAGCGTGGGGACTGTGTGTGAGCGACGGGATTACCACCATAAACGTGTTCAACAACGTATTCTACGACATAAAGTATTTCGGAGCGGGATTCGGCGGCAGTTACACTTCGGGCGCTGTTGTCAAGAACAACATTTTCAGCAAATGCTACGATCATGCCATCATTGTCAACAACGGGGCTGCTCCGGTCATCGAGGATTACAACCTGTTCAACGAGTCGGCCTACAGCCCGGTTGCGGCCCACGACAAGACGAATGTTGATCCGCAGTTTGTCGACTCCGCCAACAATAATTTTCGCCTCAAGTCAATCAGCCCGGCCATCGACGCCGGGACCGTCGTGCCGGTGGCCGCCGACTTCGACGGCACTGCCAGGCCGATGGGCGGCGCCTTCGATATGGGAGCGTTTGAGTTCACCAATGCGTCAATCAGGCAGGGATGGGCCGTGAGCGCTTCACCTTCGGCGTGTCTGCGCCTGGTTCCAAACCCGGTTGCCGCTGCGGTTCTCCGCCGCTATCTGCACGACGCCGCGGGCGTCACGGCCTACGATTGCGCGGGCAGGCGGATTGATGCCGGCCGGGTTGACAGGCAGGGAACGTATCTGCTGCAGAGTGGTGCAACGGGTGCGGTTCAAAGAGTGTTTGTCATCCAGTAAAGAACCACGGCCATAGGCCGTGGCTTTGATGAGGGGGTAAAAGGGCATAGGTTACAATGGATGGTGCGAAGCACCATGGTCTCTTTTCAAGAAAACGCCGCAGGCTTCTCTCTCTCGCTTATGCATGCGGCACAAAATGATCGCGGCTGCCGCAACTCGCTCCATGAATCAGCGTATTCAAGATCGGGGAAGGTCTGATGGCCGAGCCGGAACACCGTGGGGCAGAATAATCATCAAAGGATAAATCATGAACTCGCGTGCCATTCTTTCGGCAGCAGTGCTGGTGTTTGCTCTCCCGGCCGGCAGCCTGTGGGCCCAACCCTGGTCCGGCATCATTGCCCCGCCGCGTGCCGTCGACTGGAGCGCAGCAGGCGTTGTCGGCGGCATACCGGACCGAACCACAGTGTACCAGACACTTACCCCCGGCGCGACCGCGGACCAGATCAACGCGGCAATCGCGGCCTGCCCGAGCGATCAGACGGTATTCCTGGGCGCCGGGACCTATAATTTGTCAAGCGGCATCCTCATGAAGAGCAATGTAACGGTGCGGGGGGCAGGCGCAGACAAGACGCTGCTGGTTTTTTCGGGCGTCAACGCGTGCTTCGGCGGGCATAGCGTTGTCTGCTTTACGGCAGAGAATCACGTGTGGGGTGGCGACGCGGACGCCCTGCCGGGCGGATCAAATGCCGCGACATGGACCGCCGGTTTCGCGCAGGGAACCAGGCAGATCACCCTCACCGGTGTCGGCAGCTCGGGCCTGTCCGTGGGGCAATACATCATACTCGACCAGGCGAATGTCGCGTCCGACAACGGGCAGCTGTTCGTGTGCGACAACACCAGTTTCCCCTGCTCGCTGGAAGGCGGCAACGGCGGTCGCGTGATGAACGGCGTTCAGCACGGCCAGACCCAGGTGGTTAGAATCGCGGCAACCAACGGAAACGTCTACACCATCGCACCGGGATTGTATGCGCCCACCTGGAGCGCCACCCTGCAACCCGGCGCGTGGTGGGTGCGTGCGATGCAATCTGCGGGTCTGGAGGATGTTGCCATCGACCACGCCAACGCTTCGGGAGAGATTAACGGGATTAGCATGTACGGCGCGATAAACTGCTGGGTGAAGGGAATCCGTTCCGTCAACTCCAACCGTAATCACGTACAATTCTGCGTGGCCGCGCACAACACCGTGCAGGACTGCTATTTCTACGGCACGCAGAACGCGGTTTCGGAAAGCTACGGCGTTGAGACCTACCTCGGGTCCGACAATCTCGTGGTGAACAATATTTTTCAGCATGTTACCGCGCCGCAGCTCCTGCAACTGGGCACCGGCAACGTGATTGCATACAATTTCTCCATCAACGACTATGAAGTCGCCTCGGCCGACTTTCTGTATGGAAGCGCGACCGACCACAACGAGGGCAACGAATATGATCTTCTTGAGAGCAACGATGGCGCGTCGTTCGGCGCGGATCTGTTCCACGGTACCGGCGGCATGAATACGCTTTTTCGCAATCACTTTACAGGCTGGGAAAAGGGCAAATTGAATAACCTTATTCCAATCCGGTTGGACTCGTACAAACGATACTGCAACATTGTGGGAAACGTGCTGGGCACGGCCGGGGTCACCACCCAATATCAAACCGCCGCTCCCTATGGATCCGGCTCGGTGTATTCCCTGGGAAACGGCAACTCCGAAGGCACGGTGACGATTCCGGCGGATCCGCTCGTGGCGTCCACGCTGCTTAGGTGGGGCAATTACGATGTTGTCAATGACTCGGCCCGGTGGGAAGCGTCGGAGGTTCCGAGCAGGATTGCCTTGTACGCCAGTCCGGTGCCGGCGAGCCGAAGCCTTCCGGCGTCGTTTTTTTTGTCTGCAAGGCCCGCCTGGTGGCCGTCGAACATCGTCTGGCCCGCGATAGGACCCGACGTGAACGGCGGAGTCATTGCCGGGCTGGCCGGCCATGCGCACCAGATACCGGCATGCAACTGCTACGCAAACGTCATGAACGGCCCGGCCGACGGCAGCGGACTGCCGCTTGCCTTCAACGCGGAGCTGTGTTACGGCAACAGCGCGGTTGTCAATCCGAGGCCTGCGGCAGGGTTCCCGGCCTTGTCGTGGTCCGTGCACGTTGATGCCACAACACGCCAGTGGACAATAACTGTCCGTAACGCAAACAACGGCTGCGCAGTGGGGATTTATGACCTTCCGGGACGGCCGGTCGTATTGTTACCCTATGTCAAAAGCGCAGACGGCGTGTCCGTCTTTGCCTGGAACGAGAGAGGCCGTCAGGAGAAACGGTGTGCGGGCGGAATGTACGTGGTCATGATCGTTTCTGGAAATTATTCCCAAACCGGCAGACTTGTTCTGATCCGGTAGTACCCTGGAGCTTCGCAAAAACCCGGTATACCGGGATCAGCCGCTTTTTGCTTCCTGATCGAGCGGGTTTCTCATTAGTGCGAACACCTTTCCCGGATTTGCAATCAGAGCAAATGCGAATCGCCTCCGCCAGCCAATTTGTCTCGGGCACACGAATTGCATTCCTTTGGGTACGCCCCTGCATCAGCCAAATTTCAAAACTGGTTGAAACTTGTCTTGAGCTCAGGCAAAGTCGGTTTTCTATCGAACATGCAAATATTAGCGTTAAGGAGCAGCTATGAAGGCAATAAGAGTACACGAATTCGGGCCGCCTGACGTCATGAAATATGAGGAAGTGGACGTCTTGCATGCCGGGGAGGGCCAGGTACTTGTCAAAATATCTGCCGCCGGCGTCAATCCTGTTGAAGCGTATATCCGTTCCGGGACATACGCTCGCAAACCCGCGCTTCCGTATACGCCGGGCGCGGACGGAGCGGGCATCGTGGCAGAGGTAGGTCCCGGCATGACCTCGTTCAAGGCGGGCGACAGGGTATATACGTCGGGCTCTCTTTCCGGCACCTATGCGGAAATGGCCATATGCGCCGAGCGCCACGTTCACCGGCTCCCGAAGAACGTAAGCTTTCAGCAGGGAGCTGCGCTCGGAGTACCATACGGAACCGCGTACCGCGCATTGTTCCAGCGAGCGCACGCAATTGCCGGGGAAACAGTGCTGATTCACGGCGCTACCGGTGGCGTCGGCCTGGCCGCGGTCCAATTGTCGCTGGCTGCCGGACTATTCGTGATTGCAACGGGCGGTTCGGGCCGCGGCCGCAGCCTGCTGTCCGCAGAGTGCGTGGAGAACGTGCTTGACCATACTGTTCCGGGATACCTTGACACAATAAGAAGTATTACCAAGGATCGCGGTGTCGATATCGTACTGGAAATGCTTGCAAATGTCAACCTTTCGAAGGACCTGGAAATGCTCGGGAAGAACGGACGCGTGGTGGTTATCGGCAGCAGGGGTACCGTTGAGATCGATCCCCGCAACCTGATGGCTCGCGATGCGCAGGTACTGGGAATGACCTTGTTCAACGCGGACGACTCCGACCTGAGAGCCATACATGCCGGCCTCGCTGCGGGGCTTTCCAATAGCACTCTCAAGCCGGTCATCGGGAAGGAATTTCTGCTTGAAGATGCGTCAAAGGCTCACTCGACTATTATGGACAGGGGTGCATACGGGAAAATCGTTTTGGTACCATCGTGATGGTCAGGGATGAGCGTGTGTGGGCGAGGGTCCACGCCTCTATGAAGACCCGACACAAAGAGGGTTGGGCAGTTTCTTTCATAATCAAGAATTTAAAAAACTGTGCAAAGATAGCTTATTTTTGCACATGAAACTGAGCGGCCCCGAGTCCAGAGGGGCTGTTCCCAGACCAACGTGGAACATCGAGACAACAATGCCTTTAAGATTTCGTGGACAACAGGCTCCGCTGAATCACAAATGCTTGAAAGGTACAACATTTCCCCCAATCGTACAAGGAAGGACCTATGAAAAGTCCCATCCCCGCTCTCGACAAACGCAACCTGTACCGTTTCCCCTGGTCACTCAACGATAACCCCCAGGGCTGGGTTGAGGTCACCGACCTTTGCAACCTCAAATGCCGGGGCTGCTATCGGCAGCGGCTCGAAGGCCACAAATCTTTTGAGGCAATCAAGGAAGAGATTCAATTCCTCAAGAAATGGCGAAACGTCGACAACATTTCCCTTGCCGGCGGAGAGCCCATCCTTCATCCTCAGATTGTCGACATCGTTGCCTATATTGCGGGACAAAAGCTCAAACCCTTCATGCTCGGCAACGGGGTTGCCCATAACAGGCAGATTCTCATCGAATTGCGAAAGGCCGGGCTGGTGGGCGTGGGGCTCCATGTGGACATGCACCAGAATCGTCCCGGTTGGGAGAACAAGAATGAGCTTGACCTGTGCGCGCTCCGGGAGCAGCTTGCCGACATGGTGTGGGAGGTTGGAGGAATTTCCTGTAACTTCAACAGCACCATCTACCGCGACTCGCTCAAATACGTTCCCGATCTTGTCAAATGGGCAATCAGAAACAGCAGGAAAGTACAGGGATACACCTTTATGACCTACCGCGGCGCCCTGCTCGACGGCAGTCGGGAGTATCTGGTACAAGGGAGAAACGTGCACCTCGATAACGAATCCCTCGGCTATGCCCTGCAGCAGGAGACGAGGGAAGAAATATCCATTATGTCGACGGACGTCTATGCCGCGATCAAAGCAGCGGTTCCGGAATACGCCCCGTCGGTGTACCTCGGTGGGACACGGAAACACACGTCGTTCAAGTGGCTCGACGGCGTGATACTGTGCTGCAACGCCAAGCCGCTGGGATCGCTGGGCAAAAAAGGAATGGAATTTACTCAAACGGCGCACCATCTCATTTTCGGATCATATTTGATCTACCTTAAGAAGAAGTCCGCCGGCAGGATCATCTTGCTGCTATCACTGGTTGATGCCGGCGTGCGCGCGGCGTTTGTGCGCTATATCCGCAATCCGCTCAACATTTTTCGCACCGTGCATTCGGTGGGAATTGGCATTGTGCAGGCGCCGGACGCGCAGGACGGCGATGTTGACATGTGCGAGAGCTGTCCCGACATCACGGTCTTCGAAGGCCGTCTGGTAAACTCGTGCAGGCTGGACGAATACCGCAAATTCGGCGATGCACTCACCCCGTCGCTCACAAAGGGCCTGGGCCAGGCCATTGTATTCGCGGAAGTGCAAGCCGGTACAACGGACCCGGTGATGGCCAAATAGCGGCGATCCTGTCCCAAAAAGGGCTGGGCGCCAGGACCTCGTCGACGACCTTACAATCAGATACGCCTTTCTGCGCCGTTTGGAAGGCACGAGGGGGAAGCCGCGAGGCTTCCCCCTCGTTTTTTGGGCGCGCCCGGAACTACCTGTTCCGCTTCCGGCAAACCTCTGTGGCAATTCGCCCAGTACGACGCAACCCAGACCTGGGAAATTTCGCAGGACACGGCGCGGGCCGGCGGGTGGCAGTATGTTGTGGGGGTCCGTAGCGGCGGCCGTCAATACCTGTATGTCAACGGAACGCTCTCGGACTCCGGCGTCGAGACCGCGAGCGGTATTCTGCCGAGGGAAACCGGCAACGACTTCACGGTTGGCCGCTATATTCAGGCGATCACGGCCGGATCGAATGAGGGGTTCGCGTATTTCCACGGCCTCATCGACGAGGTGAACGTGAGCGACGTTGCCAGAAGCGCGGCGTGGATCGCTCTTTGCTATGCGAGTCAGAAAGACAATCAGATATTTGTCCACTTCAAATAGGAGTGCATCGATGTCGCAAAAATCAATTTGGACGCTTTGCCGGCTGGCAAGGGCGGGATATTGTCTTTTCGGGTTGAGCGCGCAGGCGCTCGGCCAGACCCTGTACGAAGCGGAAAACGCGACGCTCGGCGGCACGGCAAACGTGTCAACCGAACACGCGGGATACACGGGTGCCGGATACGTGCAGGGATATGACGCCGGCGACCTGGGCGCGTCAACCACCTTTTCGGTGAGCGTGACTCCGGCCGGCTGGTACGACGTTACACTCCGGTACGGTAACGGCTATGGCGCCAGTTCGATTTCGGTGTACGTCAATTCCGCCAAGGCGGCGGTTGCCCAGCTTCCGTCGACAGGTTCGTGGACAATCTGGAGCACGGTGACCCAGACGTTTTTGCTTACCGCAGGTGTCAACAGAATCGCTTATGTCTACGACACCGGTGACGGCGCGCGAATCAATCTCGACAACGTTGCCGTTTCGCCGACCGCAAGTTCAAAGCCGGATTTGGCCGTCTCGTCCATCCAGTGGGTGCCCGTTTCGCCCCTCGAAAGCGATTCGATCCGGTTTTCCGCAACGGTGGCCAATCGCGGCAACGCGGCGTCGCCTGCGTCGGGATTTTTGGTCTCGTTTCGCATTGGAGGCGCCGAGGTTGCCGCATCGCCGGCGTACACGGCCGCAATAGCGCCGGGCGAACCTGGCGCGAATTTCCAAGGCAGATCAATTAATATATAGCTGCCATTAATTAACTCGATAACCTGTACATCCATTTGCATGTTCTATTTCTTAAATTATTCATTGTCTGTTTTTGTGCCGGCAAGGACATGCAAATATTGAAGGGACTTCATCAACGAAAACGGTATAATTTGTAGGAGAACTGTTGCTTTCGCACCGCTCGCAACAGGGATCAGGCGCTTGGAGAGACTGTGAAGAACGCAATCAAATTCTCAGGAGGCGAAGGGATGATGCGATTTTCCAAACAGGGTGTTTGTTGGGCATCAATGATTGTGGCTCTTGCGTTTTTGGGGGCGTTTTCCGAGGGGAACGACACGGCACTCGTTGCGTCCCAGCCCAAAGACTCGTCGTCCTTGATGGCATGGACCAAGAAGGTCGATATTTCGGGGTATGGCGCCATTGAAGGCGGAGAGATCGAGGATGGACACTACGCACGGCTGACGTCATCGCCGGAAATCCAGCACATATGGTTGGGTCACACCTACGCCGGCTTGTCGGTGCGCGGAACCGTCAACCGGTATTTCTCCGTTCTTGTATCCCTGGAAGGCCGTTTGTGGTACACCACACCGCTTGCAATGCAACGTGACTACACTACATGGGGCGCGCCCGGTCAGAATTTCGATCTCGCCATTCCCAATGCGGAGGGAATATTGACATTCGGGCAAAAGAAAACATGGGACCTTACTCTCAACATGGGCCGATTCGAGTACAAGTACAACCCGCAGGCACAGGACCTGGGAGAATACCTGTTTCGCACCGGCTGCTATCCGGCATACATTCAAACGACATTCGATCTTCCTCTGGCGCGGGTCAGCGGCATTCGGCTATCTCTCAACCTGTTCGATTTTCTGCGCCAGGACCTTCTGGTGACCACGATGACGGACGTTCGTCCATTCTACGATTTTTCGCTCACCTACCTGGTAAGTGCAAACGTCGGCAAAGTGTTTGACGGGTCCATCGGCATTCAGTTCGATCATCTTTTCTCCGCGGACCAGAACGAAACGTCGCCCAAAGGCAATTACTCGGTGTTCGGATACCTCAAAGCTCCGGGCGACACCGCATACTACACCTTTGCCGGGACAAAGCTGATGTTTCGTCTCGCATTCGATCCGAAAAGATTCTTCCACGATGCCTATGGTGCGGTCTCCAACATCACAGGCGAAACCGGCGGTGTTTTCTATGCAGAAGCTGCAGTTCTTGGTCTGGAAAATTATCCAAAGAGCAACGCCATCGACACCGCGAACGCCACGTCGAACATGTACGGATACGATGACTTGTTTCAGAAGATGCCCGTAATGTTCGGATTTAATTGGCCCACTCATCCCCTTGCGTCCTATGGACTTATTCCAATAGGAATCGCCTTGTGCAACTGGGACAACTTTCAAAGGCACCAGGTGCTGTACGGCGGTGCGGGCCTTTTGTCCGGCCTCGTCGCCGGAGGCGGAACCTGGCTCCTGGAAAAGTATGTGAAAGCAAACGTCCGTTTGGACGTTCTTTCCGTGGAAGCCGAGTGGTTCGGCGCCAGATACCCGGACAGCTACGGACCGGATCTCAACCTTACGCCGGTGCCTGCGAGCCCTCCTGCCGACGGCACTTCCGGCGATTACACTCGCGACAACTGGAAATGGGCCATTTATGCGAAGAAGACGATCTTCGGCGGCTTGTCTCTCATTGGGCTTGTGGGCCGCGACCATCTCCGGACCGAGACTTACATCAAGAAGGATCAGGATTACGAAGAGACGCTCATAAAGAACAATCAATGGTATTGGATGTTCAAAATCAAAGGGAGCTTCTAGGAAATTCCAATCTCTCCAAGGAGGAGCTTATGCGCGGTTCACGACAATTGTGGGGCAAAAAATCCGGAATGGTGTTGTTCCTTTGTTTGGCGCTTGTCGCAGGTGCGGCCATGCCCGCAAACGCAACGCTGCGGGCGCGGTGGCGCTCCTCGTCCCCGAATGCAAAGTGGGTTGACGAAACAGATCTTACATGGGCGACGTACACATCACAGGCCAACGAAATAGTACTCGATACCTCGGTGAAGTACCAGGTCATTGCCGGGTGGGGCGGCAGCCCGAACGAAGTGGGAATGGTTGCCCTTCATACGCTTCCCCAGGCACTGCAGGATTCCGTGGTGAGAGCTCTGTTCGACACCGTCACCGGCTGCAAGTTCAACATGATCCGCCTGCCCATCGGGTGCAGCGACTTTTCGCTCAACGGCTACTCGCTGGACGATTCCGTCGGCGTCAACTTCGGCACCTACGCCGACTACCAGATGAACAACATCAATATCGAGCGCGAGAAGCCGATGAATCTCGCTTTTATCAAGAAAGCGCTCGTGTCTAACCCCGGCATCAAGGTGTGGGGCAGCCCGTGGACCGCGCCGGCCTGGATGAAGAAAAACAAAGCCTGGTTCGGCGGCAACCCGGTTCCGGCCACCGATTGCGAGCTCATTCAAGACACGTCGATCTTTAGGTCCTACGCTCTCTATTTCTCCAAGGCCGTCACCCTGTACAAGAACTACGGCATTCCATTTTTCGCGCTTGCATTCCAAAATGAGCCGTATACGTGCCAGCCGTTCCCGTCCATGATATGGCCCACAGGCGTCAAGATGCGGGACTTTATGAAGAACTATCTGGCACCGCGGATGCAAGCCGATCATCCCGACGTCCAGCTCTGGACGCCTACCATGAACCTCAACGACACCAACATGTTCATTCCCATGCTCCGCGATACGTACACCGACACGGTCATCAAGGCGTGCTGTTTCCAATATCAGGGCAAAGACGTAATCGCCTACATTCACAGCAAATTCCCAACGCTGCCGCTGTATGCCACCGAATTGCAGTGCGGCGGCGGAGACAACACCTGGGATTATCCGATGTCGCAGACATTCCCTGATATCAAGTATTACATTTCCAACGGCGGCGTGGGCGCGATGCAGTGGAACCTGATCCTGGAGAAGAACGGCCGCGCCGGATACAACTGGAACTGGAGCCAAAACTCCATGATCACCATGGACACCGTTGCAAAGACCATCACCCTCACCTCACAGTACTACTGCCTCAAACATATCAGCGCCTACTTGCGGCCGGGTTCAAAGCTTCTCAACGTGACGGGAAATTTCGCAGCCAACGAGATCGCCACAAAGAATCCCAATGACGGGAGCATCGGCGTTGTGGCGATGAACAACAGCACGAACGTCACACCGGTGGCGATCCGCCTTGGAACCCAGATGGTAAAGGCCACCATGCCGGCGCAGTCGTTTGCCAGCTTCCGCATCTGGGACGATGCCGTGAACGCACTTCCCGCCGCCAGGCAGTATGAGCCCCTTCCATCATCGCGAACGCTCAAGATCGCAGGCGACAAGTTCGAGTTGCCCGGGGAATTCGCAGGTACCCGCACCATGTGCTCGGTATACAATCTTCAGGGCAAGCTGATGAGAGAACTCATTGTCTCCAATGGCGTCGTGAGCCTCTCCAGAGACCTTGGCATTTCTCAAGGCGTGTATCTCGTGAGAATGCGGGCTCTTGCCAGACTGTAAACTGCTCGGGCCGCCCCTCTTTCCAAAATCGGAAAAGGGAGGCGGTCTGCAATCAAAAGGAACACTTCGTGAAACGAACTGTCGTGTTTGTGTATCTCGTCCGGAACTTTGTCAAGACGATGGTGTTTGGCGCGCTTGTTGCCGGAGCGGCAAACGCGGAGAACTTCGTCTTTACCTCCGGAATTTCCAAGTACGATAATCCGTTTAGGAATTCGAAAGCGAATATCGATACCAATACGGTCACGAGCGGCAGCTCCACAGTTTTCAATGCAGGCGCGTTCTGGGACGAGGTGTGGGAGCGCGACGGCTCGTATTCCATTGAGATGGCTGCTGCACACCTTGATCCTGCCACTTCGAAAAACACATTTACTTACAATACGGCAACGTGGAACAATCTGACTGTGCAGCGGCAGGACGTGTGCGGTCATTTTGGCGGATGGCCGAATCTGACCGACGGTATTGTGTGGGCTACCGGCGCCTGGGCTTACTACCGGGTGACCGGCGATGCATCGTTTCTTGCGTTCGCGTATCCGATTGTGAGGAATTCGCTTGCCATGGCCGAAGTGGCCGGGGCCGGCGGATGGATTGTTCTGGACAAGACCGATAGTTTGTACAGAGGGTGCTCGTCTTTCATGGAATCGAACAGCGGGTATCCCAAACCATTTGCGGGCAATCAAAGCTATACGGATATGACTAAACCGGCGGTAGGCAACACCAAATGCGGCAGCACGAACATGCTTTACTATCATGCATGGATAGTGGCGGATTCCATGGCAAAACTTCTCGGGAAATCGCAGGCGACGCTGGATACACTCAACGCGCGAGCAATGACAATAAAGAATGCAATCAACAAGCAGTTATGGAATGCTTCGAAAGGTTATTACTATTACATAAAGTATCAAGACGGCACGACGTTGCTCGATCGTAACGAAGGGCTTGCAGATGCTTTTGCGATTCTCTATGATATTGCCGATTCTGCCAAAAAAGCGAGTATTCTAAATAATACGATTCCCTGCGCATGGGGCGTCATGTGCCAGTATCCTCAGGACCCGGACTGGGAGTGCTACAAGACCGGGTGTCCTTCGGCGCAGGACGCGGATTATTACCACACGGGAATGGTCTGGCCGTTCGTCATGGGATATTATGCCTGGGCCGCTTCGAAAGAGAAAAACGTGAATGTTTTCATGTATCAAATTGATAAATTGGCACAGCTTTGGGCGAAACCCGACACGCGAAATACTTCTTCCGACAAGCCGACCAACGGCCAGGAATTCTTGGAATTCTATCATCCCGAAGATGGTGTGCCCGACGGCGGTCACCGTCAGTTGTGGAGCGCGGCAGGATACTTCTCCATGGTTATTCACGGGCTTTTTGGGATGAAATTCGACGTGGACGGGGTCAGGTTCGATCCAATTGTTCCCGACACCTTCAAGAATGCAATGACGCTCAACAATTTCATTTACCGAAAAGATACCCTTAACATGACAGTAACCGGACCCGGGAAGTATCTCCAGTCATTTACATTGGATGGCGCCTCAACGGCCCCTTTCTTCCCGGCAACCCTAACAGGCAAGCACACGATTGTGATGACAATGACCAATTCGCCGGTGGGCACTTTGAACTCTCTCGGTTCCAACGCCTTGGAAAGCAGCAGGATCAAGGTATCCGGCATTTCGAACCAGGGCATGAGTCTCACCTTTGGTTCGTGCCAGAAGGTCGATGCCGTGTTCTATTCCCTTACCGGGAAGCGCATGGGTGAATTTAATACGGCAAATGGGATTATCGCAATAAGCAACCACATGCTTGTGCCCGGCTCCTACATTATCAAGTGGAATTCCGAAAGAGTTGGCGGGCTCCAGAAGATCATGCTGAAGTAGTTTCTGGCGCCGGAAAGTCGCAGCCGATTTTGTACAAGGGACGCCGCAAGCGGTGAATATCAGGCGAAGAAAACTTCCTGGAGACGCCCTCGAGTTATTGATACTAGCCTGTTGTGCGCTTTGCCCAAGTGTCGCAAGTGTCAATACCAATTCTTAACAAAGGATGTTTTTCACATGGTGATAACCAAAAGCACCCTTCTGCAGAAATTGAACATTTCGGTTCTCGGCATCGCATTTCTTTTCTGTGCGCACAGGCCCTGCAGTGCGGTAAAGCCCGACATTACCTTCGACTATACCGGATACGTTGCTTACCAGGATGGCGAAATAGTGAAGGGCATGTATGGAAACAGTTGGGACATTTTGGACCATCAATGGCAGAACTTTTTCTTTGGGGGGTTCGACATAATTGCAACATTGAACAAGAGGTTGCAGATTGATATAGGGACGGAAGCCGAATTGGCTCAGAGCGTTTTCGATCTTTCGTCGTCAACGGAATACGCCCAGGACCTTGATTCGTACAACATGTACTACAGATTCTATGCGAATCAAATGAAAGGTACCTACACATTCGGCGATTTGGATAAACCGCTTCTGAAAGCAACTCTGGGATATTTTAAGTATACCTATAATCATGATGTCAAGAGCCTGGGAGAATACCTTTTCCGAGCCACGCCTTATCCTGGATATATCATAAACAGCTTTGCTTCGGTGTACGCGCGGCTCCCAGGACTTTGCCTGGAGTTTACTCCCATCAGTAATTTGAAAATTGATGGGCTGTTCACTGCCGAAACCCAATATCCGGTTGGAGACATGACGCCTTCTCTCGTAGCGAGCTACGGCATAGGCGGCAGTGGAAATCATCCCCTTGTTGAGGTCGGTGCCGGTGTAAGCTTTTCGAGACTCATTGCCATTAATTCCGCTCTCACCCACCCTCGATATCCGCAAGATCAGGTTGTTTTGTTCGACACCACACACACGCAAGTCAACGGTGTCGACACCGAGATCGTCAGCTCAGACACCTCATACCCTTCCTTTGCCTCGACAAAAGTCATGGCGCGTTTTTCATTCGATCCCAAACAGCTTTTTGGAGCGCCAAGAATATTTGGCGACCAGGACCTGAAGCTCTATGGCGAGGCGTGCATTCTGGGAACCCAAAACTATCCCCACTTCTACGACACGCTCTGGAGGCGGATACCAATCATGTTGGGATTTAATGTCCCCACTTTCAAGTTGTTGGACGTGCTTTCCGCCGAAGTCGAATGGTACAATAGCAAATATTCCAACAACTACAAAAATGTCTATTTCAATACTCCAAAATTACCCCAGCCCGTCGGAGGATACGAACCGCCGCACTATCCCTGGTACTGGGACATTTACTTTGAAAGAACCATTGTGTACGGGCTAAAAGTGATGGGTGATGTGGGCCGCACCCATTACTTCACAACAGGGAATCTCCAATATTACAGGGACACGCGCGAAGAGTGCCCGAGTCTGGGAGACTGGCAGTTTACGCTCAGGGCGCAGTTCAGTTATTAGCGAAGGAAAGCAACAGGTTGGCGTTTTGATTTGCCGGAAAAAGGAGTCTTGAGGCAGACTTGATTTAAACGGCTAACTTTCCAAAGGAGAATAATGATGGATGTGCGCACTCGTATGGCTGCCGGATTTTCGGTATCCGCAATAGCGTCAGGGATTCTTGTGGCCGTGTTCGTGCTGCTTGGCGCGGACGTGTCATTGACAATTGCCCAAGACACGGTCGACGCGACGACGCTTACGGGCAAGTACATGTGCGGTTATCAAGGTTGGTTCGAATGCCCGGGTGACGGGTCGGGCGGTGGATGGTTTCACTGGTTCAACAGCCAGACCCCGGTCCATTCGTCCCTGAACACCGATCTGTTTCCCGATTTCAGCGAGTACGCGGCGAGCGAACTTTACCCCACCAGCATGCATTACGCCGACGGCTCCCTGGTAAAGCTGAACTCCTCGTATCCGGTAGCCACCGAGCTGCGGCATTTCAAGTGGATGAAGGATTACGGCATTGACGGCGTGTGGGTTCAACGGTTCGGTCCGAAGCACATCGGATGGACCGACTTTACAAACAAGGTCTTGCTCAATTGCAAGCAGGCAGCCGAAACCTACGGCAGGGTCTTTGTCGTGATGTACGATGTGTCCGGCGCGAACAACAGCACGCTCTTTGACGACATGACCAGCGACTGGAAGTACCTGGTCGACACCTTCAAGGTGACGGCAAGTCCCCGGTACCTGAAGCACAACGGCAAGCCGCTGGTGTCCGTTTGGGGATTCGGTTTTCCCGACCGTTCGATAACCGGCGACGTAGCTTCACAAATAATAGACTGGTTCAAGACGGCCGCGCCAGCCAAGTACCGGGCAACCATCATGGGCGGTGTCAACGACAACTGGCGGACTGCAGCCTCGCCGTGGGACTCGGTGTGCAGGTCGGTGGACATCATAAGCCCGTGGTTTGTAGGCAGGTTCGGCGACGTTGCAGGCGCGGACTCCTGGAGAACAAACAATATTGTGCCCGATCTGGCGGAATGCAAAAGGCTCGGGAAAGACTACCTGCCCGTGGTCTGGCCCGGTTTTTCATGGTCGAACATGCATCAGGGCAGTACTCCCCAAAATCAAATTCCGCGAAAGGGCGGGACCTTCTATTGGGAGCAGGCCTACAATGCCGTGAGCGCCGGGGCAACAATGCTGTACGGCGCGATGTTTGATGAAGTCGACGAAGGCACCGCCATCCTTAAGGCATGCCCGAAGAAATCACTTGCGCCGTCGGACGGGTGGTGGCTCACCCTGGACGCCGACGGGTACAACCTGCCCAGCGACTGGTACCTCCGGCTTGCCGGCTGTGCCAAGAAGATGCTCAATAGGCAGATTCCTGTGTCAAAGTCCATGCCGCTCAATCCCAACAACCCGGATTCCGGGACGTCGGCAGTAGAGAAAGCGCCTCGGGCCGCCGTCGAGTCCGGTCGCCCCACAATGTGCAACGGAATCCTGTACTTTTCGTCAATGGCAGGTCCGCGAATAATTTCGGCCGTGCTCTATTCGCTGGACGGCAAGCGCGTGAAGGCCGTTACGCGGTGTGTGAACGGCGGAGAAACCAGGATTCCGCTGTTTGACAACGCGACAAATGCGAACGGAACTTACGTCGTGAAGGTACGGGCGGACGGACGCGAGATCTTGAATAGGGTAGTGGTTATGGCGGTCGACCACAGGAAGAACTAGGACTCTGCGCGTCGGTCCGCGGTGCCTCACTTCGAGGTGACGCGCATCGTGGAACGCCTCTCGATTATCGCGCCTTCCGCCTCGATCACGGTTTTCCGCCGCGGCGACGACACCGATGACGGCCGCAGCGCGTACCGCAGCATGATGCTCACGATGCCGTTCAGGTTGAAATCGTACGATGTCAACTTATATTCCATTGCGTCGAGGGTGTTGTCGAAGGAGATTACCGAGAGGTCCTCGGGCACGCGAACATGTTGCTGCTTGAGGTAGTCCAGGGCGAGCGTGGCCGAGTAGTCGTTTGCCAGCACCCAGGCGGTGATACTCCTGTTTTCGAGAGCCCTTTTGAACAGGGGAATCATCCGGTGATAAATTTCGCCGGTTGCGCAATTCCATGCGGTGAGATATTTGGAAATGTTGTAACTGATGTGGCCGAATTTCCTGAAAAAGTTGGAGTCGGCATACTTCTGCCATTTGTTATATGCCGCAACAAGAGCGGCGATGTCCTCCGAATTGTCGTGGTTTTCCTGCAGGAAATCCCACTGAAACGCGTAACGGTCCATCGTATAAGTAAAGACGGTATCGCCGTAACCGGCGTCGCGGTACATGTCTTCTATGCCTTTGTAACGGATGATCGACCAAAGCGCCTTGTGAAACGGAGACAGGAATGCGATGTTCCTGTGGCCGAGGTTGAGAAGGTACTGGCCAACGCGTTGCGGCGGAAATTTGGACATGGTGACGGTAAAGAGTTGGAGGTAGTAGTTGTTCATGGTTCGGTACGACGCCTCCCAGCCGCCCACGACGTCAAGAACGGCAACCGGTTTCCTGAGGATCAGAAGTCTTTGGAGGACTTCCTCAGGATGAATTTCCAGGTTTGCAACGATGAGCGCAAAGCTGAGGATGTTCTCGTTCGAAAGGTCGTAGGGTTTCCTGGTTATCGAGTCGACAAAGCAGAGTTTGCCCTTTTGACGGCAGTATACCACTATGTCAAGTGAAAGTCTCGACTGAATGCACTCGGCCTCCAGGATGCGGAAATAGTTCTTGTCCTGGTAATCGATCCAGAGCGTTCCGTCTTCCCACCCGCATCCGATGGCTACGATCCGGGCGGTTGATTCCGATTTGGAAAGCATCGGCACCATGTATCCGCGTTGGTACGTCTTGATGATGCCCTGAGATGAAAGCGTTTCCACCACTTTTTTGAGCGTTGGGTACGATACATTGTAAAGGCCCTGCAGCTCCTTGTGGGAAGGCAGGGGGAGGCCCGGCTGAAACCTGCCGGTGAGAATGTCCTTCTTGATCCGGAGGAGCATCTTTTGCCACAGGGGCTCAAAAGCCTCGAACGCCAGATGTGGAAGGGCGGGAGCGGCGTGGGATTCAACTTTTCCCGACGAATCCACGGTTGTGGCCGCGCCGGGAAGGAAGGTTCCTTGTTTTGTTCCCGATAGAATTCCCTGCGATCTGAGGTGATCGATCGCTTTCCACATCGTAACGAAAGAGACGTCGGCGGCGCTTGCAAGAGATTTGATCGGCGGGAGCTTGTTCTTGAGAATCCCCGAGGCAATGCCGCCGCTGATGTAGTCGACGGCTTTTTGAATACCCGGTTTCTTCTTCATGAAGGAACTCTCCTTCTTGCGCTCAAATGAACTACAACATATATAAATATATAATTGCCTGAATGAAATTAATCAACTTAAAATGGTTTGATTGGTCTTTTACCTTAAATTATCAATGTCCGAATTGCTGAAGCATGGTGGTCGAGCCAGCCTCCTGGGCTCGCCAAGCCCAAGAAAATGTGAAACAGCGTTTCACCTCTATCGCAGCGGTCAATTAACCATAAATATGATGAGACGTGAAAGGTCGTGACCATGAAACGCGCTTTCCCATTGTTCTGCGTGCTGGTGGCCGTACTTTTTGCAGGCGGTGCGCACGCTGCAAATCAGGCGTTTGACCAGAATGCGGGCGGGCTATCGGTGGACTACGGCCGGTATCTCTCGAAACAAAATGTGGTATTCAACTCACCCGTAACGGCTCCAACCAATGCCCTTACCGTGGGCAACGGTCGCCTGGGCGCCATGGTATGGAATGCCAAGGGAATAACCATGCAGGTAACCGGCGTTGACGCCGCGCCGCAGTCGTGTTTTTCCGAAGGGTGGGTGACCCTTTCCACTCTTCCCGGAATGGATACAGGATATTCCACGTTTCAGCAGTACCTTGACCTTTACGACGGTGTGGTGGTCACAAAATACGACAATACTAGGCAGGTGACTATTTTCGGATCGCCCAACTCCGAAGTTCTTGGTGTTCACGTTGACGACAGCCGTTCATCCGTCAAGTCTGTCACGGTGCAGCTTGCCATGTGGGACCCGTCGTCGCAGATGACCTCCACCGGCGGCTGGAACTCCATGGCGTGCGACGTGCCGGACATCACTACGTGGAAGACCATTTCGTCGTTCGCCGATCAGACTTCGGCAGGAATATCCCGCGGGCAGACCGATGTCAACAATTTCGGCTACACGCTTGCCGCGTCCGTGGAAGGCGCCCCATTCACCACCAAACAAGTGGACAACCGGGCGGTGCAGTTTCAGATTACCCCTTCGTCAAGTTATACGGTCTGGATCGCTTGCGCCAGCAGGCTCAACGCCCCAAGCCACAATTCCACGGTCCAGGCCGAGTCGCTTCTCGCAGCGGCAAAGGTGGCCGGCTACGCCGCCACGCTCGGTTCGTTCGAGTCGTGGTGGCACGGGTTCTGGAACAAATCCTTTGTGCGTTATTCGGATGCTGCCGGCGACGCAGACTATCTGGAGAACTACTATTACCTGTCCAGCTACATCATCGCGTCGGGGGCATGGGGAAACTATCCGTTCCATTTCATTAACGGGGTGTACAAAAGCAACGCAGACATGGGCATTCACTGGAGCGGCGCGTACTGGTACTGGAACCAGCGAGACGTGTATAATTCCTTCCTTGCGTCAAATCACCCCGACGCCCTGTCGGGAATGTATCGTTTGTATACGAGAAATCTTCCCGTAATAGCTACGTACACGAAAAGCCTTTTCAACATCGACGGCGCGTGGACGCCCGAAACCATGGGCTGGAATGGGAGCAACACCTGGACCACCTCCAGCACCTACACAAACAAGATCTACACGACGGGCGCGGAAGTCGCCTCGAACATGTTCATGCGTTTCGCCTGCACCAACGATTCGGCATTTCTCCGCGATACCGCGTATCCGTTCATGCGCGAAACCGCCAAATTCATGGCCGCGAAGCTGTCGTTCGACCCATCCGCGCACCAGTACTACATGGCGAATTCCAACGCGCACGAGACCTACTGGAATGTCAAGAATGCCATTACCGACCTGGCAGCCGTGCGGTCGCTGTTTCCCCAGGCGATCCAGGTGAGCACCGCGCTCAACGTGGACGGAGCGCTTTGCCGGCAGTGGCAGGGCATTTTGGACAGCCTGGTTCCGTACAAGACCGAAGCGTACAACGGCGGAACTCGATACCTTGCCTACGATCCGCCGACGGTGCAGCAGAGCAATGGAGAAAACATCACCTGCGAGCTTGCGTGGCCGTACAACGTCACCGGAATCGGCAAACCGGATTACCAGACCGCGGTGAACTCGTGGACCAGCAGACCAAATCCATATTCGAACATCTGGTCGCCGGACGCGATCCAGGCGGCTCGGCTCGGCATGGGCGACAACGTTCTGGACGGCATGAAGCGGATGCTTGCGTCCTACCAGAGCTATCCCAACGGTTTTACCAACAACTCCAACGGCGTTTTCGAATTCGTGGGCGTGCACCTTCTGGCGATGAACGAATCCCTTTTGCAAAGCTATGACGACACGATTCGGGTATTTCCGGCACTCCCTAACAACTCGACGTTCTCCACGGCGTTTACCCTTCTTGCCAGGGGCGGATTCCTGGTGAGTTCGGAGCGGGAATCCGGAGAAACAAAATATGTGGGCATAAAGAGCCTGTACGGCTCCCAGGCCGTGCTTGTCAATCCGTGGCAGGGCCAGCAAGTGCAAGTGCGCAAAACGTCCGACAATTCAATCGCGCTTATCACATCCGGGAGCCTGGTTTCTTTTCCCACCGCGGTAAACGGCGTGTATGTAGTCGAACGATCAGCGAAAACGCTTTCCGCTTACACCTTCGCACAACTCACCGCGACTGCGAATGGGTCTGCAAAAACCATGTCGTACAACGGCACGACCGTCACGCTCGGCTCAGGCCAGGGAAACCCGGTAACGGCGCTACGGGCGGCGGCGCCAGGGCATGCATCGCTTTTAAACGCGGCAACCTTCAAGACAAATGGAGAGCGCCTGATCGTGCCTGCCGGCTTTGGGGGGCGGGACTGCCTTGTAACGGTGTACGATCTGGCCGGCCGCAAGATTCGCGAGACAGTCACTTCCAGGAGCTTGCTCGATGTGAAAAGAGACCTCGGCATCGGTGCCGCCGTCTACATCGTGAGAGTCAAGGCGCTTCCATGAAACCACGACCTGCATTCTTTCCTTTCTCAACAACGTTCGGAGCGCTTGTGACCTGCGCATTGCTGCTGGTTCCGGTCTCGACCCTGCATGCTGCGCCCGGAGCGTTTCGCATTCTTGGTCCGGACAGCGTATGGACCAAGACGCATTCGCCGGCATTTTCCTGGCAGTCAAGCAGCGGCGCCGCTCAGTATTCGCTGTGGATCGACGGCTCGCAGGTTGCGGCCACGCTGTCTCAAACGTATCAGGTCTCGCCGCAGCCGCTTTCCGACGGACGGCATACCTGGTTCGTAAAGGCAACCGGGAGCGGAACCACGGTTTCGAGCGCCGACACCGGTTCCTTTATCATCGGAGCGCCGCCGGCGCACCTGTGGGACTTCACCGATGGATTCGAACGGGGAGACCTCAACGATTACATTTCTAACGGCATCTCCGTTACCACAAACGCGCTTGACGGAACGAACTCTGCAAGCTACGGGACTTCATCCGACATGGTGATGCACTTTGCCTGCAATCCGGCCTTCACAAATACGCAGGAGGCCGAAGCGTCGGTTCTGTTTTCGCTGGACGACGCCACTGCCGACGTGGGCGTCGGCTTTGCCGATGAGAACGGTGTGTGGTGCTATGCCATAATCGACCGGGCGAACAAGAGCATCAACATAGAGCGCCGTGCGTCGTATTCCATTTATTCGCATACGGAAAGCGGGTTTACCCGCTCAAACTGGACCGAACGCCAGGAAAACGGTTTCTACGTCTGGTGCTCCGACACGCAGCCGCTTCCGACGCTTATTCAGGGAACTAAGTACATACTCAAGTTCCAGATGTCCAACCGCCTTCCATCTATGGGCAAAGCGGCGCAGGCGATTGTGGAAAAGACCGACAGTACGGTTGTGTGCTCGGTACGGAGTTTTCTCGACGACGTGTACACGCCGCATCCAATGTTCATCATCAGGAACGGCAACGCGCGTGTCGACGATTTCAGGTATCAGCTTCTCGACAGATGGTCGTACAACTGGGTGCCACATCAGGGACCACTTAACCCCGCCTGGAGCGGGTTCAATCCGGCGGTTTGGCGCGATGCCGACAAGAAGTGGTGGATGACCGCCCGCACCGACAACAAGATCCGGTGGAGCACCGACGGCATCAACTGGTCGGCCCAAACCGCCAGCGCGCCGCCGGTGAGCATTATGGACCCCGCGACGCTCGGGGTGTCGGGAAATCCCTGGAACGACGGCAAGACGTATCTTGCTTCATGCGATGGCTGCTGTTTTGCGCCGGTTCAGATCTTCTACACTACCGATCCGTCAAGCGGCAGCTGGATAAAATGGGGAGAGCACCCGGGGCTTCCCGACTGCGGGCGCGAGCACGTCTTCCTCGACACCAAAGACTGGCCGACGCTCGGTCCGATTTCCTACAATGGAACAGCCTACCGTTTTCTGAGCATCCTCGAAGGAGACGTAGGGCACGGCGGCAGCACGATGATCAAGTTAACAAATGATGAAGTTAATTACGTTAAGATCGAATGCACCGATTTGTACGGAAATGCCACCAACAATCCCCTGGAAAAGAAGAACCTCTGGATGGAAGAGTGCCTTAATTCCGCGACAAGCAGCGCCGTGGCGCTCGACAGCAACATACGAGTGATGACCTTCAAAGACGGAACGATTTACGAAAAAGCCGTACCTCTGGAGGCTGTTCTCGACGGCAAACAACCCTGGAAGGTAAAAGCGTTGCAGACGATTCCCGGATTTCCCTACTATTGGGGCAACTGGCACATCGTGCGTGATAAGGCCGGCGCCTCGTGGTACGGCGGCAAATACGAATGGCCTGCCTGCTTCGTGTGGGTTGCGGAGGAAAAGAAGATCTATTGCTATTGGGGAGAAGAGAACACGATCAATCTTTCCACCGCGTATGTGATCCCGGAGTTTCGGTGCGCGTCGCTTGCGGTGGATACCGTAACGGTCAATCCCGGTGCGCAGGTAGACGTGAAAGCCACCGTGTGGAACTATGGCGACGCGGACGGCGACGACACGGTCACGCTTGCAAGCGACGGGGTCGCCCTCGACACCAGGCGCATTCATTGCGCGGCCAATACCGACACGGTGGTCACGTTTGCCGTTGCCGCCCTGTCACCGGGAGCGCATGTGCTGAGCATTGACAACTGCAAGGCGGTGATTTTTGTCGCTGGCGCCTCGGCCGTTGCACCGCACGGCATGAGCCCGCATGCTGCGTTTGAGGTCCGGCAGCAATACACTGTCCGGGTCATAAACGTGCAGGGGAGGGTTGTTCGCATCGTCGAGTCCGATCGGATCGATCCGAATTCCAGCATGCTCCTCCGTGATTGCGCAAAGGGAATATACCTTGTTGAGACATTCCAGGGTTCACGGCTGGCGAGATCCAGGATGGTTCTCAAATAGCCGGGGTTGGGATTCCCTTCCGCGCCTTCGCGGAGGCTGGATGTAAAAATTGCCCCGACGAACGCTGTCCGCTACACGCGCGCACTTTCCCGATATGCTCTTAAAATTCCGGCCACACGAGACAAAATTTCTCCTGTACTGCGCTGAATTTCGGGAATGCACGGGAATTTGACAAAAAGTGCGGGGGACCGTATTTTTTTTGGGTTGGAGGTTTAGGGATGCCGGGTCGGAATCCCAGTGCGGCCAAATAATATCATGGTGGATGAGATCAAGTGTCAGGTGAATACTAAATCAGTGCCTCATATCAACCTTGAAAGAAGGCGCTCCCATGAAAGCCATTGTCTACACAAAATACGGATCTCCTGACGTTCTTGAACTAAGGGAAGTTGAAAAGCCCGTTCCGAAGAATGATGAGGTCCTGGTGAAGGTCTTTGCATCATCCTTGAATGCGTTGGACTGGCATCTTCTGAGAGCGGATCCGTTCCTCGCCCGCCTGTACGCCGGGCTTCTAAAGCCAAAATATTCGATACTCGGGGCCGACGTTGCAGGGCGAGTTGAAGCAATCGGCAAAGGCGTAAAGGAACTCAAGCCGGGTGATGACGTGTTCGGGGACATATTTGCCTGCGGCCTGGGCGGGTTTGCCGAGTATGTTTGCGCCCGCGAGCAAGCCGTGGTTTTGAAGCCTGCCAAAATATCCTTTGAGCAAGCTGCGGCTGCACCGGTGGCTGCCGTCACCGCCCTGCGCGCCCTTCGCGACAAAGGAAGAATCCGGTCGGGTCAAAAGGTTCTGATCAACGGCGCATCCGGCGGTGTCGGTGCGTTTGCGGTGCAGATTGCCAAATCGCTAGGCGCCCAGGTCACGGCCGTGTGCAGCACGAGGAACCTGGACATGGTACGCTCCATTGGGGCAGACCACGTCATTGATTACACGCAGGAAGATTTCACCAGGAACGGACAACGGTACGACTTGATTATCGGCGCCAACGGATTTCATCCTATCTTGCATTACAAACGGGCATTAAGTCCCAGCGGTATTTATGTGATGACCGGAGGTTCAGGCGCTCAAATGTTCCAGGCCATACTGCTGGGGCCGCTTATCTCCATAACAGGCAGAAAGAAAATGGGCGGGTTGTCGTCAAAGCCGAGCCAGAAGGATTTGATTCACATTAAGGAACTGCTTGAAGCGGGGAAGATAACGTCTGTCATAGACAAGCGTTACCCGCTCGGCGAGGTTCCCGAGGCTCTCCGGTATCTCGAAGAGGGGCACGCGCGGGGGAAAGTAGTAATAACTGTGGTGCCTGAAAACAAGACCTGACAAACGCATCGAGTATGACAATCGGGGCAAGGCTTGGCTGTGGCTTGGATTATGCAGAAGTCAGACTCGGCGCGGTCCCTTTGTTTTCCAACTTCGAACCAGCGCGCAGCCAAGAAACACTAATCAAGATAGCCCGACAAAGGAGATGCTCATGAAGCGCAGTGCCCTCGTCCTTTTTCTGTTCCTCGTGTCTGCAACGAACGCGGAAGTGTCGCTTGGACTGACGCTGCAATCCAGCCTCACCTCCTACAGTGATCAATACCAACCGCCCAACAGCCAGACCACACAGGGTTCGACCTTTGATCTTGCCCTTGGTCCAATTTTCCGGATCGGGCTTTCCCCGGTATGCGAAATCTCGCCTGAGGCCGCAATCCGCGTCAATTCAAGTTCGACGACAACCACGCAGGAAGCACTTGACCTGGGATTCGGATTCAACTTTTTTGTGCTTTCGAACTCGTTCCTGAAGTTTTCCCTGGGGCCGGATGTGGGAGGTGAATTCTGGTTCAGCACGGAATCGATCACGCTCGATGCGGGAATGCCCGTGAATGTCGATTTCATCTTCAATTCGAAATGGACCATGAGAATCAGCGACAAGGCAGTTGACTTTGAGTATGACTATTCACACAGCGGTTACGTTAATCACAACGGAATCACCATGAACCTCCAGTCGTTCCTGCATCCGTCGTTCACGCTGTTCTACACATTCTAGCCTGTGGACCTTAGAACCGGTTGTCCCATTCTTGGACTGTGCGGCTTGCTCTTCAGTCAAAGGGTGGCATACAAAGATGAAAGTCGTGCATGCCAGACCGGCCAGCGGCCCCTTGCCTCTCATGAACGTTTTCCCCGAGTTCATTAATATATCGGCTGTCTGAGCTTGCTTAACGTGGTAGTTCTGATTTTCCCGGCATATTTCCATATATTAGTACTATCGAGGCGCGGAACATCGCCACGGGGTCCAGCACCGGCGCGTGCGCCGACAATCCAAAACAGGAAAGCGGCATCGCACATAAACGACAACCGTCGGAAGCTTTTCGAGATGCGCTGCGCGGTTGTGCCGCAAGGTGCCGGTCCACAAGGAGGTTCCTCATGCGACGAAGAAGAAACACCGCCGCGATCCTGGTTTGCCTCACGGGAATGCTGTGCGTCATCCGGGCGCAGCAGATCGCCGTTACGGGGACCGTGACCGACGCGGCAGGGAAGGGAATCGCGGGAGCAATCGTGAGCCTGGTCGCGGCGCAGAAAAACGCAACCACGGACTCGCTCGGCGCCTATTCAATCACGGGCGGATTCACCAATGTGAACGGCGGTGGACCGTATTGCCGTACCGTGCCGCAACCACCGTGGTTTGATGGACGCGCTCTCTCCTTCAGCGTGAATGCCGGGATTTCCAAGGTTTGCCTCGACGTGTATACGCTGTCCGGCAGGCATGTTCTCAAGGTTTTCGAATCCCCGCTCACGCATGGCGATTACCACATCTGTCCATTTGCAAACAATTTGCCGGCGCAACAGTATGTGCTGCGGCTGAGCGTGGGGTCGCAAATGTACGTTGTGGTCGCACCGTTTGCGTACCGTGCGCCCAAGGGATCATCACTTGTCAGGGGCGCCCCGACAGATAGCCGGTCGCTTGCCAAAGCCGCGGCGTCGCTGGATTCGTTTCTTGTATGGGCGGTCGGCTACAACGTGCTGGCCCAGTCGACCGACACCTACTCCGGGACCATCAATTTCGTGCTCCAGAAGACTGTGGGAGCCGGGTCGGTGCAGGTTGTGCAGACCTCGCCGGCGGGCGATTTCCTGGCCGCCGAACCTGCCTTGACGTTTGCAACCGACGATGGGTCGTCTCTTCCGACCGTCACCATCGACACCACGCACAAGTACCAGGCGATTCTCGGGTTCGGCGGCGCGTTTACCGAAGCCGCCACCTCAAACCTTTCCAAAATTGGAGCGCAGAAACGCGCGGCGATCCTCAAGTCCTATTTTAGCCCGTACTTCGGGTCGGGCTATACGGTGTGCCGCACCAACCTTCAGAGTTGCGACTTTTGCGTTGCGAAATATTCCTACGACAGTATTCCGGGCGACTACGCCCTGAACAATTTTTCAATTCAGCACGAAACCCAGTGGATGATTCCCACCATCAAAGAGGCGATGACGGTGCCCGGCGCCGCCATCAAGATCTTCGCCTCACCCTGGTCGCCCTCCGCCTGGATGAAGACCAACAACAACATGCTCAACGGCGGGTCGCTACTGCCCGCATGCGCAAATGCCTGGGCATTATTCTTTGTCAAGTACATCGAGGCAATGGACGCCGCCGGCATTCCTATCTGGGGCGTTACCATCCAGAACGAGCCGGAAGCGACCCAAACATGGGAATCGTGCATATACACGGCGGCATCGGAACGCGACTTTCTGAAAAACAATCTCGGCCCGGCGCTGGCCGACAACCACGTAGACGTAAAGGTCATGATTTTCGATCACAACAAGGACCACGTCGCCACCTGGGCCAGTACGATTCTCGGCGACACTGCAGCTGCAAAGTACGCCTGGGGCACCGCGTTCCACTGGTATTCGGGAGACCAGTTTGAAAATGTCTCCACCACGCACGATAATTTTCCGGCAAAACATCTGTTGGCCTCGGAAGAAGCATGGGGCTTGCCTATGTACAATTGGACAATCGGCGAAATGTATGCGCACGACATAATCGGCGACCTCAACAGCTGGGCCGAAGGCTGGGTCGAGTGGAACTTGGTGCTGGACCAGAACGGCATGCCGCGCCACGATCCCTACACGGGCTGCGCTTCTTCAGTGGATATCGATTTCAACAACGATTCGGTGCATTACAATCCGTCGTACTTCTACATCGCGCATTTCAGCAGATACCTGCGGCCCGGTGCACTGCGGATTTCCTGCGTGAGCAACTCGCCCAGCCTTGAGACAACCGCGTTTGCAAATACCAACGGCAGGATCGCGGTTGTCGCATATAATAATACCGCCGCCGCAATTTCGTTCAAAATTAAGCAGGGAACGCAGATTGTCAAGCCGACGATCCCGGCGCACGGGATAATGGATTTTATTTACTAAGAATACCTAAGAAGTTCTTTAGGTGGGGGAAGTGCAGCTTGTCTCAAATGAAACTAATCGTTATTCCCTCACTCGTGCTTATCGCCGGCGGATTATTTCTCTCCTTCGCCGAGACCGTCAGTCTTACCGGAACGGTACGGGATTCCGCGACGAGGGCTGGTGTTGCGGGCGCTCAGGTGAGTCTCGCTGTTGCCGGGCTGTCTACGCTTACGGACACCAACGGAGTATACGTGCTTACCGGTTCCGGCTTGCGACCCGTGCGGCAGAACGCCGCTCCTGCGAGCAAACTCCCCGTTGTCGGGCGCGGCGGCCTTGAATTCGGCGTTGACGGCAGCGAGACGGTTCACATCGACGTGTTCGACGCTCTGGGCATGATCCTGTCGCCGCATGTTGAAGCCCGACCGGCCCGCGGTACCTACCGTTTTTACCCGGGCGGCTCCGGCCACGGCGCGGGGCTGTGCTTCGTACGGCTCAGGGTCGGGGCGTTTCTTGGCACGTTCCGGGTGCTCTTTGTAAAGGATGGCGCCAGGGAAGCGGCCGGCCTGCGTGCAGTGGCTGACGCATCGGGCGCGCTTGCCAAGACAGCCGCCGCAATCGACACGCTTGTGGTTTCGGCTGGCGGCCATGCAAGCGTGCGCAAGGCAATCGCGGCCTACGCCGGTGCCAACGATTTCCTGCTGGCTGCAAGCGGCGGTCATGCGGCAAGCATCTTGTTCCCCAACGGATCATACCAAAGCTGCATTGTCCCGCTCGTGATCACGGTGGTTGACTCGCAGGTTTCGGCCGCGTCGGTCCGGGCGAGGGTGAAAAGCACCTCCGACCCAAAAGGTTTCTCCGTGACACTCGCGGCGGTGGCGGGTGCTGTTGCAACATATGCAGACAGCATTTCTTTCTCGATAGCAAAATCGGATTCCATCAAGAAAACCATATACGTTGCCGATGGCGACAATGTGACCGCCGTGTACACGGCTTCACCAACGCAAGTTGATTCCGTTTCGACAACCTGGAACGGCGTCGCGGGCACAGTCCAGCCCGGCGGTTCGCCGGTTTTGGGCGTTGTACGGCCGCTGTCGATTCATGTCTGGGATTCCGATGTTGCAGATTCCACGGTCGCAGTGCATGTTTCCAGCCTTAAGGACAAAACCGGTTTCTCCGTCGCTTTGCATGCCGCAGGCGGGTCTGACGGCGACTTCTACGGCCACATCTGGTTTTCCCTCAAGGGGTCTACTGCCGACAGCGTCCTGGCCGTGATGGGCTCTCTTGCCGACACCATTTCCATAATCTACCACGACCTGACGCCTGTCGCCAACGTCGCGGCAGGCGCCTGCATATGGCAGCCGGTTCTTGGCATCATGTTCCTGGACTCGTCCGCTTACCATGGAACGGCCAGCGCCATGACCATCAACCTGAGCGACGATGACATCGCGGACAGCACCGCAATTGTAAACGTCAGGAGCAAAAAAGACCCAACAGGAATTTCGGACACGCTCCATGTTTCCGGAACGACGATCAGGAATTTTACCGGTACGGTCGGGTTTACCACCGGATTGCCCCGGCCGGGATTTATCGCCGTCCAGGACGAGGATTCCGTGGTCGTTTCCTATCAGGATGATTCGCCCGTCCAGACCGTGACGCAATCGGCGGCGTGGATCTCGAAGTAAGCGGGGATGCGCCCCCGCGCGACGCCCTACTTTCTGTCTCCAGCGACAGAAAGTAGGCAAAGAACGCCGCCCCGCAGTGGCGCAAAATCGCCGCGCACTCTGGGGGGCTGCGGAACAGGGGAAGAGATATTGTAAAGCATTTCCCTCCGGGAAATGCGGACTTGTCCTCGCTCCATGTCCTCCGTGCGCGTCTGCGCCACTGAGGGGGAAGAAGACAAAAGACGGCAATGGACCTCTGCCCGGCGCAAGGCAGGACTGGGAGCCGCGCAAAAGCGCGGTGCTGCCCGGATCAGTTCTATATTATCAAGAACATAGCCCTTATCTGGAGGTATAAAATGATCACGAAAAGAATTGCCCCGCTTTTGGGTTTCATCCTCTCGCTTGTCATTGTTTGTTTCGCGGAAACCTATTCTCCCGAGCCGAGCAACCGTGTGACGATCAACCTCGGGGAGACGCCGTGGAAATTCACAAAAGGCGACCCCGTGAACGCGCAGAGCACCGGCTTTACCGACGCCGGGTGGAAGGATGTGGGCATACCTCATTGCTGGAACGACACCGACACATTTATCAATCAGGGCAGCGGCGGCGGCGACGGCTCCATGCTCGGCGGCATTTGCTGGTACAGAAAACACTTTACGCTTGACAATCAATACTCGGACAGGAAGATATTGATAGAAGTCGAGGGTGCGCACGTCGCGGCGCAGGCGTACATCAACGGAACGCTCATACCCGGCAACAGCGCCCTCAATCCCAATGCCACCCACGTGATCGGATTTATCGGATTTATCGTCGATGTCACGTCAAAGGTGCAATTCGGCGGAGCCGACAACGTTTTTGCGGTACGAGTCGCCAAGAGCGGCGGGTTCTACACCGACCCGGGCTTTTCCGAGGTGTTTCGGTTTGGTCAGGAGGACGGAGGACTTTTCAGGCCGGTGTGGATGCATATCACCGACAAGGTGCATGTTCCCCAGAATGTGTACTCGGTCCTTAACCAATGGGGAACCTATGTTGTGACCAAAACCGTGACAAGCGACGGATCTTCCGCAACCGTCGAGATCCAGACGAACGTGCTCAACGAGAGCGGCGCGGCGCAGAACGTGACGCTCACGACAAAAGTTGTCGACATACGCAACGGCAACACCGTGGTTCTGAGCCTCACCGACACGCAGTCCGTCGCCGCGGGCCAGAGCCATGTGTTCGACCAGACCGGCGACGTGACCAATCCAACGCTGTGGTATCCCAACAACAGCACGTTTGGCACGCCGTATATGTACAAGGTATACCACATAGTCAAGGTAGGGAACACCACCCTTGACGTGTTCGAGAGTCCGCTGGGCATACGAGTAATCACCTGGGACCACAACTTCCCCTATATCAACGGACACAAACACCTGCTGTTCGGCGGCGCCTCCCGGTACGATTATCCGGCCCTGGGGTCGGCGGTACCCAACGAGCAGGAGTTCCGGGACGCAAAGATCATGGCCCAATGCGGCGGCAGCCTGTGGCGGCCCGGCCATTCGTCGTGCAGCAAGGGGTTCGTGAGCGCGTGCGACAACTACGGAATCATGCTGGTGCAGCCCAGCGGCGACGGCGAAAACGGTTTTGCCAATACGGCCGTGACCGACGCAAAATACATTCTTAAGTCCGAACTTCACCGGGACATGATCATTCGCGACAGAAACAATCCGTCGATTCTCGCGTGGGAGGCCGACAACGGCGTCACGGCAACGCCGGTGGCGCAGGCGCTCAAAGCCATATCCGTGCTGTGGGACCCCGTCAATACGCGCGCGCAGGCCGACAGGACCCCGAATCCTGCCAATGGCGACATTCTCTCCTGCACGCTTTCTGGTTGCGAAATCGGAGTGAAGAGTCAGTACCCCGACAACCCGGCCTGGTGCGCCGAGGCGTGGAACAGGAGCTCTGCGAGGTTCGCCTACGACTACGAAATCGCCTTCGCCGCGCAGTACTTCCAGAATTGGAGGGCGAGCGTGGCGGCCAACTGCTTCGGCGTGTGCCAGTGGTACATGGCCGACACCCCGGGCGAGCAGGCCGATTATCTGGAAGGAGTGCTCGCGGCCGGCGTGAGATCCACCGGGACGTCGATGATGGATTTCAACCGGTTTCCCAAGATGCTCTACAAAATCTATCAGGCGGCCTGGACGCCGTTTTCGATTAGGCCCGTGGTGTCCATTGCGCACCATTGGAACAGGTCCGGAACCGCGCGTGTCAACGTGTTCAGCAACTGCCCGAGCGTACGGCTAACGCTTAACGGCACGGTCATCGGCACCAAGACACCGAACGGGGCAACGGGTGTCGGCAGCAACAACGACCTTACCCAGACCACCACCCAACTGCCGTTCCAATGTAATTGGGATGTGGCGTGGGCGGCCGGAACGCTTCTGGCCGAGGGCCTTGATGCAAACGGAACCGTGGTGTGCAGCGACCGCAAGATAACCGCCGGCAACCCCGACCACATCGTCCTTTCGGTCGATTCTGCAATTGTAAAGCAGACCGGCGAGGTCTTTCAGATAAAGGCAAACGGTTCCGACGCCGCGTTTATCGTCGCCAAGGTGGTCGATGCGCAGGGCAACCTGTGTCCCACGGCAAACAACAACATTACTTGGAGCGTTTCCGGACAGGGCAATTACCGCGGCGGATCCGATGCGTATGTGACGACAGGCAAGCCGCTCGGATACCATTCGCCCCTCGATCCGGAACTTGCGGCCGAAGGCGGCATGTGCAAGGTGGCGGTGCGCTCGACCTTTGCCGCGGGCACGGTAACGGTGAGCGCTGCTTCCGCAGGATTGACATCAGGAACAACAACGTTTGTAACGATTGCATTGGGCTCCACGCCCGTGTACAGGCGCATAGCGTCCTCCGCGCAACTCGCTTCTGTCAATATTTGCAAAATAGTTGCGGTCGGTGCAATGGTGCGCTATTTCATTGGCGCAGCATCATTCGTGTCTGCCGAAATCCTCGGGGTCAACGGCAGAGTGGTTGCACGAATCGCGGGATCGAGGCAGCAACAGGGGTGGCATGCCATCAAGGTGCCCAAAGCGGCGAATCCGGGGACCGGCATGTATGTGGTGCGCTGCACCGTGGATGGTGTCGCATACGCAAAGCGGGTTGCCCTTCTGAGGTAAGGATCATCGGCGTTTCGCCTCATCACCCAAGGCGTGTCGCGGACAAGGACAGCCAGGCTTTGATGAGGCGAACACGTATTTTAATAATATATCGTTGAATTGAATAAGCTGCGCAATTCGCGGCCACGGCAAACTCCCTCATTTCTTAAATTAATCTGTGCAGATTCAAAGCTTCCATCCGCCGCGCGTTCACTGCCGCGTCCAAGGTTCCCCGGACGCAGGAGTGTGGCGACTATGCCCCGCTGCAGCGGGCGGAAAATTGTCCGCAGTTTCACCCACGGGAGAAGGGAATTTCAATGAATCGAACCGTGCGTTGTGCGGCGATTGCCGCAATGCTTGCGGTGTGCGTCGATGGAATAATTTTCCAGCAGAGCCTTGCAGCGGTAAGGATCAAGACGGGGTCGCCGAAGACCTCGCTGGAGTCATACGTGATAGGAGACGCGGTTTCCTTAATGTCAAAGATGTTCTCGGACGCCATCGACACGTCCGGGTCGGGCACGGTTTTCGACATCGTGATCGGGACCCCGCAGAATAACGAGCTCATATCGCAGAGGATATCCGCCGGCGACATCTCGCTGCCTACGGGCAAATACGCCTCGCAAGGGTATGCGATAAAGACGGTCGGCAGCACCATATACCTTGCAGCGTCCAGCGATACCGGAATCTCGCCCGGCGTCTACGATCTTCTCCAGCAGTACGGCGCGTATTTCCAGATCTCCGGAGAAATTTTCCCCCTACGGGACGCGTTTTCGGTCAAGAACATCAACGTGAGCGTCGCGCCAGCTTTCCGGTACTACGGTCTACTGCCATGGGACAATTTCCTCAGCGGAATGTCGGGCTGGAACGAAGAGGACTTCCGGCTGTTCATCGACCGCATGGTGCGCCTGCGCCTTAACTTTATCGAGTTCCATTTCTACCCGGGGCTCGGGTATTACAACGAAACCTATTCCGATGGATCAAGCGCCACCTCGGACCACATTGCCGATTGGGCCAACTACTTCCGCACCGACACCATGGTTGGCGGCGGCGCGTTCGGCTCGGTGACCACGTTCGGCACGCGTCAATGGTGGCAGAACCAGGGCAAGGGGCAAAGGGTCCAGACCGATTCGTGCGAGGCAATGCTTCGACGGGTACTCGATTATGCGCACAGCCGCGGACTTTCCACGGTTACCGGGTTCTGCCTCATGCAGCCGCGCGGCGGCTCCTTTGCAACGACGAGCACCAGAGGCTGGGACCCGATGCCCGACCCGCTCATTGCCAACAACGCGGCGCTGGAAGTTCAGCGCTACCGCCGCCTGGTGCAGCTCTACCCGAATTCCGATTATTATTGGATGTGGCAAGCCGAGGCTGGCGGCAACCTGTGGAAGACGGTCACCAACGACGCGTCGGCAACGGCAATGCGCAACCAGTATGCTTCCTGGGTTACGGACGCGAACAAGAAAGGCGACATCGACTACGGATACCTGTTTCTCCAGACGGTCAACCAATTGACATCAGCGGAACGGAGCAAGATCGCCACCGGCGGATGGGACATGTCGGAGCTGTTCAACGGCTACGACAAGGACTGCCCTAAGGAGATCATCTTCCACGGCATGAATTCGTGGGACACGCGGGAGGGCATCACCGAGGCCGCCAGCCACTACACCTTTGCAAAAGCCGGCACGAGGCGCGGCTGGATTACCGATTGGTGGGAATACGACGGCCTGGTGTGGTTCCCCGAATTCAGGGCAATGAAACAGGAACAAATTTACAAAGGCTGCGTTGCCAACAACGTGGAGTGCATCACCCTCGACGGATGGAAACAATCCGGCGTGGAGCACAACATAAAATACCTCGCCGAATTCGTGTGGAACCCGACTCTCACGGGGTCGCAGTTCTATGCCGACTACAGCCGGAACGTGTATGGCCAGCAGGCTGCTGCCACGCTTTCAAATTTCTACTATGTTAACGACAGCATCGAACCCTCCATCCCCGCCGCGACAACGGGTGACTACCGGGACATGAACATTTCCGAGGGATGGTGCACGTTGCAGCTTTCCCCGTATTCCGCCGACGTCACCACAGGCGCGTGGAGCACCATAGTTTCCGAATGCCAGACGCTCATCACCAAGCAGCAGGCGCTCATCGCCCGCGACCAGGCGTTTTCCGCGACCCTCAAAAGCCTGAAACCACAGCTCACCCAAACCGGACAGTACTGGCTGGACCTCATCATTAACCGTCTTGATTTTCGAGCATTGTACGTTCAGGCGCTTATCGATATCAACCAGTCGTACATTACGTACAATACAACGGCCAAAGCATCGGGAACGACGCAGGCCAAGGCGTCGGCATGCACGGTTCTCAACAATGCACTTTCCCAGATGTACCAGGCGATACTCAAGCTGGCCGAATGTGCGCGCAACAACAGCGATCTGGGGCTCATCGGCCAGATCAACATTCTCGATTATGATGTGCTTATGCAGTTTATCCGGTCAAACGGCGGAACGGTCGGCATATCGGCGGCGCCGGCACCGTCGCGGCAGTCCGGCCGTTGCGTGCGTGAAATATCCGTGTACGCCATTGACGGACGGTGCGTTGCGCGGCTCAGCGGCCACGCCCGGCCTCAGGGCGCCCTGCTCAACCGGCCGGGTGTGTATATCGTTAAGGTCCGGGATGAGTCCGGCGCCGTGACCTTTGCCAGGAGATGCATTACCGAAAGGCGAAGCCTGATTGCGCAAGCTGAGTAGCAAGGGCATGATATTGTAGGCATCAATTTTGTTTGCGCAGATATCCAGCCGATCCGTTGAGGTGAACTCATGAATGCATCCCGTTGGTTTCCTTTTTCCTGCACGATCGCAAGCATCGTTGCTATTGCCGCGGTCGCAACGGCCTGTGCCGATGAGTATGTGCAATCCAATGCGCTTCGTGTCATCACTCCATACAGCGGCGCGTGGACCTCGGCACCCACGCTCGTGACCACGGCCCAGACCACCGACGCTCCGCTGCTCGGCAACGGCGATGTCGGCGTCGCGATCACCGGAACCATCGACAGCATGTCGTTTTGTCTCGGGAAGAACGAATGGTGGTCATTGACGCAAGGGAAGACACAACCGCTTGGAAAAGTTGTTGTGAGCATGCCGCAAATGAAAGGATCGAGTTATTCCATGCAGCAGGTGCTCAAGTTTGCGGAATGTACAGGTTCGTTTTCGGTGGGCCGAAATAACCTGGGATTGCAGTCCTGGATGTCGGCCACTAAGAATGTGCTTGTAACCAGACTCGTTCTCACTGGAGACTCCGTGATCGCGGTGAGGGTCCGGCTCACCGACGGCTTTGGCGCCCTAGACCAATCAAAGGTGACAGCCTCGGGAGGAGTCGCGTGTCTTGACGTCGCCGCCTCGGACAACGTGGATGCCTACAAGGGATATCCTACCCGTAAAGGCAGGCTGGCCGCCCGAGTGATCGGCGCGGCCGGAACATTCAACCAGGGCACGCTCACGTTTTCGATGAGTCCGACCGTTTCTGACACCTGCTACATCGTGAGCGCCGTGCTCAGCAATATCGACTCAGGCAACTATCAGGCGGCCGCACCTGCCATGATCCAGAGCATGACCGCCGCGGACGTCGCGGCGCTCAATGCCGCACATCGCCAGTGGTGGGCGGATTACTATGGGAAATCTTTTATAGAGATTCCCGACAAAACAATTGAGAAATTCTTCTACGGGTCATTGTATCTACTCGGGTGCTGCATGCGCGGAGGCGAGTATCCTCCCGGCCTGTGGGGAAACTGGTCGCTGGGCAACATGGACTGGAACGGGGACTTTACCCTCAATTACAATTATGAAGCTCCCTTTTTCAGCCTGTGCAACCTGAACCACGCGGACATCTCCGCCTGTTACGACAAACCAGTGCTCGACTGGATTACAAACGGTCAAGCGGCGGCACAGGCGAACAGTTTTAGCGGCCTGTACTACGGCGTACACATCGGCCCGCTGCCCGACGGCAGCGCCGACAAGAATTTCTGGAACCAGAAATCCATGACCGCGTTTGCCGCGGTTCCCATCCTGTACCACTGGTATTACACGGCCGATGTCTCCTATGCAAACACCGTGTACGACTACCTCAAGCAGTCGGCGCTGTTTTGGGAGAACTATCTGCAATGGGACGGTGTCAGATACGTTATTGTCAACGACGCGCAGCATGAGGGAGATGCGTACCCGCAAACAAACGGCGTCATGTCTCTGGGGCTGGTGCGGTTCCTGCTTCAGGGATGCATCGACATTAGTACGGCGCTCAACCTTGACGCCAACAAGCGGACTACCTGGCAGACCATCCTGTCGAAAATGAGCGCGTTTCCAACCTTTACACGTCAGAATACGTTTACGGGCCAGATTCAGACCGTCTTCAGGTACACCGAAACGGGCCGCGACTGGAACGACGGCAATGTTATAGGATGCCAACACATCTACCCGGCAAGCCAAATCGGGTTGTTCAGCGATTCCGCTTCATTGAAGATCGCGTGGAACATGATAGACCAAATGCGGCGGTGGAACGACGGAAACGGCACCAACTCGTTTTACCCGGCGGCTGCGCGCGCTGGGTATCCGGCCGACTCAATTCTCAATCACCTGAAAAGCTTTGCGGTCAACAATTCCTACAACAATCTGCATATCCATACCGGCGGCGGCGGCATCGAAAATCTTTCGCCTGTCCCGGCCGGGCTGTGCGAAATGCTCGCGCAGTCGTTTCAGGGGAAAGTCAAGCTCTTTGCCGATTGGTCCATGACCTCGTACGCGAAATTCGGAGATCTTGGCGCCTATGGCGGATTCCTTGTGTCAAGCGACTTCAGGGCAGGTTCGGTGCAGTATGCCCGCGCGATAAGCAACCGCGGTAGGGATTTGGTCCTTGTCAACCCCTGGGGAAATGCCGCGGTCCAGATGTACAGGAACGGCGCCGACGGCGGGACAAAGACCGGGGCCACGCTCACCGTTGCCACATCGGCCGGCGACACCCTGTATTTCGCGCCGTCGGGCACGTCATTGCAGACAATTTACAGCCTCATGACACAACCCGCAGGACCAAAGGTGTCCGTTCTCGGCACAGGCCGGGCCGCAGGACCAACAGGCGCTTCTGGAGCAACAGTCTTCTCGATCGGCGCCATGGTTTCGTCGGCGCAATCGATGGCCGTACCTCGGAACCTGGTAGGCAGAACCGCACAGGTGGAAGTGTACGACGTGGCAGGGAAGCTGCTGTCGAGAAGACTCGTGAAGCTGGGATCGACGCTCGCGTGGCATAGGTTGACGGACGCGCATGCGGTGTATATTGCGAAAGTGCATAGTGTGGGTTCCGAAGAAATGTACTGAGGAGAGTGAGGAATCCTTTGCCTCGGAGGCACGCAGAACACAGAGAGATGCGCAACGCCCAGGTTCTCGATCAACTGAAAAGGCTCATTTAATAATATATTTCCAACTAAAGGAACTCGACATTTCCTGAGAGGATTCCCCGGCCCAATTTCGTAAATTACTGCTAACATTAATCGGCATCAGATCCATGCCGGCGTGAGCAGCCGGAAGTGTTCACTTGTGGCGGGGGAATTAATGGCGGACACCGGATATCTTCTTGGGCTGGACATCGGCAGCTCGTCGATCAAAGCATCTCTCCTCGACATCGAGAGCCAGCAGCTTGCCGCTTCGTCAACGTCACCGCAAACCGAACTCGACATCATCTCCCCTCAGGCTGGCTTTGCCGAGCAGGCACCGGAAACCTGGTGGAAACATGTGCTGCTTGCAATCGGCATGCTTCGCTCCGATCCGTCGGTCGACCTCAAGCGTGTACGCGCGATCGGCATTGCCTATCAGATGCACGGGCTGGTGATGGTGGACAAGAAGGGCGCACCCGTTGCAAACGCCATCATCTGGTGCGACAGCAGGGCGGTCGATATCGGCAACCGGGCATTCGAAGAAATCGGCCAGCACAAGTGCATCGAACGCCTGCTCAATTCGCCCGGCAATTTCACCGCCTCGAAACTCGCGTGGGTAAAGAACAATGAACCCGGCACGTATGCCAGGATCCACAAGGTGATGCTGCCGGGTGACTACATAGCCATGAAGCTCACCGGCGACATCACCACCACACAAAGCGGGTTGTCCGAAGGCATCATGTGGGACTACAAGCACCATAGGCTCGCGGATTTCCTGTTTGACTACTTCGATCTCAATTACGAAGTTGTTCCCTCGATCGTTCCCTGTTTTGGCATTCAGGGAACCGTTATGGTTGGTGCGGCTTCGGACCTCGGGATACCTGCGGGAATTCCCGTTTCCTACCGCGCCGGAGACCAGCCCAACAACGCCCTGTCGCTGTACGTGCTCAACCCGGGCGAGGTTGCCGCGACGGCCGGGACATCCGGGGTGGTGTACGGCGTTGCAGACACGCCGGCCGCCGATCCTGCGTTCCGGGTGAACACATTCGCTCATGTCAACTACACCGAGCGTTCTCCCCGGTACGGCGTTCTCCTCTGCGTCAATGGGGCCGGCATCCTGAACCGCTGGCTCAAACAGAACCTGTGCGTCACGGGCAGCGAGAGCATGACCTACGAGCAGATGAACGCGGAAGCGCAGAAGGTCGCGCCGGGAAGCGACGGCCTGCAGGTTTTTCCCTATGGCAACGGCGCAGAGCGCACGCTCGAAAACGCCAATGTGCATGCATCGCTCTGCGGGTTGGACTTTTCGGTACATTCGCGCGGTCATTTGCTGCGTGCGGCCCAGGAAGGGATCGTGTTCGCGCTGCGGTTTGGACTCGACATCCTGCGCACAACCGGCGTTTCGGTCAAAACCGTTCGCGCCGGGCATGCCAACATGTTCAGGAGTGGCCTTTTTGCCGAAGTATTTGCCACGGTGTGCAATGCCGATCTTGAGCTGTGCAACACCGACGGCGCTGCAGGAGCGGCCCGTGGCGCTGGCATGGGCGCCGGGATATACCGGTCGGCCCAGGAAGCCTTCAAAAGCCTTGCAATCACCCGGAGGGTTTCTCCAAACCCTAAGCTTGCGGGAACGTACGCCGATTGTTATGCAACATGGCTCGACAAGCTGCAAACGGCCAGGTCGCTCTCCCGATCTGTAAAAACAATGAAACAAGCAGTGCTGGATTAATCACACTATTTTTCAATCTCACAGAAGGACACCTTTGTATGGCAGAAACAAAATCTCATCACAGCCTATGCAGATGGACGTTCCACGCGGGGAAAGGCGGATTCGTTCCGAGCGACATCCGGAAGGAGTGGGGCGCAACGAAGATCGATTCGGCAAGCATTGTCCGCCTTATCAAGAAGGAAATCGCCCCGCGGCTTCCCTCGCATATTGAACTCGGGTATGAAGTTCACTACGACACCGAAATCGACGAAAAGAACGCCTCCGCGGTTGCGGACGCTTTGGGCGAAACCGGCATCTATCTCGCAATGATGACGCCGGGCGCACACAGCCATTTTGCCTATGGCGGGATTGCGTCGCTGGACGAAAAGGAAAAGACCGCCGCCGCCGAGCTCGGCGAAAAGGCGGTCGACCTTACCTACGGGCCGCTTGCGCGCGCCTGGCATCCGGACCCGGGCCTCGCCCCCGCGTTTGTCCTGTGGAACGGCTCCTACGGTTACGATATCGCAACCGTTGGAATCAAAAAGATGTACCAGAACCTCAAGGAAAACATTGCGGCGCTGTGCAACTATGAGGCGACCAAAGGGGGCAAACTTTATATTGCCATTGAGCCCAAGCCCAACGAGGGGCATCCCGCTCTCATGCTGCCGACGGTCGCCAGCGGACTTCTGCTGTGGTACAATCTCGAAAAGGAATTCGGCATCAGCCGTGACAAGAAGGGAATAAACAAGGAATTCGGCCATTCGGAAATGATCGGTCTGGACCATGTATACGACACGGTGGAAGAACTTGACAATAACGCATTACTGCACATGCACATGAACAGCCAGGGCAATAACGACGGCATCATCCTGGGAGGACCGGGCAAGTTCGACATCGATCACGGCGTCAGGATAAACGGCATGAACATCGCCATTGCCGGACTGCTCGCAACCGCCGGGTATCGCAGATGGAAAGGCCACGACATGCAGGTGCGGCCGTACGACAGCGAGAAGCAGGGTATCGATCGCGTCGTGCGCAGCATCCTTTCGTGGGAAGCGTGCGAAAAGGCCGCGGCAAAACTCGACACCGCTCTGCTCATGAAACATCTTGCGAACAGGGAGACGGCAAAGGCCGAAGACATGATGCGCGAGTCGGTGGTGGAGGCGAGCGCGGCGTTCAGGGAGATGTATAAATAATCGTGTGAATGAACGTCCGGGGCGCCCCCGCTCTGCCCTTTTCCCCCAGGAAGATTTGCGGATGGCGTCCCGGATTTCCCGCCGGAATGTGCCGAAAATCGATTACCCTTCCACAACCAACGAAAGGGCAGCTCTTCATGTCAAACTCCATGCACAATACCGGGTTCATATTTCTAATAACGCTGGTGGCGACCATCGGAGGCTTTCTGTTCGGATACGATTCCGGTGTCATCAACGGTACCGTTGACGGTTTACGGACGGCATTTCACTCCAACAGCATGGGCACCGGATTCAATGTTGCATCCATGCTGCTCGGCTGCGCCGCGGGCGCCTTTATTGCAGGAAGAGCCGCGGACACATTCGGTCGAAGATCTATTCTTATTATTTCCGCGATATTCTTCTGTATCACATCACTCGGTTCCGGGATCGCTCACGGATCGATCGAGTTCATCGTCTACCGCCTGATCGGCGGGTTTGCCGTAGGAGCCGCTTCGGTTCTTGCTCCCGCCTATATCAGCGAAATAGCTCCCGCGCGTGTTCGCGGACGGTTGTCGTCCGTTCAGCAGATCGCCATTATCGCCGGATTGTTCTTTTCGTTCCTCAGCAACTACCTCATTGCCTTTAAAGCCGGCGGCTCCATGCACGATTTCGCGCTCGGCTTTCAGGCCTGGCGCTGGATGTTCTGGATGGAATTGATTCCGTCGGTTGTTTTCTTCTTCGCATTGCTTGCTATTCCTGAAAGTCCACGCTATCTTGTGGCCACCAACAAGAGAGACAAGGCGCTGGCGGTGCTTAACCGGCTCATGGGCAGCGGTGCGGAAGCAAAATACAACGAGATCCGGCAGTCCCTGGCGTCGGACCATCACCGGCCGGCGTTGCGCGATCTATTGGGCCCCAACGGAATTCGCCCCATCGTGTGGCTCGGAATAGGCCTGGCCACGTTCCAGCAGTTGGTGGGCATCAACGTCGTTTTCTACTACGGTGCTGTTCTGTGGCAATCGGCCGGATTTTCGGAATCGAATGCGTTATTGATAAATGTAATCTCGTCGGCGCTCAGCATCTGCTCTTGTCTTGTCGCGACCGCGATTATAGACAAAGTGGGAAGAAAGCCCATGCTGCTGATCGGGTCGGTGGGCATGGCCCTTACCCTGGGAACATTGGCCGTCGTCTTCGCGACCGCGGCATCAGGCGCGTCGGGGACGCTCGCGCTCGGCGCAGGCGCCGGCACAATCGCATTGATTTGCGCAAATCTGTATGTGATGTTCTTCAACTTCTCGTGGGGACCGGTGATGTGGGTGATGCTCGGCGAAATGTTCCCCAATCAGATCCGCGGATCCGGACTTGCCGTGAGCGGGCTTGCCCAATGGCTTTCCAATTTCGCAATTACCATGACGTTTCCCATGATGCTTTCCGGCATCGGCCTGGGCGGCGCGTATGCAATCTACACGGTATTCGCGGTTATCTCGTTCTTCTTTGTCTTTAAGTTTTCGCACGAGACAAAGGGGAAAGAGCTTGAGGCAATGGAGGGATGAAAGCCGGACAGGGGAGATTCGCCGGGTTGGCGAGGCGGGGAAGGCATCACCCGCGCGGGTGATGCCTCCATCATACTGGTCGGGTCAGTAGCCCGGATACTCGGATTCCTTCTTGGCGTCTTCCGCGTTCTTGCTCTCGGACGCCCATTTTGTGTAATCCTTTTTCACGTCTTCGAAATCGCCGGTGCTCATGTCCTTGGTGTCCTTGTCTTCAGGATTCTTCTGCACCCATGTGATCTTGCCCTTCTCGGATTCTATTTTTTCCGTTGCCGATTTTCCGTCCATCGGCGCAAAGGTGCTGGTGTTTATCGTCACGTACCCGGCGCTCACCGTTACTACCGTATGAAAGATGAAGTAGACCTTGCCTGCCACGAAATTGTATTTGATCTTGGATTTGTTGGTTGCGTCGCCGATAATGTAGTGCTCACCCGGGTCAACCGGGAATGTGAGCATGGTATTTCCCTCGGTGCCGCCCACGTACTTCTGGTCGCAGTAGACAGGCACGAATGTCGCACCCATGAAGGCAGTGGGGCGAACGATCACGCACAGGGCCTTGTCGGCCGGGGGTTTGATTTCCGGAAGCTCCTTGTTATAAATCAATTTTGAAACGCATCCCATGACGAAAAGGGATGCGATGGCGAGAGTCAGTACACAGATACGCTTCATACGACCTCCATGTGAATTAGGTGAATGGTAAATGGTGAATGCTGTTATTCTACTATATGACAACGGGTAAGTCAAGATGAGGGGGCCAAAACGGCCGCGGTCCTCCAGGATCGATTTCCGCGTGGCAGGCCTCCGGTCGGCTTCATGACGTTACGGCAACAGGAACAAGCAGCAGGGGCGTCTTGCTTTCGGCAAACACCCGTGACGCAACGCTCCCTTCCCACAGCGCCGACATGCCCGATTTCCCGTGCGTTGCCATCACGATAATGTCTGCGTCCGATTCTTCTGCGTCAAGAGAAATCACGGGGCCGGGGTCGCCGCGAAGCACCGCGGTTTCTGCCGTGACGCCAGCGGCCCGGAGCGCCGACGCCTTTGAGCGGAGGAATTCCCCCAGTTGATCGGCCTCGAGGTCGAGCAGCTCGGCGGTGGCTCCCGGAAGAAGCCTCCCTACCTGGAGCCATTTGCCTTTGATCGTACCGTTGGTGGGCGCCACGGAGATCAGCCGAACAACGGCGGCGCAGGTGGTCGCAAATTTCTCGGCTATGCCGAAGATGTCGCCATGCTGTTGCCCGCCCTCTACCGGCATAAGGATCTTGTTGCACGCGAATTCCCGGTGCAACGATCGCTCGGCGTGGAGAACGAGCACCGGCACGGTGCCAAACGCGGTCACCTGCTGCGCGATGCTGCTCTGCACAAAACGCCTCGTGCCTCCTTCGCCATGCGAGCACATGATGACAAGATCGGAATACAGCTCCTTCATGCAATGCTCCACGATACTCGGGGCTACCCGGCGCACCTCGTCTTCGTGCACGTGCCAATCCACCGGTATGCCCTCGGGAAACGACGCGGCGACGCGCGACAGGTAGGCCGCAGCCTCGTTTGCATCGTGCAGGTGCGGCTGGTCGTGCACGGTCTGGGGCCGCCCCTTTTCCATCAGGTGCACCAGAGTCACGCTGGCGCCGAAGGATCGTGACAGGAAGCGGGCTGCGGGCAGCGCTGCCTCGGCCAGGTGCGAGCCGTCGAGCGGGACGAGCAGGTGTTTGAACATGACGCTATCCCCTTATGGTAAGTAAAACGAGATACACGTTGAGCGTGAGTACGGTGAGCGTGATTGCGGTCATGGCCGCGGTGGTTATCCTGCGGTTGACAAGCGGTCCCATCAGGTTGCGATTTGCCGTAAACATAAGCAGCGGCACCAGGGCAAACGGCAACCCGAAGCTGAGCAAAACCTGACTGATTACTAGCGTACGCGTCGGGTCGAGTCCCAAGGCGATGACGACAATCGACGGCGCAAGGGTAACCAGCCGCCGCAGCCAGATCGGAATCTCACGCCGCACAAAGCCCTGCATGATGACCTGGCCCGCGCTCGTGCCGACCGTGGATGAGGAAAGCCCGGACGCGAGCAGCGACACCGCAAAGATCACGCTTGCGCCCCTTCCGAGAAGCGGTTCCAGCGTCTTGTGCGCGTCCTGGATGGTGGCGACAGCGGTGTAGCCGTGGCCGTGGAAGGTTGCCGCGGCCATCACAAGCATAGCCATGTTGACAAGCCCTGCAATGCTCATGGCAATGGTAACGTCGGCGACTTCGAACCCGAAAAGCCGTCTCAAGCGCTTCGGGTCCGCAACAACGACGCGGCCCTGGGTAAGTGCGGAGTGCAGGAAAATCGCATGCGGCATCACGGTGGCGCCAAGGATTCCGGCGGCCAGCAGCACGCTTTCGCGTCCGGAAAGCCGCGGCACCACGGCGTGGGCGATCACCGCGGTAAAATCCGGTACGTCAAGAAACGTTTCAATGCAGTAGCAGATAGCTATCACGCTCACCAGCGCCGCGATCACCGCCTCGAATGGCCTGAACCCGAACCGTTCCAGGCCCAGAATGAGGAATGTGGCGACCGCGGTGAGCAGGCCGCCGGCAAGCAGCGGCATGCCGAACAGCAGATTGAAAGCGACCGCCGCGCCGATGAACTCCGCGAGGTCGGTTGCCATGGCGACCAGCTCCATGAGCACCCACATGCATACCGCCACCCAGCGGGGAAACCGCAGCCGGCACAATTCGGCAAGGTTCTTTCCGGTTGCGATGCCGAGCTTGGCGGAAAGGGTTTGGATGAGCATGGCCATGAGGTTGCTGGCCACCACAACCCACAGGAGCATGTACCCGAATTCGGAACCGGCCTGAATGTTGGTGGCGAAATTGCCCGGGTCGACATAGGCGACGCTGGCGACAAATGCGGGCCCGAGAAAGGGAAGCATTCGCGGGATGCCGCGTTTGCCGCGTCCGTCAAGAGCGCGGCCTGCGGCTTCGATTGTGCGGGCGTCGGCCACTCCCTGTGGCGTGGGTGCCGAACGGCCCGGTTTGCTCCGTTGCGCAGCGGTCATGACCAGGCCTTCCTACTTCGGGCTGGACTTCTTTTCCGGAAGTGCTAGAACGGTGTCGATAACGCCGAGTTTCAGCGCCTCCTGAGGCGTCCAGTAGACTTCCGCTGTGTCCAGAATCGTGGATTCCGGGATATCGGTCATCGACCGCCATTCCTTTATATCAAGTTCCTTCGCGACGGCGTCGTACGAATGGTCTTTCCCGGCATACCGCAAGTCCTGGCCGTGAAACATGAATACCGTGTTCTCGTAGGCGGCACGGGTCCCGGTTCCCGCGGCCAGTATCCGCACGCCCGACGAGGCGCAGAAGCCGGAGGCGAAGATGTTCACCCGCACGCCCAGGCTGCGAATGACGTTGCAGGCCGCTTTTGCGTCGGCGATGTTGCCGCCCGAGGAGCACAAATAGAGACTGATATCCGTTTTCTCCCTGGTGCCCGCAAGGAGGAGCAGTTGCTTGACAAGCCACGAACAGGTGAGCTCGTTGATGTCATTGCTGAAATATATCTTTCTCTGCCGAAAGAGAAGCGTATCGAGCGAGGGTGTGTTGTACACGCCTTTTTCGATTCTGGTTTCCAGGTCTTCGATGTCGGCCGAGTCGGTGTTGGCTTGTCTTACCGCCCGGATTATGAACGCGGCGAGCACGATCGCCGCCGCAATCACCAGCATGCTCGAAAGGACCTTCACCGTCAACCCGAGCGCCGCGAATCTATGCGTACCCGGCGCCGCTGCGGGACGGGTTGCGGAAGCGCCATGCCCGCACGCCCCTTTGCAGAAAACCCCGTTGGGTGTTTCGGTGACACATTCTTCGCACAGGCCCTTTCCGCATTGTTTGCAAATAGCAATGGCCGGCGCTTCGTTATGGTTAAAGCAGTTCATGAGCGGTCTCCCTGCGTGTCGCTGCCGGTTGATCGGTTGGAATTACTAAGATAAAAATAGGTTGCACCTAGTGGCCTGTCATTCACTTTTGTTGCCGTGGTTCATCGGTGGGGCGACCCGGTCTGGCCCGGCGCAATGAGAAGGGCAGGTTTTATGTGCGTCGACGAGTCGGAAGATGCCGGCGTTCGTGCCTTGCGTCATGACCATGGAGCGCGATGCCCTGTCGCGTCAATAGTGCTGCCCGAGGGCGGGATTTGATTATTGACAGATGCGGTTCTTTGCGCGGAGCGGGGAAAGATCAGACCTCGTCTCCGTCAACCGCCTGGACAATCGTCTCCACGAGGCCCTCCAGTGAAAACGGTTTCTGCACGTATCCCCGGATTCCCGGCAGCCGGATTATGGCGGCGGTGTCTCCCACCATGAACCCCGTGGAAAAAATGCCCTTGGCCTGCGGATTGATTCTTCGCATTGCCGAGAAACACGCCTTGCCGTCCATGACGGGCATGTTCATGTCCAGAACGATGCAGTCGACATCGGCGTACGACCGCCGGTACCAGTCAACCGCTTCCTGCGGGTTTGTAAACGTCGTGGCGCGATACCCTTCCGCCGCCAGATACTCCTTCACAAAATCGCAAATCATCGATTCGTCGTCCACCACCAGCACGTGCAGGGGCCGGCCCGGCTTACGCGTCCCGGGCGCCGCGGTCTCGAACATCGTCTTAACATCGGCCTGGGGCAGGTAGAAGGTCATGGCCGCACCCTTGCCCTTTTCCGATTGGACTTCAATAAACCCGCCGTGCCTTTTTACCGTGCCGAAAACGCTCGCGAGCCCCAGGCCCGTGCCTTTGCCTGGTTCTTTTGTTGTAAAGAACGGCTCAAAGAGGTGCTTCTTGACGTTCTCGTCGATTCCAACACCGTTGTCGGCCACGGTAACGGCAACGTAGGAACCGGGCGCAATGGCGAACGTCCGCCGGTCGATGAATAGTTTGTCGACGGTGACGCCCTTGGTGGAAAAGGTGAGCGTGCCGCCGCCGGGCATCGCGTCGCGGGCGTTGATGGCGAGGTTGAGAAGCGCGCTTTGCAGCAGGGCCTGGTCACCGGAGACCACGGGACTAAGCGCTGTGAGGTTCTTGGCAATGGTGATTCGTTTGTCGATGCTGTGGGCGAGGAGCGCCGTGACCTCGTCGATGAGCGAATGGACATTGACCGGATTTACCTCGTACGACCCCTGCCGCGAGAAGGCCAGAAGCTTACGCACCAGGTCGGTCGCCCGGTCACCCGCCTTGAGGATCGACGATATCTGCTCGTCGAGTTTTTCGCCAAAGGCGTCTCTTTCCCTGGCAGAATTCTGGATCTTAATAAGCGTTGCGTAGCCGAGAATGGCCGACAAGATGTTGTTGAAATCGTGGGCGACACCACCGGCCAAGAGTCCGACCGATTCCATTTTCTGGGCTTGCCGGTATTGCTCCTCGAGAGTCTTTTGTTCCGTTATATCAACAAAGCACATGCGCAGGCCGGCAACCCCGTTTTCGGCCAGCACATGGTTGCATTGCAGCAGTGCCCTCACCGCTTTTCCGTCCTTGCGGACGATCCGGTATTCCTGCAGGGGCAGGTGCTCGCCGGACAGCGTTTGCGTGAACTCCCTTTCGGCTCGAAGCACGTCGTCGGCGTGGATGATGTCCAGCACGGTGTGGTCGTGGCCGAGTTCGCCCTGCGCATATCCGGTGAGATCGCTGCCGGCCCTGTTGATAAAGGATATAGACAGGTCGCGGCCGGTCTCGCAGATCATAACGGGCAGCATGTCTGCGGTTTCGAAGAAGCGCGCGTCGCTGGCAGCCTTGGCCACGTTGGCCTTCTTGACGGCTTTCCGGTAGCCGCTGTGGATCGTGAGAATGAAGGTTATGGAAAGTACCAGGCTTATGAAAAGGGATACGGAGACATCTATCAGCCTGTCGGATTCCGAGGCATACCCCGTTATCAGGTGTGGGTTGACATACTCCAACATGAAGAGAAAAACGATCATTATGGAGTACACACCAAGAAGGACGACGCGGCCGACACCCTTGGAGAACACCGAAAGGGCCAGAGGAGCAACCAGGAGGAATAGGTTAGCGCCGCCTCGGCTTCCGCCGTTGTAGACCCACGCAACCGAAAGGAGGACAACGAGGCCCACCGCCGAGGGGTAAATCAGGATCGTGAATGGTTTCCCGCTTCTGGCAAACAGCCACAGAATGACAAACACTATCGCTATTACTATCGTCACAATTTGGAGCGAGAGATTGAACCCCAGGAGACTGTTCTCAACGAAGGATGCCAGCCCGGCGCATCCGACGAGGAGCATGGTTATTGTGAAAAGACGTTGCTCCAGTTCTACGCCGTCTTGGTTGGGGCCAAGAACGAAACGTGATATCCGCCGGAAAATTGACGCGGTATCGCCCGTGTGCATTGTGACGTCGGCACGCCCATCGTCTGCCTGTAGAATTTGATCTGACTTCTTCATACTCACAATGGGCCTCGGCAGTTTTTTCGCCAACTATCAATTGTACACCGCTGACCGACATTTTTCAAGCATGCTGGCTTGGAAAAATGGGGAGGAGGAAACGCGCAGAGGGGACTACGGGCAGGGGTAGATCACTGGCCGGATGCAAACAGCGAGAAAATCCACGCATAGCAGAACGCCAGCGTTTCGTCCGCAACGGCGCGAACTCCGTTACTGTAGTGCCACCATCGCCGGGCGTCGTATCCGCGGTCGGCGCACGACACGATTCCCACGGAATACTCCCTGCCCAACACCCGCGAATACAACAGATGTGATCGCCTTGCGTGACAGCCGATCGAATACAGATTGATGGATTTTTCCGGAATGCGCGAGAGTGCCAGCCAGAGTTTGAGCGCAAGGGCCTCTTCGTAGGTACGGTCCTTTTGAACAAACGTGGAGGGCACCTCCACGACGCGTGAACTGTCGATCCCGAGCTTCCTGAGCGTTGCCGCCCCCACGGTCGCAAGTGATTTGTAGCCGCTTAGAAAATGGCCTGTTTCGACCGGTCCGCCGGTGACCACCGCAAGCCGATAGCCTTTACTCCCGAAATCCGCGACCGCCTGTTCGAGCGCATATTCCGGGACCCACCCTTCCACAACGAGGATATCGGACCGCACCGGCCTTACAGGCGCGAGAAACGAATGAATCGTGAAAACGAAAACCAGGAGGACCGTCGCGAACGCGGCAAGAGCGGCGCACCATGCCCAGGCGGTTGGGACAAGGCATTCCTTGCGTTTAAGGAAGCGAGGGCGCATGGTAGTTCCTGGCTGCTGCTGCGGCTGCCTACTCGATGCTCATCAGTTCCAGAATGCCGGGCACCGACGGCGTGCCGTCGGCAAATTGCGCGGTGGCCTGATAGTACGTGGTGATCGGCTTTCCGATCACCATCTTCACGAGCGATCCGGTAAACATGCCCAGTTCGTCTACAAAGGAGTACTGGTACAGCGGTTGCGTTCCGGTAATTGTGAACGATCGGTCGCCGGCAATAGCCACAGGGCGAGAGACTTCTTTTCCGTCAATTACGGATGATTCGTTCCTGACCTCGATGCCTCTCATGGGCAAAGGCTTTTGGTCGCCGGTCCTCCACGCCCAGCCTGTTGCCGGGGCATTTTTCTGGGGCGGGAGCCTGAGATCCAGCAGGAAAAAACAAGGCTCCTTGCATCCCCGGAACGTGACCCATCCCCGGCAGATGTCCCGTGACGTGCCCACCGAGCGGGCCCGGTCGAGGATGCCGAAGCCCGAAAGGTTGCGCGGCGGGCTTCCGGGGAGAACCAGCGTGGCTTGCGCGCGCGACCAGGGCGTGAGAATTTCGTATCCGTAAAGCGCACCGGACGTGGTGGCCGGGTAGTCGATGTCGGGCGGCTTGCGGGTCGCCACGGCTGCGAAGAGTGTAATGTCTATCCGCCCGCCGCCTACCACGGAGCGCAGGACGGTCTTGTCGCAGAGCACCGAGATTTCGTTGGAACCAATCGAGATAATTGGATTCGGCGCATCGGCATACTTCCATTGTTTCTCGGTGAATTTCTCGTTCACTTTCCAGGGCTTTTTCGATTCATGAAGCACGAGCGCTTTGCAGGCGGCGTTCCTGCTCTCCAGGCCGAGATTGGTGAAGGTGAATTGTACCTGGACAAACGTGCTGTCTTCGGAAAACAGATCGAGCGTATAGATTTCGGTGTAACTCTTGTTTCCGAGAAAGTTTGGCTGGAGGACGTGCGTTGACTGTTGCGCAAGAACAAGAAGGCCCGTGAACATGAGGGGCATTGCGAAAAGGGCGAGACGCGTTGGAGAGGCGCTGGTTCCGATTGTCCGGAAATGTCGTACGAGGGTTTTTGGGCCTATTACCAGCCGGTAGTTGTTCTTGAACACTCCGATGCCGTACCCCGGTTAAGAAATGGAAGAATTTATAATATAGAATACGCTTCTGTTGAGAGACAAAGAGGGATGAGAAACAAGAATCTGCCAGCCGAGAGGGGTAGCGCAGTACGCCTAAGGCCGGAGCGAGGGGGAAACTGAGGTCGTCTCGTAACCCCGTTAAATCTGGGCGCCTGCCTTGCAGCACCGGTTCTTTGTTCATGCTTCGCGTCCGGCTCAGCACCCTTCGGGCGCGCTTCGTGCGTGGTCTCCGCACATCCTGTGCTCCGGCTCTCCAGGCTCGGCTATTCGCCTCGGTGCCGGTCCGCCCTATGCCTGGCGGCCGGGTCGGCCGGCACTGTGCTCGGGCACACCTTCCGTCGCCCCTGGCGCAAGAAACCATCCTCTCCATCTCCCCCACAAACAGTTGTCGCCCACTTTCGCATTCCTGTCTATTCTGTGAATTGCTGTTTGTCGAGCAGGGAATAGTTCAAAACCACTCTCAAAGTTTCACCGCAGCACTTATCTGCCACCGACGTTTGCACGCATGCGTTAGGAAGGACCGCAGTGCGCGCCAAAGCGCGGTACCGGCCGACCCGCGCCGAAGGCAATCCGGGCGGTCCGGCACCGAGGCCGAACGGCCGAGCACGGAGGGAGGGCCGACCCGAGCGTAGCGAGGGGAACGCCCAAACCCACTGTCAAGATTTGAGACAGGCTGCACTTCCCCCACCAAAGACTAATTTGTGGTATTGTCCAGGCACTGCACTTCCCCCGGCAAGAGTGACCAAATTTTCTCGTGAATAGATTTGATTACTATGATCTCTTTTGCGGTCTGAACGCGTTCTGCGAAATGCTCAATTGCTTGAGCTTCTTGAGAAGGTTGGGACGATACATGCCCGCCACCTTGGAAGCCTGATTCAGGTTGCCCTTGAATTGGGTGAGGAGTTTGGAAAAATACCTCGTTTCGAAGTCGTGCATCATGGCGGCCTTGGCCTCTTTGTAGGTGAGCGGCTGATGAGGAACCGTCTCGTTCATTTTGAGCACCGCCCGGACCGTTTTCTCCTGAATCAACTTCATTCCGATGCTCGCCATGCATAGCACTTCCACGGTGTACTTGAGTTCGCGCTCGTTGCCGGGCCAGGAGTAGTTCGTGAGAATCTCAAGCGCCGGGGGCGATATGTGCCGCGGGATTTTCGGGTCGTCTTGCATGCTGAGAAAATGGCTGATGAGAACGGGAATATCGTCTTTGTGGCGTGCAAGGGGCTGCGTCGCGATGAGTGCGCCCTTGAGCCTGAAGTACAGGTCCTGCCGGAAGGATTGATTCTTTACCATCGCCTCCAGGTCGCGGTTCGTGGCGCTCACCACGCGGAGGTCCACTTTTCTCACCGCGGTCGAACCCAGGGGCACAAATTCGCCTTTATCAAGAACGCGGAGCAGCTTGGCCTGGATGTCGGGCGACATGTCGCCCACTTCGTCGAGAAACAGGGTGGAGCCGTCGGCGGTTTCGATGATGCCTTCCTTCATCACGGTCGCACCCGAAAACGCGCCCTTTGCATACCCGAAATACTCCGCTTCCTCAAGGTGCTTTGGAATGGCCGAGCAGTTGAGCACCATCATGCGGCGGCCGTTTCGCTTCCCGCATGCATGGATGGCGTGCGCGATGATGTCTTTTCCCGTGCCCGAATCTCCCTGGATCAAAACGGGAAAATCACCTTCCGCGACGCCGCGAATATCCTGACGGAGTTCCTGGAGATAGGAGGATGCGCCGACGAGACCGAGGTTGGCGTCGAGGGGAATCACTGGTGTGTGGGGTGTCTTTTCCATGGAGAGCGTATATGATTATACCAAGAACCGTACCCGTGTTCAACCATTATGTGGCGTGCACGCAGGAAACCCGGGTGCAAGTATGGCCCGCGAAACCGGACACTTCCGTTTGCAATGCTTCCTCACTTTTCAAGACGCGGGTCCGCAGGAACACGAACGCTTGCCTCAGCATTTGCGGAACCCGCCGCAACCATCGGCAGAGAGCCGGTGAGGGGTTGCGCCGAAGGTTCCAGCGCGAGCAGCGCGGCGTTGAGTTGAGCCAGGGAATTTGTCGCCTGCACATCCGGAGCAATCCCTTTCCGGTGATAAACGCCGATCCTGTCGCTGATCCCCTTGAGCCGCAGGAACGTGATCTTGAGGTCGCGTTTGCCAAGAAACGAGCGCGAAATGACGATTTGGCCTATGCCTTTGCCGAAGGTGGTTTCGCCCACCAGGATCGCCGTGTCGATGCCGCGGTCGCGGCGGCCGTCCTTGAGCCCGGCCACAAGAATTTCCGATGCGCTGGCCGAGAGTCGGTTCATGAGCACTGCAACGCGGGCGTTGACGAGCGTGGGCGAGTGGTCGTGCTTTGTGGTCCATTGTTCCCACCCCACGGTTTTAGCCGTGCGCGTTGAATCGTCGTAGGCTCGGTATCTTGCAAATATGAATGGGGTGTTCGCAGGGAGAAAATATTCGAGAATTGAATCCACGGCGTCAATGTCGCCGCCGAGATTGCTTCTCAGGTCCACGATAAGTTTGGGAAACTGGGAGAAAAACGGCATTGCGCTTCTAAATGCCGAATCCGTTGTGTCGTGCTTGAATTCGGTGATCCGCACGTAGGCCGTTGAGTCGGTAATTCCCGACCACAGCACCGTCGTACTTTCCGCGCCCGCCGCTACCGCGGCCAGCTTTGCTTGCGGTAAAGCCACTGTGTCGTCGGTGTACCTGGTATAATTATAGCCGTGAAACGTATCGTTTACGCTTGCGAGAAGCTGCTCGGCCGAGTCGAATGCGAACGGGTTCTGCGCAAGAGGAATGCTGTCCTGCCAGACGCTGTAGGCCTTGAGATACTGCCACACGCTTTCGAGTTCGAGCAGGTTGGCGCCGTCTGCGGCCACGGGGTAGCGCGCGCACCCGAAACAAAATGCCCCGGCCAGCGCAACCGCCGTACTCGCAAGAAGTGCGGTGCGCCTGCGCATGCGTCAACGTACCGCGCGCCGGATGGCGTCGATGCGGTCTTTGTAGCTGTCGCCGCCGAACACGTAATTGCCCGCGACAAAAACCGTTGCCCCGTTTTCGAAACACGGCCGCGCCGTCTGGTCGTTGATGCCGCCGTCGACTTCGATGGCAAGGGAAAGGCCGCGCCGTGCCGCTTCGTCGCGGACCGACCTTATTTTTGGAAGCATGTCGGGAATGAATTTCTGCCCGCCGAATCCCGCGAACACGGTCATAATGAGCACCTGGTCCATGGCATCAAAGTGCGGCACAAGGAGGTCGATGCTCTTGTCCGGGTTTACGGCCGCGCCGGCCTTAGCGCCGTGTTTGCGAATGTCGAGAAGCACCTGCGCCAGGTCGGGACACACTTCGGCGTGCACCAGCAGAACGTTCGCGCCCGCGTTGCAGTACGTGGCTATATAGTCCTGCGGATTGGATATCATGAGATGCACGTCAAGAGGGATCGACACGCATTTCTTCACCGCCTCGATAACAAACGGGCCAAAGGTGAGGTTGGGAACAAAATGACCGTCCATCACGTCGCAGTGAATGCGGTCTGCGCCCGCAGCCTCGGCGTCTTTCACTTCGCGTTCCAGATGCCGGAAATCTGCGGAAAGAATGGATGGCGCTATATGAATGATGGATGATGACATATGCGAAAGCTTTCTGTTCTGCGCCCGGCAACGTTTATTTGAAGAACTGCGAAACCGCCATTACCTTTACCACGCGCCAGTTGGAGGCAATGTAGTCGTAGACCGACAGCACGGTGACCGCAGCGGGAACGAGCATGACCCAGAACCCCGGATGTCGCCCCCAGACGCTGCGAGGAATCCATGGCACCTTGCACGAAATTCCCAGGCACAGGAAAAGCACGGCAAACGCGCCAACGGCCTGGACAACCGCCTTGAGTTTGCCCGCACGCCGCGCGGCAAGCACGGTGCCGTGATATGCGCACATGGTGCGAAGGATGGAAAGGACGGCGTCCCGGTACAAAAACAGGAGAAACATCCAGAGCGGAATAATGTGGTCGGCGCATACCATAAAGGAAAGAAAAATGGTCTGGCGTGAGAGGCTGTCGGCCATGGGATCGAGCAGCTTGCCGAAATCGGAAACCTGGTTGCGGCTGCGCGCAACGAACCCGTCGAGCGCGTCGGACAGTTCGATAAGTGCGGCCATCCCGATGGCGATCCACAGCCATAGCGCGGGCGATGCGGCATGAAAGCTGCGCACGAAAAAGAATGCGAAGACCGGGGCAATAAGTATTCGGGAAAGGGTGAGCGCGATTGCAAGGTTGAACGGCCTCATGCCCGGCCTCCGCGCGCGCGTGACCCCTGCTGGATGATTGCCGCAATCGACGACTTGCCGGTGCAGCCGAAAACATTCCACACGAGTCCGCATTTTGCGGTAAACAAACAGGCGATGGTGGCGGTCGGATACCTGTTTCCAAATTCCGACAGCACGTAGTAGTTGGCCTGTCCCTTTGCGACGATGAGGTCCGCGGACGCCAGGGCGGCAGCCATGGGTTTGCTCATTTCCGAAAAAGAAATGCCGAGCGTGTCCGGTCCGGCAAGGATTACCCTGGCAGCGCTGTTCATGGACACGGCTTTCGCGTCGGCCATGACGGCATCGCTGGTGATCGGGCCGCCCCGCATGGGCACCGTGACCCCGGCTCCAAAGGACGATATCAAGCCGACGAGAAGCTTGTCGAACGGCAACTCGCCCACGTTGTCCGGAATGTAAACCACCGACCGGGCTTTGCGTGCCGCGGCATATATCCGCGCGGTGTGGTCGACGGCGAGGCCGGTATCGAAATATCCGGTCAAGGTTTTCTTGACCGCGGATTCGGTAAGCCCGTAGCCCGCGCCCGCGGTGCGGAAATCGAGGCTGTTCGCCGCTACCGCCCATCGTGCAAGAAACCGGAATCGCTGCACGCCGGACATTGAGGATGCCTTCTTTTCCACCCCTCGCGCTATTGCCATACCCGCTTTGAGGCAGGCCGCTCTCAGGTCGGCAAACGGCATGGCGAGGCCGAGCGTGCGCTTGAGTATCCTGTGCAGCGCGGTAATTGTGTAGGAGGGCGGGTCCTTGTGCGCAAGGGTTTCGGCGATGCAGAGCAGGCTTTGTTTGAGCACCTTTGCCCTGGGCTTTTCCGGTACGTCAAGAATATCGAGCGCGCCCGCGATGTCGTCCAGGTAGCACGAGAGGCAGCGAGAGGTTGATTTCATGGGGATAAAATAAATGAATGACAGCGCGACCAGTCTCAAAACCGTCGGTAACGTTACCGCAACCGCCCCTTTTCGCGTGCCGGCGCCGGAAACCGTGTCGCGCCACGGCATGCGTTCCATCGGCAGGGGCGGGAGAGAAAGAACACAATTTACCTGCCCACCAAGGGCATGCCGTTCTCCAAGCATGAACCTTGTAATTTCCGCCTCCTTCCTATATAATGGTAATGTTGACTCTGTCCCGCACGGCAAACAAGGCGAACGTCTCTCGGCAAGGAGACCTTGATGAAATGGCTCAAGCGGCTGGGGAAAAGCCTGCTCATAGGTTCGGCAATGGGCATCGGCGTGGCGCTGGTGACCAACTTTTTTGTAAAGGATCTCATCGACCGGCTCGAAGATCAGACGTATTACATGCGATACCGGTGGGAGTTTCAGGAACTTTCCGCGGCAAAGGAGAAGGAAGTTCTGGAGAACGACAACGGCATCTGCATCGTGGACATCGACGAGCGGAGCCTGCACAAGCTGGGAAAATACTGGAGCTGGGACCGCTCGTTTCACGCGGAAATGATCAACTCGCTGGAAAAGCATGATCCGGCCGCAATCGTGTTCGACGTCATGTTCTTTGACCCCGACGACAAGAACTATGTCGCGCGGATAGACAAGCTTGTTGATAAATGCAAAGCGACGTCGCCCGCGTTCTCCATGCCCGACAAGGTGTACAAGCCGCTCATCTCGGCCATAGACTACGACCAGCAGTTCATCGATGCCACCAGAAAGGGCGGCAACGTCTTCCATGCGGTGATGCTGGCCGATACCACCGACTATTCGAGTTACGCGCAATCGCAAATACAAACCATGATGACCATGGCATGGCACGATTCGTTGCACCCGTCGTCGGCGATCGAGCCTTCGCCGCAGGTGCGGCGTTCCATCTTCGATTCCAAACGGGTGATAGACGGCACTTTCCCGCGCCTTGCACAGGTCGCGCGCGATGTCGGCTTTGTCAATATTCCCCCGAACGCCGACGGTGTCATCCGGCAGATTCCCCTGTTGTACGGGTTCGGCAGGAATCCGCCCGTGTACCTTCCCCTGAGCATCAGGACCGTTGCAACGCTGTTCGGCACGCCCAACAAGGAGATCGTCTTTGAGCCGGGCAGGTATGTTGACATCGGAAAGCCTTTCAAGGCCTTCAAGGATTCGGCCGGCCGGCTCACGTTCTCGTATCCGAACGTTACCGCGCTGCAGGTGAAGGCCATTATCGACAAGGCGGCGCAGATTCGGCAATGCGAGCCCGGAAAACCCGTTGAAGTGAGCACGCATCTAAAAATAGGAAAAGACTCAGCCGGGGCCTGCTTCATCGAGATGTACAACGGGGTTCTGCCTGGCCCGGTGGCGATTCTGCTGCTCAAGCAAGATGTGGGCAAAATCCTGGGCATGGCGAACAAAGACTCGCTGCTTCTGGGGCCGTCGATTTCAGTCCGGCGGAATACCAACGTGGAATGGGCGCTCACCGCGCCGCAGGGCGACGGCGAGTGGTCGTTGTCGAAACTGGACCTCGAAACCATCGGGCGCGTTTCCGACAAGGATTTCGACACGGTGAAACCGGGCGAGTCGAAACTGCTGTTCTATTCCTTTACGGTCAAGAATATCAACGGCACACTCGTCTCGACGCTTCCGGTGATGAACGAGTCGGTCCTCCGCGAGCTCTGCGCTACCCCGTGGAGCGTCATCGAATCCATGACGCCCGGCATGCGCATGGATTTCGGCCGAACGGTGCGCATACCGCTTATCAAAGACCAGTTCACAAAAGAAAACAGGGACCGGCATATTGTCACCTATGCGGGGCCAAAGGCGAAAACCTTTACGCGCTACAGCTACTACGACATCATGAAGGACCGGGTGCAGGGTGCCCTGGAGGGCAAGATTTTTCTCGTCGGCTCAACCGTGCAGGGCCTGTTCGACCTGGTATCGACGCCAATCGACAGCCACTATCCGGGTGTGGAGGTGCACGCGTCGCTCATCAACTCGTTTCTCACCAACACGTTTATCAGGCGGCTTTCCGACTGGCAGGATCTGCTCATCCTGCTGGCGGTCGCCATCGTCATCGGGTTCCTGTCGTTCTTTCTCAAACCGCTGTGGGGCTCCATTCTCAGCGTTGTGGCCGTCTTCGCTTATTTCCTCATCGCAATGACCGTTTTCGGAAGCAGCCACCTCTGGATCGAAATCGCACGGCCCATTTTCGCAATTGTCATAACGTTCACGGGCGTCATGGCATTCCGTTACATCACGGAGGAGAAAGACCGCAAATTCCTGCAGAACACCTTCAAGCAGTATCTGTCGCCCGAGCTTATCGACATGATGTACAACTCGAAACAGCAGCCGAAGCTCGGGGGCGACGAGGGTGTCCGAACCGCGTATTTCACCGACATCCAGGGCTTTTCCACGTTTTCCGAAAAACTCGGTTCGCCCACGCGGCTGGTGGAGCTGCTCAACGAATATCTCACTGCCATGACCGACACGCTGCTGTCGCACTACGGGACGCTTGATAAATACGAAGGTGACGCCATCATCGCGTTCTTTGGCGCGCCCATGCCCATGCAGGATCATGCCAGGCAGGCCTGTCTCACGGCGCTCGACATGCAGCTGCGGCTCGCCGACTTGCGGAAGAAATGGATTTCCGAAGGCGATAAGTGGCCATCCATCGTACACGAGATGCGCATGCGCATCGGCATCAACAGCGGTCCCATCGTCACGGGAAACATGGGGTCCAAGACGCGCATGAACTACACCATGATGGGGGATACCGTGAACTTGGCCGCCCGTTTGGAAAGCGCCGCAAAGCAGTACGGCGTGTTCGTGATGATCAGCCACTTCACGCATAATATGATCAAAGAGGATTTCGAGGCAAGGCAGCTCGACAAGATAACGGTTGTGGGCAAATCCGAGCCCGTTGTAGTTTATGAACTGATGGCCCGGAAGGGCAAGCTCTCCGCCGATCTTGAAAAAATGCGGGGCCTGTATTCCGAAGGCATGGCGCATTTCTACAAACAGGAATGGGACGCCGCCGTGGAAACGCTTGTCGAAGCGGAAAAGCTCGAACCGTACCGCAGTTTCGCGAAAACAACCCCGAGCCGGGAACTCATCGCGCACTGCCGGAAATACAAAGACAACCCGCCGGGCCCGGATTGGGACGGAGTCAACCGGCTGACCTCGAAATAGGGGCTAGTATCGGGCAGTGTCGCCTTTCCACATGCAATTTACTGGCGCAAGAGCGCGTATTGTCCTAGCACAGAGGGACCAAGGAGGAAAGTATGATCGGGAAGATCATTGCCCTGCCGTTTTGGGTTGTCTGGAAAGTGGTTGGCGCGGTTTTCGCGATTTTCGGGCTCGGAGTGAGGACCGGCTTTGGCCTGTTCCGTTTTGTTTCAAACAGGAGACTAGGCACGGTCGCCGTGATCGTGGTCGGTTTGTTGCTGGGCAAGAAGTATCTGGACGCGAAAACGGGCGAGGAAAAGAAGAACAGCTGATCCGTAAAGGCGTACGGCCAACGGGCTCATCGCCGAAGTGAGCCGTGGCCGAAACATACGGTTCCTGTCGACCTCGCAATGTTCGCTTTCTCTGGACGTATCACGCCGGAATTCCCTGCGAATTTACCCCGGATTGGCGTAGCAATACGCGCACCGGTGCAGACACCTTTGCAAATACGACCCGATGTCCCGGCTCTCAAAGCACCCGCAGCCCTCGCGCGTCGGCTTGAGCGACAGGGAGGGGTGAACGCCGAAACGGTCGGTCTTCCGGAGAACCCCACCGTCAATGCAGTGAGCCTGGCGTATGCCGGGCGCCAGGCCGAGGACTTCGGGGTTGCAGCAGTTGTAAAGCACCATTCCTGCGCCGGTCGCGGCACTGAGCATCCTCAGCGCCATATCCGCCTTTTCGCTTTCGTCAAACTCGCCGAACACCGCGTCGCGCTTAAGCAGTTTTGCATACCGGGTCATGAACGAGAAATAGCAGCGAGTCACGCCTTCCGCTTTCACGAGGGGCAGAATTCTGAAAAACGGTTCGGCATTCACGGCAAGCTGGCCGTTTGGGGCGCGGTATTTACAGATCGGATCGTATCGCCACAAAACGCGCTGCGGCCCGACCATATCACAAAGCCGGCGCAGCGTTGCCAGGCGGTCGCCAAGCCGGGGCACGTTCGGCTCCAGGTCCGGGCAGTCATTGATGGTGAAATGAAAGACGGCGTTGTTGGCCGCAATCAGGTTGCCGAATTCCGGATGGGCGATGAACCTCGAAAAGTCCTTGGACCAGAAGATGTAGCCGAGAACGTGCTCACGGCGAAGTGAAACCGTGTACCGCCGGCCGTACCCGCCGTCGTAGGAGACGTCGCCTTTTTGCCATGCGTCAAAGAAGTCGTCGGCAAAGAACCGCGGGATGTCGGTGCGGCGGGAGGCCGAGATGTAGACGGGGTGGGGAGAAGTCATGGGGGGAAAATAATATAAAGGAAGAAAAAGCCCGCTTTAGGGAATCTGAAGCGGGCTTCGAAGATCTAACCACTCCTGGAATCAAGATCTCAGCATTCGCCAATCATTACTGAGCAGTTGTCGTAAATGTCCAGGTTGCAGACCATCCGCCGTTGCCGATTGCATTGGACGCGTAGACGCGCCAGTAATACAATGTTCCCGAAAGCAGCCCGGTTGCCGTGACTGCAGGCGAGGTCAGGCCCGCCGACTCAAGGACATTTATGGTAAAATCCGGAGACGGTGAAGCCTCGAAGAAATAGCTTGTCGCGCCAGCCACCGCGTTCCAGGAAAATGCCGTATTGAGCGATACACCCGTTGCACCGTTCGCCGGAGCGGAAAGAATCGGCGGTGCCGTGGTGAATGTCCAGGTTGGAGACCACGAGCCGATGCCGCTTACACTCACCGCGTAGACACGCCAATAGTACTTGGTTCCGGAAAGCAGCAGGTTTGCCGTGACAGTGGGCGATGTCAAGCCCGCTGCCTCAAAAACATTTATGGTAAAATCCGAAGATGGGGAAGCTTCGAAGAAATAGCTGGTTGCGCCTGGCACCGCGCTCCAGGAAAATGTCGGATTTGTTGCCACGTTTGTTGCGGCATTCGCCGGAGCGGAAAGAACCGGCAGGGCCGTGGTGAATGTCCAGGTTGCAGACCATCCGCCGGTGCCGATTGCATTGGATGCGTAGACGCGCCAGTAATACAATGTTCCAGAAATCAGCCCGGTTGCCGTGAAAGCAGGCGAGGTCAGTCCTGCCGACTCAAGGACATTTATGGTAAAATCCGAAGACGGGGAAGCCTCTAAGAAATAGCTGGTAGCACCTGGCACTGCATTCCAGGAAAATGCCGTATTGAGCGATACACCCGTTGCACCGTTCGCCGGAGCGGAAAGAATCGGCGGTGCCGTGGTGAAAGTCCAGGTTGGAGACCACGAGCCGTTACCGCTTACGCTAACCGCGTAGACTCTCCAATAATACAATGTTCCCGAAAGCAGCGAATTTGCCGTGAAAGCAGGCGAGGTCAGGCCCGCTGACTCAAGGACATTTATGGTAAAATCCGAAGATGGAGATGCTTCAAAGAAATAGCTGGTTGCGCCGGCCACTGCGCTCCAGGAAAATGTCGCATTTGTTGCCACGTTCGTTGCGGCATTCGCCGGAGCCGAAAGGACCGGCACGGCCGTGGTGAATGTCCAGGTTGCAGACCATCCGCCGTTGCCGGTTGCATTGGACGCATAGACGCGCCAGTAATACAATGTTCCCGAGAGCAGCCCGGTTGCCGTAAAAGCAGGCGAGGTCAGGCCCGCCGACTCAAGGACATTTGTGGTAAAATCCGAAGACGGTGAAGCCTCGAAGAAATAGCTGGTTGCGCCAGCCGCCGCATTCCAGGAAAATGCCGTATTAAGCGATACATTCGTGGCGGTGTTCGCCGGAGCGGAAAGAGTCGGCGCCGCAGGCACAGCGCTGTTGCTTCCATACACCTGAAATTCCCATATCGAATACCCATACGTCAAATTGCGCGCTGTGCCGTACATCCGAATGTAGCGGAAGCTCGCATTCAATCCTGTCAGAGTATCATTGCGCGCTTTATTCGCCATGTTCGTCTTGGTTACGAGCGTAGTCTTGGTTGCGAATGTGGAATCGTTCGAGGCTTCCAACGTGTAGTTCTTGGCATTTGCCGCTTCCCAGAAGAGAATCACCGAGGACACCGTCTTACCGGCACCGATATCGACATAGATCCATTGCGGATCGACACCTTGTGTGCTTTCCCAGCGTGTGCCCATGTTATTGTCAATCGCGTTGGCGGCAACGTTTCCGCCGTTGACAGAAGATGCTTTTGCAGAGCTTATGGTCAGCTTGGAAGCTGTGCTCGCGGCAAAGGTCGCCGAAATCGTGTGAGACCCGGTGGTCGTCGCCGGGAAGGTGTAGGTCGAGGCTACAGTGACACTCGCTCCATCCACGAGCAACTGGCTCGTCGAGTAGCCGCTGCTAGGCGTTATGGTAAAGGTCACTGCCATGCCGACATTTGTCGTAACCGTTCCGGTCGGCGAAATTGTGCCGTTTGCTCCTGCCGATGCGGTAACGGTGTATTGGGCGGCGCTGACGGTGACGGTAATGACCGAAGATGTTCCGGTTCCATTCTGATTGTCAACCGCTACAGCCTTGAAACGATAGGTGCCGGCCGCAGCGATAAGCTTGTAGGAAAACGGCGAGGTTGAATCCGAGCCAAGGAGAGTCGAATCTGTGTAGAAACGCACGACCTTTACCGTACCGTCCGAATCGGTTGCAGTTGCATTGATAGTAATGGTATCGCCAGTATGACAGGTCGCGTTGTTAACCGGGGAGGTGATCGCAACAACGGGCAGCTTGTTTGTTGTCGCCGTGGGAACAGAGTCAATAATGGTACCGGTGATTGTCGCGCCTCCGGTGGCTGAACCGGAGCACCTGTAAATATTCATAGATACATTCACTACGCCGCCGACGGCGACGTCGGCATACGAACTGCCATAGTAACATAATTTGTTCGTTGAATCATAAACAAAAACCTCGAATTTCCGGTTGAACCCTGCCGGTATCACCGCGATGGTGCCGGTAATACCGGTTGAGTTCACCGATAGTGCCTGAAGAATTGAATCCATTCCCTCGGCGGTTACAAGTGCGTTCGCCTTTTTCGCCAGAGTGGAAAAGGAACTGCCGGAAGATGCAACGAGGTTTATGGTTGCTGATCCTCCCGCACTCTGTACCGGCTTCATGGAGTTGGCGTCAAAGGAACACTGCAAGAGCATGAGAACCGATAGACCCGCCAGAACGGCAATGCCTCGAAAGAGATTCATAGTGCCTCCAATTGAAAATGGTGAAATTGTCTGATTTCCTGAAAAAATAGAAATTCGTTCGGCCGGAATCTGTGACGGCAATCACAACGCGTAACTAATCTGGATTTCCTGAGGGGACTTCCGGGAGTTTTCGCAGAGTGAAATGGTCTGGAATTCGTAAGACAAGAAAAAAGGACAAGCAAAATAGGAAATGATTGAGCAAAATGCAAGAAGATTCAATCCGCCACGAAGGTTTCATGGCGCAACGAGAAGCGTGAATGCAACAAACTCGACACGCGAGGCTTTGCGCGGCGCATCCGGAGGATCTAGACCGACAGTTTCTTCTGCAGCCTTTCCTCCGCTTTGCCCTCAAGCCCCGAAGGTTTGCCCTTGAGCAAGTTCCTCACGGCCGCCATCTCACTTTTCGAAAACCTCACGCCGTGAAGAATATGTTCGTCGAACGCGTCAAATGCAATGGGGCATACCTTTCTACCGATGGTGTTCATCACCTCGGCATAGGCGCGGATTTCCATCTGCGCATGCGGGTCAAGCCGCAGCGCAAGAAAGTGGAAAAGGTTGTGCAGGTCGATCTGCCAGTACAATTCGGTATACAGAGAAAGCGGCAGGTTGATCCGCGCAAGTTCTCTCGCGATGTTGTTTTCGAGCAGGTCTTCATATGCGCCGTACAGCTCTTTCTGGTACTTTTCCAGAATAGCAAGCACCTTTTTCTGCAGAGCGGCCGGAACAGCGGTATGTGCGCGTCCCTGCTTGTTGTTCTTGCTCTGAAACGCGATATCGGTCGTGGAAGGGAGGTAGAACTCCGATTTCATCACGCTGTATCGCCCCGAGATTTCATTGAGCCGCGCCGTGCGGTGGCGGACCCATTGGCGCGCAACGAAGATGGGCAGCTTGACGTGAAAGGTGAACACCACCTGCTCAAACGGCGATGTGTGGTCGTTGCGCAGCAAATAGTTGATGAGTCCTTTGTCTTCTCGGAATGTCTTGGTGCCTTTCCCATACGACACCCGCGCGGCGGCAACGATGCGCGAATCGTTACCGAGGTAGTCAACGAGGCGCACGAATCCTTTGTCGAGGACCTTGAATTTCTTGTCGAGGATTTTTTCCGCAGCGGGGGAAATGCTATGGGACATAGGGCTTTTGTTCTCCTCATAGGGGATGGATGATCAGCCGGACAACGAAGATTTTTCGGTGTGATCAAAAATACAAGGCGCCTCCCCAATAGTGAAGTGCGTCCTTGCTGCGCGGGCTGCTACCTATTGCGGCTTGCCAGATTCACAAGCGCCATCACCGTCTTCCAATTCCTGGTTGTCGCGACACACCCGAGTTTTTTTTCAAACAAAGTGTTGTTGAGCTTTGTGCGGCCATAGCCGTTTGGAAGATACAGGAACACTTCGCCTCCGATGATCCGGAATTCTTCGCCTCTGCCCTTGGGCAGGTCCGCACTTTCGGCAATCCCTTTTTCCAACGATGTTGACAAGAAGGTCACGTACAGGGTTTCAAGGCTCCCCGCAGGTTTGTCAAGAAACGGATTCTTTCCCGGCATCTTGGCGAATTCCAGGGCGGTTCTCAGCAAAACGCGGATTTCGGTGCCAAAGGACCGTCGTAGCTTGGCTTCGATTTCCGAAACGATCTTGGCAGCATCCTTTTCCTCACCGTCAAAGACGACATTACCGCTTTGCACGTGGGTCTCGATACTCTTGTATCCAACCGCAGCAAATGCCGCGACAAGATTAGCCATCTTGATCGGATTCTTGCCGCCGACGTTGATGCCACGGAGCAGGGTGATGTAGGTGGGCATAGTGAAGTTCTCGTGTAAAATAGTATCCCTGGGGTGCAGCTTCCTTCCGCCGGAAACCGGCGTAAGGAGGTCTGCACCCACACCCCTTCCAGCAAAGGGGCGCGCCAAAGTCGTTCGCTTAACGCTCGCGAGGCGTCACCCCTTTGCAACGAATCCACATAGGTATGCCGCTTCGCGGCTATCAAGAAACAAGAAAATGCCACATCACGAATTCAGAAGTCCAAGATTAACAGCATTCTCTTGCGCTAAATTTGCGAAGGCAGATTTTACTATTGTGGCAAGCATCTTCTGCCATGCGTTAGGCCGGACCGCAGTGGTGCGCCAAAGCGCAGGGCCGCCTGACCGCGGCCGCAGGCCCTTGCGGCAGGCGGCACCGAGGCCAACTGGCCGAGCCCGGAGGGAGGGCCGACCCGAGCGTAGCGAGGGGAACGTCCAAGCCTACCGCCAAGATTCGAGACAGGCTGTACCTCTCCCCCGAATGCTTTACTCACAAAAGCGAAATTGAAGCTAATATCTGTAGTGTTCCGGCTTATACGGCCCTTCCACCGGAACCCCGATGTAATCAGCCTGCTTTTTTGTCAATTTCGTCAGTTTCACGCCGATTTTTTCGAGGTGCAGGCGGGCCACTTCCTCGTCGAGCTGCTTGGACAGCCGCGTAACTCCGGGTTTGCTGGTTGCGCGGTTCTTCCACAAATCGATCTGCGCAAGAGTCTGGTTTGTGAAGGAATTGGACATCACGAAGCTGGGGTGGCCCGTGGCGCAGCCGAGGTTCACAAGACGCCCTTCGGCCAGGAGATAAATGCAGTGGCCGTCGGGGAATATGTATTTGTCTACCTGCGGCTTGATGTTGACGCGCTTGATGCCGGGATAGGTGTTGAGCTTTTCAACCTGGATTTCGTTGTCGAAATGCCCGATGTTGCACACGATGGACTGGTCGCGCATCTTAACCATGTGGTCGATGGTGATGATTTCGCAGTTGCCGGTTGTGGTGACGAAGATGTTTGCAAAGGGGAGCGCGTCTTCCACGGTGGTCACCTTGTATCCCGCCATGGAGGCCTGCAGCGCGCAGATCGGATCGACCTCGGTCACCCACACCTGGGCCTTTTGTGAAGAGAGCGACTCGGCGGAGCCTTTGCCAACGTCGCCGTAGCCGCAAATCACGGCGATTTTGCCGGCAAGCATCACGTCCATCGCGCGCAGAATTCCGTCGGCGAGCGAATGTCGGCATCCGTAAATATTGTCGAATTTTGATTTTGTCACAGAGTCATTGACGTTAATGGCGGGAACAAGGAGCTTCCCGGCCTGTTCCATCTGGTATAAGCGGTGCACGCCCGTGGTGGTTTCCTCGGAAACGCCTTTCCAGTCCTTCACCACGTCGTGCCAGTGGTTGGGCTTCTTCTTGTTGACGTTTCTCAGTAAGTCTTTAATGACCCCTTCTTCGTGGCTTGCCGAAGCGGAATTGAGCCACGTGTCGCCGTTTTCGAGCTCGTAGCCTTTGTGAATGAGGAGCGTTGCGTCGCCGCCGTCGTCCACGATAAGTTCCGGTCCCTTGCCGCCCGGAAACGTGAGCGCCTGAAACGTGCACGCCCAGTAATCTTCGAGCGATTCACCTTTCCAGGCAAACACGGGAACGCCGGCCTGCGCAATGGCCGCGGCGGCGTGGTCCTGCGTGGAGAAAATGTTGCACGACGCCCACCGCACCTGCGCGCCGAGCTTGACAAGCGTTTCTATGAGCACCGCGGTCTGGATGGTCATGTGAAGCGATCCGGAAATCCGAACGCCCGAAAGCGGCTGCTGCGCCGCGTATTTTTCGCGCACCGCCATGAGCCCGGGCATTTCTTTTTCGGCAATGTCCATTTCCTTGCGGCCCCATTCGGCAAGGCCGATGTCCGCCACCTGATAGGGAAGATTCTCCCAGATATTGACGTGAGTAGCCATGGTACGGGTGCTCCTTGTTATTTGAGGTGAAACAGGATGAAAAAAATAGTTGATGCTGGGGGAGAATTCAAAACAACTCAAGATTCCAAAGGTATCTGGTGGGGAAACCGTGTCCGGTTTCCCCTGGCCCCCGGGTTGCACCTCGCGTCCGGCTCGGTGGCCTGGCGGCCCCTGCTTCGCAGGTCGCCTCCCGGCCATCCTGGCCTTTGGCTCCGGCGCTACGCGCCGGCGATCCGGAGGCACACCCCTTCCAGCGGAAACGTGCGCGAGGCACAACGCTTGCGCGTTGCGCGCGTCACGTTTCCGCAACGCTTTCTCATAGGTATGCCGCTTCGCGGCATGGAAAAAATATAGGGGAAGGCTGATAAACAGTCAGGATTTCTTCACCCCTCTCCCCGGGGGAGAGGTTACGTGAAAATGTCGGACGCAAAGAGTTGCCTTAACTCTTAAGCAGCAATGGCTGACCCGTCCGGTCAATCACGTCCCGCCACAGCGGACTCTCCGGGTCCACGCGGTTGCGTTTCGAAACGGCGAGGCGGATGGGCAGGTGCACGAAATTGTTATTGACAAGGGAGATAAGCACTTCCGTCTTGCCCGCCATGGCCGCGTGCACCGCATTGCTTCCCAGTCGTGCGCAGTAGATGGAATCGGTAGTGATCGCGGGCGCGCTGCGAATCATGTAGCTCGGGTCGATGTACTTGACGCTTATCTCAATGTCGATCTGGTCGAAGTACTGTTCGATGCGTTTGCGAAGGTAGGCTCCGATGTCGCCGAGCTTCTTGTTTCCCGACGCGTCGGTGCCTTTTGTCTCGTCGACTAATTCCTGGCCCGCGCCTTCGGCCACAAGGATCACGGCATGATGCCGCGCTTCGAGGCGCCTTTTGAGGGATGAAAGAAGCCCTTTGTCGCCGTCAAGCTCGAACGGGACTTCCGGAATAAGGACATAATTGACGTCGCCCGACGCGAGCGCGGTACAGGCCGCTATGAAACCGGATTCACGTCCCATCACGCGCACAATGCCGATTCCGTTCATCACGTCGTGCGCCTCAACATGCGCGCTTTCCACTGCATCAACCGCGAGGGACACCGCGGTCTCAAATCCGAAACTTCGTTGACAAAAAGCCAAGTCGTTGTCGATGGTCTTGGGCACGCCGATAACTGCGATGCGCGTGCCGCGCTTCTTTGCCTCTTGCGAAATGGCAAGTGCACCGCGCATGGTGCCGTCTCCGCCGATGGCGAACAGTACGTTGATGTTCATCTGCTCAATGGCGTCCACCATGAGCGGGATCTTTTCGCCGCCCCCGCGCGAGGAACCGAGCAGCGTGCCACCCACGGCATGGATCTCGGCTACCACCTTGGGCGTGAGCTCTATGGTCGGGATGCCGAATTCCGGCAGCAGTCCGCGGTAGCCATACTGGATGCCGGTGATCCTGCGCACGCCGTAACGATGCCACAGGTTCATCACAATGGAATAGATAACGTCGTTGAGGCCCGGGCACAACCCCCCGCAGGTGACGAGGGCCGCATTGACTTTTGCGGGATCAAAAAAGATCTTTTCGCGCGGGCCGGCCACCTCGACAAGGTTCTGTTTTGTGTAAGGCCCCACGGCGGCATCGGGCTTCGCAGTGACGTCGTATAAAATGAATTGGTCGTCGGTTGCGAAATTCGCGATATTGTCGTCCATCTTCTTCGACAGCACGATCGGCGAGGTGATGTGCGGCACGCCGAGCATGGGTATGGAAAAGTCGTATTGTTCCATGATATTTCTCCTTTGAAAATCCTGACGCCTAATTATACAATAGGCGGGTGAAATGTCGGGAAAAAAATGTCGGATGTATTTGCCCCTCGTGTAGCGCGGATCGCCGGCCGGTGGTATGACCTGACGAGAGTAGAACAACATAGGATGATGTATTTTCAAGCAAGCGTGCAAAATCCTTCACGCAATCGAAAGGACGGAAGTATGAAACATGCGGTGACAATGGCCCTCACTGCCGTGGCAGCAGCTGCTTATTGTCGGCGGCTGGTACGACAACCCCAGCGCAACATACGCCGAGGTTTTTGATCCTCACGCCGGCACGTTCACCGCCGCCGGCCAACTCAACGTTCCCCGCGCCTGGCCGCTGGTGGCGCCTGCAAACGACGGCAAAGCCGTGGTGTTCGGCGGCGTTGGCGTTTTCGGGGCAGCAATAAACCAGCTCGTCGAGCTTTACAATCCGGCAGACAAGAGCTTCAGCGTGCTCGACAGCAGCCTTTTCGTCGCAGACACGGGATGGAACGGAGCTTCGATGACCTCGTACGACCGCTCCCTAGACCAGCAAAGACTCGCCGGCGGAAAGTACCTGTTCTTCGCTCTCAAAGGAATAGCCTACCAGCTGTTTACGTTTGACCCGGCGACAAAGTCATTTGAAAAAGCCGGCTCGCCCATCACGGACACCACCGTTTCCCTCACCGCACCCATCGTTGACACACTGCACAACCGCGCATACGTCATCGGCGAAAAGTATGGAGCGAGTGGAGTCCAGACCGCGCCGGTTGAGATTTGTTGCTATATTGTCAATACAGCCACGTGGGCCATCAAGGCGCCCTCTGCAATGGATACGCTGCCGCAATCCTACTATCTTTCGAGCGTTGGGTTCAACGTACTTTCGGCCGGCAGGATTCTGATGAGCGGCGGTAATTCGGATCTCGGGTACAACACGAACTTTTCGCCGATTGATTCCACGCGAATTCTGGTACCGGACACGTCCATGTCCACCGGCATCAGACGCGCCGGCCTTGTCGTGCAGGTCTCTACCTCAAAATTGTACAGCGTGCGTCCGGCCGGCGACGGCATCCGTTTCCATTCGTCAATACGGGAGAACCTGACCATCTCCCTCACGTCGATTTCGGGGAAGACCGTTGCTACACTGTTCAGCGGCATCGTTGAACCGAGCATCTCCTATGATTTTTCCATGAGAGACAGGCAGTTGGGCACCGGAGTGTACTATTGCTCCATGAAAAGCGCGACGAAGACCGTGTCGGTAAGGCTGGTGCTGACGAAATAGGGAATAGAACGGGTTCTTCTTGATTTGTCAAGCCTCTGGTGGGCGGGAATGACGTCGACCGGGGGCTTTGTTGTGTGATGTTGGAGGGATGACAAACTGCAGCTCTGGAAGCCCCTCCAAGCGCATCTTCACGCCGCCTTCCGGTCCTCCGGGCCGCTTCCCATCCGGGCGGCTGCGGAACAATGGAAGGATATCGAAAAGTCTTTCCCTTGCGGGAAAGGCGGGACTCGTCCTCGCCGCTGATCCTCCGTCCTCGACTGCGCCACTGAGAGGGAAGAAAAGGCAAAACAATGGAATTCAAAATCGCGTCGGCTGTTAGTGACAAACAGGCAATCAACCTTCCGCGCCGCGCCAGGCTGGACCGGTGGGTGCGCAAAAGCGCAGGGCTACCTGACCGCGCCGTCAGGCATAGCGGCAGGCTGCACCGAGGCTGACCAGCCGAGCCCGGAGGGAGGGCCGCCGCCGAAGGCGGGGCGCCCAGATCTTTCTATTCCTGTCCTTTTACTAACTTCACTCGAAACTAAAGCCTCCTCATCCCCACCAATTCCTAGCCTCGCCCTTCCGCTGTATTGTAGTTTCTTGTATTCCCTGCGGTCGTCGCATCCGCGTTTTCTATACCTAAATCTATGTACCCATGCTTGCCGCGCCGCCGCACATCATGGAATGAAATTTATCCTTATGAAACTTCGAACCATCGTTGGTACTTCCGTCACTGCCCTTGCTTGCCTGGTGATGGTCTGCGCCCATCAAGTTCCGCCTTCAGGAGGGCCGGACGACAAAACGCCGCCCTCGGTGTTGTGGACCTCGCCGCCCAAGGGATCGACAAAAGTCCCAGTCAAGAGCACGATTGTTTTCAATTTTTCAAAGTGGATCAACCCGCAGAATGTCGACAAGTGCCTGGCGGTATTTCCCGCGGTGCAAGGCGGTGTCAAGATCAGCGTGTCGGGCCGAAAGGTGCTGGTAAAGCCGAAACGGGCGTTTTCCGATTCCATCACCTATCACATCGTTTTCAACACGACGCTTTCCGATTTCCATGGCAACTCCATCGGCACGCCCTACCAGTTTCATTTTTCCACGGGCCCCACTATCGACAGCGGCAGAGTTTTCGGTTGCGTGGTGGCGGGCGAGGGCAAGCCGATACAGCCCAAAGTCGCCCTTTTTGCGAGGACCGCGGCGGACAGCAGCGACACCGTATTCTTCGGATTGCCCAGCTACCTAACGCAGACCGACAGCGCCGGGGTTTTCTCTCTTGACAACATTCACCGCGGGACATACGAGCTGCTCGCGTTTTCGGACGACAATGGAAACAACAAGATAGATCCCGGCCGCGAGGCCGTGTATGCGCCCGCGAAGAAGAAATTCGCGCTCGACAAGGTTGTGGGGCCGCTTACCCTGTTCGGCGTGGTGTGCGACACCACAACCAGGCACATCGCGTCGCTGAGGCCGCTGTCGGCAACCTGTGTAAGCGGCGAGTGGGCTGGCGGCACGGGCATGCCCGATTCGGCGTACGCAAACGAGTGGCGCGTGGAAGGAACCGAGTCGAAGCGCCATGTGGCGGTAAAACAGTATCTGCCGGTGTACCATACGGAGCGGTTCGTCGCCCAGCTTTCCGATACGCTCGGACTTGCGCCGTTTCGACTTGTGTACCGTAAACAGTCGCCGATCCCGCGCGGCAAAGGCCTGTATTGGAGCGACACGATCCTTTTTAACGGGCTGGCCGCGGCCGACACGGCTGTTCCTTTTGTAAAGGGATCTGATCCGCAATCTGGCGCGGACCTTAAGCCGGTTGTAAAGCTGTTCTGGTCCAAGCCGGTAATCTGCCGGGTGCCAAAATGGTTCTGCGAGGACACGGTCGGGGTCAAGACCGACCTCGATGTCTCGGGGCAATTTTGCGATACCACCAGTTTTTTCGCACGGCGCAGCCTTGTTCCCGGCATGATCTACATGGTGTCCATGCCCGATTCACTGTTCGCCGACGCGGCAGGCAACTCGCCAAAGGACACGGCGGGGATATCCGTAAAATTCCGGACCCTGTCCGACCAGGAGTTCTGCCTTAGCCTGAGCGGCGGCGCTCTATGCCTTAAGGGGGACTCGCTGCGCACATGGCAGTTTTTGCCGTTTGGAAAGAAGCCGTATCTGACGAAAGACAACGGCGGAGCGTTCCGGTTCGACACGATCGCGGCGGGCAAGGGCAAGATCGCATTCTTCCTCGATGTCAATCGTGACGGCCGGCCGACGCCGGGCAGTCTCGTGCCCTGGGTAGCGCCCGAGGAGTACCGGGTCTTCCCGGACACGATTGAGGCGCGGGCGCGGTGGGACGTTGAGGGAATACCCGTGCCGGCCGCCTGCGAGTTGTGCGCACCCAAGATAAAGCCCAAGACCGCCCCGGCGGCCGATGATGGCGAGAAGAAGAAGTAGCGGCGTTGGCTAGAAACCGGGGAAAAGAAGAACTCACCGCAAAGGCGCAAAGTTCGCAAGGGATTTGAAATAGAGTCAAGACTAAAATCTTTGCTCTCAGGATTTCTCAGTCCAAATATCCGTTCTTTGCGCTCTTTGCGCCTTTGCGGTGAATCTTTTCCTGTTATTCCGTAAACAAAGGAGAAACCATGGCACGTACCTTGAAACCGAATCGCATCGGTTGGCTGATTCTTGCGGTGGTGATCGTTGCCGCGATCGCGTTTGCCGGGCAAATCGCCACACTGATTACCGACTATTTCTGGTATTCGGAACTGCATCTGGGGTCGGTGTTTATCACCATGTTCTCGGCGCAAGTGGGCGTGACGGTGTGCGCCGGGCTCGTTGCGCTCATCGTGATTTACGCCAACCTGCTGCTCGCCCAGAAATTGTCCCGGCCGCTCACCCATGCGTCGCGGTCCCCGGTTCTCGCGTATGTCGAAGCCTACGGAATTATGCCCTTTGTAAAGTTTATCCTGCCTGCCGCGGCCGTGGTAGTCGCATTTCTTATCGGCAGCGTGGCCAGCGGCTACTGGGACCTGTATCTCAAGTATAAAGGCGCGGTGGCGTTCGGAACGGCCGACCCCCTTCTAGGCAAGGACATCAGTTTCTACGTATTCAAGTTGCCGTTCTTCCGGCTTGTGTACAACGGCGCGCTCGCGATTTCCCTGTTGTCGCTCGCGGGAAGCTTTATCGTGTATTTTGTGCGGCAGAACATCACCTTCACCGGCAGATGGATTACCGCGGCACGTGCCGCAAAGGCACACATCCTGGTGCTCACCGGTTTCGTAGTGGGGTCGCTGTATTTCTTCTTCCAGCTCCGCATGTACGGTATGGTGACCGGCGGCGGCCACATCGTCAACGGCGCCGGCTTCGCGGATATCCACTATTACCTTCCGTTCCTCAAGATCATGCGGTACATTTGTCTTGCGGCGGCCCTGCTGATATGGATCAACATCTGGACAAAGACCCTCAAGTTTGCCATCGGCGGCATTTTGCTGGTGTTTTTGCTCAACCTGGTTGGACGCGGGGCCAGCGGCCTGGTGCAGAAATTCGTGGTGGCGCCCAACGAAGTGTCCAAGGAGACGCCCTACATCAACTGGAGCATCCGCAGCACGCGCGCCGCGTATAACCTTGACGTCATAGAACAGAAACATTTCTCGCCCACCAACAATCTCACGCCCCAGCTCCTGCAGGCGAACGACCTCACCGTCAAGAACATACGGCTGTGGGATAATGCGCCCCTGCTCACCACGTTTTCACAGCTCCAGGAAATCCGCACCTACTACAAGTTCCTCGACGTGGACAACGACCGGTACATGATAAACGGCAAGTACCGGCAAGTGATGCTTGCTTCCCGAGAATTGGTGCCCGCCAGCCTGCCCAGCCGCATCTGGATCAACGAGCACCTGTCGTACACGCACGGGTACGGGCTGTGCATGGGGCCGGTCAACAACGTGACCGGCGAGGGCCTTCCGGAGTTCTTTGTCGAAAACATTCCGCCGGCGTCCAGCGCGAACATTGCCGTGACGCGGCCTGAGATTTACTACGGGGAGGCCGACGCCGGATACGCAATAGTCAATACCCGCTCCAAGGAATTCGACTACCCCTCGGGAGACCAGAACGTGTACACCGAATACAAGGGTACCGGCGGCGTGGACATGGGCGGGTTTATCAAGAAGTTGCTGTTTGTCACCCGGTTCGGTGAAATCAAGATACTACTGTCCACCGACATTTCTTCGCACAGCAAGATCCTGTATTGCCGCCAGATCGGCGAGCGGGTCAAGAAGGCCATGCCCTTTCTCGACTACGACGGCGATCCGTACATGGTGATCGCCAAAGACGGCCGGCTCGTCTGGTTCGTGGACGCCTATACCACGACGGCGGCGTATCCGTATTCGGCCTACGTGCGCAACGTTGGCAATTACATCCGGAATTCCGTGAAGGTGACCGTCGATGCCTATAACGGGACCGTTTCCTATTACGTGGCCGATCCCACCGACCCGATTATCCGGGGCTACCAGAAGATCTTCCCCGGAGTATTCAAGCCCATGAGCGACATGCCGGCAGACCTGCGAAGCCATATCCGTTATCCGCAGTCGTTCTTCGGTATCCAGGCGCGCGTCTATGCCCTGTATCACATGACCGATCCGCAGGTGTTTTACAACAAGGAAGACCTGTGGCGCATTCCGGAAAGCTTTGCCGAGGGCCAGACCGACCAGATGGCGCCCTATTACACCATTATGAAGCTCGCCGAGGTGGGAAAGCAGGAGGAGTTCATTCTCATGGTGCCGTTCTCGCCCGCCAAGAAGGATAACATGATCGCCTGGCTTGCGGCCCGGTGCGACGAACCCAACTACGGCAAGCTCCTGGTGTTCGATTTCCCCAAGCAGCAGCTGGTGTACGGCCCGCAGCAGATAGAATCGCGCATCAACCAGGACCCGGATATTTCCAAGCAGATAACGCTGTGGAACCAGGGCGGTTCGCGCGTGATCTGGGGCAGCCTGCTGGTTATTCCCGTTGAGCAATCTCTCCTGTATGTCCAGCCGCTGTATCTGGCCGCCGAAAGCGGGGGAGGCGTGCCCGAGCTCAAGCGCGTGATTGTCTCCTACGGCAACAACGTCGCCATGGAGGCGACGCTCGAACGGTCGCTGGCCAATATTTTCGGCAATGCGGCGCAGGAACAGCAGCCGGAGACGGTGCAGCAGCCGGGAACAGCCGCTCCCGCACCCGCCGACGCAACCGTAAAGAAGCTCATTTCCGACGCGAATCATGAGTTCGAAAAGGCGCAGGAAGAATTGGCCAAGAAGAATTGGGCGGGCTACGGGCAGGCAATGGGTGAAGTGCAGAGGATATTGAGGGAGATGGGGACAAAAGTAAAGTAATTATTTTTGAGTTGGTGGGGCAACCGCTGCGCGGTCGCTTGTGCGCCCTTCCTGTTGGGCGCGCGAAATCCCTAGGGTGCAGCTTCCTCCAACGCGCTATTCTGATGCGTCGCACTTGACAATAGCGCGTTGGAGGTGATCTGCACCCATACCCGTTGGCTCACAACCTGCCAACGCGGGCGTAATCGCCTCAGCTCCCAGAGAACAGTATGCTGTCTTGGTCGCTGCCCAGCGGAAACGTGCACGAGGCGCCCTGCCGGCGCAGTGCGCGTGTCACGTTTCCGCAACGCCTTCGCTAAGGTATGCCGCTTCGCGGCCATGAATCAAGGATCCGGAAATTCACTAGAGGCACCTTCTTTCAGTTCCCCCTTTGTCTATAAACATCGCAAAAATCGCGGCAACAATACATCTGCCCGCGCGTGAGGTGGACCGGCGGGTGTGCCGGAGCACAGGGCCGCCTGACCGCGGCCGCAGGCCCTGGCGGCAGGCGGCACCGAGGCCAACAGGCCGAGCCCACAGAGAGACCGACCCCGGTTGTAGAGACGCACGGCCGTGCGTCTCTACNNCTCTACAACCGGGGGAACGCCCAGATTCGGCCTATTTTGATTGAAAAGCCATTGTTAGCCCCTGATTTGATTCCCGTCAGGTTTTTATTATATTACAGGGCTCTTGTTCGCCTCCGACCTACCTCATATTGAAAGGAATCCGGCATGGGATTCAACATCTTCGATCTTCTGCTGCCGCGCGAGACGAAATTCTTCACGTATATGGAACAGCAGGTTGGGTTTCTCCAAAAGGGCTGTGGTACCTTCAAGGAGCTTGTCGGGAAGATTGAAACGATGTCCGAGGACGCGATAAAGAAGGAACTCCTGGTCATCAAAGACTGCGAGCAGAGCGGCGACATTGTTGAGCGCACCATCATAGAGGAACTCAACAAGACGTTCATAACGCCGATTGACAGAGAAGATATTCACACCCTCGCAATCAACGTGGACCGGGCGCTCGACATTCTCAACAGTATTTCGCGGAAGATTGAAATCTACCAGATTCGCCAGGTACCGGCAAACGTGTGGAAATTCGCCGACATCATCGTCAAGATAGCCGCGGAAATGAACAATGCCGTGAGCGCGCTCAAGACCCACAAAACCATCAAGACCGTTGCGATTCACATGCACGAGCTTGAGATAGAGGCCGACGAACTGTTCCACGTGAGTATGGCCGAACTGTTCAAGGAAAAAGACCCCATCCATATCATCAAGTTCAAGGAAGTGTACGAACACCTGGAAAACGTCGTTGATGCCATCGATTACGTGGGCAAGCTCATTCGCGGCATAAAGGTAAAGCAGGGCTAACGCGTGATTTCCAGCCTCACTCTTGTCGTCATTGTCGTCATCGTTGCGCTCCTGTTCGATTTTGTCAATGGGTTCCACGACTCGGCCAACGCCATAGCCACCATTGTCGTATCCAGGACTCTCACCCCGCTTCAGGCCGTGCTCCTTGCCGGCGCTGCAAATTTTGTCGGCTATTTCGCCTTTGGCCTTGCCGTGGCAAAAATGATAGGCAACGGCGTGGTTCACATCGAGCAGGTGACCCTGCCGCTGCTGATAGCCACGCTTCTGGGCGCCGTGCTGTGGAACATCCTTACGTGGCTTCTGGGCCTGCCAACGTCCAGTAGCCACGCGCTTATCGGCGGGCTGGTCGGCGCGGGCATTGCCGCCGCAGGCACAAAGGTTGTTATCTGGGGAGGAGTGTTCAAGATATTCATGTTTATCTTTATCGCTCCGATCCTCGGAGGACTTGGCGCGGCCGCCGTCACCATTGTCACCATCTGGATCTTCAGAAGGTCTCATCCTGTAAAGAGCAGAAAAACATTCAAGGGGCTTCAGCTTATCGCCTCAATTTTTTCCAGCATCGGCCACGGAACAAACGATGCCCAGAAGACCATGGGNNAGACCATGGGCATCATCGCGCTCGCGCTTTGCACCGCCGGAGTCACTTCTTCGTTTGTGATACCCAAATGGGTCGTGCTTGCCGCGTACACAGCGATTTCCCTGGGCACAATTTTCGGGGGGTGGCGCATTGTAAAGACCATGGGAACCAGCATTACCAAGATCCGGGAAATGGAAGGGTTCTGCTCGAATGCCGCGGCCGCGGTAGTTCTTCTCGGCACGGCGCATTTCGGAATACCGGTGAGCACAACGCACGTAATCTCGGGCTCCATCATGGGCGTTGGCGCGGTGGAGCACGCGGCAAACGTCCGGTGGATCACGGCGCGAAAAATCCTGTGGGCGTGGATCCTCACCATACCCACAACCGCGCTGTTCGCGGGCGGTGTATATCTGCTGATAGGGAATTTTCTGCTTACCCACACGAGATAACAATTCAATTAAAATATTCCAGTTAAGAGATGCTCTTGGTGGGGCAACCGCTGCGCGGNNGATCTGCACCCATACCCGTTGGCTCACAACCTGCCAACGCGGGCGTAATCGCCTCAGCTCCCAGAGAACAGTATGCTGTCTTGGTCGCTGCCCAGCGGAAACGTGCACGAGGCGCACTGCTGGTGCAGTGCGCGTGTCCCGTTTCCGCAACGCCTTCGCAGAGGAATGCCGCTTCGCGGCTATGAATCAAGGATTCGGAAAACTCTTTACGCTTTGCTACTTTCCGGCGCAGAGAATCTCTTTAACAATGAGCCTGCAAAAATCGCGGCAATAGTGCTTCTGCCCGCGCGTTAGGTGGACCGCAAGGTGCGCGAAACCGCAGGGCTGCCTGACCGCGCCGCCAGGCATTGCGGCAGGCAGCACCGAGGCCAACCGGCCGAGCCTGGAGGGAGACCGGCCCCGCGCAACGGGGCAACGCCCAAGCCTATCTTAGTGATTTAGGACTAACCGTCAATCTTATTGCACAATTTACAAGTGGTTAGTGTGCCTTTCTCGCCGCTCTGTGCGGCAAAACAAAAACAAGCACGAGGATAAGGGCCAGAATGACGCCGGAGGCCGCGAAGCGGCCTATTTCCAGGCCGCCTTTTCCTATGGGTTTGTCAAGAAAGTCGCCGACAACAGCGCCGAGAGGACGGGTGAGGATAAAAGCAGCCCAGAATAAACCCGTTCGAGATATCTTTGAACGGTAGTAGAGCAACGCGATCACCAGAAGCATGCCGCCGAACACCATCGCGCCGCGAACATAGCCTATGCCCGCGGTATCGGCGGTCCAGTCGCCCAGCGCAGTGCCCAGCGTCTGAGAAAACATTATCGTAATCCAATAGAACATTTCCGATTTCGGCGAACTCACGGTGTTCACGGCAATGGATCCGAGAGCTCGATGCCAAACGAACAGCGACGTCATGAGCAGCGTGAACAACAGCGCCGTTCCGCCCGCATAGCCGATGTGAAGCGATCGATCCGCAAAATCGGCCATGGTCGTTCCTATTGTTGTCGTTGCGATGATAGTGAGCCAGTAAATAGTCGGATGAAATTTCCTTGCAGTGATTTGGATGGTGACCGCAATCAGAAACAGTATTGCAAATATTCCTGTGCTCACCAGATAGCCGAGATTCATGGACATCGACAGCGCATCTCCGCCGATCTCGCCGAGCGTTGTCGCCAGAATCTTCATGATCCAGAAGATCAGCGTTACTTCCGGAACCTTGCTGAACAGTTCGCCCTTTGTGGTATTCATGTCTTCCTTTCGAGCCGCAGGATCGTTGTTATCCGTCGAAAATAGTACAAGCATCTTTCCGGTTTACTACCTTAACGCCGCCGCTTCTTCCTCAATAGTCTTTCTCTTGTTCTTCACATTCGCAAGTCCGACAACGGCGTCCGGGCTGCCGAGCCTTTCGGCCGCGCCGTAGAATTTCTCAGCTTCGCCAAGAAAGCCGCGGGAAAAAGAGATCGTTCCCGCAAGTATCGCAAGCTGGGGGAAATCGGGAAAGGCGTCAAAGCCGGTCCGGGCCGTTTCCAGTGCCACAAGCTCGTTTCCCATCTTCTGTTGCAGGACCGCAATCCGGTACAGCGTCCACTTCTTGGTCTTGTCGAAAGTGAAAGAACGGTCGAGGTAGAACAGCGCCCGTTCAAGATTTCCCATGGATTCGTACAAATCGGCAAGACCCAGCGCCACATACGCGCCGTTCTTGCCGCTGGACGGATACGACTCAAACCATTTGATTGCCATTGCCGGGTCGTCGAGGTCACGGTACAGCTCACCCATGGCGATGTAGGGTTCTTCCATGTCGGGATAGGCATGGGCGAGATCCTCAAATGCCGCGATGCTCTGCGCCAATGCGCCGCATCGCCTGTATGCGGCCGCAAGCAGCAGCATGGCCTTTTGTTGATTCGGTTCCAGCCTAAGGCCTTGGTGCATCGTCGCAATGCAATTTCCCATGTCGTTCAGGGCGAAATACACTACCGACAGATTAAGATATGCTTTGAAGAAACCGGGCGCCGCATTGATGCAGGCGCGGTAGTACACCACGGCGCGCGCAAGGCTGTCGAGCTGGTAATAAGCATTGGCGGCGTTGTAGGAACACAAGGCGGGATTCTCGCCCGACAAGGATGCCTGCTTGTACAAACGTATCGCCTCGGGGAGCTTTCCGGCGCCATACAGCGCATTCGCATCGTCGAGCAGTGCGCCGGACGCAGGCTTCATCAAGAACAAAACGCAAACAAGTGCGATGCAAACTGCCGCTCCGCAGCATCGCAGCAACCTCCAATTACCAAGGGACCGTTGATATTTCCTGTCCACAAACAACCTCGCTGTTGTGCCACTACTGTTCAAGCGTGAACTCTATTTCCTTGCTGAACCGCACGTTTACCGGCACGCCCTTGTTCTTTGCGGGCTTGAACCGCCATGTTGCAAGCACCCGCTTTACTTCACGCGTGAATACCTGGTCCGGGCTTTTCAGCACATCCACGGACGTGACTTTCCCAAGATAATTCACCACGAAGATCGTTTTAACAACACCTTCGATATTCATTTCCCGGGCCTGTTCCGGGAACGGAACCGCGGGTGTAAACACGGGAACGGCCGCCTCATCGGTCTGACCGTCTTCAAACACTTCCGCGCCGAGATCCTGCGATGCCAATGCAACGCCGTTTGCATTGCCCGGACCGGATTCCGCGCCGAGGTCCGGAACAAAACGCATGTTCGATTGACTGCCGCCCGCGTTGCCCGATCTGCCGGTGGTTGCCTTGACAATACGCACGCGTTGCACCGGCTTGGGTTCTTCCTCGTGTTTTTTGGGCACGGCTATGGCCACGACCTGCGGGCGAACAGCAGTCGGCTTCTTTTGCAACGCATCGCCGAAAAAGCCGTGCAGGAACGAGACCAAGGTGAACACCAGAAAACTGGCGGCCAGGGCCAGGAACAGGCGGAAGACTTGACCTAGTAAGGTTCGAACTATCCAGGTTGCTTGTAGCGCTCTCAAGCAGAAGATCCCTTTACTATCTATTGGGGTGGATGGAGACGCGCCCCATGCAAGTACCTTGTCGGCCGCGTACCCAGTCTGACGGTGCATAGACCTCTTGTGGGGTTGATGGCGATATACAATCCGAAGTACCTTTGGCTAAGAAGAATTCATCCAAGCGCACAATCGACTCCCCGCACTCGCCGGCACTCGAAATCACACTGGTCGCGCGCACGCATGCGTTAGGAAGGACCGCAGTGCGCGCAAGAGCGCGGTGCAGGCCGACCACTCGCCGCAGGCGACAAGGGCGGTCCGGCACCGAGGCCGACAGGCCGAGCACGGAGGGAGGGCCGACCCGAGCAAAGCGAGGGGAACGCCCAAACACAGTGTCATACGGCATGCTAATCCTTCCCCGCCGCAATCGAAATCTTCTGCGCTCCGCCCAGCGAGCACTGGTCCATAACCTCAACCGTCTTGCCGGTTTGCGTTTCCCGGTCGGCGATGATCACCACCGGAAGGTCGGGTTGCTTGGCGGCTTCCTGTTCAACGAGAAGTCTGAGCTTGTCAAGTGTCACCTGCCGTCCGTACACATGGCAGGTGCCCTCGCGCGTGATGCCCACCAGCATGGCCTTCTGGCTCGACGGCACCGCCGATTGGGCTTTTGGCTTTGTCACGTCGATGCCGGTCTCCACATACAAATTTGCCGTCACCACGAAGAAAATCAGCAGGATCATTATGGTGTCGACAAAGGGCGCCAGGTTTATTTCCGGCTTTTCTTCGTGCTCGGGAAGCAGATGATGGCTTGAATTCACGGCAAGATCCTTTCTCTTTATGGTTTGTTCCGGTCCTGCCGCATCGTGGGCCTTTTGAACGAGCAGTCTGGCGTCATTGGCGATCGCGGCCAGCAGTGCAGTCTTTCTGCTTGTCAATTGGTCGAGGAAGAAAAGCGCCACGACGGCAACCGCAAGCCCGGTGAGCGTTGCTTTGAGCGCCATGCTGATGCCGCTCGCCATGATTGTGGGGCTGCCGAAGCCGAACGTTCCGATGATCGCGAACATTTCATTCATGCCGCTGATGGTGCCGAGCAGCCCCAGAAGGGGCGCGACCACGATGCAGGCGGCCATTGTAGACAAACCGTAATTGAGACGGGGGGAGATGTCCGAAACGAATTCGGACACGCTTCGATCGACGCCCGCGGCATCGCGGTGTTCCGAAAGCCGGGCAAGAAGCGTGTCGTACCCGGAATATCCTGTGCGCCGGTCCACTTCCTTTGTCGACAGGATGTTGAGGAACCGTTTTCGCGCATTGCTCACCCGGCGATACTGCACCAGCTTTCCCGATGCGATAAACCACGTATACACCGAAATGGCGAAAATGGGATACAGCACCCATCCGCCCTCGGTGAACAGCGAGGAGAAGACTTCCCATACAGCCACGTGCTATTCCTCCGGCCAGATATGGGTCATAACGGAAATGGACAGTTGTTCTATTTCCGCAAGCAGCCGGTCTTTTCCGTTTCGGATGATATCGTGGATAAACAAAGTGGGGATTGCAATTGCAAGCCCGGTTTTGGCCGTTATCAGCGCTTCGGAAATGCCGCCGGCAAGGAATTTCGGGTCGCCGGTGCCGTAATGCGTAACCGCCGCGAAGAGGGTTATCATGCCGCTGATGGTGCCCAGCAGTCCCATGAGCGGGGCTGCTCCGGCAATCACCGCAATGGTGTTGATTCCGCGGGAAATCACCGGAACCTCCTGCACGATCTGCTCCCGCACCGCGCGCTCGCTCACGTGTCGGCCGTGCTCCTTGCGCTCCAGGCAGATTTCCAGTACGCGCGCCATAACGCCCTTCTCGCTTTTCGCAAACGTAAGCGCGCCGTCGATATCTCCTTTGTCTATAAGCGCAATGGCGGCCTTGTGGCACCGGCGGCACGAGCGGCCCCTCGCCAAAAGCTGAAAGCCCTTCCAGAATGTAAGGTAGAGCACCCACAGCGGCAGGAACAAAAGCGGGATCATGATGAGGCCGCCGGCCTTGAGCGACGCGTACAACCCTGCCCAGAACGACACTTTCTTTCCCGACACCAGCAGGCGGCTCTGGTCGTTCTGAAGAATTTCCGTTTTCACAAGGCCGTCGGGCTTTCCGATTTTGAGCCAAGGACCAAACTGCGCGCTCACATATCCCGCATAGGAAGGCGACCCGATTTTTTCGACCGCGTATTTGTCGGCGCCCAGCCGTCCGGTTTGGCGAATGAGATATGCCTGGCCCGTTTTGTCGATTCCAAGACCGAAGACATTGCCGAACCGCGCCAGGCTGAGGTGCACCGGGCCGCCCTGATCCGGCAGCACGTCACAGTTGACCATGGAAACTTTCGCGCCTGCCCGGAAATCGTTGCAGGCATAGGCGACAAAATCGTCCCAGGCCTGGGCCGGGTCCTGTTTGGATGCAAAGTCGGCCCTTACTTTTTCCAGCGCCTGGCGCCGGGTTTCGCGGTCAATGGGAAACGCCTCAAGCACGGCATCGGCCTCCTTTTTGAACATGTCCGAAAGCGCCGATTTCTCGTTGGACCATTCTTCCTGCGCGCTCTGTGCGGCTTTGCGTTCGTCGGCAACGGTTTGTTCACGTGCCAGACATTCTTCCTTGATACGCGCTAAGTCGTTGGCCGCCCGCTCCTGGCCATCGCGAAGCTGGTCCATCTCCTGCTTGTCCTGTTCACGGCGGTCTACCAGCTTTTGCTTGAGCCCATACCGGCTGGCAACCTCGTTTTCCAGAGAATCGCGGGCGGCCTCCACATCGGCTTTGAGCGATTCGAGGCGGGCCTGCTTTTCCTTGATCTCGTGATCCTCTTTCTTGGAGGCGGAAGCCGCCGACACAAAGCACAGAACTGCTATTAATATGGAAGGTAAAAGACCGGTCTTCATTTTGCCACCCTTTCCTTCACCTCGGCAAGCGGAAGGTCGACAAATGCCGGCAGCGCCTTTCCTTCGCGAACAGCCACGGCATGAACGATCTCCGAAGCAGCGATTTTGTCTGCAGCCGGTTTCCAGACGGGCTCGCCACCATTGTTGTTTCCGGTCCACACGTAACAAACAGTCCCTTTTGAATCCGCCACTGCATCCATCACGCAACCCGCGCGCAGGCGCGCCACCAATCCTCGGATATCGGGCACCGGCGACGTTTCCGAGCTGGTTTGAATGGAAGCCGTGGCGTCGCGCATCAACCCGACGATCTGCGCAAGCCGGGCGAAACCTTCGGCGCATTCGATTGTTTTTGCCGCGAGATCGCTTTTGACAAGGGCAAGTGAGGATCTGATCCGGCCCAGGCTTTGAGGAGAAAGCCACAGAGCCTGGGCGTCCAGCTTGTCGCATGAAGCAAGAATCCGGTTTCGGAGCCGGTCGCGGGACAGCTCGATTTCCCGCTTTTTTGACTGGGCCGATTGAATGAGCGCGCCAAGCGAATCGCTGAGCGACTGGTTGCGCACGGTTTCCCGCTTGAGGGAATCTATGTCGGATCGCATCGAAGCAAGCCGCTTGTCGGTACGGGTGCGATATTCGGAGAAATCTCGATTGTCGGATTCCATGTCCTGCCCGTTGGTGTGGCGCTGGGATTCTATCTGTTGCAATTCTTTTTGCAAACGATGCGTTTCCGATTCGGTGTCGAAAGACTGATCGGAGGCTTCACCCGCCGCAGAAAGACCGATGTAAACAAATGCGATTAACCCGAGGCAATTGACGAATCGTATCATGTATGACTCCTGACGATGTTTGATGGCAGACGGAACCCTTCTGTCATGTGACAAGTGGCGCATAATCATGCCGCGGTAACCGAATTCTCATGGAATGATCTTTTCCGCATGATTAAAACGGGAAAGCGCGGTCACTCACTTGTTGCGTACACAAAATGGCCAACTTGCATTTGTTTTGTGTTCGGGTATGAATAGAAATCAATGAGGAATGTAGTCGTTGCGGACGATGGTTTATTTCAACAACACGAAAAAGAGACTGTAATCTTACAGCATTCTTACAATTGCCGGGTATTTTTTCCGATCAAGTTCGTAAAGAGGGGAAAGTTTAATAACCATTTCACTGGAGGTCCTATGTTTCGCAAACGTTCTGCAATTCTCGGGGTCTTGGCAACGGCCGCGCTTGCCGTACAGGTTTCGGCGGGCATGATCCAAATTACCAACGATAGCATACCAGCGGGTGCAACAAAGAGTTGGGTCGCGACCAACTCTTATGTTCTCCATGGCAAAGTTGTTGTCAAAAAGGGATCGCGTTTGAATATCGCGGCCGGAACAATGATTTACGGCGCCGGAGCGTCGGTTTCGGATTCCGTGGCAATGCTTATCGTAGCGCGCGACGGCCGGGTGTATGCAACCGGCACCGCTGCACAGCCCATCATCTTCACGTCCATCCTCGACACGGGTTCCCATCAGCCGCTGGCCATCAGCGACAATTCACGCGGCCTCTGGGGCGGCATCAACGTGTACGGCAGGGCGCCGTGCAACACGGCGGGCGGCGTGGACAACAGCTATTCATCTGATATTACGATTACCGACACAAGTTGGATTACGTTCGGCGATTCGGGCAATGTCACCTCCGCCTCGACCCTGGCGAAGAATATGTACGATACGTCCGGCGTTTTTGAGTATGTTTCGGTGCGCTACACCGGCGCGGCCGACATGTCGGAGATCAAAGGGCTCATGTTCTGCGGCGTTGGAGCGGGAACAGTTGTTGACCATTGCGAAGTCTTCATGTGCAACGAAGACGGCATCAATTTCACGGGCGGTACGGTGAATGCAAAATATCTCATCAGCGCCTTCCAGGCCGGCGACGCTCTCATGCTTCAAGGCGGCTACACGGGCAACCTGCAGTATGTTCTCGCCATTCAGACCGTCATTACCAGCAGCACCAAGAACGGCTGTATGTCTAAGTGGGAAAGCGGCGACTTCAGCTACGCTCCTATCACAAATGCGCATGTCTACAACGCGACGTTCATAGGAACCGGCGTCAACAACCCCGACACGTGGAAGTACAACTACGGCCTTTACATTAAGGATAGGTCGGCTGGAACATTCGCCAATTCTATTCTTACCCAATGTTCACACTACGGCGTGTACGTTGAAGACTATCTTGACGCAGGCGATTCAACCGGTTCCAGGTATCATCTTGTCAACGACAGCACGCTCAAAATCAAGAACGATATCTTTTGGGGCTTTGGAAAAGGAAATGTCGTTGACAGCATCTTCGAAGGTTCCCCCTTCCTTCAGAGCTACGCCGCAACGCCGGCCTTCATGAATGATACGGTCGATCCGGGCTTTGGCGGACTTGGCTGGGCTCGCACGGGTCTGCTCGATCCTCGTCCCTCCGCAACCGGCCCGGCCACCAAGAATGTGGGCACGGTCCCTGCCGGTGGATTCTTTGATCAGACCACCTATCGTGGCGCGTTCGATCCGTCTGCACCTCTCTGGGCAGCCGGATGGTCGGCTCTCAATGATCCCAAGGGCAGCGTTTTCACGACAGGCGCGACGCCCATTGCCGGCCGGAATCTGACTTCAGCGAAGACCGCTTCGTCCATAAGAATAGCTGGACAAGGCGACACTCGCCTTCTTTCCTGGAACCAGCAGTACGCGGCAAGAATGACCGTAAAGCTCTTCTCCGCCGACGGCAAACTTGTTCGCATGTTCGACAATGGCAACCACTCGGCTGGCGTTCATTCCGCATCCATATCTCTCAGGGATGTTCCTGCGGGCGTGTACGTGCTTCAGGCGAATTGCGCGGATCTTGTAAAGTCAAGTCTTGTTGAGAAGAACTAGCGCTGAAGGCGCGGCAGCGGGGCTTGCCGACGGCGGCCCCGCTGTTTCATTTTCCCTCAAAACCCTTTCCAGTCCTGTAACCGACATTAAACCAAGGAGTCTATGAAACTCGTTCTTGCCGCCGTAATCCTCGCCGCATGCTTTGTTCCAGTCTTGAGCGCAGAAAACACCCCACCGTTGAAAGACGGTTTGGTTCCGGCGCGCACCGCCGCTGCCGGCGACTCGGGTCATTTGCCCGCGGATTCGGCCAAACGGACAACGGAAGCGGATTCGTTGCAGCACGCTCTTGTCAACGATTCCACCGTGCACCTTACCGATTCGCTTCCGGCTGCCAAACCCCGGGATTCCGCGCACGCGGCTGCCTCAACCGACTCTCTGCGCCGCCAACCAATCCGTGGAACCGTGACCGGCCGGGTAATCGATGGCGTTGGTCAAGCGTCGATCAACGGGGCGACCATAGCCGGCTCCGGCGTTTGCTCCGCGAGAACCAAGACCGACAAAGCCGGAAGTTTTTCGCTCGCATGCGACTCTGCGGGACCGCTCACGTTGTCCGTTTCTTTCCCCGGATACATCACCGACACCATTACCGTCAAGTTTACAGGCGGGGACACGAAGCTTTCCGCGATTCCTCTTTGGAATTCCACCAAGAGCCTCGACAAGATGGTGGTTGTGGGCAAGACGGAAGGCCAGGCGAGCGCTTTTAGCAAGGAGAAGAACTCCGACAACCTCAAGAACGTGATAGACGCCGAGCTAATTCAGAAACTGCCCGATCAATCGACGGCCGACGCGCTGCAGCGCGTTCCCGGCATATCGATACAACGCGACCAGGGCGAAGGAAAATATGTGCAGATCCGGGGAACCGAGGCGCGCTTGTCAACCGTCACCATCAACGGGCAGAGCATCGCCTCGCCCGATGCCCAGACGCGCGCCGTAGCGCTCAACGTGATTCCTGCCGATCAGCTCTCGGAAGTCGAAGTAAGCAAAGTGCTCACGCCCGACATGGACGGAGACGCCATCGGCGGAACCGTGAACCTGATAACCTCCACGGCAAGTGATACCAATTGGAGAGCAAAACTAAACCTGACTCCCGGCTATACACAGTTGTCAAACACGCCGATCTATCAGGGATCGGGTTCAATTGCCAAGTGCTTCCTGCAGGACGGAAGGCTCGGCGTTTTTCTCGGCGGCAGCTATTACAGGGACCAGAAAGAGACGCAGGACGTCGAGCTTGACTGGGATACTTCCAGCTACAATCCAAAGGGGGTGGGCGCCAGCTATCTCAATACCATGCAATATCGCGATTACAGCAAGACGAATGAGCGCATCGGAGCAAACGGCAGACTGGACTATCGTTTTTCTCCGGAAACAAATGCGTTTCTGGTCGGGTCGTTCAACAGGTACGGCATACAGGAAGACCGGCGCACGCTGGGTCTGGACCTGGAGGACCAGGATGCGCGTCCCATGGAAGACAAGGACGTCGTGGGCGAAGTGCCCACCACCCGTTCGATCAAGGACACCTACAAGGAGCAGAACATAGCCAGCGCCACGCTGGGCGGTGCGACAAAAATAAACGGCATCTCCATAGATGGCAACGTTGCCTATTCGTATGCAAACAGCAGCGAACCCGACGAAATGACCGTCACCTTTGACAGGTCGTCGGGCCTGTCGTACCATTTTGATCATTCCAACGCCGACCGTCCCACATTTGAACCTATCATAATTAATCAATACCAAGCCGGCATACTTTCGGGAGTGGAAGTGTTCGATTACGATTCGTCGTTCAACAAGATGAAATATTTTACGATGAGCAGCGCAAAGATCGAGAACACGCAGTCGGCCGAGAATTCCTATTCCGGACAATTCAATGTCAAGAAACCGTTTGAACTCGACTTCGGCGAGCTTGAGGTGAAAGCGGGAGCCAAAGTCCTTGACCATTACAAAGACCAGACCCTTTCGGTTATAACCTACAAGGATACCGGAAAATACCATACCCCCAATCTCGCTTCATTTATGGGTGGATATTCCGCCCCCAACTTCTATAATGGTTTGTATGACATGAACAATATGCCCGACCCCGGTCTTTTGCGTGCCTATCTTGCTTCGCCGCATTACCTCAACAACGTTGTGAATCCCGGCGACAGATTCCTGGCCGATACGTCGTCCAATCACCTTTCGTCGGACCCGGAAACATTTTCCGCGCGCGATTTTAACGGCGCCGGCTACGGCATGGCAACGCTCAAGACCGGTCCTCTTATCGTAAAAGCAGGCCTGCGCGTTGAATACACATCCATGCACTATGGCGGATTCGGCGATTCGGTGAATACATCCAACAATTGGACGAGGACATTTACCGTTGACATGTATAAGAATTTCTTTTTCCCGCTCCCCATGGTGCTTGCAAAATATTCGCCGGACAAAGACATGAACATCCGCGCGTCCTACACCCGCTCCTTTTCCAGACCCGAGTGGTACGATCTGGTACCGCATATCGTGTACAACGTGGACGACAATGTTCGCACCGCCATAGAAGGCAATCCGGACCTGCGCCCCACCACGTCGGACAATCTTGACCTCAGCTGGGAATACTACTTTAACCACAAGAAAAGCGTTCTGTATGCCGGGACATTCTTCAAACAAATGCACGACTACATTTTTGCGTCGGAACTGGACACCTTCTTCAATCAGTCCAAGTCGACATGGGCCTTCTTCACAAAAGCAAACGGCGGTACAGCCAACCTTGCGGGGCTCGAATTGGAATTGGAATCACAGCTCTTCTTCTTGCCATCATTTCTAAGCGGGTTCGGCATTAGCGGCAATTACATCTACACCTGGTCCAAAACGCTTATTCCGGAACTCAACCAGTGGACCTCATTGCCCGGACAGTCCGAACATGTCGGCAACGCCGCTCTGTTCTACGAAAAATACGGTTTTTCGGGCAGGGTGGCCCTCAACTACCAGAGTCATTGCATTGTTCAGCTTATCAATTCCAGAAGTCATTTCGGGGACGAATATGTTGACGATCACTTGCAATTGGACTGCTCTGTCAGCCAGAAGATTTGTAAAAATGTAACTGCCGTCATCGAATTCAAGAATCTCACCAATGCGCCCAAGAAGCTGTACCTTCTAAATCCTCAGCACACCACACAAATGGAATACTATGGATGGTCGGCGCTTTGCGGTGTACGATTGAATTTTTGATCACCCTTGTACAGTTCAACTTTCACTAAGGAGCAATCAATGACAAATTCCTTCAGGTCTATGACCTTGGCGATTGCCGGATGCATTATTCTTGCAGGAGGCGCCTGCATGAAGGCCGACCAGACAAAAGCGCTGGGGGCTGCCGTTACTAAAAAGGAAAAGAGCGGCGACAGGGAAAAGGGTCTCAAGTTCTCGGTCCTCGGCGACTGGGGCTGGAACGGGAAGAAAAATCAAACCGAAGTTGCCAGGATCATGGCGGAGAAAGGCGTAGGAAAATTTATCGTCTCCGTTGGGGATAATTTCCAGGTCAACGGCGTTCGAAGCGTCACTGACCCCTTGTGGATGTTGAATTTCGAAAACGTGTTCAGCGACCCGGCGCTCGAATGCGATTGGTATGTGGCGCTGGGAAACCACGATTACCATGGTAGCCCCCAGGCGGAAGTGGATTACACAAAGGTAAGCCGGCGGTGGAACATGCCTGCCCGGTATTATGCCGAGCACAAGAAAATCGATGACAGCACGGCGGCGGATTTTTACATCATCGACACGTCGCCCCTTCAATCGATGTATCGCGGGGCAAAGGAGGCCGATGTCAAGATTGACGGACAGGACGCGGCAAAGCAGATGCGCTGGATCGACAGTTGTCTCACAAACAGCAAATCACGGTGGAAGCTGGTGTTCGGCCACCACCCGGTCTATTCCAGCGGCAGCGCGCACGGCAAGGAAACCGGCGACATGCAATCCATGTTCGCTGGCCTGTTCGAGCGCAAGGGCGTGGACGCCTATTTCTGCGGCCACGATCACGATTTCGAGTATTGCAAGTCGAAAGCAGGCAATGTGAATTATTTTGTGTGCGGAACCGTCGAAGTGCGGCCCATGGGCGACCCGATCCCGGAGACGGTGTTTGCCAAATCCATCCCGGGATTTACCAAGGTACTGCTCACGCCGGAGAAAATGAAGGTGATCATGATCGACACCGCGGGAACTGAAATTTACTCGGCGATCATTAAGAAATAGCGCAATTCTGGCATGGTGGCCTTGATCCGAACGCGGCAATCCGGAGTCTTCGGCTTTGACATCAACGGGACGAAATGGCTATATTGAAGCAGGACGCTGCTGGTTCCTTCACTTCACTCATAAATAGGATTTTGCATGTCACACAGCATGGATGAAAAATTGGGCCATGAAGAGGTGAGAGAATTCTGCTTGAAGAACCATATCAAAAGGATGTCGCTTTTTGGTTCCGCTCTTCGGGACGAGCTTCGCCCTGACAGCGATATCGACTTGTTGGTCGAGTTTGAAAAGGGGCATGTTCCCGGCTTAATTACACTGGCGGGCATGGAAATCGAGCTTACCGGCATGTTGGGCCGTAAGGTTGATCTGCGAACACCGGGAGATTTAAGCCGCCAATTCCGGGATGACGTCGTCCGGGAAGCTAAGGTTGAATATGAAGCTTGACGACCGGACACGGCTTGAACACATGCTTCAATCGTCGACGGATGCGATTTCTTTTCTTGGAATCTTGACGGAAAATGACCTTGCCGAGAACAAGATGCCCTTGCAGGCAATTGTCCGTTCTGTCGAAATTATCGGCGAAGCAGCATCCCAGATTTCTCAGGAGTTCCGCGATAGCAATCCTGACGTTCCATGGTCAAAGATAATCGGGATGCGCAACAGACTGATTCATGCATATTTCGATATTGACCATGAACTTGTCTACAGTACTGTTCGTGTTGACCTGCCGGTTCTTGTTAATCAAGTAAAATTGCTCCTTTCGCGATATGCATGATCCTGCGCAGAGGTGCGGTCCGGTGTATTCTCGAAGGCATACCGCGGCCTGTGGCCGTGGCTCTTTACTCCTTACAATCAACAAAACCTCAATCAGGAGTCGTACCATGAAGAAAACGGTTCTTCTTCTCGCGGTTGCGCTGTGCGCATGCCCGCTGCTCACCTTGTCGCACGCGGAAACATCGGCGTCGCGGTACAAAATGGCCCAAAAGATTCACGTTGACGGCGACGGCGGCTGGGACATCATCGCCGCGGACGATTCCACGGGCAGATTATACGTGTCGCACGCGACAATGGTGCAGGTGGTGGATACCAAGACCGGAAAGACAGTGGGAACGATTCCGGACACCAAAGGCGTGCATGGAACCGCGATCGCGCGCGACGCAGACAAAGGGTATACAAGCAACGGGAAGGATACCTCGGTGACTGTGTTCGACTTGAACACGCTTGCGGTGATCGAGAAGGTAAGGGTAACCGGGACCGGGCCCGATGCAATCACCTACGACAAGTATTCGCATGCGGTCTTTGTATTCAACGGCAAGAGCGGTAACGCCACCGTGATCGACGTGAAAACCAACAAGGTGACGGCCACCGTTGCGCTCGACGGCAAGCCGGAATTCCCCGTGTCCGACGAGAAAGGGACGATGTATGTCAACATCGAAGACAAGAACATCGTGGATGTGATCGATACCAAGGCCGCGAAAGTAATCAGGAAGTTTCCTGTTGCACCCGGAGAAGGTCCGTCGCCCATAGCGCTCGACATGGCGACAAACAGGCTGTTTATCGGGTGCGGCAACAAGGTCATGGTTATCGCGGACGCAAAAACGGGAAAAATCCTCGGCTCAGTGCCCATCGGCGACCACGCCGACGGCGCCGCGTTCGATCCTGTGTACAAACGCGCCTACGTCTCCTGCGGCGACGGGACGCTTGTCGTTGCGCAGGAAGCGGCCGACGGCAAATGCAGCGTTCTCGAAAACGTCGCCACGCAGAAGGGCGCCAAGACGATCGCGCTCGACGGCAAAACGCATCATCTCTATCTGCCCACGGCGGAATTCGGGCCTGCGCCCGCCGCAACGGCAGACAATCCGAAGCCGAGACCGGCCATAGTTCCCGGGACATTTGCGGTGATTGATGTGGAGACGATTAAATAAACGGATAGAAATTCAATACTCGAATCAAGAAATGGAAAGGGCGCTGCCCTTTAGATCCCGTAAGGAAAGGGCAAGAGACATAAGGGAAGGTGCAAAGCACCACGACCCTGCCCTTACGAAATGAAATGAGAAAATGCTTATTGTAAATCACCCCGCCAAACCTCCCCTTTGAAAGGGGAGGCTTCTTACGGTGGAAAAAGGTAGGAATTCAAAGTTGATAGTGAAAGATCCCACACAGCTTGCGATCCGGGTTCTAGCCAAAGGCTGAGAGCCGCATGCATTGCCGAGTCTTGCGGAAGCGGAACTCGACAACTGTGGCAACGACTTTCTGCCAGCGCCAGGCAGGACCGGAGGTGCGCAGAGCGCAGTACCGGCCGAGCGCAGAGGGAGGGCCGCCGCTGCACGGCGGCGGGGCGCCCAGATCTTCATTTTATTCACGTAAACAACTCCCTTCACGATCTCGTGAGACACGTAGATGCTCCCGGTTTGGCACCATGTTTGCGGATACAAGGTGACGTGGCAAACTGGTCGGAAACTTACTGCATGCCGGGCAAGAATAGGCACAAGGGTCAAGAATCGTAAGAACAGAAAGGACAAATAATCATGCCCACAAACATGGTCAAACTTCACCGTGTACTTCGTGCGAAACCCGAGAAAGTTTATAGGGCGTTTCTCGATCCTGACGCGATGGCAAAATGGCTTCCGCCGTATGGTTTCACCGGCAGGGTGCATCATGCGGACGCAAAGGTGGGCGGCACATACAAGATGTCGTTTACGAATTTTTCAACAGGAGACAGCCATTCTTTTGGCGGAGAATATCTTGAACTTGCGCCAAATAGTCGTATATGTCACACCAACAAGTTCGATGATCCAAACATGCCCGGAGAAATGAAGACGACAGTTACCCTAAACCAGGTTTCTTGTGGAACCGAGCTGAACATCGTGCAAGAGGGCATACCCGAAGCCATTCCGCCCGAGAACTGCTACCTCGGCTGGCAGGAATCGCTTTCACTTCTTGCGCAGCTTGTCGAGGCGGAAATTCCCGGGTAACAAAAAGAGGCCTGGGACCAAGAAAGGAAGAACAAAATGCGAAAACTATCCGTTTTTAACATGCTCACCTTGGATGGCTACCTTGCAGGCATGGATGGCGATATTTCCTGGCATAACGTTGATGCGGAGTTTCAGGAATATGCCCGGAGGAATTCCAATTCCGGCAACACGCTTCTCTTTGGACGCGTGACGTACGAACTTATGGCCGGCTACTGGACTTCGCCGGACGCGCTCAAGAACGATCGAGTCGTAGCCCAAGGCATGAACAACTCAACGAAAATTGTTTTTTCCCGCACGCTAAACAAGGCCGATTGGGAAAATACGCGGCTTGTCAAAGAGAACATGGTGGAGGAAGTACGAACTCTAAAAGCACAGGATGGAAAGGACCTGACCATCCTGGGAAGCGGCACTATCGTCGCTCAGTTGGCGCGGGCGGGGCTGATCGACGAGTACCAAATCATGCTTAATCCCATTGCTCTTGGGAAAGGGAAAACAATGTTTGAGGGAATCACAAATAGGCTAGCTTTGAGGTTGATAAAGACGCGAACCTTTGGCAATGGAAATGTCTTGCTTCAATACGAAGCGACGGCCTAGAACCAAGAGATCAGAGTGACTTCCGGCACCTTGCCGAACAGTTCGTCCTTTTTGGTGTTCATGGCTCCTCACAGGCATACGACAGTCAAATCTTCACGTCGGTCAAGTAGCCGGTAAAGACCCGCTAACCGGAGGGCGATCTTCAGGCGCCTCCGTAGTGAAATCATCCTCCCTGTCTTTCATAATCTTCTTTGCGAGCGGCTTAAGCAAACAGGCGTCTACCTGCACCTGACGTGCTCATTGCGCTCCACAGCGGCACTGTGCGGGAGGGAGGTTGACCAGACTAATCTGAAACTTTTTCCACGGAAACGACGTCCTCCATAAAGAAGGATGTGTCCCTGTCACCGAAATAAATTTGGTCTGAAGAAACCTCGCATTTATCAGCATTTACAATCTCGGGCTCGGCCCTGTTCCTGAGGGTAACTTTGAACATCTTCATGGATTCTCCTGGTTGAGACGAAGGAATCAAAGCCACGGATGGTACAATTGATTTGTGCACCATGCAAGGAAATCGTCTTTTTGCCAGTGGCAACACAGATTGGCCGCACGACGGGAACCCAATCCGCAAAAAAGAAGCTTCTAAAAAGGAACGGGGCCCTTCGGCGACCAGCGCCCAGGACCCCTGAGTACCTTCCGGTACGATTCCATTGACAATAAAATAACCCGCCAGTGTTCGAGATTGGTGACCAAATGATGTCTTTTTGGTGAGCGGGGTTTCTCAATCTCACACGCGCAATCTCACTCACGGGCACACCTGCGGCGGGCCGGCCGGATCGCCCTCTCCATTTTCATCTTACTTCGTTCGCATCAGCACAATGCCGAGCCAAAGCGACATTATTGCCAAAAGCAGCAGACCTACAAGCGCAAGAAGCATTGATAGAAAATCGAATAGGAAGCAGAGTCCTACAAGCAGGATTAGGTATCCGAGCATTCGTGGGAGTTTGCCGGTCTTCAGCGCGGCCCAGCCAATCACAAGTGTAAACCAACCGCATGCATGGTCACCGGCGTAGCTCAAGCCCATGACCGCGCTCATGGTTGCCTTGTACGGCAGTCTCACTATAGCTTTGTACGCCGAACAATTTTAGCGCGATTCCATCGCACGCTGAGCTACAAACAGCGGCGGCCAGGCAGGAGGTGCCGGTAAGGCGCGGATAGCCTCGAACCCTGCCTCTTTTAACAGAGACTCCGCTTCCGAAAAGGAAAGCGCCGGACCGCCCCAACACTCGTTTATCAGGGCAAAGACCGATCGTGATAGCTCGTCGCCGATATAGTCGCCAATCGGAAAAAGCAGCCAACCGCCGGGCCTGAGCGAGGTTCGAACGCGGCCGATGGCCGCAGGGAGATCAGGCGCGGCAATGAAGAAGCTGGGGAGCCATGCGAGATCGTACTTCTCCTCGTCACGAAAATCCTCAACTGCTATTTTCAACAGTTCAATACGATCTTGCAGGTTCGTGCGCGTTACGTTCTCTAGCGCTATTGCAAGCGTGGCCTCGAACGTATCCAGACCGACCACCCGAAGTCCCGGCCAGGTACGGCACATCGCGATGGCAAGCGAAGCCACGCCGACGCCCACGTCGAGAAAACGCGCGCCGGGCCCGTCGAGCCGGGCCGCCAGATCGCCCAGGGAAGGAACGATGTTCGCCTTGAACATCGGAGGGAACATTGCCGAAGCGTCACCCTGTGCCTGTAGAAGCACGGAGTCCGCATGGGACCAGCCCGAGCCGGAAACCCTGCCGGCCGATGCATTGAGGAAGACCAAAGGCTGCATCAGGGATGAGCGGATTTCCCCTTGCAATGTCATTCGAAAAGGTTGTTGAGAAAACGGCATCGCTCCCTGGGCAAGTTGATAATGTCCGTTTCCCGCCGCTACCACACCTGCTGCGGCCGCGACGGCCAGACACCTTTTGATGAGAGTCTTCGAGAGCGCCGGGCAGCGCACCGCGAGATCGTCGAGTGACATTGACTCGCGCAAATGTTCCACGAGACCGGATTCGAACAGCGTTCCAATTGCGCTGAGGGTCCACACCGAAACAGTCAGATCCTGTGCGAGCGCACGCATCTCCAGCGGAGTCTTGACCATCCTGCTTCTCCTTTAGCAATGGGCCTTAACGCGCAAAACGTGTCTGAGTCAATACTAGAAAATAGGAGGCGGGGAGTCGGCTTTCCAATGAGAAAAGTCACTGCAAAAACAGAGAAGACAAGATTAAATGCAAGCCCGGATTTGCTGGTCGAAGGTTTTGAATCCTACGGCGAGCGCACTGCTCCTGTAGCAAGTGTATGCGGCCTAAGTCGTGGTCCCCGAAGCTCTGCTGCGTGGGTCTTCACATCGGAAGGGTTTCGTCAGGCACTGTTATCGTGCGCTACTGTAATTACGACATTCCCCTTTTTATGCCCGGTGTCTACATACCTGTGTGCTTCGACCATATCTTCCAGCGGATAGCATCTATCAATAACAGGTCTTATGAGATTCGCTTCTGCCAAATTCTTAAGTAAAATCAAATTCTTCATTTTTGGAATGGGCGAACCATCATCGACAGAAATGTATTTCCCGCGAGCGGTAAGGCTCGTTTTGCAATGCAATTTGAATCGAGAACTTTTTCTTTTTCCGACGGCATCAAAGACGAGGTCGTAAAGCGTTTTGCTTTCAAGAGCGTTGTCTTTTGTATAATCGATAACCGTATCGGCACCGAGAGATTTCACCAATTCTAAATTTGCAGCGCTGCATACCCCGGTTACGTTCGCTCCAAAGTATTTGGCAAGCTGAATTGCAGAAGTTCCGATGGAGCCGGATGCGCCATAAACAAGAACCGTATTTCCTTCCTGAATGTTTGCCTTCTTCAGGAAGTGCAGCGCGAGCATTCCTCCATAGGGAATAGCGGCTGCTTCTTCGTATGTTAAATTTAAGGGTTTTGGAGAAACCTTCCAATCTTCCGACAGGCACATGTATTCTGCATAGGTACCAAAGCGCATTTGGGTACCCGGATTTACGGTAAAAGCAAAAACCCTATCTCCTTTTTGGAATCGTTTAACATGTTTGCCCACGGATTCAATTTCACCGGATAGCACCATCCCAAGTATGGGATTGCGTGGTTTCCCAAAACCCAACACAATGCCCATCATGAGGCCCATAGGGTGCCAAACCGGAAGTTTGGAGCCGCGGACTATGCAATCGCTCGCTGTTATTGTTGTCGCAAAAATTTTAATGCATAACTCATTATTGCGCGGAATTGGTTTTTCCACCTCTTGAAGTTGTAACACTTCCGGCGGTCCGTATCGTGTGCAGCAAATTGCTCTCATAAAAATGCTCTTGAGGTAAGGTTCTTGTCCGTCAGCTTGTTGTGCAATTGACTCACTACTCCGCCTGTCCTGGCAAAAAGCAACGAGAACAAGGAGAGCACCGGGGAGGTTGAGTAAACAAGTATATATCGTCAATGCGGCTCTGGTCAAGCTGGTATTGCATTTGCCATTCTTACGGCGGTAACAAAGAATGAGAAGTGCAAGCTTACGATCTCCGGTTTGGTTAGATGTTCGACAACACCCATCCATGGTCGCACAAATACACTTCAACCGTGACTAGTGGCGTTTAAGCGACTATCAGCAGCAACTCATCCCCGAAATAACGATAATTTTGGCATTTCTGCTGTGGCATGACTGATGCATATACCATCACTGAACGCGCCGTTCTTCATTATCACTTTGTATCACCACACCAGAATGCAGGAGGAAGAAATGAACAAGATCACTTTCATTCTGATGCTGTCTGCCGCGATTGTGTTCGCCGAAAACGTGGCGGTTTTCCCGCCGGAATGTGTTAACGTCGACCGTGGCTACGTTGGCGCCTTTGCCATGCTGCTGTCACAAAAGTATGAAGGAGTTTCGGGCCTCAGAGTCGTGTCGCCCCTCAGGTCCGGCAAGGCCATTGCGGCTGATTCCAATTATGCTGCGGCTGCTGCAAAACTGGGGGTATCGGAATACATTGAGATTGAGGCTGTCGGCTTCTCTCCCGACCTGGATTCGCTTGAGCATAGCCAGAAGACCATCGTGACCGTATTCCGCAGGGACAAGACCGGCAATGAAATCCACAAGGTGGCAACAACCCTAATGAATAGCGACATCGAGGGGCAATGTGAAAACATCGCCGTCGCTCTGTGGAAGAAGACTCCGCTGGAACAAATTCAAGGAACCATTGTCAACAAGACAATGAGCAGCACCAACAAGAGCCTAAAACGCAAGGGAATTAAGATAGGCGGAGTTTACCCCTATGATTGGAATTCCCCTGCCTTGTCTCCAATGGTCACTGTCGGGTTCGACATGAGGCTTGACGAGGAAAAGTATTTCATAGAGATTGGCGGGGGCGCAAAGATGCCGACTTCGATGGGCACATCGTCCCAAAATGCAACGTCGACACCGACCTCTCAATCGTACGGGGGTGGTTATTTTGATGTGGGAGGCGACTACTATATCATATCGGGCAACGGCAATGAGGGATGGTATCTTGGCGCTGGATTGAATCCCGGAATCTATTTCACGAACCTGAACTCCTCCAATCCCGGCCTGTCCTTCGCCCTTGCACCCTACATACAGACCGGGGTCATGTTTCCCACGCAGGGAAAGACCGTTTTCTATGTCGAGATCAGAGTTGCGCAGCATGTCTTGCCCATCACAACAACAACCCAGTTGTTAGATAGTGTCTCAGGTTACACGACGAATACGCAAAATTTATACCCCCTGGAGGCCGGCATAAATTTTGGAATCTGCTGGTGATTGCTCTTTGGTGGCGTGAAGGGGAAAGAAGTTAAAAGTTCAAAGTTGACAGTTGACAGTGAAGTGGCTTGGCGATCCCGGCTGTTAGCCTCATTCGAGGAGCCAAATGCATTATCGGTCATTGAAAAAGCGGAGCTTGACAATTGTGGCGTTAGTCTTCTGTCCAGCGTTAGGTGGACCGCAGGGTTTGCAAAAGCAAAGTGCCGGCCGACCCGCGCCGCAGGCGCATAGGGCGGACCGGCACCGAGGCGAATAGCCGAGCCTGTAGGGAGACCGGCCCCGCAAAGCGGGGCAACGCCCAACTCCCTATATTGCAATTGCGGCGGGGCGCCCATATTCCTAGTTGTCAAATATAGGTGGAACCGCACAGCAAACAAAGACTGTGTTTTGTCATGTTGTCTGCTGCATGTTCTGAAACACACTAGCCAGGTCGCTCGCGTTGCCGCCGGATTGTATCAGAGATTGCAGGGCGGCAAATTCGGGATTGCTCGTGGCGCCCGCGCCTTGCAAATCCTCAAATATGGACGACACGTCGCCGGGGTCCGAAGAGGAATCATCGGACGACTGCATCATGTCCAGGAGAGGATCGCTCGAACTGCTGCTGCCAGAATCCAGCAATGCCGCCAGCGGGTCGGTACTGCTTGTGGAGCCCATCAAATTCTGGAGCATTGCAAGACTGCTGCTGCTGTTGCTGTTGCCGGTGTCTGCAGTCGACGGGAAAAGGTCGCCGGCGCTTCCGCTTGTGTCTTGAGAATTAAGCAATGTCGCAAGGTCGTCATTGTTGGTGAGCGCCATGAGCATGGACAAGTCGTTGGCCTTGCTTGTTCCCGTCGAACCGGAGGCTTGCGCGGCATTTTGGAGCGTATTGGCAAATGTGGAGGCTGCCTGCCCGGTTGCAGTCGAAGCTCCGGATGCAGACAACAAGGATTGCAGCAACTGTGAACTTTGAAGAGAAGAACTTGATACCTGAGATACGTCCATTTCAAACCTCGCGGTCTAAATTATTTTGCCCATTTTCACTCCCTTGAAAATGTGTGCATCCTGCATTTTTTCCCGGACTTAAGCGGCCATCATGGCGCTTGCGCGCCCGGGATATTCTGACCTCGTAAACAGGCAGGCAACTGCCGGCCACGTGCCGGTAGTTGCTTGCGCTTCCGTCTCAGGGACCCAAACTTCATGCGGAAATGTTGAGCAACGAATTCGCGTCCGTGCTCGCGGAAATCTGATCGCCATTCTGCGATTTTGCTTGCGGTTTGGTCGCCAGGTACAGTTCCTTGCCGACATCGTGAAGCTCTTTCATCACCTTTTGGCGGTCGGCGGCCGAGAGCTGCGACAACGGATTTTGACTTGTGGTAGAACCGCTCTGGGCCGTCGTGGAGGTGGTGGAATTTGCTTGAGCAAGGGTTTGCGTGATGTCCGCCAGCTCTTTCTTCATTGTCGTGGCCTGATCGCTGGTGAGCTGTCCGGCCTTGACCGCGCTGTCGATCGCGGAGGTCATGTCCGACACCTGGTCCGACACGTTTTTCCGGTGGTGATGGTGATGACCTTGGCTGCCCTGAACGTCGGAACTCGATGATGCTGAGAAGCTTCCGGTTGCCAACTGTGACGGATCCATCAAAGACTCCTTTGGTATAGGTTCTTGGGGGAGAGGCGAGATGATGCTGCCTTGGCCTTAATAGCCCCATGTTGTGATCGAAAACTCAAAGTATCCAGATTCTTCGGTTTTTGGCTTACGTTATCTGATCGGAGGCCGGAGGATCTTGCTTTAGTTTGCTTAAATTCCATTTGGGGCGACCAGGGAAACAGAGGGGCTGTGATGCAGGTCAAATAGACCAATTGATCTGCGTTTCGAAGGCCCGGGACCTTCACACTGGAACAGTCGAGGAACCAGTCATGGAAGAGACGATCTCTCTTGATGAAGCGACACGAAGCGACGGCCATGACATTCTGGAGATGTTGCGCGAGATACCGGCTTTGGAAACCGGGTTCGAAAACGACGCCCATGCTTTGGAACCGGAGAAATTCGAAGAGTATCTCAAATGCCGCATGCGATTATCGAAGGGGATCAATTTGAACCTCGGCGAGGTTCCGATGACCACATTCTGGCTCAGAATCGGCGGGTATCCGGTTGGAATGGGCAGGATATTCCGTTTGCAGAATTTTAAAGTGCTGAATGAGGTTTTGAATGACGTGGGATTTATCAGTTATTGCGTCAGGCCTTCCGAGCGAAACAAGAAGTACGGGAATCTCATACTCCGGAAAACCCTGGAAAAGGCGCGTGAAATGAAATACGGAAAGGTCTTGCTTGTGTGTCAGGAGAAGAACCTTGCCTCAAGGAAATGCATCGAAAACAACGGCGGTGTTTTCGAAAAGACGCATGATGCGCAATGTCACTACTGGATTACATTCGGCGACACGGGCACGGCGGCGGTCAGGCAGTAGGCCTGTCGAGTTCGGCAAAGGCTGTTCGCTAAAGAAGAACTCCGACCCAGGCCAGTCAGTCAACCTTGTCAATTCTTTGAATGAAATCATCCAGTCTCTTTTGAATCTCACCGGTAAAATTATCATCCGACAAACGAGCCTTCATCATTGCATTGCCGTCTCCCTTCTTGTCTTCCGCCAGAACCAGGCCAACGGGGAAGGCCTCGCACAGAACGCACTTGTCTCCAAGCATGTCTTTGACTTTACGGAACACTCCGGCATATCCGAATTTAACGTCTTTGGCGGCGTCGCTGCTTCCGCAGCAGGAGGCTAAGCAAAGCTTGTTGATGCTTGTGTGATATCTCCCGATAAAGTCACGCAAGGGTGAAATAATCTGACCCATCCAAATCGGGCAACATACGATTATGCGATCAAATTCAGCCACATTACGGCTGAGGCGCTTGATTCCCACACTGGTTTTCGTCAGCGAGAACAGGATAAGGAACGGGAAAAAATTCAATCTTGGTTTGATTGCTTCGCTGTCGCACTTCAAAGCACGGGCGATTTTCTCCGCAAGATACTTGTTGCTTCCGGAATTGGAATAGTAGACAACAAGGGTTTTCATAGGGGCTCTCCTTTATAGTTGGTGATTGGTGATTGCATGCAGGTGGAGACGCACGCGCTTTGTTATGATCTTGAACTGTTCCACTGGACTTGCGCTCCTCTGTTTGGAATCTTGTTGTGAAAGGCAACATCAGGATACCCGATGGCCATGGCCGCAAAAATCTTCTCTGTACCGCGAAGAATCAGCGGTAACCATTTCGCCCCGCTCCCTTTCTCGTGGAAGCTCCCGAAAGGATTCGGACTTCCATGGACAGCGGACAATATACAATCTTGCCTTTGCGGAACCGTGGGAAATGAGGTTACTTTTTGATTAGGATGGATGCGGAGGTGGCCGGGATCGGTCTCCGCAATGGGGGCCAAACAAGCCGCACGGCCGCCGATCGTTACCGGGAAATCATGAACTGCCACGCACGTTTTCCTAACACTATTCTAACGATTAGCTAACCAAATCAAAACTTGCGACAAACATTTTATCAATTCACAATCGAATAGGGAGAACGAGCATGATCAGTACCTTTGGTCTTGTTGTTGCCGTGGTCATTATCGCTCTGTTGTTTGATTTTGTCAACGGCTTTCACGACTCCGCAAACTCAATTGCCACTGTGGTCGTTACCCGCACCCTCACTCCCGGCCAGGCAGTACTCATGGCCGGACTGGCCAACTTTGTCGGCTATTTTGCATTCGGCACTGCCATTGCAAAAACGGTCGGCAAAGGCATTATTCACATTGACCACGTGACGCTCACCGTGGTGTGCGCCGCGCTTGTGGGCGCCATCGCCTGGAACATCATCACGTGGCTGCTGGGCTTGCCCACATCGAGCAGTCACGCACTCATAGGCGGGCTTGTGGGCGCGGGCATTGCGGCAGCAGGCCCTCAGGTTGTTATCTGGGGCGGCGTTCTTACCATAGTTCTGTTTATCGTGCTCGCACCGCTCATCGGCATGATCGGCTCATCGATTTTCACCCTCATCATGTTCTGGCTCTTCAGGCGGGCGAGCTACACCGGAACCACAAAAGTGTTCAAGTATCTTCAGCTTGTTTCTTCATTTTGGTACAGCATCGGCCACGGTACAAATGACGCGCAAAAAACCATGGGCGTGATCGCCCTCGCGCTCTTTTCAGGAGGCCTTACGCATTCGTTTGAGTTGCAGGGGTGGATTGTACTTTCCTGCTACACCGCAATAGGCCTGGGCACCATGCTGGGCGGATGGCGAATTGTAAAGACCATGGGCACTAAAATAACCAAGATCCAGGCCAAAGAAGGGTTCTGCGCGGAAAGCGCTGCCGCGCTCGTGCTCCTCGGCACCGCGCATTTCGGCATCCCCGTCAGCACCACGCATGTGATCGCCGGGTCAATCATGGGCGTCGGCGCGGTTGAGCAGGCTGCAAAAGTACGGTGGATAACGGCGAGAAAAATTCTGTATGCCTGGCTGCTGACCATTCCGGCGACGGCAGCGTTTGGCGCGATAGCCTACCTGGTCCTGAGGCCTCTTGTAGGCAAGTGAATCGACACTGGCGTTGCTTGTCTGCCCGGGATGATAATTCCGGAACCAGAATTTATTTCTTGTCAGGGGAGAGTTTCGCGCTACCTCAGCGATCCAAGATCGTACTTAATTTCTTCTTCTCTGTGTCCTCTGTCGTGAATCTTCGCCCGCACGAAATGCTAACAGTATAATAAACGTTTTCTAATCACGCTGCGCTATTTTCGTAATGGCAACTTTCTTCCCATGGAGGAACGCATGGACTGCATCAACGTATGGGCGAAGAAGGCAAAGATGGCGCCCGTTGCGGCCGCCGGGAGATCCGGGGCGGACATACAGGGCCGGCTCGACGACGGCTGCATTCTTGACGTGGTGCAACTGCTCGTCCGAACCGCAAAATCCGGAAGACTCGAACTCCATCCGGAGGGTATCGGCGCTCAAACATTCCCGTGCGCCGTTTTCCTTCACAGGGGCAATATCGTGCACGCCGAGCACGGCGAAAACGGCGGTTACGACGCTCTCTGGAAAGCGCTCAAGATTACCAAAGGGGAATTCTCCTTCTTTGCAGGCCATCAGCCGGGCACAACCACCATCCGCGAGAATCCCATGACGCTGCTCTTGGAAGCATGCCGCAGACAGGACGAAGAGGCGATTGCGCTTCGGTAAGGGGCGGCGTAATGTCACTGCGCTGCTGTTATGCCCCGGTTTGTTTGCGACGGATTATCGGACTTGCTCTTTAATGCTCTCCGGTGCAACGACCAGGACAAATGCCTTGACTCTCGACTCGATTGCATCTCTTACAAGTCTTGTTCTTGCCATTACTTCGTCCCGAGATCCTGCAAAACCCGCCGGATCGTCGAACGACCAGTGGAACCGGGCGGCTACGCCCGGGAAGACAGGACACCGTTGCGCCGATTCTTTGTCGCAAACGGTAACCACGTACGTAAAGGACGCGCCTGCTTTGTAGAGATCGAACGCACTTTTGGTTTTGTTGTTCGAAATATCGATCCCTACTTCATTCATTGCCTCAACCACGAGCGGATTCAAGGTCCCGGCTTCAAGGCCCGCGCTCGTCACGTCGAAGCTGTCCGAGTATTTCCTCAAGAATGCTTCCGCAATCTGACTTCGGGCCGAATTTTGAGTGCACAGAAAAAGAACCTTTGGTATAGCCATATCGCCTCCATGTTTGTCACACGAAAAGATCAACGGAAAAGATCCAAAATACGAGAGCCGCGTTATGCGGTTGTTGTGAAATGGTTAGAAAACGGTTACCGACCCCCTCTGGACCGGAACTGATCGCGGAAACATTTTGCGGCGCAACGGCCGTCTTACAACCCGAACGCTTTTCCAACCGTTTCTCTTCCTGATCTAGTGAGAAGAAGGTAGCCTGAATTATGCTTTATCAACCCGCAAGCCATTGCCATGCGAAGACCGGAACAAATGCGCGCTATCAAATCCCGCTTTGATTCCGCCCATGGGTGATGCGCGTCTTCGATGTCTGCAATTATTTCGCGCAAGGAATGCGGCTCGTGCCAAAGGCAGGTGGTGACGATGGCGCGCAGCGATTCAATGTCTGTCGGCTGGACTTTTTCATCCGAGACAATCAGGGAATCGGTTTTCATAGTGGAATTGGCTTCCTTCCCGGGCTTCGGTTTCTATTCTGGCTGTACGGGCCGAAAATGCCCCTGAAACCGCCAGCCGAATAATATGTCGCATCATTGTTTCGAAAGCGTTAAGGTGTGATTAGAATTGACAAAGCCTTTTCCCTGGGCAGGACCATTTATAATTCGAGTTGCGCGGCACGTGGTGGAGACATGTTTCTGCCTTTCTCACACGTTTGTCACCCAAATCTCATCAAATCCTATCGCTCCTGTGGTATCTTCTGGTCCGGCAAAAGCCCTCGACAAGGCAACTTAGGGAGAAACAATGCAATCGGAACAGCAGCAGTTCGATTTTGTTATTCAAATAATCGGATCTCCTCATAGCGGGAAATCGACTATCTCTCACATGATTCAAGAGGTATTGGACAAAAACCGTGTTAATGTCGTAAACGACGACATTGCCGCGCGGGCTGAGGACTTCCGAACTGTGCAAGGTAAGTCGGTGCTTATTTCAATTCTCAACGCGGAACATGACAGGCAGATAATCGGATTTAGAGAATAGGCGCATTGGATAAATTCTCCTACCCGGATCGGCAGTGTTGGCCCGGACGAAGTTGATGGGTCCTTAGCTGAGCCGACACGGGGTTCTTTCGCGAGCACTTTGGTCCTTGGGTTTCTCAAATCTTCAAGTGGGAATGAGAAATTCATTGCCGGTGCAGCTATGTTGCCATTCTGGGGGAATCGTACTTGGGATGATAATTGCAAAGTATCAGGAGCAGGGAACAATTCGTGTAACAGGATCGGGGGAGAGCATGATTGTAATCACAGGAGCTGGAACCGGAGCCGGATCAAGGGCCGCGGAGTGCCTTTTGGCAAGAGATCAAGACGTGCGAATAGTGGGCTGGTCCCCAGACAATCTAAAATGGCTGGGTGCACAGGGCGCGGAAATCCTTGCCGGCGACCAATCGAATGAGCATTTCCTGACAAAGGCTTTTGCGGGCGCCGAGGCGGTTTGCCTGATTGTGCCCGGCAAGCCCGGAGAGGATATTCAGGTTGATTGTTACACCAAATCGATTGAAGCGGCTGTTGGTGCGATCAGCAAATCGAGCGTGCGCAAAGTTGTTTTTCTCTCTTCCCAGATACTTGAGCCCAATGCCAGGACGGTCGCAATGCCCGGCATCAAGGATATCGAACGCAAATTGATCACATTGGAGAATATTGATGTTGTCATCTTGCGGGCAGGGTACGTACTTGAGAATGTGTTTGATTACAGGGAACATTTCACCCCTCCAAGGTTTTTCGAAAACGATTTGTCGCCCGAACCGCCCATCAACATGGCGACTTCCATGGAAATCGGCGAAAAGATCGCGGAGTTGATTGAGACACCGGTTACCATAGGCAATTCGGTTGTGAATTTCGCCGGAGAAAAGTGGCTTTGTTACTTCTAGCTTCGGCAACCTACGACAATCTCACGCGTTTCACCACGGTCGAGTTTGCTCTTAATAGGGCGCTTTAGTCGGCCAGCGTGAACGGCGGATATCTATCCGTAATGAGCAGGAAAGCATACGCATTTACCCGCAAACCCCACCGCACAACGCCCACAACGAACCCATGGATTTTGGCAGGATACCTGCCGGTGAATAGAATCGCAAACCAGGCTGCAACGGTCATGATAACAACAGCTGCAAACAGAAAAATCAGGATGACAATGTGGGGAATAGCAAGAAACCACTTTACGAGCGGCATTCCCCTGGACAAGTCTTTTAAAGCATCCGGATACGCCAGTTCCACCATCACGGACTGGTCATCTTCAAGTGCGGGAATTTCATCCCGCAACAGCAGGGCAAAGGCCATTACCCTCAGGGAGAATTTCGTAAGCGCACAGTTCCAGTCGAACCACCACCTCGGATATTTTTTCCTGAATAGAATGGCTAGAATTGTGGGCAGGAACAAAATGCCGGGCGCCACCCATTGAACATCCTTTGAATGAAATCCGGACAGCAAGACGAGAATAACAAAGACCGGCAGGGCGCAAAATATTCTGAAGAAAGCGGTCAACCGATTAGAAACAGGGGAATGCGGGATGGAAACCTTTGCGCACGAAAAGGAGTTTGAGGGGTTTTTGCCATTCATGCAGTCCTCCGTCATTTGTTATGGATGTGATGTTGTCAATCGTGCTCGCCGGGAAGATGCCGATGTTTCTCAAGCGTCCGGATTCCGAATCAATTGACAGGCGCTTTGGTAGCGTACCTGGTGAGCGCGGCCGTCACCTTTTTGGCATTCCCTATCTGCGTCCTGATCGTTTTCGGTTTTATCAGAACGCTCCTGAACTCTATTGAACCGTCGTCTTCCTGCTGCCTGGCCTTCGTTCGCACAAACCCGCTCTTGCTCAGGGTAGGCCAGTTGGCATGCACAATACTGTTCTTGAATGAATTCAGGTCGGTCAATTGGTATTTGAGGGAGAGAAGTTTAATTGCATTGCTCTTGGACTTGGGTTTTTCAATCTCAAGATAGAGTTTGTGGAACAGCTCGATCTTCTTGAATGCGGTTAAACTTTCCAGTATCAGATATCCGACCTGGTGCTCCCCGTCGTTGAGAATTTTGGAAATCGCAACATCCAGTTCGTGCTCCAGCTTGCTCCAGTTCATGATGAAAGTTCCGATCAAGCCGCTGTAGGCGCCCAATTGACTGTTGAACCGTCTCTTGGCGACAGGTTTGGTTTGTCCGGAATTCGGCAGTTGATTCATAGGATATCCCCGTGGTTTCCATGTGACAAGCGAATTGTTCGATCCGCGCGGTTCGCGCTCACCATGCCACCTGTGAAATCTATAAATTCCCTTCTTAACATGCAAGCGGCAACACCATCTTAACAACTTTCTAACAATATCGCTCGTCTCAGAAAGATTCCGTGAAGGGATGCCGCGCAAAAGTCCCTCACGAAAATGTAACGGACATTAAACCGCCACATAATGCAACCGGGCGATTTTATCTGGTCGTTGAGCAACGAGTACTGGCTTCCTGAAGCTTTGAGACTGTGCCGGGCCCAAAACCTTTTGAGAAAAGGAGGGAATGATTCAGCAAATACCCGAGGAGTGCGTCTTGCAAAAAGAGATTATCCCGTAGACTTCGGACCAAAGCTGTCAACAATCGAAAGTCCCTGTGCGTGGTTGTACACTATGAGCATCATCCAGAAGAAGAAACCAAAATGTCATCAAGGAGAGAAACCCATGTCACTTAAACTCGGAAAATTTAGAAATGTTTTGTTGGCGCCGCTGGCGATAGCGTTGCTCTCAACTGCGCAACCCGGAATTGCCGATGTTCCCGACGCCGTCCATGCCCCCAACTCCTGGCTGAATATCACGCCGGGCAGTGATGCTTCGCAGCTATGCTTTTCGTGGGCCACCAGTACGTCCCACACACCGGCAGTTCAGATCGTCAAGACAGCCGGAGGAGATACGGCGACTTTCACCGGCGTAGACTCTCTGGCCTATTACGATACCACCACCGGGAAGCTATCGGCGGGATGGTATCAGAACAAGGTAGCAGTCACGGGTCTTGCGCTTTCCACCAATTACACATATCGAGTCGGCTACGGCACAACGTGGAGCGACTTCCACACGATCCAAACCAGGGACACAAGTTCCTTCACCTTCATCGCCGTGGGCGACCCGCAGATCGGCGCTTCCACGGGCGGGATAGCCGCTCAAGACAGTAATGTTCTTCGCTATGACACTGTTGGCTGGCAGAATGCAATGACCGTTGCAACGCAAACAGTCTCGAGTGCCAGTTTTATCCTTTCGCTCGGTGACCAGATCGACAATACGACCTCCAGAGCAGGCGTGGAACTGCAATACAATGGCTACTTTAGCCCATCACAGTTGCTTGGCCTTCCTGTTGCCACAATAGAAGGCAACCATGATTACGGGCTGGGCCACTACTATGCCTATCACTATAATCTTCCCAACCAGTCGGCTCTGGACGGCGCAACCGCATTTGGCAATGATGGTGACTACTGGTTCGCTTATGGCCAAGCTTTGTTTATGGTGATTAACAGCAATACCCAGAGCGCCACTACCCATGATGTCTTCATAGGGCAGGCCATTACCGCCAACCCGAACGCCAAGTGGAAAATCGTTTCCTTCCATCACTCCTTGTACAGCGAAGCCGACCATGCTTTGGATGCCGACATTGTTTTTCGAAGGAGTGCTTACCCTCCGGTTTTTGACAAATATGGCATCGATGTCGTCATGTCCGGCCACGACCATTCCTACACCAGATCGTATCAAATGCTTGGCGGAATGCCGGTGTCGAGAGCAGGGGACAGCGTCATGGCGGTTAATCCCCAGGGCACGCTCTACATGACGTTCAATTCCGGAAGCGGCAGCAAGTATTACCAGCTCAACTCCGCCTATGTGGTGAACGGTCAGCCGGCCTACCCGGTCTACTCGAAAGTTTACTGGCAGCAAAATGAACCGACCTTCTCGCGCGTCAAGATTCACGCGGACACATTTTCCATCGTTACCTACGCCATAAATAGCAATGTAACAACCGCCATTGACGGGTACACGATTGTCAAGAACAGCTCTTCCCTTGCAATGCCGACCAATAAAGCAAGACTCTTTAATTGCCCAGTTACCGCCCGACTGTCCAGAAGTTCCTTGGTGGTTCAAGGGCTGGATGGAACTGCACGGCTGGAAATTTTCAGCGCCTCGGGCGCACAGGTACAGGACCTTGGCAATAAGCTTTTCAATGGAAGCGCACAAGAGGTTCCATTGAAACGATCGCTGCCTTGCGGATTCTACCTGCTCCGGATCACGGGCGCTCGAAATGGAAACATTCCGCTCGCATGGATTCAGCTCTGATTGCATGCTGTTTGGCAATAATCCACCCGCTGTCCGGGTGGATTATTGCTCACATAATCCGCAACACACGGATCAAAGAATGGTCGGTGTCAAACTAAAGAAATTGGAAGTCGGGAAGGTCGGTTACGCTCTTGCGGGTGCGGCATCGCTGGCGATATATGTGGCTCTGACGTTTTTTTCCTATACCCACACCCGCATCCATCATCTCTACAGTTCGGCCCCCGGTTCCTATGTCCGCTACGAAAAGGCACACGTGCTGGAGGTGGAGCAGGAATCCTTGACAAAAGACCCTGCCACGGGGTTCGACGTCGGGTATCAGACTGTCAAGATCAGGGTGCTGTCCGGAGAGCACAAGGGCGAAGTGATGTCTGTGAGAAATACTCTCAACTATACAACCAACGTCCGGGCCAGGCCCGGCGCCGGCGTGATCGTCTGCATCGATACTGCAAACAAAAGCACCTACGACTGCTGGATTTACAGCTACGACAGGGGGCCGTATCTTTACCTGTTGCTGGGGCTTTTCGTCGCAGTGTTGTCCATTGTTGGAGGAAGCCGAGGCGTCAGATCTGTCTTGGGAATCGTTTTCACCTTTACCGGCATCATATTCCTCTTCATACCAATGCTGTACCGGGGCTATTCTCCGGCCCTGGCGGCAATTGGGGTGGTGATGGTGACACTCTGCGTGACGCTTGTTCTTCTCGGCGGGCTTACAACCAAAGTACTTGCCGCACTATTGGGCACGATTTCCGGCGTTGTCATTTCGGGACTCTTTCTCTTCTTTGCCCTGAGAATCACGCACCTTTCGGGATTCTCAACCAATGAGGCCGACACGCTTATACAGATCGCCGGAAAGACCCACATGAAGGTGGCGGAACTCCTGTTTGCTGCAATTCTCATTTCCTCATTAGGCGCCATAATGGACATAGCCATTTCGATCGCCGCTTCGGTACACGAAGTCTATCAAAGAAACAGCAGTCTCGGGCTCAAGGAACTATTCGCCTCCGGCATGAATGTAGGGCGAGACATGATGGGAACCATGGCAAACACGCTTATCATAGCTTTCACGGGAACATCGCTCAATATCCTGGTTCTGCTTTATTCGTGGGATGTGCGATACTATCAATTGATAAATAATAACATGATCGGCATTTACATTGTTCAAGCGGTTTCCGGCAGCATCGCCGTGATTCTCACGGTGCCGCTGGTGGCCTTTTTTTCGGCGCGGTTGATACCGGCCCTGGAAAGCAGCCCGAGATTGCGCGGTTGAAATGCGTGGGGCGTTCCGGTTGAGAGCAAGGCCCTCGATCGTAAAACCATTTTCAAACATAACCAACATTGTTTTCTAACGAGCCGACGGCATTTTTCAATAGAATCAAATACCTCTTTGATTCCCGCCTCCTGCCGTCAACATTAATCGGATGCATGGTCCAGCCACGATGGGCAGGGAAAACGAAAGGGCAAACTTCGCATTACCAGGTGCGAAGATAAGCGGCGCCGGGCGTTACACCGGCGCCGCTTCCTTTTTTGCACCTGCTATAGCAGTCTCGGCGTCCTGTGCGAGGTTGCTTTATAAATGCAATTGCGGCGGCGCGGCGTCGCGTCCCGGCAGTGACTGGAGCGAGGACAGGTGCCGTTTGGGGCTCCACCAGAAGTTGAGGCGCCGAAGCAGCGTGCGCTTTTTCCGCTGGTGAAGCTGCATGCGGCGCAGGATATCGTCGAGGATGCGGATCGCCTCGAGAATATGCGGGCCCTTGTTGAGCATCACGCATTCGGCGCGCTGGCCCATGGCAGCGTCGGTAATCTCTGCGCGAGAGGGCTGTCCGTCTTTTGCAACGGTCTCCAGCACCTGCGTTGCCCACACGACCGGAACATGAGCGGCCTCGCAAATCCACAGAATTTCTTCCTGGATTTCTGCAAGCCGTTCCCATCCGCATTCCACGGCAAGGTCTCCCCGCGCGATCATGACGCCCACCTTTTCGCTGCGCATCGCGGCAAGCAGCAAATCGGGAAGCTGCTTGAATCCGCGCTGTGTCTCAATCTTGAGCAGCATACCTGCGTTTTGGCCTCCGCGGGCCGCAAGATGATTCTGAAGCAATCTTACGTCCGATATTTTCTGGACAAAAGACATGCCGATGATGTCGGCGTGGCGTGCGGCGAAATCCAGGTCCGACAGGTCTTTTGCCGTGAGCGGACACATCTTGAGCGTTGTATCGGGAAGGTTGATGCCCTTTTCCCCTCGGAGCCTTTCGCCCTTTGCACGGGCGTGGACGATCTCTATTTCCAGTTGCTGCGGCATGCGCTTTCTTACGACGCCGCCGATTTTGCCGTCGTCGAACCAAATCCGGTGGGCCACTTTCGCATCTGCAAATACCGCGGGAAGGGTGCATCCGATTGTCGCGGGCGAAACGACCCTGCCGCGGGCGTCGGTTTGGGCGGGCATGCCCGGGATGGTGTCCGGGGTGAGAATCAGGTTGTCGCCGACGCGCAGAACAATGGGGTCCGCATTTTCCGGCACGTTTTCCAGCACAACGCGTGACCATGCCTGCGCGGCTTTTGCCTCTCGATCGATGGCCAGAACGACCCGCTCCGTGACGTAGGACGTAAGCTCGCTTTCGCACAGCCAACCTTCGGTCCCCGCGAGCACGGCCTTCATACGTCTCTCGGCATTACGGGAATCCGTAAAGACGATTGTATCACCTTTCTTTATCCGGGTGAGCCATTTGACGCTCACGCCCAGGACGGCATCAAGCCCGGAGAGTGCTGGTTCCTGTCCGTCAATTGCCTTGAGCCAGATCCGCGCCGGCGCAATAACCCTTCCCAGGGCATCGCGGCTTGGCCGCCACTTAACCACCTTGGGACCGGCGAGCAGCGGGCCGGTGCGCAGCTTGGGGCCGGCAAGGTCCATCAGGAGTTTGCAGCTCCTGTGCGATTCCCGTTCGGCGCGGCGCAGGTTTGTTATCATCGCCTCCCAGGCCGCAGGCGCGTCATGCGCGCAATTGATCCGCATGCAGTTCATGCCGCGCACAAGCATGTTTTTGACAAGCTTGTAGTCCTGCGCCGCCTCGGGCGGCATGGTTACCATGATGCGGGTAGCCCTGCCCGCCGGTGCCGGGCCCAGCAGCGATTCGGTGTGCCGGCGCAGGATCTCCCGGCCCCGCTCACGGGTAATTTGCGTGTATGTTGACGGATGTACCTTTTCGGGCCGGTGGGCAAGAGCGCTCACGGTGCTTATTACCGTATTCAACGTTGCGAGAACGTGCGCTTCGGCCCTGCCCAGCGACGAGAGGCCGAGGCTCGCAAGTGTTTCCTGGACATCGCGGATGTCGTGCCTTCGCAACGCAAGATACCCAAGAAGGTTCCGGGCGCTGTGCCGGTTGTCGGGGTGCAGGCCGTCAACGACTCTTGCAAAACGCTCCCTCATGGTAAGAAGATCAGCGCGGAGATGTTTGAGCGAGCGCAGGAGCGTTTCGAGATCGGTGCCGCTCGTCACGGAAGACTCGGGAATACGCTCAGATGTTTTGGACAATGGTCTGCGTTTCTTGGAAACAGGTGATGATGCCATTGGCCCTCTCGTTTGAATAACACAGCCCGCGCATTCTCCGCGACTTGGCGCGGGATTAGCGGGCGAATATAGAGCAAATTATTTCCATAGTTAAGGAAGAAAAGGCTATTATAATAGTAAATTGGGCCGAAGGCCCGAGCACTTTACCTTTAAGAACGAAGTGACAATCCCCGCCACTTGGGGCGGGTTCTTCAATCGGACAAGGGATCATTCAAATAGCATTTGCAGGTTACAGAATAGTTAGAATTGTATTAGCAAACGGTGAGCCTCGTTCTTGCCATGAGATTTGGACGTTTGTTACCGAAGCAACGATTCGAATCCCATGCCCCGCTCTCTCACGAAAGCGGGAAGCCGCCGCTTGTTCCAAGCTTTAACAAGTGGGATAACGGCCGCGCCAAGCCTGTTGAGCAGGACCACGTCGGCCAGCCGATACTGGTGCCTGGTTCGCGTAAGGAGCCCGAAAATCACCCGCAGCAGCGATTCTTCCACGGCGGGGGAAGCGAAGTCGCACACAACCGAAAACCGCCGGTCCCGCGGGAAATCATGCTTGTATTCGTCAACCTCTCGTTGTATGCGGCGCTGCAGGGTCGGCGTTGCATCGCCAAGAAAATACTGGCGTGCAAGGTCGAGCAGGCAAAAGGTACGGTGCATAAGGACAAACGGTTGCGCGTCGAGCCCCATGCGAAGGGCAAGGTCTCGCATCTTGAGGATTTTCGCAAGTGCAATATCGGCGGGCTTGCGCGAATCTCCGGGTCTTGCAAAGCGCCGCACAAAGAGTCTCAGCGTTGCGCTGATCACGATGGTATCCCAAAACACCCACAACAGCGGCGGCACCCGGGTTCGCCGGAAAAAGATGGTGCGGCGCGAAAACTCCGGCATATACCACAGCGATTCGACGACGCTCGACGAAAGCCTGAGCAGCAGCAGAAGTTGCTTTGAGTCAATATGCGGTGCGCGCTGCCTGCAAAAGCGCAAAACAGCCGCCTCGACGCCGTCGCCCTTTGCAAACAGCGATACGGCAACCGCAGCGTTGATTTCATTGTATATCGACGAGCCGGGCATAAAAGTGGCGTTTCGGAACCGTGACCAGCCGCCTGTCTGGCACCAGACCATGATTCCGGCGAGGTTCTCGCATCGCATCAGTTTTTGCCTCAGCCGCTCGTAGTAGTCGCCCGCAAACGAAGGGAATTCCCCGAATCCTTCGTATTCTCGCCGTGCCTGGAATTCCACAAGCTTGCGTTGCGTTCCCCGGAAAATGAGCGGATTGAGGCCGAGGTATCGAAAGAAATCGGTCGTTCCATACTTGTGCGAAACAATGAGCGCGGAACTCGTGAGGCCGGCAAAGACGGCGTCATAAGTGCGCGGGTTCCACATGAGGTCGCCCACCTTAAATGCACCAACGGTCCACGTGCGCACCACAAGCGTCCGGCATCGCGCTTCAAATAGCGGGAGCAGCGATTGGACAAGCGAGCGGGCCTGCTTGGGCGTTCGCACCAGCAGATTAGATCGCATTTCGTGGTCTACGTCGAGGCCATCGCATTCGCCGAGGCGAAGGATTACGCCTGCCACACCGGGAAATTGCTTAAAGAGAAGTTCGCACGCGCAGGAAAGGATCGCGGCGTCGGTTTCGCCGGACAAACGGCCGCTCGCCGGCGCGAATTTCGCGTCGGTGGTCACGAATACCGCCAGACCGCATGCCGCGGCAGCCTCGCACAGCCGGAAAAACAGCGAGCAATAGTCTTCGATTGTACCGGCGAGCCGGGGTGGATACCACGTGAGGGCAGCCAGGTGCGCCACATCGTCCACCGATACGGCGTTGAATCCGAGCGCTGCAACCGTATAGCAGTAAGTCGCGAATCGCCGCAGTATCCGCTCCTGCGTGACAAACGGCAACCGGCCGTTGCGTTCCAGGAGGGAGAACGGAGTTTTAGACCAATTGACGGTTGCTCCCGGCGGCAGGCAGGAGGGAAGCGCGAACGCCGACAGCGTGTCGGCAATGTACAGCATGCGGTAAATCCTACCGGGCCGGCGGTTCCCCGACGGCAAGAATGTCGGCGTACGCAGTAGACGGATCGGAGACCGCCGAAGCTCCATAGCCCCGCCGGCCGGAGTTGAATATGTCGTCGAATACCACGTCCCATGAGTAGGTGAGTGCAACGTGACTTCGCGCAGCAGCTCGCATTTCGGCGTACAGGTCGGGATATGATTTCACCATGTCGACCACGCCGCATATTTTGTTTGCCCAATCGTCACGGTTATTCGACTCGGCCACATAGCCGGTCTTGCCGTCGCGAATGATTTCCTTTGGGCCGCCGAAATCCGAGACAAGGGCGGGCAGGCCGCACGCCTGTGCCTCCAGTACCACGAGGCCGAAGGTGTCGGTGACGCTGGGGAAAACCAGCAGGTGCGCGCCGGAGTAGAAGAGGGGAAGGGTTTCCCTGCGGGTGCGGCCGGCAAAATACACGCGGTCGTGCGAGGCCATGCGCGATTTGTATTCGTCAAGATACGGCCCGTCACCCGCGAACACAAGGTTCACATTGTCGTGTTTCGCAAGCACCGCCTCGTAAACACCGGCGAGGAAGTCGACGTTCTTTTCCTTGCTTACCCTGCCCGCGTGCAGCAGCGTCACGCCATCGCGGATGCCCAGCGTTTGCGCCAGATACGCCGTTCCCCGCCCATCGGGCGCAAAAAGATCCGGGTTAATGCCGCGACGAAAGAGCCGCATTTTTGCCCGGGAAAGCCCGCGTTGCGACAAGAGGGTCATGTAGTCGGGCGTCGACACGGCCACGGAATCCGCAACCGAATAGAACCAGTTGACAAAGTCTTCGGTGACGCGGCACATGGTGGCGTCGCCGAGGATCTGGCGCATCTGGCGCGTAAAGTCGGTGTGATAGACCGCCGTGCACGGCACATGGAGAAGCTTGGCGGTGAGCAGTCCCACAAGGCCCACCGGGCCGGGCGTTGAGATGTAAATCTCGTCGGGAGCGGCTGCGCTCGATGCTCGAATTGCCGACAGCACCGAGGGAATCCGCGCCGTGTAGGTGCTGAAGAATTCCGGCGTGTAGGAATAAATACACGGGAGATCGAGCACGTTGGACGGAATTTCCGCGTTGCGTTCGGCGGCGGGAGGCAGGCAGGTTGCCATGGTCAAGTCGAGGCCGCGTTCCCGGGCCAGTCGCGACATTTCCTGGAGCGTGGCGCACACGCCGGAAAGCTCAAGGAACGTGTCGGAGAACCAGAGTATCCGCTTGCCCCGCTTGTGCTCTTTGCCCACGTACGATTCTGCGAGATCGTCGAGAAGTTCGCGCGAGCCGTTGATCACGTTGAGCGATGTAAAGAAGGGCAGGGAAACGAATACGCCGGGAAGCATGCTCGAAATGTGCCTGATGAGACCCATAAGGTCGCCCGCGGTAAGGTCGCCGCCAACATTCTCGAACATGCCGCGCAAGAGGATGTCCGACGCCTCGGCAATTGCATCGCTTATCAGGTCGAGCTTGGCCTCGGTGGGGCGCGTACGATCTTGCTGAAGGTTGTCAACCAGCCTCGAAAGCAGCCTGCGAAGGGGATCTTCCCGGCCGGCCTTGGAGAATTTCATTCTGTCAAACAGTATCCTCCGCTTGAGGTCGAGGGGCTTTTCGTCGAAAAGCAGCTCATTGATTGATCCTAAAAGTGTGGTTGCCATTGGCGCGCGCGATTTGGAGAAGTCGTACGCCACTTTATAAATGGAGAACGCCAGCCCGCGATAATCGTTGTGGCGGCCCGATACCGAGGTCTTTTTGTCCGCGATGCGCAGGAGGAACTCTTCCGGTGTTCGCGCATCTGCCTGTGTGAATGTTGTGCCGATAAACAGCCCGCTGTGATCGTCAGATCCTCCTGTAGCGCCCTTTCGCCATGATTCGCCGCTTGCCGGCTCAATGCAATAGCGGTCGCCGAGATCTTCCAGGCGCTGGGGTGTAAGCGATGCGAACACTTTTCCAAGCACCTCGCCATCGAGCCTTGCCCGTGAGCCGTTGGCGCTTTCGAAATGGTCGAAAAGAAGAAACAGCCGCTCAACGTGCTCGAGCGTGAGCAGGCCGTTTATGGAAAACGTCGGGTGTGCCACCGCGTGGGCAAGTTGTTGCTCCCGCAGATACTCGCGCAGCTCGTAGATGCTCGAACGCGCTTTGTCGATTACCGCGAACTGTTCCGGCTCAAGTCCCCACACCAGCACATGGATCTTGGTGCCGTCTTCCGGAAAATAGGTAGTCGCTTCGACTCCCGTAAAAACGTCGCCGGGGTGCCGGTCGCGCAGGCGCATAACGCCTTCAATCACGTTGTGATCGGTTATGGTGACAAAATCCATTCCGGCGCGTTTTGCGGTTGCGTATGCGTCCTCCGGGGCGATATACGATTCCCTGGTGCCTATGCGCTGCAGGAACCATTCGGACGGGCGCTCGGAGAAGCTCGAGTGGACATGACAGTCGGCTTTTGCCATTGTCAACCTCCAGGTGGGTGGTAAGCTCGTGCGCATTCGCAAACGCTCCCCTGCGAGGAAACGTTGCCGTTTGCCAATTCCTATCAATAAAGATAGGCTGCGATTGTTACGGTGGTGTTCGGATCGGAAGAGATTCTGGTGTGAATCCATAGCGAGCGCGTTCCCCAAAGTCTTCTTCGGGGTTAGCGAGCGAATTCAAATATTTCTTCCTCTATAGGGACGGAAGATTGTCATTTAATTCCCTACGGCATGGTAAGAGCGCTTCGCGCTTAACATTATATCATTTGCCTTTTCCCCGCAGGTTCGCAAGAGCGGCTACTCCTGTAGTGTTGCATGCAGTCGTAGTCGAGCTGCTGCGGGGGCTTTCAAAGTCGGCCCAAGGTTCGGCACAGGGAAACGTCCGGTATGCCGCACGACGGAACCGCTACGCGGAAGTCGCGTTGCTTGTCAACCGCACGATTATTCTCTTGAGCTTCTCGAAATCCACGGGCTTGGTGAGGTACTCGGCCACACCCATCGACTTTGCAATTTCCGCGCTCACGATCTCGCTGTACCCCGTGCACAGCACCACCGGCAGGCCGGGGCGCAGTGCAATGAGCTTCTTCGCAAGTTCCACGCCGGTAAGGCCGGGCATGGTCTGGTCGGTGACGACGGCGTCGAATTTCTCCGGGTTGGCCGAGAAAATGTCGAGCGCCTCCCTGCTGTCGGCGACGCACACCGCCAGGAAACCCAGGATGGTGAACATTTCCTCTGCCATGGCGGTTATCATCGGTTCGTCGTCAACGAACAGGATCGACAGGTCCGCTTTTGGCTCGATTGCCTCGGTGTCGCAGGGTGTTTGGTCCTTGGCGGCAACCGGATACGATTTTGGAAAGTAAATGTGGAACGCGGCGCCGGCGCCCAAACCGGTTTCCACGGAGATCGCACCGCCGCAACCCTTGACGATCCCGTGTACAACGGCGAGTCCCATGCCCGTGCCCTCGCCTTGCTTCTTTGTTGTAAAGAATGGGTCGAAGATCCTGCCGATGACGGACGGGTCTATGCCGTGGCCGGTCTCGCGCACGGTGAGGCGAAGGCTGCCCGATACGTCGGCGTCGGAGTCGCCCGACCATCCGATGAGTGGTCCCGAGTGGTCGGCAAGCTTTACTTCAAGGATTCCGCCGGTTTCCCTCATCGCGTGCGCCGAATTGGCGCACAGGTTCATCAGCACCTGGTGGATTTCGGTGGCGCTGGCGCAGATCAAATCGTGCGACGCGTCAAGCGACATTCGTATTTCGATGGTCTTCGGCAGGGACGAACGCAGCAAGTCGAGAACTTCGGAGACCACCATCGACAGCCGCACATGCGTCTTTTCTTCGCTGCTCTGTCTGCTGAACTTGAGGATCTGCGCCACAAGGTCTTTTGCCCTGTTGCCCGCGGTAATGATCTGGTCTATGAAGTTGAGTTGCGGGGAATCCTTTTTCTTGACAAAATGCTTAAGCAGCTCAGCGTACCCGATAATGGGCATAAGGATGTTGTTGAAGTCATGCGCAATGCCGCCCGCCAAGGTGCCTATTGATTCCATCTTCTGGGCTTGCAGCAGGCGAGCGCGGGTGTGTTTGCGGTTCTCCTCGAAGAGCCAGAGAAGCGAAGAATTCAGGACCACGCCTGCATACACGCCGTCCTTGAGGACCACGACGCCGTCGGGATTATCATTGGAAGGCGAGAGGCGCAGAACGTCTTCAAGCGGCATCTCAACCGAGACGGTGAGGCAGGGAGTGATGAATCGCTTGATTGATTCCCGTTTGATGAGTTCCCTGCCGAACATGCCGTAGGTATAGTCTTTGAGATTGTATTCCCGGACCACCCCGATGGGTGTGCCGTTGGCATCGACGACGGGGAAAAACGTGGTATCCTTGTTGTTCCGAAACAATCCGAAAACGTCATACATGCCGGCCGTTATCGGGATTGGAGTGAGGTATTTGATGTGGCGCGAGATGTTCATAGACCTTGACTGTGTTGCAAAAACCTTCATTGTGCTGCCTGCTCCCCGGTGCCGATATTCGCGACGCAATAAAATTATCCGAACGGCATTGGGCACTTGTTATGAAAGCGTTAGGATCCTGCGATGCGGTTTGCGTGTCGGAATTGCGCTTGCCACTGCCATCTTTGCAGAATTCTAACACGACTCTCACGTGAAAAAAGTCCAGCATGCCTATTTTAACTATCGCCGGTCCCGAGGAAGTGTTCTACACTCTTACGGAGAGTTTACCATCATGAGAACCATCACCGTATGTCATTACAAAGGCGGCACAGGCAAGACCACGTTCTGCGTAACCATGTCGCAGGCCCTCGCAACGGCAGGTTACCGGGTCCTGGCAGTGGATATGGACGCCCACCAGAACCATTTATCCGCGGCGCTTGGCGGAGCGGAAAGGGAACAACCCTCGCTTCGCGCCTCCCGGGGCTGCGCATCCGGAATACTGGAACAAATCATCCGGAAAAATGCAGCCCCCAATCTTGACGTGGTAGCATTGTCGACAGAGTGGTGCGACAGGCGGACCACGGATCCATTTCATTTGAAGAAGCGGTTCAGATTCTTCAACCTTGAGTCGGTCTACGATTTCGTGGTGATCGACACGCCGCCCGGCATGGGCCATGTACAGGAAATCTCGCTTCGCGCGGCCGATCAAGTGTGCATTCCAACCGACCTGTCCGCACTGTCGCTTTTAAGCCTGCACAAGGTTATGGCGGCGGCAAATCTGGGGTCGAATTGCAAAATCGTTCCCATTGCCCCGAGAGAGACAAATCAATGCAGGGAATCGCTTGTTGCATTGCGAAAGCGATACCCGGGGAGCGTGGCTTCGTTTTCCATTCCCTGCGACGAAGGGTTTCCCTTGTGCGTCTTGCCGGGCGCAGCTCCGTTTTATTCCCTGGTTTCACAGAAGGTTGCTCTGCAGTGCGGCCGGTTGGCGGGCAACCTATTCCTTGTTGACCAGAAGAAAATGGAGAATGCTATTGACAAAGTGTACTCCATGCGGAAGGTGGATCCCCTTGATTCCGTGGTCTTCCCGGTAGAGGACGCCCCTTGCCCGAACCAGGCGGCGTTTGAATCGCCCTACCCGCTGCAGGCTCTACAATCAGTTCCGGCGGCGTAGCGCACATGCAAACGCAAAGGAAAATACCGCGCCTGGTTCCCCGGCATTGAAAGACCCCGCAGCAAGCTGCGGGGAATCTTCCATCCCTATGGAAAAAGAAATATTTGAATTCGCTCGCTACCCCCGAAGCAAGCTTCCGGGATTGCGCTCGCTGTGGGATTCAACTGCGACGGAAAACGGTGATTATTCTCCTCCGCACAACCAGTTGTGGTTCCGGCGTCTTCCTCACGAATTTCTAACAACAACCTCAGAACCGCCTAATTCCTGCAAGTGATTTTTATATGCGGAAAACTTCGAACAAGGAGGCCCCATGAACTTGAAAGCCATTTTTGCCACAGACCTGAGCGGCGGGAAATCCGGCATGAACCCCAGGCTCGGCCATATTCGCGGCAGAGTTCTGGACATAGACGGAAGCGGCATCAGGCACAGCCGGGTGTGGATACGCGAGAACGGCCGGTTCACCTACACGGACGAGAACGGAAATTTCGTGCTTATCAATGTCATGCCGGCATTGTACTCGCTTATAGCCGAAAGCGAGGGATACTCCCAGGCGATCTTTACAGACGTTCCGGTGGAAAGCGGGGACAACCCCGGGTATGTCTTTGTGATGCATCCCCGGTACTCCCGTTTTCGAGTGGAGCGTAGACGCGGCGCGCTTGCGTTCCAGATGTAGCCATGAATGCTGTTTCGCAAAGCGGCGAAAGCCGCAAGCTTTCCGTAAGGTCTTTCCGAAGGGGGGCAGGCATCTTTTGTCGCCAAAAAACCTCCGTGCTTGCCTTCCCTTTTCTTCTTCGGAAATGGATGTACTCGCAGCTTCGTCACGGTTCCGCTTCGTCACCGAACAGCACATCGGCCGCAGATCGCGCTGGTCCTTACCCCGTGCTTGCTCACCTGCTCGCAGCCGCTTTTATGTCCCGTTAGGTTGGTAAGGGGGTTGGCTTGCAATGCCTCCTGCGGTTGGGATGGGGGTATCCTGGCATTTCGAATTCCTAGCGTTGGGTATCTTCGAGAAGATCTCTCACGGCCGTTCTCAAATCGTCTAGCTCAAAGGGCTTTGTCATGAACCGGTCCGCGGGCAGCAAGTGCTTCTCGGCAAGTATGTCCGGTTTGATCGGAAGCGCGGTAAGAATCAGAACCCTTGTTTGCGATAGAGCCGGATCCTTTCGAATTGTCTCATACACTTTCCATCCGTCCGGCTCCGGCATCAGGATGTCGAGAATAACCAGATCGGGCTTTTCATCTGCAATCTTGTGGAGCGCCTTGCTTCCAGTGTCGGCTGAAACGAAAGAATACTCTCCTTTGTCGAGCGTGAGTTGGATAAGCTCGCATATGTTGGGATCGTCTTCAACGATAAGAATACTGTTTTGCAACATTGGAATCGCCTCTGGAAAAGGGCCACAACGGATGAACGGCGCTTCCCGGCCATCCTTTCAAAAAAGTAGGATGCCGCGCTTAGCAAGAAGTGAGAATAGTGCGAGAAATGCGTGTGGAAACGCAGGCATGCTTTTTGCAAAATTGTAATGAGTTCCTCAGACGGCGCTAACACACGGCCGGTACTTTCTTATATTCGGGAAATATTCCAATGGACACAAAGGAGGCGGCAATGGTGCAGGTCAAGTGTTTTGGAAATCGCGGCGCAGCCGGCTACGAACCGGAGAATACCATCAATTCGGTGAACCGCGCTGCCGACCTGGGGGCCGACTGGATCCTTGTGAATACTACCATCATCGGGGACAAACCCGTTGCGATCAGTACCGAAGCGCTCGAGAGGGCAATCGGGGACCGGAAGATCGCTCCCGGAGGAATCCTGGAATTTCTTCGCGCGGCTGATGCGGCGCGGTATCAGGCGGCCCCAATGCTGGAGGCTGTTGTAGAAGCAGTGGAGACCAAGGCAGGCCTCTGCATTCAAATAGACAACCCGGGCGGAGCGTCGCTTGTCGTTCGGGAAATTCACAAGGCTCTGTTTCGAGGCAGGTGGAAGTATTCGCAATTTATCGTCGCAAGCGCAAATTTCCACGAACTCGAAACTGCGCGGTGCTATGATCCGAACATCCGGACCGGTTGCGTGATCCTCGGCGTGCCCCATGTGGCGGTAAAATACGCCGAAAAGATCGGGGCGCATTCCGTATTTGTGAACAAGGTCCAGGTGACTTCCGACCTTGTGTCCGAATGCCACGAGCGCGGGTTGGAGGTCGTTGCGCATGTTGTCAATAGCGAAGAAGAATACCTGCTCATGGAAGCGATGGGGGTTGATGGGGTGGTTTCCGACTTCCCGGACAAAATCGTAACCTGGCGGTTTCTCCGGTACGAGGGAAAGCGTTTAGCGCTGTGCGATTAGGACAGGTTACTGCCAGGCGGTGCGCGGGTTTTTTCCAAAGCGCGGTTCCAAGCGGCTTCCCTTATTCCTTATAGTAGTGCTTGATTCGTCTCCGAGTGCATGAGCAACCAAGCGTCGTAACCAAAATCTAACCTAAAACACATACTAAAATCATCTCCAAAGGCAATTTTTGTAGTGCACCAACAAGTTGAAGGCGAATTTTCGAGGAAGAACACAGCAACACAAACGAAATCGCCGGGAATGTGGCTGCTAACAAAACACTAACACATATCTAATTTGTGAGAATTGGTTTTTTTCCATATTATAAGAGTCCACCCTCACCATCAACAAAAGGAGTTTGCCATGAAGGCACGCATTGTCGAGGTTAGTTGTCTGGCGTTATCGCTGGCATGCCTGTCGATGCCTTTGACTGCGGCTGCTGGAGAAATCACCGGCGCCGGCGCTACGTTTCCCTACCCCGTGTATTCGAAATGGGCCGAGGCCTACAAGGCGCAGCGGGACCTGAGCCTCAATTATCAATCCATAGGTTCGGGGGGCGGTATCAAACAGATCGAGGCGAAGACTGTCGATTTCGGCGCATCCGACATGCCGCTCAAGGCAGACAAGCTGAAAGAGGACGGTCTGGTGCAATGGCCCATGATTATGGGCGGCGTTGTTCCGGTTGTCAATGTTCAGGGGATCACGGCCGGAGAAATCAAGCTCACCGGCGCGGTCCTGGCCGATATCTATCTCGGCACTATCAAGAAATGGAACGACAAGGCCATTGCAGCTCTTAACAAGGGCGTCAAACTGCCCGCCCAGGACATTGCGGTCGTGCACCGTTCCGACGGGTCCGGAACTACGTTTCTTTTCACGAATTACCTTATGAAGGTGAGCAAGACTTGGGCAGATAAGGTCGGCAACAACACGTCGGTTGAATGGCCGGTGGGTATAGGCGGCAAGGGCAACGAAGGTGTGGCGAACTTTACCGCGCAAACGCCGGGCTCCATCGGGTACGTGGAATATGCTTACGCACTTCAGAATAAGCTCGCCTACACCATGCTTGCCTCTCACGACGGCGCATACCTGAGTCCCAGCAGCAGCACGTTTCAGTCTGCCGCCGCTCATGCCGATTGGAAGAACGCTCCCGGGTTTTACCTCGTCCTTACCGACCAGGCCGGGAAAGAGAGCTGGCCTATTACCGGCGCGAGCTTCATCCTGATGCATACATCACAGGAAAAGCCGGACAGGGCCCTGGAAGCCCTGAACTTCTTTGCGTGGTGCTACACCAATGGGTCCAAGATGGCCGACGAACTCAATTACGTTCCGATGCCCCAGGCCGTTATTGACATAGTTGAGAAGACCTGGTCCGAACAGATCAAGTCGGCGGATGGAAAGACGATTTACACGAAGTAACGCACCTGTTCGATGCAACAGAAACCGTCACCTATTCTACAACCATAACGAGGAGGACTATTTACAATGCGTATCTCAACCATACTCAGCATAGCGACCTGCGTGCTTGCGTCGGGTGGTGTCGTGGCATCATCGGCACAAGACAAGGCGCCGGACACGACCCAGGCTGCAGCTCAAGTTGCGCCGGCGGAAGCGAAGGCTCCCGAACCTGAGGCAAAACCTGCGGAAATGAAGGCTCCGGCAGCGAAGCCCGCGGAAGACAAGCCCGAGGGCAAAATTGTGGGGAAGATCTTTGCGGATTGGAATTACGACGCAACGCAGAATACGCCGGCTACCGCAACGGAAAAATCCTTTGTCGAACTGAACAGGGTTTACCTTGGTTACGATTTCAAGATCAACAAAGCATTTTCAACGGAAGCGATGTTGGACGTGCAGCGCATTGATCCGTATACGGCACCCAATAATAGTAATGTGGGCAGTTCAATCAAGGTGGATACCGGAAAGACCGCCAACCTTGGCACCGTGTCGGTGGAAGCCCCGTTGTCGCTCAAGATAAACGACAGCTACATTACATATCTGAAAACCGCCTACGTCGCGTGGAAAGGCATTCTTCCGACGACCACGCTCACCCTCGGACAGTTTACCTATTTTGCGTTTGACGTAATGGAATCCTTCTGGGGACACCGCTATGTCTTCAAATCCTTCATGGACCAGGAGGGCTGGGCATCGAGCGCGGACCTGGGCGCAAAAGTTCTTGTTAACCCAATCGACATGCTCAAGATTACGGTCGGCGTCACCCAGGGCGAAGGCTACAAGTCGAACCAGGACGCCTACGGCGACTACAAAGTGGCCGGCGCAGTGCAGGTAAATCCCATCAAGGATCTCACCGTCTACGTGTACGGCGATTGGATGCCCGAGCAGAAAGACATGAAGGATTCGGCCCAGAAAACCATTGCCGCATTTGTTGGGTACAATATTCTCAATATGGCAAAGGTCGGTCTGGAATACGATAACCAGATCAGCCAGGGAGGCAAAAGGCTCCACGATGCGAACGGCGTTTCCGCGTACGCCATGTACAATATCATCAAGGAACTCGGTGTATTTGGCAGGTTTGACCTTGCTTCCTCGAGGAACTCCTGGAGTGCCAACGATGGTCAGACTATGATGGCCGGCCTTGAGTACTGCCCTGTGTCAAGGGTGAAACTGGCGCTTGATTATCAACGCGTCAAACCCAGAGTCCAGGGTGCTTCCATTGCAATGAACAAGGTCTTTCTCAACGGCGAATTCGACTATTGACGCCTTTTTAACGAAACGGCAGAAGGCCGGCCCGCGCAGGCCGGCCTCTCAAACCTCAGGAAGATCGCTAATGAATTTGTAATCTTTCACTAACGCAATCCTAACATTATTTTTAGATTTTGATCCTTGAGGTGATTGCGGCTATTCACCGAGCTTTTGTCGGCGAAAGAAAGAGAATGGAAAGGCCTGTGGAATCATGATGGAAGAAACCGCACCGGCCGGTACAATGGCATCACGGAATTCGAACGCTTTCGATCAGGCAAAGGTCCCGGCCGCGCAGAGGCCCAGGCTGGTTGCCTTCGGCAGCGGGTTCGAGCCTGTTTTCGGGCTTGCTTCCAGGGCTGCCGCTTTGCTGGTGGTTCTGGTAATGGCCGGTATTTTCGCCACGCTCTGTTACCAGAGTTTCCCGGCCTTCAAGACCTTTGGGCTGCCTTTTATTTTTAACAGCTCCTGGAATCCCGTAACCGACAAGTTCGGAGCTTTGCCGGCAGTCACCGGCACACTTATTACCTCCATTGTCGCGGTAGTATGTGGTGCGCCGCTGGCGCTCGGTGTTGCATTCTATCTTAATGAGCTTTGCCCGTTCCGGTTGCGCTCAATTCTCACGACAACCATTGAACTTCTTGCGGCAATTCCCAGCATTATCTACGGCATGTGGGGATTGTTCGTTCTTGTGCCCATCATGTCGAAAATCATACAACCGGCAGTTATCAATGCGCTTGGTCCGCTACCCCTGATTGGCGCGTTCTTCCAGGGCCCGCCTTTCGGGATAGGAATGCTCACCGCAGGGCTTATCCTGAGCATCATGATCCTGCCGTTTATCGCCTCGGTGAGTCTTCAGGCGTTTGCAACCGTGCCTGTTGCGTTGCGCGAAGCGGCCTATGGCACAGGCGCGTCGGTATGGGAGGTCTGCTATCGCATTATTCTGCCGTATACCAAAACCGGCATTATCGGCGCAATAATGCTCGGCCTGGGGCGTGCGCTCGGCGAAACCATGGCCGTTACGTTCGTGATCGGCAATGCCCATCGCATTCAGATGTCTCTCTTTGCTCCGGGGACCACTATTTCCGCAACGCTGGCCAACGAGTTTACGGAGGCATTTGGCAAAATGTACTTGTCCTCGCTCCTGGCCCTGGGTCTGATATTGTTTGCCATCACGTTTGTAGTTCTCGTAATAACCAGAATTCTTCTCCACTCGGCAAACCGCAAGATACCCGTATGAAACTGGATCCCGGCATTTTGCGCAAACGTCGCCTGATGAACCGGTTCATGATCGGATTGTTTCATCTGGCAATGATTGTTTCCATTGGCGTGCTTGCCGCCATTCTTATCAAGCTGGTTGCCGACGGCGTGCACTCGCTGGCTCCTTCCGTTTTCACCATGAGCACGCCGGCGCCGGGAAGCAAAGGCGGACTCTTCAACGCAATCGTGGGAAGCGTTCTGGTCGTCTTTTTTGCCATACTCTTTGCCGTTCCCATAGGCGTCCTTGCCGGGACGTACCTTGCCGAATACGGGCGCGATTCGAGGTTCGGCCACGTTGTCCGATTCTGCAATGACATTCTGCTGAGCGCGCCGTCCATCATAACCGGCCTGTTCATCTACGGTCTCGTGGTTCTTCCGGTCGGCCATTTTTCCGGGTGGGCGGGCGCCCTCGCCTTGTGCTTTATAGCGCTGCCGGTAATCATTCGCACCACCGAAGACATGTTGCGGCTGGTGCCCGACACCTTGCGCGAAGCAACCATTGCTCTGGGATGTCCCTATTGGAAAATGATCGTTAGCATCGGGTGGCGTGCGGCGCGGCCGGGTATCGTTACGGGTATCATCCTGGCTCTGGCCCGGATCAGCGGGGAAACCGCGCCGTTGCTGTTCACCTCGCTCAATAACCAATTTACCTCGTTCTCCATGAATGCGCCGCTTTCAACGCTGCCCATAGTAATCTTCCAATTTGCAATGAGTCCCTACCGGGACTGGCAGCAGCTGGCGTGGGTGGGCTCGCTGCTCATCACCGTGACCGTGCTTGCGCTCAGCATTTTCGCCCGATTGTTCAGCCGGAGGAAGACATGAACGACAATTCTCCTGAAACGAAAATAAAAGTGTCTGTGAAGCAGCTCAACTTCTTTTACAACGACACGCTGGCGCTCAAGGACATTTCGCTGGATTTCCCGGACCGTAGCGTCACGGCGCTCATAGGTCCGTCGGGATGCGGAAAGTCTACGCTGCTGCGCGTGCTTAACAGAATGTACGACCTGTACCCGGGCCAGCGCGCCGAAGGCAGGGTAGAGGTGGACGGCGAGAACATTATAAGCCCGGGCGTCACGGTGTCGGCCCTTCGGGCAAAGATAGGCATGGTATTCCAGCGTCCCACCCCTTTTCCTATGTCAATTTACGACAACATTGCGTTCCCGGTCCGGCTGTACCGGAGGTTGCCCCGGCAGCAAATGGACGAATTGGTGGAGGAGGTGCTTTCCAAGGCAGCGCTGTGGAACGAAGTGAAGGACAAGCTTAACCGGAGCGGCTTGAGTCTCTCCGGGGGGCAGCAGCAGCGGCTTTGCATCGCACGCACCATTGCCATCAAGCCGGAAATAGTGCTCCTTGACGAACCGGCATCGGCGCTGGATCCGATATCAATGGGGCAAATCGACGAACTCATAGAAGAGCTGCGTCACGAGTATTGCGTCATCATGGTAACCCACAACCTCCAGCAAGCTTCCCGGGTAAGCGACTACACCGCATTCCTTTACTTGGGTGAACTCATCGAGTTTGATACCACCAATGCCATATTCACCTCGCCCAAGATAAAGCGCACCGAGGACTACATCACGGGCAGGTTCGGTTAACCCTCTTCGGGAAAGGCGCTATTGTGGAACGGCACTTCGAAAAAGAAATCGCCAGAGTGATGGAGACCCTTTTGGCCATGGCCGACGAGGCGGAAAAAGCCGTCAAGGCGTCCCTGCAGGCGTTTCTCGCCAAGGACGCGGCCGCGGCGCAATCGGTACTCGACAACGAGCACGCGATCAACACGTTCGAAATCACCATCGACAACGACGTCGTGAAATTTTTTGCGCTTCAGCAGCCCGTGGCGGTGGACCTCCGGCTCGTGCTGGCGATCCAGATGGTGAACAACGAACTGGAGCGAATCGGAGATCATGCGGTGAACATTGCGGAATCGGCGATCCAATGCTCGCCGTTTGACCCCCTCGAAGACCTTCCCGACCTGTTCCGCATGGGCGAAATGGTCACGACCATGCTCGGAAATTCGCTCGAAAGTTTCTTTACAAAGAATTCCGAACTTGCACGGGCGCAGCTTCTCAAGGACGACGAGGTCGACGAGATGAACAGGAGCATGATCCTGAAATCGATCGACATTGTCAAGAAAAATCCGGCGCTCATAGAGCCCGCAATCGAGTATATCCGCGTGAGCAAGAACCTCGAACGGATTGCGGACCTGTCGACGAATATCGCCGAGGAGGAGATTTTTCACGACCAGGCGCGGATGGTGAAGCATCACACCGATACCACCGTGCCGCCTTTCTCTCATTGACTATTCGGGCCGCGGCTGCCGCAGGGAAGCGGCAGTCCGTGCATTATATTAAGAATAGGGCCGGGTTAGAAACCCTGCAACACGTTGTTTCCGCCACGGTATCATCCAGAAACGGAAGGAATATGCCCCGAGAACACATTCTCATCGTTGAAGACGAAGAGGAAATTCAGGAACTTATAGCGTACAACCTTTCGAAGGAGGGTTTCCGCACATCGGTGGCTTCTTCCGGGGAAGACGCGCTCAAGAAGGCTCGGTCCGACCGGGTTGACCTTATTCTCCTCGATCTTATGCTCCCGGGCATGGACGGGCTTGACGTATGCAAGGCAATCCGCAAGGATGAGAAGACCCAGACCATCCCGGTGGTGATGCTCACCGCCAAAGGCGAGGAATCCGACATGGTGACCGGGCTGGAACTCGGCGCGGACGACTACATCGTCAAGCCGTTCTCCCCCAAGGTTCTTGTCGCGCGAATCAAGACGGTGCTCCGCAGAAAAAGCGCGGAACCATTCGACGAATCGAACCCCGTTTCCATTTTCGACCTGTCGATCCATCCCGGCAGGCGTGAGGTGCTGGTGGGAAAAGCCCCGGTGCAGCTCACCAATATGGAATTTCGCGTGCTGCATTTTCTTGCCTCCAGGCCGGGTTGGGTGTTTTCGCGGTACCAGATCGTCGAAGGCGTACGCGGCGACAATTATCCGGTCACCGACCGCTCGGTGGATGTCCTGATCGTGGGACTGCGCAGGAAACTGGGTGAGGCCGGCGCCTATATAGAAACCGTGCGCGGCGCAGGATACCGCTTCAAGGAAGAGGCATAATTTTCCATGTGGCCCAAAAAACTCATTTGGCAATTGTATTTTTCATACCTGCTTCTTATGGGCGTGCCGGTGATCATCGTCACGTGGTATGCGGCCGACACCTTTACAAGGTTCTACAGAACGCAGATGGTGGAAGAGCTCACGGCGCGCGCATACCTCATAGGCGCCCAGATCGAAGAGCATCTCAAAGGTCCCGAGATCGGCAACGTTGATTCGCTCTGCAAAGTGCTTGCCAGAAAGACGCCCACGCGATTTACGGTAATTGCTCCGAACGGAAAAGTTATCGGAGACTCGGAGAAGAATCCCGACTCCATGGAAAACCACGGAAGCAGGCCGGAAATCATAGCTGCGCTTGACGGAAGAGTGGGAGTATCGGAGCGATTCAGCGTGACGCTGAGCGAACATATGGTCTATGTTGCCCTGCCCGCCTACAAAGGCACGGCGGTGGCGGCGGTTGTTCGGACGTCTTTCCCCGTTGCCGTGATAAAGGCCGCATTGCGCAGACTGTATTCCAGGATTGCGGTGGCGGTCGCCTTTATGGCCCTGCTCGCCGCGCTTGTAAGTTACCTTGTGTCAAGAAATATCAGCCTGCCCATCGCGGCAATGAAGCGCGGCACGCAGCGCTTCGCGTCCGGCGATTTCAGCGTGAAGCTGCAAAAGGCGGGATACCAAGAGGCGCGGCAGCTTGCCGACGGTCTCAACGAAATGGCGAGGCAACTCAGCGATCGGCTCTCCACCATTACCGAGCAGCGCAACGAGCGCGATGCGGTGCTGTCGAGTATGATAGAGGGCGTTGTCGCAATAGATGCCGAAGAACGGGTGATCACCATTAATAGCGCTGCCGGGGAGCTGTTTTCCATAGACCGCGAGCACGCCAAAGGAAAATTGATAGGCGAGGCGCTCCGCAACATAGAAGTGCAGGATTTCCTGAATGCCACCCTCAAAGCCGAGGGGCCGGCCGAATGCGAATTGCTCCTGCCGGTCCGCGCCGGCGGCGCAACCAAGGACTCCGAGCTTTTCTTGCAGCTGCACGGCAGCGCGCTTCGCAACGGCCAAGGGAAAGCCATCGGTGCCCTCATGGTTGTCAACGACATCACCACCATAAAGAAGCTCGAAAATATCCGCAAGGATTTTGTGGCCAACGTATCGCACGAACTTCGCACGCCGCTCACCTCGATAAAGGGCTATGTGGAAACGCTGCAGAACGGCGCAATGGAAAACCGGGCGGAGGCCGAGCGGTTTCTCTCCATTATTTCGAACCAGGTCGACCGCATCAATTCGATCGTGGAAGACCTGCTTTCACTGTCGCGCATTGAGCGCGACGCCGAAAGCAAGACCATCGACCTGACGCCCGGTGCGGTCCGCGATGTGCTTTCTTCCGCAGCCGACACCTGCCGCCACAAGGCGTCCGTCAAGGGCATCGCGCTCGAAGTGACATGCGACGTCACCGTCAGAGCACTCATGGAGAAGCCGCTCCTGGAACAGGCCGTGGTGAACCTCATCGACAACGCAATCAATTACAGCGAAGAAAAGAAGACGGTGCGGATCCGGGGAAGAACGGGCGAGGGCGGCGAGTCGCTCATTGAGGTGCGCGATGAGGGCATCGGCATACCGGCAGAACATCTTGAGAGGATTTTTGAACGGTTTTACCGGGTCGACAAGGCGCGAAGCAGGAAGCTGGGCGGCACGGGCCTCGGCCTTTCTATTGTCAAGCACATCGTTCTTGCCCATAAGGGGAGAGTCTGGGCCGAAAGCGAAGTAGGGACCGGCAGCACGTTTTATATAGTCCTGCCTGCCGTCCCAGACGAAACCAACGCAGCCCCCTCACAGGAAAAGCGGCCGGCATAGCGGGCCCGCGGCTGCTTCAAAAAGGAGAAATCATGGCGGTTCATCTGCAACGAGAGATCGAGAGCCTCAAGAAGAAGATTCTACGGCTGTCTACCATGGTGGAGGAGAACGTCGAACGCGCCGTGCGTTCGGTTGAGAAGCGGGAAGCCGATCTTGCCGACAAAGTGATCGACATGGACAAAGCTGTCGACATCATGGAAATCGAAGTCGAGGAAGAGTGCCTCAAGGTGCTTGCTCTGCACCAGCCCGTGGCCACCGATCTCCGGTTCATCGTCGCCGTGCTCAAAATCAACAACGACCTGGAGCGCATCGGCGACCTCACGGTGAACATCGCAGAGCGGTCGCTGGTGCTCGCCAACCGGCCAGACTTCGCTTTTTCCTCCAATTTCCCCGCCATGATGGAGAAGGCGCGGCTCATGCTCAAGAAATGCCTCGACTCACTTGTCAACCTCGACGCCAAGCTCGCCCTGGAAGTCTGCGCGTCCGACGATGAAGTCGACGCGCTCTACCGGGAAATGTTCGAAAAAGTAAAGACCGGGATCAGGCAGTCTCCGGACAGCATCGACGACTATCTCGATATGCTCTCCATCTCGCGCCATCTCGAACGCATCGCCGACCACGCCACCAATATCGCCGAGGATGTGATTTACATGATAGAAGGGTCCATCATCCGGCACAGCGCGGAGAAGTTCAAGCAGCAGCACTAGCCCCTTGAGCCGCTTTTCATTGAAAAACAACAAAACTTGGGCGCTCCCCGTCGCGGAGCGCCGGGGCGGTTCTCCTTCCCGCTCGGCCCTCCGGCCTCGTTGCCGGACCGCCCTATGCGCCTGTGGCGCCGGGTCGGCCGGCAATGCGCTCCGGCGCCCGTCCAGTCGCCCCTAGCGCGGGGCAGGGGGACTTTTGCCCATTCGCACAAAAAGCGTTGATGCGTTATCGGGTTCACGCGTGGACTCGATGATCATTCCTTCATTCCCTCTTCAATTTGTCAATTTGTCAACTGTTTCGTGGGTGCCCCCGAGCAGAAGCTTCATTCCAGCAGCAAGACTATCTTGGGGTGCACCCAGGAGGGGGTGACGGAGGACGCCGTAGGCGGCCGGAGGCAGGGGGATACTTCCCCCACAAGAAAACATTTTCACAGATTTACAGACGGGAGGATAATCAAATATCTTCCATTGTCATCTCGTCGCGGTCTTCCTTCCACGCGGCGAGCTGCTTGGTGCGGCTGGGGTGCTTGAGTTTTGAGAGGGCCTTTGTTTCGATCTGGCGTACGCGTTCGCGGGAGATGTTGAACGCCTCGCCGATCTCCTTGAGGGTCTTTATGCGGCCGTCGTCGAGGCCGAAGCGCATAGTGACGATTTCGCGTTCCTTGTCGGCGAGCGAATCGAGCACGGTCTTGATATGCTCCCGCAGCTTGATAAGCGACATTCTCTGAGCGGGATCCTCCGCCTTGGTGTCTTCGATGTATTCGCCGAAGGTGGTGGTACCGTCGCTGCCGATCTCCATGTCCAGAGAAATGGGATCCATGGAATATTCGAGCGCCATTTGCACTTTGGTAACGGAGTAGCCGAGTGCCTGGGCGATTTCCTCGTGCGTGGGCTCGGTGCCCATCTCGGTGACGCGCTTGCGGCAGAAGCGGATGGTCTTGTTGACAAGGTCGAGCGTGTTCGCCGGTATACGGATAGTCTTCGATTTGTCGTTGATGGCGCGCGATATGGCCTGCTTGATCCACCAGGTTGCATACGTGGAGAATTTGTACCCTTTGCGGTAATCGAAGTTTTCCACGGCCTTGATGAGCCCGCGGTTGCCTTCCTGGATGAGGTCGATTATTTCCATGCCGCGGAGCGTGTATTTCTTGGCGATGCTCACCACGAGGCGAACATTGGCTTCGATGATGGCGCATTTGGCCTGGTTGCGCTCGTCTTCCCATTTCTTGAATTCGACAAGAAGCGCCTCCTGATTCTTGAGCTTGAGGTGCTCCTTGAACTTGTCGAGAATATGCTGCACCTGCTTGGCGTTAAGGTTGAGCTGCCGGCACAGCGCCACGTTCTCCTTGCGCAACAGGTCGATCTTGCCGCGCAGATCTTCCTTGCGGTTCTTGGCCTGGGTCGTCTTGAATTTGTCGGAAAGATCGGCAAGCAACTTGCTTTTGTGTTTGATATGTGCGACAGTGCGGACGAAGGACGTGCGCAACTTCTCGCATTCTTCTTTATTGTCAATCTGGTCTTCTTCCACCTGAAGAACGTCGGCGCACTCCAGCATGTTGCGCTTGAGTTCCGCGGCGATGCGGTACAGGCTTTCGAGCGCAACGGGGGACCGAAACGCCATGTCGAACAGCTTTTCCTGCGCCGACTCCATCTGCATGGCATACTGGGCTTCCTGGTCGCGCGACAACAGCGGAACGCGGCCCACGCTGTTGAGATACACCCACGTGGGATCGGCGTATCGGGGAATTCGCCGGACCGAAATGACACGCCGCGGGCGGCGGTCGAGAACCGGCTCTTTCTTCTCGGACACGAGCGCATTGATGCTGATGCTTTCCCGCTCCAGGACGGTCTCCAGCTTATCGCGTTCCTCGATAGTCGGGGCGAGTTCCTCGATCTGGTCCGGAGTTACAAAGCCCTGGAGTTGGGCAAGCTTGCGCAGCCGGCCTGTAATTTTCTCAAGGGACAAGGTTGGTTGGGGTTCGCTCATGGCAATTATTGTCCGGCAAGCGCTTTAAGTTGGAGGGATAACTCTTTATTTTTTGCGAGCAAACTTGGTCGTTTGCCAGGTTCTTTTTGCATTAGTTCTTGATTGGCCTTCATCTTGAATCTGATGAATTTCTCTTGTAATCTTCTCATGATATGAACAATTTCCTCGTTCACATCTTCCTGAAAACTCTTATTCAGTGCAGCATAACTGATAAGGCGCTTCGTCTCGGGGTCGTCGGCATGACCCAAGAGAGTGTCGAGATTGGCGTTCTCATCGTAACTTCTTAATATGGTAGAATATAATTCACTGGAGAATTTGTCGGAGAATGTTTCCGGCAAAATGAACTGCCGCGCCTCGGGAATGAGCGACGGGTTGGCGAGCAGCAGCCGGACAAAGTTGCCTTCGATGGACCCAAAATATGACGAGGCTGGACCGATGTCGACATTACTTGAAGATATGCCGTGCTTGTATTCTCCTGATGCGATCTTATTGTAGACAATGTCGGGACTGAGAGACAGCTTTTCGACAATGAGCTTCAAGAATTTCTCTCGAACAACCGATTCGGAAAATCCTTTGACCAGCGGAGCAAGGGCCTCAATAACCGCTATTTTTCCAGACGGAGTCGTCACGTTGAATTCTTTTGCGATCCTATCAAGAATGAATTCCATGTAATCCTTCGACGACTTTTCGAGCAGCTCCGTAAACGCCTGCGGCCCGCGGGCCTTCACGAAGTCATCCGGGTCTTCGTCGTCGGGAATGGTAAGCACCCGGATGTTGAAATTGTAGGGCGCCAGCACGAAGATGGCGCGCCGCGCGGCCTCTATGCCCGCCGAATCGCCGTCGAACACAAGGAAAATCGTATCTGTAAACCTGCGAAGCGTGCGGGCGTGCGTGTCTGTGAACGCAGTGCCCGAGGTGGCGATAACGTTCTTAATGCCGGCCTGGTACAGGGCCAGAAAATCCATGTAGCCTTCCACGATGATAACGCTCTTCTTTTCGCGGACAAACTGCTGGGTAACGTGGAACCCGTACAGGATCTTGTTCTTCTGGTAGAGCGGCGTTTCCGGGGAATTGAGATACTTCGGCATCTCGTCGGCCGTGAGGCTTCGGCCGGCGAAGCCCACCGGACGCTTTGCGCTGTCGAATATGGGGAAGATGATACGGTCGCGGAACCGGTCGTACATGCGGCCGGTCTCCTGCTTTACGATGGCAAGTCCAGCCTGTGCCACCAGTGAATCCGCAACCCCGTTTTTCCTGGCATGGTCGAGAAACGACGACCATCCGGGCGGAGCATACCCGAGCCGGAACTCCCGGATTATCTCCTTCAACAATTTTCGTGACAGAAAGTACTCTATGGCTTTGGGAAAATTCCGCGTTTGCCGGTAGAAGAAATCAAGCGCAAGTTCGTTGATTTTAAAGAGATCGTCCTTTGACAAGGACGATGGCGCGCTCTCTTCCTCGGCAGAGGGAACGTATCCGGATTCGCGGGTGTGCGGCCGGAGCTTAATTCCCGCTTCATCGGCCAGAAGGCTCAGGGCTTCCGGGAACGTGAGGCCTTCCAGTTCCATGAGGAAATTGAATACGTCGCCGCCCTTGTGGCAGCCGAAACAGTAGAAGATGCCCTTTGCGGGCGACACGGTAAACGACGGCGTTTTCTCCTTGTGGAAAGGGCACAAACCCTTGAGGTTCTGGCCCGCGGGTTTTAGCGCAACATGGCGGCCCACCACGTCTGCGATGTTGATGGCCGAGCGTATTTCTTCCTTTACGCTGTCGTCGAATGGTCTGGAGGAGTTGAGCCGTGGGAGCATGATTATACGGAAAAATAGCTTGAAGCGGGTAGGGAATTGGAAAAAATTGGACGGGTCTTTTTGTGCTTCATGACGGTGCCTGTTTGACCGCAAACTCGTTTGAACAATCCTCTTTTCCCGACCTTCCAATTTAAGGTATCGCTATGCAAGTGCCTTGTCCTGTTTCACATGCCGCGAAGCTGCACCCCAGGGGAAACCCAAGGGGTTTCGCCTCCATAGCCATTCTGATGCCCTGCCTCAATATTTTCCTCTCGGCTTATTCTCTTGACTTCCCGTCACCGCCGGATTGATTTTCTCAACACCACCGCCGTTTTCAAAGGAGGAACCCATGCAATTGACCGTGGTCCGGCAGGACTTGTATTCTCGCGGGGAATTGCTGCTCCGCACGATCTTTGGTGCGATTTACATCGGAGTTCCCCACTTCTTCCTCTGGATATTCGTCGGAATATGGTCGGCCATCCTCGGGTTTGTCGCATTCTGGGCAATTCTCTTTACCGGCCGCTATCCGCAGAGCATGTTCGATTTCCAGGTGAAATTGCTCAACTGGCACCAGAGGGTATTCGCCACGATGCACAACCTGATAGACGGGTATCCCGCCTTTGGTCTCAACGGCACAAGCGATAAAGTAACGCTTGTTGTGGAATACCCCGAACGTCTCAGCAGAGGGCTGGTGCTCGTCAGGCTGTTCTTCGGGATCTTTTACGTGACCATCCCGCACGGATTCTGCCTGTTCTTCCGCATGATTGCCACAGGGTTTCTGGTGTTTCTTGCATGGTGGGTGGTGCTTTTTACAGGTTCCTATCCTGCAACATGGCACGAATTCAACGTGGGCACCATGCGGTGGATACTCAGGTTCGGCCTGTACAACGGCCTGCTCACCGATACGTATCCGCCTTTCTCGGGAAGGCCCTGAATGAGCCCGGCAATGGAACAGCAGGAAACTAACGGGACCGGCATCGTGCTCCCGCAGCCGCAGGAGCTTACCGAGCGGGAAAAGGAGGACGCCATGGGGGCGTACCTCATGATGTTTGCCGCATGGGGTGCAGGTTTCCCGCTTCCCATGGTAGGGCTCATTGCCTCTGTTATCTATTTTCATCTGAATAAGAAATCTTCCCCCTTCACGGCGTTTCACTCGTACCAGGGGCTGCTTACCCACATACCCATATCTCTCCTCAATGCGGCCGCGGTTATATGGGGGATCGTTCTGGTGCTGGGCAAGTACTCTCACCATCTCCGCATCTATGCGATGTTCTGCGTGTTTGCCGGGATCTGGAACGCGCTGTACATGGTGTATTCGATAATCGCCTGTGTAAAGGCGCGAAAGGGAAAGTTCTATTACTTCTGGGTTTTTGGCCGCCTTTCGTTTGCGAAATACTACCTGGCGCCGACCCGCGCAACAGCACCGAGCAGCGAGCGGAACCTGCCGCCGGAGGGAATGTGAAACAGCCCAAAGCAATGGCCAGGGAGCTTCTGTTCCTGGCAACGCTTACGGTCCTGATAGCAGGCGCATCATACGCGATAGTCAAGCTTGTGCGCGTTCCCCTTGCGAAGGCCGCAAAGGGCGTGGACAGCGTGCCGCTATCGTGGGAGATGCACCTGAAGGACGGGCTCAAGAAATACCTGGAGAACGATTCAAAAGTGCTGGACGACAAGGTAATCACCGCGGCCGTCGACTCCGTGAGGAACCGGTTGCTCGCGCACGTGGCCGATACTGTTTACAAAATAGAAGTAGTCGTCGTGGAATCCGACCAGGTGAACGCGGTGACGTTTCCGGGCGGTCTCATTGTGGTATTCACGCCGCTTTTGCGTCTCACTTCGTCGCCGGAGGAGCTTGCGGCCGTGCTCGCGCACGAGATCGGGCACGTGGAACACCGCGATCCTATCAAGCAGATCGTCAAGGAACTCGGGGTTTCCACGGTGCTATCCATGGTAAACGGAGGCAGGGCTGCGCCCATGCTGGAGACCATGGTGAAAGATTTTGTGAACGTACAATATACCCGCGAGCAGGAACGCGCGGCCGACCAGTACGGTCTGCGCCTCCTTGCCGACAGTCACATCAATCCTTCCCATTTCGCAAAATTCATGGAGAACCTCGCGCCGGACACGGCCGCCGGCAAGAAGGATCGGCCCGAAATCGAGTACTTCAGTACGCACCCGGACGTGCACGCGCGCATCGACAGCGCCTATGCCGCCGCCAAACGCTTTGACGTGAAGACGGAAAAACGTTTCAATATCGATTGGAGAAACGTCAAGCGCAGGCTGCCTTCGGTATTCGACGGGAACTAGACGCCCGGATTGGGCCGTCAACCGACGGCTGCGGGCTACCTGGCCGAACTCACCGACACAGGTACGAGTTGCGGCATCCCCTCCCGTTTAACTTCCAGAAAATAACGTCCTGCGCAAACCGCTCTGCCTGCGTCGTCTTTCTTGTCCCACATTCTCCAGACGTCGAACCCGCCGCTGCTTCGCTCGGCCAGTGTGCGAACCCTTCTTCCCATCGCGTCGTACACCGCTGATGCCGCAATCGGCGCCAGTGCGGGATGATGTGCGCTATTCCCCTGCAGGACGGCCGAGTTCCCAATGCCCGCAGCCCAGAGAATTCCGCCGAGGAGGTTCTTTTGCACTACGGTATCGCGGAAATAATCGGGCATGTGCCCAAATCCTGAGTACCAGGCTCTTCCGCCCTGGAACGGGTGGGCCCAGCATATGGGGTGATACTTGCTTTGCTTGCTATTTGGTAATGACGATTCGACAAGGTTCATCAGTACCGTTAGGTCCTTTTCCTTTGCCGGATCGATGAGCGTGTCGTAGGTCTGCGTGTCGAAGAAATACCATTCGTCGCTGCGGGAAATGGTGTCCGTCTTGATGAACTGTGTTGACGGACTGTTGTGATCGAGAACAGCGAGTTTGGCGGGCGCGATGCCAAACGGGTGTCCGGCAAAGTAAGCGCCGAGCATCTGGTGGTACCAGTGCCAGGTATATTCGCAATCGGCGCATGCGTGCATTCCCACAAACCCGCCCCCGGCCGTAAAATACCGCTGGAAAGCCGCCTTTGTGGAATCGTTGAAGATGTTCCCGGTGACGTTGACAAAACAGACTGCTTTGTATTCCTTGAGCTTGGCGTCCTTGAAGTACCCTGCCGTATCGTCGGTGGTATCAACGTCAAAACCGTTCTTTGCGCCAAGGGCCATGATAAGGGAATCGGAAACTGTACGTGTCCCGTGGTCGAACCCCTGGGTTCTTGTGAAGCAAAGCACCTTTGGCTTGGTTTGCGACGAAGCCGACAACACGCACAGCAGTATCCACACAAGAACCGGCATCGGCGGCAAGGCGAAGCGGTAATCATTAGAAAACACCATGGGAATGCCTCCAAATAGGTTGATTAAAGTGCGCAGGCCACAGGGCGGTCGACGGGCCTGCGGCGCTACAAGGTATCTGATGCAAATATAAGCAAGAAATGGATTTCCCGCTTCCCATAGCTCTCATGAGGTCGGGGCGCCTGCTTTTGTTACCTGGCACCGGTTTTGCAGCAGGATCTTGTATGGCCATAAGAGTGTTTATTGTCGACGATCACCGTGAAATGCGGGTGCTTTACAAAGTGAATATTGCCGGTATGGGCGACGCAATCGTTGTGTGCGGCGAGGCCGAGACGGGCGAGGAGGCCCTGGAAAAGCTTCCGGAGGCGGGGGCGGACGTTGTCATCACGGACGTGTCACTTCCCGGGATGAACGGCGTGGAGCTTGTTTCAGAAATCAGGAAGGCCTTTCCCGGTATGAAGATTCTCGTGGCGAGCATCCACCAAACCGACTACTTCGGTGAATCGGCGCTGCGAGCCGGTGCGGATGCGGTGATGTCGAAAATGGAGTTGGAAAAGATACCGGACATTGTCACACGCCTGGCCGCAAGCGGGTGCACGCCTGCCGTTCCCGGCCAAGCCTCGACGCCGTGAGGAAACCGGATTTGTTTGACCGTTGGGGAAACGAGTTTCGGGAGATGGGCAAGAAACGGTTGCTTTTGCCCGCGAACGGGTGCCCTGTGTGCCTGAAACCGCCAAACATGTGCCACGATCATCACTTCGGCCAGGCTCAGCGCAAGGCTTGATCGCGCTCTTGACCGCTGATCACAGCCTTCACAAATTACACCACCAGGGATGGTTGTGGCACACAGATAAGTTGATCTCTTGGTAAGGGGAGAGGTGACACAGGCCACCCGTCGAAAGCGAAGATTTTTTGGGGTTCTAAATGGTGCGCCCTGAGAGACTCGAACTCCCAACCGTCTGGTTCGAAGCCAGGTGCTCTATCCAATTGAGCTAAGGGCGCAAAAAAATAAAATACATGGGAAACCGTTGAAACCCAAAGTTTGCGTATTACAGTCTGCTCACCGGGGTGTACATCCGGTTGTAATCGCGGTCCCCGAAGCGTGCTTCGGGGTTAACCGTTCACTGCGGTGAACAACATAAAATATAAGCGTATCAATATATTATTGATTCCCTTATATTTTATTCGCAGGATGTGTGTTTCTTGAGAAGAAACATTTAAACCTTCTTGGGAGGGATGGCAAATGTTAAGGAAAATGCTGGTATCAGTGTCAATAGCCTTGCTCATTTCGAGCTGGGCATGTAATGCGGATACCTATACAGGGGAAACAAGCAACAGGGTGAAGATCAATTTAGGGCAGACTCCCTGGAAGTTCACAAAATCAGATGCGACCGGCGCTCAGGCGCCCGCATACAACGACGCTGCGTGGAAAGATGTCGGGATTCCGCATTGCTGGAACGACACCGACACGTTCATCAATCAGGTGAGCGGCGGCGGCGACGGATCCATGTACGGCGGCACAAACTGGTATCGCAAACACTTCACTCTGGATAATTCGTATGCCGGAAGAAAGATCTTCATAGAGTTTGAAGGAGCCCATGTGGGCGCTTCGGTCTATGTAAACGGCACATTTATTCCGGGGAACAGCGCGTACAATCCTCAATGCACGCACGTGATCGGGTTTATGGGATTCGTCATAGATGCTACTCCCTACGTGCAATTCGGCGGCGCCGACAACGTTATCGCCGTGCGGCTCAGCAAGAACGGAGCAACCTATGCCGACCCCGGTATTTCCCTCGGGTTCCGCTTTGGTCAAGCCGACGGCGGAATATTCCGTCCCGTATGGATGCATATTACCGACAATGTCCACATACCGATGAACGTGTATTCCGTTCTTAACAAATGGGGAACCTACGTGGCCACCACGGCGGCGACAGACGCTTCGGCAACGGTACGGATCCTCACAAACGTTGAAAACGACGGCGCCGGCGCGGCAAACGTCACCCTTACTACCAAGATCGTGGACGCAGCCAATAACGTGGTGTGGACCCAGGACAATACCCAGTCCATCAACGCAGGCTCCAGTTACGTTTTTAGCCAGACCAGCACCATCACCAGCCCTCACCTGTGGTATCCGAACGCAAGCATCTACGGCAGTCCATATATGTACAAGGTGTACCACATAGTCAAGGTCGGCGCCACGACGCTCGACGTGGCCCAAACCCCGCTGGGAATACGAAGGATTACATGGGACGCCGATTTCCCCTATATCAATGGACACAAGCATTTGATGTGGGGCGCTTCGGCGCGTTACGACTATCCCGCCCTCGGCACGGCATTGCCTCCTGAGGTCGAATACCGCGACGCGAAGGTACTCGCGGACGCCGGCGGCAGACTCTGGAGGCCCGGACATTCATCGTGCAGCCCGGGATTTGTTGCAGCCTGCGACGCGTATGGAGTCATGCTCATCCAGCCCAGCGGCGAAGGCGAGGGCGCATTCTCCGCCGGCGCAAACGCCACTGCATACACCAAAGGTCTCAAGCTGGAATTGCACAGGGACATGGTCATACGAGACAGAAACAATCCTTCGATTCTTGCCTGGGAAGCGAGCAACGGGGACATAGATCCTGCATTTGCCGATTTGACAAGGGCAGTTTCGACGACGTGGGACTCTCTTGCTCCGAGGGCCCAATCTTGCCGGGGCGGTCCGGGATATGTGCCCGGCGATCTTATCGCGTGCACATTGACCGGCTGCGATGCACAGCAGAAACCGTTTCATCCGCAATGCCCCTGGTGGGGAGCGGAATCATGGGGCAGGCAGTCTTCGAGGGCGGCGTATGATTGGGAGATATGGTTTGCCGCTGAGTTCCTGCGAAACTGGTCGGCGGATATAACAAACACCACTCACCCCTTCGGTCTCTGCCAGTGGTATCTGGCCGAGACCCCCGGTGAAGTAGGGACTTTCCCTGAGGGAGGCAGCCCAAGGTCATTCGGGTCTTCGATGATGGATTTCAACCGTCTTCCAAAGATGCTGTACAAGATATATTCGGCGGCTTGGCTGCCCTTTTCGGTCAAACCTGTGGTCTTTATCGCCCATCATTGGAACCGCACGGGCACTGTCCGGGTCAATGTATTCAGCAATTGTCCCACGGTTAAGCTCAAGCTCAACGGCACGGATCTGGGAAACCAGACGCCCAACTCGGATTCCGGGGTAGCCGGTCAAAACGACTTTTCGACCCAACCTCCCAATTATCCGACTTCCATGCCGTTCCAATGCCATTGGGACGTGACCTGGGCCGCGGGAACACTGCTGGCCCAAGGCCTTGACGCAAACGGCAACGTGGTCTGTTCCGATCAGAAAGTGACGGCCGGCGCTCCAGATCATATCGTCCTCATCCAGGATCCGCCTATAGTAAAGCCGGACGGAGAAGTATTCAGCATTCTTGCCAATGGCAGCGATGCCGCTTTGATCGTGGCCAAGGTGGTTGACGCAAACGGCAACTGGTGCCCCACCGCGACAAATACTGTCCATTTCACCGTTACCGGGCCAGGCAATTATCGCGGCGGCTCGGACCAATTCGTGACCGCCGGTCAGCCTCTGGGATACCATTCACCACTTGATCCCGAGCTTTCGGCGGAAGGCGGCATGTGCAAAGTGGCTGTACGCTCGACGTTCACGCCCGGTGTGGTGACCGTAACGGCAACCTCGGCCGGCCTCGGCAACGGCACGGCATCGTTCACCACGGTTGCGGTACCAAACAACGGAATAGTAGGTAGCGTGAGACCGGCGACGCGTTCGACGGCGGCTTCGGTCATGCCAATGCTCAACGTCCGAACAGCCAACGGCGTGTTGCGGTACCACATAAGCATTCCGTCGCTGGTTTCCGTGGAGATACTTGACGCAAGCGGAAGAATCCTGAGGCAAATTCCCGAATCGAGACAGGCTGACGGTTGGCACTCGATACCGCTTTTTGGGCCGGGAAGCAGCAGCAATAACGCGGGCGCAGGCGTTTATTTCGCGCGTTTTTCAATCAACGGGAATTATCAGTCGGTGAAACGAATCTTCGTGATGCGTTGACAAGCGATCCAAAAGTCAAGAAAAGCAAGAAAGCATCCCGCCGCGGGATGCTTTCTTGCTTTTAGGAGAGGCGCAGGTCTTCCTCTTTATTTGCTGTGGCTGGTGGTTGTCAATCCAAAAGTTTGCGGATTGCAGGCCGCTCACTGGGGCGTACATCCGGTTGTAATCGCGGTCCTCGAGGGTTCGCTGTCGCGGCTATTCCTGTAGTGTTGCGGGCAGTCGTAGTCGTGATGCTTCGGGTGAGCAACGACCACAAAATTCTTTTTTTTTAGGGATGGAAGATGCCTCGCAGCTGCTGCGAGGCTCTTCAATTCCCGTACAGCGCCTTCAATTGGTCCACGGTCGGATGACCCGCATAGAATTCTCCCTGAGGACCGATGTAGCCTCCATCGCGTTTGACAAGCTTCACCGCCGTGAACCCGCCTTTCGAATTCGGAACGCTCACGTTAACCGTGTCGGCCAAAGGTGCGGCGGAAAGGGATTTGGCTTCACCGTTCGCAGGCGGCGTGGCTTGTAACTGGTCGGCGGCACTTGGGGCGACACCGGGCGGGGCCGCGGCAGCCGGGGATTCGCCAGGCGGATTTTCAACGGGAGCGGTCACAACGATGTATCCGGTTCTATAGGGCCGCAAGTACACGCCGTTGCAATAATAGTATGGCACTCCGCCGACTACAAGCGTGGCGTACCTGTCCGGAAGAGTTCCGACAAACGCGCCTACCGGCGGCACGACAACCGCGACGCCGAGCCTTGCCGACGCAGAGTAACGAACACGTCCATGGCGTCCGTAGTAGTAGAAACCCGCTCTGGGAGCCGGCACTATGACCCTGCCCGGCGGCGGAGGGACAATGCAGGAAAAGTTAGATGCGGCAATGACCGCGCCGGCTGCTAACAGCCAAATCATTTTTCTCTGTTTAGCCATCGGGAGTCTCCTTCCAAAGTTCATCTATTGGACACTTGGAAAACCTGAAAATGTTACCGGACGATGTATGATGCTGCAAAATACTATTCGTTGACGGGTTTGTGATGCGGATCTGCCTGCCGGAAAGGGTTGCCGCACGTTTGCGGCTGATGGAATGAGCACGATGCTTGCCGGAGGTACTGTTGTAAGAAGAAGGTTCTCGGATATGCTCTAGATCCTGATTAGGGTTATCCTATGTGTGGGGCCGAATAGATACGTAATGCATGCGCGATCTATTTTGACCAGTCTATTCTCCTGCGTCAGAGTACAGGATTCGTCTGACCTGTGGGCCGAACCGCCAGTCCCGAATGCCCAGTAGTGACCCCGTGGCCCCGTAACGAAATGCGATCTAGGTGCGTCCAATAAAATAGTAACTACCGAACTCTTTTGTCGTGCAAAGGGAAAGAATGCACATTTCCATAGAGTCGTTGGAAAAGATCTATCCAAACGGGAAAAGGGCGCTTTCCAAACTTAATCTCGAAATCGAGAGCGGCATGTTCGGATTGCTCGGTCCAAACGGGGCGGGCAAGACAACGCTCATGCGTATATTGGTAACCCTTCTTGAGCCGACCGGCGGCCGGGTGCTGGTGAACGGCATGGATGTGAAAAAGGATCGGCGCGCCATCCGCTCCATGCTCGGCTACCTGCCGCAGGAATTCAAGTTCTTTTCCCGGCTCACTACCGCGGAGTTCCTGGACTATTCCGCGGTACTCGCGGGCATGCGCAAACGGGCCGATCGCCGCCGGGCCGTTGAGGAAATGCTTTCGCAGGTGGGACTTTTTGAGGCTCGCGACCGGATGGCCAACCATCTTTCGGGCGGCATGAAGCGGCGCCTGGGCATTGCTCAGGCGCTCATCGGCAATCCGCAGATCGTTATCGTGGACGAACCCACCACCGGGCTTGATCCGGAGGAGCGCATTCGCTTTCGCAACCTCATCGGCACAATGAGCCAGCGAGACATCGTCACCATTTTTTCAACGCATATCGTGGGCGATGTTTCGAGCACCTGCAAAAACGTGGCGCTGCTTGCAAAGGGCGAACTGGCCTATTGCGGGACCCCCGACGAACTGATCCGGCGGGCTCAGGGACATGTATTCCGCGTGTCGGTCGGCCCGGACGAACTTGAATCCGTCAAACAGCGATACGCGGTGGTTGCAACGATCCCTTCGGAAAGCGGCTGGGATGTGGAGATCGTGGCGCGCGAGGGCGAGGACGTGCGGGGAGAGCTTGTGCAGCCGAACCTTGAGCAGGCATACGTTTACTTGATGGGACGCGACGGGGCCTAGACGACCGCCGCAGCTTCGTTCGGGGCAGCAGGTATTGAAATAGGGGAACCTCTAAAAACTGCCTCGATGTCATTGCGAGGAGCGTAGCGACGCGGCAATCTCCCGTAATCCTTTGCAAAAACGCGAGATTGCTTCGCTTCGCTCGCAATGACAAAACGCGTTTTTGAATGTTTAGGTATTCCCATGGGAAAGGCGGAAGCGGTGAAAGGTTCGTTTCTCAAGATCCTGGCCGTCGCGCAGTACGAGGCGCTCACGCTGTGGCGCAGTTGGTTCTTCCGCATTTTCGGAGGTGTTCTGCTTGCGCTTGTTGCTGTTGTCAACGCACTCGTGTTCGGCGCCGGCCAGATAAACGTCTGGACCGTCAAGGCGATTCCCGCCGATATCCCCTATCTCACCATGCTCCTTGTAAATCTTGTCCAGTCGGTGGTGGCTGTTATCCTGGCGTCCGACTTCATGAAGCGCGACCGATCCCTCGATACTACCGATGTGGTGTATGTGCGCTCGATCTCCAACACGGCCTACGTGATCGGGAAGGCATGCGGCAATCTTTTTGTTTTTGCGTGTCTCGATTTCGCTGCGGTTCTCGTCGCCGGGCTGTTCAATTTCTTTTCGGGCGGCGTCCCGGTAAACTGGGCCGCCTACGTGTATTATCCGTTGTTCATCGGCATCCCGACGCTCGCGTTCTGCATCGGTTACTCTTTTGTGGTCATGTCTCTTTTTCTCAGCCAGCCGCTTGCGCTTCTTGTGCTGCTCGGATCCCTTGGCATGGCATTCTTCTTTCTGCAGGACACGCTCTTTTCGATCTTTGATTTTGCCGCGCTGCGCGCGCCGCTCATGGTATCGGACTTTACCGGCTTCGGTTCTCTTCTCGGCGCGGCAGCGCTCCGCTGCGCGTATCTCCTGCTCGGCGTCGCCTTTGTTCTGATAACGGGCTTGCGGCTCAAGCGCCTGCCGCAATCGGAAACTGTTCAACGGGCCGCACTTGTCGCTGCGGTGCTGGCGATTGGTGCGGCCGGAGTGATCGGCGCGCTTTTTGTCGGCGGCAACCTGCGGAACCAGCGCATGAGGTCGGAGATCACCGAGCAGCACAACCGCTATTTCGGCGTGCCCAACGTCCGGGTGACGCACGATAACCTTTCGCTGGTTCACCAGGGCAAAATCATTCGCGCCACGGCAAAGCTCATCGTGTGCAATCCGGGCGAACAACCGCTCGCAGAATATGTGCTGCGGCTCAATCCCGGCCTTGTCGTGCGCAGGGTGGATGGCGGTCGGGCGGCCTCCTTCCGCCGCTCGCTGGATCTTCTTTTTGTCAAGCCAAGTGCGGCCCTGCCGCCTGGTTCGCAAGACACCGTGAGGGTGAGCTACGAGGGCTCCATAAACGACGCGGCCTGTTATCTCGACATTGCGCGCGACGATGTGCAAAAGAGCGCGACCGTCTTCTTCCTTCACCGGCGGCCGCGATTTTCATTTATCAACGATCGCTTCCTGCTGCTTACTCCGGAAACCGGATTTTACCCCCGCGCCGGCGCGGGCTTTTCCCCTGCGCATCCGGAATGCGACGACGCGGACCTGAGCCAATTTACCGTCTCGGTGTCGACCAGCCCCGGGCTCAGCGTGCTGTGCCAGGGCGCGTCGCCGGGCAACACCACATTCGCGCCCGGCGAACCGCTGCCGGGCGTTTCGGTTGTCGCGGGCCCGTACCGGCAGCCGGTGATGCGGGTGGATTCCGTGGAATACAGTCTCTTCACACTTGCGAATCACGATTATTACAAACCGTTCTTTAGGGACCTTCCGGCCGACAGCGTCGCCTCCCTGATCCGAACCCTCCGGGCCGACTTCGAAAGCAGGATCAAGATTTCGTATCCGTTCCAGCGGTTCCGGCTCGTGGAGGTTCCGCTGGAATTCACCGATTTTCCGCGCCTCTGGACCGCGGGTCACGAGGCGATTCAACCGGAAATGGCCCTGCTGCCCGAGAACGGGTTTGCCCTTGCGGACGCGGACTTTGGTCATGCCCGGCCCGACTACGGAAATCGCGGCCAGCAGGCGCAGGAAACCCAGACGCCCTTCGAACGGGAGAGCGCGCTTTTTCAGCGGTTCGTGGCGTCAACATTTGCGCGCGATAACGACGGCCGGCAAATCTTGCTGCGGCCGCAGGACCGCAACAGCCCCACGGCCTGGGCTCTGCAATGGCTGCCGCCCGTGGCCGCGCAGGCGGCAAATCTGTTTGTCTTCCCGGAATATGTCTCCTATGCCTGCGCCGTGCACGCGCCGCAGTGTCCGCTGTTCGGCGTCGCCCTCGAATCGTATTTCAGGAAGCGCGCCGGCGGCGCTTTCGGCGGCATGGCGCGCATGTTCTCTTCCGGCGCGTCAACCGACGAAAAGGTGAACCTGCTGCTCCAGGGCGCAAGCTTCGGCGACATCTGCAAAGACGAAGGCAATCGGCCGGTTCTGCGCGACGTTGTCCAGGCGCTGTGCGATTATCTAATGGCCGATTTGCAAAGGAACATCCCGGCCCAATCGTTTGACGGCTACCTGCAGGACCTGCTGGCCGCAAGCCGTTTCAAGACGATGGATTTCGCGTCGGTGTGCGCAGACGTCAAGCAGCGCTTCGGGTTCGACCTCGCACCGGCCGCCCTGGCGTGCTACCGCAAACATGCGCTTCCCGGGTACATCGTGGACAATGTCGCGGCCAGCGAGGTGCTCGACAAATCGGCCAACCGCTATCTGGTCCGCTTCGAGGTACAGAATCCCGAATCGGCGGAAGGCCTGATAAAGGTGAGCGTGCGGACCGGCTCGTTCGGCGGCGGCCGGTTCGGAGGCGGCGGGCCCGGCTCAAACCGCGGTGGCGGCACCGAGGAACGGATGATCGCGTTTGCGCCGCGCCAGAGCAAGGAAATCGGCGTAATGATGGACAACCCGCCGCGCACGCTTGCGATAAACACCTTTATTTCCCGGAACATTCCCGCCACGATCACCTACGGTTTCGACCGTGTCGATTTTGACAAGGATGGCAGACCTTTCGAAGGGGAACGCGTAATCGACAGCCTCCGCGCATCGGAAGCGAACACGGTAATCGTTGACGACCAGGACAGCGGGTTTGCCGTTGAGACCAGGCCCGCGTCCCGGGCGCTGGACAGGATTTTTGGCCGGGCCGGGGCCCGGGAGCGCTACGCGGGCGCGCGATTTTTCGATCCTCCCGTAGACTGGACGCAGGTGGCCGGTCCGCTTTACTACGGAAAGTACGTGCGCTCGGCCTACTATGTGAAGGCCGGCGTCGGCGGCAAGCGGATAGCCTGGAACGCCACGCTCAAAGAGCAAGGCACGTATGAGGTTTTCGCCTATTACAACAGCGCGGGTTTTCGTCAGGGCTTTGGCCGCCGGGGCGGTCAGGATGCCGTAAAAGGCTCCTTTCACTACCTGGTTCACCACGACGACGGCGTTTCGGAGGTTCCACTTGACTTACGTGACATCCAGAATGGATGGAACCTGCTGGGGAGGTATCACTGTTCGGCCGGGACTTCCACGGTGGAGCTTACCGACAAGGGAGACGGCATGGCGTTTGTGATGGGCGACGCGGTGAAGTGGGTGAAACAACGATGAAGCCGGCATCGGCAGCTTTCCTTTGTGTCGCCTTTACCTGGGCCGGGTTTGTCCGCGCCGCGGATACCTTGACATACCAGACGGCGCTTGACCGTGCGTTGCGGCAGAGTCCGGAGGTGGTACAGGCGCGCCTCACCCTGGAGCAGAGCGAGGAAGCGTATCGCGCCGTGGTTGCGGGCCAGAAGCTCAACGTCGCCCTGTCGCTCACTCCGCTGGGATATTCGAACGATTTGCAGCTCAACAATACCTACAACACCTGGAACACAATTCGCAACACGCAATCCAGCGCCGACCTCAAGCTGTCCCAGCCCGTGTGGCTCACGGGCGGCACGGTGTCCCTCGACGGCAACCTCGGCTGGAACGACCTGTACACCAGCCTCTTCAACCGCGAGAACAGGTCGTTCGATTATCATTCGACAATCGGATACTCGCAGCCGATACTCCTGTACAACCAGCTGCGAATGACGCTTAACCAGCAGAAGCTCACCCTGGAGAACAACCAGCTCATGTATGCGATGAAAGTGCTGTCCATGGAGCACGACATCGCAAGCGATTTTTACGGCCTCTACCAGGATCAGGTCAATTACGAGATTGCCAAGGACCAGTTGCGCGACGACCAGCAGAGTTACGACATTACCAAGAATAAGGTAATCATCGGGCTTTCGGCCCAGTCCGATCTCTACCAGGCCGAAATCAACCTTGCCCAGAGCCAATCGAGCGTGCAGAATAGTCTGGTAACGTGGCAGAACGCTGCCGAGGCGTTCAAGCAGCGGCTGGGCATCGGTCTGGACAGCGTGGTGGTGATCACGGTTGATACCGCAACCAAGCCCGCACCCATCGATCTCGGCAAGGCCGTCGCCAACGGTTTGCAAAAGCGAATGGAGCTGCGCCAGGACGCCATCACGCTCCAGAACGCGCAGTTCAGCCTGATTCAGACGAAGAGCAGCGGCTTTGTGAGCGGCACGGTCAACGCCTCGGTCGGCCTGGCCGGGAACTCAAAGGATCTTCAGACATTGTTCCAGAGCCCGGCCAAGAGCCAGGCCGTTTCGATTTCCCTGGCGCTGCCGCTGTGGGATTTCGGCGCCAACCGCGCGAGCGTGAAAGCATCGGAGATCGGCGTCCACCAGAGCCGGCTTACGCTTGAGGACGAAAAGACCACCGTTGTTCTGTCGATCCGCAGGGAGTACCGCACCATCCTCAACCTTCGCTCGCAGATTTCCATCGCGCGCGAGTCGGAGCGGAACGCTCAGTTCACCTACGACCTCTACCTGGAGAAATACAAGCGCGGCGCCATGAGCGCGCTCGACCTCAACCAGTACGAGATCCAGCTTACCCAGGCCAAAAGCGCATTGACAAATGCTATTGTCAATCACAAGATCGAAATGTTGAACATGAAGGTGCTGAGCCTGTGGGATTTTGACGAAAACAAACCCGTTTTCCCGGAAATCTCTCCCGTAAAGGAATAATCCCTATGCATCCGTTGCGAACCCTTGTCGCCCTCACCGCTGCGGGTCTGCTTGTCGCAGGCTGCGGGAGCCGGCAATCGCAGGACAGCACCGTCGTCACCGTCCCGGTTTCGGTGCAGGAAGTGAAACCGCAGTCGATTTCCCAACTTCTCGAAACCACCGGGACCGTGAGCGCGGAAAAGGAAGTCACCATCTCGAGCGAGGTGACGGCATACTATTGCCTGCAGACCAATCCGCGCACGAAGAAGCCCTACGCCCTCAACGACCGGGTCGAGAAGAGCGACACCATTGTCAAGCTTTCGGACGCCGACTACGAAAGCACCAACCGTGTGGACGCGCAGAAACTGTCCCAGGACATAGCCCAGACCACTCTTTCGCAGGAACAGGCGATGTACGACAAGGGGGGAGCGGCCTCCAACGACTTGCAGAATGCGCAGCTTGCCTATTCCAATGCCAAGTACAATTACACGGACGCGGCATTCAAGGAATCAAAACTGTGTATACAGACGCCCTTTTCCGGCGTGCTCGTGGCGCTGCCCTACTACACGCAGAACACGCGCGTAGCGAGCGGGTCGGTGATGCTTACGGCCATGGAGTATTCCCATTTGAACCTGCAATGCAAGCTTCCCGCACAGGACATGGCGCAGCTTCACCTCGGCCAGACCGTGCTGGTTACCAACTACACGCTGCAAAACGATACGATCAAGGGAACCATTTCGCAGATCTCTCCGGCCATCGACCCGACCTCCCGCACGTTCCAAACCGTGTGCATCATCAATAACCCGCAGAAGAAATTTCTTCCCGGGATGTTTGTAAAGGCCGACATCGTCATTGCGCACAAGGACAGCACCGTTGTGGTGCCCAAGACCGTGATCCTTTCGGACCTCAAGGGACACAGCCTGTTCGTGGTGGACCGGGGTCGCGCCCAGCTTCGCGTTATCAAGACCGGCATAGAAGGCGACAAGCAGATTGAAATCCTCCAGGGTGTTTCGATCGGCGATCGACTGGTTGTCAAGGGCTTCGAAACCCTGCAGGACGGCAGCCGCGTGAAAGTAATGGAGTAACCCGTCTTCCACCATGCATAAACTCGTTGCATTTTCGGTAAAGAACCCGGTAGCAGTCCTCATGGCAGCGCTGGCCGTGCTCCTGCTCGGTATTCTGTCGTACAACCGCCTGGGAATGGAGCTTTTCCCGAGCCTCAACAATCCTCGTTTGTACATAGATCTCACCGCGGGCGAACGCCCGCCCGAAGAAATCGAAAAACAGTACGTGCAGAAACTCGAAGCGCTGGCCGTGCGGCAGCGAGGCGCGTCCGGCGTTTTTTCTACGTGCGCCGTGGGCATCGGCCACATCACCGTGGAATATGCCTGGAACACCGACATGAACGAAGCGATGTTGGATCTGCAGAAGGCGGTCACCGCATTTGCCCAGACGTCCGACATGGCCGCGGTTGACGTCACGCAATACGATCCCAACGACGAGCCGGTGATGATCCTGGCCTTTTCAAACAAGAAGAATGACGACATGAACTCCATGCGGAAGACCGCGGAAACCTGCGTGCGTACGGAACTGGTGCGCCAGCCCGGCATCGCGGACGTCGAGATCTGCGGCCAGGATCAGGACGAGGTTGAAATCCAGACCAACGATTATCTGCTGCAGGCCTATGGCCTGTCGGCTGCAACGCTCGCAACCCAGATCCAGAATTTCAACCGGAACGTGTCGGGCGGATCGATTACCGAACTGGGTCTCAAGTACGTTGTCAAGGGCGCGGGCGTTTTCAATTCGCTCGCCGATTTCGAAGACCTGGTAGTGGGCTTCAGCAAGGATTCGATGCCCGCCTCAGGCCAAGACACGGCCGCCGGGAACAAAACGCCCATCCACCTCAAGGACGTGGCGAAAATCACCCTCAGCAACAAGGACCCGCAGAATATCGTGCGTGTCAACGGCGTGCGCTGCATTGGATTGCGCGTTTACAAGGAAAACAAGTTCAACACCATCACGGCCGTAAACGAAATCAGCGACGAGATCAGGCATCTGCGAGCCACTTTGCCCGGGTGTGAGTTTACTATTGTGCAAAACCAGGGCCGTTTCATCGACGAATCCATAGGGGAGATGAAGCAGGCGGCGCTCGTTGGAATACTGCTGGCGGTACTCGTGCTCCTGTTTTTCCTGCGGCAGTTCGGCCCCACGCTCATCATCAGCATTGCGATTCCGTTTTCCATCGTTGCCACGTTCAATCTGATGTACTTCAAAGGCCTCACGCTCAACCTCATGACCCTCGGCGGCATTGCGTTGGCCGCGGGCAGGCTGGTGGACGATGCCGTGGTGGTGGTGGAAAACATCATCAGGAATTTCGAGGAAGGGCTGCCGATACGTGAGGCGGCTGTCAAGGGAACGGCTCAGGTGGGAACCGCGGTGCTCGCATCCACGCTCACCACCGTGGTGGTTTTTCTTCCCATCGTGTACCTGCATGGCCTGTCCGCGGAACTGTTCCGCGACCAGGCGTGGACCGTTGCATTCGCGCTCTTTTCGTCGCTCGCGGTGGCCCTGAGTCTTGTTCCGATGCTGGCCTCGCGGTTTCTCGGAAGAAAACACCTGCATCAGTCGCTGCATTTCGGCTGGTACCGCGGTCTGCTTGACAAAGCGCTCAAGAGACGGGGCATGGTGCTGGTATGCGCCGCCGTGCTCATGGCCGGGGCGGCGGCAATGGTTCCGCTGGTGGGGACCGAATTTTTCCCGACCGTAAGCTCCCGTGAGTTCACCGTGGCCGTGCACCTCCCCGAGGGCACCAGCCTGGAACGGACGGCCCAGACCGTGGACGGTCTCGAAAAGCTCATTGCGTCGGCGCTGCACGGCGCGGTGCAAACCGTGTACAGCGAGAGCGGTCCGGTGACAACCACGAGTATCGCCACGTCCAGCAATCAGCCGCAGGATGAGAATACCGCCGAGATACGGGTGGTGCTCGATCCGCGCCAACCGCTGGACGCGGCGCAGGCCTCTGTCCTGCTTTCCCATGCCGGCATTGCGGGCAGCGGGCTCACCATCCAGTATAAACCCGCGCAGAATGTGCTGCAGAGTGTTTTGGGAGGCGACGAGCCCCCGGTTGTGGTGCAGGTAAAGGGGGGTGATCTTGACATACTGGAAAAGACGGCCGATTCCATCACCGCAGCGCTGCGTGCAACACCCGGCCTCACCAACGTGAGCTCCAACTTCGAACAGGGCGCTCCATCCATAGAGGTAGTTGTGGACAGGCTTCGGGCCGGCGACTACAATGCCAGCGCCGCCGACATCGCGACCCAGTTGAGCGACGAGCTTCTGGGCCACAATGCCGGACAATGGAACCACGGCGGCGAGCTCAAGGACATCACGGTAAAATTTCCGGGAATGACCAGGGCGCAGTTGTCGCAGTTCATGCTTGCCGAAGCCGGGGTGAGCGTGCCGTTGCAGGATGTCGCGCAGATCAAGCAGGGATTCTCTCCCAAGGAAATCCTGCGGCGCGACCAGACAAGACTGGCCAGGATCACGGCGCAGCTTGCCGGGGGCGCAGCCTTCAGCCGGGTGATGGACCGCGTGAGGCAGCGGCTGCAGAAGATGGACATTCCGCCGGGCTATCGGCTGGAAATTTCCGGCGACGAACAGAAGCGCGCCGAATCGTTCCGCAGCCTCGCGGCAGCGCTGGCGCTGGCCATTCTGCTCGTATACATGGTGCTGGCCGCGCAGCTCGAATCGCTGATTCATCCGTTCGTGATTATCTGCACCGTGCCGCTTGCGGTGGTGGGCGTGGTGCCGCTGTTCTTTGTTCTGGGTAAATCCTTCAACATTATGGCCCTTATCGGCGTCATCATGCTGGTGGGCATCGTGGTGAGCAACGCCATCGTTCTGCTTGACGCCATCCGTCAATTGCGCCTTGAGGGCGTGGACCGGCATGAGGCTATCCTTGCGGCCGGTCAGCGCAGGTTCCGGCCCATCGTGATCACGAGTCTCACCACGATTCTGGCTCTCCTGCCGCTGGCATTCGGTTTCGGCGAGGGAGCGGCGCTGCGCACGCCCATGGCGCTGGCGGTGATGGGCGGCTTGGCCGCGTCCACGCTGCTTACGCTGGTGGTCATTCCGTGCGTGTACGACGTGGCGGATGAGCTATTCGAAAGGATCGGAAGGAAGAAGTAGACTGTTCTATTGTACAAATGAGCGTCGGCCTCACCCCTTCTCCCCGTGGGAGAAGGGGTTGGGGGATGAGGTCAAACGAACGAAACAAAAGCTTCATTCTTCGGTTGGTTAATTTTCTTCCACCGACAGTATCACCTTCCTATGCTCAAACTCTTCGACCGCAAAATTCTGATCGGCGTGCTCTTTACCGGCATCTGCCTGCTGGGCATTGTATCGCTTCGCAATCTCCCGCTCGAACTCTACCCAAATGCCGATTTGCCCATGCTGCTCATCCGCATCGCCAGCCGCATCGACGTGGACCCCGCCTATATGGAAAATAACGGCGTTGTTCCCCTGGAGGGCGCGGCGGCCCTCATGGATCGTGTAGAGAACATCCTGTCGTATTCCGAGTCGAAGCGCGGCACGATCTATGTGTATTTCGACAAGGACGTCAACGTCAAGTACGCCTTCCTCAAGCTGCAGCAGCAGGTCGCGCTTGTTAAGGCAGATTCCCAGATTCCTCCGGAATTCACGGTCACCGTCGACAAGGTGAACACCGAATCGGCCGTCAATCAGTTCATGAGCCTGCAAGTGCGGGGCGGCGGCGGCGCGGATCGCCTGCGCAATATTGTGGACCAGCAGATCGCGCCCGCGCTTTCCGATGTAGACGGCATCGCCACCGCCCAGGTGTTCGGCGGCCGCAGCAAGACCGTGGAGATCGTGATGAACGACGACGCCTGCCGCGCCGCAGGCATCACGCCCGCCCGGGTCCAGAACCTGCTGTCGAGAAACAACAACGCCCGCATGTACGTGGGCGCCGTGCGCGACGGCGGGCAACGATTCTTTGTCAACCTTGACGCGGAGTTCAGGAACCTGTCGGACCTCGAAAACATCATGGTGAGCAACAAGAACGGCAAGGTTTTTCTCAAGGACATCGCCAGGGTTTTCTACGGCGTCAAGGAGCCCACCACGCTCAGCCGCGTGGACGGCAAGGAGGCGGTTACCGTTCAGCTGGTGCGCGACGCGCAGGTCAACATGATCGACCTGTCGCATGCCGTGAAAACGGCCATAAAGAGGCTGAATCTGACCCTGGCGCCACAGGATGTGCAGATCGTGATCCAGTCCAACGCCGCGGATGATATCGAGCAGGGCCTGATGCAAATCGCCCTCCTGGTCGCCATCGGCGGGCTTCTGGCGGTATGGGTGCTGTGGATCTTCCTGCGCAACCTGCGCCTGACGCTCATCGTTGCCGCGGCGATTCCGGTTTCGGTGCTGGGGGCATTCAATCTGTTTTACCTTTTCGGCATCACGCTTAACAGCCTTACGCTCGTAGGCATGGCGCTTGCAATCGGCATGCTTGTCGACAGCAGCGTGGTTGTGATGGAGAATGTGTACCGTCTCGCATCGCGCAACCTCGACCCGGACCGGGCGGTGGTACAGGGGACGCGGGAGGTGTTCCGGCCGGTTCTTGCCTCCACGCTCACCACGGCAATCGTTTTCGTACCTTTCTTGTTCGCGTCGGATTTCACCATCCGGCTTATCGGCAAGCACGTGGGCGTGTCGGTGATAGCCACGCTCTTTATTGCGCTGCTCACCGCCTTTCTGCTCGTTCCCATGGCAATCCTGTGGCGGTTGCGGCGTACGCGTGCGCAAACCTTTTGGTTGAAGAACCCCGCAGCAAGCTGNNGGCATCTTCCATCCCTAAGGAAGAAGAATTTAATAGTCGTTTGCTAACCCCGAAGCAGGCTTCGGGGAATCCGCAAACTTTGGGATTCAGGAAAATCGGCTCGCGCACCCCGGCGGTCCGCATGTACCGCGTATTGCTCAAAGGGGCGCTGCGCCATCCCGTGCCCTGCATCTGCGGCGCGCTTGCCGTCTTTCTGGTTTCCCTGGCCCTGTGCCTGATGCAGGGAAGCGAAGCCGCCACCCAGGCCCAGGACAACCAGTTCGCCCTGTACCTTACCATGCCCACGGGAGCGACACTTGACAAAACAGATTTTGCCGTGCGGGAGCTCGAAAAGCGCCTGCAGGGCGTCGCCGAAACCGAAGACCTGCTCAGCATGGTGTACGAAGACGAGGCGGTTCTCACGCTCAAACTGAAGGATAACTTCGGCGAAATCGCTCACCGGGACCTCGCCGCCATCAAGGGCGACATCCAGAAGCGGCTCGACAACTTTGAGCTGGGGAGCGTCGGCTTTTCGCAGCCTGCGTCCAGTTCGCGGTACCGGGGCACGCCGAGCACCGCGGCCTCGGCCGCGCGGCTGCAGCAGCTTTTGGGAGGCGGTGGGCAGGACGAAATCATCACGGTGCGGGGAGACGATTTCGCGCAGATGGAGGCGGTGGCCGACAACATCCGGTACGAACTGCAAAATCTTTTCTCGGTGCAGTCGGTGCAGCTGGATGTTCCCGGGCGTCAAGGCGAGGTGCACCTGCTGTTCGACACGCAGCTCATGCGCCAGTACGGCATCGGGCTGCAGGCCGTGGCCTCCGAGCTCTCCGGATTTACGCAGGAGATGGCCTCGGGCCTCACGTTCAAACAGGGGGCCGACCAATACGATATCATGGTGACCTCGGCTGCGGCTTCGGTACAGCAGACGGGCGCCGCCGGCGGCCGCAAGAGCCCATCCGGCGACGCCAAGACCCTTGACGAACTGCATAATGTGCCCATCTCCGCTTCCGACACCACGGATCATCCTCTCGATGAAGTGAGCCGGATCATCCGCGCCAGCGGTCCTGCCAGCATCAACAGGGCCAACCAGGAACACAGAATCCAGGTCATGTACCGCTTTACGGACGAGATTACCGGATCGCACGAACTCCTCAAAGCCTCCCGGCAGGAGGTTGACGACATCCTGGGGGCCATGACCTTTCCCGCTGGACTTTCTGTTGAACCCACCCACGGGCAAAGCGGTTTGAACGACTTTTTTTACCTGATCGGCGCCGCAGTGGTTCTCATTTTCATGATCCTGGCCGCGGTGTTCGAATCGCTCACGGCGCCGCTGGTGATGATGTTTTCGATTCCGCTTGCCGCGATCGGCGCCTTCTGGCTTCTCGTGGCCACCGGGCATTCATTGCTTAATGCGAACACCCTCATGGGCTTTCTGATTTTGCTCGGGGTTGTGGTGGGCAACGGCATCATCCTGATCGATTTCGTGCGCGTGCTGCGCAAACGGGGATTTTCAACGGCGCGCGCGCTCATGACCGCAGGCCAGGACCGCATCCGGCCGATCTTCATCACGGCCATCACCACCGCGGCCGGGATGCTGCCTTTGGCTCTGGGAAATGCCGGCACGCTCGGCTCCATAGGAGCGCCCTTCGCGCTCACGGTTATCGGAGGGATAATTTCCGCGGCGCTTTTGACCCTGGTATTCATTCCAACCTGCTACCAAGGCCTGGAATCCGCGCTGGCATACCTGCGCGGGCTTTCCTGGAAAGTCAACCTGGTTCAGTTCGGCGGCCTGTCGCTGGCCGCGGCCTTGATAATGGTGAAGGTGGACGATCTGGTCTGGCGCCTTGCCGACCTGATAATCGCAGCCGTGGCGATTCCCGCGGCGGTGTGGTTCGTTCGGTCCAGCCTGCGCAGGGCCGCCCCGGCCGGCTCCGGCGTGGAAACGGTTTCCATCACCATCCGCAACGTGCAGAAGATCTACAACATGCCCGGCCGTTTTTCCCGGGAATGGGGCGACGCGGTCTCGGCCATCGGCCGGGGGGAAGGCGCCGCGGATTGGGGCGGCCTGCTCTGGCAGGTGCCGCTGCTCGGATTCCTGTGCTACTTTACGTATTGGTATCTTCAAAACGAGTTCTGGCAGGCGCTCTTTGCAGCCGTCACCTGCTGCGCGGTTCTATTTGTTGTCAAGTACTCCGGCTTTGCGCGCCTATGCCACAGGGCATTTGAACGAATCGGACCGGCCGCCGGGCGCCGGGCATATGCCGTGGTGAAGTGGGCGATGCCCGCGGCGAACCTCGTGTTTTTTCAGATCGCCTGGAATCGCTTCGCCGTCGTTGCCGCAGTGGGCCTGCTGTGGTATGCGGTCCTGGCCTTTCTTGCCACCGACCGGTGGCTGGCCACCCATTCCGGCCTTGACCTTCGGAAATGGAAAAAGCCCTGGGGCCCGCTGGCCGCAGGCTATTGCGCGTTTGTGCTGTTGCTGCCGCTGCCCGGCCGGCAGCGCGCCGCCTTTCATGCGCTCAAAGGCGTGAGCCTGCGCATCGAACCGGGCATGTATGGGCTTCTGGGACCCAACGGCGCAGGCAAGAGCACGCTCATGCGCATCGTTGCAGGTATTTACGATCAGACCTACGGCAAGGTTTACATCAACGAAAAGGACACCGCGCTGCACCGCGAGGAGCTGCAGGGCCTCATCGGCTACCTGCCGCAGGAGTTCGGCACGTATCCTAACTTGACGGCATGGGAATTCCTCGACTATCAGGCCATCCTGAAGGGCCTGCACGACCGGAAGCTGCGCAACGGCCGCATCGAGGAGGTCCTGCGCGCCGTGCACATGATCGAGCATGCGCACGAGCCCATCGGTTCGTTTTCTGGCGGTATGCGGCAGCGCATCGGCATTGCCCAGATCCTGTTGCACCTGCCTCGAATCCTGATTGTGGACGAGCCGACGGCCGGGCTCGATCCGAGCGAGAGAATCCGTTTTCGCAACCTGCTCATGGAACTCAGCCGCGACCGCATCGTCATATTCTCCACGCATATTATCGAGGATATTTCGTCCTCGTGCAACAGGCTGGCCGTGCTCATGTCCGGCGAGCTCCGGTATGAGGGCCCGCCGCAGGGCATGCTCGATCGCGCCGAGGGCCGCGTGTGGGAGGTTACTCTTGACGCGCACGAATACGAGGTGCTTGCGCGGACGGCCGCCGTGGTGAGGCATGTGGGTGACCGGGACCGCGTACGGGTCCGCTGCATCGCGGATGCGCTTCCGCACCCTCGCGCGCAAGCCGTGCGTCCCGCGCTTGAAGACGCCTATCTGTGTCTTACCCGTGAACTGAAAAGGACGGGGTCATGATAAGAAGGCTGTTGCAAACGGCACCATTGGTTACCGCCCTGGTGCGCTACAATCTGAAGATCATTTTCGTGCAGCGTTTTCTTTTCTTTCTTGCCGCTGCCGTAGGATTTTTCGTCCTTGTGGTGTTTGTCAACAGAGCGGCCGGAAAGGAATTGAACCCCGCGAGCCTTTATGATCTCCTGCTTCTGCCCGGCATTCTGCTGGTGTTTTATCCTGCCGTGTTCGGCATCCAGAGCGACGCGGACACACAGATGCTGGAGGTGATTTTCGGCATTCCGGACTACCGTTACAAAGTGTGGCTGTTCCGGCTTCTGCTCTGCTATCTGATCACCGAGGCGGTGCTGTTCTGCCTGTGCTGTCTCTGCGCGGTTTTCTACAGCGGATTCCCGGTGTTCGGCATGGCGTTTCATCTCTTCTTTGCCGTGGTGTTCTGGGGCGGGGCCGCGTTTGCATGTTCCACGCTTATGCGAAACGCCTATGGAGCGGCGGTGATCCTGGTTCTGGCCGGCTTCCTTTTCTGGATCTTCAGCGGATCCTTTGCCGCAAGCCAGTGGAATGTCTTTCTTGATCCCTTCGACGCGGTGAGCGGCGCTCAGGAAATCACATGGCACGCGACCGTACGGGCCAACCGCATCATGCTCGCGGCAGCGGGCCTTATCGGAATCGTGTGGGGTGTGCGCAACCTGACAAAGCGAGAAAAATTCCTGTAACGGCCCTGATCTCAAATGACCGGCGGGGATGCCGGACGCACAAGGTCGTGCCTCATCCGCCGAAAGACGGATTCCCGGCCCGTAAATAGTAACTCCGGCGTCGGACCTTGGAAAGTATATTTACGGCAACCATGTCCCTCGTTTACGACATCATAATTATCGGAGCGGGGCCCGCCGGCCTGTGCGCCTGCCTCAAGATCCTTGCGGCACGTCCGGCGACCTCTGTGCTGCTTGTCGACAAAGTGGTCCCCTGGGAAAAACCAATCGCCTGCGCCGAGGGTGTGTGGACCGACCAATTCCGCGAGGCTGTGGACGTGAAGCCGGGATGGGTGCGGTTCAACATCAGCACGGTGGTGCTTCATTCGGCCGACGGGTCCGCAATAAGCCACACGGCGCGTAACGCCGGTTGCATCATCGACAGGGCCAGGATGCAGTCCGACATGGCAAGCCGCTGCGCGGCGCTGGGCGCGGTACTGCGGCTCGGTGTTCGCGTAATCGGGATTGAACCTGTTGCCGGATCGACGCGCGAGGTGCGCTTTGCCGACGGAACATGCGCGCATGCGGCCGTGGTTGTCGACGCGTCGGGCCCCATCGCGGGACTTGGCAAAAAGGACAAGATCGTCTGCAAACCGCCGGACCTGGAACCCGCCTGTTTTGTAATTGCCGAAAACGCCGGCATTGAGCCCGACGCGATTCACGTGTACCTGGGCAGGGACCTCGCGCCCGGAGGGTATGCGTGGGCGTTTCCGCGCGAGAAAAATGCGGCCAACATCGGCATCGTGCTGGGCAACTCCTACCGGGCCAAGGTTAACATTCGAGAAAAGCTTGATTCGTTTCTTTCAAAGAATTATCCCCATGCCCGCGTGCTTGGCCGCTTTGCCGGGACAATTCCCTGCGAGGGCAGGCCGATTGCGATAGCCGCGCCGCGGCTTTTGAAGGCGGGCGATGCGGCGAGCGCGGTCAACCCGTTTACCCGAGCCGGTATTGTGGAAGCTATGGAAAGCGGAACCATGGCAGGCGCTTATGCACTCAAAACGCTCCTTGCGCCAACGGCCGGGCGGGGGAGCGCATACGGCGAAGAGTACCGGAAACGCTGGTATAATTCCTTGGGGAAAAAGCACGGCAAGCTGTCGAAGACCAAAGACGCGCTTGTCAAAATTCCCGATGCCGACTACGACAAGGCATTCGCGACACTCTCGAAAATTCCGCCGAACAAACGCTCCATCTCAAAGATAATCGGTTTGAGTCTGGGCAGGTTTCCACGCCTGGTGCTGGCGATGCGCCACCTTATGTAGAAATCTCTTCGGCCCTCATCCGCTCGTAGAACTTTACAAACCCTTCCACCTTGCCGTTGTCCCGTTGCGCGTCTACGTATTTCATCGCGTCGATCGGATGGGTGTTGAGCATGCCTGATATCATATAGGGAACGTTGTAGCCCCATTCCATGTCCTTGCGTAAGGGCAGGATGGTGGATTCGATGACGTCCAGAATCGGCAGGATGTTGAATTTGGGGTTCTTGAGAAAGCCCATGAGCAGCTCCATCGGGCAATTGCCCGCGGCGCGGCCAAGGCCATACAGGGTGCCGTCGAGGTAATTGACGTTTTTGATGATGGCCTCTATGGTGTTCGCAAATCCGAGCTGCATCTGGTTGTGGCAGTGGATGCCAATCTCCTTGGTCCTGAGGTAGCGCTGGAACTTGTGGACCAGATAGTCGATGTCTTCGCTGTACAGTGACCCGAAGCTGTCCACGATATAGCATGCGGTTATGGATGTCTCCGCCTCAATCTGCTGCAGCGCTTCGTCGAGGTCGCGCTCCAGAACATGCGAAATAGCCATGATGTTGATGGTGGCTTCGTACCCCTTTTTCGTTGCGTTGTTGGCAAGGGCGATCGCCTTGTCGACGTCCTTGACGTAGGTGGCGACCCGAATGAGATCAACGATGCTTTCCGATTTCGGGAGCACGTCGTCGCCGCTTGCTTTATGCGCATCCTGCATCACGGCGATTTTTGCGGTCTTGGGAATGCCGTCGGTCGCTTTCTTGAGCATGTCCTCGTCGCAGAAACGCCACGCTCCGTACTTATCCGGCGAAAAATGGTCCCTGCTGTTGCGGTATCCCAGTTCGATAATGTCCACGCCAGCCTCACTGCAGGCCTTGTAGATGCTTCGGACCGTTTCGACAGTAAACTTGGAGTTATTCATCAATCCGCCGTCGCGGATCGTACAGTCGCAAACCTTGATTTGAGGTCTAAACATGTGGATTTTCCGGTTGAGGTGAAAGAAACCTCTGTAGCTTCAAAAAGAAGTAGTGAAAAATAGTTCTTTGCCGTCACCTGCATGAGGCTGTTTTTTGCAAAAACGGCAAAATACGGGGCCGGGTGCATCGTAGTGTTAATTATTTTAATAAGTTTTCGGCGGACAAGTGCCGCAAGACATAGAGAATTTGGGCGCCCCGCCGCTTGCGGCGGCGGCCTCCTTGCACGCTCGGCCGGTCGGCCTCGGTACCGCCTGCCGCCATGGCCCTGCGGGCCGCGGTCAGGCGGCACTGCGCTCCAGCGCACGTTCCAGTCCGGCCTGGCGCGCGGGCAGAGGGTTTGTTGCCGCGAATGTAAATGAGGCAGACGCATTATCAGTCCGAAAAGCGGAATCCGGAATGCGTTCCGGCTTTCTCTGTGATCGGCATCGTTCCCGCAGCAGGATGATTGTTTGTTCGTGCAGTTTGAGCCATGCAGGCTTGAATCTTTTCATAAAGGATGGGTTGTGCGCGGACTCAAAGTCGCCATTTCGGGCAAAGGCGGCGTTGGAAAATCCACTCTTGCAGCGGCACTGTGCAGGATTTTCGCGGCAAAGGGTCAGCATGTTGTCGCCATAGACGCCGATCCGGACGCGAATCTTGCGTCGGCCCTCGGACTGCCGGGCGACCTCAAGGCCGCAATTCGCCCGCTTGCGCGGGAAACGGGCCTCATCGAACAGCGAACAGGCGCCAGGTTCGGGCGGGCCGGCCAGATGTTTTCTTTGTCGCCGGAAGTTTCCGATGTGGCACTGAAGTACGGCCTTGTCCACAACGGCGTTTCGCTGCTTGTGCTCGGCGCGGTAAAAAGCGGCGGCGGTGGCTGCGCATGTCCCGAAAACGTGTTTCTCAAGAAACTCATCCGCCACCTCGTTCTCCGCGAAGACGAAACGGTTGTGGTGGACATGGAGCCGGGCATCGAGCACCTGGGACGCGCCACGGCGCAGGGCGTTGACGCAATGATAATAGTCCTGGAGCCCGGCACGCGAAGCAGGGAAACGGCGCGGCGGATCATTGCATTGTCAAAAGACATCGGCTTGGCCGACAAGCTGCTGTTTGTGCTCAATAAAATGAGAACGGCTGACGACGAGCGAGCCTTGGTTTCCGGAGAGGTCGATACGGCACGCGTGCTGGGCAGCGTTTTCTACGATCAGAAGTTCGTGGACGCCGATTGTAAAGCGATTTCGATTTTCGATTTGCCGGGGACAGAGGAGATACGGGCGGAGTTTGAGAAAATAGCGGAGAAATTGAGTGAATTTGCCAATGCAAATAAGAGTTTTTGAGTGGGGGAAGGGCGCACTGCGACCGCGAAGCGGTGTCCCCACCAGATTCATTTAGAATTAAAGGAGCTTTTATGGCCGCATCAACAACATTCCTTGCAACCGCAATCGGCAGCCTGCCGCATGCAAGCGCCGAAAAGGCGCTGGATATTATTCTTGACAAAATCCCTGGCTGCCCCATCTGGCCCCAGCTCCCGCGGCTGGGCCTGCGCGAGCAGATGGAAATTCAGTATTCGGAAGGATTGCCGTGCGTTAAGATTGACGAGGAAAAAGGTCGAATGTATTTCGACACGGCCGACGAGGACGCCAACGCCGCTGCAATGGCCGATTTCTACGAAAAGTTCATGGCGGCGCAGGAGAGCGACGACTGGAGCGCGTTTGCCGTTTCGCCCGCGTTTTCGCGCGGCATTTACGCGCTGCGCGACAGACTCAAAGCAGCTCCGGCAAAGCGGCCCTGGCTCAAGGTGCAGACCACGGGGCCGCTCACCATCGGGCTTTCCATTGTTGACGAGAACAAGCGGGCGATTTATTACAACGAAGTCTTTCGCGACATTATCATAAAGGGGCTTGCCGCGAAATGCCGGTGGCAACTCAACCTGTTCAAGGAATTCGCCGAAAATCTCATCTGCTTTGTGGACGAACCCATTTTGTCGGCATTCGGTTCGTCGACGTATGTGTCGGTCCAGCGCGACGATGTTATCGCAGCGGTTTCGGAGGTGGTTGAGGCGATTCACGGCGCCGGCGGATTGTGCGGCGTCCATTGCTGCGGCAACACCGAATGGCCGATACTTATCGAATCTGGAGTGGACATCATCAACTTCGATGCCTACGGCTATGGCCAGTCCATTGCCCTGTACGCGAGCGAAGTGGATGCCTTCCTGAAATTCGGCAGTTATATTGCATGGGGCATCGTGCCGACGTCGGAAAGAATCATGGACGAGACCGCGGAGTCTCTCGTAGCCAGATACGACAAGGTGGTGGACGGTCTGGGTGCAAAGGGAGTCGACAGAGAGCTGGTTTACAAACAGTCCATGCTCACACCGTCGTGCGGAACCGGTTCGCTTTCCGAGGCGCAGGCGGAGCGGGTTTTCGATATGCTGGCGCAGACATCGGAAGCGCTGAAGAAAAGGATGAAGGCTGAAGGATGAAGGCTGAAGGAAAAAGAAGAAAAGGAAGCGAAGTGAACGTTGCAGGGTTAGGATTTGTTCATCCTTCATCCTTTATCCTTCATCCTTCATCCTTCAT
>PLWQ01000031.1 GCA_003165595.1 Fibrobacterota bacterium | reverse complement strand
ATTGACGGACGCACCTACAATATCGACTTCTGGGCCGACCTCAACAAGAACGGCCAGTACGACGCGCCGCCCGTCGACCATGCCTGGAGAATCACGCTGCCTCGTATTGCAAACGACACCACCGTGACGTTCGCGCACAACACCAATTTCAAAGACATTGGCTATCCGCAGATGCCGATGCACATGCTCACCATGAGTTTTATGGGCATGACCCCGCACATCGGGCAAATGCTTGTAGTATCCGTGATCGACAGCGTATACAAGACGACGGTGGCCGACACCGTGGTTGCGGCTGTTCCGTCCGACGCATTTACTCTCACCTTCGGCAAAAAACTGATTGACGGACGCACCTACAATATCGACTTCTGGGCCGACCTCAACAAGAACGGCCAGTACGACGCGCCGCCCGTCGACCATGCCTGGAGAATCACGCTGCCTCGTATTGCAAACGATACCACGGTGACTTTTGCCCACAATACCAACTTCACCGACATCGGCTATGCGAAACTGCCCATGCACTCGCTCACGATGGCATTTTCGGGCATGACCCCGCACATCGGACAGATGATGGAATTGTGGGTTGTCGACAGCACGTACAATTCAATTGTCAAGGACACCGTGATTGCCGCTGTGCCTGCAGACACGTTCACACTTGCTTTAGGCACAATATTAGTTGACATGAGGTCGTATCGTGTAGACTTCTACGCAGATCTCAACGGGAACGGCAAGTACGACCCGCCGCCCGTGGACCATGCATGGCGAATACCTTTGTCGGATGTTGTGGCCGACACCACAATACCATTTGTGCACAACACGAACTTCACGGATATCGCGCCGTATTAGCATCGCTGCAGGCAAAGGCTACTCGCCGTGGCATTCTCCCCGAATGCAGGGCGAAGAAGGTAGCGTGCGGACACGCTCTGTGTTGCATACAGTCAACAAGGAGCGTGTCCATTTCTTTTTCCGGGCCAAAGCGGCGATGGAACGTTGTGCCGCAATTTGCCGATAAATCTGGTTAAGAGTATGGTTTGTCGGGCGAAATCGTTATATGAGAATTCGCTGGGAGAGAATTGCACGCTGTCCACACCGGATACTCACGGCATAGATTCCGCGGGCAAGGCCTTCCACGTTCAGGTAGGCTGCATTCCCGCCAAACGACAGTGCGGACCGTACGAGCGCGCCCCGCGCATCGGAGAGGATGATTGTGGCGGTTTCAGAATTCCGCGGCACGTCCACGCGCAAATGCCTTCCAACGACCGCGATGGTCACCCGATCACTGGTCCCGGCATCCTCGGGCGCGAAGCCGACCGCTGTACCGAAGCTGATGGTAATGACCCCGGCATTGAGCTGCGCGGTGTATGCGGTGAGGGGCTGCGACGCAGGCCCGCGCAGCACATTTCCGTACTGGTCGAATTGTGAGCCGCAGCACGGACACGTGTATACGCCGTTGCCGCTGAGGGGCAATTGACATCCGTCATAGGTGCATTGGGAAGACACCGCAGCCACGGCAGTCTGCGAAACTCTCCGTACGATAATTGGGCGGGTCGAGTTGTTGGGGTCCGGAATGTTCAGCGATGCGCCCACGGTTGCTAAAGAAGAATACCGGGAGTCGGAAAGGTCCAGGGTAATAGGCGCAGGAACAGCGGACTTCTGTGAAAACCCGAATGCACGGTGCCGCGTCACTACGGTGTCAGCAAGAACAATCAACCAACTCTTTGATGCAAGCGACAGAAAATCTCGGCGTGAGACTCGGTATCCCTTCATATGCCTCCCAAGGCAACACGGCCGCCGTCCACAAACCGAACTGCAGGGTATTGCCACTTCAAATACCGGAAGCAAAAAAGATACCATCTCTGAGGTGACGAAAAGGATGAAGAAACGGCTTACCGGCGCCTGTTGCCGGGCGTCGATTGTCATTTACGGAAAATAGATTCAAACTCCCCATACCCCGACTTTGCCAGGTCTTCCCTCGGAACAAAACGGAGGCTGGCCGAATTCATGCAGTACCGCATGTGGGTGGGTCCAGGCCCATCGTCAAACACGTGTCCCAGGTGCGATTGGCCGTGGAGGCTCCGCACCTCGGTTCTCGTCATGCCGAGGCTGGCATCGGTCTTTTCCACAATGTTTCCGGGCACCACGGGCCTGGTGAAACTCGGCCATCCCGTGCCAGACTCGAACTTGTCAACCGAACTGAAGAGCGGCTCGCCGGAGACAGCGTCCACATAGATTCCTTCACGGTGGTTATCCCAATACTTGTTATTGAACGCCGGCTCGGTTTCGCACTGTTGGGTTACCGCGTATTGCTCCGGCGAAAGGATTTGTTTGAGCACGGCATCGGGGGCTTTCTCAAACTTCTTCACGCGCACTTGCTCCGCGCTCCACGATGTGCTTTTCCACGTTTTCTTTAGGAAAGCGTCGCGGCCCGAGCCCGCCCGATACACACAATAGCTTCCATAGTTCTTCTCCGCATATCCCTGATGATAATCTTCGGCTGCATAGAATTCCAACGCCGGAGCAATGGTTGTGACAATCGCTTTGCCGAAAATTCCCGACATTTCCAAATCCGCTTTTGTCGCCTCGGCCAGCATTTTTTGTTCGGGCGTGGTGTAGAAGATTGCGGTGAGATATTGACTGCCGCGATCCACAAACTGGCCGCCGTTGTCCGTCGGGTCGACATTCTTCCAGAAAACATCGAGCAACTTTGCATAGGCTATGCGTTTGGGATCGTACGTAATCTTCACGGATTCCAGATGGCCCGTTTCCCCTGTGGAAACTTCCTCGTAGGTGGGATGAGACGTTTTCCCGCCCGTGTACCCTGAGACAACGGATTCCACGCCCTCCAACTTTCTAAAGGGGCTGTCCATACACCAGAAGCATCCCCCGCTAAAGATTGCCGCTGCCGCCTTCGGATCCGCGGTAGCCCCCTTGACCGTTTGCGCGTTCGTTTTTCTGCCAAAGCCCGTGAGTACTACCATGATAATCGCTCCTGCCAGAATAATAGTAACTATTCGCATCGAATTTGCCACTCTGGTTGTCTTCTCAATACTACGGCGCAAGGCATGGGGAAATTACGGTGGGGAGGCAAGTATGGTGAGCCTGCGCGATACGCGCCGGGCGGTTGTGGCCACGTCGGGATTGGCAGGGATGGATTCGCTCTTTACAGGTTCGTCCCGGCGGCAAGAACCCGATCTATTTGCGTCTGGTAACGACCGCAGCCACCTTCCCCGCCCTGTCCAAACCTTCGATGTCCTGCATGATGCCGGCAATGTTTGCGGCCGGGATGAGGCAGGCGTGCCGGTCGAGGTCGCGGACCAGTACCACCGACGCGTCTGTCTGCAGGATCTTTACTGAGGCGTCAAACAGCGGGTTCTTCGCCTTCCACGGCGAGGCGTCAAGCGTTACCTGTATCGAAGGATTCCTGAGGATTTCGACGGTATCTATGAAATGCGCAGGCACCGTTACCGAGATGTCCTCGCGCCGTGTTGAATCGATGCCTGCAAAATGCCGAGGAAAATACTGGGACAGATCGTGCCGCATTGAACCTGCTATTTCCTCCGGCTCGCTGTTGTCGTGGAAGCGCGCATCGACCACAAGGTGCGCGTGCAGGTCCTTGAGGTTCTTGACCGAAAAGGAAACGACGGCGTTACTTTCCCCCCTGGTGCGAAGGATCTTTCCGATCACTTCCCGCTGCTCGGTTTCGGATTTTCCGTCGAGTCGTCTTCGCATCAGAACGGTTGACAGTTCGCCGATTTCCGAGTGAAACGTCTGCAGGGCGCTGTCGCCGGAAAAGTCAAACGTGGCCTTCGAGTATTCCATTCCTTCCTTCCACAAGGGGGCCGGAAGTTTTGCGATCTTTCCTTCGTCGATGTCAAGTCCCGACAAGCCGAAATATTCGGCCGGGTATGCACCAAGCGGATACCCGGTGTACACCGGAGAAACGCATTTATCAACACCTCCGCAATGCACGATCACCATGCCGTCCTGGCACGGGTAGTACGAAAGGAATTTCGAATCGAACCCGCCAAAGTCCGTGTCTCGCGTGAGCACAAGCTCGGCCTTGATGCCGCATGACTTCATCATTTCCCGGCACAAGAGACCCACCAGAAAAAGATCGGACCGTCGTTTCTTCAGCACGTCGCTTATGGTCGCCTGCACCGTCTGGCGCTGGCACAAAATATTCTTCTGGAGCCAGGTAACGATGGCCTCGGCGCGGGCGGAATCGCCATTGACGCCGGCAACGACTTCTTTTGTTTTTTCGTCAACGTCGCCGGATGAGCCGAAAAGCGCGGGATCGATTCGCCATGTGCCCATCCACCGGGTGAGCATCGCCCAGGAGGTGATGGGCTCGTGGTTTTCGTCGTACACGGGGCTTGCGCGAAGCGACACGCGCGGCTCCGCCTCCGAAACGCTCCGACGAAACGAAATGCTGTCGAGCGGTTCCAGGTTTCGCACCACCCAGCCCGTACTTGTTCCGCCGGCCTGTTTTACCGGAGCGCTCTCAAGCGCAACCCTGGTACCGTAGGTCTGGTACTCGTAGGAAAAACGTATCCGTTCGTCGGTGTGGACCACAAACCGCCCGGTCTCCACCGGTATCGGCCTCAGAAACCAATGCTCCATAACCGCAGGCGCCTTGGGTCCGGAAAAGACGATCTTGACGGAAACAAGCGATCCCGGCGCGGCCTGGGGCACCACGACTTTCCCGGATCCTTCGAACTTGCGCCGTATGTCGCCTTCGTCTACCGGTACGCCGGTACTGTCGGCGGTGAGAACGCCCACCGAAAACAATGCAATGTTTGCCGTATAGCGAGGTACCGGGATGGTTGCGAAACGCATGCCCTGCTGGTTGAGAATCCGGATACTCTTGAAAACGGTATATTCGGTTTCGCTGCCCCCCGCAACGGGATCGTTGTTGACGGACAAGATGACATCGTCGGCCACGTAATAGGCGCCGAAGCGGAACCACGATTCGGGAATATGCGCGCCCTTATCCGAAGCGCTCAGTACCGGAATGGTGGTAAGCACCTCACCCACGCATCCGGCCAGACCCAGACAGGCGCAGGCCAGCAGCCACAGGCTATTCCTTCCAGACAGTACCCTTTTCAAAGCGGCTCCTTTCGACGGCAAATTTCCTGCATTCCGGGCTCTTTGCAGAAGTGAATAGCGCGGGCCGTGAAGCAAACGTCCGGGAAAGCGTGTCGTTCCGGATCTTCCATGATCCCCGGAAACATTCTTTGTCCAGCGCCGCAAACGCCGAGTGCATGGTCTTTCCTTCCGGCACGATCCACGCGTCCGTCTGGGCAAAATCCCTGCACGCCACGGGCCCTTCGTCAACGGCATCGGGGTCGGGCGCAAACCAGGAGCACAGGGACGGTACCTTCACCACAAATCCCGGGTGCGGAACCCGTATTGCGCATTCGTCAAACGAACACGAAAACGACACGCACACGCTGTCGGCCGTGTTGGTCCGGACAACCGGAGACGCCGCATTGATGCGAAAAGCGGATTTGAGGTACCCGGAAAGCGCGGTTGTCTCGGTCTGGTTGATCCTGCTTTCCAGCACGGATTCCAGATCCTGCGCGGCAAGCCCGTAGTGCCATAGTTCACCCTCGATTACCCAGGCTCCGTTGGCGCGCATCAAGAGCTTTGACGCACTTCGCACTTCGTTCCTGAATCCGGGCGCCTCGACAACCGAATCGACGCACGACGCGCCTCGCGCAAGAACCAGGGTCTTCCTGCCCGCAAGCCGGAAATAGGAATTGCCGGCGTTTGCGAAATTCACCGTGGGATCCAGGTAGCGGAATCCGGAATCGGTGTGCACGGCCACGATCACGTGATTGAACACGCCCATAGTCGGGTACGCAAGGTTCATTTCCGGGAACACAGCTCTGGCCGATAGCAGTGCCAAACCGGCGCTTACCCCCTTTGCCCTGAGCAAGGCGCAGAGAACCGTGGCGAGTTCCTTGCAGTCGCCGTAGCCGTTGCGCAGGACATCCTCGCATGACCGGGGCACAAAACCGTGGGTACCCTCCCAGCTTCCGTAGTATCGCAGGTGTTGCTTAACATAACTGAATGCCGCCTGGAGCACTTTTGAACGGTCCGAAGGCAGGGTTGACGCAATGCTGTCCGCGCTTCGCGACGGCTTCTGCTCCGATTCCATTATGTCCAGGCCGTACTCGCCCAGGTCCTTCCATGAATACAGGCGCGGGCCTTTGGGTGGAATCCGCAGCTCAATTGACGCGAGCCACTGTTCCGAATGCTCCAACAGCCTGTCGGGCAGCGGGATGAGGTTGGAGCATGCGATCCGCGTTACGATTCTTTTACGGTCGACTGCAGTCGATGTGTCAAGAGCAAGGCCCTCGCCGCTGGATATTCCCCAGAAAAGGTCGGTTCCCATTGGTGAAGAAATGAGCACGGTCTTGTGCACCGTGGGAAACCTGTTCCTCATAACATACCGTCCCACGAACGCCGGCTTCATGTGCGGCCGGTGCACCGACGTGAGTATATACCGCACCCTGTCGAACGACGGAATCACCACGGTTGTCTCAAACGATCCGGTCTTGCCGAAATAGAGACTGTATTTCACGTTGGGATTCTCCGAACTCCGCTCCCGCACAAAGCAGGAGCCGCCCAGCCTGTCTCTGTTGCCCAGGGAATCGTATGTCGTCACGTCGATGTCGGGCCGGCTCTCTATGAACTCCGCGTCCCAGAACGTGAACGCCCGGATGTCCGCGCCGCCCGACGGCGACACCTTGTACCAGCAGTGTTCCCTTACGTCAAGATTGTTCCGGTCCTTGGCGGGTTGAAAATCGAGAAGCAGGGAATCTTCGAGGATCACCACGGAACTGCCGGCCCACTGGTCGGGAACCGGAGTTTTGGGGATGGCAGAAGCGGAAACGGCAATGGCAAAGGACAGGACGGCAAGGAATCCAGGAGCGCCTTTGGCAAAGTTGCTTGACATAAGAGTCATGCTGCGGTGATTCCCGTCGTGAGTCGGAGGAAACGGGCGCTCGGCCAGGCTCGATGTGGACATGCCCGGCATGCATCCGGCTTGCCATGCATCTCTCGATTATATTGACTATTGGTATAGAATGCAAGATATTTCTGGATTTGCCCGGGGGGACCGTCATAAAGATTGGGTTCCCGCCGGCCGACCGCGTCGCTCAGTGCAGATTGACGGAATACTTGTAGATGTAGAGGTTATTGCTCACCAGGATGTTCCCCAGATTGTCGAACGTCAGGAAATTGAAATAGGGCGAAGTGAACGCAACCGTGGAAGGACGAGGAACCTTGCCCGGTTCCACCCGTGCTACGAACTCTCCGGACCCCGTGAAGGCCTGGATCCGCATCGCAAAGGGATCCGCGACAAATATCAGTCCGCGGGGTCCTTCGCATATCGACATCGCGTGAAAGCCGGCGCCATCCTGAAAATACCCCGGGGTTGCCGGCCCGGATGAAGTATTGATTTTTCCCCAGCTTCCAAGATTGTTTCCCGCCGTGTCCACGATGGTGATAGTCTGGTTTGTCGCGTTCATGAAATAAAGTCTTTCCTGCGAGTCCGAAACAACTTCGTAGGGCTGCATGCCGGGCAGGAGAATCCGGGAGACAGTCGGCAAGGAAAAGTCCTTCGAGACCTTCTCAAAGGATCCGGGTGTGCCTGCGTCGGGGACGTACAGGCTTCCTTTTATCATGGTGACTCCCGAGCAGAAGACCCCGACGAGAAGCGAGTCCTGCAGCTGCAAAGAGGAATCAACCAGGAAGATCTTACTCGAGGAATCGCCGGAGGAATTTCTCATGACATAGATGTTCCCGGAGTCTCCTTCGGTAATGCCGGACAGCCACCCGCCTATCAGCAGGTCCTTCAGGTGATTGCCGCCGGCACTGTACAGTCTCAACATACCCTGGTCGGCGACGGCAACGGTCCCATTGCGCAATCCCAGAAGACCGGTTACATTCGAAAAACAACCGACGCCCGCGTCGCCTGCCCCGACCGGGGCGATAAAAGCGAGAAACGATGAAATCCTTGCCGAGACACCGGCGCTCATTTTGCCGAGATTATCACCCTTGTCGACAGCGACGATTTTGTACTCGTAGGTGTGTTCCTGATTGACAAAGGTATCACGAAAAACGGTGTCGCGCACCAGCATGACGCCGTTGAGCGGCAGGAGGCCGAATCCCGAATCCGTGTCCCTTCTGTAAATGTCGTAGCCTTTTGCCAGGCTCGTGTCGCTTCTGGTCCACGAGAGCGTCACGATCTGTTTGAGCGTGTCGTAGGAAATGGCCGGATTCTGCGGCACGGGGATTCCCGTAAACGCGGGAGCGATGGTTCCGAGATCCGTGGTGTCCGATGCCCAGACCCGGATATTCGCAGTATCCAGAACATCGTAATTGTCAAGAGCCGGCAGGAAACGAACCGTGTAGCTGCCCTCGGGCAGGTCGCTTACGAGAAAACTTCCCGTGAGGTCGACCACGCCGAAACGGATCGCCTGGTAGGTAAAGACAAAAACCTTGCGCGGATCTCCGCCCGACGAAAGAGCGATCCGGCCCTTTATCGCGCCGGAGGGCCTGAGCGTGCATGGTGGAAGGTCTTTGCGCTTCTGCGGGTTGGTAACGGCGATGGAATCGACAAAGGCAAGGTTGTTTTTGTCGTCGTTCGCTTCAAGAATGTACATACCCGAATCGAGTGACTTTATGGCAAAGGCGCCGCTCCCGTCGGCGATGGCGGTCGCCACGTCGACGCCCGACCCGGGAAGCCCGCCGATTGACGGATTGGAAATATTCTGCCATTGCTGGATGTGAACAATCGCCCCCGCGGCAGGAGTCGTGCCGTCCGGTGAGTACACCTCGCCTGCAAGGGCGCAGTTACCCACGTCCGAACCGTTGCCCGATATCCTGGCCGGATTTCCGCAGTGCAGGAGAAGGGATAACCCGCACAACGCGAGAAATGCAAGCGCCGGGATCTGCCTATTCATTTTCCGTTCCCTTCGGATTTGAAGAACCCCGCAGCACCACGGCCAGGACTGCATACAGCGCTTCGGGAGTGGCCGCCTTGCGAACCTGCGGGGACCGCGATTACGACCGGATGTACTGCCCAGTGCGCAGCCTGCAATCTTCCATCCCTAACGAAGAAGAAGTTCATGGTCGCTTGCTCCCCCCGGAGCCCGCTCCGGTGTTGACGCTCGCTGCGGGATTTACGGTCGATACCGGGAAACATTGGAAGTTCACCTGATATACCGTATCGGCCGCGACATCCGCTTCGGCGATTTGCACGAGTTTGGCGCGGAACTCCCGTATTTCTTCGCAAATCCTCTCGTATGCCTTCCGGGAAATTCCGAGAGTGACACAGGAGAAGTTACGCTGTTCCCGAGGCATGGTAGTGAGAGCCCGCAAGGCAAGTTCGGCGGATTCCTTGTGGAAATTGAGGGTTGCAAGCGTCACCACTTCCCGGGGAGTGGCGATGGATTTTTCGGTGACGGCATACCCGCCGGTCGCGTCTTTACAGATGAGCCCAAGCTTTCGCATGAGATCAACCGACCGTTTCGCCTGCCTGGGCGTAATGCGGGGGTTTACAGATGCCGCAAGCCGTGCGTAATCGCCCTTGAACCCGAGCAGGTCGATGAGGGAGCGGATCACGCTGTGGTGGAGTTTTGAATAGAATTCGAACTGCTCGTTGCGCAAAATCTGTGGCTGCCAGGCGGTCTTACCGCTTGCCTTTATCGACGATAGCCGGTCGTAGTACAGGTTTTTTTCCTCGAGGCTTGCCGCCGAGTCGAGCGCGACGAGGTTTTCCAGGTATTCGGTCTCGTGTTTGTCAAGTTTGAGCGCCCGCGCGATGCCGAAGACGCTGGACACCGACAGCGATCGCTTGCCGCTGATCACGTTGTGGAGAAACCCCTTGCTCTTTATTCCCGCCATCCTCGACAGGACCTGGTAGGAGTATCCCGGATTCCTCGCCTTGGCCTCCTCGTAGTAATCCTTGAGGAACGCGCGGTAATCGGTGTATGAACTGATGCTGATCATGGATGAGCCCTTTTTCGGGAAACAGCAGTGGCTGTTTCTTCCCTCCTAAAATGTACTGGATAGAACCGCTATCGTCAATGAATTGTTCCAGATTCCGTTTCCTTCCGGAAACGATGACAATCGGCACTCCACTTCCGCCCTGCCGCGATAACCGGCAGCGTACCGTCCACGATACAGCCGCAAAACATCACCGCTTAAGCGGGATATGCTATTTTACCGGATCATCGTGTCCGGCTGTTTGCCGGCCGCAGTGTGTTTGTTTACAAAAGAAAGGTCTTTCATGAAACTCCTTTTCGACCTCCTGCCGGTTGTCCTGTTCTTTCTTGCCTTCAAGATCAAGGGCGTTTTCGTCGCCACCGCCGTTGCCATTGCCGCAAGCGTGCTGCAGATAAGCTGGATGCTGATACGACGCAAGAAGGTGGAACCCATGATGTGGGCGAGCCTCGGCATCATCGCGGTGTTCGGCGGCGCAACGCTTATTCTCCACAACGAGACCTACATCAAATGGAAGCCGACCATCCTGTATTGGCTCACCGGCGCGGTCCTTATAATCGGCCAGGTCTTTCTCAAGAAAAACGGAATCAAGGGCCTTCTGGGAAAAGAAATAGCCATGACCGACAAGGCCTGGGGCGTGATGAATTTGAGTTGGGGAATCTTCTTTGCGGTTATCGGATGCGTCAACCTCGCGGTGGCCTTTACCTGTTCCACCGACACCTGGGTGAATTTTAAGCTTTTCGGCATCATGGGGCTCATCATGGCGTTTGCCGTGGCGCAGTCCTTTATTCTTAATAAGCAGCAGATTGCGGAAAAGGATAAAAAAAGTGAGAATTTGCCTTCGTAGCAAATTGGACATGTTAAGATAAGAACTGGGCGCCCCGCTGCTTTGCAGCGGCGGCTCTCCCTATAGGCTCGGCCAGTCGGCCTCGGTGCCGGACCGCCCGACGCCTTCGGCCGGGTCGGCCGGCCCCGCACTCCAGTGCGCCTTCCGGTCCAGCCTGGCGCTGGGCAGAAGGTTATTGCCACAATTGTCAATTCCTTCTCTGCAAATACGATTCCAAATTGAGGCAACACTTTCGACGATTTATGCGCTGCTTGGTTTTGCTTTTATCAATCGACTATCGGCGCTAGGAATGCAGATTATTTCTGAAAGATCTTCTGTTGAAAGCCTCCCCGGCGGGGGAGGTTTGGTGGGCGGACTACGACAAACATTTTCCCAGCGGGGTTTTAGGGGCAGAGCCCCTACCGGCATTATACTCTCTGACGGGCGACTTAGAATGGCCCTGGCAATTTCCTTCGATTTTCCTGGCGCATCTGTTCAAGATATTTTGCCCTCATCGCAAGCAATTCCTCATCATACCTTCCGTCCTTGAAATCCGGAAACGACCATTCGAACGGTTGATATTTCCCTGCCTTGTATCGGCCCGCGAGGTCCGCATATATGCCCTTATCAAGATAGATCTTCTGACCCGCCTCTTTCGCCGAAGCGAGCACCACCTTGTTGTGGTCGATGTACCCGGCGTCGCAGTTGACAATGCGCCTGCCGCCATCGCTCAGGGACTTTTCGATATCGTTGCATGCGAGTTTCATGTTGACGAGCAGGAGCGGCTCCGCGAGCATTTCAAATGAAAGGATACGCCTGAAAAGCGGCGAGCCCATTTCGGGGACATAGTAGTCGGTGACGTCGAAAGGGTGGTCGCCGCCTTCAAAGTCGATGGGGCCAAAGCGCGCCACAAGGAACGGCCGGGCCTTTTCCAGTGCGGCACGGTCCTTATAGAGCACCGCGACAAAGAACTTAACGTTTGGCGGCGGCAGAGTCGAGGCCATATTTGACAATCTCCAATGCGCGGGTGACGAGGTTTCTGTCTATTCCCGCGGCGCCTGTAAAGAAATCGATCTGCTGGTCCGGCGATAGCGTTGTGCGCTGCGTCCGAGCCGCATCGCGCACGGCAAGCGTGTTGGCCTGCAAATACTGGTGACACCCGTTTGCCGTGCGTGTGAGCACCGGGTACGACATCATCTCGAACGCGAACGACTGTTCCCACGCCTTGCCGAATGCGGCGTCGGCGACAGGCTCCATCTTGAACGTAAGCCTGAGCTTCCGGTTACCCTTCACGATTGTAAACAGCTCCAGCCGTGTTCCACCGCAGAGCGGCCGCAGCTCGACGCGATTGAAACCATTGTCGAACGAAGACGGCGTTTCCCTTGGAACCTTTACCGGCACGAACAACAAATACCCGGGATCGCACAGGAGTATCTCGCCGCCCGGACTTACCAACATCACGCCGCAGTGAGTATTTGGTCCGTAGTGGCGGTCTGCAAGCACCGGATGCGACTCTATTCCAAGCGCGTCCAGAACAGCCACGAGACTTGCGGTTAGGGAAAAGCATGTCCCGCCGCTCCCCCATTTGAGATAATCGCCGATCACCTCGTCCGGATACCGCATGGCGGACGATGCGCTGGTCACGCTGTCGGCCTTTATGATCTTTGTAAGGTTCTCAAAAGGAAGGTTCGAAAACGCATTCGTCACCCGGTCGATAAGAGCGATATTCGGCAATCGCGAATCTATGCCGAACCTGTCGAGAAACCGGCCCAGAAGCTCGGGGTCGCGGATTTGAAGCCAGGGCGCATCGTGGGAACGCCTGGAGCACTTGGGAGCGCGCAGGGGATGTTGCATGAAGGGGAAAATACTATTCAATGGCGGGTGTTTGCACGATTACGACCAAACAAATGGATCGGAATAAAAACATGGTACAATCATTTTTCCCGGTGCATATTTTGGAAAAGGCAATTGGTCTAAGAGTTTCTATCTTTTCGACGCTGCGGAATCCTGACAAAAAGGAAGGTCCGCCATGACATCGCATACCTTTACCGCAGTCATCCATAAGGAAGAAGATTTGTTCGTCGCTGAATGTCCCGAAGTGGGCAGCGCAAGCCAGGGTCCCACCATCGAAGAGGCCATTGCCAATCTCAAGGAAGCGACCGAGATCTATCTTGAGGAGTTCCCCAAGCCGAAGATTGACCGCACGATCATGACAACCTTTGAGGCGAAGTATGCCTAAGCTTCCCAAGCTTTCGGGCGCAGAGATTGTCAAGATTTTGCAGAAATTCGGATTTTCCCAGGCCCGGCAGCGCGGCAGCCATGTCGTCATGAAGAAAATTAATCCCAAGGTGCCGTGGGTTGCGTAGTTCCCATGCACAAGGAAGTCGCAACCGGGACGCTTCACAGCATCCTCAAACGAGATCACCTGACCTCCGAAGAGTTTGAAGCCCATCGATAAATTGCAGCAACCCTGCCGCTGAAGATTGTCTGAACCACTGATTGACAGTGATTAGTGAGATTACACTGATTGAGAGAGAACCAATACATCTAATTCTTGATATCTGTATTGTCGCCGGATCGACACGTATACGGTTCATCCCCGCGCTCGCGGGGAACAACGCATTGTTGACGCTTTCCAGTAAATGACCATCGCCATAGGCGAACCCGCACGAGCGGCCATCGGCACCCTCTGAGTACAGCCGGACCATTTCGTCTTTGCAACTTTTCCCAAAAACGAGAAGTCAATTCTTAAAATCAAAAACGAAAATGCCGACAGGCGTTCATCAGCCCACAAAGGGGCAATGGCCCTACATTTGCGTCCAGATTGAACCGTACTTGATAAACAGTCGAATACTTCTCCCAACCGAAAGGAGCTTGTGCATGAACATCGCACTTTGGATCGTTCAAGGCCTTCTTGCGGCAATGTATCTGATGGCCGGGACCATGAAAACCTTTCAGACCGCCAAATACAAAGAGAACAAAATGTCGGCGTGGGCGCATGATCGCCCAACCGGATTCTTACGTTTTATCGGCGTGTCGGAATTGCTCGGTGCAGTCGGGCTGGTGGTTCCCATGATCATGGGTATTCTCCCCTGGCTCACGTTCCTGGCGGCTTTGGGCTTGACGATTGTTCAACTGCTTGCGATCCTCACCGTTCATGTGCCGCGCAAGGAATACCAGGTTGTACCGATGAATGCGGTTTTGCTGGCATTGGCCCTGTTCGTGGCAGTGGGCAGATGGGGCACGATCGGGTAGGATCTTATTCGTCAACAAACGGTAACACGTGGTCGTCAAGTTGCATTTGACAATACCGGCGACTGTGGCAAAACTCTTCTGCCCCGCGTTAGGGGCAACTGGACGGGCGCCAGAGCGCATTGCCGGCCGACCCTCGCCGAAGGCGGCTAGGGCGGACCGGCAACGAGGCCGAACGGCCGAGCGGGAAGGAGAACCGACCCGGCCTTCGGCCGGGGAACGCCCACTCTCTTGATGAATAACGACCCAACATCTCTCCTTGTTTCCTCGGCATCCGAGCGACCCATTCCTTATATTATCATAGTCCCCAAAGGAGCTCTGCCCCATGCCCGACGCCTCGCCCCGGTTTATCCTCGGCCTACCCGAAATGGACGCGCAGCACGACTATTTGTACTCGCTGTTCGACGAGATAGAACAGGCTCCGCACGCAACAAACCGCGAATCGATGGCCGCGCTTATCAGCGAAATCGAGCGATACATTTCCTTTCATTTCGAGAGTGAAGAATTGCTCATGCGGCGGTATGGGTTCCCGGGGTTTGCGCAGCACCAGTCGGACCATGAGCTCGCCTGCGGCCGGTTCGTACAATTCCAGAACGATTTCGAAACAGGCTCACTCAACCCGGCCGCGCTCAGGATATTTCTCACTGGCTGGCTCATGGAGCATAGCGAGACAAGCGACTCGCAGTATGCGGTATGGATAAAGGGCAAACGGGCCGAGGTGGGAAGAAAGTGAAAGAGTGACAAAGTAACAAAGTTGGAAGAACGAGGTTGACACCAGCCTTTCGAGTCTCGATTCGCTTTCTCTGTGTCCTCTGTGTCTCTGTGGTGACTTTTTCTTGACATGTGCCGCAAGGAGGTCTACCGTGAATGTCATTCGTACCGGCTTTTTCCTGCTGATTGCCGCCTCGTGGTGCCCGGCCGGCCAATTGGGCATCAACATAGGCCTGCCCGAGCGCGGCGGCACGTTTGTTGATATTGTGAAGGAAAACTACCGCTGGACAAAGGCAAGCACCGGCGCGGATCTCACCGCCGGCGACGTGGATTCCAACGGCTGGCCCAAGACGGACGCGAATTTCGTGCTGGATCTGCGGCCCGTTGCCGAGTGGGCAGGCACGGTCGACGACCCGGCGTCGTATCACCTGGATTTGCGTGGAACATACAAGTGCTGTCTCACCGGCCGCGCAACAGTGAGCAGCGCAGGCCAGGGAACGGTGCAGAACGCATTGTACGATTCAGCGACTAACGTTTCGACGTTTGATTTTGTCATTACCGATGCGCCGGCGCCCGGCGGCGGATTCATCGAGCTTGGATTTACAAATACAAAGCGCACCTTGGCAAGCGCGACAGGCAGCGGATTCACAAATTTCAGGATGCTGTACCCGGGCTATCCGCTCAACACGTCCGCAACCTTCACCTCGGCGTTTCTGGGAGCGCTCTCAGGCATCAATTTCTCCGCCATCCGGTTTATGGTCTTTACAGGCACAAACGGCATGGACCCGGCGTATCCGGGCACAACGGCCTGGGCCAGGCGCAAGCATATTGCCGATGCGGGCCAGCCGCCCATCGCCCCGATCGGCAAGACCGACGGCGGCGCATGGGAATACGTTATTCAGATCGCCAATGCTGTCCACAAAGACGCGTGGATCAACGTGCCCATTTCGGCCGACGCAGGGTATGTGCGCAACCTCGCACAGTTGTTCAAAGACTCTCTCAAGTCCGACCTCAACCTGTATGTGGAAAGCAGCAACGAGGTGTGGAACACGGCGCCGGGTTTCGGCCAAAGCAGCTACAACCAGGCGTGGGCCAAGGCGCTCGGCATCACCGAACACCAGAACCATGCGCGCCGCACCGTGTCGCTCGCAATGACGTTCGACAGCGTGTTTGGGGCCGGCGGGCTCAACAACCGCGTCCGTGTGGTCCTGTGCAGCCACAAGCCCATGCTCAAGTGGTGGGTGGTACCGATGCTGCAGTATGTCGATTCGGCCTTTGGCGCGCCGAGCAAATTTATTTATGCGATAGGCTGCCAGACATATTTCAGCGGAACCCCGGACAGTACCGCCGGCCCCGCCCAGATCCTTTCCGCCGGACACGACGACATCAAGAGCCAGATTGACGAAACAGGAGGCGTGAACGATGCCGGACGCAAGCAGTGGATCGCGGCGGCGAAGTCGTGGAACCTTGCCGGCGGATATGTGTCTTACGAGGGCGGGCCGGATCACGGCGGCGGCAGCACGGTAAACGTTGCAAACCGCATTCTTGCTGAACGCGATATCGAAATGGGTGAATTGATGAAGTACAACTACGACACCGCGTTTCTCGCGCTCGGCGGAACGCTTGCCATGCAGTTTTCCCTGAGTTCAAGCTACAGCAGGTACGGCTGCTGGGGCCTCACCGACGACATCGCGTTCCCGAACCGCAATTACAAGTACGCGGCAATGAAATCAATCGTAGGCGGGCCGGCGGCGGTGAAGGTGTCGCCCGCTCGACCTGCGCAACCGACCTTAACTGTCTGCGAATTGTCGCGACACAGGATTGCCGTCCGGTTCCTTTCCGCAGGGGACAAAGTTCCGACCGCCACGCTCCTCACCGTCTCCGGCCGCGCCGCACCGCCGCTTCTTCGCAGCCCCATTGTTCCGGGAGGCGCCGCGGAATGGATAAGCAAACCGCTTTCGGCGGGAACATATTTGCTGAAAGTAGAATCGGGTGATTCGCGACTTGTCAAGCGAGTGGTCATGGGGAGATAACGGCAATTACCGCCACGTTGAATTGAAGATTTGGGCGTTCCCCCCTGCAGACGCGCATCGGGTCGGTCTCCGTTTACGCTCCGCATCGGGCTCAGGGTCCTTTGCGCCGATGGCGCCAAAGACCGATCTAGCGGATAAGGTACACAATGTGCGGCTCTACCCTGCCGCCGGCTATGGTTTGCAGAATGTACTGTCCATTGGGAAAGCCGGCCATGTTGATTTTTAAATCCTTCTCTCGTGCAAAGTATTCCGAATACATTCTTTGTCCTGTTAGTCTGAAGATTATCGCCTGAGCCAAACCCTGTCCAGGGAGGGAAATCGTGATGCGTCCGCGGCTTGGATTGGGAAAAACCGAGAGCCGGTTGCCACCCGCCAAATGTGCCGTCCGCACATCCGGATCGAGCGATGTGGCGTGGCTTGACAGATAGCCCCGGAGCCACGTGAGGGCGGGCCGTTCGCTGCCGTCGGTTCGCACCAGGTAGGCATCGCTGCGGTACATGTTTCCCTCAAAAAATCCCCACAGACTGATTCCGGCCACATTCGGATGCTCCCACAAGCTGGGAAAGATGCGTTGGTATGTCTTCAACTGCGCGCTGTCGTTGGCCACAAAATCCGGGGAGCCCAGATCCAGTTCCGTAATGTAAACAGGCACGCCGAGCGTGGACAGGGAATCCAGGCTCTGTTTGATCAAGGAGGCAGGCAGGGTATCGATGTTGTGTCCCTGTTCGCCGAGGCCGTCAATAAGTCCGCGCGACTTGAGCAGGCGACCGACAGTGAGCACGGTGTTGATATCGCCATACTCGTTCCGCAAAAGATTGTATTCGTTTAGAATGAGTTTAGCGTTCGGGGCAAGATCGCGCGCCGTTTGATAGCACCAGACAATCCAATCGAACCCCGTTGTCCCGTACCCGCCCAGATACTGGCGGAACTGTGCGGGAGCGTGGAGAAATTCGTTCACCACGTCTATCAATTGAACCTGGGGATAGCGGGTGAGCACGTGACTCATCCAATCGCGCACGAGCGCCTTGACCGTATCGGCATTTGTAATGCCGCCAAGCCACGGCGGCTGTCCCGACCCCGAACCCCACACAAACGTGTGCTCCTTGAGAATCATGGTGCCGCTTGCGGCCATGGCCGCCATTTTGTCGAAGTCACCCCAGGTAAACACGCCGCGGGTATCCTCCACTTCGTCCCATTTACCCGCATTTTCGGGCACTACCATGGTGAAAAGATCTTTAAATTTGGCTTCGTACACGGGATTGCTTTGAGGCGTATAACAGCACCCCAGGAATTTCTCACCGGCAGCCGAGGTCATGGAATTGCCGCAGATTACGAAAAGCGCAAGGGGAATAAACCTTGAAACAATTGTGATGTTGCCCATAATCATTTCTCCCATTAGTGACATCCTGCTTTTGATCCTTTTCTCATCGGCTCGCAGTTACATTCCCGCAACCACTCTGAAAGTGCTCTCACGATTACCCGCCCTGAGCCGCACCACAAAGGTTCCCGCGCAAAGCACCCGCGACAAATCCTGCCGGATTGTTCGTGTTCCGGCGCCCAGCAGTGCATCGACAATGGTGACTATTTTTCTCCCGGCGCAATCGTACAGCGAAACGTTCACGTTCGAACCCGCTGCCAGGTCCATCGAAATCGAAAGGACTCTGCCGGTCATGCGCACCGCCGGTTCGCCCGGTTTGCCTCGTGACAAGACGATTCCATTGACAACCGGCACCTTGCCCGGCACAAACGTGACCGTCCCGGAATCTGCCGACGAAAATGCAAAGGTTGCTATGCCGTTATCGGAGGCACTATGAGAGCTGTCGCCGTATACCATTTGTCCTTTGCTGACAACTCGTACGGCATAGCTTGCCTGCGGAGCAAGGTCGGCAATCACGTGCCGCTGCGGACCCGTGCCGTGATAGGCATAGGCGACCTGATTTGCCACGATGCTGTCTGTCTTGGCGAACAGTACAACCCACGCGGAATCCGCAAGTTTCAGTTCCACGCCTTCGCTTGTTCCCGCGTCAAGGTAGGAACACGGCGTCATAGACGCCTGCGTTGACGCCCCGGCCTCGAACACGTGCAGGAAATCGCTGTTTGCCTGGCCGGCAAGCAGTTCCTGATAGTTGCTTTTGGCAAGTGGTTCGTTTGCAATAGCGGTGATCGTGGGCTGGGGAGTGCCCGGTTCAAGCGATTTCATGAACAGCGTACTGGCGCCGACCGCTGTCTTCCACACGCCGCCGCTCTGTGCGAGCGTGCTGCCGAAATTGCAGTTGAATATTTTCTTCACATTTGCGTTGAAGGTCTGTGCGCGGTCGTGCACTACATACATGCCGGGCCGAACATACACAACCGACCGTACAGCGGTCTTCACGGAGTTTGCGATGCCGTCATGCGCCTGTGCATAGGACCGGGTAAAATCGGCAAGGCCGTATACGTACCCGGACGCAGGCTCAAAGCGTTTTATGGAAACGCTGTTGAATCCCCATGCTCCCTGGCCCGGCGGATACGTTGAAATGTCTCCCGCCCCCCTGTCGTCAAAGAGCAGCGTGTTGTGCTTGTCGGTGGTGTATTCGCCGTATCCTCCTCCGTCAACCAGCAGATAGTCCGCGCCGCGCTGGATGGTGATGTGGCCCTGGTCGTAATGCTGGTGGTCCATTACTATTTCTCCCGCGGCGAGGCTCACCCACACCGCGCTTGTTCCCCAGTCGGACCTCGCATACATTGGTCCGGACACTTTTGCCAAATAAGCGGAAGGGAAGACCGTCTTGTAGTCCTTCGTCACTCCGGGAAAGCTGTCGGCCGTCCCCATGTCGTTGAGGAGTTGGCGGGCATAGGGCGCCATTGGGTGATTGGGAAGGTAGGTGAGAAACGCGTCAACAAGCCCGGTAAGCGGCGTTGCCGGAAGGTCACTCCAGTCACCGCCGTCGTAGAAGGTGGCGCGGTCCGGCTTTGTTCCGTGGATTGTTGCCGGAATAATGTTGGACGTCCATTCCAGTTTGGACAGCAGATCCACGCCCGTGAGGCTTTGATAAATGGTAAACGTCTGGAGCACGTCGCCTGCCGTGCCGTTGGCATATTGACCCTGCGGGCCGTAACCTCCCGGCAGCTTCTGGTCGAGCTTGCTAAAGGTGCGGCCAATGCAGGTGTCCGCCAATACTTTGAATCCGGCGCTACGGCTGTTGGCGCCGTCGGTGCCGTAGCCCGTAAACATGACTCCCGTGAGGTAGCCGCGGATGAAGTAGTTGCCCAAGTCGCCGTCGTGTTCGTACCCGTACGACGAGTACCAGTCGATTTCCTGGTTAAGCACTGTGTCGAACTCGGCCTTGAGGGCAGCGGTGAAATCCGCATCGCTATACATCAGGTCGAAGCCGTAGGCCAGGCCGGGGCAAAAGGTTCGCATCTGGTAACCCGGGCCGTCCGGCGTCACCGACGAATACCCGCCGAGAAAGTTGCCGGTTTGATCGTAGTTGTCGGCGATGTACCGCGCGAACACAGCTTGATTTGCGGCAGGGGCGGATGTAAAAACGACGCTGTTGTTGGCAACAGAGAATTGGCCTGACGGCACTTCGGTCCCCGTGCCGTTCGTCATGAACACGTGATACGTGGCGCCCGTTGACGGATGACTGCTGCCGGGCCACGTGAGCACGAAGATGGAAAGGCTGTCGCGGTACAGGAGTTTGTAGGCGGAGGGAGCGTAGTCGCCAGGGCCGCCGGCCGTGTTGCTGATCTTGACAATCGGGTCAAAGTGGTCCAGTTGCACCGCGTTGCCGGTGTAGGTGAGCGCCGTGTCCGTCACCGGCGCCGTGAGAACGGTGATCGTTGTTCCCGTCATGGGGGTCATGGGCAGTGCAAACGATTTTGTCGATCCGTCGCCAAGCCCTATCAGCTGGCCGCAATCGGGGCCGCCGTAATTGTGATGGCGGGCAAGCACCTTCATCATCGCGAGCGCCTTCTTCCCGTATTTCGCGGCAAGCGCCGGGTCTTTGGGCAAGGTCACCACATAGGCTTCGCTGAAATTCTCTACTGCGGTGCGCCATCCCCAGCCGGCATAGTCCGGTCCTATCACCAGGTTCAGGCTGTCGTCGCAGTAGTGTTTAATCGCATTCCACTCGCTGCCGCCAGCGGAAAGGGTTGCAAGGCGGTCGGGAGTAAGCAGAACCGGATGTGTAGCCGCAAGGGCACTTGAGGTTGTTGCGACGATTGCGAGGAAACTAAACTCAAGCAGTGTGCGAGCAGTCATGATGCCTCCAACGAAAATTGTATTGGTTTGCCTCGTTTTTTCACTTTAGATTGCTTGTGGTGGGGAAACCGTAGCCGGTTTCCCCTAGGGTGTAGCTTCCTCCCGCCGGAAATCGGCGGGAGGCGATCTGCACCCATACCCCTTCCAGCGGAAACGTGCGCCAAGCGCAACGCTTGCGCGTTACGAGCGTCACGTTTCCGCAACGCCTTCTCAAAGGTGTGCCGCTCCGCGGCTGAAATCACCGGACAATTCCTGCACCGCACAATTCGAGAGCCGGAAAGGGCTGCAGCACCCCGTATTCGACATCGCCTCGACGAAGGCGACGCAATGCCGCCTTTGCCTTGATTCGGCGTCGCACGCGTGGCCCTGCCGGGTCGACATCTTCCGCCATCAGCTTCATTGATGCTATCGTCCTGTCACAACTTTGAAACCTGTCTGTCCATCCATACACTTCACAACATATACTCCCGCCGGAATATTCTTCCCGAGCGTTGTTAACGGCGAAAATCCTTCGACGGCCGCGGCATTCATTTCTCCAATTCTTCTTCCGTCAATTCTATACAAGACCACCATAGATGATTTTGAAAGTCTTGAGTGTGCCGCAGGAACAGGAACTGTCGTGCGCCGTGCCGGCGGATTCACAGCTGCCGTCGTCCCGAATTTCCCGAACAAATCCGCGGGATCGTCTTTTCCCGCACCCACTGCGCCGATGTCCACGCCCGGTCCGTCTGCAGGATCGCCTGCGTCAATGAGGGGACTGCCGGTGTTGGGCATATAGCGGTTGCGGTACTCTGCCAGAACCATGGACACGGTCTTGACACGATTCCACACGTCCGCCTCGTTCAGGCCGAAGGACGTATCCATGCCCAACTTGAATTTCGGGTCAACCTGTCCGTTGATTCCCCCAAGATCGTGACCGCCGTAACCGGCGGTGCCTTCGGAAACACCCGAAACAAGGAAGCTGCCGTAGTTGTTGGCCTTCCTTCCCTTGGGATTGTAGAAACAATTGTAGTCCGCCTTGACGATTCGCGCAGCCGAGTCCTTTTCCCCGCCCACGACATACCGGTCGACGATGCCGACCGTGCTATCGTTTGCAAAGCCCGTAAACACGTTGTTGGTAAGCTTTGAAATCATGGAGCCGCTGGACACGGAAACGGCAGGCGCCGGCAGCCAATCGGGCGAGCCGCCCGCGTCGAATGTGTTATTGCAGATGTTCACGCCGGTCTGGTTCTCGTACATCCAGATTCCTGCTGCCGGGTCGCCCGGTGTCGACGGCTCGATAAAGACATTGTGGTGAATGGAGGTGCCGGTAAGCGCTGTCCGCACCCACTCGTGGCCGCAATGGACCACCAGGTTGTAGCGGAACTCCCCGCTCACGGACTGTACGGGCCACGACGCCTCCGAAATCACGTTGTGCTCGGTTATCACGACTCCTGAGTTGTCGTAAAACCAGAAGTTGAATCCCTGGCTCCAGCCGCCCTTGTAATCGTGATGGCTGTAGTTGCCGCAAATCGTTATGTCCTGGGAGAATTCCACGCGCGGACCGGTTCTGGGACCGATGAACACATTGCTTTCCGCATCGGAATTTCCGCCGACAAGCCATCCCTTCATGTTGTGGATGTACAGGTAGCCGGCGCCCACGTTGTTGGCGGCAAACACCTTTGAGCCTGTTGCGTTTCCGGAGAACTCCAGGAACGGCGACCGCTCCGGATTGCTGGAATCGTACGCGATGAACGCGTTGGCCCTGAACTCGCAGCCCCGCACCACAATGCCGCCGCCGCCGTTCACGTCGAACCGGTTGCCGCCCGTCCATTCGAAAATGGTGTTCTCGAGATCCACCGACCCGCCCTGCGTCGACACGTCGATGCCCAGCGCCTTGACAACTGCCGTATCGGGAATTTCCCGTGCGGGCACGGCAAGGCCGGTGACGAAGCAATTCTTGATGGTGATGCCGCCGGTCCAGTTGTCCGCGCTCGTCACCTTGAAGCCGTTCCCCTGCACGATCGCGTCCTCCCAGTCGAGGGTCTGGTTCCCGGAAAGCAGGATATCCGCGGTGAGTGAAACGCTCTTTGTCTTGACCGGCATGGGCGCAACGACAATAAAAACCGATTCTGCGCTGTTTAGAATAACATTTCCGTAGTTCAGGCTTTGCGTCGAGAGCACGTGAGTTCCCACGGTGAGACTGGTGTCGATCGCTTCGAAATGGTTGTAGCCGCGCGAATGGCCATCGACCGCAAACTGCACCCCATCTGCAAAGAACCGTACTTCCGCGGCTTCGTTCTGACCATCATTCCACTGGTAACCGTTGATATCCACACCATCTGCAAGCACCCGAACCGGCAGCCCCTGCGTAAACGTCATGCCCGACGCGGGGCACTTGACACGGGTGAAGGATTGGGAAAAAGCGGCAGAAAAGAAGCAGGCGGCGCAGACGAGAAAAGGTGCCAGATACGTGATCTTGTCGTTATGCATGACCGAACTCCTCTCGGTTGATTCCCATCCAGCGGAATTGTTTTCCTCGGCGTTCCTTATTGCATCGTAAACAGCGACTGGTTTTCCCGCATGTTCTCATAAAGCAACTTGAGCCAGGCTGCGGAAATTTCCCGGTTCATTACCCACACCTCGTCGATATCGCCCTTGAAGAACCGCTCAACGCCTCCCCTGCAACCGATATAGCAGGACGCTACGCTCGAGCCAATGGAGCTTCGAACCGTATCGGCGTGAAGAAAAACGCCGTCGCGGTAGACTTTTCCGGTATCGATCGCATCGTTGAGCGTTGCCGCAAGGCAATGCCATGCGCCGTCGGCGTTGGAGCCCTGCCATCCCCGTACTTCGGACAGGGCGCTGGGAAAATCGAAGGACAGGATGCTGTCGTTGCGGGTACTAAAGCTGTAAGTCCCGGCATTTGCCCACACGTCGTGTTCGAACAGCATGCGCTCTGTTGACCAATGATCGTTTGATTTTTCCCACACGATAATGCTGAGATTGCTCGCCGCCATGTTGAGGCTCGCCGACGGGCCGCAAGAGAGATATTCGTTCGCGCCATTGAGTGTAAACCCCGATCCGGTGATCCCGGCCGCCGCTATCGCGCCATTGTTGACAAGTGCGTTGCCGTTGCCTGTGGCGTCGGCAAGCGAATCAAGGTGCCACACCGCGGCGTATCCGAGCGACGGGGAAAACACCGCACCGCCGTTGGACCAGTCGGTAAGATCGGGCCTGCCCCAATACAGGGTGATGGTTTGCGTGTTTGAGTTACCCATAACCGTGTCGAGCAGGATCCAAATCTCCGCGGCCGGCAGGTCTTTGTCGAAACGGGCAATTTCGTAGTGCAGGTGACTGCCCTGCGCATCCGCGCAGCGAAGGTCTGCGCCGCCCGCGCTTGCCTGCGAAAAATCGAAATTCGCGCTGGTCAACCTTACCTGCAACGGGAAACTCATCACGTTTGCGGCCACGTTTGCACCGCCGGCGGTGGTGTTGAGCACAATGCGCTTTGAGTACTTCCAACTCGAATAATCTTCCGATGCAAACGAAAACATCGAGACTGCAGCAAGGACGGTGACCAGTCCGCTTCTCGCCACAATATTCGAGGTGTCGCGGTAGCCGATGTCCCCGCCCGGCCCGACAATCCTCAGCCTAAAGACTCCCGTGGGCATGTTGGACAAGACATAAGCGCCGCTTGAGTCCGTTTGAACGAGCCGCTGCAGGTCGAACACCTGCACGTAGGTGTTCGCACCAGCCCCCGAAGGGAGTAGAACAGAACCGGAAATAGACGCATAGGGCCGAATCGTATCCGTGCCGATGTCGAAGGTTCCATTGCCCGACACAACCACACTGCATGCAACGAGTCCGCTGTTGTGCGACAGATCGTTGACTTCCACAACATAGGGGCCGGGAGCAACTGAATCCAGGCGAAAATCGCCGCGGGCGTCAACCGACGCGTTGGCCAATGTCGCTTGCAGATCCGCACCGGCCAGGAAACCGGCGGGCCGCACAAAAACTGCGGCATCTGTCGGAATGGAGTTGTCGGCGAGGCGTGCGTGCCCCACAACGGCAACGGTCTCGATGCCGCCCCCGCCGGACGCGGTGGAGTGCGTTGTGCACTGCATTGTTGCCGCCAGGCACAGCGCCGCGGCAGCGTAGAGTATTCGTCTCACAGCACTCATGACTTCTCCTTGGCGTCGGGCAGCTTCGACAAAGGAAACACGTTCAAATTGCACTGGTATACCCGGTCGGGTTTTTCACACGCGCGTGCAAGGCCCAGCATCTTGCGCCGCAAGGCTTCGAGCTCCTCCACGAGCAGGTCGTACTCCCGGGCGGAGATGCTCAGCGTGAGCGTGGACATGCTGCGGTTCTTCCGTCCAAACCGGTCAAATGCGTCCTTACCGAGATCCGCCATAGCACGGTGAAGATTGACGAGTGCGACCGATTGCGTGTCTGTTCCTGTTGTCCACACCGGCTCCACGCGTTCGAACACGCCGGAGGCGCATTTGCGAATCAGCCCGGCCCTTTCCAGTGCGGCAATCGCTTTTTTCGCCTCTTTGGGCCGGATCTGCGGATCGGTGAGACTCGCAAGCTTTGCATAGTCGCCGCTAAACGGATAAAATGCGAGGATTTCGCGGACGGCGAGGTAATACCATTTGTCAAACAGCTCATACTGATGACGCCGAAGTTTTGCCGCATCGGTGGCCCCAAACGACATCAGGCGCTCCAAATAGCGCTTCTTTTCCGAGTGGCCGGCAGCCTGATTGAACAGCACCAGCGCTTCGAAATACTCCGCTTCCCGGGCCTTGAGCTTGAGAAACTCCGCAAACCGCGCGATGAGAGCGTTCGAAATGTTCCGCTTGCCCTGAAGGATTTTTGTGAAGTAACCCGAGTCGAACCCGACGTGCGAGGCGATGAACCGGTGCGAAAAATGCGGATCGTCTTTCTTGCGCGCCTCGTAGAAATCCTTGAGAAAGGCGCGGTAGTCGGTGTAGGAAAAGACGGAAATCATAAAGACTCACCACAAGAAGGTCCATCAATCCCGGGGACCAAGAACCACACATTGAAGGGACAATGAGTTTTGTGCCCGTATTGGGACACTACCTTGGCTCAATCGCGCCAAGCTGCAAATACGAGCCTGTAAATAATTTAGTATTAAAGGAGGTGGATTGCTAGATTTTTTTGTAGTTATTAGCTGACTTCTAGTCAGCGTGCTTAAGTATTATTACTTTATATTTCAATGATTTATGATAATAATTGAAACACAAGTGATACTTACTGTGATTATTCCTGTCAGCGGTATAGAGATGCTTCGAGGTTTGCATGGCGTACAGCAATTTCAACGAAGGAATTGGTGCGGCAGATATGATTTTCCAAGGAAGGAGAACCGAATCCGCGAGCCTGAGACAAGAGGTGCCGCTAGTTTCCCACAACCACCGTCCCCGACTTCACCGTCTCTTCCCGCCCGCTTGCGTCCGCGAGAAGAACTCTTACGACGTAGACGCCGGTCCCGAACTTTCCCAGAGGGTACTCGACGCGGTTTACTCCCTCATGTGAAAGAACATTGCCTGCGCGAAACACCAGTTTTCCGGCCGAATTGTACAGCGCGATTCTCACACTTCCGCTACCGGCTGTTGCAGAATAGTGTACCACCAAGGCGTCGCGTGATTGCGAAAAGGAAATGCCGCCGTTATCTTTTGTGAATATGACCGGCGCAATGGTTGCAACAGGCAGCGTATCCGGAAACCCTATGTTCTTCCCGAACGTAACTTTGAACGTGGACGGTGCATCGTTCTTGTACGCGAGCTGTCCCGGAATCCGGTTGACAATCTGGTTAGAGTCGAAATACGCCGAGCCAGCCGAGCCGCCCTGCACATAGATTGCGGTCTGGGCCGGATGATCGATGATATTGTTGGGCTGTACGTTCATGGTGACGGTGTTGCTGCCGATGAGCATGCCGTAGAATTGCGCATCCTTGATGGTGTTGTTGGAAATCGTCACATTAACCACCTTGCTTCCCGGCGAAGCGTTGATGGCCATGCCGGCGGGATCGCGCCGGCCGCCGCAGCGAAGGACGACGTTGCCCGTGACAACGGCGGAATCCAGGTTGTTTCCATCCGAGCCGAAAACGCCGATGTAAATGCCTGCTTCCTTTACATCATCCATAATCAGGTTGTTTTCGGCGCGCACGTTCTTGCCTCCTGCAATGCGAAGGCCGTTGGCCCACCACATGCCCACCGTGGTATTGTTTCGCAGGGTGGCACCGTTGATCTCCTGGGAGGAACTTACGGAATAGATTGTCGCTCCGTCATCGCCGCAGCCGCGCGTGAAATTGTTCTGCGCGAGAAGATTGGTTCCCACGTTGTTGCCCGCGGATCCGTTGTTCATGTTGAGACCGTCGCCCCAGCATATAGACGAACGGGAATTCTGCAGGGTGCCGTTGGTGCCGCAGCACCAGAACCCCGCCCAGCACCCGTGGATCGCCCACACGCGGTCGATGAGCCAGTTGCTTCCGGCTATGTTGACGCCGCCCATGCCCTGGTCACGCTGCACGGTGACCGCGTCCACACAAAAGTCCTCCAGAGTGCAGGAAACCGCCTGAATTTGCCCCATGGTAAAGTACAAAGTGGAATACCACATTCCCGCGCCCTGGATTGTAACCCCGTTGGGGCTAAAATTGGCGTTCAGGTAGTACGTACCGGACGGGACCCACACCGTCTTGCCTTGCGACTTCGCGGCCGAGCAGCACGAATTGAAATCGCTGTTGACACTTGCAGTGCCGGTTCCCGTTGCTCCATAATCCGCCACCGAAAGGGAATTGGCTGGCCGCGTTTTAGGCGCGGCCGATTCCAGATCGATGCAGTCGACATAATAGAAGGATGCCGTGTTGGCGGCGTCTTTCTTGAGCGTGACGGTATCCCCCGCCTTGAGAGCGTCGCCTTGGAAGAAGATTCGAGCTTCGTCGTAGAACACGTGCGGACCGCCCGTTGCCGGGGTCTGGTCCATACCGTTGTTGTTGCCGTTGGTGCCGTCGTATACCCAGGTCTGGCGCGAGGTGAGCGGCACGGCCTGGCGGAGAACCCCGTTTACGTACAGGTCCAGGGTGGCGTCAATGCCGCCGCCCGCAGCGGCGTCCGGAATGCACTCGCGAATGTCAATTGTGTTCGCACTGTCCACGGGATTTACCCACGACACCGATTGCCCCGTGGCCGTGAGCTGGACAAACGCCCTGCCCGACGCTTCGAGTTCCGGACTCGACAGCGCATTGTCGGGAATAGTTTGCAATTTCCGCACGGTTGCGCCGCCTCCGAGGAATCCGGCCTCGGCCTCAATTGTCGTAAAGGGGGTGGTGGCTCCGACGGTTTGCGCGGCATGCACTTCGATCGCCGAAACCAGGATTGCCGTGCAACCACAAATGCACGTGAGAAGATTCCATGCCGAGTCCAAGCGCCTCATCAAGACCTCCAGAGGTTTTTTTCATGGAAGAACCGCAACACCAATGAATTTACCGAATTTTGACAAGCTGGGGCCCGGATTTGTTTATCAATTCAAATATGTTGTATATATTAGTATATCAGCGCGCGAATTTGCTCTGTACTTCAACAAACGGAGTCGCTCCCATGGAAACACTCCATGCAGCAACCAGGACCGAATGGCGCGAATGGCTGCAAAAGAACTTCGACAAGCAAAAGGAAATCTGGCTTGTTTTTCCCACAAAGGCTTCAGGACTGCCTCGAATCGCCTACAACGACGCCGTTGAAGAGGCCCTGTGTTTCGGGTGGATCGACAGCACGGTGCGTAAACTGAACGACCGCGCCACGGTGCAACGGTTTACACCAAGGAAATCCGGCAGCGTATACTCGCAGTCGAACAAAGAGCGCTTGAGGCTGCTCGCGCAACAAGATGTCATCCATCCATCCGTGCAGGCAACGGTCAGTAAGGTGCTTGCGGAGAATTTTGTGTTTCCGGCGGACATCCTTCAAGCCATCAGAAACGATGCAATTGCGTGGAGACACTTCAAGCGGTTCTCGGATTCCTACAACAGGATCCGGGTTGCGTATGTTGACGGCGCGCGAAAACGGCCACAGGAATTTGCCAAGAGGCTTGCCAACCTTATCAAGAAGACGCACGAAAACAAACAAATCGGATACGGCGGCATCGAGAAGTACTACTAGCCGCGACGTCCCTGTGCCGGATGCATGACACTGATGAACCTTTCTCCCACAACCGTCGACTATCAATACTGAATAGGTTCTCCACGATTCCACAGATCGAATGTGAGTATCCCCAACGCAAATCTCTCGGCGCAGGACAAACCCGACATCGCGGCGCTTGCATCGCACTTTTCAACTCAGGGAATCGATTCGATTGCGGTTCACCACAATTCATACGTGATGCTTATGCGCGCAACGCCTGACACTAATACCGACTTCCATGGAACAGTCACCTTTGATTCGGTATTCTCCGATACCGACCGGATTTCCTATCGCTTATGCTGCAGACAGCGCCTACGATACCGGACGAGTATTTGTAAACAATTGGTATTCCACGCCGCAGTACTTTTCCAGCTTCGAGAAACGAATCTTTAGGGTCGACTCGGTCACGATCATCGCGCGGACCGGCGATTCAATCAGCAAACCGACGGCAATGGACCTTCTCCGCATGATCTTGCACAACCAGTACTCCGGCGTCAAGCCCGGCCTTCATCTCTTGGATAGCCTCACGAATATAGCGTCGATTGAAATGAGCACAAAAGCCGACACCACCTTCTTCCATTTAACATTTGGGCTGTCCGTGGCCGAAGGCATCATTACCTACAACTTCACATACGCCGAGGGCGTGCTCTCGCTCACCTCCATTTCAGAAGAGATAGCCGCCGTGTCGTCGCGCAGCGGGCAAACCGCCATCTAAAAGAAAACATTACGGTTGTTCTCAACAATTTGCGTTGACATAGATATTGATAAAACATCCATATTCCTGCCTCTTATCATCTATATTTCCATGCAAAACTTGCTGCCTGCCGTTGATATAAACATCAACGATTTCTGAATATTGCTCCGCACTCCCCGACCCAATTCCGCTATATTTATGGAGCAGTCAGAACATCAGCTCACCTCCTGGATGGCTTTTGCATGAACATCTTCGACTATCTCGACTATCGCCTCTTTCTCAAGGAATTCTACGAGGAACGCAAGAAGACAAACTCGTTCTTCTCCTACCGGTACATGGGCAACAAGGTCGGCATGGACCCGGGCTATCTTGTGCGCGTCATGCAAGGAAGGCTCCATATTGCGGAGTCGAGCATCGACAGATTCGCCGCGCTTTGCAAACTCAACGAAAAGGAATCCGTCTATTTTTCGACTTTGGTGAGCTTCGGCAAGGCAAAGTCGGAGCGCCAGATCAAGCTCTATTTTGAAAAGCTCCTCTCGCTCAAGAACGTCAAGGCGCGCAGGATCGAGGAATCACAGTACGAATTCTACCAGAAGTGGTACTACTCCGCGGTGCGGTCGCTTATCGGCTTCTGCGGGTTCCGCGGCGATTGCAAGGAGCTTGCCGAGCAACTGAGCCCGTCCATATCGGCGTGGGATGCGAAAAAGGCGGTGCGCCTGCTCGAACGCCTCAAGCTGGTGAAGAAAAATGCACGAGGGGTCTACGAAATCACCGACACCACCATTACTACCGGCAAGGAATGGCGATCAATTGCGGTAAGGGAATTTCAGCGACAGACTATCGATTTGGCGCGCGAGTCGCTCGAACGCCATGCAAAGGAACTTCGGGACATTTCGACGGTAACGGTAGCGGTTGCTTCCGGCGACCTTCCGGAAATCCGGGAGCGCATAAGCGAATTTCGCAATTCCATTCTCGGGCTTGCCGCCGAGAATCCCTCGCCCGACTGTGTATACCAGCTCAACATCCAGTTGATTCCGCTTTCCAAAGTAGAAAGGACGGCGCCGTGAAGATAGTGGCCGGCACTCTCCTGATTCTCGCTTTGGCATTGTTATGTGCCCAGTGCAGCCCGGCGCGAATCGCGGGCGGCAACGGTTCCGAAACAACAAACGGCTCGGTAGTGTATTCCAACGGACCGCCTGCCTCGCATGCCGTTGTGCGGCTCATCGACAATTCAACATGGCTCAAAAACGCGCTCGGCAACTACCCCACCGTCATCGACAGTACGGCTGCCGACGATTCGGGTCGCTTTACTCTTGCGATTCCTTCCGGCCGGGATTTCGTGCTGCAGGCCGATGCCGCCGGCCAGGGCGTCGCGGAAGAATCGGACCGGTTCGTGACGCTTGCTTCGGGCACCTGGGGCACCGTTGTGCTTGCCCCGTACGCGGCGATACACGGCACGGTTGACGGCTCATCCGGAACACCGGCAGCCGTGTTCCTTGCCCGGACCAATTGCGCCGCGCCGGTTTCAGCCAATGGATCGTTTGCCTTCCCGAATGTTCCACAGGGAGACTTTTCGTTGATTGTGAAGCAGATCGCGGCGGGTGCGCCGGTCGTTTCGTTCACGCGGACGGCATTCTGCGGCGCGGGCGACACCGCCAGGATTGATTCCCTTTCCACCGACGATAGGTCCGTGCTCATCGATGACTTTGAGGACCGCGACAACCAGACCGCCCTGGGCGCGCTTGTCGGCGGCGGATGGTGGGAAGCATACAGCGATTCGTTCAACCTCGGCACGTCGAGGCTCATATCCCCTGTCAACGGCGCATTGCAGAATTTTGCGCCTGCCATCGTTGCCGACGCCGCGCCGCGAAACAACTGTCTGCACGTGCAGTATGCGCTCGGCACCCAGGGACCGCTCGACCCCCATCCGTATCCCTATGTCTACGTCGGCTTCCCGGTCGGAACCGGCCTGTACGACTTTTCCGGCCTCGACACGCTGAGTTTCTTTGCAAAAGGCAGCGGCAGCGTGATGGTGGAGCTCATCCAGCAGGTCCCGGGCGTCATGATCCGGGCCGTGGCGCAAACCGCACTGACTGCGGCCTGGACGCAGGTAAAATTCACGCCGGCCGACCTTTCGGTGATCACAGACTGGTTTCCGAGTCCGGCCTCCGGCCTGCAGGACACGCTCGCCCATCTCGGGCTGCCTCGCTACACCGCGCCGCCCACGCAATGGTCCCAAATGTGCGTTGCGATAAACGCTATTCATTTTGTGTGCGCTGGAGGGACGGACTGCTGGCTGGATGATATGCGCATCCATGGTATCCGCCTAAACGATTTGGTGCGATGATCTCCACCCAAAGGACTTTTTTATGAATCGCCAGCGCAACTCAATCGTATATTCACTTGCCTTTGCAGCGTTTCTTCTTCTCATGTATCCGTCAAACTCCTCAAGCGCCGCCTCACACGTTGTCGTGGGTTATTGGCACAATTGGGGCCTTGCAGGTGTTCCCGCAATCAAGCTCGCCGATGTGCCGACGTACTACAACGTCGTGTGCGTGGCATTCGCATCCTCAGCCTCGCCGTCGGACATGACCATGTCGTTTTCGCCCGATCCGAGCATCGAATCCGACGCGCAATTCATTGCAGATGTCAAGACATTGCAGGCGCGAGGTACCAAAGTGCTCTTGTCCCTGGGTGGCCAGAACGGAACCGTGATCCTCGCGGCCGACGCCGACAAGCAGACCTTTCTCACCACCATGGATGCGCTCATCAAAAAATACGGATTCAACGGCATTGATTTGGATCTCGAAAACGGCGATGTGCAGCTGGGCGCCGGGGACACCGATTTCAAGAATCCGGTATCAGCCAGGCTCGTCAATCTTATTGACGCGGTGAAGACCCTCCGAACCAATAACGGCGGCGCGGATTTCTGGGTCACCGCGGCCCCGGAAATCGCGTATGTCCAGGGCGGCATCTCGGCGTTCGCCGGCATATGGGGCGCCTATTTGCCGGTGCTGTACGGTCTTCGCGACATCCTCACGTATGTGCATGTTCAATATTATAATTGCGGCGGCAACCTCGCGCCCGACGGCAACACCTACAATCAGGGCACGGCCGACTTTGTCGTCGCCATGACAGACATGCTCATCGGCGGGTTCGGGTTGGCCGGCTCTACCACCAACATTTTCCCGGGTTTTCCCGAGACCCAGGTGGCATTCGGACTTCCCGCAACGCAAGGCGCGGCCGGCGGCGGCTACACGCAGATTTCCGACGTCACCAGGGCGCTCGATTATCTGACTAAAGGCATCTCGTTTGGCGGCAAGTACACAATACGAAAGAGCGGCGGCTATCCCGGCCTGCGCGGCATCATGACCTGGTCGATCAACTGGGATAATACGAATTCGTACGCGTTCGGGAAAGCGTTTTCAAGCTATTTCGGCATTGCTTCGCAGACCGCAGCCCGCGCGCCGGTTCCGCCAGAGGCGAAAGACGGCCCGCAATCGGTTGTTGCCGGCAGACAATGGCTTCATGCGGGACGCGACGCGTTACAGGTGAGCATCCTGGACATCCGGGGGAACGTCGTGTTTGCCGGAAGCATGCCAGCGTCCGACGCCATCGCCATTTTCGATTTTGCAAATGGGGTTTACCTGGCCCGCGTCGTATCGCCCCGCGAAACCCGGCTACTCAAATTTACCGTTGCGCGGTGAACAACATCAGCACACAAGGCAGAAGTATGAAACGGATGACAACGATTGCGGTATGCGCCGCCCTGTGCCTGTCGGCATCGTTGCACGCCCCCGTGCAGGCCAGAGAGGCGGCTCTGTCCAAACGAATCATCGGCTATTACATCAACTGGGGAATGTACGCCGCGCACAACCAGTACAGCCCGCAGGACATTCCATGGACAAAAATCACGCATATCAACTACGCCTTTGCCGAAATTGTGACCAGCACCTGGGCACTACAGGGCACCGACGACTGGGCCGACATCCAGTGCGGGACACTGCAGAACGGCCAGATCGGCCAGATCAACACTCTCAAAAAACAATATGGCGTCAAGACGATGATTTCCGTTGGCGGATGGACGCGAAGCGGCAATTTCAGCGCCATGGCGGCCACGGATGGCGGGAGGTGCGCTTTCGCGAGAAGCTGCGCAAAGTACATCAAACAGTACGGCTTCGACGGCGTGGACATCGACTGGGAATATCCTTGCTTTGTGCGATCACCCGATCCCAACCTCACCGGCGATGAGGGATGCAACGGGGTGGCGGCCGACAAATCGAATTACACACTGATGCTCCAAACCCTGAGGACCACGCTGGATTCAGCGGGCAAGGCCGACGGAACAACCTACTACATTTCGATCGCCGCACCCGGAGGCTACGACAAGACCGACGGCCCGGTAACATTTCAGGAACCGGACAAATACAACCGGTACATCGACTGGATGAACGTGATGTCGTACGATTTTCACGGCGGATGGGACTCAACAACGGGACATCTTGCCGCCTTGTACCAGAATCCTCGTGACCCGTTCCCCACCTCACCGGTTGACATCAAGGACAAATATAACGGCGATGTGATTGTTCGGTTCTACCAGTCGAAAGGCGTCCCGTCCGCAAAGATAGACATCGGCGCCGCTTACTACGGACGAAGTTGGAAAAAGGTGGACGATGGCGGGACAAGCGGCCTGTTTCAGCCAGGCCTTCCCCGCGATTTCTACGAGACAACCTGGAACTACGGAGTTGAGCCGTATTACACGCTCAGAGGATGGGAAACGAACAGCGAATACACGTACCGATATGACAGCGTCGCGAAGGCGCCCTATCTCTACAACCCATCGGCAAAGCTGTTCTATACCTACGACAACGAACAATCTATTTCCGACAAATGCGACTATACCGCAAGCAACCAGCTCGGCGGCGTATTCTTCTGGGAATTCACAGGCGATTATCCCTCAAAGGGCTCGACGCTGACGAGTTTGATCTTCAATAAGCTGTCCTCGGCCAGCGACGTTCCATGCGTAGCGCACGAGACATTTTTGCGCCGTACGCCGGACGTTCGAGCCTCGGGCGGTATGCTCGTGGTTTCGTCGCATGCGTCAAGCCGTACGCGCATGCGGTTGTACGATATCTCGGGGCGGCTGATGAATTCGTTCGTGCTCGACGGCGACGCGCCAATTCGGCAGGTAAGACTGCCGGCCGGGCTATATTTCTGCAGGGCCGACGCTCAGCCGGCAATCAAGGTAGTGGTGCGAGGAGAGTAAGCTTTTGTGCGGGCGGGCCACCTGCAAATCATCCTTCAAGAAAAATACCGCGGACCACCGGCGCAAGCCCGAGTACGGCCCTGTTCATGAATCCGTTGTACGGCGCCATCAGCCGGAAGACTCGTGCGCACGTTGCGGCAAAATCCTTTGAAACAACCTCTTTGTCGTCAAGCGAGCGGAGGACAACGAGTTGTTTGAATTTGAGGTACTCGGCCATCGGGTTGCTCTTGCTGAACCCCTGCGGCACCCGGGAAAGTTTTTCTCCGTCGATCACGAAGTTCTTCTTAAACGCCCTCGTGTTGACGATTGAGAGGAATTCCTCGGCCCGTCCGCTGATACGCTCCCGGATCGCGGCCAACTGCCGCGGCTCGCTCATGTAAACGCCTCCGGCCAGGAAACTTGATCCGGGCTCCAGATGCAGGTAGTAACCCGCCAGCGGCGCCTCTTTCCCTTTGCCGGTGAGAGAGGCCCCGAAATTCGTTTTGTAGGGCGTTGGGTCCCGGGAAAACCGCATGTCACGGTATAGGCGGTATATGGTGGTGCTCGCCTCGGTCCCGGCAACGGATTCGTCGAATTTCGACACCTCGTCCAGGACCGTTTGCACAAACAGGATGAAGTTTTCCTTTGCGGCCAGATACTTCTGTTTATTCCGGATAAACCATTCGCGGTTGTTGTGCGATCTGAGGCTTCTGAGAAAGCCCAGCGTCTCGGTCTTGATTGTATTTGGCATGGGGCCGTTTTCCTTTTCATTGTCACATCAGACAATAGCTGTTTCGTCCGATTATTTCTCCATTGCCTTTCCCCTCATCTCCTGCGGCATCTTCTCAATCGCATAGCGCAACGCGGTTCTCGGCATCACCTCTTTGTGCTTCATGACATACCCAAAGACTTCCTTCGTGTGGACCTTGCTCGCCTCTTTGAGCATCCATCCGTAGCCCTTTTGAACCAGGTCGTCATTGTCCAGGAGCAGGATATCGGCAATTTCAAAAACATCGACGAGAAATTCGCCGTGGCGTGCCGGAAGAATGAGCGACACGGCCGAAGCTCGGCGTACCCAACGATTGGCGGATTTTGCCCATTTCCTGAGTCGCCCTACATACTCGGGATATGCCTCAATAAACGATCCTACCGCGTGGTTGCACAGCGTATCGCATTCGGCCCAGTTGCTCACGTAGGTCGTGAGCCAGCGTTCGAATACCGCAAGGTCGGCTTCCTCAAAGGAGGCGCGCAGTTTGTCGGCCCATTCGTACGCGACGATTGCTTCCTCGATAAAGCCCGATTTGAGGAGTTCTTCGCATAGCGAGAAGATTTCGGCCTTGCCCAGTTTCTTGACAAGGGCAAAATGCTCACGGCCGATTCGCTGATAGGCGGCCGACGGAGCGCCATGAGCCTTTACCCCCTCTTTAAAGAAGGTCGCGGCGGACTTTCTTGTTTTTTCGGTGCTGTTTTCGACAAGCGCTTTACGGATGCTTGCGACAACGGAGGACGGCATGATTCCCTCGCTTGTTCCACGGTGTTCAGCTTTTTGCAGATCCCCATCCCGCGCAGATGAACCTGGCGTACGCACCAACCACACCCCGACAAAATACGTTATGACCCGGTTTCCGGAGAACGTGGCCCCGCGCTCTCCCGCCGTGCATTCAGGGCACAACCGGGAAAACCCTTGAGATCCCGGGTTCGGGCAAGAGCCTATCTCCACTCTCTTCACTAGTGAAGAACCCCGCAGCAAGCTGCGGAAGTTTTTGGTCGGTTGCTAACCTTGAAGCACCACGACTACAACTGCATACAACACAACAGGAGTAGCCGCGACAGTGAACCTTCGGAAATGCGCAAACTTTGGGATTCAGGTCTTCCAAAAAGCGAAAAGCCCGGCGCATATCTTTAACTGCGCCCGGGCTTTCCGACCCACTGCGCCTGCACAACCACTACAGGCCACAGCAGATTCACCGTGAGTCACAAACAAATTCCTCTCCTCAAAACCTCGCCCCAATTAATCTCATTATCCGGCCGCTTCTCTTATTGAAATTACGCCCCCAAGGGCGGTGGTATTGCCGGCAAAATGGGGAACTCCGGCCGGATTCGAGACTCCGAAGCCCTGATAACAGAAGAGGCATCCTTGACGGATGCCTCTCGTTTTGCGAACGCGGCGTATGAATGCAGGTTACCGCATGCAGACGAACCGCTTGACGAACTGCGATCCTCCCGCGACGGCGAGACGAACCACGTACACGCCGTTGCCGGCTGCAAGGGCCGGGGTTGTCTCAAGCGGAAGGGTGTGCCATCCCTGGGCCAGCATATCGTTGGCCACGCGGCGAACGATCCTTCCGTTTGCTGTGAGGATCTCGATGGTCACGGACGCCGGCCCGCTGAGGAAGTACCTGATTGTCCTGCCGAACTCGGCAAATCGTGCGGTTACCATGGACGAGGCCGCTCCGTGCAGCGCGGGTCCGCCTATTGACACAGGAGCATCCAGAGCGAGCACGGCAAACGAAGTTGAAGCCGCGCCCGCGAGCCCGGGTGCGGTAGCCGAAACGGTCACCACGCCGGGGGTGAACGTGGTTCTCACCGCCACTTTACACATGCCGCCTTCGGCCCGCAGCTCGGGGTCGAGCGGCGCGTGGTAACCGAGAGGCTGGGTGGGTGTCACGAACTGGTCGGAACCGCCGCGGTAGTTTCCCGGCCCGGAAACGCTGAAAGTGACATTGTGGCTGTCAAGGGGGCACCGCACGCCGTTGGCATCTACAACGGTAGCAAGAATCAGGGCGGCATCGGTTCCATTAGCCCGGAAATCGAAAACCTCGCCGCTGGGCTTCACGACGTGCGGATCAACGGTGAGCACAATGTGGTCGGCAGCGCCGGCTGTTTTCTTCTCGTCGAAACACACCATGTTGCCGTTTGCATCAAGGCCTTCGGCCCGGAGCGTTCCTGCGGCCCAGGTCACGTTCCACGTGCACTCAAACGGCAACTGGGTGGTGGTCTCCGTAAGGTCGTTGTTGGTTCCGGCGCCGGTCCAGGGATTCGGAATCTTGGTTCCTTGACTCGTGCCATTAATGAGAAGGCGCACGCCGGGACAGTTGCTGAATACATTGACCGCAACAGCACCCGAACGGTTCCAGTGATGCGCTATCGCAACTACCGGCTCAAGCGAATACGGCCTCCATGCGGCCTTGTACGCGTAATACAGCATCTTGGGAATGCGGTTGAAATCCGTCATGGATGAACCGAAGGACCGAGGGTCATTGGCCTCCACTCCAGCCTGCATCTCGAGAAAATTACCCACTTCGCCGGGAGTCTCAGCCAGATACCACTGGCACAGTCCGAAACAATTTCCCTGCTGGCTCTTTCTCCAGTTCTGGAGAAATTCGGCAATGAAAGCGATTTCGAAATCATACTCGAACCGCGCCGATTGCCTGCCCCAGGCTTCCGAGCCCCAGGCCGGCATCAAAGGATTAGCAGACTTGCGGCCGACCTCGCAGCCTGTCAAGGTGCAGCCCACCAGGTCGCCGGGCGCGAATTCCGGGCCGCCTCTCACGGATATCTTTCGCGGAGTCAGCGAGTCCCACACGTTCTTCATGGCGCGCAGTCCGTCCACGAACGTTGGATCAATGGTCGCGTTGCAGGCTTCCCATGCCAATATCGAAGGATTGTTTCTGTCCCTCACGATGCCGTCGCGCCACACTTCCTGCTTGACGGCAGCCTTTATGGGCGGATTTCCCAGATTGGCGGCATCGAAAGAACCCTCTCCGTCGCCGCTGGGCTGGATTAGCATGACGCCGGTATTGTCGCAGGCGCTCACGAATCCGGGGCTGCAAGCGGAATGGCCGGGCCGCCACAGGTTGCCGCCCATGTTCGCGAGCAACTGCGCATCGCGCCACTCAACTTCGGGCGGCAGCGCGGTTCCCAGCGCGGGATAATCGTACCGCGCCGATGCCCCCCACAAATACTGTTTCTTGCCGTTGATATATGGATAATCGCTGTCCCAGGTGATGGTCCGTATGCCGAGCGGCGTCTGGAAAACGTCGACCGTGGTCGCGCCGACCTTGACTATTGAGTATACCTTGTACATGTACGGCTTCCCGTAGATGCTGTTGTTCGGATACCACAACGTGGGATTCGTTATGTCGCCCTTCTGGTCGAACACGTAACTCTGGCCCGCGCCCACGGTCTGGGTACTCTGTAAAGTCAACACCACGTTGCTGGAAGCATCCACCACTTTCGTGGTGAGGGAAACGCTCTGGCTTGCGGTGCCCTCGTTCTGAACATTCGTGAGCATCCGGATCGTTGCGCCGGCGTCGGACGCGGCAAGCGTCGCAACGTAGGTCCCCCACTGATTGAGAACCGAATACACGTTGGCGGGAATATGAACTTTGTCGGTGATGTGCATCCACACGGGCCGGAAGATGCCGCCGTCATTCTGCCCGAACCTGAAAACTGAGGAAAATCCCGGGGCCGTGTAGAACCCGCCGCTCATGCCGTCCCTCACCGCAAGAACGTTATCTGCGCCGCCGAACTGCACATACTGCGTGATGTCCACCACAAACCCGATAAAGCCGATCACGTGCGTTGCGGTCGGATTCTCGGGACTGTTCCCGGGCAGGAACGTACCGTTGATGTAAACCGCCGCTCCCATATGAACGCCTTCAAATTCAACGAAGATTTTTTCCGCTGCATATTTACCGTCGAGGGTGAAGTGCTTTCGGTACCAGCAGGTGCCCCCCTTCATCGACCCGTCGCCGCCGCCGCTTCGCTGGTTGATAAAGGTGTCGGTGTCGTTCCAGGTGTGGGGAATGCCGACATCCTTCCATGCGGCGTCGCTGTAGGTTATGGCCTGAGCGCCGCCCACCGGATCGGTCTTGGTGAACTTCCAGGGCGTTTCCCCCAGATTGATTTTTACTCTGTTGCTCGGTTCCGGAGTGTAGGTCTCCGCAAAACCAAGCGACGCCGCAACGATCAAGCATGAAATGACCGGCGAGATAATCTTGTGAAGATGCATGCCATCCCTCCCTCTTGGACAGTTAAGCGTTACAAATTACCACACGACATTGAAATCAACAACCGACGCCTCGAAGGCAACCAATGCATTGAGGCAGCGTATCCGGGGAAAGAAATACGGTAGAAAGTCAACGACGAATAATGGCCGAATAGTGCGGGCTTTTCGCTCCTGAGGCGCGGTTCTTCTCTCCCCTGTCTATTATATATAACTAAAAAACGGTCGGAAATGTTGAGCGGGAATCTTACCGAAAGTAAGAATGGCGACGAGCTCCCGCCCGCGAAAATGGATGCGGGCGCCCCGCCGCTGCGCGGCGACGAATCTCCAGGCTCGGCCAAGGCCTCGGTGACACGGTCTCCGATGCAAGAAGGTATTTTCTTCCTGCATCATTTTGTGCCGCATGTATAAGCATGTGAGGGAAGCCTGCGGCGTTTTCTTGAAAAGAGACCACGCCCTAGAGGCGTGGAGCACAACGTTACGAAAAAGCACTGACGTGCTTTCTTTGATTTCGGGGATTTCTCACTCTCGTTTCGTAAGGGTTTGGCAGTGGCGCTTCGCACCATCCATTGTAGCAAAGCCCCTTTTCACCCCCTCATCAAAGCCACGGCCGATGGCCGTGGTTCTTTACTCGCACACAAAACCAAAGGAGACTTCCGATGTTCTGCAGCAGCCTCGCCCGGCTTAGCGCCGACAAACTTGTGTTACCCGCCTATCTGGTAAAAGGCCTCGACGTTCTCAAGAACACCGATTTTTCCGCAATGGCAATCGGCAGATACGAAATCGACGGGGCAAGAATGTTTGCGCTTGTCCAGGAATACCGGACCAGGCCCAAAGCGGCGAAAAATGCGGAAGCGCATGTCAAGTACGTCGACGTTCAATATGTTTTGAGCGGCACCGAAATTCTCGGTTTTGCGCCCGCAGGCGTGTCCGCGGAGATCGGCGAGGACCTTTCCGCGACCAAAGACACGATACTCTTTAGGAGTGTGGCCGGCGAAACCGACCTTGTTTTGGCAAGCGGAATGTATGCAATACTGTATCCCGGGGAAATCCATCGGCCGCAATGCATGCTGGAATCGGAATCGCAGGTTCGAAAGGTTGTTCTTAAGGCGGCTATGGAGGCAGTGCTTGCTGGATAGTTTTTCGGCCGGAGGTTCTCCGCCGACCGCGCTGCCGGCTCCTCACCGAGAAACGGCGCCGGCCCCAACGGGATTCCTCAAATCGCCGCGGGTCCTTCTTCACCGGTGCGAATTCTTACGCACTGCTCGATGTCGAGCACGAGAATCTTTCCGCCGCTGATGTTTTCGTTGCGCGCGTATTTCTTGATGATGTCGATAACCTGGCGAACACTGTCGTCATTGACGGCAAGCTCGATCTTCACTTTGCCGATAAGGTTGGGTTCGTAGTCGTTGGCCCGGTGGATGTCCGGGTAGTGCGTAAGCTGGCTCGACCCGCTTACGTTGTACACGGTCATCTTTCCCAGGCATGCGTCGAACAGGGCCTGTTTGACATCAGACAGCTTGGAAGGCTGGATTATCGCGGTAACGAGCTTCATGGTTCCATCACATGGCAACGCTGTTCGGCACATTGAGGACAAAGATCTTGCCGTCGCCGATACGGCCCGAACGGCAGACGCCTATGATTTTGTCGATAACCGGCCGGACTCGCGTCCCGGCCACTTGAAATTCAATCTTGATTTTCCTGATAAGGTTCGACTCCACCGTCGTGTTTTTTTCGCTTTCGGTGTGGCCCCATTGGTTACCGCAGCCCATGACATCGGTGACGGAAAAGCCTTCCACTTTCTCGTCGAAAAGGACTTCCTTGACATCAGGGAGCATTGCGGGACGGATTATCGCGATCACGAGTTTCATATGTTCCGCCACTTCATGTGCCTGCGCGGTGGATCGTATCGGCCTACCACGGCTGGGGCGCGGAGTTCTGCGCCGGCGCGGCCGACGGCCTATCGGTTGATCTTGTATCCGCCGGATCGACAACGACCGAGACCCGCGCGATAAGGCTGCGCGAAATGGGCATTTCCGCGCCGTCCACGGTCAGGTGCAGAATCGAGGCGTCGACGACACCGAGCGCGCCCCGCATGACCGTACCGTTGAGCATGACGACTTCCATGGTCCTTCCCGAATAGGAAAAGTTCATCAGGTCTTCGTACGGGACCGAACCCGGCGCAGGCGCAGGCGCGCCGGCAGGGGCCGGCGCGGCGGAACCGCCCTGGTACGCAGGCGCGGACAGCATGAGCTGGCTCTTGACAAAGCTCTTGTCGTAGCTGTATCTTCCCCCGCCGTCAACCCGTATTGTAAATGATGCGTCGTCTGACGATTCGATAATCCCGGAGACGACATCACCCGTGGTAAGGGAGATCTGGTACCGCGCGCCAACGACATAAACGTTGGGCGGATTCGCGGGAGTATTTACCACCGTTATTTTTACGGGAGCGGCGGAAAGCGCGGCAGGCGCGGGTGCGCCGCTATTCTGGGCATACCACGACCGCCACGATTCGCGCGTTCTTCCCGCATCCGTGCCCGTGATCCGCGAAAGCGCGCATGCAGCAGCGTTTATCCTGATGGTAACGTATATGTCGGCGTTGGCTTCAACAATTTTACTCCCCGCCATCCGTTTCTGGTGAATGTCCGTTGTGCCCGAAGCTTCGACAAACTGTTCGCACCGGGAAAGCGTCTGATAGTCCACGAACGGCGACGACAGAAGAAACTTGTTCTTAGAACTTATGACGTAAGTTTGGACCCAGTCGTCAAAGAAACCCATTCCGGGGGCAAACTGCGCATTCGTGACAACGGCGAGATATTCTGCCTGCGGGAAAACCTCGATGAGCGTTGGCACCGCGACCCTGGCTTTGTCTCCGTAGTCGGCAAGATTGATGGCGGCGCGCAGGCTTTGTTTGATTGCCGCAAGTCCGTCGTCGGTGGAAACCGCGGGAATACCGCCCTGGGCATTGAACCTGGCATAGGCGGCAGCGGCTTCGGGAGTCCGATACAAGGAAGGGCCGCTCTTGATAATGTCGACAAGCTGCTGCACTCTGTCTGCGTCCGAAGCGCCGGCAGCGATGGCACACCACAGGATCAGTCCCAGCGTGATACCGGAAAACGAGTGGTTCTCTCTTTGTGTCAACATACGGAATCGCTCCTTGTGGCAGTGGATTCTGGTCGCCGGCTCCGGGACACGGTGTTCATATAGACTATTCCGATGCGGCGTCAAGAACAAGCAAAATAAACTATGGCCGGCCGCGCAACCACCCGCATTTTTCGCGCACTGCGGTGGACAATTACGCGCGCGCCTCCGTGCGATGTTCCGGTTTCCCGACTGAAGCACCGTCATCGTAGTACTCCATCATTTCGGTTCTTACCTGCGGAATGAGCCGTGGGCTCACGCTAAGCGACTTTATTCCTATGTCAAGAAGACGCTTGGCGAATCCCTCCCTGCCTGCCATTTCGCCGCAGATTGACAATGGCTTGCCTGCTTCGGAAGAGGCCGCAACAAGGTCCGCGAGCAGCTTCCACAGTATGGGATGCTCGGGGTTGTAGTCCGCGGAGACCTGCTCGTTGTTTCTGTCGACCGCAAACAGGTACTGAATGAGGTCGTTGGACCCGATGCTGCCGAAATCGACATGCTTGAAGATCAATTGTGCCTGCATACAAGCACTCGGCACTTCGAACATAGCGCCGAGTTGCAGATTCTCTGCGGCGCCCGGGACCGCCTGCACAAAACCTCGAACGCCGTCCACCAGCTCCTTCTGCTGGCGTTCGTCAACTACCATGGGAAAAAGGATCTTTATCTTTCCCAACAGCGCTACCCGCGCGAGTGCGCGTACCTGAATGTGAAAGATGTCCGGGTTTCCGAGGAGAAACCGCGCTCCTCGCCATCCCAGATACGGGTTCGATTCCTTTTGTATTCTGAGGAACGGAAGCGGCTTGTCGCCGCCCACGTCGAGCAGGCGGAACGTGACCGGCCTGTTTCCCATTTCGCCGACGATATTCTTGTACCGCTCGAACTGTTCGTCTTCGGTGAGCAGCCGGTCTTCGCGGATGAACATGATTTCCGTCCTGAAAAGCCCGATGCCGTCGGCCTTGAGCAGGCGGGCCTGGTGCGCGTCTTCGAAAATGCTTGCGTTGGCAAGAACTTCCGTGCCGGGCGGCGACGCAATCATGCACTTTGCGCGGGCTTGGACGTCGACAACGGTGATCACCTTCTTAATGGTTTCCTCGGAAGGCATGTGGTAGACGCGGCCGCTGTCGCCGTCGACAAGAACGATGTCGCTGCACTTTACAGTCTGTGTGATGCCGTGCAATCCGGAAACCGCCGGGATTCCCAGCGCCCGGGCGATTATCGCCGCGTGCGATGACACACCGCCGTGTTCGGTGGCAAAACCGCGCACCCGCTCAAAATTCATGTGGGCCATCATATCTGCGGTAAACTCTTCGGCAACGATGATCCTGTTTGCGCCTCGCTGACAGTGTGACTGACCTTCGCATGCGAAACCACGCTTCTCCTGTTTCAGGTTGTCCAGGAGCCTTCGGCGTATCTCGCGTATGTCGGCGCCCCGCTCGCGGAGATAGACGTTGTCCATGGCCTTGAATCTTTCTTCGAACTCGCGATAGACCTGGAAAATCACCGCCTCCGCGTTCTTCTTTTTTCCGCGTATACCTTCGCGAATCTGCCTCACGATGGAATCGTCGTTCATGATATGCTTCTGCGCCATGAATATCTCCGATTCGACGTTCCCGACTTTGTCGGCTACCCGGAGCGAAATCGTTTCGAGCTCGCGGGAGCTGTCTATAAGGGCTTTGTCGAAACGAAGCAGTTCCGACTCGATTTGCCCACCGGTGATATCGTATTCGTCAATGGCTTTGTGCAAATTTGACGAATACAGGCACGCCGGTGCGAGCACTTTGCCGGAATTGACGGCGAGTCCATCGAACTCTCTCATGCGGATAACCCCGAATCTAATTGCATTTCCATTTTTGGACTTTTCTTCTTTTCATCACGGGCCACCCCACAACGCCGTATGCCCAGCCGTTGCGCGTCAGGCAGCCGCGGTTATGTTTCTAAAATCAATCATGCCGGTTCTGCACAGAGAAAAATCGTATTTCACGGGGTCATGCGGGCACACCGTTCTCATAACGGAGGTGATCTCCCGAGACATGGCCCAGTCGGCCGTCCTTCGTGACGTTATCCCCAGGCTTCTGGACACGGCTGCGACGTGGGTGTCGACGGGCATCACGAGCTGCGATGCCGAAACCCGTTTCCATTCGCCAAGATCTATTCCGTCGTCGGGGCGAACCATCCACCGCAGAAACAGGGTCAACCGCTTGCACGCGCTGCCCGATGACGGAGACGGAAGAAGAAAATCGAAATACCGCGACCTCGCGCCCCGTGTTTTTGCGGCCTGGGCCCGAAGATGGAGCGCGAATACGTCTAGCGCCTGTTCCACCGTCGGGTGCGATTGCCTCAAGCCCTCGCAAAATAGAGTCTCGAGTGACCCATAGCGCAATTGAGCCCGGGCGGCGCATTCCAGCAGGACCGCGAAGTCGGTCCCGGTGTTGAACCGGTGTTTTACACCCGCGAATAGCCGCACTTTCTTTGCCAGCGGCGTATCCACGGCAAAGCGGAACAATTCTGCGCCGGTTACGGCAAGGATATTCCTGATGCTCGCCCGTATCTGCTCAACCCGGCCGTATGCAATTGACGAGAACATGAGGCCGGCGATCTCGCGGTTCTCCCTGCCGCGCATGCGACGTACGAATTCAAGGGGATCGTAGCGCAGGTACGACGGATCATGATATGCCGCATACCAGCCATCAAGTGTTGTCTTCAGAACCGCAGCGTCCACGAATTTCCCTCACTTGAAAAATACATTCCTCTGAGAGAGCCCCATTCCACAAAATACGGACGCCCTGGCCTCATATTAACCCTTGTCCTCGGCCGCGTTGGCCGGAGACGGCGCATTACCGTTTGGAATGCCCAATCTCATGAGGTAATTTTACTGGTCGCCGCACAACAATCCAAGGTCACAGGAGCTTCATGGAAACAGCCCAGGCACCAACCGTGGCGATCGACATCAACGGCGGTAAAAAGATCATCCGGGTGAAACCCGGAACGTCGCTGCTTGCCGGGTGCGCGCGGAACGGTCTCTTCCTTCCTTCCGCGTGCGGCGGCAATGCACGGTGCGGCTACTGCAAGGTGAAGGTTGTCGGCGGCGCGACTCCGCCGTTGGCCGCCGAATTGCCGCTCCTTTCCGAAAGCGAAATTGCCGCGGGCATGCGGCTTGCCTGCCAGACCAAGCCGGTTGGAGACCTCGCCATAGCCGTCCCCGACGAACTGTTTTCCGTCAAGCGCTTTTCCGGGAAGATCGCCCGCAAAACGCTGGTGACGTACGACATACTCGGCCTCAGCATCGAATTGACAAATCCAAAGACCATCGAGTTCACGGCCGGCCAGTACATCCAGGCCAAGTCTATGTCCTATCTGGGGAGGGATGCGGTACTCCGCGACTTTTCGATCGCGTCGCCGCCGTCCGACTCGTCGGGCGTGGATCTATTGATCCGCAGGACGAAAAACGGAATCTTCACCCGGTGGGCATTCGACGTTCTCAAGGAAGGCGACGCAATTTCGTTTTCCGGACCGTATGGCGCATTCCGGGCGTCCGAAAGTGCGGCGCCCATGCTGATGGTGTGCGGCAGTACCGGCCTGGCCCCGATCTGGTCCATTCTGCAGGACCTGGTTCGAAAGAAATGCAACCGCACCATCCGGTGTTTTTTCGGCGCTCTCTCGCAGAAGGACCTCTTTATGGTCGAAGAACTTCACAAATTGGAAACCGGGCTAGCGGATTTCAAGTTTATCCCCGCCCTTTCCAGCGAGCCGGAAAGCGGGGGCTGGACCGGCGAGCGGGGCCTTATAACGGAAGTGGTGCGGCGCAATGTGCCGGATTGTTCCCGATTCGAAGCATACCTTTGCGGGTCGCCGGGAATGATCAACGCATGCATCGCGGTGCTCACACAGTGCGGCCTGCCGGATGCAAGGATATTTTATGACAAATTCGCCTGAAAGCAACAAACAACCCGTGCAAGCAGTTGCCGACGAACGGGACCTTAGGAAAATCCTTGGCCCGTCGCGGTTTTCCGCGGCGGGATTCCTCGGCGCCGACCCGCGGCGGCCCGAAGACATCATGAGCGACGATGCTGCAATGCTTGCGGGCCTCGGCGTCGACAAAGAGCGTCTCGTTGACACATTGCGCAAGGCGTACGACGCCGCCGAACAGGCGCTGGGCGCGCCGGTTACCGTGTCGGCAGGATGCGTGGCCGTGCACTGCGGAGCCCGCGGCAAAATTCCGTCACCGTTCGCCAACGAGGGGACGTTTGCAAAAGGCGAGACCGTGTTTACCCTCGCAGCGTCCGGCGCGTCGTTTTCCCTGACGCCGCTCTCTTTGCACCTTATTGACAAACACGGTTTCTTCCAAGGCAAGGGAAGCCCGTACAGGGTTGAACCGGACGTCGCGGCGAGGATGATGGGGCTGATAAAGTAATTCCACATTCCAAATTCCAGAATGCAAATTGAAGAACCCCGCAGCATCACGACTGCGACTGGATGCAGAGCTACGGGAGTAGCCGCGCAAGGGAACCTGCCGGGATTTGTCGGCAATGGGATTCTACGGGTGAAACGGAGCGGTTGCAAAAGCAGGCAGCAGGCATCCCAATTTGGAATCTGAACTCTGGAATCTGGAACTCCTATTCCATCCTGCCGTCCCGCATCCACATTTTATCATCGAGCCATACTGTCGGCTCTCGCAGTATCCCGTCCAAATGCATCTGCACCCGCACATTTCCGCCCATCGAAGCGTTGTCGCCCAAGGCAATGTGGCAGGTTCCCTTGACCTTTTCGTCTTCCAGCGTATTGCCGGTAATCCTGGCGCTGTCGAGCGTGCCCACCCCGAACTCGGCAATGTTGCGGGCAAACGGGCCGTATTTCTTGAACAATTGTTCGAGTTCGGCCTTGCAAGGATGATCCGCAACATCGACCGCCTTGCCTTTTCGAATCTTCAAAACGAGTGGCGTCTGAAGGAGTCCCGTAAGCGGAAACGACCCGTCTACCACGAGCGTGCCCTCCGTCGTCCCTTCCAGCGGGGCCATGTACGTTTCCCCGGCCGGCAGGTTGCCGAATGCGCCTTTGTAAATGAGCCGCCCGTCATCGGCCTTGGCCTGGCGGCCTCCGGTCCCGAACGACAGCTCCGTGCCGGCCCGGGTGGTTATCCGCACCGACGAAGCGGCCGAAAGCTGTCCCGATAATTTACGTGTGAGACTGCCCAGTTTCTTCCAATCCGCGCGCAAGGTGCGCACGAACACGTCCGGCGTGATACCGGGCAGTGTGGCGATGCGCGTACCGCCTTCGCATGCTTTTCTGCGCGCCTGCGTGTGCGAGAGCGAGCGCGACGTGGGCATCACGGCCACGTCGAACTGGCCAAACCACTCACCCACCGGGAGCGGTGGCTCATTGCCGTTCTGTTTGCGGGGTGATATCCGTACCATCACGGCCTCTCGGCACATGGCCGACCCCACCCGCCAAAACGCATCGCCGATTTCGGCGCAGGGCGGATCGCACACGACAAGAAGCTGCTCCTGACGGCCCAGGTTGAGACATTCCGACAGCGCAATTTGTGCGCATTCTTCAAGCGGATCCATCATTGGTGACCCCCTGAGCGGTTTCGGGTTCCTCGGCGCCGGCCTGCTGCAGACGGCGCAGCGCCTGTTCCTTGAACTGTCCGAACGTCCCGGACAGGATACTCGCGCGCGCGCGGCGCACCAGATCCATATAGAAATAAACATTGTGCAGCGTGAGAAGCCGCAGGGAAAGTATTTCGCCGGCGCAGAAAAGGTGGCGCAGGTAGGCCCGGGAAAAATTCCGGCAGGCATAGCAGGCACAGGAATCATCGAGGGCGTGGCTGAAATCCCGGGTGTTGCGGGCGTTTCTTATGTGAATGGGCCCGTTCCACGAAAACGCGGTTCCGTTGCGCGCGTTCCTGGTGGGAAGGACGCAATCGAACATGTCGACCCCCCGCTCGATGCATTCGAGGATGTTCTCGGGCATGCCCACGCCCATGAGGTAACGCGGTTTGCATTTCGGCAGGAACCCGCACGTGCAGGCCGCGATGTCGTACATTTCGGCGGTTGACTCTCCTACCGCAAGCCCGCCCAGGGCATAGCCGGGCATGTCTAGCGCCATCAGTTGTTCGGCGCACTTCTTGCGAAGGTCCCTGCTGGTCCCGCCCTGGACAATTGCGAAAAGCGCCTGCTCCCTGCCGTGCGCAAACGGAAGCGTCGCATGCGCCTCACGGCAGCGCAGCGCCCAGCGCACGGTTCTTTCGACCGCCCGTTGGATCGCCTCTTCGCCCGCCCGGGCCGGCGGGCATTCGTCAAACATCATGATGATGTCGGCGCCGAGGTTGCGCTGGATCTCAATGGACCGCTCCGGGGAAAAGAAATGTTTCGACCCGTCGATGTACGACTGAAACCACACCCCGTCCTCGGTTATTTTGGAAATGTCGCGAAGGCTGAACACCTGAAAGCCGCCGCTGTCGGTGAGGAGCGATTTTCCCCAGCTTTCAAAGGTATGGAGCCCGCCGGCCTCGGCAACGAGGGCATCGCCCGGCCGCAGGTGCAGATGATAGGTATTCGCCAAGATAATGGAGCACCCGCACGCGTCGAGTTCGGCCGGGGACAGCGCCTTGACGGTTGCCTGGGTTCCCACCGGCATGAACACCGGTGTTTCGACAACGGAATGCGCGGTGCGCAAAATGCCGGCGCGGGCCTGCGAACCGGGATCGGTGCCCACCAATTCAAAAAAATCGCGTTTCGATTCGGTTTCCATGGTCAAATATCTCGCCCGCACAAGACGTAGTTGTTGAAATTCGGGACAATTTCAGGTATCTTATAGAATTGCCCGATCGTACAAACAGGCAGCGTCCTGCCGTTTTTAAAATACGTTTCACCACATGAACCTCATACAGTCCATTAACAGCCCCGCAGATTTGAGGAACCTTCCGCCCGAAAAGCTGGCGGAAGTCGCCGAAGAAATCCGCACCTTCATGCTCGAACATGTGAGTCAGAGCGGCGGCCATCTTGCGTCGAGCCTGGGCGCCGTAGAACTCACGGTTGCCCTGCACTATTGCTTCAACACCCCCGTTGACAAACTCGTGTGGGATGTGGGCCATCAGGCGTATGCCCACAAAATCCTCACCGGCAGGAGAGATCAGTTCAAGAACCTGCGCCGGTTCGGAGGCATCAGCGGTTTTCCCAGGATTTCCGAAAGCGAATACGACTCGGTGAGCGTGGGACATGCGTCCACGTCGATTTCGGCGGCGCTGGGGCTCGCCATCGGCCGCGACTTGAAAAAAGAAAAACACGCGGTGGTCGCCATCATCGGAGACGGATCGCTTTCGGGCGGCCTTTCGTTTGAAGGGCTCAATAACCTTGGAAGCCTGTCGACGAACATGGTGATCGTGCTCAACGACAACAAGATGTCCATTTCGAAAAACGTGGGCGCAATGTCGCGCTATCTCACCAGGGTGCTCACCGACAAACGGTACAAGAAACTCAAAGACGAAGTGTGGGAACTCACCGGCCGTCTCGCCACGTTCGGCAGCCGCATCCGCAACCTCCTTCACAACATAGACGAAACCGTCAAGCATTTCGTGATCCCCGGCAAGCTTTTTGAAGACATGGGCATCCGCTATTTTGGCCCTATTGACGGACACGATATTCCAAAATTGGTGGAGATTTTCCGTTTTGTTAAAGATCATACCACCGGTCCGGTCCTGGTTCACGCGATAACCACCAAAGGCAAGGGCTACAGTTTCGCCGAGAACAACGCCACCAAGTATCACGGGATCTCGAAGTTCTCACTTGACACTGGAGACGTCGTGTGTTCCCCGGCGTCCCGGCCGTCGTATTCCGAGGTATTCGGCAGGACGCTCGTTGAAATCGGCGCGCGGCGAAGCGACGTGGTGGCCATTACCGCCGCAATGCCCGACGGGACCGGACTTTCGTTTTTCCGTGACGCCTACCCCGATCGTTTTTTCGATGTGGGCATTGCGGAAGAGCACGCGGTGACGTTTGCCGCCGGCCTGGCCCTCAAAGGCCTCAAACCGGTGGTCGCGCTGTACTCCACGTTTCTACAGCGCGCGTTCGACCAGCTTGTTCACGACGTTGCACTTGACAACCTCAATATTACCTTCTGCATAGACCGCGCCGGGCTCGTCGGAGAAGACGGCCCCACGCATCACGGCGCGCTGGACCTGTCGTTCGTTCGCACGGTACCGGGTGCGCTCATCATGGCGGCCGCGAGCGGCACCGAACTCAAGCGCATGCTCATAACGGCTATGACCTATACCGCCGGTCCGGTGTTCATCCGCTATTGCCGCGGGTGCATACCGGACGACCTCGCCGGCGGCGACGTCTCGCCTCTGGCCATCCCGGAACCGGCAGTTGTGAGGAAGGGCGCCACGGTGGCCCTGGTGTGCGCGGGCGACATGCTTTTGCACGCCGCAGCCGCGTGCGACATTCTCGAGAAGCGCGGCATCACGCCGACGCTGGTGAACGCGCGCTTTGTCAAGCCGCTCTCAGCGGAGTTTTACGGCACCCTGTTTTCCTCGCATTCGCACATTGTAACGCTGGAAAGCAATTCGCTGGCCGGAGGGTTCGGATCCGGCGTGCTCGAACTGGCCGCCGCAATGGGTGTTTCCCTCTCCCAATTCCTGCGACTTGGATACCCCGACTGTTTCCTCGAACACGGGAGCAACGCCAAGATCCTGGAGAAAATCAAGCTTGATCCGAAGTCGATTGCGGAACAGGTTTTACAATTCGTACACAAATAGTATCTTAGCAGGTTCACGATATGGATCCGGGCGCCCCGTCGGGTGCTTCCAAGGGTCGTCCGGCGGCAACGCGCTCCAGCGCGCACCCCGGTCCAGCTAACGCCGGGCAGAAGATGGTTACCACAGTTGACAAGGTCCGCTTCAGAAATGCAGAAATTGTAGATCTTGCGTTCTTCAACCTCTTCCACTGTCAACTTTCACCTGTCAACTTCCCGAGCTGTCATCCTGAGCTTGTCGAAGGATTTACATATCAGGCAAAACGCATGCCCGGTTATTGACAAGAGCAATCATTAAGTGTACAATGTAGTATCATCTTGTTTTATCGTCTGCGAGATGAATTGATTGCCTTTTAGCAGGGAGCCGAAATCCATATGCGAAACATCTCTATTCCAATTGCCATTCTTGCTTCGTTGTTTCTTTTTGCCGGTTGCGCGCATCTTAAGGACGTCGAGATGGCATGGAGGTCGACAGACGATTCCGGGAACTATTCTCCGAGGAATCTCCCAAATTTCGCGGGGCGCACGTACAAACTGGACACAATCGTGGATTGCAGATCTCAGAAGAAAGATACAATCATTTGGACCGATCACGGCCCTCACACCTGGGACAATCGGCTTATCTACTGGGTTACGACAAAGACGGATATTTCTTCTTTTATCATGACCAATTTTCCAAAGGTCTTTGCCATATTCGGCCTTTCAACCTCATCGTCGCCGGCCTTCGACTATAAAATATCCGGAAGACTTCTGCAATTTGAGGTGGTCGAGAAGGACCTGTACAGAGGAAAAGTAACGATAGACTTCTCAATCCTCGACAAGAACAACGACACGCTTTCCAGTTGTACCGCCATCGGTACGTCGAACCGATTCGGCCGCGTCTATTCATATGACAACTACATGGAATGTCTTTCAAACGCGGTGAATGATTGTTTTAGTGATTTTTTGTCAAGGTGCGATGTCCCCAAAAGGAAATGACTGCACCCCAAAAGCCTGGAACTGAACATGGGCATAAAGCGTGCTCGGGTCCTCCGAGTGACCAAACACGCACCACGCAACCGGTATGGCCTGGATCTGTGATCCAGGTTCATCTGCTTCATCTCAAACAAAAGAACCTCGATCAAAGATCGATGGCACATGACTGTTTCTTGTTCTTTTGTCGTATGAGCAGATGTTAAGGGCACCCGGCGTTGTTCACCATCACGCTTCCCGCTTCGCGCCCTATCCAGCCAACCAGCCCACCCGAACCGTATCAAATTGCATTTCGCGAATGAATACGGTGTCCGTTCCTAGTGAATCCACGAAATGGGCGTCCTTTAAAATCACCGATATGGGCTTTTTAATATTTGCAAACGCGCTTTAGCTTTCCATCTTTTAATTCGTAGTAATCACCGCCTGCACTATTTTCATTTCCCATGCATACGGTCTTCAGTATTAACAGCCTGCTATTCTTCTTGAAATGGTGATAACAAGACTCATCAAAATCAACAACCACTATCTTTCCGGTTTCGTCATCAACTATGGCAAAGTTTCCGCACTGCGTACCGCAGCCCCAGATTACAAGAGTATAGTGCCCGGCAAAATTGGGTCCACCCCTAACACCTTCTCTTATCCGGCTGCGGAATTGATAGGCGCCGGGATAACTCTTGAAATCAACTTTCGCAATCTTGCCTTTATAAATGTCGTTTGTGCGGTAGTCTTCAAATACAATATTGGGGCACTTGCTTGAGTCTAATCGTTCTGAGAAGATTACTGGAATTTCCGCAAACACCCTTCCGGATAGAGATGTTGGAGAATACTTGCCTGGTTGAAATCGATCAGTGGGACAATATCTTGAAATCCTTACATAGCCCTTCTGGGCGAAAGGGCGGAAATAAGAAATGTTTTGGCTAAACTGTCCGGTCAAGCCGCCGTCCTTTGTGTCAATGTGAGCCCCTCCCAGAACATGCTCACTATTGTCAACAACCTCAATCCCAACGAAAGTGTCTTTCCAATATCCCTTTTCTACATATTCTTTGAGCACTTTACTTTCAAACAGGTTGCCTGTCCCCGAAATATTAAAGGGACTGGAAATAGTCTGATTTGAGTCCGGAAAAATGATTTGCAGTGACTCCTTTGTTGAATCATTTCTATATACCGTCCCTCCGCAAACCAATCCGTAAACAGTGAGCAGAATTACGTAGCAGTATTTGTCATGAATAGCTTTCATTTTCGGTTCCTTTTCTTTTACCGGCCAAAAACAAGGTTCAGCGGTGGTGCACAGGACGCCGTCCGCCGAACACTCCGAATCTCGGAATCTGAACGAAAGGTCAGTCTCGGCGGTGAAGTTCCCGATTCAGTTACAGCCCGGAACGGACTCGGAAGCCATGAAGAAGAAAGGAACGTTGAATAGTTGCGGAGTCAAAGAGGTGCTATCCCTGTTCATCCAGCGACTTTGCCACATATTCCCGCAGCAGTTTTGCCTCGGCGAGCCCGAGGTTCTTAAACTGTACGCCGATGTATTGGGACAGGTCTGTGACCCGCACGTGGATCGCTGTGGCATCGCAGCGGACAACGATATTGCCGTCCGGAAGAACAAACGTGACACGCAGCAGTGTGCCGGACTCAAACGATGTATCCTTGCTCTCCGACTTGAAAAGCAGGCCGTTTTCGCTCACGTTAATTATAAAACAGAATTCGGGGCTTTCGAGTTCTCCGAGCGAGGAATACACCTCCACGGTGACGTGATTGAGGCTGACACGGGGATAGCGTCTGCGTTCGATTCCTTGCATGTCTGTAAGATAAATAATGGTGATTCGCAATGATATATTTTGATTGGCATGAAGACGGTTTCCGCACAATGCTTTACCCGCATCACCCTGGCGCTTGATATTGTCGGAAGAATCGAAAAGGGCCCGTGCGCCGGGTATCACGAGCTCTCAGCCATAAAGCACAAGATCAGCCTGCACGATTTCCTCACGGTTACGGAATCTTCCCGCATGAGGGTCGTGTGCGACAATCCAGAGGTGCCTCTGGACGCATCGAACATCTGCTGGAAAGTTGCGGACCTGCTCAAGACCGAATTCGGCATTTCGAGTAACGTCACGATTGTTATAGAAAAGCACATTCCGGTGCAGGGGGGGCTGGCTGGCGGCAGCGCAAACGCGGCCACCATGTTTCTTTTGTTGCGGGACCTGTGGGGCCTCAATCTTGACAAAAGCAGACTGATGTCGCTGTCCCGCACAGTGGGAATGGACGTGCCCTTCTATTTTGCCGGGAGCACGGCCCTGGACACCGAGGCGGCCGGTACGCTTGTTCCTCTGGAGACGCCGCTCCGTTTTGATGCTGTTCTGGTAACGCCCGGCTTCGGCGTCTCCACGAAACAGGCCTATGCCAACATCGATTACTCACGAATCGGCCGCGACAGGCAGAAGACGCTGGCAATGAAAGATTGTCTGCTGAGGGGCGATCGCGACGGTGTTCTTGCCGCCATGCATAACGATTTCGAACAAACGGTTTTCTCCCGCTATCCCCTTTTGCCGGTTATCAAGAAGCGCCTGCTCGACGCGGGTTGCGCCGGCGCGGTCTTGAGCGGTTCCGGTTCCACGATGATAGGCTTTCTCAATTCGCCGGACGATTTCGAGCGCGTGCGGCGCGAAATAGGAATGCGATCGATTCTCGTTTCTTCCTGTCCCGAACAAGTGCCGGTCATTTAACAGGAGGGATGCGCATGAACGAAGAAGCGTTGGAGCAGCGCAGAAGCTCTTTCCGGTGGCATTCCAAACAGGAGCTGTGCGACTACTTCAGCATCCACTATGGCTTGAATAAGAAGCTTGTTGAAGGAGAAATAGCGCAGGCAACGAAGTCATTCAGGCTGCGGAAGGGACAGACGATCCGAACCAGCGAGCTATGGCAAAAAGTCGGCATGCATTTGGAAAAAAGAATCAAGAACCTGGGCCGGCAAGAGCGGCCAGATCAATGAACCCCTGCTGCGGGCGACAACATTGCCCCCCTGTTGACGGGCAGATAGTAAAGCGGCGAATTGAAGTCGGAGTAATATCCCGCGGGCGCACGCTCAAAGCTCAGGAGAAAAAACATGTTGTCCGTGGCTTTCCACGCCAGGGAAACATCGATGGGCATGTTCCGGAAATACTCCATGGAGGTCAGGTTCTGAGAACTAAGATTCTGTCCCTCAGCAAACGTGGAAAACAAGGGCAATCCAAAATTGAGATTGAGCGTTATGGGCTGCGAGAACTTGTAGGTGAGCATGGTACTGTAGAGGCCCTGGGATTGCAGTGATGATCCGCTGGCGCTTGCCATGCCGAAACTCACGGAATTATGGAAGGAAAAGCGTGAAGGATCGAGCCACCCGCCCTTGAGGGAATCGCCTGTAGACTTGTAAGAGTCCGCATCCTGACCCAAAGCCAGCGACACAAGGCAGAGACCTATCACCACAGCCGTCGTTTTCATAGTCCCTCCGGCAATCCCTCTAAAAATACGGAAACCGCAATTTCTTATTGCCCGCATGCCCTCTACCGTGGAATATACATCAAACCTAAAAAATACAGTTCACCGCAAAGGCGCAAAGTACGCTAAGGTACGCGAACGAAAGCAGATTGAAAGTCAACAACGTGCAGACAACGAAAATGAGAGTTCGAAATGCTGTCGGTTAATGAGTCGACAATGGTAAAAAGTCTATAAGGCCATTTCTTTGCGGCCTTTGCGTCTTTGCGGTGAATGGCATCTGTGGAATTTAGGATCAAAAAGGCCTGTCTCCCTTCCAGAACGGCTTGCGCCTTCTGCTAGGCCGCCAGATAAACCGGCAGGCGGGGCATCTGACGCGGCGATGCCCCTTGAGTGTTCGAATCGGCGAAAAGAAAAAAGGGTCGTAATACTCCACGCCGGTGCCGCCGCATTTTGGGCAATTGAGCCGAGGGGGATTCCAGAATGAATCCCATAACTCCGCGAAAAACGACTGGTATTCCTGTTTGCCGTTTGACCGAATGATTTGATGTGAAGCCATGTGAGTCTTCCAGCCTGTGCGTCAAAAGCGCGTGCAACCGCCGGTCACTCAGATAACCGGTGTGGGCACAAAAAGCTGGATGTACGTCCTTTCTGCGAAGTGATCGGTCATTCCCGCTATGTAGTCGGCGGCGATCCGCCAGGCCGGCGTTTCGTCGACATAATTCGTGTTCTTGATAAAATGGAAGAAAACCTCCATGCTCGGCGCCTCGCGCACCACCGCGTGCACGTTGGCCGCGTCCTTGCCTCGATCGGATTTCTTGAGAATCTCCATGAGTTCGCTAAACAGGAGGCCTATGATGTGCCCGGATTTTTTCGCCTTGATCTCTACCTCGGGATGGTTGTAAATGCATTCGTAGTTGAAATCCTTGAGACGTTCCATAAGCGCAAGGACCTCCTTGCTCATCATTATGGCATCCTTGTCGATGCTGTTAGCGATGATGTCGTTGACAAACCGTCCTATTATGGCTCCGTTGTCGGCGCCCAGGTCTTTGGTCACGGTTGCGGGAACGTCGGTCTTGCGGATGATGCCCGCCTTGATGCCGTCTTCGAGGTCCCGTCCGAGGTAGGCGATGCGGTCCACCATTCTTACGAGACATCCTTCAAGCGTTGAGGGCATGGAATCGCGATCGTCGATTTCCTCAAGCTTGGTGAGATCCCGTGCGCGGTCCGGCGCAAGAACCCGGTCGAAGCTTTCGCCGCAATGCGTGATGATGCCGTCCCTCACCTCATACGTCAGGTTGAGGCCGGCCCCGTAGTTGGTGAGCTTGTCCACGACGCGCAGGCCGTGCACCTCGTGCTGGAACCCGTGCGCAATGCCGTGGTCTCTCAGCAATTTGTCGAGCTCGCGCTCGCCCGCGTGGCCAAACGGCGGGTGCCCGAGATCGTGTCCCTTTGCAATCGCATTTATCAAGTCTATATTGAGATTGAGGCACCGGCCGATCACGTAGGCGATGCTGGAAACGTGGAGCACATGCTCCATGCGCGTGCAGATGTGGTCGTTGTCCGGCGACAGGAATACCTGCGTCTTGTGCTTGAGGCGCCGAAACGGCGGGCTGTGGAGTATCCTGGTCTCGTCGCGGGAAAATTCGAGGCGGAAGGGGTCCCGCTTCATGGGAAATTTTCTTCCGAGCGACTGCGAGCTTTTCTTTGCAAAAGGAGAAAGCTTCTCCTCGTTCTCGCTGAGAATCCGGATAATGTCGAATTCGGTTTTCATGTTTCACTCGACCGGCTTAAACAAAGACTCACCGCAAAGGCGCAAAGATTTCTTGAAAGTTAAGCGAGGATTGCAAGGTGCAAATAGCGTGGCGTTTCCACAATCCTTCGCCTCCATTTTCTCTTCTTTGCGTCCTTTGCGTCTTTGTGGTGAAAACCATTCCAAAAATAATTAAATTATCACCTGAAACCGTCAATTCCGATCGCCACAAGCCTGTCCTTGTTCAGGCGTTTCTGCAACTGGTCGACAACGACCCAATTAACGAAAAGATCAAGCCCGAATTTTCCCTCGGTGGCAAGCAGTTCCGCGCGAAGCTGCTGGTTCCATAATGTCTGGTTCGTCCGGGTAAAATACGCTCCCGTCTTGCCGTCCAGAATCGCAGCGAACCCTTTGAACCGGAATGCCGCGCAGCGAGCCTCTCCGGTAAGGTCAATCATGTAGACCTGGTTCCAGCCCACTATCGAAGTGTCCATTCCGAAAAAATCGTGCAGCGTATATGCAATCCCTGCCTGCCAGGCAATCCTCCGGTCCCAGGTAAGCTCCGCACCATGCCCTATGGCCTCCCTGAATGCCTCCGGCCGAAACTGCGGCGAAGAAACGCTGAGCATCAGTTTGTTCCAATACATCGGCCCGAAATCCGGGGCGGTAACCAGCGTGTCTATTTGGTGAAAACAGTGATGATCGAGCCCGAGCGCCACGTTGAGCCGATTAAACCTGTATTCGAACGTTGGGCCGAACCCTATGTCAACCTGGTTGGGATCGAACAGAATCGCCTTGTCGGGCCACCTGCCGAGATCAATCGCGGCCTGCATGTCGAAGAAGAAGAAGAAACGGTTGTCGATTGAAAAAAAGGCAAGTTCCGCGAAGGTATTCCATTCTACAAAGTAAAGTCGTTTGAAAGTCGAATCCTTCTGGTTGAAGAAGAAATGAACGTCCTCGTCGAAATGATACTCGGGCGCTATCCGGAAGCCGCCGCAGGGTTCTTGCGACGGCGAATCCGAACCGTCTTTGGCACAAACGGGCAGAACCATGGCAATCGCCAGCACTGCGCCCAGAACATGTCTCAAACCGTGAATCTGCACGTTCCTCCCGTGGAAAAGTGGGATACAGAAATTACAATATGGCCACGGACGCCCTGGAAGCCATCCGCCTATCTACGCCCAAATTGGATTCGATAATCAGCGGCATACGACCTTCCTTTATTTATTTTTACCAATCTTCGAAACGCGCCGCCGGGGTTTCCGGTGCGGCGCATAACGTTTGATAATAAACGAAGTTACCGGAACGTAATGTACAGATTTTCCCGCAACACACTGACAGCCATTGACTGTATGGTCTATGATGAATCTTAAATCTGCCGCCATGGATTTTCAATCAATTTCCCGGGTTCTTTTTCTCGCTATTGCCGCGCACTCGTCACTCTGCTTCGGCAGCATGATATTTTATTCGGCAAGCCAGGATAGCCTTTACATCGGTGACAGAGTGCATGTCGGCGTGGCCCTTGTCGTGCCCCCGGGAAGCCAGGTTACTCCTCCTCCGACCGACAACGGATTCGGAAAACTATCGGTAAAGGAATGGACGTCCGACAAAACGGAGAAGAAATCGGCGGACAGCCTCTCTTTTCATTATGCGGTAACGACCTACACTGCCGAGCCGTGCACCCTGCCCGCCCTCGATTTCATCGTAACGAAAGACAAGACAACCGAAACGCTGCGCACCCAACCGATTCCAATGCGGGTGCTTCTGGTTTCTTCGCCCGATACCGCGGCCATCAAGGACCTCAAGCCGCAGCAAAACGCCGGGAAACCGTCGCTTGCGTGGCTGTGGATCATTGCAGGTGCGGCCCTCCTCGCCGCCGCGATTTTCTTTGGCCGCCGGTTCTTTGCAAAGGCGGCAAAACCGGCGCAATCCGCCCCGCCCAAACCTCCCTACGAAGAGGCTCTGGAGGCCCTGAGCCGGCTCGAAGCGAAGAACTACGTCGCCAAAGGCATGATCCGCGAATACGTGTTCGAACTTTCCGAAATTATCAAGCGATACCTCGAAAGGCGGTTCGCCGTGCAGATCGCCGAGTTCACCACCCAGGAAATCCTGGATTGGGTGAAGGCGTCGCCGCTCGGTCTTGCAGAACGAAAGACGGTCGACTGGTTCTTCTCGACCACGGACCCCGTAAAATTCGCCAAGTGGTTGCCCGACAACGACACGGTGTCTCGGTTCGGAGTTGACATGCGGGCATTCGTGGAAAAGACCAAGCCGGTCCAAACGCCCGCCGCGGCAGCAAAGACGGAGGCCGGCAGTGCATCTTAAAAACCCGTGGCTCCTGCTGCTGCTGCTCGCGTGGATTCCCATGGCATGGGTGTATATCCGCCGGGAAAGAAGCCGTCCGGCAGTGCGCTTTTCCGATTTGTCCGCAATCAAAAAGATACCGGCATCGCGTTTTCTTCTTCTGCGCCACGCGCCGTTTGCGCTGCGGCTCGCGGGCATTGGCTTGCTTGTGGTTGCCCTGGCGCGGCCGGAGAAGGGTACATCCGAGGAGGAAGTGACCACCGAGGGCGTCGATATCGTGCTCGTGCTCGACGTTTCGTTCAGCATGCGGTCGCTCGATTTCCAACCCAACAACAGGCTTTTTGTGGCCAAAGAGACGGTAAAGGATTTTATCAAGAAGCGGCACAACGACCGGATCGGACTGGTGATTTTCGCCAAGCGCGCTTACACCAAGTGCCCGCTCACGCTTGACTACAACGTTCTCACGCAATTTGTCGACAAAATAGACTTCGAAGACTTCGGCGACGCAACCGCAATAGGTACGGCGATAGCCACTGCGGCCAATCGCATCAAGGACACGCCCGCGAAGAGCAAGGTGATGATCCTGCTCACCGACGGCGGGAACAATTTCGGCGAGATCGCGCCGGTAGCAGCCGCCAAGGCGGCGGCGGAACTTGGCATAAAAATCTACACCATCGGCGTTGGCAAGGAAGGGCAGGTTCCCTATCCGGCCCAGATGGTGGACCAATTTACCGGCAAGGTTGTTGGAACGCAGATACAGATGATTCAATCCGACCTCGACGAACAATTGCTTGCCGACATTGCCGGCGCGACGGGCGGCAAATTCTTTCGCGCCCAGAACGCGGAAAAACTCAGGGAAATCTACGACACAATAGACAAAATGGAAAAAACGCAGATAAAGACAAAGCTGTATACCAGTTACGCGGACAGGTTTTTCCCGTGGCTCATCGCGGGCTGCTTGTTGCTTTTTGCGGAAAGCCTGCTCTCGCATACGTGGTTCCGGAGGATTCCGTGAATTGCACGTGTATACGAGTTGACTTGTTCCCATTCAGGTCCGAGGGGCTTCTGCCATGAGATTCGGCTGTCCGGCATATTTCTGGCTTCTGCTCATGATTCCCGCGTTGGTGGGGCTTTTTATTCTCGCCCATCAGTGGAAGCAGGCGGCCCTCGCGCGCTTCGCGCAGCTTGCGCTCATGAAAAGGTTGACGCCGGAGAAGCTTCTCCACCAGCAGGTACTCAAATGGGCGCTGTTTTTGTGTTTCGTGTTCTTCGCGGTTGTCGCGCTTACCCAGCCCAGGTTCGGCGTGAAAACGGAAGTGGTGGAACGCAAGGGCGTCGACGTGATCGTGGCGCTCGACATTTCCAGAAGCATGCTTGCGGAGGACATCGCACCCAGCCGTCTCGAACGGGCAAAATTCGAGATCGGAAGGCTCATAGACCTTCTCAAGGGCGACCGCATCGGCATTGTGGTATTTGCGGGTGAAAGCTTTGTGCAGTGCCCGCTTACGCTCGACTACGGAGCCGCAAAAATGTTCGTGAGCGTCCTCTCCACCGACTGGGTCCAGAGCCAGGGGACCGATATCGCCGGCGCCATCAACCTGTCGGTTGAGGCGTTTCGTTCGCAAAAAAGCAAATCGCGCGTGCTCATCGTGCTTTCGGATGGTGAGGAGAACGAAGGCGACGCGGTGATTGCCGCGCAGAAAGCCGCGCAACTCGGCATCAAGATCTACACCGTGGGCCTCGGCTCGGAGAGCGGGGTTCCCATTCCGGTGAACAAAGGCAAAGGGAACATTGCCTACAAGAAGGACGAAAACGGCGACCTGGTAATGACGCGGCTCAATTCGATGATGCTTGAGAAAGTCGCAACCGAAGGAAACGGCAAGTACTTTCATGCCGGTACCTCGCTCGACATGCCGGCCATCTACGGTGAAATTGCAAAGATGGAGAAGAACCAGCTCGGCACCGACCGGATGAACATCTTCGAGGAGCAATATCAGCTGTTTCTCGCGATTGCGCTTTTCTTCCTCCTGCTGGAGTTCTTCGTTCCTGAGATTGTCAAATCTGAACTTCAATGGAAAGGCAGAATCGAGTAACAATGTCTCTGCGGACAGCAACTCACGCACCCGTTGTGCCCTGCGCCATCATCCTGGCAGGCGCGTGTATTGCCGTGCTTGCCGCAGCGGCGCATTCCGACGAATTGCATTCAAAAAACAGCGTCGCCAACAAACAGTACAGCACCAAGAACTACGAACAGGCGCTCAAAGATTACGACAACCTCATCCTCGAATACCCCGGGGAACCTAAGCTCAAAATGAACAAAGGCTCGGCACTGTACCGGCTCGGACAGTACGACAAGGCCGAAGAAGCCTACAACCAGGCAAAAGAGACAAAGGACAAAAGGGCACTTTCTTCCTTGTACTACAACCTCGGCAACGCGCTTTACATGCAGGGCGAGCAATTGTCCGCCCAGAACAACCAGCAGGCAATGGACAAATACAAGGGAGCGCTTGAGAATTATATTAAATCCCTCGATGTACAGCCGTCGGACAAAGATTCAAAATGGAATGTGCAGCTGGTGCAAAAGAAAATTAAGCAGATGCAGCAACAGCAACAACAGAACGACCAAAATGGTAGCAATATTGAACCAAGCGAATATGCAAAAAAAATGAAGGCTTTGGCTGACGACGAAGTTGCCCGGAAAAACTACAAAGGGGCATTCCAAATAATGAATGACTGTTTGCAAAAAGATAAAACTGCCGCTGCGTACAACGATTATATCAAGAGGCTCAAGGATGTTGTCGAGATCGTTGGCAATTAGAACCGCATTCCAGATTTTTGCAATCGTAGGCTCTTGTCTCGGGCAGACGGCAAACGATTACTTTCACACTGGCGCGCAATTTTACGTTTTTGAAAAAAATCAGGAATGTAAAGCTACCCTTGCGGAAGGTCTCGCAAAGTATCCAGGAGACCCGAAGATGAACGCACTAAAAGGGAAAATCAAGGAAGAAGACCAGAAAAAACAAAATCAAGGCAATCAGGACAAAAACAAACAAGACAAGCAAAAAGGTAACGACAAAAACGATAATAGCAAACAAAATCAAGATAAAAACGAGCAAGACAAGAACGACCAGAAAAAAGACCAACAGAAGCAGGATCAGCAACAAGGTCAGGAAAACAAGGATAATCAGGAAAATCAGAAGCCTGAGCCGACACCGCAGCAGCAGAAGCAGGAAGACATGAAAAAGCAAGAGGCAAAGCGGCTCATAGAGCAATATTCCGATGACGACAAGGAACTCAACAAGAAGCCCGAAAAACAGGGAGCGGCGGTCGAAAGGAAAAATGCGAAAGACTGGTAAGGAGCGGTGGCGGTGATCAGACTTCTTGCTCCAATGCTCATTATCGGATTGTGCGCCGCTGCGCAGGCCCAGGACATTTCCTTCTCCGTGTCGGCCGACAGGACATCGGCAATGCTCGGCGAGAGGATACAGGTAACGGCGCAGATCGTCAGCAACAAGCAGCTTTCCGGTTCTTTTGCTCCCCAGGTGACAAAGAGCGAAGATTTCGACGTTCTCGGCATGAACCAGAATTCATCGCAATCGACATCGATCCAGGTAATCAACGGCAAGATGACGCAAACCGTCAACATTACCTACTTCTTTTATTATTCCATTGCTCCCAAGAAAACCGGCTCCTTCACTTTTCCCGCGCTCAAGACGGTGATCGACGGGAAAACATACACCTCGAACCCGTTCACCGTTACGGTGGGCAAAGAAACGGCCCAGGCTTCGGACGTCCGCGTGATCCTCTCGGTTTCCAAGAAAAGCCTGTACCAGGGAGAGCAGGCATTCCTCACGATCAAGGTTGTCCAGAAAGCGGGAGCGCAGGTCCAGTTGTCTCAACAGGGATTCATGGCATTTTTCGACAAACTCGAAAAGGAGCTCAGCAAGGATTTCGCGGTTGTGCGGCTGTTCAATCAGCTCAAAGGCGTCATGGAAGTGGAGAACGGCGAAAAGAGCGTGGTTGTCAAAGCGCAGTATGCCCTCTTTCCCATCACGGCGGGCGATATCGCCGTTGCGCCCGTGCCATTCGAATACGTATCACTCAAAAGGGTGCAGTCCCGCCGCGGCGTCAACCCGTTCGAAGACTTTTTCCCGGACGCAGACGAATTCTTCGGCGGCGGCGTGCAGCAGGTGTCAAGAAGTGTCGTGTCCAACGGACTCACCATCCATTCGGTCCAATTGCCCCCCTCTCCCGCCGGATTTTCGGGAGCGGTGGGTTCCTTCAGCATGAACGTGGGCGCAGACCCGAAAACCGTTCCGTCGGGCGAGGCCGTCACGCTGTCGGTTATTATCCGCGGCAGCACCAGGCCGGGCAGCATGGGCGAGATTGCCCTGCCGCAACTGTCCGACTGCGAGGTCTTCACCCCGGAAAAGCACGTGTCGGTTGACACAACGCAAAACGGCATATCCTGCCAGAAAGGGTACAAATACCTGCTTATCCCCCGGCAGGAAGGAACACTTACGATCCCCTCTCTCACGTGGGAATACTTCGACCCGGCCGCAGCCTCATACAAGACACTCCGCTCCGATCCCATAACGATTGCCGTCACCAAGGGAAAGGCGACGCAGGCGGGCCAGACGCGATACCTTACCCAGGAGGAAATCCGCCAAGTCGGGCAGGATATCCGCTATATCAAGACTAGCGTCCCCGGCGGCCGGCAAACCGACCAGCCCTACAAGAACCCCCTCTTCCTGATTCTGTTCCCGATTCCCTTTCTCATAGCCGGTTTTTCCCTTTTGTACAAGATACAGGCGCAGCGCTACGAAAAAGACGCCTCGCTCGCCCTGCGCCAGAAAGCGGCGAGAAGGGCATTCCGCACCATTGCGCAGGTGAGAAAAAAGGCCGATGCCATGCCCGCGACGGATTTTCTGGCGCGCATCGCCGCCTGCCTCGAAGACTTTGTTACGCACAAGTACGGCTTTTCCGCGACGGGGACGACGCTCGACGAACTCCGGCAGCAGCTTGCGGCCCGCCATGTGGAAACGGGCGTTATCGGCAGGCTGGCCGGGCTGCTCGAAAGCATGGACACCTTCCGCTTCGGCAGGCGGTCGCTCGACGCGGCGTCACGCGCCGCCATGCTCCAGCAGGCGACGCAATTGGTTCGGGACTTGGCAAAACAGAAACGGGGATCCTGATGAAACTGCCGCACGTTATCCCTTGCGCCGTGCTGCTTTTCCTGGCGCTCGCCCCGCACCGGGCTGGTTGCGCTCCCGTAAACGTCTGGTTCGACAAGGCCAACGCGCTGTACGAACACCAGGCTTACGACAGCGCGGCTTTCTACTACGAGCAGGTTCTTGCAGCAGGGTTTACAAACAGCGCAGTCTATTACAACCTCGGCAATTCGTATTTCAGGCTCAAGAAGGTCGGCCTCGCCCTTCTCGCCTACGAGCGGGCGCACCGGCTCTCGCCGAACGACCCCGATATTCAGGCAAACATAAAATTCGCCTCCTCGGCGATTATCGACCGGATACCGGCTCCGGAACAGACCTTTTTTGAAGCCGTGCTCACGCGGCTTCACACGGTTCTGTCGCTCAACGCCCAGTTGTGGATCCTGTTCTTTCTCCTGCTTGCCCTCGGTATCCTCTTCGCCGCCGGTTTATACGTGTCTTCCAACATGCGATTGTGGATCATTTATTTGTCGGGCCTGCTGCTGCTCGTTACCGCGACCATCGGGACGTCGGCGGGGGTAAAAATTTACAGAAGCGAACGTGTCGAATATGCCATCGTTCTCTCGCCATCGCTCGACGCCAAGAACGAACCGAACGGCTCAAAGGTGATTTTCACCGTCCACGAAGGAACCAAATTCCGGGTCCATAAGGCCATCAACGACTGGTCATTTGTGAGCCTCCCCACCGGGCTCGGCGGATGGGTGCAGAGTTCATCGATAGGGAAAATCTAGCAGGTTCTGCCGCAGAAGCGCAACGGTCGCAGAGAAGAATGCGATGCATTTGCGTAAACGGGCAGGATCAAAGCCCGTTCCCCGCCGGATCGTCTTTTGAGTCTTCAACCATTATCTGTTGACACACCTCAGGCGCGAGTCTATGATTGGGGTGGACCTTCACTCCGGACCACACCATGACAGCCGAACAATTGCCGCAGCCGCAGGATTTCCCGGATGTCCATCGCGACATATTCAATGCCGTTTCCGAAAACATTCTGTTTCTCGGCAAAGACCTCCGCGTCCAATGGGCCAACCGTGCCTCACTCAGGGAGCGTGGACTTCCGCTCGAAGAAATAGCGGGCCGTTTCTGCTACGAAGTGTGGCATTCCCGTACCTCGCCGTGTGAAGCGTGCCCGGCCGCCCAGGCGCTTGCCTCGGGGCATGCCTGTTCCGCAACGGTCGTGTTCCCCGATGGTATTCATCGGCTTGTGCAGCAGATTCCGCGCACTACCGACCGGAAGGAAATTACCGGCCTTGTCGAAATCGTGCTCGATCCCGCAATCGAGGAATGGAGGACAGATCTCTACTTCGACGAAAACAGGTACAATTCCATTCGGGCCGAAATCTGGAAGGCGGCTGCGGACAAATCTCTTGCCAAAGAGGAACTCATCCAGCGGCTGATCTCCATTCTCGGTCATTTTCTCAATGTGAGCCGCGCAAGCTACTACGAGTCCGGCAACGAGGGCGACGTAGTGGAATGCAAGGTGCAATGGTGCGCCGCCGGCCTCGATCGTTACGTCGGAGACAGAATTCCTTCGTCGATCTTTTATGGTACAACATCGTTTTTCAACGCCGACATGGCCCGGCTCAACCGGGACACGATCCCGGAGCCCGTCCGGGCGCCTCTCGAATTGTATTTCGACAAGCACGCGATCCGGTCTCTGCTCCTTGTACTTTTCGACCGGGCGAACCGTTCGTTCTTCTCCTTTTCCGACTGCGAGCGCGAACGCGAGTGGACCGAAACCGAAACCGCGCTCATTCTCGAAATGATGAGGATCGTGCGAATTCGCGTCGATCAACTCACAACGGAGCAGGAGAAATCGGTGCTCGAAGGCCAGTTACGGCATGCCCAAACCCTTGAAGCGATCGGACAGCTCGCGGGAGGCGTGGCTCACGATTTCAACAACATTCTCGGCGCGATCTCCGGCTACGCCGAAATGATACGGCAGAAATTCTCCGCCGACAACCCGAAACTCGAAAAGTATTCGTCGGCCATTCTCTCGAGCGCGCGCAGGGCGGCCGAACTCACGTCGCAATTGCTCGCGTTTGCGAGAAAAGGGAAATTCCAGAAGACAAATCTCGACATTCACGAATTGATTTCTCACATTTCGCTCCTTCTTCAGCATACGCTCGACGAGAAAACGAAACTCGTATTCGATTTGAAGGCGCAAAATCCGTTTGTCTTCGGCGATCCCACGCAGGTGCAGAACATTCTTCTCAATCTGGCAATGAACGCCCGCGACGCCATGCCCGACGGCGGAACGCTCATGTTCGCCACCAAAAACAGCGACCTGGACGACCTGCTTCGTAAATCACATCCCGAGGCTTCGTCCGGCCCCTACGTGGCCATATGCGTAAGCGATACGGGCGTGGGAATGGACGAGAACACCAAGGCGAGACTTTTTGAGCCGTTCTTTACAACAAAGGACATCGGACAGGGCAGCGGCCTGGGGCTTGCCAGCGTGTACGGATCGGTTACAAGCCACAACGGGTACGTCGGGGTCAACTCCGAGAAGGGCCGCGGCTCGGCAATCACCGTGTATTTTCCCGTGAACCTCAACGCACCGGCGCATGTTTTGGGCGGTGTAGGACCCGGCGTCATGAGCGGGACAGGCACAATAGTCGTCATCGACAACGATGAGGCAATTCGCTCTATCTGCCGTGAAATGCTGTCGGCCATGGGGTACACGGTAACGGAATTCGACACCGGCGTCAAGGCGGTGGCGTACTATAGCCGCCACCCGATCACCGAGGATTTGTTCATCATCGACATGATCATGCAGGGGATGAACGGCAGAGAATGCTTCCGTGAACTCCTCAAAATCAACCCACGAGTGAAGGCCATTTTGTCGAGCGGCTACAGTTTCGAAAACGATCGAGCGGAAATTGCAGCCGAGGGAATCAGCGGCCTGCTGCAGAAACCGTTCGATACGGCAAGGCTTTCCCAGATTGTGGCGCAGGCGATCGGGAAACCGAGCCAACAGACGCCTCTTTCGCCATGAAACCCAAAAAATTCAGTTCACCGCAAAGGCGCAAAGTACGCTAAGGTACGCAAAGGAAGGCTGCACAAAATAAAAGTGAGTATGCGCCGGCGGTTGCAGCGGCGCACAGGACAAGAGCATGAACGCCTGCCCTGCCTTCGATCTACGATTTCTTTATCCTCTCCCACTCTCTCGCCACCGCATCTTCGTCGTTCGTCCACTCCGAAACGCGCGTCGCGGCCCGCTTTGCCTCGGGAGAGGCGTTCTTCACCGCTATCGCGGTATGCGCAGCCTTAAAGAGCGGAATGTCGTTATTGGCGTCGCCGAACGCGGCAGTTTCGGCGAGCGGGATACCGTATTCCTTCGCAAGAACCGCCAGACCCTTGCCCTTGTCGGCTTCGGGGCTCAGGAATTCGAGGTAATAGTCCCATGTCCGCACGATGTACAAATCGGCACCCCACCGATTTCGCAGGTCGTGTTCTTCTTTGTCAAGCACAAGGGGGTCGCCCACAAAAATTATCTTATGCGGCGCGCTGCCGCGCAATGCCCGCAGCGACTCCACCAGGACATATGCGGAGGCCGTCTGGGCATAGTAGAGATCGTTCCAGCGGGCGGTCCGCTCGTTGCGCACCGTGTACAGCAATCCGTCGAGGTAGTAGTTCACCGCGTAGTCGGCCCGTTCGGAATGGTCGACAAGGGCCTCGGCGAACTCAGGTGCGAGCGGGGCCGAATACACACGCCGGGAGCCCCGTGCCGCTCCCGTAAATACCGCCGCTCCGTTGAGGGTGAGCAGCGCCGGGTCGCAGGAGAGTCCGGCCGCATAGTGCATCATGCTCGAGCCGATCCGGCCCGACGCGAACACCACGACGGCGCCGCACCGCGCCATGTCGTTGAGCGCCGACGCGTTGGCGCGCGACAGCCGTTTGTCTGATGTAAGGAGCGTGCCGTCGAGATCGAATGCGAGGAGTCGCGGAGGCATGAGGTTTCCTGCGGACCGTCTGTGCCGGTGCCGGATGCTACAGGTTCAGAAGTTCCTTGACAATGTCGTCGGATTTGTACCGGCGTTGACCGGCGCCGGCCCTCCCCTTTCCCGATGCGCGATACCGGCCGCCGCCATCGCCGAAGCCCGACAGTTCCTCGTCGACGGTGATGACCCTTCCGGTGTCGTCAAGAGGCGTCGGGCCGTAGTGCTCGATGATGCCCCGGAGCTTGTCGTTGGTTTCCCTGAGCCTCGTCACGAGGATCCTGATCATGTTCACCATCCAGACAGGGATATGCTGCAGTTGCTCTTCGAAAACCTTGCGCGTTATCACGGTGCACACCGTGGGCAGAATGGCCTGGACGCTGGCCGAACGGCGATTGTCGTCGATGATGGCCATCTCTCCGAACATTCCCTTGGGCCCCAGCGTGCATAGTTCGATTTCCTTCTCGCTGTCGCCCGTAATAACCTTTTTGTAAACTCTCACCCTTCCCGATTCTATGATGTACATCCCATCGCCTTCGCTGTCCTCCGAAAAGACGACCTCGCCCGCGCGGAATTTCTTCTTCTGGATGGGATAGTATTTCATTCGTGACTCCCCTGGAAGGTGTTGGCATTGCAAGTGCTGTCAGGAGTAGAGTATACAATTCTGCCCAACGGCATGCCAGTGCGTGCCCATCGGCCGCAAAAATCCCTTAAGGGAACCTCTGAAAATTGTCCCAATGTCATTGCGAGGAGCGTAGCGACGCGGCACCACGACTACAACCGCATACAGCCCTACTGAGTAGCCGCTCCTGCGAATCTCCCGTAATTCTTTGCAAAAACGCGAGATTGCTTCGCTTTGCTCGCAATGACAAAACGCGTTTTTGAATATTTAGAGGTCCCCTTAAATCAACGACTGACGTTGGCGAGGTATTGTTCGCGGTAGAAGAACAGCTTTGGATCGGTGAATTTATAGTAGAACCTGCCATAATCGATCCCGTCGGTTCCGACGGTTTTTACGCCGTAGCCCACGTGAACGTGCGGACCGCTGGTCTGGCCCGTGAGGCCCACCGTGCCCACGGCCGTGCCCTTCCTAACCGTCTGGCCGGTTTGAAAGAACCGTTTGTCCATGTGCGAAAACGTAAGGATCATGCCTTCGCGCGCCACGCCAAGGGTGTGACCGGCAGACGCGCTCTCGCGGTTTACAACCACTCCTTCGATGGGAGTGATAATGTTCGATCCCAGCCTCGCGGCCACGTCGATGCCGTAGTGAGGCGTGCCGCCGCCCATGCCGCGATCGCACCAGTCGCCGGTAATGTAGGAACACGGATCGTCGACCATGGCCATAAAATATTCATACACCGGAAGAAGCTGTTTTTCGCGCGGATTAACGAGACTTGACGGAGGATAAAACATCACGGTGACGCCCGGGGGCACTGCGTCGACGTTCGCGATGCGCGGCTCGCCGGGCAAGCGGGTCTTGTTGTATACGTCGGTCACTTCCTGCGCATAGCGATGAACGTCTTCGGGACCGGGCACGACGGCACGGTACCGGCAAATGAGAAACTTTGCGTATTTGTAAATCGATTCTCCCGGCAGAAACGCATGCGTTACCAGCGGCCGCGACGGCTCTATGAGCTGTTGCGGAGCAACCGGACGGGGCGCCAGGGAATTGGTGGCCGGCAGGTTGAACCCGAGCACGGCACACATGAGGCAGCCGGCAAGGAACCTTGGAACAAAGGCGGGGATGTCGGCGATCCGTTGCGGTACAGACCGCGATTGCACCGCCGGCGGGCTGTTGAGAACATATTGGACCCGCCGCGCAAGTTCTTCAAACGCCCTTGTCGCCGCGCTGTACTGGTGAAATTCGTGCACGGTTTTGCCTTCGTCCTGGGCATCGCGGATGACCGCCGATTCGGGAATCTCCAGGTCGAACATCACCGATTGCGGAATGGTGGAAAGGCCCGAGCGTGTTTTGACCTGCACCTGCTCGCACAACCCATCGAGATATCTGCGGTTTTCGTTCATGGTGCGGGTCTTGCCCTTTATTTTCGAATCTTCCCTGCCGAAGACCTCGTTCTTGATGATCCGCACGCGAACGTTCGGATTCTTCTGCGCCATGATTCTCACATTATGGAAGTAGTCCTTGAGACTCTTGGTGGCGAGTGCGTTGAGCGTTACGGGAATAAGGTTGAGGCTGCTGCGCATGTACAGGGACCGGGTAAGCGTATTCCAAACCGACGGCGTGTCCAGCACGATGTACGTGTAGTAGGTACGGCACAAATCAAGGTTGTACAAAAAGTTCTGCAGGTGAAAAAACAGCGCAGGCTTGAACAGATCGGAATTCGCCGGAATAAGGTCGAGACAGGGACGAATCGGGAGCGCGACATCCGTTATTTCGCCGTGTCCCACAATCTGGGAAAACAGGCGCGACTCGGCGCGGCAGAGCCATTCTCCGGCTCGCGCCTTCAGGGAGGATTGCTGGAGGCCGCCGGGCGACCTTCCGGCGGCAAACCTTCTGCGAAACAATTGCCACGAGGAATTCGATACCGCCGCCGGATCCTTCCCGAGCGCGACCGTCGCACTTCCCTGAACGTCCAGATCGATAAGGAGAGTGGGGCCTTTTCTCGAAAACGCGGCGGCGAGATTGGTTGCAACCGTCGATTTCCCGACTCCGCCCTTGATATTGGCGACATGAATGACGCCGCCGTTATCGCAGTCGGCAAATATGAGCGACTTCGGGACGCGGCTGATCATCTCGTTTCTCCACTACTACAGGCTGTGCGAAACGGCATCAACCACGGATTCGACTTCGGAAGGCTTTGGCAGGACATAGTCTTTCTCGTTCCTGTTGCGATCGGGAAGCGCCACGAAATTCGGCGGAGCATTATAGAATACAACCGGCACGTGCTCGATCTTCTTTCCGATTTGAAAATAGGAATACATCGACCTGCCGCGATGCCAGGTGTCCAGGTCCAAGAGAATAAGGTTAGGCAGGGCGTTGTTCACCGAGGTTATAAAATCGTTGCTCGTGCCGCATTGCACCACTTTGTAACGGCGCTTCTCAAGCGTTTCGGCAAGCTTGTCTTTTCTGCTTTTCAGTTCGTCCAGAATGAGTACGTCCATCGATCTTCCTCCAGTTTCTCTTGTTGGGGGCGCCGTCGCCCTATTGGATATTTCGGATTGATTGGGACAACATTTAAGCGGAAACACACATATTTTCGCTGGTACCTGTTGCCCCAACAATGGTTTCGGGATGTACAAAGCAGCGTGTGCGAAAATCAGATTGCGAAGGATGCCCGGATGGGAATTTCCCGGCAAGCGCACCACTGCGGCATTGCAGCGGGCTTCTGCGCCGCCTGACGGGAGCACCTCCTTGCCGGTCCCAAGTTAAGTGTACAATGTCGTCCGCGAAGATTCCAGCATACGAGTCACCCCGCCCGTTGCGCGGCCGAGGGCCTCTCCCCGCTAATTCGAACGGGAAACCGCAATCTCCTCAACAAGATTCTCGGCTTTCTGCCGGTACTCGGCCGCCTGAGCGGTGGTGTCCGATTGGATTCGGCCGCAAAAACGCTTGGCATCGTCTGCGCGGCCCATTTCTTTGCTTATGAGAGCAGCTTTCCAGGCAATCGCCGGATACCGGTAGGCAAGCCTGGTGTCGGAAAGGGCCTTGGAAAGGCACTTGAGCGCTTCCTCGCGGTTCCCTTTTGCTTCGTAGCAGTCGGCCAAACCCTCCTGGGCATCGGCAGCGACGAACGCCGATTTGGAACTGCCGGAGGCAGCCATCGTGAACCAGGTCATAGCTTCGTCGAACTTTTCCTGCCGAAGTAACATTGATCCCAGCAAATACGCGCTGTAGACAGATTGGGGAGAACTCTTGCTGTTGTCCACAACCGTCCTGAACGCCTCGACGGCCCTTTTCTCATCGCCTGCGCTGTAGGCCACCATGGCCTTACCAAATGCATCAACGGCTTTTTCTTCCCCGTTCCTCTGCAAATAGCCATATACCAGGACGCCGGCCACTACCAGACACACAGCGATACCGGCCACCATAAGCGTGTTGCTTCTCGCTATGGCGAAATCCTTCGCTTGAGCGAGAAAGTCCATGACCGGATCTTGCCTGATCTCTTGTTTTTTCTTGCTGTACTTTATTTCCAAAATGTCCTCCCGACTTTGCCGATGCAACGGTTATGCAAAAAGTGTCCCATTCGCCAAAGTTCTTAAAATACATTCCAGCCTTGCGGCGGTTCAAGCGGAGTTCCCCTGCATCGGCAAGGGCCGGACGTCCCGAACAAGGAATGGTTGTTAACAGGCTCACCTAGCGTGATGTCCCCTAAGTTCTCTCACTATATCCTGCTGGTGTCATGCCCGTGAAAACGGGCATCCAGTGAAAAACAACGGCTGGATTGGCAAGGCCTCTACTCCCGTTGTGCGCATGCGGTCAAAGTTGCGGCCCCGCTTTCGCGGGAATGACATTTGTGCAGGTATTTCCGGGACAGCGCACGAGCAGGTCACGCGCGTGCGCGGCCCTGCATTTTTTTGTAACTTCCCGGAACCGGGAAAGATATAATGTAATAAGTCTTTTGAACGGGTCCCCGTTCTCCCCGTGAGGGCCAAACGACAACCGGGAAAAACCAGTCCATGAATTTCGCAGAACTCAGCCAGCAGTACTCCACGCTCCAGCAGCACAACGAACAGCTCAAAACGCAGCTCATGAGCTACTCGCTCATTTACGAATTGACAAAGGTGTTGCATTCGTGCACCGACCAGGACGGCATCATAAAGACCGTGCTTCTCGGCATTCAGGAAATCATCAATTTCAACAGGGTAATTCTCTTTGAAATCGACCGGCAGGACTTCACGCTCAAACCCAAGTCGTGGGTGGGCATGCAGGATGCGGAAGTGAAAGACCTTTCGATTCCTCTCGGTTTCGAGGGCGGAGACATCACCGACGCGGTCTTCCTCAACCGGCACCTGATTGTCGAAAAGCCGGACAAAACCTCGGATCTATTCGCAAGCAGATTCAATTCCTCCGACTATCTGGTTATTCCGCTTATCAACAAGGTCACCAGAAAATGCTGGGAGGTGCGCAACTGCAACAAAAAGTCGTGTCCCGCCTACGGCGGATACAACCCCTATTGCTGGAGCATTCCGAATTCGGGGCAATTGCTCAACGCGACATCCGAGGACGAAAAGCGAAAAGGCTGCATCGGCTGCGCTTGTTTCAAGGTCGAGGGCGTGTTCTGGATGGACAGGGCGGGCCGCGACCTGCCGATATCGAGCGACGACATCACAACGCTCTCCGGCGTGATCAACCAGGCGGGACTCATCCTGGAAAACTTCAGGATCTTCAACGCTCTGGAAAAGGCCAACCTCGATCTCCAGAGCGCCAATTCGCAGCTGACCGCCCTCAACCAGGAATTGCGCGTCGCTCAGGCAAAAATCAATACCGACCTCGAGCACGCTCGCTCCATCCAGCAGGGCCTGCTTCCGCAAGGCATTTTGAGCGCGCCGGGATTCAGCGCCGGAGCGAAGTACATACCCGCGGACGCGGTGGGGGGCGACTACTACGACGTTTTCGAAATCGCCCCCAATGTGTACGGAATCGTTGTCGCCGACGTGTCGGGCCACGGCATCTCTTCGGCGCTTATCATGTCGATGGTGAAGGTGCTGCTCAAGACGCATGCGACAAGCCAGCGGTCGCCGCAGAAAACGCTCGAAATAATCAACGAGACGTTCCTGAGCGAAATCAAGACCGACAATTTCGTCACCATTTTCTACGCGCTGCTCGACACGGCGTCGCACACCATTTCGTACACGTCGGCAGGCCACTGCCCCGTGCTCATGCTCAACAAATTGACCGGAGATTGTTCTCAGATAAAGGCCGACGGGCTCTTCCTCGGCATTTTCCCCGACATGATGCTCAAAGAGACGCGGTATTCGTATGCGCCGGGCGCCGAACGCCTGCTGCTCTATACCGACGGATTGACAGAGGCGAGGAACCCTTCGGAAGACATGTTCGAATTGAGCCAGCTTACCGACGCCGCAAAGGCGACGCTCAAACTGGGGCCCAACCAGGCGGTGGACAGGATTCTTGCGAAGCAGAAAGCCTTCTGCGGAACCAACCTGGTGCCCGAAGACGACATTACCCTGCTGGTGATTGATTTGTAGGCAAGGATTGACCTGTCGGGACGAAAACGGTGGCGTGGGATTCACGCCGCCGTTTTTTTGTTCCCGGTTCCTGCGTTCACCCTTGACGCAAACGATCTATCACCAATCATTTTTCAATCGAGGGCTACAGTTGGGTACAACTCCTGCATCTACGCCCCGTCTAGTAGAACTTTGAATCCACGTTGAAGTTAACGGTTGCGCCCTTTTGTATTGTCGTTGACGGATCCAACGTTATCGTTCCGCCGCTTGTAAATGTCTGCGTCCTTGTCGAAGGAATGGGCTGCCTCCTGTTCAGCTTTGCTCCCTCTTTTTCCCTTAGGGCGCAATAAGTTTAACTGTGCTGTTCGGATAGATGTTTGTTTCGGGTAGAATATTGATAGGTGACCCATGAAAAGTGACACTTGCACCGTTGAAAACGTCGACGCCTTGAACAGTCATCGCACCGGATGAAGTGACCGTACCCACAGGGCTTACGAAGTTGCGCCCTGATAGAGTATAGGTAGAAACAGCAGGCATTGTTCCCGTCACTTCAACACTGTTGGGTCCCTCACCGATATCGTTGATGCCCGCGATTGAATAGTAATATTTGGCGCTGGGCAAGGAAGTGCTGGCCGCAACATTATCGATGAAAGTCAAATTGCTTGGCGGTGTAGTGTTATTGGCAGCAACACGAGCGAATGGCTGTGCGCTGGAGATACTGGAGGTGGTGCTGGGCCTTTTGTAAAGGACCCAGGTTGTCACCCACCCGGTCCAACTTCCGGATTGCGGTTGATCCCAGGTAAGGCTCACGCCAGTTGAAACTGTTGTTGCAGTGACCTGGGTTGGCGGTACACCGGTACCATCTGGGGAACACCCAACACAAGGCGTTTGAGGCGGGTCGGTGGCCTTATCGTCAATGGTTATTGGGTTGTTAGCATCAATGTCAGACGCATAATCGTAGGAGTAATGCAAGATATCAGACCAGCTCATAGGGTCGCATGGCGGACCTGGAGGCGGAACGCAGCTCGGATCGTAATCCGGATCGTCCACATCAGTTATGCACTGAGGACCGCATTGTGGCGGATACCAAGTGCAGCTCGTCGGGTCGGCCATGATGCAAGTTGCAAGTTGCCACATGTGCCCAAAGGACTTAACCTTAGTAAGAAACGAAATATCACCTAATGTCCCCGCAGTGTAAGAAGCCCAAAAGATACTACCACTTCCGGTTAGCATCTCGTTGTTCCAAGTAGCTGTGACTGCGGCATCAAAGGTTGGGATATCTTTGCCCTTCGCCGTCCAAAACTGATCCATTACATTGTTTTGAATATCATAATCGACATCGTCAGGGTGTTGAACCCGATACCAACCGTTTTCTTTGACGGCAATTGCCCCTGCTTTCAGTGCATCGTCTGGTGCGTATGCTGGTGTAGTCGGCCACTCACTGGCTAAAGAATTGTCAACATAAGCCTGGAAGGCAGGTTTTTGGACGCTTGTGACATTGTCGTTGGCGTCTACCACAGCCACCCTGATGATAGATGGCATTTGAAGGGATAAACATGGCCTTACAAAACCGAAAGTTAGAAACATGATGTTTGCGACTAACAATGTGTAATTTTGACGTTTCATTGCGCGCCTCGCTTTCTTACAGAAACGGAAGATAGGAGCCTGTCAATTACCGGTGCGGCAACTGTATCCCGGTCCGCAGAATAATTGTGCCAAGATACTGATGCATGGATACCGCGGTTAAGGCTCCATAGGTTCTGTATTTTTGTGATTTCAGTTTTCCGTTGCTCGATATAGCTAAATTCCGTGCAGGTATCACCGGCAAATTTAGTTAGGCGTTTTTTGAGTGTCGGGTTCTTTGCAATCATGTTTCCAAATAATGAGGCTGAGCCATAGAAGCGGTGGAGACCAGCAGAATCGGAGGGCTTACCTAGGCGCAACTTTACCCTATTCCCGACAAGTTCAACGATGTCGTCTGAACTGTGATCCACCGGAGTAATTTTCCATGTGGCCGGGTAGGCAAACGAAATTCCGATTTCCTTATTTTCGTATGTTCTCCACCCCGACAGGCTGCTATCCTTGCAGTCTCTGCACTTACCGTCATTAATATACACGTAATAGGAAACACCATCGCCTTTCACTACGAAAGAGCCAAGGATCTTGTCAACTGTCAGTGTACACTTCGAAGTCTGGTTTCCTTCCTGCCTCTTATAGTTGATGCTAATGGAGAACATCTTTTCAGGACAGAAATATTGGATTTCGTCGTCAAACCTATAGTTTGCTCTCTTAATGTGCACAACTTTCAAGCAAGTATTATCGCCAACTGTTGTCTTCACATGAAAAAACAAAGAATCTCCTTCTGATCTGCTCTTTTCCCGTTCGACAATTTCAGTCTCTGTGTGTCGACTCCACACTGTATCATATTTTCGACTGAGGCACATCAAGATTCCGCCGTTGCTTAGATAAAGTTTCGCACCACCAACATAGTCTGGGCATTCTTTTATCAGGGTCCAGCTCTCGGGATACGAAAATGAAATCTGCATCAATTTGCTGGAGTAGGTTTGCCACTGTCCTGTATCTCCCACACACGATTGTGCATTCGTAGTTACAGGAGACAGCAGACAAATGCAGGCAAGTGCCACAATGGCATGAAATGCCTTCAAGTGTATGTTTGTTACCATCTGCGATTCCTTTCTCAAATAATTAAATTATGTGACTAGCGTTTCTTTACAAAGAAATAGCCTATCATTGATGATCCTTCTAATTCTTCTCTATTTTCTCCAACCGCATTTTGAGTTTGTCATTCTCTTTCTTGAGCGCAATCATCTGCAGTGTCATTTCTTCCATTGTCTTCAACATTTTTGCCTGTATCTCAGCCACATTTATTCCATTCTTTGCGACGTCCTTTTGAGAAGGCATGCCGGGCAGATGGCCGTTCTTCCTAATATACGATTCTGTTGCCGACAGCGGCGTTGCTTTGTAATTCGCGTCGAAAACATAGTCGGGCCATGGAAGCGAGGCAGTCACCATAATGGCACTCGCATAAAGCCTTCCCAACACGCATAGGACATCAATGTCTCATCACTTGATGGAGAGCCTTGGCATGCGACCAGAGCAAAAACAAACGCAGGATGTTTCCACCCTGCGCACAAAGCACTTCTAGGATTTCGGCCTTACCGAGCAGACTTCCACGTCACATCGTCGACCTCATAGTAGGAAGACGGCATAGAGGCGTCGCCAGCCTCACCGCCAAAAGAAAAGGGAGCCGAAGCTCCCCTTCTATAGTGCGAAAGTCGACTCGGATTACTTTTCGAGCGTAACGGTGGCGCATTGAACTCGCGCGCCATTATTCACCGCGAGTACGTATGTTCCGTTGGAAACGGTACGCGTACCGAAATTGATCTGGTGGGAACCGGGGCTCATTGACCTGAGCGCCGGGGAATAATCTGCAACCTGCACGCCGCGCAGATCGTACAGTTTCATCGCGGCTTTGTCGGGCCGGACAAGATTGACGGTAACGCCGTTTCTTGTCATTTGCGAAAACGACTTTGCCGATGCCGTATTTACTTTCGAAACCACCGGTGTCTGGTCCTCCTGAATGGAAACATTGCTGATGTAAATGGTCGCGCCCAGCGGAACGTTTCCGAACCCGAGAGAAAAGTTGACCTGGCCCGAATCATCGTCTGCCATGGGCGAAAAGGGAAAGGAGTAGGTGGAATCGGTGGCGCCGATGGACACCGCTGAGTCTGAGAACCAAACCGGCGCGGCCGGCGGCTGTCCCACCGTCTTTACCTGCGTTGCGATGAGGGAGGCGGCCGTAGCATGAGAAGTAAATTTGTAGACGTAGTTCACACCACCCGTAAGTTTGATGTCTTCGAAATGGTAGAAGAACACATTCCAGGCGGCAGCACCGATAGCGGTTACCGTCAAGTGGAAAACGCCGGCCGTAACTCCATAGCTGCTGAATCCAGTACCCCAGTTTCCAACGATCCATTCCGGTAACAATGGGGCCGAGAAGTCCCCGTTCGTAACGAGTTCCTGTCCCTGGATGGTTGAAAAGGGGACAGCGCACAGGCACAGAACCAGAAGAAAATTGCGCATAACAACTCCTTAATAAAAAGTAATTTGAAGGCCATTTATCTTATGTATTGCTGCAGTCGCAGGCCCCTCACGATGCGGCGGCTCATGACTGGTAATATAAATGAAATATCCTTCGGGATAAAGGTAGAAACAACAGACAAGTGAGAAAGACGAACATTTTTTCCGTTTAATCGGGTAAATGAAGATATATTTAGTCCATAGACGATTTCTTCGCCACGAAGGGTCGGGCAGATGCGGCACAAGACTGTTAGTGGCATACAATGGAGACACTTTCAAAGGTTGACAAATTCCTTTTGTCGCGAAAGACAAAACGTGAGGAAAAAATGAAGAACGCAGAAAGATTCATCCCAACCGTCCTTTCAATCATCGTCGGGTGCTTCATCCTTGCTTTCGGGCAATACCGCAATATCGCCCTCAACCCCAACGACGTGCGCGCGCCGGGACACGGCTTTCCTCACGCGTCGTCCAACAGCGAATATTCGTGCATTTATCCCCAGGACACCACGGGCGGCAACCATTGCTCCCCCGACACCACGTTTCTCGCCCTCAGCGCCATCAACGGCGACACGTTCAACACCAGCCACGGTTCCCTCTACTACGCGTCGTGGGGGCCGCAGCTTCACGTCCCCGGTCTGTATTGGAAAATCGACTTCGGCCATAACGTGTCCGTTGACAAAGTAAAACTCTGGCTCCGCGCCGACTGGGCGGGCATCCCGTCGCACGACAGCTACTGGAAACGCGCGACCCTGGTCTTCTCCGACAACAGCCGCGATACCATCCATGTCGACTCCGTCAAGAGCGGCCAGGAATTTTCGTTCGCAAGCAGGACCGTTACCTCGCTCTCCATCACCGATCTCGTTCCAAGCGATTCCACCAAGTGGTGTGCCTTCACCGAAGTCCAGGTCTGGGGATACGACCCGTCGACGTCGGCAACGCCGCCGTCCGCTCGAACCGCCCTCTGTGGCGCCGCAACTCCCCGCATGCTCCTGGTCGTTCCCGGCGTGACATCTTCCCTGCTCCGCGTTCCGGACAAGATCGACCGGATTGAATTGTATTCCGTTCTTGGAAAAAAGATCTGGGAATGCCGGTGCGCCGGCGGTTGTACCGTTACCACGCCTTCGAGGCTGCCCCAGGGCGTTTTCCAGCTGCGGTTTGATACGCAAGGGCAGTGAGTGCGTCCGGTCATTTTGCAAAGATATTCTCCTGCGCTTGTCACCTACGAGAAACCCGCGATCCCCGATTTACGCGATTAACGGCATTTTGCGCTTTGCCAACAAAAAAAAGCCACACGTGATCTTTTTCCTTATATTGAAACACGTGAAGGGGGGCTGGACTGGAATTCCGCTCACGCGCGTCCTGCGCCATGCCAGGAGCGTTTGAAACGGAACGTGTTTTGTCACGGCCATCGTGTATCCAAGCGCCCGTTCCCTGCCCGGGACGGGTCGTTCTTCCCCGCCCCCGTCCTTTCTGCTTTCGCCCGGCTCCACAACCATGGACGTATCATGAAGTGCGGATTTTCACACACCGGCGACCTGTGCATATGTAAACTTCTTGCCCGCGCCTCCCTGGTAGTGGCTTTTGGCGCGCATGCGCTTCTTTCCGCCACCGCGTATTGGACAGCCCCGGCCGGAGGAGATAGCAGGTGGAGCAATGACGCCAATTGGAGCACGGGCAAGGCGCCCCTGCCGGGAGATTCGGTTGTTTTCGGCTCGACCGGCAAATCGCCGGCCTCGTGCGATCTCGACGCCGATGCAGTTGTTGCCAGAATCATTTTCCGCGCGAGCTACACACCGAGCTTCGACTTTGACGGCCACTTCCTCTCCATAACCGGCGACACCTGCGACCTCCGCTCGGGCGGACCTGTTGTTGACGGAAGCGAACGAGGCGGCGTTGAGTTCGCGGGTGCCGGGTCCCAGGTCTTCTTTCCCGGTGCCCAAAGTGCGCTTCCTTCCGTTGTCATTCGCTGCCAGCCGGGCGGCAAGGTGTGGTGTTTTGGATCCGGCCTCAAGACAGACACCCTTGCCATCGCGTCCGGTACACTTCATTGCGGGCAAAACCTCTCGCATACGGTGGGCTCGGTACAGACCGCCGGCGGCGGCCTTGATCTCGACTCATCGACCCTTTTCCTCCAAGGCGCGGCAATAAATCTGTCCGGCCTCAATTCCCTTTCAGGCGCGGGCGGCACCCTGGTTTTCACCGGCGCCCTGCCCCAGAAGGCGAGCTTCCCCGCCGACTCGCAAACGTTTCATTGCGTTGTGCAGAACGGCCCGGGAGGTACAACGCTTTCCGAATGCGACCTGGCGGCCGACACCCTTCTCATCCGCGCCGGGACCCTCGCGATGAACGGGTATTCCGCAACCGTCGTCGCCCTGGCAGGCGATTCCGCCTCCGCCGGCGACACGCTCAGCTTCGGCACGGCTGCGCCGTCATTGGTCCGCGCGCGGGGTAACGTGAGCCTCGACCAGCTTTCCGTTGCCGGAGATGTCCGTCTGGAGCTTTCGGGAGCCAGGCAGGATCTCCGGCTTCCGAAGACTTTCCACATCGTGAAGCTGGTGCAGAGGAATGCGGTCGGCACTTCCCTGATCGCCCCGGCAGGTGCAATGTTGACAATTGACACACTCGTCATCCTGTCCGGTACGCTGGACCTGGGGGCCGGTTCGACTGCCTCGTCGACGGTGGTCGTCCGCTCCATCACCGCGGCCGGAGGCGGTGTGACTTTCGGCGGCTCCACCATAACGTTCACCGGCGACACTGCGGATCTTTCCCAGTTGTCTATCACTCCGCAACAGGCGGGCGGCGGCATCGAATTCGGCGGCGCAAACGCGCAGGTTTTTGTTCCCAGGGCAGGCGCGCCGTACCCTTCGATCATCCAGAGCGGCCTCGGCGGGACCACCATTTCGTCAACCGGCTTTTCGTGCGCACGGCTTGCCGTCGTTTCCGGCGCGCTGCATATGGGCACTGCCCTGTCGCACGCGGTTTCTTCACGGCTGCTTGTGCAAGGTTGCCTCGATTTCGGCGCCTCCACGCTCTCGGCCGCGGCCGATTCGGCGGATTTGTCCTGCGCGGCATCCGTTGTGCCGGGCAACGGGACCTTGTCTTTTACCAAAGCCTCCGGCGTGCAATTCTTTGTTCCGAAACCGGGGGTTCTCCTCCCGAATATCATCAAGGCTCGCGCGGGAACCGTTGTGCTCTGCGGTCCCTGTTCCGCCAAGAAACTTTGGATTTCCGGCGGCACCTTCGATTGCGGCAATTACAAATGCGAACTCACGGGGTTTTCGGCCATCGGGGGCTCGCTCGCCGTGGGCTCGGACAGTCTCATCGTAGCCGGGAACGCCCTGTTCTCGGGCCTCAGCGGCATTACCACCGGGGCGGGTCCCGTGGTCGTGAGAACGTCGGCCGTCACTCCGGTCTCAATATTTTCCTGCGGCAGCCAGGAGATCGGCAACCTGGTTCTGTTCGCCGGCGGGACGGGGGGCAGCGCCCGGATACTGGTTGCGCCCGGCGCCCATCACGCGGGCCATTGCACTTTTGCGTGGAACCGTTCTCAAGACAGCGCCATTTTCGATTTCCGGCAGAACAACGCGTCGCTTGCGGTGCGCGATTCCGCCACGATCCTGGTCGGGGGAGCCGGCGCCGACAAAGGCTGCATTTACATGGGAAACGGCACCTGGACGTTTGGAGGAGATTTGGCGCTGGCAAACTACGCTCGCGACAATTCGAGAATCGTTTTTACCGCCGATACCGGCACACAGACGCTTTCGGCGCCTCTCCCCCTCGGCGACGTGACCCATTGCGGCGCCGGCACTTTGCAGTTGCTCTCCAATGTCAAATGCCGTTCCTTCGCGCAAACGGGCGGGACGCTCGATTTCAACGGGAACGCGGTTTACACCGAGGGAGATTTTTCCATCGTCAACGGTTCCGACACGTCAATTGTTCCTTCGAAGCACGGATGGAAGGCGGAAGCCCTGGGTTCGGTGCTGCTGTGCGGCGGCATAAAGCGCTACCTTTCGGTTTCCAGCGCCGCTGGTTGCACGCTCAGCGCCTCGGGAACACTCAAAGCACGGTACGCTGTCCTCAGAAACTGCAAGGCAGCGGCCCAAAAAGGAATGGCGAGCAAATGCGTCGACAGCCTGGGAAACGGCAACTGGGTCTTTTCCAACAAGCCGGTGCCGCCCGCCGGTATTTCGGCCCGACGGGGAAACGGGGCCGTTGCCGTTATCTGGAACCGGAGTGAGGCTCCCGACGCACTGCGCTATTATGTTTACTCGGGAACCGCCGCATCCTCATTGACAAAACGCGACTCAACCGATTCTCCCGGGGATACCGCGCGAACCTTTTTGAAACTGACAAACGGGCAGCCCTATTACTTTTGCGTCACCGTGGTCGACAGCAGCGGCGCGGAAAGCGCCGTCTCCGGCGTGGTGAGCGCCACGCCGGATTCGGGCCTGTTGGGGATGGGCGCAGCCCGCGTGTCGTTCGCACACGTTTCCATCGGCATAGCGGCCGACAGCGCGATCTCGCTGTGGAACAACTGCGCCGACACGTTGGTCGTGTCATCCGTACTGGTGACCTCACCGGCCTTTTCCAGCAGCCTTGACTCCTGCAGGATTGCCCCCCGGCAGATAATTTTCGACACGCTTGCGTACAGGCCGCGCCAGCAAGGCGCGGATTCGGCTTTGATTGTTATTGTAAGCAACGCACTGTCGAGTCCGGACACGATTCGAGTGGTCGGGTTCGGAACTGCGCCGCGGCTTTGCGCGATTCCGGATACCGTCAGCTTCGATGTTGCCGCCGCCGCTCGCGCGCCGTACCGCACCGTGGTAATAAAGAACACGGGCAACGACACGCTCAGAATATCGCAGATTACCCGTCTTGCAACCGCCGAGTATGTTTCCGACACCCTGTTCACCGTCTCGCAAATCCCCTGCCTCGCGCCCGGCGATTCCTGCGTCGATACCGTGCAATTCGCGCCCAGGCAGGCTGGCGCCTACAGTGCAATGTTCCTCCTCAAGAGTAATTGCGCGACGCCGCTGGACACCCTTTTCCTTTTTGGAAAGTTCGGGGCCGCGGCGGCGCAGCCGGCTCCCGCCGCCGCACCCAAGGACTTCGCGTTTCAGGAAGCGTCCGTCTCCGGAAGGTGCGTCGTCTTCAGGTATGCACTGCCGACCGCTTCACATGTTTCCCTGGATGCCTACAACGCCATCGGAAGGTTTATCGAACGACCGCTCGAGGGCATGCAGAATCCGCGCGAATACCAGTTCTCCTGGGACGGTTCGCATCTTTCACGTGGGATTTACTTTTGCAGATTCAAAGCGGCGGATTCGGACGATGGAGACTCGAAATTCACCAAGACAATAAGAATCGTGTTTTCGAAGTGACGGGAGCGGAGGTTTTCCAATCCATTTTCCCTTTGAAGAACGAATGGATCCCCGATCAAGTCGGGGATGACAGAACTTCTTACCGAATAGAGAAATCCCCTCAGGTGATTCCCGCGTCTCTTTGACCGGCTCCGGCGAGCTTTTTGGCTTTGCGCGCGGCCGATTCAAGGGCACTTTCCACATGCCCCAACAGTTTTTTTGAGGAAAAGGGTTTGTGGAGACATCCGATTACTCCCAGGTTTCGCGCCTCCTCGAACCTGTCAAGCTCGCGCCCTCCGGCCATGACAATGACCTCGTACGGACTGTCATTCACGTTAAGTTTTCGCACGAGCTCAAGACGGCTACCGTTTGGAACATCAAGGTCTATAAGGAACAGCCTTGCCCGGATTCTTGATCCAAGAACGTTTTCCTCAACGCCATCTGCGATTATTTCAACGTGATACCCCGCATTGGCAAGTATGAGGTCAAGGATTTCCCGGATTTCCGGTTCGTCGTCCACGACGACAACGAGAGATGTTGAGTCCACGCTGTGGCTTTTCCTGTGTGCACATGTACGAGTTGCGCCAACCAGAAGCCTTGGCACTCACTAATATAGTTTATTAAATTAATCTTGAATACAAATAGTGCGGGCTCAGATGTACGCGATTTGCCATTCATTTGCTCCGGAGCGGCCAAGGCCGGGATAATGTGGAATTTCGCACCTTCCCAAAGGGCCGAATACGCCTGCGCGTTTTGGGTTGACAATGTGCACGGATTATACTATATTCCTGATCACCATGGCGGCACCGTTAAAAAGTATCTTTGAATACACGAACTTCCGGGAATTTCTGGCGGACTTCTTTGAGGAATCGAAGAAGGCGAACCCGCTGTTCTCCCACCGGTACCTCGCTTCAAGGCTCAGTCTTTCCACACCCAACCTCATTTGGCTCGTGATCAAAGGGAAACGCAACCTCACGGACGACGTGCGCGACAGACTGATAAGATTCCTACGGCTTACCAAGCGCAAGGCCCTGTATTTCGGGACAATGATCGATTTTCTTCAAGCAAAGACACACGAGGAGAAAGACCGCTGTTTTTTACGCATGATGGAGATGCGAAGGCCGTTTGGGGCAAACGTAATTGATGAGCGGCACTATGAATATTACTCCAACTGGTACAATCCCGTAATTCGGGAACTGGTTACATCTCCGGACTTCAAAGAAGACTTTCGCGAACTTGGCCTGAGGATCTCGCCGCCCATTTCCCAATCGCAGGCCCGCAACTCCGTGGAACTTCTCCTTAAGCTGCGGATGGTGCGCAAGAGCGGAGGCCGCTATACGCAGACCAATGCGGTGGTGACCACCGGCCCGGAAGTCAAATCCCTTGCGGTAATCAACTACCATCGCCAAATGTCGTCGCTCGCCGCCTCCTCATTCGACAGATGCAAGAGCAACGAGCGGAACATAACTTCGGTCACCTTGAGCATCTCTGCCGACAAGCTCAACCGCCTTGTAAAGGAAGCAAACGATTTTCGGGCCAGGGTCGTGTCGCTCATGGAACCGTGCCGTAAGGGCGCAAAGGTGTTTCAGGTGAATGTGCAGATATTCTCCCTGACCCGGGAACCAAGCAAGAGACGATTAAGCCGGGGAAAGAAAAGGACATGAAGAAACACCGTTTCGCCCGCCTCCGGCTTGGGATTCTCGCAACGGTAGTCGCGGCAGCAACGGGCGCATTCCTTTCCTGCACAAATCAGCCTCTTGCGGGCGCTACGAACACCGGCAACGGGGTCGAAGGCAGTCTCTACGGACCCAAGGGCGCGAACCCATCGGCAAGCGCGCAAGTTCACCTGCGCTACGCGCAGGCCCTTGCCGACACTTCCTTGGGGTCTTCCCCGGATGTGGCCCTGGTCCGGACAGACGCCAAAGGCAGCTATTCCATTAGAAACATCGATACGGGCCTTTATGTGGTGGAAGGCATAGACAACTCCAACAACAGGGCGATTATAGATTCCGTACATGTGGTAAGTCCAACGAGCCAGGTCCTGCTTGGAGCCGATACGCTCGAACCTACCGGTACCATACGAGGCAAGGTGCTTCTTTCGGAAGGCGGCGACGCCTCAAAGATCCTTATCCTTGCATATGGCACAGACAACCCATCGTGGGCAAACTCGGATGGCACCTTCAGGGCCGGAAATTTCGCCCGGAGCAAATACAGGCTCCACATTCTGCCGCTCCTGCCGGACTACACCGCGCTCGACACGGGATCAATTGCCGTGAACTCGGCCGAAACAACAGACGTTGGAACAATCAAGCTCATGTTTACCGGGGTGCCGACGCCGACGAATGTTTCGCTCTCCTACGATTCGCTCAAGGAGATCGTTTTGCTCTCGTGGACAAGGCCCACATCGAATAACAATTACGCGGCTTTCATTGTCTACCGGCGCGATGTGGATTCGAACAACATTTTGAACCCTATTGCCCGGGTGCCGTCCGCGGATACAACGTTCGCGGATTCGTTTGGCGTGCAAGGCAGGAAATATGAATATGCCGTGGCGTGCGTGGATTCGACCGGAAAAACGGGAAACATGGGCCCGAAAGTTTCAGTAACCATCACGAGTGTTGTCAGCATTGTTTCGAGTTGGGGCGATTCGGGAACGGGACCGGGGCAGTTGATGCAGCCGTACAAGATTGCAGTTGATGATTCGGGATATGTGTACGTGGTGGACGACGGGCGGACAAGGGTCCAGAAGTTTTCGGCGAGCGGAACATTTGTCCTGGGATTCGGGCAGACCTTTGTTGACGTGAACGGCGTTGCCGTTGACAAGATGGGGAATGTCTTTATTGCCGAAGGACAGCCGCAGGTGATTTTGAAAGACGACAACGAGGGAGATTCTTTGGCCTCTATTGCCACCTCGGCCGGGATATTCAAGGGTGTCGCGGTTGATTCTGATGGAATGGTTTACGCTATCGCCAAGCCGATTGGTCAAAGCGGGGAAGTTTTCGTATTTGATTCAATAGGCGGTATATTGACAAACTGGCTAACCTGTGACGATCCGACCTCCATTTCCATCGGAACCAACTCAAGAATTGACGTTTGTGGCACCAACTGCATCGACCTATCGAACCGGAATGGACAAATAGGCACTACGTGTGCATTGCCTCCAGGGTTTGCCGGCAAGCAAGGGTCAGGTCCGATCTTTGGAAGCGTGGTTTCCGACAAGATTGGGAACACGCTGGTTCTCGAAACGCAATCCAACCAGCTTTTCATATTCGATGTGAGCGGCTCATTTGTCGGAAGATCACGCTTTCCCCAAACTATCATGGGGTTGGCACTCGATCGGAGCGGCAGTCTCTACGGGTCGCAATTCTTAGAGGGAAAAGTTGTAAAGATGAGCTGCCCATGGTAGGGGCTTGCCGATCTGTGCGATTCTTTGGGAAAGACTCAAGATACACCCAGAATCAACGAATGGCCATCTTATCGACGGCCATTCATAAAGCCCTGCTCAAATGCCCTGCCCAAGCGTCCCTGTTGACTCTCAAAAAGTGCTAAGAGTCGCTCTCCGCCATCCGCTCGACGTCTTTATGTATATGTAGAGAGAATCGTACGCGATATCACCGACATTCCCCGAAATATCCGAGGAAGCCGCCGGCGCGCAGGATATGGACGACCTCACCCTTATCCTATCCGCGCTTACATCCAATGCACCTGCCGGATCGCTGCAACTTATCCCTACCCTGCCGGAATTGTCAATCTCAATGCCCCTCGTTGTACCCGCAGCGAGCGTTAAGGCAGCGCTTTGGGGGTTCCCCGACGTTGCCTCGAACGATTGAATCCAGTTGCGCCGCTGCTCTGTTGCCAGCGACGTGCTCGGCCATTCGGCCTCGTTGCCGGTCCGCCCTATGCCTGTGGGCCGGGGCGGCCGGCAACGCGCTCCAGCGCGCACTCCGGTCCAGCTAACGCTGGGCGGGAGGCCATTGCCACAAATGTCAAGTTGCACTAGACAAGAAAAAAATAGATATTGCGTATATCAGCACAGACCGTTGTTTGACGAAGCCACCTCCAGGTGCTAAAGCCCCAAATACCGATGCACCTTATCAACGTTCTCCGGCTGTAATTTCGCCCGCAATGCCGGCAGCATGGCCGCCACTTCGGCAAACGTTCCCTCGCCTTCCCATGCCTCGTCGACAACAAAATCCGGAAGCTCGGCTTTGAGACTGGAAAGAACGTGCAGGGCCACGTAACACTGGTCAATATACCCTTCCACTCCGTAAACTTCTTCGGGCAAGACGTCGAAGGGCGTGATGAAGTAAGCGATTGCCTGGCACACCTTTTGGCGGCCGGTTCTTTCCACGCGGCCGTCTTCCAGCAATCTCGACAGCATGTCGAACAGATCCGGGACCAGCAGAATGAACTCCGAGTGCTTGCCGGTGTAATGCGCAATTTCCTCGCGCAGCGCGTCTCCGTATTGACGCGGCTCGAACGTGCGCGCGAACCGGTGCGCAAGAAGCCCGAACCTGAAAAGCCTGAGAAGCCGAAGCGCCCTAAAGAACCGCAAGATACGCATAGGGCGAAAGACCGGAATCACGCTTATCCAATCGATCCAGAATTCCCTCCAATGCGCCTTTGTCGAAGGAGCGGCAAACCAGCGAAGAGACAGTTCGACGATGAAAACTCCCGTAATCACGTCGCTCACAAGCATTATGATTTTCAGCTTCTGCGCATCGAGGCCGTGGTAGAACTCGATGAGAATGAGCACCACGCTGGCGAAGATGATTGCCATGATGCAGGCGTCAACAACCGGCATCCGAAAGAAACGGTCAACCGATCTTTTGAGCTTCCGTACCAAGGGCGATTTCATCGTCTTGCTCCTTTTTTCTTTCCGGCTCCGCTGAGAATGTGCATAACGATCGGAAATCACAGAACCTGCAATGAATACCGGGCCGCGCGTCGAATTTGCCGTCTTGAATGCCCCGGCAGGCTTTCCGTATAGTCAAATCAACGTCTTTCTCAATGGAATTATCCCACGCAAAATTGAGTACCTCGTTGCCCGGCTTTTCGCCCAAAAGATGCAGGGTGATGCCGCTTACGGTTTCGCCCCTCGCCTGTTTCGCGGCGAGCGCATACACCTGCACCTGCAGGTCCTCGCGCATCACCTCAAGGCCGATCCGCTTGCGGATCTTGAAGTCAATGATCTGGATGCCGCCGCTCACCTTGCACGCAAGATCGAGCCTGCCCGTGAGAAGCACGTCGGTTTCCGGAACAGGAATTTCGATTTGCTCTTCCACCCAGTACACGGTGCTGAGGCGATGTCCATAATTCTTGATGTAGCGATCGAGATACCAAAGACCCGTGTTACCCATGGTTTCCTTGCGATCGTTATCCCAGGATTGGGGCGGCTTCCACATGGTCTTCCAGAGTTCGGGCAGGTCGCCGGGCGTAAGAATGCTGCCGTGCAACGCCAGCTTGTGGATATGTTCGAGCACGTTGTGCACTGCCCCGCCAAAGTATGCCCAATACACCTGCGGCACGCTAAAGCCGCATTCGTAAATCAGCTTGTACTGAAGCGGACACAAGACGTACGTGTGAAGGCCGGAATACGAAAGCCGCTTGCGGTCCGGCGCCTTGGCTTTCTGCCGGTTCCGCGGCGGTTTTTCCTTTATGTCGCCAATCGACTTTACAATGGCGCCCTGCTTGATTTCCTGTATGAATTTTGACGGCCCGCCTCCCCGCACATTGACCTTGTCCGCTGAGCCGATAACCAGCAAATCCCGGGCTCGGGTCATGGCTACATAGAAAAGCCTGCGCTCGTCGCGGCGATGCGTTGGTTCGTCTTCGACGTTTCCGGAAATCCGCAGGCTCGCGGGCACCGGGTATTTGGGCCTTCTAAAACCCACAGGGAACCGCTGCTCCATGGCCGCGCCGATTACCACAACCGGAAATTCCAGGCCTTTGGCCTGGTGCACGGTCATGATGCGCACCGCTTCCGCGCCGGGCCGGGCAACCCCGGCTTCGGCAATGCTCTCCTTGATAAAATAGAGGTACTCGTTGAGCTTGTAGAGATTGGAGCTGCGAACTCTCTTCTGGAACCGGCTGATGAGACCGGAAAACACTGCGAGGTTGAACAGCGCGGATTCGGCGGAATCGCCGCCGGGTTTGGAGCATTGCGTGAGAATCCTTTTGAGATAGCCGCTGCAATCCAGAACGTCGTAAAACAGGCCAAGCATATGATGCTTGTACTCTCCGTCAAGCGCACCTTTTCTGATACGAGCCAGGCGTTTGAGAACCGGCAAGTCTTTGTCCGGTATGGTAAGGCCGTCGATTGCATCCGCATTGTTCCAAACAGCCGGATTGTCCTTGAGCCCGGCAATCACCTCCAGTGTTTCGTTTGCAAAGTCGAATAGCGGCTGCCGGATGCCGGAAACCGGGCATTTGCTCTTGTTTCCGCAGAACCGGAGAACGTCTCGCAGCTCGCCCATGTCCTGGCGCTCGAAGAATGTGCATTGCCCGAATGCAACATAAGGTATCTCGCTCTTTTGCAATTCCTCAATGTACGGGCCTGCATGACTCCTCACGCTTCGCAATAGAATCGCAACGTCGTTCCAAGACGAAATGATGCCCTTGTTCTTCCACGAGTACAATGCGTCGATAACGGTTTGGGCCTCTTTGGGCGCAGTGGGCTCGTGACAATTGACCGGCGTTGCCGAATAATCATTGCGGGCGGATTCGAGTTTCTTGGGTTTGCGGTCGGGCGCATTGTGCTCGATGAGACTGGATGTTGCATCGACAATCACGGGGGTTGAGCGGAAATTCGCCGCAAGCGGGATTTCCTTGGCATTCGGGAAATCTTCCGTGAAGTTCCGGAAGCTATGCACGCTAGCTCCGCGGAACCCGTAGATCGACTGGTCGTCGTCACCCACAGCGCAAATATTGTGCTCTGGCGCCGTGATCTCCTTAAACAACAAAACCTGCAAACGGTTGGTGTCTTGGTATTCGTCAATAAGAACGTACTTGTACCTCCGCCGTAGCTCGTCGCGCACCTCCGCATTGTCGCGCACCATCGCGTATGCGGTCTCCTGAAGCAAGGCAAAGTCCACGAGCCGCTCGCTTTTCAACAGGTCCCTGTACTCGCCATAGGCTTCCGCCACCGAGCAATATTCGTCGACCGCCTCGTCCGAACAAACCTTGAGGCCAAGAAGCTCTTTTGGGTTCAGGTTCGCAACTACGGCAAGCTTCCCCGGGTCAACACACTCCTCCGTGCAAAGATTGAAGAATGAAATCACGTCGTGAATAAACTCCGCAAGACGCTTCTTGGGAAAACTTGAAAGCCCGAGCGCTTTCAAGTTGTCGTACACAAAAAGGAACTGCTCTTCCCCATCGAGCACCTCGAAATGAGCGCCCAGCGGATTGTGGCCGGGAAAAGAAGAAAGCAGCGACTTGCAAAACGAATGTATGGTCGAAACCGTGATCTTCTGCGCCATGGGGCCGAGCGAATTGTACAAACGGTCGTACAATTCGAGAGTGGCTTTGTTCGTGAACGTGGTGACAAGAAGGTTTTCCGGGGCAATGTGACATTCGTTAATAAGATGAACGCATTTTTCGATTATCACGCGGGTCTTGCCTGCTCCGGGACCGGCAATGAGGAGCAGAGGGCCGGAGGAGTGAGAGACGGCGGAGAGCTGGAGGGGGGTGAGGGAATTTTGGGTCATTGGCATTGTTGCCTCAATTCCATACTATGTCAATAAATACTCGCGTTTGTCAAATCTCCGTCATAAGGGCTGCACAACCGGTGCAAGGCCGATCGGCTCCGGCAGGCCTAGGTAATATTGAATGCATCTGACCGTACCTTTAAATTGCGAGCGTTCATGCTGAACGATATTGCCTTTATCCCCGGCCGAAGCAAGGAGGCCGGTGGCATCGAGCGCGTGGGCTCGCCGCCGACCGCCGAAATTCGGCATGTATCCCTCATAAAGGATCAAACGGTAATCCGCGCCTGCACGCAGGAGTTCATGCAGCAGATTGACGGCAGCGAAAGCCACGGTTATCCCAGCTCGTAGATACCAATAATGAGATGGATCCTCGAAAGGTAATCTGCCTGCCGGGTTGCCATTTTCATCGAAGACGAAGAACAAGGGCGCCTCAAGGATCAAATGCAGTTCGGGAAGCGGCCATTTGGCGAGGAACAAGACCATGTCGCCGTAGGCCGAGTTCCAGCTTTCGAAACCACCTTCCTGACGTTTTGAAATGCCGCAAGAACTGTTGCTCCCGGAGGCGAAGCCGATGTCAATGGCGACAAGGCTGTCGTCAGAAGCGGCGGTGAGAAAAGGGATGGTGCCGTTAGTGAGGTGCATGGAATAGAATCTCTTTTCCAGGGTGATCGGCCCGGACATCTGAGATGTCTGCAGCCGCGAATCGTTGAACGCATTTTTCGATTATCACGCGGGTCTTGCCCGCACCCGGACCGGCAATGAGGAGCAGAGGGCCGGAGGAGTGAGAGACGGCGGAGAGTTGGAGGGGGGTGAGGGAGTTTGGGGTCATAGGTTAGTTGTCATTGTTTCTTTCATGTTGATCGTCTGAACTACGCCGGTTGCACTATTACGGCTCAATTGCGGCACTACTCTGCGTGAGGCACATTGGCTCCCGAATAATTGCTGGACCTGGGTTAACATCACACTAATTAAATAACCGAAGGCCAGCCGATAATTGACTTACACGCGTAGCCCCCAAGAAGTCTCGGTATTGCTGTGTCCCCCTCAGGCCAATCTACGCTGTTAACAACACTTTTGTCGAAAGTAACTGTTGCGTTGAATCCCCTTTTTAGCGAGAAGTACCTCTTCCAATTGCATTCTTCCTGCTTGAGGAATGGATAATCGCTCAACAAAATGGCTAGAGGCCATATTTTGATGCAGTTATAGGTGAAGAAAAGCCCTTCTTTGGTGGGGACAGCAAAGGCCAAATCCCTGATTACTCTCACTTGAGCATGCGGATAATGCGTCACATACATGTTGAGTTCGGGATTTATTTCATGATCTTGGCCAATCACAGCGTCTCGCAACCATTCATCCATTCTTGAGGTTGTGTGAGTGTCCTTGGCAGATAGAAAATGTCCGAATACGCCTCGGACAAAATCGTAAGGCTGAATGTTCAACTGAACATATCTCTCATCTCGTCGCGATTGTTGAATTGTCTTGTACACCTTTGATAGGGTCCTGTCATACCTCGAAAGTTGCCTATTGCACCATGGACAAATTGTCTTGAATCCTATACCCTCTGTGACAATCTTGAAGGACTCTTCCGGCGTCAGTGGAAAGAAATTTTGAAAACAGTAGTTCCGTGAATTACCGGTGCACTTTGGCGGTACGTGGTCCTTTTCCAAAGCGGGCACATTCTTCAGACAAATATTACAAATATTGTCGTTTTCCTCTTTACAGAAGCAATTATCAACGATGCTGTGCATTGCAATTCACCGAATCTGTTTTGGGAAAGTCATTGCCTCAATGTCCCGCATATCCCTCTGAAAGCCTTAACCGCCTTTGCACCCTTTTCTCCCTCGTGGCCGTTATCCCAAAGGACCAGTTGCATTTGCAGATCGGATCGATTTTCACCTTACTACCAGTAGTTTCGATGACACCCCGCACAAGTTTGAGTTTACCCTCAGTAAGTAAGTACCGACGGAAACCTGGCGCAAGACAATGGTTTGTTCGTTTGCACCGGGCTTTGAGAGGATCGCCCGACCTTTCGAGTCGAACAGGTCTGCCGAGAAATCGCCCTTACAGACAATCTTCAAAGTCTTTTCGTTTTCTTTGTATGTTATTTCGGGTCTTTGCAAGAGGCTTGACGCGTGAATCCCATTTATGACCGGCAGGGCGTAAATGGTATCGGTGAGACAATTATTCAGTTCACTGGTCTCATTGATTACTTGGGTATAGTCTGCACAAACCAAGAGTGCGTTCTTCATAGACGCTGTCTTGTATCGGAAGTTAAATGTGAGGTACCAGCCGTTGAGAAGGTTTCCGGTTGTTTGCCAGTCCGCGACCATAACGCTGTTGCAGGTGACGCCAACTCTAAAAGGCAGAATTGCCGTGTTACTGCCGCGATTCGCAACGATGAATCTCCCGATCAGACTGTCCTTCCGCGCAATCACCGAAAGGGAGTCGACAACCAGATCCGGCAATGCCGGGATAGTCAAGGCGATTGACGGCATACTCGCCTGACTTTCCCCACACCCGTTGTAGCCGGTGATTTCGTATGAGTACGAATTACCGGGAACCACGCCATAGTCGACCCATGATGAGGTATAGGGACTCGTGACGGCGTTTACTAAGTAATACTGACCAAAATTGGTTGACCTGTAGATTTTCATCCCGTCTTCGCTGCTGATGTAAACCCATGAGACGGTAATTGCGTTTGTTCCAGGAGTAAGTGTTGGGGATAAGGGTTGTGCCAATTGCGCGGACACATTCGCAATGGCGGCCAAAGTGGACATGTAAGAAGCATTGTCATCTACCGCTTCTACGTAATAGTAATAGGTCAGGCTTGGCTGAGCTGATATTATAGATAAAGGCCCCC